>JBMNIR010000011.1:0-615875 GCA_050951125.1 Fermentimonas sp. | reverse complement strand
CATCGGTGGTTTTATCTCCTAGCACGGCATCTTCGCTATAGAGGAACTTCTGGTTTTCATCAAAAACCAAAAGCCTTAGTGAAGTAACGCCATCAACCGATTCCACACCGCCCGCACGAAGTTGTATCTTGTTTAAATCATCGGCTTGCAGCCCCATGGTGACTTTAAACCGTTCGCCTTCAGCAACCGGGGAAACCACCTCTTCTTCTATCCGATCGAAAATAGAGTCGTGAGCGCAGGAAGTGGCGAAAAGTCCCCACAATGCTGAGAGCAGGAGTAGAATTTGATATTTTATGGTGATAGTTGTTCTCATTCTCTTTTTCGCGATTTACTTGTCATCTAAATGGGCGGTATCGAAGATACAGCGGACAAATGAAGATGTACTGGAAGGTTTCTCTTGGTTGTTCTTAAAATCATAAGCAGTACCATCCTTTGCCGTCCAATAATTTTCACCATACATCAGTCCCTTGGTAAGCGTATTGGCATCATCCTGTATCTGGTCAATTAGTTTAGCTTCCGCCAAGGTAGGAATACGCCATCTCCCTTGATATTTAAAGGTTTTATACACTGTTCTATATGTCCATTGATTATTAGTATTCTGATAGTATTCGTAGTATGATCCATCGGTACCATACTCCCCTTCAAAGTAGTTGTAGCAGCGCCCTTCCGCATTCCCGTAGTTTTTATACTGGTTATCATAGTAATAATAGTAACCATTTTGCCAATAGCCGGGAGGATTGGGCCCTACTTCACGATAAATGTAATGTGACGGGTATAAATTTCTTGCATAAGGACCATATCCGGTACCAAAGTTAGCCCCTACTGGACCTGGTGTCCCACCGGCCTTTTGGGGGATAGAATAGGACATCCCATATTGGGTGGCAATAATAAACTCGGGTGATACCACGTTGTTACTTGCAGCATCTGATTTCGTTAAACCATTTGCATCTACCGGATTTCCTATTAAAAAGGCACCAGTAGGTACTTTGGATGTTATTCGGTTAAAGACATTGTTTCTTTGAGCACTTTGAGTACCTTCTCCTTGATAGGTAGACATTACTCCTAAGCTGCTGTGGTAGCGGAAATCGGCATAGGGGCGACCTGCTGCAATATCCCCCTCAGTAGGTCGGAAGCCAATGGATTCTCGCCCCGTGATATAGATGGGTGGATACTGGGTTACAAACACCTCTTGGGTGAGGGGACCTCCCTGTTGCGAAACGGTAAACTTGATATAGAAAGGCTCGTAGTTAATTGGTATGGCATGTCCTACCATCAGCTTGCCATTTTGCAGATAGTTCGCAGAAGCGGTTACGGTTGAGCCATCGTAAGCAACAAAACCTGTATCGGTCACGACAACGCCGCCATCTTTGTTGTAAGTAATCTTCTTTCCATCGGCTGTAAACACCACCTTGAAGTAGTCTCCCCGCATATCGTAATACTCGTAGTAAGCTTCGTTAATGGCAATATCCACGGGCAGACTGGAGATATAGTCTATTTCGCGAGTGGAATCGTTCGCCATTATCGGTTTAAGCTCTTTTACCACCAAGTAGTGCGCCTCGTCCATGGTGCCATCTACCACATCAGCTGTAATCCAAGGTTCTATAGCTATGTGGGAAGTTACGTCTAAAGGTGTACCCTCATCTATGCTACCCAACTCGGCGATGGTAGACTCAATATCGTAGAGGTGATTTCGTTCTAAACGATTGATTTTTTCGCTCCCACTCCGTCCATTGGCATTCGGTAATTTACCGGGAAGCGGTAGTAGTAATAAACACCGGGGTCATCGGTATTGGGAGTAGTTCCATCTTCTTGAAACTTAGGGCGAAGCCTGATTTGAGCCATCAGGTAGCTCTCTTTTTTCTTATCGGCTGACCAGTTGTTCTCGTAGGCGTAGAAGGGGAAGTGCATCAGGAATTGATTCGGATGGTCAGGGTTAGAATTGGTTTTACCAACCATCGCCTTCCAAGACATCGCCCTATATTCGGTATCTTTCCACGCGGTGGGTTCGTACGGAGTGCTGCTTGCTATCACGTTACTTTTTTCGGTATAGTGCAGTAACTTAACAGAAATATCCGGGGCACTCCCTGTTACGTTGCCAATCGGCACCACCTCATACTGCGTATTACCCCCATTGGAGTAATCCACCACATTTACCGATGTAATTCGCAACCGCACCTTAGCCAGCGCACGACGCAATTCTAATGTTTGAGCAACCGTGAAACGATCATCGGTTCCCCAATTAATGGTTACTGACGACAAGCTTCCATCCATTAAGAAGTGAGTTTGAGCGGTAATAATGTCTAATTCACTGGAGTTGTCTTGTATCTTTGCCTCTAAATCTGCCAGCTTGGTAACACCAGTAACCACATCTGCTTTGGCATTGATAACTCCAACGATATGGACGCTCTTTCCTTCCAGATTATTCACTTCACTTTGTGGTACCACTACCCGTACCTTGTAGTTATTGGCTTGCGTGGGGTCGGCATCGGGGGTAAGGCGTTGAACAGTCGTATTCCCAAAGCTTTTAATCAGGTTTTTAGTGGTGGCATTGAATAGGAACAGATCTATTTTGTCTATTTTGTTCTCATTTAGTGTAGTGGCATCATAGCTCTCCTTGTCGTGGTCTCCGGGTTCGGTACTTACCCCCCGGGTAGCTACCTGATCCTCGTTGCTGTTTCTTACTGCTAAACAGAGCTCAATTGCCTTAGCCCCTTCGGGAACAGGAAAATCGGCGTGCAGCTCAGTTCGTCGCGCACACATCCCCCTATCATCATAAAGGCTACGATGAAACTTAAATATGTAATATGTTGTAACAATCTTATCATGTCTGTCTTGTTCAACTTTTTATAGCACGGCGGGTAAGCCCAGTTATATCCCCATGGTTTGCTTAAACTTCCATCTCGCCGTGGGACCGTCGCCTACATAGCGACAATCTGAGATCAAGGTGCCTGTGCCTGTACCGTCGTCCTTAAAACCTAAGAACAGTTCCTTCCCGTCCACTACAATATAGAACACCGTGTAGCGAGGAGCCTTGTCAAAAGGTTCACGGGGTGTGATGGTAAATGTGTACTCTGTACCGGTGCCGTCCACAATACCGTTGGTGGTGGTACCGGTCATTTCAAATTCCAACCCATTGGAGATGGAAGCTGTCCAAAGTGTACCGATGGGTGCCGTGATGCTAAACTTAATGGTTACCGAAGTGGGTTGATTTGTTGTAATGTCGTCTTTCAACTCCACCTCTGTAAAGATATCTTGCAATGATTCCGTTCCATCTCGTGAAACATGAATGGTGTACTCGGGGCGCACAAAATCGAGCTGTGACTCCACCAATGTCCAGGGTAGTAATTGTAGCGTGAGGTCTATCTCCTTATCATCAGCGGGCACGTTGATATTGAACAGGTAATGATGGTTACGGACAATATTGTAGTTGGCTTGACTTCCCCTTGCAAATGCCAGATACCCGGAGGCGGGTCCGTTGGAGACAACCGGTATTTTGTACACCTTGCCGCCATTCATCGTAATTTGAATGTAATTGACTGCCCCTTCGGGAGTATCTGTAGTCGTGTTCCATCCCTTGGTTTCACCTGTGGCAAACAGCCGTTCAGGAACGTAGAGCTTGGTTGTAAAGTCTGTTGTAACAGGCTTGCTAAAATCGAATTCCAACGGGGTAGCCAGCAATGCTTGACCCGGTAAAGATGTTTCGGCCAATTGGGCAAACGTGTAGTTTTTCGCCGCGTTTACATATTCAATCTTATCAACATCGGCTTTCCCTTCGCCAGTGATATTTAGCTCTATCTTGGTGTTGGCACGAATAAGGTTTACCCTATCCTGGGTAGCTACTCCTTGCCAGTCCTGACCATAAGAGCTAATAGGCTCTAACTGTGCTGCCGATCCCACATTGGGTTTAAAAGGCGTGGGGTTGGCGTACGTGCCTCCCTCCGACACTGTTTGGTTACGATATACGCGTGCCATGGGGAAAAGCGGGTTAGGACTTTTTGCTCCCTGAAACGATTTAAACTCGGCAGCCGCTTGAAGATAGGTGTTTATCTCCGACTTGTTTTTCGCCTTGATGGCATCATTTGTATCGGTATAGTTGGCGATAAAGTAAAAATCGTAGGTTCCCGTTTTCAGCTTCATAACGAAGAAAGAGGCATTGGTATACTCTTCGGCTACCTTGGTGCCACCGTTGGCGTCAGTCTCAAACACCAGCACTGCCAGCCTATCCACGTAGTCTTCCCAGTCGTCACTATCGTCATTTATCGATGGGGTTGTTCCCTGTGCCCGAGTGGTTGGTTTGTTTGAATTGAAACTCACTTGAAAAGTCATATAGACATCGTCCTCTTCGTGCATGGGTTCATCTATATCGAACTGTTCCCTTATGCAAGAAGCCAGCAGAAGTAACCCACCAATAAGGGTTAGACTGATGATATGTCTGAATAGAGCTTTCAACTTTATGAGCTTTACATTTTACCTTTTACTAACATACGTTATCAATAACCTTCTCACCAATTCCGTTTCGTAACTATGAATTTGCCAATCGTTCACGTAGATCGCCCAGCAGATGTAGGTACCACAGTTGAGGCACTTGTCTTTGATCACGAATTTCACGTTGAAATCGTTATCGCATGCCAGGTTCACGTTATCGTTCTTCAGCAGGACCGTTCCCAGCAAATCTCCCTGCCAGATGAGCTCGTTGGTTACCACGTTTTTCACCGTGATCAGGTTGTTGTAACCTGTTTTCAAGTCCATCAGCGAGAAGGTGGCGGTGAGGTTGTTGTCTGAATAGGCGATAGTTGTGGGATAGTTAAGTACCATCTTTTATTAAGCGGCATGCTGCCATCGATGTTCATCGTACCGTTCGCACGAGGAAATCTCTATCACGAAGTCTTTGGGGTTCGTATCACCCAGTACCGAGTTCGTGCAACTCCACTTTCACGTTTACTCGGTTAGTCACCTCCTGCAGATTCACGGCAGTGTATTTATACTGTGTTCCCACCTCTTTCGGGTCATCGAGGAACACACCACCGGGCTTACCCCCTGCCACACCTTGTGGTCGCCCAAGGCAATCGCCTGGCTGTTTTGCGACTTGAGTGTGAGCATCACGTCTTTCTTCGTGGTCACCCACCTTCAGTGAAGGATGAAACGGTGAACTTGTCGTTCACCCCTGCCCATCCCGACAAAGGAGAAGTAACCGTTGGTGAGTGGCACCAGCGTTTGGTTGTTTCTGTCCAGGTTCACATTCTTTAGGGCGGTTATCGATACCAGCACATCCTTCTCGTTAAACGCGAAGAGGTGCAGGTCAGACACCTGCCCGATAAAACGTTGAATCTACGTCACAAGGGGTCATCGAGTAAAATTTCACGTACACACCTTGGGGACAATCCGACAGGTCATCGTACACGAGGGAGTCGCACCCCCCAGAGGATGGTTCCCAACGCGAGTAGCGTTATCAATATCCTGTTTTGTAAATTCATTGTTTTGTGTATTACTTTATGCGTTTTTTAAAAATATTCGGAGGGAGAGGGATTTCTCCCTCCGAATAAATATTAACCAATAAGCTGATTAGTAATAGTTCCCAAGCTCAACTGTATAGGAGTGAATTGTCCAGGGCAATTACCTTCAACTGCACAGAGATATACGTTTTATCTGTCTGCAGCGGATCGTCCGGGTCAATTTCATCTTTATTGGCTACGCCAATTTCAGCAAATCCGGTGATGTGCGCATGAATACACCTGGTTACGCACGGTGGGTGACATGGTTATCTTTTCTGCTCCTCCATAGGCTTTGTTTGGGTTTAGCCAGATATAGTAGTACATGGTTCCACCGGTGTACTCACCGGACATCCTGTTTGTAGGTTAACCGCAGTTCCTCCCGTAAAACTAGCATCCATTTCTTCTGCCTTAGCCTTTGTACTATAAAAGAGTCCGTCTTTCATTCCAAGATACACGGTTGCAGGAGTAGTGCCACCCGTAAAGGCTTCTCCATCAACATTATCTGGAGTAAAAGTAGCCTTGATTTCAAACATGGTAGTGTTCCCTTTTTTGTAGTTGGCGTCCGCGTGTGTAACGGGTAGGACGAACTTGCTGTATTCTTCTTCACCTAAGGCAGCAATAACATTGGCGTTTGCGTTACTGGCTTTCGCGATAACGGTTTTCCAGTTCGTGGCATCGGTATAGAGCATGATGTTAGCTGGACTCGGATTTGCTGGAGGCCAAGTACTATTATTACCTGTCGGAATGTAACCATATACATCAGTAGGAACCTGCCAGTAGGTTCTATCTTCAAGTACGTTGAACTGTAGTGCACTGCCGGTTACCTGATACTGTACATCACGGATAGTGATAACAGATGTTGTAGCTCCTTGGTTGTTTTTCACGTTGACCGCTGTAGTGTAACCATCCTTAATGGTCACGATGCCACGAGCCGCTACGCGAGAAACTTCTACTTTCATCTGGTTGGTCGGACCGCTAATAGCCTGTGCTTCAGTGATGTTGGCTTGTACCTGTCATATCGCTGGGCATCACCTTATTGGTCATTCACCACACGATATCTTTGGTATTAATACCGGTTCCCTTCAGTAGTGGCTACATTAGTTACCGCTGTTACCCTGTGCTACCGCTTTCATCAAACTTTCGTTGCAAAGTTGGCTGCGGTAACCGAGGCATCGTTAAGCAAGTCGGTTACTTTATTGTTCACGTCGTTAATAACCACGTATGCCCTTTACATTGTGTCCCGCAGTAGCTTCAACACCGCCAATTTGGGGTTTAGCTCACCATCAACAGTAATGCCGTGAAAAGCAGTTTGAGGGAATGAGGTCTTGTCAATTAGTTCCTGCAGTAGTGTTCACAACATACACGGTAAGTCCTTTGATTACATCACGTCCCTGCCAAGTGCCATCCTGCTTGTTGTAATCGTCAGGTAGTGCACGGGTGGTTGATGCCACCGGGAACTTGATGGTAAGTCCCACGTAGGTATCGCCTTTCCCAGTTTCGGGATTAGGCACATCCTCGTTGTTACACGCCGCGAAGACCCAGGGCGATGGCGGCGATCGTTAAATAACTGATTAATTTTCTCATGATTTTTTAATGAATTAAAAGTAAATAAAATTATGTTTCGTTGTTCTGTTTTGTTTACAAACTATCGAGGTATTTCTGTAACTCCTGCAGGTTGGACTGCGCATCGCTGTCGCCTTGGTCGACCGCCTTTTGGAAGTACTCCATCGCCTTGGCTGTATCACCCAAAGCGGACGTAAGCCACACCCAGGTTGTTCCACGTGCGTGGGTCGCCCTCTATCCGGTTCAAACCGATCGATGGCCGCCCGGTTATTGCCCCCCTCGATATCGGCTGCAGCACTGTTAAGTATGGCAAATCGGCTCATCGGGGTAGAGACGGGTGGCGATATCGAATACCTCTTTAAACTCGCTGCTGGCCGGGGCATAGGTCTGTGCCACCAGGAACATCTCGTTCAAGCTCAGCAGTCTGGGGTTGGTCCTGATTACCCCCTTGGCCTCCTCCACGCTGAAGGGACGCACGGTGTAGGCTATGGTGTAATCGGTGCGCCGTAGCGGTGGATAATAAGTGTCCAGCAGCGTGCGGTAGGTCTGCCCCGCCGGAGAGTTTCTTCAACTCCGCGTCGCGGGCGTCGTGGTTCGACACGCTATATGATTATACGTATAATCTCGTTTTTATCAGTCAGCGACGATTTCTCCACTGCTTTTTTCAGCCCGTCCCAGTCCTCGCCCAAGGCCGGTTACCTCTGAAGCGGTTACGGGCGATGCCATGGGTGCTGCTCAGGTAGTCGGCAAATGAGTTGGCACGGCGTTCGGAAGAGGGTGCGATTGGATTCGTGGTTCCCCTCAGGGTGAGGGCGTGGCCCGGTTACGGTGAACTCGGTTATCTCCAGGTCCTTGTTGCCCTTTACCTCGTTGATTACACGGTCTACCCCGGTTGAGCTCCGCGGCATTGTTTTTGGAAGTCGCGCACCAGTTCGTGCCTGCCCACACCGGTAGTTGAACGATGCCGAGTAGCGGTCGGAGCGGGCCTTCACCGGCTCCGCCTCCGGAACGATGTAGGTGAGCTTGTAGGAGGGCTGGTAGGGTTCGGCGATCACGCGTTCCACCAAGAGCACTTCGTCCACTCCCCAGGTCGCATTCGGCGCATCCGTGCACCTCTTGACGCAGCTTCAGCGCTGCCCGGTTCATCCACTCCTGGCGGGGTAGCGTCACGACTGTAGGGCAACGACTGCTCCTTGCCGTTCTCTCGCCTGGTGATCTCTTTTGGGTTCGTTATTAAAGCGGGGCTCACCGTGTAGCTGCAAGCTCCGGGAAATTGCCTTGTGGCGTACCTTGCCGGTAATCACCCACGGGAGCCAACTGCTGCTCGTAGTCACCGTCGAGCGACTGCAGCACTGGTGTCAGCACCATGAAGTGCTGCCGGTTCAACTCGAGGTTGCTTAGGTCTATATCCATGGAGAGGTTGAGCAGCGACTCCTGCTTCTGTACGCGCTAGGTTCTTTACCTCCACCTGCCCGGCGTACCGCTCCTGCGCCTGCAGCCCGAAGAGGGTGCACAGGAGGGTGAAAAGTATCGTGTGTATATATTTGTTGTTCATATCGCTCTGTTATTTTATCACGTAAATCAAAGAAACGGCCGCCTTGGTCACGCCGAAGTAGTTGGTGTCGCCCTCATCGAGCAACTCACCGCACTGCACGCAGGGGTACTTCCTGTAGTGAATCCGGGCGTAGCCGCCGCCGAGGCTCATCTCGAGGTTCCAGCGGTTGCTCAAAATCCATTGATGTCCCCAACTCACACCTGCACCGTAGAGCCATCCCTCGTAGCGGTGGTCCTTGAAGATATCGAGTCGCCCCAGGGGCACGTTCCAGCCTCCCACGTTGTATTGGGCGTAATGGGCGTGCAGCCCGAAGAAGTGGCCGTTGAACGGCTCGCAGGTCCAGTAGCGCAGCTCTGGCTGAACCAGCCAGTGCTTGCTCTTCTTGTTATTGCTGAAATCCCAAAAGTTGAACCCTCCACCCAGCTCCAAGGTAGTTTTCTTGCCGGTGCCGAACTCGAGCGCCGCATTGGGCGAGATACCCACGCCCCAGTAGGGGAGGTTGGTCTTGAGCACCGCTTTTTGGGCATGAACGGATACCCCACAGAGGAGCATAACGGACAGTAGGATACCAAAAGATAAATAAAATTTACGCATATATGTTACTTCTATTTTTGTTTTACTGATGACGAGATAAACGATTGCGTTTATCATAGTTTATCATACAAAACCTAAAACGATGCATCTTGCTTACAAAAACACGTTAAAAAACTGTGTAAAGACACCATTCAATTATTTATCAGCACGATAATGGGTGATTTTTCTAAAAAACCGTGGGGAAAAACCACAAACATAAGCATCAAGGATATGATGATAACGTTGAAAGAAAATCTGGCTTCACACGCATGTATTGCTAAAATATATTTGTAAAGTGCGCTTTAAACTGATAACGGTTTTGTTCAGTGAATTGCGGTGCAAAAGTACTGCTTTTTTCTAGAAATACAAATGAGTATATGTTGATAATTGCTATAATTTTGGAAAAATTCTACAAAATGGTGACGATTTGTAAAAACGTCCGATTTCGCAGCTTAAAATATAGCAACGTGGTTTCGTTAACTTCCCGTATTTCAGAGTCTGATAGGTTAATTCACCGTAAACAAGATAAAGGTTTGTCGGAAGATTTTACCGGCGGTGACAAGCTCAAATGATTTTACAGAAATGGAGTTTAATTCCATTTCTGCAGAACGAGTTCATAGTTGTGAATCTGTAGATGTTAAAATTTACCCGAAGTTATAAGCCGTAGGACTCATAAGTGGCGCATATAAGCTAATAAGCTTATATGTTCAGCTCCCTCTATTCCCTGTTATTCCCTTTATATGACCGGTTCCATCTCTTTGTTCTATTTCTTGGAGCTGCCGGTTTTCTTGGGAGACAGCATGATGGACATCCGTTTCCCTTCCATGATGGGCATGTGTTCTACTCTAGCGTACTCCTCCAAGTCGTTCGCAAAGCGTAAGAGGAGCACTTCGCCCTGTTCCTTAAAGAGGATGGAGCGACCCCTGAAAAAGACATACGCTTTTACCTTACACCCATCGTTCAGGAAATTGATCGCGTGTCTCAGTTTAAAGTTATAGTCGTGGTCATCGGTCTGGGGACCGAACCGAATCTCTTTCACGATGACCTTGACCGCTTTAGCCCTTTGTTCTTTCTGCCGCTTCTTTTGCTGATAAACAAATTTCTGGTAGTCGATGATCCGGCAAACGGGTGGTTTGGCCATCGGTGCGATTTCAACGAGGTCTAGCTCCTGTTCCTCGGCGATGCGTTTCGCTTCGCGGGTGGGGTAGATGCCTTCCTCCACGTTGTCACCCACTAACCGGACTTCGGGTACCCGGATGCGTTCGTTGATTCGGTGTTGATTTCTTGTGTCTCTCGAGTTTCTTCTCATTCAGTTTTGTTTAATGTTTCTCTTTGTTGTTGATTTTGTTTTAAAGATCATTAAAATTAGACTATTTCTCGCCACGGCATAATACAAGTGAACTTGTCTTCTGCTCGTTTGGCTTAACGAAATAGTTCATTATGATTAGACTATTTCTCGCCACGGCATAATCCAAGTGAACTTGTCTTCTGCTCGTTTGGCTTAACGAAATAGTTGCGGATTCATCATTTTCGTTACTTCACGGGTTACTTCGTCCGCGAAGGCGCTCAATTTCATGGAGCCTCTGTCCTCTCCGCCCTGTTTCCTGACCGATACCTCTTGGTTGCCCTCCTCTTTCTCACCCACGATGAGGAGATATGGTATGCGCTTGAGCTCGTTATCCCGTATTTTGCGGCCCACTTTCTCGTTGCGGTCATCCACCTCGGCGCGTATATCTTGTTTCTTCAATGCGCTCACCACGGAGTAGGCGTAGTCGTTAAACCGTTCACTGACGGGGATGACCATAGCCTGGGTGGGGGCAAGCCACAGCGGGAACTTGCCGGCGGTATGCTCGATGAGGACAGCCACGAACCGTTCCATGGAGCCAAACGGGGCGCGGTGAATCATTACCGGGCGGTGCTTCTGGTTGTCGCCACCGGTGTACTCTAGCTCGAACCGCTCGGGCAGGCTGTAGTCCACCTGGATGGTTCCCAGTTGCCAGCGGCGCCCCAACGCATCCCTCACCATGAAGTCGAGCTTAGGTCCGTAGAAGGCGGCCTCACCCAGCTCTACTTTGGTTTTGAGCCCTTTCTCCTGGCACGCTTCCACGATGGCGCGCTCCGCCTTTTCCCACTCCTCGTCGCTGCCAATGTACTTTTCTTTATCTTCTGGGTCGCGAAGCGATATCTGTGCCTCGAAATCTTCAAATTCTAACGCCCGAAAGATGATGAAGATGATGTCAACCACCTTCAGGAACTCCTCCTTCACCTGGTCGGGTGTGCAGAAGATATGGGCATCATCTTGCGTGAAGCCTCGTACGCGGGTGAGGCCGTGTAGTTCACCGCTCTGCTCGTAGCGATAGACCGTCCCGAACTCGGCCATACGAATGGGAAGGTCTTTGTACGATCGTGGGAACGCTTTGTATATCTCGCAATGGTGGGGACAGTTCATCGGCTTGAGCAGGAACTCCTCCCCCTCCTCGGGGGTTTTGATGGGCTGGAACGAGTCCTTGCCGTACTTTTCGTAGTGGCCCGAGGTGACGTAGAGCTGCTTGTGCCCAATGTGGGGGGTGATGACCGGCTGGTAGTCGAACTCGAGTTGTATCTTCTTTAAGAACTCCTCGAGCTTTGACCGTAGTTGGGTACCTTTGGGCAGCCAAAGGGGGAGCCCTGCACCCACCATCTGGGAGAAGTGGAACAGCTGTAGCTCCTTGCCTATCTTGCGGTGGTCGCGCTTCTTCGCCTCTTCTATCATGATCAGGTAGTCGTCCAGCATCGTCTTTTTGGGGAAGGTGATCCCGTAGAGGCGGGTTAGCTGTGGGCGCTTCTCGTCGCCCCGCCAGTAGGCACCCGCTGCCGACAATACCTTGACCGACTTGATGTAGGAGGTGTTGGGCAGGTGGGGACCCCGGCACAGGTCGGTGAATCCTCCCTGCGTGTAGGTGGTGATGGTACCCTCTTCCAATTCGTTAATTAGCTCCACCTTGTAGTGCTCGCCGCGGCTGGAAAACATGTCGAGGGCCTCTTCCTTGGTAACGTTTTGTCGTTTAATCTCCCCCTTGGCCGCGATCAGCTCCAGCATCTTTTGTTCGATGGCTGGGAAGTCGGCCTCCCGGATGGTGACACCCTCACCCGGGTCCACGTCGTAGTAGAAGCCATTTTCGATGGCAGGCCCTATACCGAATTTGATGCCCGGGTAGAGCTCCTGCAACGCTTCGGCCATAAGGTGAGCTGATGAGTGCCAGTAGGCATGCTTGCCCTCCTCGTCATCCCATGTAAGCAGCTTCACCACCGCATCGTTCTCGATGGGCCTCGTGAGGTCCCACGTTTCGCCGTCAACACAGGTTGCCAATGCTTCTCGGGCTAAACGTTGACTAATACCCCGTGCGATATCCAACCCGGTTACTCCCTTTTCGTATTCCCGCACGGTACCGTTGGGAAACGTAATATTCACCATATTTCGTTTTGTTTTCTCTTGTTTACCTATTATATCCCCATCATATGGAATGCAAATGTAATGATTTTGTGATTGATGGAAGAATATTTGACGGGAAAAATCACGAACTGTCATTATTGGATCCCTTGATAACGTTAGCACGAAATCGTTCACAACTTTACTTGCTTGAGGATATCGTTTAAATCGCTAATCCGTTATTGAATGCCTTGATACGTTGCCACGAAATCTCCTGTTACTTCATTCGCTTGATGATGTTGTATGACTGTACGATTCCCAGCTCACCGGCCTTCCGAAGGTCGTCCAGCCCGTTGTGCGTTTCGCCGATCGACAAGCGGGAGATCCCTCGGTTGAAGTAAGCTTCAGCGAAACGGGGCTCTAGGTTGATCGCCTTCGTGTAATCGGTTATGGCTGCCCGGTAGTCCTTTTCGAGGATGTAAATTTCCGCCCGGTTGTAGTAGGCGTAGATAAAGTTGGGAGCATCTTTTATGATTGCATTGTACTCCTTGAGTATGGCGTCGTATTCGACTGACTCCAGCGAGAGCTCGGGCTTGCGCATGGTGCCGGGCAACTCCTTTAGTATACCCAGTTCCCGCTCCAGCTCGTTATCAAACAAGGAAGGGTCGCTTGACAGCTGTGAGGTGTATTCCAGTTGCTTTGAGCGGATAACCGCCCGTGCGAAACGTGCCATCACCATGTCCGGGTCCAGTTCCAACACCCGCTCCATATCCTTCAACGCGTTCTCGTAATCCTGTACCAAGGCGAAGTCCATCCCTCGCCCAAAGTAGAGTCGGGCATCGCGGGGCGAGCGGTCTATACGGGCTGAGAACTGGTCGATGGAGCGGAAATGGGTTTCCACCTGCAGCTCGTTCAACGGCGCCTCGTGGTTGGTTACCTTTAGCACCCAGGAGAGCCCTAGATCGCTGTTTGCACGGTCCAGCAGCTTGCTGTAATAGACTGGACGTAGCACCTCGTACTCCTGCTCGTAATAGGAGAGGATGAATCGTGGTTCACGCTCTATTGGCACGTTCAGATTTTGTACCCTGCCTCGGCTCTGGCGTTGGTATTTGCTTTTGGAGGAGGTGTCCTCTTTTGAAACCACCAGCAGGTTGAATTTTTCGATGTCTCTATCGGCCTGCTCGCGGGTATCCTTGCCCTCCTCTCGCTTGCTTACTGCCTCTCTGTCCTTCACTTGCCCGCTCTCTTCGGGCTCCCTGGATGGCGCAAACGGCCCTGGATCCATCGTGGCCACTTTACGCGCTTTCGCCTCCTCGGCACGTGCCAACAGGTAGTCTTGCTCCGCTCCCTTTAGGTCATTCAGTTCACGTTTCAAGAAAGAGCGGCTGTAGTAGCCCGAGAAGAAGTCGGGATGCGCTTTCAGCACCACGTCCAGGTCCTCGATCGCATCGGTGTAGTTGCCTATTTCCTGGTTGAGCATGGCCCGGTTGAGGTAGGCGATGGTGTTGTCCGGCTCCAATTCGATTACCTTGTCGAAGTCGCGTATCGCCCGGTTGTTGTCGGCCACCTGCGCACGGAGGAGTCCCCGGTTGAAGTGAGCGATCAGGTTGTTTTCGTCCATCTCGATCACCCGGTCATAGTCTGCCATTGCCCCCCTGAGGTCGTTGAGGTGGTACTTTACCAGTCCCCGGTTAATGTAGTTGGCCTGCTGGTAGGGATCCAACCGTATTGCCTCGTCCAGGTCAGACAGCGCCCGGTTGTACTCCTGTTGGTGAAAGTAAAGCAGTCCTCGGGCCGAGAAAGATTGCGCCGTATAGGGGTCGTTCACGATGGCCGTGTCAAGGTCGGCCATCGCTCGGGTGGTGTCTTCCATTTGTAAGTACATGTGCGAGCGGGCCAGGTAGCCGGGTGTGTAGTCGGGATAGCGCCGCAGCAGGTACTCGAAGAACTTCTCGGCTACCTCGTACTGTTTCAGCTCAATGTTGACGATGCCCATGTTGACCAGCGTGATGCGGTCTTCCGGGTAATACTTCAGGCTCGTCTTGTAGTCGGTGGCCGCTAGCTCGAACTCCTCTAGGTTCTGCCACGCTGCCCCCCGTAATTGGTAAGCGGCTAAGAAATATGGGTTCCGCTCCAGGCAGCGGGTTGCGTCTTCGCTCGCTCCCTTGAAGTCGTCGAGCATGAACTTCGCCATGGCCCGGTAATAGTAGGGTTCGGCCAGGTAGGACTTGGCTGTGATCACCTGGTTGAAGTACTGGATCGACAGCACGTAGTCCTCGAAGTAGAGTGCGTTCTTACCGATCATCATCACGCGGTCCGTGTTGACCTGTGATGAGGCAGCCATTGAGGTGAGGGCGATAAAAAGGAGAAGGGCGTATCGTTTCATCTATTGCTGTATGGTTTTTTTCTTCTGTTTATCTTGTTGTTTGTCAGGCTTTAGTGACGTTGACCGGTTGATTTTTTTTCGTTGCTCGTTCGTTCACCTGCATTTCCGTTCGTTACTATGGTTTCTTGCTTGGTTTTCTGGAGTTTTCCGATTTATTTCCACGATTCGGCTGCCGTTGTCCCGCTCTTGGATTATTACTTTAACCGCCCGTTCCGGCAAGATTGGCTCCACCAACTCCGGCCACTCGATGAAGCAGAGGGCATCGCTGTACACGTACTCCTCGAACCCGAGGTCGAACAGCTCTTCCAACTTCTCTACCCGGTAGCAGTCGAAGTGGTAGACGGGTGCACCGTCGGGCAGTCTGTACTCGTTGACGATGGCGAACGTGGGGCTCGTTACGGCCTCGTTTACTCCCAGCTCCTTGCAGATGGCCTTGATGAGGGTGGTCTTGCCGACCCCCATATTCCCGTAGAATGCAAACACCGTGCCATCACCCATCGCTTGGACGAAAGTGCGGGCGGCTGCCTCTACCCCTGTCGCATCGTGTATCTCGATAGTGCAATTCACTCTTTTGCTTCTCGTTTAACGGGTGCAAGTTACGTGAATTATTCGTGAAACTCAACTTTTGGTGAACAGAAATTGGGTGTGGATGCTCATTGCTTCGCGGTGAGCGTGACCAGCGGGACCACCATCTCCTCGAGCGATATGCCCCCGTGTTGAAACGTGTTCTCGTAGAGTGAGGCGTAATGGCTACCTCGGTTGGGGTAGATCAGGAAGTCGTGGTTCATCGCGAAGATGTACCTCGTGCTGATACGGGGGGAAGGCAACCCGATGTTCTCGGGTAGGGTGCAGGGGTAAACCTTTTTGGGGTCGTATGCGAGGCTCTTCCCGCGCTTGTAGCGGAGGTTGGTGCTCGTCTCCTTGTCGCCCACCACCGTTACCCCGTTTCTCACCCGCACGGTGCCGTGGTCGGTGGTGATGATCGCTTTGTAGCCTTGGTTCGCGACCTCCCGGAGGATCCCCTCCAGGGGCGAGCCAAGGAGCCATGAGCGGGTGAGCGACCGATAGTCCGCCTCATCACGGAAGAGCTCACGGATCATTTTCGAGTCGGCTCGGGCATGAGAGAGTGTATCGATGAAGTTGAACACGATGATGTTCAGTTCGTTGCTCCTTAGCGCCGAAAAGCGGGAAAGTAGTCGCTCCCCTTCCTGGTGGCTGTTTACTTTATGGTAGGAGAAGGCGTATTCCCGACCGGTTCGCTGTAGTTGCTTCCGGATAAGTTGCTCTTCCTGCTCGTTCTTGCCTTCGGGTGCCGACTCGTCGACCCACAATTCAGGGTAGTGCTTGGCTATCTCCGCGGGCATCAGGCCGGCAAACAGGCTGTTGCGGGCGTACTGCGTGGCGGTGGGGAGGATGCTGAAGTAGAGTGCCTCCTCGCAGGAGAATCGCTCGCTCACTATATCTCTCACGGCGGCCCACTGGTCGTATCGGAAATTATCTATTAGGATCAGGAAAAGTTTCTCCCCCGCGTGAATCAGGGGGAAAACGGCCTGCTCCATTAAGTCGGGGCTTAGCAGCGGGTAGTCATTATCCTCACGCTGTTTCCTTTGAAGGATCCACCGCTCGTAGTGTTTTCGCACGAACCGGCCAAAGAGGAGGTTGGCCTCTGCCTTTTGGGCGGTGATCATCTCTCGTGCGGGGTGGTTGGTTGGCTCTAACTCTAGCTCCCAGTATACCAGTTCACGGTACACCGCCTCCCAGTCGCTCGCCTCGCGGCATGACCGGATTGCCTCGTCGAGGCGAATCCTCGATTCTAGGTAACGAGCAGCCGCGTTTTCGGCCACCAGCTCCTTTTTGTCGAGCAGCTTCTTGATCGTCAACAACACCTGGTGGGGATTCACTGGCTTGATCAGGTAGTCAGCGATCTTCTTTCCGATGGCCTGGTTCATGATACCTTCATCCTCGCTCTTGGTAACCATCACCACGGGAAGGTGTGGGGCAAGGCGGTGCAAGCGGGCAAGGGTATCGAGACCCGACAACCCGGGCATCTGCTCGTCGAGGAAGACGATGTCATACATCCCGGTGCGGCACATCTCGAGGGCTTCGTGTCCATTCCCGGCGCACTCCGTGATGTACCCCTTCTCCTCGAGGAAAAGCACGTAGGGTTTCAGGAGCTCCATCTCGTCGTCCACCCAGAGGAAGCGTGCTTTACTTATCGCTCTTTTTATCGCTTTGTCCGTTGTTTGGCTCATCGCTTATTTCATCATTTCGCCTGTTGTCTTTGCCTCGTCCAACCTGCTGCCCTCCCAATCGCTTGCCTTGTTTCTTTACCTTACGCGAATGTAACCCATTTTCGCCTTTTTCTGAAGGCATTCCCCGGGATATTTCGGGCGATTCGTTTTTTAATACGAGGAAAACCCCTATTTTTGTAACGAGGCGAGCCGGGTGCAGATAGTAGAAGCTGATTTAGCCAGAAAGCCGTCTCTCTCGCTTGAAAGTTGTCCGTTACATGGCTACGAAAGGCAAATCGGGTTATTTAACAATATAACAAACAGAACTATTTCGTTAAGCTAAACGAGCAGAAGACAAGTTCACTTGTATTATGCCGTGGCGAGAAATAGTCTAACTTTAGTGAACTATTTCGTTAAGCCAAACGAGCAGAAGGCAAGTTCACTTGTATTATGCCGTGGCGAGAAATAGTCTAATTTTAATGAACTATTTCGTTAAGCCAAACGAGCAGAAGGCAAGTTCACTTGTATTATGCCGTGGCGAGAAATAGTCTAATTTTAATGAACAAAATAAAACAAAACAGGATGAAACAAACAATTTTTTCTACAGTTTTCGCCCTTCTGCTGCTCTCTATAGCGGGATGCACGCAAAAAGATGAAGGGGCTATTTTTAACGGTAAGGACTTGTCAAACTGGGAGTTCGTGGTGAAGGATAACGCGGTACCCGCGGAGCAAGTATACCAGGTTGAAAAAGGCGTTATCCGGGTGATGGGCGAACCGTTGGGATACATGTACACCCGGGAGAAGTACCGCAACTTCGTGTTGGAGCTGGAGTACCGGTGGGCTGATGGAGAGAGCAACAGTGGCGTGTTCGTGTTGATCGAGGAGCCGATGAACCCTTTCCCGAAAGGAGTCGAGTGCCAGTTGGCCGCGGGTAAGGCGGGCGACTTCGTGCTGCTGGGAGGTGCGGACTTGAACGAGTACGTGCTACCGGAAGGGGTCACGGAGCGCCCAAGGTTCCCGGTGATCGACAAGCAACACCCGTCTAACGAGAAACCGGCGGGCGAGTGGAACAAGATGCGGATTTCGGTTAACGAGGGGATTGTAGAGGTACACGTGAACGGGCTGCTGCAGAACCGTGCCACGAGCGAGGTCAAGGAGGGACACATCGGGTTGCAGAGCGAGGGGAAAGAGATTCAATTTAAAAACCTTAACTTTTGTAAGTCATAAAGTACCACGTTAGTTGAATCTGAAAGTAACTAATAAAAATTCAAATGAGAAAGTTGAGTAAAATGTAATTCTCAATAGACTATGAAACCGACATGATTAAAATAATCATTAATCATTCTTTGGAATGATTATTTTGATCATCAAAGGTTCCATACTCCGAATTATTAATGTAAAATAATCGTATGAAACGAGCATGTAAATCATTTACACCCATGACAATGATTAAAGCGAGTTCCATACGATACCTTTGAAAATAATAATTTTAATCGTATGAAACTGACATCACGAGCCAATTATTTCATTGAACTGGAAGACAGGTACGGGGCACATAACTATTGCCCCCTACCGGTAGTGCTGGCCAGCGGTAAAGGGTGTTACGTGAAGGACGTGGATGGGAAAGAGTACTTCGATTTCCTGTCGGCCTATTCCGCTGTGAACCAGGGCCATTGCCACCCCAAGATCGTGGGGGCGCTGAAAGCGCAGGCCGAGACACTCTGCCTCACTTCAAGGGCTTTCTACAACGATTGCCTGGGTCCCTACGAGGAGTTTATGCACCACTTCTTCGGGTATGACAAGGTTCTCCCGATGAACACGGGCGCCGAAGGGGTGGAGACGGCACTTAAGCTAGCCCGCAAGTGGGGCTACCTTAAGAAGGATATCCCGCGGTATGAGGCGATTATTGTGGCGTGCGAGGGGAACTTTCACGGGCGCACGATGGCTGCTGTCTCGTTCTCCACGAACCCGGAAGCTAGGGACGATTATGGTCCTTACTTGCCCGGAATCGAGGTAATTCCCTATAACAACGTGGGGGCGTTGGAGTCGCTCTTGAAGGAGAAAGGGGAGCGGGTGGCGGGCTTTCTGGTCGAACCGATTCAAGGTGAGGCCGGGGTTTATGTGCCGGACGATGGTTATTTGAAGCGCTGTTACGAGCTGTGTCGGAAGCACAACGTGCTGTTTATCGCGGATGAGGTGCAGACGGGCATCGCCCGCACGGGAAGGATGTTGTGCTGTGACCACGAGGGGGTGCGGCCTGATATTGTTATCCTTGGGAAGGCACTCTCGGGGGGGGTGCTGCCAATATCGGCAGTGCTGGCGGATGACGAGGTGATGCTTACCATCCAGCCAGGTCAGCACGGCTCCACCTTCGGGGGGTTCCCTCTGGCTTGCAAGGTGGCAGTAGCTGCTCTGGAAGTGGTGAAGGAGGAGAACCTTGCCGAAAAAGCAGAGCGACTGGGTGTTATTTTCCGGGAGGAGATGCGACGGATAGAGAGTCCCTTTATCGGGCAAGTACGGGGGAAAGGGCTTCTCAACGCGGTGGTAATCATTCCCCATAATGGGAGAGAGGCATGGGACATTTGTCTCACGATGGCAGGGAATGGCCTGTTGGCCAGGCCAACTCGTCAACACATCATCCGGTTCGCACCCCCGTTGGTGATTAGCGAGGAGGAGCTGCGGAAGGCGATTGGCATCATTCGGCACTCAATTCAGTCGTTGGAGTAACGTTTTTGTATATGCAAACGACATCTAAGATATTGATGATACGCCCGGCTCGTTTCGCCTATAACGAGGAGACGGCGAAGAATAACTTTTTCCAGCGGGACTACGGGATTGATAGAACTAACGGGGAGGACGGTGATAACGAGAGCAAAGGTGGCGATGTGGGCAACTGGGCTAATGGGGGCTATGGTGGTAACGAAGGCGACGGGAGTAACCGAGGCGCCGGCATCGATAAGGCGCGGCAGGAAACGGTGGCCGAGAAAGCGCTGGTGGAGTTCGACGCGTTCGTGGAGTTGCTCCGGCGGAACGACGTGGATGTTACCGTGGTGCAGGATACGCTCGAGCCATGGACGCCCGATTCCCTTTTTCCCAACAACTGGTTCTCATCGCACCTAAGCGGTGAGCTGGTGCTCTACCCCATGTTCGCGGAGAACAGGAGGCTCGAACGGAAACCACACGTGCTGGAGTTGCTGCGCGGCAAGATGAACCACCGGAAGTTGGTGGACCTTACGAGTTGGGAGGAGGAGGGGCAGTTCCTGGAGGGGACCGGGAGCATGGTGTTCGATAGGCGGCGACGTAAAGCCTACTGCTGTCGCTCGCCTCGCTCCTCGGAGAGGGTGTTGGCCGACTTTTGCGCGCGGATGCGGTATGATGCGGTGCCGTTTGACGCGTTTGACGCAGAGAGGCGGCCGTTGTACCACACCAACATAATGATGGAGGTAGGCACGCAAGTAGCGGTGGTTTGCCTTGACTCTATCAAGGAGGCGAACCAACGGGATAGGGTTGCGGCAGAGCTTACCGCTGCGGGCAAGGTAATCGTGGAGCTCTCCATCGAGCAGCTCGCCCAATTCGCGGGCAACATGCTGGAGGTGAAAAGCCGCAATGGGCATCCCTTCATGGTTATGTCTGCCTCGGCGCGGGATTCGCTCACGAGTAGCCAAGAGCGAACCATCTCCACCTACAACAAGATATTGTCGACTGACCTGCGCACCATTGAGGCGCACGGGGGTGGTTCTGCCCGCTGCATGCTGGCGGAGATATTTCACTAATCAATTAACCAACCTATTCATTAACTAACTATGTCATTTAAATCAGAGCTTAAAGAGTTTCTAATGCGCGGCAGCGTGGTAGACATGGCCGTGGGTATCGTGATCGGTGGAGCTTTCGGGAAGATCGTCACCTCTTTCGTGAACGATATCTTGATGCCTCCCATCGCGCTGGTATCGAACCAGGGTCAGTTTACCGACCTCAAGGTGACGTTAAGGCAGGCAGTGATGGAGGGGGCAGAGGTGATCACACCCGCCGTCACCTGGAACTATGGCGCTTTCATTCAAGCGATCGTCGATTTCTTGATCATCGGGACCGCCATCTTCATGGTGATCAAGGCGATGAACTCCCTTAAGCGCAAAAAGGAGGAGAAACCCGCTCCGGAGGCACCACCCGAACCGACCAAGGATCAGCAGTTGCTGACCGAGATACGGGACCTGCTGAAAAAGAAGTAGGCGGAGCGACCGTTCTAAAAATAGTTCATTATAATTAGACTATTTCTTGCCACGGCATAGTCCAAGTGAACTTGTCCTCTGCTCGTTTGGCTTAACGAAATAGTTCCCTGTTTTTGTAACCGAACTTGATCGGGGATAGTCCTATTCATGCAAACGGAAGTTAAACGGTAAAAATCTTAACATTATGGAAGTATTAATCCCCATACTTGGTGTTATTTGCGCGGTTGGCTTGCCCATCGTCGCAGGCATGGTGCTGGGTATCCAATGGATCAAAGCTAGGAATATGGAGCGGATGGGGCTCATTAACCAGGGCATTATCCCGCTGGATAGCCCGAGGAGGAGGCGCAGCCCCAATCGGCTGGTGTCGCTCCGAAATGGGATTGTGCTTATCGCCCTGGGTATTGGCATCATCGTGGGGTTCCTCTGCATGGAATACCTGGTTATCGGGTCTGGAAACACGTTCTGGGTGATCGGGGCAAGCGTGGTCTTCTTCTTGGGGGTGGGCTACCTGACTTACTTCTTAGTAGTTCAAAAGATGCCGCATCTTGAGAAGGAAGACGCGGAAACAGGAAGGGGCGAAGAGGAAGAAGAGATAGAGGAAGAAGAACAGGAGTAACCGGTCGGTTTGAATGAGTGAAAAGGAACGGGTGAAACGGGTTCTCTCGGGCGATACCTCCGCGTTTGCTTATTTCGTGGACAGCTACCAGGATATGGCGTTTACCATCGCTTATCGGGTCTGCGGCAATGAGCAGGATGCGGAGGATGTCGTTCAAGAGAGTTACGTGAAAGCGTACCGGAATCTACATGGCTTTCGCTCCGAGAGTAAATTCTCGACTTGGCTTTACCGTATCGTCTATAACACCGCCGTCACCCACTCCAAAAGGCGACTGTGGGAGGTGGATAGGAAGGCTGAGGCTGACGATGCCTTGCTCCTTGCGGAGGATACGCTGCAGGTGGAGATTGTGGCGATGGATCGCAAGGCGGTGGTGAACGATATCCTCGGGCGAATGCCGACAGGCGAGGCACTGTTGCTCACGCTCTATTACATGGAGGATCACCCTGTGAAGGAAATCGTGAAAATTACCGGGCTTAACGAGGCGAACGTGAAGGTGAAGCTGTTTCGAGCAAGAAAGTCCTTCAAAGAGCTGCTGCAGCGCTGTTACCGGATCAGCGAAATACTATGAATAAGAGAAACCTTCACCGTACCCGGCGGGCACTATGGCGGGTATATATTAACGAAAGAACATGAATGAGAGGAAAGCGATGAAAAAGAGAGATATACCGAGCGAAGAGGAGGTGATACGGATACTAATGCAGGGTGTCAAGATGAAAGCGCCCGAGCGGATCAAGCATCGCGTTATGCACCAACTGGAGGCGGAGAAAGCAGTCGCCCCCCGTGTGAAGAAGGAGGGCGATGAGTCGGGCAGCGTGTTACGGGACCTGGTAACCATTTTTGGAACCATGTACGCCCTGTTGGCGGCAATGGTGGTCGTTGTTTATATTCCCTTCGGGGGACAGTTCCTGCTCTCAACAGAGTTTGTTGGGGTAGCCTTGCTCGTGGTGTTCGTCTTCAGCATGCTTTGGCTGATCGCGCAACTGGACCGTCGCATGCAGGCGAAAAGGTTCTGGAAGAAAAAAACGAGTATCTGAATAAACCTTGATTATTAAGTGATAAAATCTTATATTTGCCTTGTGAAAAATAAATGATATGAACAGGCTTATTGCGGATAAATTGCCCGAATTGATAGGTTTGTGTCAACAATACGCTATCAACTCCCTCTACCTATTTGGTTCAGCCGCCTCTGGGGGATTTACCCCGAAGAGCGATTTAGACTTTCTTGTTTCATTTAATGATGACCTTAGCTTCGCGGAATACACTGATAACTACTTTTTATTACATGAAGCGCTTTGCAACCTGTTCGGAAGGAAAATTGACCTTGTAACGCAAAACTCTTTATCGAATCCTTACTTTATCGAAGAAGTAGAACGAACCAAACAGTTAATCTATGCGGCGTAAAACCCGAAAATATTTATATGACATTCAAGTCTCCATTAATTCTATTAATGATTACTTGGGGGAAACAAGAGATTTTAACCAGTATATAGAAAATAAACTCCTTAGAAGAGCTGTGGAGCGTGAATTGGAAATTATCGGAGAAGCCGCGAATAGGTTATTGCAACTTGACTCGAACTTTCCAATTGATAATGCTAGAAAAATTGTTGATTTGAGGAACTTTATAATTCACGGCTACGATAAAGTCGACGATGTGATTATATGGGGAATCGTAAACAACCACCTGCCCATCTTAAAAGAACAGGTTGAGCATTCGCTAAATCAATGAACATGGTTTGGCGTATGCACCGAAAAGCAAACAACTATTCTGTTAGAAGGATTTCAACGCTTTTCTTGCGAACGTAACCGATTCCTGACTTCGTCAACGTGTCACCCAAAAATTCTCATCAAATAATTTAGCTATTTTTTTATGCCTGCGCATAATCATAGTTTTTCTTACAGTTTTCCTGTTCTTTGGCAGTCTTATCTCTATCGTTGTAATAGTTTTAGACAAGTTTAAAACCTTGTCCACGCTTAGTTCTATTCGCGCCTCTTTCAGAATCCTATCAAGCTCTTTATAAACCTTTAAAGCCACGAAACAGATACAAACATGAGCCTCGATCCTGCGTCGTGTAAAATGGAACATGGGACGTATCTCTATCCTGGATTTAGTTATTCTAAAGGCTCTCTCTACATGCCAAAGGTTTTGATAAGCCATGTAAACCTTATCAGAAGTTATGGTGGTATTGGTAAGGTAGCCTTTCAGCCCGTCCCACCGTTCATCCTCCTTTATTTTATCATAATCTATCTCCACTTTTACATCCCCACGCATTGTTAAAAACTTGTTGTACCCTCGTTTGTTAACATTATCTTTCGTGAGTGTACCCCTCTTGTAAGCTTTCTCCAAGCGACGGATGCCTCGTTCTCGATTGTAAGCATCTTTCTTCGCTCTATCATCCGTGTAACCTATCAATAATCGCCTGGTACCCGATTTCTTGTATTCCGCCATTTGCTTGTCAAGCTTGGGTTGCTCCAGGATCCACTGCTTTACATGATTACTCTCGTTCTTTATCCTTGCTCCAATAATATATTTATATCTTTCGTTTTCAAGCCGGGTTATATTATCATTGTTCATTAACCCGGAATCGGCTACCACGACAAAGTCTTCCAATTCATATTGCTTGATAAAGCTCTCTATCATCGGTAACATGGTATGACCCTCGTATTTATTGCCCTCATGAATACAATACGCCAAGGGGTAACCATCGAGGCTCACCAGTAAACCTAACAGGATTTGAGGATTACCGTGCTTACCCTCCTTAGAAAAACCTCTCTTTCGTAAATCATCTTCATAGTCGGTTTCAAAATACAAGGTGGTAACATCATAAAAGAGTATACCCATGTTCCCTCCAAGTAGTTCAAGAGTATGCTTAACACTGATGTCTTGTACTATATCATGCTGATTGCCTGCCAATTTATCCAAATAGCGATATATCTTGGAGAGATCCACGTCATCATCGAAATGGTTTTTCAAGTACTCAACCGTTGCAGCTTTACTGGCGGGATAAGACAATCTGGCCTTGACTAATTTCCTGAATATATCATCTTCGATTTTATTGAAACCTATCGAGTCGAATACCCGGTCTAATATCAAATCAGAACCATTGATCAGGATATTGGTAACGTTTGAAAGCAGACGATTTACCTCCTGTATCTCTTTTTCACAAGCCTCTTTTTCTTCCTCGAAGAGATCAAGTTGCGGGTGGCGACGTTGCTCTTCTTTTGCTATCCAAGCTTTACCTTCTGCCACCAATTTTTCAACCTCTTCCGCGCTACTTCCAATACCTATAGTGATTAACTCTTTATAGCGCCCTTTATATTTTTCTACAACAATTACTCCGGTATTGCCTGAAGGATATTTTTTCCTGCGTACAAACATTTGTTTCTTATATCGTGTCACCCAAAATCGGGTGACACAAAAGTACAAATATCTGTGTTTAAATCAATTATAAAAACGAACTTTTTTGAGTGACGAAGTCAGGGGAAATTATCGGAGAAGCCGCGAATAGGTTATTGCAACTTGACTCGAACTTTCCAATTGATAATGCTAGAAAAATTGTTGATTTGAGGAACTTTATAATTCACGGCTACGATAAAGTCGACGATGTGATTATATGGGGAATCGTAAACAACCACCTGCCCATCTTAAAAGAACAGGTTGAGCATTCGCTAAATCAATGAACATGGTTTGGCGTATGCACCGAAAAGCAAACAACTATTCTGTTAGAAGGATTTCAACGCTTTTCTTGCGAACGTAACCGATTTTATTCCCGTAGAAGGGTTTCCCGTGCTTTTTGCAGCAGTTCGGGCGACTCCGCGGGGGGGTAGTGCAGGTCGAGCGACCTGAATAGATCCAAGATGATGTCACCAACGGCGACCCGGGCGAAGAACTTCTTGTCGGCCGGGATCACGAACCACGGGGCGTATGGTTTGGAGGTCTTCTCGAGCATTTCCTCGAAAGCTGCTTCATACTCGTCCCATTGAGAGCGTGCATGCAGATCCGCCGAGCTGAACTTCCAGTTTTTATCTGGATTATTAATGCGCGAGAGGAACCGTCTCTTCTGCTCCTCTTTCGACACGTGCAAGAAAAACTTGAGGATGCGCATGCCGTTATGGTAGAGGTGCTTTTCGATGGCGTTGATGCTCTCGTAGCGTTCTTCCCAGAACGATGCGTCCATTTTCTCCACGGAGTCGTAACCGGGGATGCGCTCGTTCAGTACCCATGCGGGGTTCACCTTGGTGGCCAGCACGTTCTCGTAATGCGACCGGTTGAAGATCTCGATCATGCCCCGTTGTGGTAACGCGCGGTAGTGCCTCCAAAAGTAGTCGTGCTCCAGCTCGTTTTTGGTCGGTGTCTTGAAGCTATGTACTTGACAACCTTGGGGGTTGATGCCTGACATCACGTGGCGGATCACGCCATCCTTCCCCGCGGCATCGCGGGCTTGCAGCACGATCAGCAAGGAGTAGCGGTCATCAGCGTAAAACATCTCCTGGTACTTTTTCAGTTCCTGGATATTTTGATAGATCTCTTCCTTCGCCGTCTGCTTGGTGTACCCACCGTCCTCATTTGTCCTGAAGGTGGATAACTTGACCGGCCTTCCCTCTTCTATCCGGAATCGTTTGTAGTTATAATCCATAAGGTGTTATTTTTAGTCTTGTTTCCCACTTTCCGCATCCCCTGCACTACTCCTGTTTACCGTGTTCGCTGCATTTCACACATTTTCCGTGTTTCCAGTATCCTTCGCGTTTCCCACATTGCTTCCTTCCCCCATCAGTAGTCCCTCGTAGCGGCTGTCGTCGATGATGATGCGTAGCCCCTCCTGGAAGATGTTGTTCTCCTCGTTGATGATACGGTAGAAGGCCGACGAGTCGTAGAGGTCGCGGGCGATCAGCGCTTTCAGTTGCAAGGCGATCAACGGGCGGGAGTGCTCGAACTCCTCGTCGTCCCACTCGATCTTCTCCTCAGCCGAGAGACCTTTTAGCCTTTTCACCATGGTATTCGACAGCTCGTAACTCTCTTTGAAGGTGACAGCATCCGGATACTGCTCAAGTAGTGAATGGCGGTTGAGGTCTACCTCGGCGTTTGCTACCCGGTTGATGACGCCCCGGGTGTAGAGTCGCGTGTGGAGTACCGTACCCGAGGTAGTATCCATCGGCACGAAGTAATCGGGCATGATACCTCCGCCCCCGTAGACGGTTCGCTTGTTCACCAGGGTGGTGTATTTCAGAGAATCGGGAAAGTGGATGCTATCTGCTTCGAAAAGCTCCCCGTGCTGGAAGCGATCGATGAAGTCCTGGTTGTACGCGTCGAGGTTCCCCTCTTGGTAGGGGCGCTGGATGCTACGGCCGGTGGGCGTGTAGTAGCGCGCCACGGTGAGGCGTATCATGGTGCCGTCGGGCAGGGGCAGTTGCCGTTGCACCAGCCCTTTGCCGAAGGTTCGGCGACCAACCACCACGCCCCTATCCCAGTCTTGGATGGCCCCTGCGAGGATCTCGCTGGCAGAGGCGGACGAGCCGTTTACCAAGATCACTAGTTTACCCCCTTTCAATTCGTCACCGCCCGTGGCATTCATCGTGAAGCGGGGCTGGTTTTTCCCCTCGGTATAAACGATGAGTCGGTCTTCACCCAGGAACTCGTCGGCAATCTCGTTGGCTACCTGCAAGATACCGCCACCGTTATCGGTCAGGTCCAGTATCAGGTGCTTCATGCCTTGCGCCTTAAGCTCGCTACCCGCCTTCTTGAACTCCTCGCCCGAGGTAACGCCGAAGCGACTTAACCGGATGTAACCCACCTCTTTCGCCACCATGTACGCGGCGTCGATACTGGTGATGGGTATCTTGTCGCGAACGATCCTGAACTCCATCAGCTCTGGCATCCCGCGGCGGAGTACCGACACGTTGACATGAGTTCCTTTTGGTCCTCGCAGCATCTTCACCACATCCTGACTGTTCATATTCACTCCGGCTATCACTGTGTCGTTTACCTTGATAATCTTATCACCAGGCATCAATCCCACCTTCTGCGAAGGGCCACCAGAAATCACCTCCAGCACGTAGAGGGTATCGGTGAGCATGTTGAACTGGATGCCGATGCCGTCGAAATTGCCTTGCAGCGGCTCATTCATGGCACGCACCTCCTCCTCGGTGAGGTAGGTAGAGTGGGGGTCCAGCCCCTCCAGCATCCCCCGGATGGCCGCCTCGGTAAGCTTTTTGCTATCGGCATCGTCCACGTAGAGACTGTTGATAAGCTGAAGGGTGCGTTCGAACTTAACGCCTTCGGGCGTGGGGCGGTACTGCCCGTAAACGCACCCCGTAAGGGATAGAAACAGGCTGCCTAAAATAGCCGCGATGACTTCTCTTTGCATGATAATAGGGTGATATGTGTATTGAATTTTTGTCCTTTAATGTTATGGTTGGAGAGAGGTTGACTTGATGTTCTCTATGAATATGTACATTAAATCTTCATCTTCTCCGGTAGGAAGGAGCTCACGTCACGACCGTAACGCATCAGCTCCCGCACGAGCGATGAGCTAATATGGGCATGCGTGGGTTCGGTGAATAACAGTATCGTTTCGATTCCCGAGAGGGTTCGATTCATGTGGGCAATGGTTTTTTCGTATTCGAAATCGGCCACTGTACGAATGCCTCTCAGGATGAAGTTTGCACCCACCTCACGAGCAAAGT
Source organism: Fermentimonas sp. (assembly GCA_050951125.1). Lineage (GTDB taxonomy): Bacteria > Bacteroidota > Bacteroidia > Bacteroidales > Dysgonomonadaceae > Proteiniphilum. Next base: position 587,143 of record JBMNIR010000011.1, on the reverse strand, counting down.
CAACGGTAAGCGTATCGTAACTTTCCACCCTCACCCGGGGTTCGGGTTGGTAGAGGTCGTGAATCATCTGTTGCCGTTTGTCGAGTGGGAAGTAGGACTGTTTGGCCTCGTTCATGCCGATCGCGATCACCACTTCGTCCACCAGGATGAGGCCGCGCCGCACCAGCGACTCGTGTCCAACCGTGAAAGGGTCGAACGTGCCTGGGAACAGAGCGATACGTTTAGGCGACTTCATCCTCTTCAACCACTAGGTTATCAATGATAAACGTTTGTCGCTCCGGCGTGTTCTTGCCCATGTAGAACTCCAGGAGCTCTTTCAATAGATCTTCCTTCCGCATGGTGACCCGATCGAGGCGAATATCCTCCCCGATAAAGTGGCGGAACTCGTCGGGCGAGATCTCTCCTAGCCCCTTGAAGCGGGTGATCTCCGGGTTGGGACCCAGCTCCTCGATGGCGTTGATTCGCTCCTCCTCGGTGTAGCAGTAAATCGTCTTCTTCTTGTTGCGTACCCGGAACAGCGGGGTCTGGAAGATGTAGACGTGCCCCTTTTTGATCAGGTCGGGGAAGAACTGTAGGAAGAAGGTGAGTAACAGCAGGCGAATGTGCATCCCGTCCGTGTCGGCGTCGGTGGCTATGATCACCTTGTTGTAGCGAAGCCCGTCCATACCTTCCTCGATGTTAAGGGCTGCCTGCAACAGGTTGAACTCCTCGTTCTCGTAGACAATTTTCTTGGTGAGGCCGTAGCTGTTCAGCGGTTTTCCCCGCAAGCTGAACACCGCTTGAGTGTTGGGGTTGCGGCTCTTGGTGATGGATCCGCTCGCGGAGTCCCCCTCCGTGATGAAGATAGCGGTCTTCTCTCGGTCGTCACCTTTGGGGTCATTGTAATGTATCCGGCAGTCGCGCAGCTTTTTGTTGTGCAGGCTTGCTTTTTTTGCGCGCTCCCTCGCCTTCTTGGTCACGCCCGCGATAGCCTTGCGTTCCTTCTCGGAGTCAAGTATCTTCTTTTGCAGTACCTCAACCGTTTCCGGGTGCTTGTGCAGGTAGTTGTCCAGCTCTTTCTTCAGGAAGTCGTTGATATGCTTGCTCACCGATACCCCGTCAGGGCTCATTTCCTTGGAGCCAAGCTTGGTTTTGGTTTGCGATTCAAATATCGGCTCCTCCACCTTGATGCTGATGGCTGCCACGATACCGCTCCGGATATCAGAGTACTCGAAGTTCCGGTTGTAGAACTCCTTGATAACGCGGGCGGTCGCCTCCCGGAAAGCGGTCTGGTGCGTTCCTCCCTGCGTGGTGTGCTGCCCGTTGACGAACGAGTAGTACTCCTCTCCGTACTGATTGGTATGGGTGATGGCTGCCTCGATGTCATCGCCGTGAAGGTGGATGATGGGGTATAGCTCCTCAGAGGTGAGGTTCTCGTTGAGCAGGTCCTCAAGCCCGTTCTTGGAGTTAAACTTCTTACCGTTAAAGATGATGGTAAGCCCGGTGTTCAAGAAGACGTAGTTCTTGAGCAGCGGCTCGATATGCTCGTCCCGAAATTGGTAGTCGCCAAAGATGGCGCTGTCGGGGGTAAAGCCGACCAGCGTGCCGTTGCCGTTGCCCGACTGTTTGACGTCGTCCTCGTGCGACAATAGCCCTTGGCTGAACTCCACCCGCTTCGATTCGCCGTCGCGCGAACTCTCCATGTAGAATTGGGAGGAGAGGGCGTTCACCGCCTTGATACCCACTCCGTTGAGTCCCACCGACTTCTTGAAGGCCTTGGAGTCGTACTTGGCCCCGGTGTTCATCTTGGAGCAGACATCCCTGACCTTCCCCAGCGGAACGCCACGCCCGTGGTCTCGCACGGTGACGCTTTCGTTCTTGATGGTCACCTCGATGTTCTTACCGAAGCCCATCATGTATTCATCGATGGAGTTATCCAGCACCTCTTTCAACAGAACGTAGATGCCGTCGTCGGAGGACGAGCCATCGCCCAGCTTGCCGATGTACATGCCGGGGCGGTGACGAATATGTTCCTGCCACTCTAAGGTGACGATATTTTCTTCTTGGTAGTTGCTTTCCAGTAGCTGTAAATCAGTTTGACTCACTCTGTTTCCTCTCTTTGTTTATTTTTTTTTGATCTATTACAACTTCGTTCAATCCGTTGTTCTTTTGCTAAACTTTCTCATGTGTGGGTACATGATTATTATAACACTCTTGGCGTATCTAACAGCTTGCTGTTACAGGTCCTTGATAAAGGCCCTTCGTCTCTTGTGCTGCTCGTACTCGAAGTCCCCCCACAGGGCGTGTACCTTGTTGTTGGTCTCGAGCTCGAGGTTGGTTTCGGCCTCCGTTAGGTTAAATTTCTTGGCCGACTTGATGAACTCGCTAATCATGAGCGCGTTGAGTCCCTTTCCCTGGTATTCGGGGTCAACAGCGATCATCATCAGGTCGAGCACGTTGGTAGTGTTCCCTATCCCCTTCAGCGCTTTGTACAGGTGTACCCAGCCGGTGGGAAGGAATTTCCCTTTCGCCTTGCGAAGCGCTTCAGACATACTTGGCAAGCCAATCCCGACACCCACCACCTTGTTGTCTTGCTGGCGCAGGATCAGCGACAAGAACTCAAGCCGCAACAAGGGGATATACATATCCACGTAGTAGTCGATCTGCTTTTCCGATAGCTCGACGTAGCCAAACAGATCTTTGTATGCCTCGTTGAAAAGGTAGAAGATATCCCTCGCGTAGGGCAAAACGTCTTTCTTGCGCTCGAACCGCATCACGGTCAGCCCGAAGCGGCGTTTCACCACGTCGAACATACGGGTGTACCGTTCCGGTACCTCATTCGGTATTTGGATGCGGAACTCCAGCCAATCCTGATCCTTAACGTACCCCATTCGCTCCATGTGTTCCGGGTAGTAGGGATAGTTGTAAATGGTGTTCATGGTGCTCATCCGGTCAAACCCCTCGATAAGCATCCCCTCGTGATCTAAATCGGTGAACCCCAGGGGACCATGTATCTTCTCCATCCCACGGGATCGTGCCCAGCTCTCGGCTGTACCGAAGAGGGCATCCGTCACCTTTGCGTCGTTAATGAAATCCACGAAGCTAAATCGGGCGTTTTTCTGTTTCCATATCTCGTTGGCCTTGTGGTTAATGATAACCCCGATCCGGCCCACGATTTCCTCGCCACGATACGCGAGGAAGTACGCGGCATCGCAATGTTCAAAGGCCGGGTTCTTGCTCATGTTGAGCGTGGCCATCTCATCGTAAATAAGGGGCGGTACGAAGTAATCGTTCCCCTCGTACAGATCGATTCCGAATTGGATGAACTTCTTGATCTCATCCCTTGTGGTGACTTTTTTGATTGCTACTGACATACGTGTGTACCTATTTCTTGTTGCTTGTTCTTAATTGCTACAAAGATAGTGAAATTTTTATTTACCAATGGCTCACCCGGTTAATCTTTCTGACCCCGCTTCTATTTTGTTCATCCCGGATTGTTTACACAGTCGATTTAATGATCGATCTATTATACCTTTGCGACCAGCACAGTGCAACTGGCACGGCCGGATGGGGAGTGTTTCGCCGAGGGCCCGATTACTCCGGAAACACCACCGTGAACTTGCTCCCTTTGTTGTCTGATTTTACCACGATTTTGCCTTTATGACGCAGTGCGATTTGCCTGCAGAGGGTCAGACCGATGCCTGAACCATCTGTTTTGGTGGAGTAAAAAGGGATGAAAATCTTCTCGATGGCTTCGGGAGAGATGCCATGACCGTTATCCGAAACCGAGATATGGATTTCACTGCCCACCTTTTCCGCTCTTACCTTGATTTTCGGTTCAGATGACGTCGCGGAAGCTTCATGAGCGTTTTTCAACAAATTCAGCAACAACTGCTCCACCATCGTTTTATCGGCTTTCAAGATAAGCTGCTCGGGGTAGACCTCGTAATCGAAGGTAATCCCACCGGAAGCCATCAGTTGTCGCAGTGATTGAAGCATGGGCTGGATGGCGACAGGTTGGATGGTGGGCTGCGGTAACCGGGTGAGTTTCCGGTAGTTTTCCACGAAAGAGAGTAACCCTTTACCGCGCCGATGAATGGTATCCATGGAACGCTTCATGACCCGATAATTTTCGACATTCGCTTCATCGGAGAGATCCTGTTCACTCAACGTTTCGGATAGCGAGATAATGGGCGTTAAGCTGTTCATGATCTCGTGCGTGAGTACGCTAATCAGCTTTTGCCACGCTTGCGTTTCGGCTTCATCCTTCATCGCGTCGTGCGCGTGGGATCGAAAAGCATCCAATGCCTCGTTCATCTCTTGAGAAAGATGGCTTAGCTCATCGCTGGTGCCTTGATGGACAAAGTGCGACGAGAAATCGGCATGCCTAATGCTCGCGATCATCTGCTCCATGCGGCCGATCATCTTTTTCCGGTCATAGTATAGCGACACGGCAAGAGCCACGATAATAAGCAACAGCAACATCGATGAAAAGAGCAGCTGTTTCAAAAATAGCCAGGCTCCCGCCAGCGATAACATCACGATGGCTGTTATTTTCAAGAAAAAAATATGACGGGCTTGCAGTTTCATGCTTTGAGTTCTTTCTTTGAGTTTCTTGTTTACTCTACTATTCCTCGTTTTCACCTTGCATCTTCTCAATTTTCCGGTACAATGAGAACCTGGAAATGCCCAACAGGTCGGCCGCTTGGTTCAAGTTACCACCCGATTGGCTAAGCGCTTTTTCGATGGCCGCCTGCTCTAATTCTTTCAAGTTTAGGTTTTCCTGCTTCACTTTTCGCGAAGCTGGCTTTAGCAAAAAATCATCGCTCGAAAGGGTGTAACCCGACGATAAGATCACGGCACGTTCCAGGGCGTGTTGCAGTTCGCGCACGTTGCCGGGCCAGTGGTAGCTGTTGAGTTTTCGCATGGCCGAGGGTGAGATGCTGCGAATATCCTTCTTGTACTTTTTCGTGAAACGCTCTAAAAAGTGATATGCGAGCAGCTCGATGTCGCCCCCGCGCTCGCAAAGCGGCGGAATATGTAGCTCGATGGTGTTGATGCGGTACAGGAGGTCTTGCCGAAACTCCCCCGCGGCTACCATCTCGTGGATATCGGCGTTGGTCGCACACAGTAAGCGCACGTTGATATGGATGGGCGTGGTTCCGCCCAAACGGGTTACCTGTTGTTTTTCGATGGCCGTGAGCAGTTTCATCTGCATGGCGGGCGACAGGTTGGCAATCTCGTCTAAGAAAAGCGTACCTCCCGATGCGATTTCAAACCTACCGCTCTTCTCTTTTTTGGCATCGGTAAACGCCCCCTTTTCGTACCCGAAAAGCTCACTTTCGAACAGTGTTTCGGGGATGGTTCCCAGGTCGATATGCACGAAAGGCTTATCGGCCCGCGAGGAGGTGCAATACAGCAGGTGTGCGACCAAATCTTTTCCCGTGCCGTTCTCTCCCAAAATCAAGATATTGGCATCGGTATCTTTCAGCTTGTCGATGGTCTCAAAAAGGGCGAGCATCGGTCACTCTCCCCGATGATTTCGGGGAACGATTGGTGACTCTGCAATGCCGCCACCTGCTTTTTTAGTCGTGACACCTCTGTGCGGCTGCGGCGCAACTGCACGGCAGATGCCACCGTGGCCAACAGCTTATCTTTAGCCCAGGGCTTGGGGATAAAATCGGTGGCACCCGCTTTAATGGCTTGCACCGCTTTCTCCGTGTCGGAATAGGCGGTAATGAAGATCACCACGGCATCGGGATCGATCTCTTTTATCTTTTTCAACCATAGAAAACCCTCCTGCCCGCTATCGGCATCTTGCGTGAAGTTCATATCCAGCAAGATCACGTCCGGCTCGAACGTCTCCATGAAATGAGCCACCCGTTCAGGCTGGGTGGTAACCTTCACCTTCTCCACGTGCGGTTTCAGTAGCAGGTTGAGGGCGAAGAGAATATCCTCGTTATCGTCGATGATCAGTATTTTTCCTTGTTTTTGCATATTGCGATCTATATATTCACTTCACTCCAAGGTACCACCTGCGCCACGCTTCGCTCCTGACGCTCCTCGCCTCCATAGACCAACGTCTTGGTCAGCTTCACATCCGTTTCAAGGGCGGCGTAATAATTCAAACCCTTAAACAGATCAGGCATAACGGTTCGCGTGGCTTTTATTTCCACGATTTCGGTTTCACGTGACTTCTCGATAAGCAAATCCACTTCATTGCCGTGAGAGTCACGCCAAAACCACAAGTCTGTTTGCCTCTCATTTTCATGGTATCTCTTTTTCACATACTCCGAAATAACCATATTTTCGAATAATGCTCCCTTGACGGCTTGGTTATTCATTTGAGACACATCGTTTATTCTAAGTAAATGGCATAACAATCCCGTGTCGTGAAAATAGAGCTTAGGGGATTTAATTATCCGTTTACTGAAATTCTTATAATAGGGTTGCAGTAGAAAGATAACATAGCTGTTTTCCAAAGCCGACAACCACGCTTTCACCGTTGGTGCAGATATGCCCCCTTCCTTTGCCAAACTACTCATATTCAGGATCTGTCCGGCCCTGGTGGCGCATAACGCTAAAAATTTTCGAAACAAACTCATATCTTGAATAGCAAGCAACTCACTTACATCTCGTTGAATATAAGTCTCCATGTAATTGGGGTAGAAATCCGCTGGTTTAATGTCTCGGTCGTAGATTGCCGGGTAAAATCCTTTAAGCAGGTGTGCTGTATAGTCATTTTGAAGCCATCCGGCACTTTTTAATTCCTGGAAATCGAACGGGAACAATCTAAAAATGGCAACCCTACCCGCCAGACTTTGGGTGATGCTTTGTATCAGGTGAAAGTTTTGCGAACCCGAAAAAATAAACTGCCCCATTATCCCGCTGTCATCTACAATAGATTGCACGTATGAGAACAGGTGTGGCACTCGTTGCACCTCATCGAAAATAACCTGCTTATCGTATTGTTTCAAAAAGCTGCGGGGATCATTTTCCGCGAAACTCCGCATGTCAGGATCTTCAAGGCTCACGTACCTGTAATCAGAAAACATCCCTCTTAGCAAGGTTGTTTTACCCGACTGCCTTGGTCCCGTGAGAACAATGACAGGGTACTTATCAACCATCTGTCTCATTGCGGCCACTATTTCTCGGTGAACTAACATGGTTATTCTTTGAATTCGTTTGCGGTGCAAATATAGTGGATATTTTATTATTACACAAGTATAATTTTAAAAATGCACAAATAATATTTTAGATTTACACAGGCCGGATTTTAGATTTACACAAGTCAGACTTTAAATTTACAGGAAATGAATTTTAAAATTGCAGGAGGTCGGTTTTAAATTTACACAACCCCACAAATGTATATATAATTCCTTTACAAATAGTGTGCGAAATCGAACTTTTTTTGTGCGAAGTTGCACATTTAACGAACAGGTTAAATAGTATATCTATCTATGTGAGAGCAAGTTGTCTGTTTGGCACGTCTTTTGTCACATGCTTTTCATTATGAGATACATTTGCTTTATCGTGCTTGTCCTTCTCTCTCTGGGACAACTCAAAGCCCAAGACACGCTTCGTCTGACGTTGAACGAAGCGGTGGCCCTCGCCCGAAAACAGTCGCCACAAGCAGTGGCAGCGCGGCACCAGTATCGGGCTGCCTACTGGAACTGGCGCTCGTTCAAGGCCGATTACTTGCCGAGCCTCACCTTCTCGTCCAATTCGCAACTCAACCGCTCCATTAGTCCCATTACCTTACCCGATGGGACGGACAGTTTCGTGCAACGAAACCAGTTGCTCAATGGTGGCACGTTGACCATCAACCAAAACATCGCCCTGCTGGGTGGGAGCTTTTTCGTGCAAAGCGGTCTGCAGCGACTGGATATTTTCTCCGAAAAGCAGAAGTCGTTCAAGTCCACCCCCGTGGTAATCGGCTATTCGCAAAGTCTCTCCGGGTACAATTCCCTGAAGTGGAACAAACGAATTGAGCCCGTGCGGTATGAAGCGGCCAAAAAGCAGTATGTAGAGACGCTGGAACTCACGGCTTCGGCGGCGGCGATGAAGTTTTTCCAACTGGCCACGGCGCAGAGCAATTTTCAATCGGCAAGCTACAATTACGCCAATGCCGACACGCTGTTTCACTACGCGAAAGGACGGTACGAGATTGGCACGATAACCGAGAACGAGATGTTGCAGCTCGAGATAAATTACCTCTCGGAGCAGACGAACCGGCTGAATGCCCGCATTGAAATGGACGACCGTATTCAAGATTTACGCAGTTTCCTGGGAATTACCGAGAACGTGGAGATCGTGGTGGATGTGAACGAGTCGGTTCCCGACTTCACGGTTCCCGTGAACGACGCGCTGCAGCTTGCCCTGCAAAATAGCCCCGATATAGAACAACTTGCCCTGCAAAAACTGCAAAGTGAAAGCGCGGTGGCCTACGCCAAATCCTCTCGGGGATTTAAAGCCGATCTCTACATGCAGTTTGGATTGTCGCAAACCGACACTCATTTCGATAAAGTCTATCAAAACCCGCTGAACCAGCAGTTGGTCAGCTTGGGCATTCGAGTTCCCATCTTGGATTGGGGTGTGGGACGGGGACGGGTGGAAGTGGCAAAGAGCAACCTCGAAAAAGTGAAAGTCGATATCGCCCAGGCTAGAACCGATTTTGAAGCCAACGTGATAAAGCTCGTGAAGCAATTCAACTTGCAAGCCGATAAGGTCGCCATCGCGCGAAAGACATCGGAGCGTGCCGCTCGCCGCAACGACGTGGCGTACCGCCTCTACTTGTTAGGGAAATCGACCGTGCTCGACCTGAACGCCGCCATTGCCGAGAAAGACCGCTCTCAACGCTACTATATCAGCGAACTGCGAAGCTACTGGAGCCTCTATTACGGTTTGCGGAGCATCACGGGGTGGAACTTTGAAAATAACCGCCCGATACTTAATGAGCCAATAAATTAATATGCAAATTTATCAATAGCTAATAAGAATTATAAAGAACAGAGCCAATAGCTAAAAGCTAATGGTCAAAAGCAAATCAACAGGTACGGCAAAGCGTTGCCTTACTTTCATAAATTGACATGTTGACGTAAGCGAAAGATCTTTCCGGTCAAAAGAGATTGCCATCCCATAGCATCGAGAGGAATTGCAGGGCAGGATAGACTTCCACGTTGTTCATTAGTCGGGCATATTTATCCAACGAAACAAGGATGAGTCGACAATCGGGAAACTCTTCTGAAAACGCCTTTAATCCTTTCGTGTGATGCGATTGCACTTCATCGGATGATTTAATCTCGATGGCAACTTCGGCATTCCCGATAATGGCATCCACCTCGTAACCCGATGATGTGCGCCAATAAGACAAATTTTGTAGCGGCCTGAAATAACCGATGTAAGCGATGATCTCCTGCAGGATAAAATGCTCGAAAGCGTGTCCGAATTCGGGTGACCCCGGCTGTATCGTGGTTCTCTTGAGGAGAAAATTGGCAATGCCTACATCAAAGTAGTAAAACTTGGGCGATTGGATAACACGCCGTTTCACGTTTCGGGTAAAAGCCGGGATGGTGTAGCCGATAAGCGTTTCTTCCAAGATGGAAAAACACTCTTTCACGGTCGGTGCGCTCACGCCACACTCCGAAGCGATGTTTTTGTAGTTCAAAATTTCGCCATTGCTCAAAGCCGCGATCTCCATGAACCGGGAAAAAGTATTCAGGTTTCGGGTAAGCGCTTCGGCTTTTATCTCTTGCTGCAGGTAATCACCCACGTAAGCGTGAAGCCGATTGGTGGCATTTTCCACTAAATAGTGGCGGGGAAGCATCCCGTTATTGCAGGCTTTTATCAGGTCGAATTCGGGAATTTCGGTGCTAACAAACGGGTACAGATGTTTCCGGATGGCCCTGCCGCCAAGCAAGTTCACGCCACTTCGGCGTAACTTGCGCGCGCTGGACCCGCTCAGGATAAAGCGAAGATGATGATTGCTGATTAGCCAATGCACCTCGTCGAGCAAAGCCGGGATTTTTTGAATTTCGTCGATAATGACCAATTCGTTCTCGGGCAGCAAGCTCAACTCTTCGCGCAAGAGTGTCGGACGACGGTTATAACGCTCAAATTCATCGGATTTAAGTAAATCGATGTAACGAGTGTCGGGAAACAACATTTTCAGTAGCGTACTTTTGCCGGTTTGACGAGCACCCCAAAGAAATAGGCTGTAGTTTTCGGCATCTTGGAGGTTGATTTTTCGCGATAACATATGAATTTGTGATGAATTTTGTGATTACGTAGCTACAAAGATACAATATTTTTTGTGTAAAAGTAAAGTTCAACTTTATTTTTACATGTATTTCTAAAGTACAGCTTTCGATTTGCATGGATTTTTTTGAAATAAAAATGCAGACATCAGATATTATATTTCAACGCACTGGGCGGGTAATCCGTTAGACGTGCAGTTAGTAAATAATCCAACACAAGGCCAACAGCCAATAGCCAACAGCTAACAGCAAAAAACTAACAGCCAATAGCTAACGGCCAGTAGCTAAAAACTAACAGTCAACAGCTAACATTCAATAGCATCAGCAAAAAACAAAATAAAAATGGACAAATTAGACCCCAAAGCTCGGAACTCGAATCAAGGAACGTATAACTCCTTCCACGAATCCCGCGATTCCACCATGGACAAGAAACTGCCCAAGAAATCGTTCCTACAGAAATATAAATTTCATTTATTGGCAGGCGTCCTCTTTTTGGTTTTTCTTATTTACGTGCTTTTCAGCGTGTCGGGTGGGCGGAAGCTGCGCATTGACAACGAGAAGATATCCATAGCCGATGTGGCGGAAGAGAAGTTTCTGGATTACGTGGATACCGAAGGTATCGTTCAACCCATCATGACCATCAAGCTCAACGCCATGGAGGCGGGGATGGTGCGACAAATCGTTGCCGAAGAGGGGGCGATGCTAAACAAGGGCGACACGGTGTTGGTGTTGCAAAACCCCGACCTGGAACGGGTTATTGAGGAGCAACAGGATGAATGGGAGAAACAGCGCATTCTCTACGAAGAGAAAAAGGTGGAGATGGAACAAAAGTCAATACTTTTACGTCAGCAAACATTACAAGCTCGCTACGAGCTGAGCCGGTTGGAGAAAGATTTCGAGTTGGGACGGGAGGAGTTCGCCATGGGCGTGAAAAGCAAGGCGCAACTCGACGTGCAGCAAGAGGAGTATACCTACAAGACCAAAAGCACCGCCTTGCAGTTGGAGGGACTTCGCCACGATAGCGCCGCCACCCGGTTGCGCCGCGAACTAATGGATAACGACCTGGAACGTGCCCGAAAAAGTACCGCTCACGCTCGCGGGCGAATGGATAACCTGGTGGTTCGCGCACCCATTTCCGGGCAACTCAGCTTCTTGAACGCTACACTGGGACAGCGTGTCGGTCAAGCCGAAAACATCGGGGAGATAAAGGTGATGGACAATTTCAAGCTTAACACCCGGATAAGCGAGTATTACATCGATAGGATCACGGTCGGATTGCCCGCGTCGGTAACCTATCAAGGCAAAAAATACCCGCTCAGGGTGTCGAAAGTGGTTCCTGAGGTAAAAGAGCGACAGTTTGAAGTGAACCTGGTTTTCGCCGGCGAACAGCCCGACAACGTGCATATCGGGAAAAGCTACCGCGTGCAGGTGGAGTTGGGACAGCCCGAGACGGCTATCGTGATCCCGAGGGGCGACTTTTTCCAAACAACGGGCGGACAGTGGATTTACAAGCTGAACAGGTCGGGTGACCGTGCCGTACGCACGCCGATAACCATCGGGCGACAAAACCCCACGCGATACGAGGTGCTTTCGGGGATCGATCCCGGCGATAAGGTCGTGGTAAGCGGGTACGCCAATTTTGGCGACGTGGAGGAGTTGATTATAAAATAGTTTTGGAGTAAGGGCTGGCGGCTTCAAGTTGTAAGTGTTTCAAGTACAGGGTTCAATGTTAATGATAGGCAGTTCGTAAATCGTAAATAAGTATGTTTCAACATTATCTAAAAATAGCGTGGCGAAACCTGCGCAAGTACAAGACCCAGACCGTTGTCAGCATACTGGGTTTGGCTATCGGCTTCACGGCGTTCGCGTTCACCCTGTCGTGGATCCGGTACGAGATGGGGTACGACAAACACATCTCCGATGCGGATAGGGTCTATAAAATTCTTAGGTTAAATGAGAGGAAAGAAGGCGGCTTTGACTTCTTGCTTCCTGATGCCTTGAAGATGTACCTGGAAAGTTTCCCTGAAATTGAAGCGGTAACGGCCATCAGTACAACCAGGGGTGATTTTAAGCGCGATGATGAACTGTTTATGGAAAATGGGCATGTAATGCTTGCCGACACATCATTCTTCAAGGTGTTCTACCCGGGTGTACAAATAGACTACCCGGCAGAGATATTGAAAGAGCCACCGTCTCTAATTTTTTCATCTCAGGCAGCTCAAAAAATCGGCTTGTCGCCCTCCGATATCGGGCGTTACAATAGCAGGTTAGACGCTATCGTCTTGAGTATTGCTCCCGGGACCGTCAACAAGCAAACGAATGTTCCTTTTGACGTGATGACCGTTAGCCCCGTGGAGGTAAATCCCGAATGTCCCTGGTGCTATTTTTCACGTCGCATGTACGCGCGGGTTCATAAGAACGTGGATATGGAGGCCCTCGCGGCAAAATTAGATTCGCTGTATATCGAAGAAGCGTTACAAGGCGTTATGTCATACAAGCTTGTCCCACTGAGGGAGGTGCGTTACAAACACCCCGAGGATAAGGCCAAAATAAAGCATGGTCATTTGCGAATTTTCGTTGTCGTATCGCTGTTGGTCATTCTTAGCGCGTTGTTCAACTACCTGATGTTGTTCGTGAATAAAATCAAGATTAGAAGCCGCGAACTGGCGTTACGAAAAGTAAACGGTGCTTCCAACAGGAAGCTGGTGATGTTGTTACTGATTGAAATGGGGTTGATTTTCCTGTTTTCACTGTTTATCAGCGAGGTTTTATCGGAACTGCTGTACGCCCCGTTTGTGAAGCTGTCGGAAATTGAAGCCACGAAATCATTCCTGATAAAAGAAACCGTGCTATATGGCATCGGCGTGTTCATCCTTTCCATGCTGGCCGTCTCGATCCCGATATCTGTTTTCATGAAAAGAAGCGTGGCAAACAGGCTTCATCCCGATACGAAAACTTTCGCCGGGGTTAAAAACGGCTTCGCGCTCACCAGCCTCTTTTTGCAACTTACCGTCGGCACTTTATTGATTTTCAGCACGCTCGTTTTCCTGTATCAATTTAAAAAGCTGAACGAAAAGGATATTGGGTTCAACAGGTTTAACATCATGAGTTTTCAATGTAATGTCCCGTTGACCAAAGATGAGCTTCGCCAAATACCGGGCGTGGAAGAGGTGATTTTCTTTTCCCACCAATTCCTTCCGAGGGGCGGGACGTCACACTTTGGTTATAAAACCGAAAGTGGCGAGATGATAGAAACCGAATCGTTTCAGATTCACGAGCCGGACTTTATTGATTTTTTCGATATGAAGATATTGGAAGGTAGAAACTTCCACTACGGCGAGACCAATGCCTGCCTAATCAATGAAACCGCCAAAAGGAAATTCGGGTTAACCGACCCGATAGGAGAAAGGGTGAATAATTTTACCGTGATTGGCGTGGTGGCAGATATGTATATCGATTCTCCGCTTCTACCGGTTTACCCGTCAACCTATCGGTTACGCGAGTATATGATTACATCGGCGAGTTTTAACCGGGAAACGGGACAATGGGAGAACAACAGTACCCCGGTACCTGATTCGCCAAGAGCCAGCGCATCGATAGGCTTCCAAGTATTTGCCTATAAATATTCGCCCGGGAGTAGGGAGTTAGTGCAACAAAGGATTCGGGAATTGATCACGAAAAGTGGTGGCAGCATAATACCCTTTAATGATTTGGACTTTAGGGACATGGAAGTGCTATACTCCGAGTACACGCTCTCCGAGCGTTATCTTTTGACCCTGCTCGGCATCATGACCGGCGTGGCTATCTTGATCGCCGTTTTCGGTATTTACTCGATGATCACGTTGGCATGCAACCAGCGGCGCAAGGAGATGGCCATTCGCAAGGTGAACGGCGCGAAGGGCAAAGAGATCCTGGCGCTCTTCTTCCGCCAGTATTTCGCGGTGACGGTAGCGGCTTGCGTGGTAGCGTTCCCCGTTGGCGTGCACGTGATGCAGCGTTGGCTGGAGCAGTACACCCGCCGGGTATCGATGGAGTGGTGGCTTTTCGCGGGCGTGTTCGTGTTGGTGGTTGCCATTGTTTTCATTAGCATGGCGTTCAGGGTATGGAAGGCGGCCAACGAGAACCCGGCAGAAGTGGTGAAGGCGGAATAAACAGTATAAAAACAATGAAATTTGTAAGATTATCTTTTCGAACATTATATAAATTCAAGCTGTACATGGCTGTCAACGTGCTGGGATTGGCCATCAGCTTGGCGTGTGTAATAATCATAGCCCGGTACGTGTACCAGGAAACCACGGTGAACAGCTTCGCCACTGACCTGGATCGAACGTTTATCATGACTATTGAATACCGAAACCAAGCTCCGGATTTTAGCGGCTCATTAGACAGGAATAGAGACACCAACTACCGCGATCCGCTGGACGATACCTCGGTAGAGCGATTTTCACGCTTTATGCTTTTTGAAAAAGACCGAATCAATGTAAGCAATAACAATTTCAACGTCAAATCTATCGTGGCGGATAGCAATTTCCTGAAGATATTGCCTTTCCCCATGCTGTTGGGCAGCGCGGACTTCAAGCAACCCAACGACGTAATCTTAACCGAACGTTTGGCTAAAAAAATGTTTGGCAATGAAAATCCCGTCGGCGAAACGATAACCTACTCGTCAAATGAGCCGCTAACCATCATCGGGGTAATCGGGATGCCCGCGTCAAAAACATCGTTCGATTTCGACCTGTTAATTCACGACAAATTGAAAAGATCCTGGTCAAGGGTAGAGCAAGAGCTTGTTATGATGCATTCGGGTGCCGATGTCCTCAGGTTGAATCAAAAAAACGGCGAATTTATGCGTCTGAAAGGGTTCAGCCAACAGGAAGTGCGTTATCAACTGTTTCCCTTTAAAGATTTTTATTTCAACAGATCTTACACGTTGTATCAAGACGATAATCCCATCATGTTGCAAGGAAATGCCGACACTGTAAAAGTGTTATCGTTGGTCGCTTTCTTTATCTTGCTGGTGGGAGTTTTCAACTTCATCAATATTTACATCGTGGTTACCATGCGTCGTGCCCGTGAGTTTGGGGTTCGTAAGGTCTTCGGGGCGGGTTTGCGTCATATCTTCAACCAGATTTTCATTGAAAATCTATTGATGGCTCTCATCGCCCTGTTTTTCGCGTGGTTTTTTATCGAGATTATCGATGTTGTTCTTGTCGAACGATTAAATTTCGCGGTACAATCCAACTTGCGATTCGATCTTCTGTTGTCTCTGTTAATTGCCCTACTGTTGCCGGTTATCACCTCGCTTTACCCATTTTTAAGGTACGCCTATTCCGCGCCTATTACATCGTTGCGCTCGGTAAACGTTGGCGGGGTATCGTTGGTGTCGCGCAAGCTGTTCTTGTTCCTGCAGTACACCATCACTTTTGGCTTACTGGTAGTCTCCCTGTTTTTCGTGAAACAGCTTCGATATATGCTCAATGCCGACCTTGGGTACAATACCGAAAATGTTATCATGTTGCAGATGGTACTTCCGCAAACTTTTTGGGATATTCTGTCCGATGAACATTTCGAGCAAAAACGACAAAGACTGATAGCGAATGCAAAACTTATCGAGCAAAAGATGAATGAATCCTCCCTGTTTCCCGCTTGGGCGTATGGCGAACCGCTATATAACACCCTTGCTATTACGTCAATGAAGCGGGCAGATGAAGATGATCACATGCAAGTCGGTCTCTCTTTTTCGACTTCTGAATATATGAACATGTTTGATCTTGAGTTGAAGGAAGGACGTTTATGGGATTCTACCGATGTCTTTGCCCAGTACAAATGTATCATCAATGAATCGGCAAAAAAACAATACGATATACAAGACATTCATTCCGTGCAGTTGCAACCCGAAAGGAGGTTGTGGTACTCGGTCGGAGAAGACGATGACAAGAATCCAACGTATGACATCGTGGGAGTTATTAAAGATTTTAACACCGGGCATTTATCGAAAGAGACCATGCCAATGATGTCCATTTTTGTTGAAAAAGAAAATCCTGAAGGTAGTTTATTGATGGCTCGATTTATTCCCGGGAAACAGGAAGAGGCCGTTGCTTACCTTCAGGAGTTGTACAAGGAAATAAATGGCGATGCCGAGTTCACGTACATGTTGCTGGAGGACGAGATAGCCGCGCTGTACGCGGAAGACAAGCGTGTAAGTCGTGTTTACACTACCTTCTCGCTTATTGCCATCTTCATCTCCTGCCTCGGGCTGTTCGCCTTTCGCTTTTCGACATTCGCCAGCGGTACCGCGAAATCGCCTTGCGGAAAGTAAACGGTGCCAAAAACAGGGGATTATTTCTTTCTATGCAAGGAAAAAATACATCCTTTTTGTCCAATAATTAAAATGAGCATTAATATTCATAAACCCAAAATCTTGACGTTTGAAGTCATGGCGCTAAAATGTTGAAAAATGATTAGAACAGAAAAATTACAAAAAATCTTCCGTACAGAAGAGATAGAAACGTGGGCGTTGTCCGACGTGAGTATCGAAATTAAAGAGGGCGAATTTGTCGCCATCATGGGGCCATCGGGTTGCGGGAAAACCACGCTACTCAATATCTTGGGTTTGTTAGACAATCCCACGTCGGGGCAGTACTACCTCAACGGTACCGATGTCTCCAAGTTTACCGAAAACAAACGGACCGACTTGCGTAAAGGGGTTATCGGGTTCGTGTTCCAAAGCTTCAACCTCATCGAGGAGTTGAATGTTTACGAAAACATTGAGTTGCCGCTATTGTATATGCGGATCCCGGCCGCGGAGCGCAAACGGCGCATGAAAGAGGCGATGAACCGAATGGCTATCTCGCACCGCGAGAAGCATTTCCCGCAACAGCTATCGGGCG
This sequence comes from Fermentimonas sp., assembly GCA_050951125.1. Lineage (GTDB taxonomy): Bacteria > Bacteroidota > Bacteroidia > Bacteroidales > Dysgonomonadaceae > Proteiniphilum. The sequence goes on along the minus strand of JBMNIR010000011.1, from coordinate 570,018 downwards.
GTCAGCAACAACGCGTGGCCATCGCGCGTGCCGTGGTGGCTAACCCGAAGCTTATCCTTGCCGACGAACCCACGGGTAATCTCGACAGCAGCAACGGTGCCGAGGTAATGGGGTTGTTATCGGAATTGCACAAGGAGGGGAGTACCATCGTGATGGTTACGCACAGCCAGCATGATGCCGGGTATGCCGACAGGATCATCAACCTGTTCGACGGAAAAGTGGTGCCGGAGGTGGTGTTGTAATTGTATCTCGTGACGCTTCTACTCTTTAACCTTTTCTTTGTAGACGTTCCAGCGGTTGATCACGTCGTGTACGTAGCGTACCGTTTCGTCGCCACGGAAGTAGCCGCTTTTGCTGACCGGGTCGGTATAGTACTGCTCCAGGCGCTTTAATTGGATATATTTTTCCACGTGTCCTTCCCACAGGGAGTCGTCGCCCCCGTACTTCCGAGCAAGCGCCCGGGCATCTAACACGTGGCCTATCCCCGCGTTGTAGGCGGCCAGTGCCATCTTTAGTCGTTCTTCCCGGGATTCGATGGAGCGAAAGTTGTTGAGCAGCTTGCGGAGGTATTCTGCCCCCGCGCGGATATTTCCTTCTGGGTCGGTCAACGCATCGGTTTCCAGCCCCAGTGAGGCGGCGGTACCCGCCATCAACCCCATTAGCCCAGCCGCCCCCGCCCACGAGAGTCCTTCAGGGTTGAAGTGCGACTCCTGGTAGGAGACCGAGGCGAGCAAGCGCCAATCGATATCGAACTGTTTCCCACACTGTTTGAAGTAGATGTCGTAAGGGGAGATTACCCCTGGTGCCAGAAGCGAGTGAAAGGGTAGCCGATCGGTGGAATCGTACCCTTTCGCCTCCTCGAAATAGCGTTTCATCACGCTTACGAAAACGGGTTTGGTCGTGGTGTCTTGAAACCAGAGATCAAGCGAGTCGGCCAGCTGGGGAGCGTCTCTTCTCACCGCCCACGATGAACGCTGGTCGAAGCTGAGTTGCAGATGGACGTCCAGGTTTCGGAAGTAGGTCTGGTTGAGGCGAGCTAGGTCATCGTCGGCCACGGTGTACTCGATGCTTCCGTCCGAGACTCCCCGGATTAGGTCTTCCACCGCGGTAGTATCGTTCTCGATGACATCGAGGAGGATACCCCCACCCAATTCCCTGTTTAGGTTGGTGAGTCGCTCGTGATAGTGGGAGCCGGCGAGGAGGGTCACTCGCTGGCCGATGAGCTGGGTGACATCGGTCATCATCGATTCGGTCGGCTTCACCCGTTGGACGAGCACCTGATGGGCTACCTGCTTTAACCCGCTGTAGATCACCGAGCCTTTGAGCGTGTTCGTTACCGGGAGACCGTAAGCGATCACGTCGCCCTCCCCCTCGTGCAACAGGCGAAGCATCGCCGGAACGTTGTCTGCCGCCTCTACGCGTGGCACCAACCCGTGGTGATGGCAGAAGTCCCGTATCATATCGTAGTGGTACCCCATGGGTTGGTCGCGGTAGATGAAGTAGGAGGTGGAGCTGTTGAGGGTGATGACCCGCAACGTGTCGCCTTGGAGTATCTCCGGGAAATCGTGACCTCGCCCAATTCCGGAACAGCCACTGGCAAGGCAGGCGACGAGTAGGAGAAACAAGCCCACTAGTCTATTCATGTCAATTAGCTGTAATTAATCCGCGTAAAGGTAGTAAAAAAGATTCATGGTTGTTGATTTGTGTAATTTAAATAAAATGAGTATTTTGTGTACGAATTGCCGTTTAAATTTGTCGTTGGGTTTACCCTTGAGTTTTGCTGTTAACTTTTATCATTGTTCCTGCACTTACGTGCTGCTTTTTACTTTTTAGTATTACGTTTTGCCCTTGATTTTTTTTGCTAAAGTTTGTCGTTATTTATTGCCTTTGAACTTTAGTGTTACGTTTTGCCCTTAAGTTTAATCGTTGATGTGATGAAGCGATACCTGTACCTGTTCTTGGTTATCTTTCTCTGCTTCTTTCCTGTTGCCTTGAAAGCCCAGGAGAGGGAGTGGCGAGTACTGGTGGAGCAGATGGCCGAAGAGGAGGGAGCACGTACAGACGCCATCGATAACCTGTACGAAGAGCTTCTCTACCTGGAAAGCAACCCGATGGACCTTAACCGCGTGGATCGTGACCAACTGGAACGGTTTCCTTTGCTATCATCGGAACAGGTTCTTTCCCTGATGGAGTTCTTGGAGGAAAACCGACCCCTATACACCGTCTACGAGTTGCGGAACGTGCCCCGGCTCGATCACCGCACCGTAGAGTTGATTTTCCCCTTTTTCCGGGTCGATGAGGTAGAAGGGGTACGGGTCCAGGATTGGGCACGAGTTTGGGAGCAAGATCGGGTTTGGGAGAAACCCCTCGATTTTCTGAAAAAGGCTCGCCACGAGGTACAGGGACGTTTCGATAAGACGCTCACGGAACGGGCCGGTTACCAAGCGTTGTCCGATAGTATTCTCGAACGATACCCTAACCGTAACTACCTGGGAGAGGATTTTTACACTTCCCTTCGCTACTCGTTGAGCTATTACAACAAGCTCCAGGTGGGCTTCACGGCCGAGAAAGATGCTGGAGAGCCGTTCTTCGTGAAGGGATACCGCAAGGGGTATGACCACCATGGCGTGCACCTCGTGCTACGAGACGTGGGAAAGCTGAAAACGGTGGTGTTGGGGGACTACCGCCTCTCCTTTGGGCAGGGACTGGTGCTGAACAACGACTTCATGGGGAGCAAGGCGTGGGGCACCGACAATATCGTGCGTCGTATGCAACAACCCAAGCGTCACTTCTCCACGGCCGAGAGTGGGTTTTTCCGCGGGGCGGCAGTTGCCGCACGGTTCTGGGATTTCTCCCTCACCGCTTTCTACTCCAGCCGATGGATCGATGCCAACCTGAACGACCAGGGGGAGATTACCTCCCTGAAGGTAGATGGGCTGCACCGCACCCCGCTGGAGATGGAGAAACGGAAGAACACACATGAACAGGTGGGTGGTGCGAATATCACCTACCGTCACGGCCGTTTTCAAGCGGGGGCGAGTGGCGTTTACTACCGCTATAACAGGGCGTTCAACCCCGTGTCGCGAACCTACAACCAATACTACTTGAAGGGTTCGGATAATTGGAACGCGGGAATTGATTACTCCTACCAGCTCCCCGGCTTTATCTTCGCTGGCGAAACGGCCATCGCCCGTAACGGGTCCATTGCCACGATCAACATGGTGCAGTACCGCCCCTCGGGCATCCTTAACCTGTCGTTACTGCACCGCCATTACCCCATCTCCTACAACGCGTTACACGCCCAGGCCTTCTCCGAGGGGAGCCGGGTGCAAAACGAGCGGGGACTCTACGTGGGGGTGGGGAGTCAACCCCTCCCCAAGTTCAACGTCACCGCATATATCGACCTGATCCGCTTCCCGTGGGTACTCTACGGGGTGGATACCCCCTCGAACGCGGTCGACTTTTACTTGCTGGGGAGTTATACTTTCTCTCGCGGTAAGTTCCTCGAAGCCCGCTACAAGCTAAAGAGAAAGGAGAAGAACCGGGCTGTACCCGGTTTAGCCGCTCGATCGGTCATCCCCTATACCACCAACAAGCTCCGACTGCGCTATTCGCATGACCAGGGCGGGGGATGGAGTTTCCGTACCACGGCCGATTTTGCGGCCTACGCCGAGAAAAAGTATTCTGCGAAAACCTCCACTTCAAAAACCTCCTCCAAGAACGGATTTTCAGGAGACTTTTCTTCCGGGGAGCGCTCTGCTGAGCAAGGCCTACCCGCGAGACGCTCTTCTGCGGAGTTTGGCTACATGATCTCTCAAAGCGTCTCCTACCGCGGGGAAGCACCGTTGACGGGCGACGCCTACCTCGCTTGGTTCGATGCCGACAGCTATAACGCCCGCCTCTACTCGTACGAGCGTAACCTGCTGAGCACGTTCTATATGCCCTCCTTCTACGGGAAAGGGATCCGTCTTGCGTTCTCCGCGAAGTACCAGCTGCTACCGGGACTCGTCCTCTCGGTGAAATTAGGGCACACGCGCTACTTCAACCGCGACACCATCGGTAGCGGGACGGAGCTAATCGACGGCAACCGCCGGACGGACCTCTTCACCTACCTCGTCTGGAAGTTTTAAAATACATCTCTTAGTTCAAATTTACCGTTTTTTTTCGTACTAATTCAGCATCTTGTAGGAAAATAACAGAACAACATTGCTTTGGGAGTATATTTTACCTTTCACGATGCACGTCAAAAGGATATCGGGAAGTATAGAGGAGGAAAGCTTAGAAGAAGTATAACTTGTTTCAAATATCTCCTATTTTTGCGACAAATAACCGACGATAGATTTAGTTATTACACTGTTATCCAGTCATATATGGTGAATGTAAATGGCGAGGGTGGGTTCGCTAAAAATTCTTTTTCAAAGTAATCGCGTTTGAAATTACATTTGTCACAAATTTAGTGTATATTTGTGACAAAATATAACATGCTTATTCTATGCAAAGCGTTGAAGATAAAATTGATAAATATATAAAACTAAGAGCAAGGGGTTCACTGTTTTTTCCGGAAGATTTCAGTGAGTTCGGCTCGTATGATGCCGTTCGTAAAGCCCTTCAACGATTGGAAGAAAAAGGTGTAGTCAGACGTGTAGCCCAAGGTATCTATGTCCGTCCCAAAGTAAGCAAATACATTGGAGAGGTACTACCTTCCATCGAGGAAATTGCCAAGGGGATAGCCAAGCGGGATAAAACCCGCATTGTACCAACCGGTGTTTATGCATTGAACATTCTTGGGTTAAGCACACAGGTTCCCATGAAATTGGTTTTTTTGACCGACGGAGCTCCACGCACCATAAAAATAGGGAAACAGACCCTGAAATTCAAGAAAACTACCCCTAAAAACCTGATGGCAAAAGGGGAAATCAGCAGTCTAGCCATTCAGGCACTACGTGAGATAGGAAAGGACAATGTGACAGAGGAAGAAGAGGAAAAGCTAATTGAATTGCTGAAAAAAGAGAAACCGGAATTACTGGAACACGATATTTTTTTAGCACCGGTTTGGATACAGAAAATAATGCAAAAAGCGCTATAATGGAAAAGATTAATTTTTATCATATACCCGACAACGAAAAACGAGTTATCTTTCAGGAGATAGCCCGCTTGAAGAATATGCTGCCTTTCGCCGTGGAAAAGGACTGGTGGGTTACGCGAACCTTATCCATCATCTTTGATATGGAAATCGGTAAGCATCTTATTTTCAAGGGTGGCACGTCGTTGAGTAAAGCCTTTAACCTGATAGAACGGTTCTCGGAAGATATTGATCTGGCCGTGGATCGGGAGTACTTTGGCTATGCCGGAGAACTTACCAAGAAAGAAAGGCAAAGATTGAGAAAAGTATCGGGAAAGTACGTGGATGAGGTTTTTTATTCCGACTTGAAAGTAAAATTTCAAGAAAAAGGATTGCATAACGCCAGGGTAGAGCTGGTTGAAGAAGTTGAAAGTGATAAAGACCGTACGATTAATATTTTCTATCCAAATGTCATTGCTTCCCCAGGCTATTTGGCACCGAAGGTACAGCTGGAAATTGGTAGTCGATCGCTGAAAGAGCCGTTTACATTTAAAACCATTTCGTCGCTTGTGGATGAAGCTTATCCAAGCAGTGATTTTGTACAAGATGCGTTTCAAGTACCCACGGTAAACCCGGAACGCACGTTATTGGAAAAGATATTCCTGCTTCACGAGGAGTTTCAGCGCCCCGCCGAAAGAATGAGGGTGAACCGACTGAGCCGTCATCTATACGATATTTTCAAGCTTTCGAAGTCTCCTTACGCTGAAAAAGCGTTTACTAGTCCAGAATTGTATCAGACAATCGTGGAGCATCGGTACAAATTTAACCGGATTGGACACATCGATTATAACCTGCATCAGCCTCAAACCATCAGCATGCTTCCGCCGGAGAGGGTGCTGGCAGACTGGGAAGCAGATTATGAGACCATGCTCGAGCAGATGATCTATGAGGAAAATGCGCCATCGTTTGATAAACTGATAGTAGAGTTGAAAAAATTGAACGAGAAGATAAATTCCCTGGGTTGGAAGTTTGACTTTGATTTCTCAATTAAGAAATAAGTTGGTGGGCAGATGTTTCAGACACTTTTTGGGACAGTAGCTTTTTAATCCATTCGGATAGATTTTCTGCTAACATATCATGTTAATTTTTATGCAAAGGTAACCATGACTTGATTACCTTTGCTATATTTTTAGCAAAAAATTGACTTTTAGGCCTGTATCGATAGTTTTTTGTACTTTTGGACTTCTAAACAGGTTAAACCGACCGCTATGGCTACCCCAATATTGCAAATCGATAAGCTAACGAAGAGCTTCGGCGACCTGCTGCTCTTCCGAGAGAGCTCGTTCGGCATCGCCGAGGGGGAGAAGGTGGGACTGATCGCCCGGAACGGGGCGGGTAAAACTACCCTGCTGAATATCCTGGCGGGTAAGGAGCCGTATGACGATGGGAGGGTGGTCTTTCGCAATGATACCCGGGTGGCCTACTTGGAACAGTCGCCTACATTCGACCCCGACCTCACGGTGATGGAGGCCTGCTTTAGCTCGGATAGCGAGGTGGTACGGCTGATTGCCCGCTACGAGGAGGTAATCGCCTCGGGTGACACGTCGAACCTAGAGGAGGTGTTGACCCAGATGGACTTTCACAACGCGTGGGAACGGGAGTTGCAGGTGAAGCAGGTGCTGACATGGCTGAACATTACCGACTTCAAGCAGAAGATGGGCGAGCTCTCCGGGGGGCAAGTGAAACGGGTTGCGTTGGCCAACGTGTTGATCAGTGAACCGGATCTTCTGATCATGGATGAGCCGACCAACCACCTGGACCTGGAGATGGTGGAGTGGCTGGAGGAGCGGCTTACCCGCAGCTCCGTCAGCCTGCTGATGGTGACGCACGACCGTTACTTCCTGGACCGGGTCTGTACACGACTTCTGGAGATAGACGACCAGCAGATCTACACGTACAAAGGGAACTACTCATACTACCTGGAGAAACGGGAGGAGCGGGTGATGGCGCAACGGGCGGAGGTGGAACGGGCGAGGAACCTGCTGCGGAAAGAGCTGGAGTGGATGCGTCGGCAACCCCAGGCACGGGGGTACCAAGGCGAAGTATAGGATCGACGCTTTTTACGACTTGGCAGAGAAGGCTCGGGGGCAGTCGGCCGAGCAGAGCATACGTTTCGCAGCAAAGGGCTCCTATATCGGGAAGAAGATATTTGAAGCCAAGAACGTGAGCAAACGATTCGGGGATATACGGATTACCGAGTCGTTCAACTACACCTTTACCCGCTACGAGAAGATGGGTATCGTGGGCAAAAACGGTACTGGGAAATCGACCTTCGTGAAGATGTTGCTGGGAGAGGTGAAGCCGGACAGTGGCTACTTTGAAATCGGGGAGACGGTGCGCTTCGGCTATTACAGTCAGGAGGGTATGGAGTTCGACGAGCAGGTCAAAGTGCTGGAGGTGGTCCAAAAAATCGCCGAGGTGATCGACCTGGGGGAGGGGTACCGGCTAACCGCCTCGCAGTTCCTACAGCATTTCCTCTTCCCGCCCGAGAAGCAGTACGACTACGTTTATAAACTGAGCGGGGGCGAGAAGCGGCGCCTCTACCTCTGCACGGTGCTGCTCAAGAACCCCAACTTCCTGGTGTTGGACGAGCCGACCAACGACCTGGATATCCTTACCCTGAACGTGCTGGAGGAGTACCTCGCGGGTTTCAAAGGGTGCCTGATCGTGGTGTCGCACGATCGCTATTTCATGGATAAGGTGGTGGACCACTTGCTGGTGTTTCATGGCGACGCGAAGATTCAGGACTTCCCGGGTAACTATTCCCTGTACCGGGAATGGAAAGCGGAGAAGGAGAGGAGGGAGGTTGCAGAAGCGAAGGCCGAGGGTGCCAAAATTGAAGCCGCGAAAGCCGAGGCAACCAACCCGGGAAAGGGTAGGGTAGGGATAAACAACGGTAAGGCGGAGAAGCTTGGCGTTGGTAGTAATGCAGAAACCGATCCCGAAACAACCAACCACACGCCTCATGGAAGCAAAAAGGAGGAGAAAAAGCGGCTCACCTATAAGGAGCGACAAGAGTACGAGTCGCTGGAAAGCGAGATAGAGCGACTGGAAAAAGAGAAGGTGCTGATTAGCGAGCTACTCTCATCGGGCGATCTCCCCGCGGAAGAGCTTATCAGCCAGTCGGAACGATTATCACTGCTGCTGGAGCAGATTGACGAGAAGATGATGCGTTGGCTGGAACTGAGCGAGAGGGCTTAGCGGTCACGTATGCGGAATTGCACTTTTGTGGATTGTAATAAGGTTGTTCCTTGCTTTCAAGCGAAGACCTTGGCTCGTTTTACGGGGACACATCCTGCGAAGTTCGCGTTAAAAAAGGAAAGCTGTTTGAGCGACTTTAGTCGTGAGTTCTTTTCTTTTAGCGAACAAGCATCTGATGGGTCGAAAATATTTGCGATGAGTGAGAGCAAATGCAAAGCTTGCTTTGACTTTGCCGAACGTAGCAAATATCTATTGTATGAAACGAGCGTTAGTCGAGCTTGAAAGCAAGAAAAAATTGAATAACGAAACAAATTACACGATGGAGTACGACGAGCTGTTTTCCCGCTCCGAGTTGCTGATGGGGCGTGCGGCGATGCAGCGGCTGGCCGCGAAGAAGGTGATTCTTTTTGGCGTGGGGGGCGTGGGTAGCTGGTGCGCCGAAGGATTAATCCGCTCCGGGGTGATGCATCTGACAATGGTCGATCCCGACCGGGTGGCCGTTTCCAACATCAACCGGCAATTGCCGGCCACGACCCAGACCGTCGGGCAGTTGAAGGTAGAGGTGCTGAAGCGGCGACTGGAAGAGATTAACCCGCTGGCTACTATCGTCGCCATTCCCGAGCTGTATAGCGAAGGGACCTCCGAATCGTTTCACCTTGAACGGTACGACTACATCGTGGACGCTATCGACTCTCTCGCGCACAAGCAGCACCTGCTGGTCGCCGCCTCCAAGACGGGGGCGACCATCTTCTCCTCCATGGGTGCTGCCCTGAAGATGAATCCCCTGAACATTCGGGTGGCCGAGTTCTGGGAGGTCAAAGGGTGTAAGCTGGCGCAAGCTCTACGGACACGGATGCGCAAAAGCGGGGAGAAGCCGCTGAAACCCATTTTATGCGTCTATAGCGAAGAGAGGCTGCAGAATAAAGGGGCAAAAGCACGGGTTAACGGCAGCATGGTGCAGGTAACTGCCACGTTCGGGTTTGCCCTTTCGGGCCTCGTTATCTGGGATATCGCGGAACAAACTTCAAAACAGTTTTAACTTTCACCTGCCTCGTTTTGCATGGAAGGTGGGCATTATAAAGTATCCGAGGGCGTATCGGTTTTTTTTCACCCGCACTCTTTTCCACAGGTGTTTTACAGGGTAAGCAAGTTCAAGTTTCACACGCGTTATTTACATTTCACTCGCAAAACATAATATTTTGTGGTTATATCCTCTAAATATTATAGTTTTTTGTGGTTATATCCCGAATTTGTTATATTTTTGTGTTCAAAACAGAGAATATGATAATCAAACGGGAACTTGAAACAATGATTAAAACGAAGCTTTTTCGCCAAAAAGCAATCATCGTTATTGGACCTCGACAGGTGGGTAAAACTACCCTCGTGAAGAAAATTATCTCGTCGTTGCCTCATAAATCCCTATACCTCAATTGTGATGAACCAGATATTCGCAAAAAACTGGAATCGGTAACTTCCACGGAACTCAAAGCGATGATAGGGGATGCCGAAATTATCGCTATTGATGAAGCACAGAGAATAAAAGACATTGGAATCACGTTAAAGCTGATCATAGATAATTTACCGGAGAAACAGCTTATAGTAACCGGCTCCTCGGCTTTCGAGTTATCCAATAGTATCAATGAACCATTGACAGGGAGAAAGTTCGAATACAAGCTATTCCCATTCTCTTTTCAAGAAATGTCAGAGGCTACCGATAGCCTGACGGAACAACGTTTATTGGGTAACCGGATGGTTTTTGGTTTCTACCCGGATGTAGTCAAAAACCCGGGAGACGAGAAAGAGATATTAACCAACGTCGTATCGAGTTACCTTTTCAAGGATATTTTTGACTTTCAGGATATTAGAAGACCAGAGGTGATTGAAAAGCTGCTTCAAGTGCTTGCATTACAAGTGGGCAATGAAGTATCTTTCAACGAATTGTCTCGGTTTTTAGGAATTGATAGATCTACCGTGCAGCGGTATATTTATCTGCTTGAAAAATCATTCGTTATATATCACCTGCATTCCTACAGTAGGAATATCCGAAACGAATTAAAAAAAAGCATCAAGATATACTTCTATGATAACGGCATACGAAACGCGCTAATCGCGAATTTCACCCCGTTGGAATTGAGAACCGATACGGGTAGTCTCTGGGAGAACTTTCTGCTTTCCGAAAGGTACAAGAGGAACAGCTACGCGCAGAATTACGCCAACACGTACTTTTGGCGAACCACCCAACAACAGGAGATCGATTATATCGAGGAGAAAGATAATTTTCTCCACTGTTACGAGTTTAAGTGGAGCGCAAGCAAGAAGGCGAAACTGTCGAAAACTTTTTCTAACGCGTACCCGAATTCTACATTGGAGGTGATTAACCAGGAGAACTACGTGCCGTTTATCGCGTCGCGAGAATAGTATGGATTGAGCCTACTTTTTTGCGCCCTTGCAAACGCCATTCCGTTGATGTTCGCGGCTACGTCCACGGCTTGAGGCTGCTTTTTTGTGCCTTGCATTACAAACCTCTCCTATTTTACCATTAGTCCTTGTTAAAAGCCTTTTTTTCATCTATTTTTGCACTTTCAATCCGGAGTTGTTGCCCCTTGCAATTTGCCTTTCATCAATGGCAGAAGCGTAAAGGGAGTTGACAAGCTCCATTCAATTTGAGTTATGAATATCGAACAAACCCTTCAGGAGGCAATCCTTCAAGCCATCAAGGCGCTTTACGGTGCCGACGTGGAGGAGTCGAGCATCACCCTGCAAAAAACGAAAAGAGAGTTCACGGGGCATTATACCCTCGTCACCTTTCCCTTGTTGCGCGTTTCAAAGAAGAAACCGGAAGAGACGGGGCAAGAGATTGGTAACTACCTGGTTGAGAGCAGCGAGGTGGTGACCCAATTCAACGTGATAAAGGGATTCTTGAACCTCACGATCGCACCGGCGACCTGGGTACGCCTGTTAGAGGATATAGATGGGAAGCCCGATTACGGCTTCGTGCCGGTGGCCGATGACGCGCCGCTCTTCATGGTGGAGTATTCCTCGCCCAACACCAACAAGCCGCTACACCTGGGTCACGTGCGGAACAACCTGCTGGGTCACGCCCTCAGCGAGGTGCTGAAAGCCAACGGCAAGCGGGTGGTGAAGACCAACTTGGTGAACGACCGCGGCATCCATATCTGCAAGTCGATGCTCGCCTGGCAGCTCTGGGGCTATGGCGAAACGCCGGCATCGTCCGGGAAGAAAGGCGACCACCTGGTGGGCGATTACTACGTGCTGTTCGATCAGAAATATAAGGAGGAGCAGTCGGCCCTACGAGACAAAGGACTTTCTGAAGAGGAGGCCGAAGCTAAGTCGCCCCTGATGGAGCAGACCCGCGATATGCTGCGCAATTGGGAGGCGGCCGACAGGGAGACGGTCGCCCTCTGGGAGAAGATGAACGGATGGGTCTACGAGGGGTTCGATGAGACCTACCGGCAGATGGGCGTTTCGTTCGACAAGATTTATCACGAATCGGACACCTATCTCCCCGGTAAGGAGGAAGTGCTGCGGGGATTGCGGGAGGAGCTCTTTTACCAGAAGGAGGACGGCTCGGTATGGGCTGACCTCTCGTCGGATGGCTTGGATCACAAGCTGCTGTTGCGGTCTGACGGCACTTCGGTCTACATAACGCAGGATATCGGTACCGCCAAGTTGCGGTTCGACGACTACCCGATCGACACGATGATCTACGTGGTGGGGAACGAGCAGAACTACCATTTCCAGGTACTCTCCATCCTGCTGGATAGGCTCGGTTTCGAGTTTGGCAAGGGGTTGGTGCACTTCTCCTACGGGATGGTGGAGCTCCCCGATGGGAAGATGAAATCGCGTGAAGGCACCGTGGTGGACGCGGATGACCTGATGGCGGAGATGATCGAGACGGCCCGGGAGACCTCGGCCGAGCTGGGTAAGCTGGACGATGCTACCCCCGAGGAAGTTGAGGCAATCGCCCGGATGGTCGGGCTAGGTGCGCTCAAGTATTTTATCTTGAAGGTGGACCCGAAAAAGAACATGACCTTCAACCCCCAGGAGTCCATCGACTTTAATGGTAACACGGGGCCCTTTATTCAGTATACCCATGCTCGAGTACGGTCGATTCTCCGCAAGGCGGAAGAGCAAGGTATTGCCCTGCCGGAGCATTTGGACCCCACCGTGCCTATATCCGTGAAGGAGGAGGGGCTGGTACAGCTGCTCTCGGAGTTTGGTGCCGTCGTGAGTCAAGCTGGGAGTGAGTACAACGTATCACTTATCGGCAATTACGTGTACGACCTGGCAAAGGAGTTCAACCAGTATTACCACGAATACCCTATCCTGCGTGAGGAGAACACCCCGCTCCGTGATTTCCGCCTGCTGCTTTGCCAGAACGTGGCACGTACCATCAAGAGGGGTATGAAGCTGTTCGGTATCGACGTGCCGGAACGAATGTAGTCAATGACATAGGCTTACCGTTCACGTGAATACCCTAATCTTGTTGAGCCCTCTTTCCCGGTGACGGGCGTGGTTTCCCCTTTTAAAAATAGCGCTTCAAGATAGAGGAGACCGAAGCGTAGTACCCGCTGCCAAAAAGATTCAGGTGAACTAGCAGGAAGTAGAGCTGGTACAGGTCGATCTGGGCATCGTGGTTGTCAGATCGCGGAATCTGTTCGTGATACGCTTCGTAAAAGGGGGTGCCGAAGCCGCCGAAGAGGTAGCTCATCGCGATGTCCACCATCGAGTGGCCGTAGTAGGTGGCCGGGTCGATCAGGTAGGGCGTGCCATTGCTCGCGATCAGGTAGTTGCCACCCCAGAGGTCGCCGTGAAGCAATACTGGTTTCACCTCGCCGAAAATCCGGGAGAACAGGCTGATCGCCTTCGCTTCGGTGGGGAGCGCTTTTTCGGGGAGTAGCTCATTTCGCCGTGCCATCTCCAACTGAGGCAGGATCCGCTCCTGCCAGTAGAACTCCGGCCAATCGGCGTGGTTTCGGTTGCTTTGTGGCAGGCTGCCGATGAAGTTATCGCTCGTGAAGCCGAACCGTTCGCCCGCTATTTGGTGCAGTCGGGCCAGCTGTGCGCCCAGCCGTCGGTAGTCCGACCCGTCGGGGCGCTTGCTCTCCACGTGATCCATCAACAAGAAAGCCTGGTTGCCAAGCGAACCCACCAGATGCACGTGCGGCACGGCGATGGTGTTGCTCTCTTCTATTGCTCGCAACCCCTCCTTTTCCGCTTGAAACATGGTTAACGCGGTCGGTTTCCGGTTCACCTTCAGGAAGTAGGCCTTCGCCCTGGTCTCTAGCCGGTAAGCCGATGAGATGCTACCACCCGAAATCGGTTTGAACGTCACGACCGGCTCATCGATGCACTCCGAGATATAGGAGACAAGTCGGTTCATCGCGTTAAGTTACTGATGCTCTCTTTCAGTCGGGCGATCTTGCTCTCCGCATCCGCCTGTTTCTTGCGCTCGTTCTCCACCACCTCCGGTTTCGCGTTCTGCACGAACCGCTCGTTGCTCAGTTTTTTCAGTACCGATTGCAGGAAGCCCTCGGTGTAAGTCAACTCTGCACGGAGTTTCTCTAGCTCCGCCTCTACGTCTATCTTCTCTTCCAGCGGCACGCTGTACTCGGTGGTACCCACGAAGAACCCGGCCGCGCTGGGTCGCTTCTCCGGTACTGTCGTTATACTGGAGAGCCGACATAGCTTGACGATCACGCTATTGAACCGGTCGTTGTGGCCACCGGTCACGTGCAGTTCCAACTCCTCCCTGTTGGGGATGTTCTTCTCCGTCCGGATGGCCCGCACGCTCGACACCACCTCCTTCAATACCTCGAAGTCGGCCAATAACCCGCTATCGGTTGCCCCTGCTTCGGGTTGCCGCGCGGTCATGATGCTCTCGCCCTCCTCCCGAGGGTGAAGCGCCTGCCACAGCTCTTCGGTGATAAACGGCATGAAGGGGTGTAGCAAGCGGGTTAGCGCGTCGAAAAAGCGCAACGTGGCTTCGTAAGTATGGGCGTCGATGGGTTGTTGGTAATCCGGTTTCACGATCTCCAGGTACCACGCCGAGAAGTCGTCCCAGAAAAACTTGTAAAGCGCCATGAGCGCTTCCGAGAGGCGGTACTTCGAGAAGAGGTCGTCCACCTCCGCGATGGTCTCGAACAGTTTATTTTGGAACCACTCTACCGCGATAGCCGCCGTCTCGGGTTGGGGAATGGTATTATCCACCTCCCACCCCTCGATCAGTCGGAACGCGTTCCATATCTTGTTATTGAAGTTGCGCCCCTGCTCGCACATCAGTTCATCGAAGGGAAGGTCGTTCCCAGCGGGGGAGGTGAGCAGCATGCCCATCCGCACGCCATCGGCTCCGTATTTGTCCATGAGCTCAATCGGATCGGGAGAGTTGCCGAGCGACTTCGACATTTTCCGTCCCAGCTTATCGCGCACGATCCCCGTGAAATAGACGTTCCGAAAGCAGGGTTCATTCCGGTATTCGTAGCCCGACATGATCATACGCGCCACCCAAAAGAAGATGATCTCGGGTGCCGTTACTAGGTCGTCCGTGGGGTAGTAGTAGTTGATATCATCGTTATCGGGTTGGTTGATGCCGTCGAACACCGAGATGGGCCAGAGCCACGAGGAGAACCAGGTATCCAGCACATCCTCGTCCTGCTTTAGGTCGTCTATCGTGAGTGGGTAATCCACCTGTGCCCGTGCTTTCTCGAGTGCCTCCTCGGGGGTCAGCGCCACCACGTATCCCCCTTCGGGAAGGAAGTAGGCAGGAATCCGGTGCCCCCACCAGAGTTGGCGGCTGATGCACCAATCCTTGATGTTCTCCATCCAGTGGCGGTACATGTTCTTGTACTTCTCCGGGTGAAAGCGGATGGTGTCGTTCTCCACCGCCTTGGTGGCCGGCTTGGCCAATTGTTCCATCTTCAAGAACCACTGCATGGAGAGCTTCGGCTCGATAACGGCATCGGTGCGCTCCGAGAACCCCACTTTGTGGACGTATGGCTCTATCTTCTCGATAAGTCCGGCCTCCTCTAGGTCCTTTTCGATCTGTTCCTTCACCTCGAACCGATCCATCCTCTTGTAGTGGATGCCATGCTCGTTGAGGGTACCGTCGTCGTTAAATATATCGATGGAGGGGAGGTTGTGCTTCTCACCCAGGAGGTAGTCGTTCACGTCGTGTGCCGGTGTTACCTTCAGGCAGCCGGTACCGAATTCGATATCGACATACTCATCCTCGATCACGGGGATGGCCCGGTTGACGAGCGGGATGATCACCCTCTTCCCCTTCAGGTGGGCATTCTTCGGATCATCGGGGTGAATACACATTGCGGTATCTCCCATGATGGTCTCCGGACGGGTGGTGGCTACCAGGGCGTAAGCCCCGTTGGGGTCACCTTCTACCATGTACTTCAAGTAGTAGAGCTTGCCGTTCACCTCTTTGTGAATCACCTCCTCGTCAGACAGTGCCGTAAGCGCCTGGGGATCCCAGTTCACCATCCGCACGCCCCGGTAAATCAGTCCCTTCTCGTATAGATCGCAAAACACCCTTAGTACGCTCTCGGAACGGAGGTCGTCCATGGTGAACGCGGTGCGCTCCCAATCGCAGGAAGCGCCAAGCTTCTTGAGTTGCTCAAGGATAATGCCCCCGTGCTCCCGTGTCCATTCCCACGCGTGTTCGAGGAACTCCTCCCGCGTGAGGTCGCTCTTCTTGATTCCCTGCGATGCCAGTCGCTCTACCACCTTCGCCTCGGTGGCGATGGAGGCGTGGTCGGTACCGGGTACCCAGCAGGCGTTCTTTCCCAGCATGCGGGCTCGCCGCACCAGCACGTCCTGGATGGTATTGTTGAGCATGTGCCCCATATGCAGCACGCCGGTGACGTTAGGCGGCGGGATGACCACGGTGAACGGTTCACGGTTGTCCGGTTCGGAGTGAAACAGCCGGTGCTTCATCCAATACTGATACCACTTCTTCTCTACCTCAGCGGGGTTGTACTTGCTTGCAATTTCCATTTTTTGTTTCCATTTCACCTCAGGAATCTCAATGCGAATTCTGAATAGCGTTGTCGTTCCTGTTCAGGTCGCAAAGGTATAAAATATTTAGGACTTTGGTTTTAGTATGCTCGTTAACTTTGGAACAGTGTCATGATGCTTTTTTGCTTTCAAAGCCTAGTTTGCTTTAGATGTCTTTATATAACAAGTAAGGTTTCCGCTGTTGCTTGAACTGTTTCACATCGTCCGCCCACTTGGCCTTGATGCTGTCGGCCGATTTGCCTGCCATGATATCCTCGCGGATGTAGTCCACGCCGACCAGCTTTTCGAAGAAGGAGGTGAAGAAAGCTTCTCCTATATCCAGGTTATGGTAGGCGTCAATGATGTAGGAGAGGTCGAACCCCTTTTCCCAAATCTCCTCGTGCGGCACGTTCCGTAGGTCGACCCCGAAGCACTTTTGGTTTAATAGGGGTGGGTTTTTGGCGCCGGGCACGCTGCGGGGGGTGAACGTGAAGTCCGACCCCTTGTAATCCGGGTGGCCGTACGCCTCGAAGGGGAACGAGGTTCCGCGTCCCAGGCTCATGACTGTCCCCTCGAACAGACAGGTGGAGGGGTAGAGGTAAATCGACTGGATGGTGGGCAGGTTGGGCGAGGGGGCGATGGGGGGCTCGTATAGTGTTTGGCGCGTGTAATTTTCGCACGGTACCACGGTAAGGTCGCACACCCGTCCTTCGGGCAACCACTTCTCGCCGTTGATCATTAGCGACAGCTCCCCGAGGGTCATCCCGTGTACCACCGGAATGGGGAGCCAGCCTACGCCCGACTTATACTTCATGTTGAGGATAGGACCATCCACGTAAAAGCCGTTGGGGTTGGGTCGGTCAAGCACGATCATCTTCTTTCCGTGCTCGGCACAGGCGTCCATTAGCCGTACCATGCTGATGTAATAGGTGTAGAAACGCAGTCCCACGTCTTGCATGTCGAAGAGCAGCACGTCCAACTCCGCCATCCTCTCCGCCGATGGCTTGCCGCCCCCGCCCCCGTAGAGCGACCAGATGGGGATGCCGGTCTTCTCATCGACCGAACTGCTTACCCGCTCACCCGCATCGGCGGTTCCCCGAAAGCCATGCTCGGGCGAGAAAATCGCCACCACCTTGATGCCCCGCTCTACGAGCGCATCTACCAGGTGAACGTCTCCCACCATGCCGGTCTGGTTGCTCATCACCGCCACCTGACGGCCTTCCAGCGACGGTAGGTATTGGTCAAATTGCTCGGCACCCACTGTTACCGGTGCTTCATCGCGGGTAGATACGTCTTCCTCGGGTGTCACCGATAGCCTCGTGCGGTTCATCGGGGCCTCCTTTTTTGCGAAGAGGCAGGCCGGAAATAGAAGCGGCAAAACAAGTAAAGAGAACAGGGGGAGAAGCACTTTTTTCATACGATTATTTGTCTTTGTAAGTCTCATTACGGCTATTATCTACGAGTCGGTTTCATTAATCTACTCTTCGGTCTTGGTGGAGGAATATTTTTGTAGCTCGTGTAACTGGTCGAACTCTCCTTGCATAAGCAGCAGTTCTCTCTTTAGCTCCCTAAGGCGTGCCACCGCCTCGGCCCGCCTTGTCTCCTCGTCCTTTTTTGTTTGTAAGGTCTGACGGGCTCCCTCAAGCGTCATCCCCTTCTCCTTGACCAGGTGGTAGACCATCTCTACCTGCAGGATATCTTCACGGGTATATTGACGGGTGCCACCGGCCGTCTTTTTGGGGCGGATGTTGTCGAACTCTTTCTCCCAATAACGCAGCAGCGATACGTTTACGGCAAAATGGTCGGCCACCTCCTGTATTGAATAGAAGAGGCGCTGCTTGTTGAACTGAATCGGTTTCTTTCTCTTGCCCATAAGGTGACGTATAAAGAATGTGATTTTGTTAAGGGGTTTTCCCGCTTGACTTGCTCGATTTTTGCACGATGAAAACGATGGAGCTGCCTTGTTCAACGTTGCGGCACGAGCGGATAAGGCTTTTCAATCCGACAAACAAGGCCCGGGCGTAACGCACCAGCGGGTTGCTCTTCACGTACTTCTCGCTCAACAACGAGATGTAGAATGGGTCGAAGGGTAACGCGTGTCTGCCCGTGACGGCCAGCCCGTGGAGTACCAATAGTTGTTCAAGGGTAGCGGGGGTGAAGTGCCACAGGTGTCTGGGTATATCGTACGCCGCCCACCGCTCCTTGTAAAAGTGAGCGTCATACGAGAGATGGTTAGGAACGGCGATAACTACGACTCCCTCGTTCGTTAATACCTTCTTAATCTGCTCGATGCTTTCGTTCAGCCTTTCCAAGTGCTCCAGCACGTGCCACAGGGTGACCACGTGGTACGACTCCCGCCCAATGCCCCAAAAGGCCTCTTCGCCCCGGACATCCAGTCCGAACTTGGTGATGGCGTACTCCCTTGCTTTCTGCTCTTTCTCGATGCCCGAAACGGTGAACCCTCGTTCTTTCGCTGCATGTAGGAAGTAGCCGGTACCACATCCCATATCGAGGAGGCGAAGTGGTCTGCCCGTCATTCCTCTAACGGTTGCCGTCACCAGGCGAACCTTCCTTTTCACCATAACCTTTCGGGCGGTATGGTACAGTTTATTCACCAATCCCCGGTTGGTATCGGAGTGAGCGATGTATTCCGGTGAGTCGTAATACTTCCCCATCGCGTCCCCTGACGGGAAGCGGTTTGTGAAACGGAATCCGCATTGGTGACAGTCAAAGAGGGGAAAGATCTCCCCGCTCGAGAAGTGGTCCACCACGTCGAGCGCTTTCCGTATAGCATCACTGCCGCACACCGGGCAGCTTGTTAATGCAATCAGGGGTCTATCATTCATACTTTGCCTCTCACCATCCATACGGTGGCTCAAAAATAACACTATTCGGTGGGAAGGGCAAATTTTTATTCTCCCTTTCCTCCAATCTGCTCTTACCCGTTTTCGCCTGTACACTTTGGGAAACGAAGTTTTTCATGTAATTTTGTAGCCTGTTTCGTACGATGTTCATGCATGGGTTAATGTATGGAACCTTTTGCTTAATGATCGTTTAGATGTCGATTTCATAAATATTACATGTAATGATGACTTCCAAAGAGATTCGCCAGTCGTTTAAAGATTTTTTCCAATCGAAAGGGCACCGGATCGTTCCTTCGGCCCCGATGGTGATTAAAGACGATCCCACCTTGATGTTCACCAACGCCGGGATGAACCAGTTTAAAGATATTATATTGGGTAACGCCCCCGTGGAGCACCCACGCGTGGCCGACTCCCAAAAGTGCCTGAGGGTGAGTGGCAAGCATAACGACTTGGAGGAGGTGGGTCACGATACCTACCACCACACCATGTTCGAGATGCTGGGAAATTGGTCCTTTGGCGACTACTTCAAGGAGGAGGCAATCGATTGGGCGTGGGAGTATCTCACGGAGGTGCTTAAGCTCGATAAGGATAGGCTGTACGCCTCCATCTTCGAGGGGTCGCCCGAAGAGAACCTCGAACGGGACGATGAGGCAACCAAGCATTGGAAAAAGCACCTGCCTCTGGAGCGTATTATCAGCGGAAGCAAGCATGATAATTTCTGGGAGATGGGTGATACAGGTCCCTGCGGCCCCTGCTCGGAGATTCATATCGATTTGCGGCCGGAGGAGGAGCGGGTCAAGGTGGATGGGTTAACCCTCGTGAACCAAGACCACCCGCTCGTGATCGAGGTGTGGAACCTGGTGTTCATGCAATACAACCGTAAGGCGGACGGCTCTCTTGAACCGCTGCCTGCAAAGGTAATCGATACCGGAATGGGCCTCGAACGGCTCTGCATGGCGGTGCAGGGGAAACGGTCGAACTACGATACCGACCTGTTCCAGCCCCTTATACAGAAGATAGCGGAGATAACCGGTTGCCCATATGGAAAAGACGACAAGCAAGACGTGGCTATGCGGGTGGTGGCTGACCACGTGCGTACCATTGCCTTCTCGATTACCGATGGGCAACTCCCGTCGAACGCGAAAGCGGGTTACGTGATCCGGCGAATCTTGCGTCGTGCGGTGCGGTACGGCTACACCTTCCTGGGAATGCACGAGTCGTTTATCTATCGGCTGGTGCCCACGTTGGTGAAGGTGATGGGCGAAGCGTACTCGGAGTTGCCGGCACAGCAATCGCTTATCGAGAAAGTGATTAAAGAGGAGGAGGAGGCATTCTTGCGGACACTCGAAAACGGGATCAGGTTACTGGAGAGGAACCTGCCCGAGGAGGAGGGGGGAGTACTGAAAGGAGAGGTGGCTTTCCAGCTTTACGACACCTTCGGCTTCCCGCTTGATTTGACCGAGTTGATCCTTCGTGAACAGGGGATGAGAGTGGATGTCGATGGATTTAACGCCGAGATGCAGAAGCAGCGGGAGCGGGCACGCGACGCTGCAGCCATGGAGACGAGCGACTGGGTCGTGTTGCGGCAAGGCGAACCGGAGTTCGTGGGATACGATGAAACGGAAAGCAAAACGACCATCCTGCGCTATCGGGAGGTAAAGCGAAAGAACAAGAGTTATTACCAGTTGGTCCTCTCCCGCTCGCCATTCTACGCGGAGATGGGGGGGCAAGTGGGCGATAGCGGCTGGCTGATAGACCAAGAGAAAACCATCAAGGTGTTTGATACCATACGGGAGAATAACCTGGCCATGCACCTCACCAGTAAGTTACCGGACAACCTTGAAGGGGAGTTTATCGCGCGGATTGATAGAGAGAAGCGAACGGCTACCGAGTGCAACCACTCGGCTACCCACCTGATGCATGAGGCGATGCGTGAAGTGTTGGGAAGCCACGTGGAACAGAAAGGATCGTACGTCTCCCCGGAGTTGCTGCGGTTCGACTTCTCGCACTTCCAGAAGGTGACCCCCGAGGAGATCCGGGAGGTGGAGAAGCGGGTGACCGCCAAGATACGGGCAGACCTGCCGATCGAGGAGCAGCGGCAGCTGCCGATCGAGGAGGCAAAAGCGCAAGGTGCGATAGCGCTCTTCGGTGAGAAGTACGGCGATAAGGTACGCACCGTCCGCTTCGGTTCCTCTATCGAGTTGTGCGGTGGGACTCACACCTCCTCTACGGGGCGCATCGGCACCTTCCGCATCATTAGCGAACGGGCCATCTCCGCGGGCGTGCGGCGCGTGGAAGCCGTAACGGCCAAGGGGTGCGAAGAGTACCTTTACATGCAGGAGGACCTTTTGAGGGAGATAAAGAGGGTATTCGATAATGTGCCCGATGTGATGCAGGCAATCCAAAAGGTGGTTGGCGACAACGAGGAGATGAAGAAGCAGCTTCAAGAGTACCTGAAAGAGCGTGTGGAGCAGCTCAAGCAGCAGGTGATCGATAAGCGTAAGGAGGTGAACGGGATAACCCTCTTCAAGTTGCTGTTACCTGTTGGAACCTCCGAAGCGATCAAAGATATCGCTTATCAGCTTAGGGGAGAGTTCCCGGAAAAGATGATGTTCGCGGCTGGAACGCTGGTCAACGGTAAGCCGAGCCTCACCGTTATGTTGAGTGACGACCTGGTAGCCAGGGGATTCCATGCGGGCAACATGGTGCGTGAGGCGGCTAAGGAGATACAAGGTGGCGGCGGGGGACAACCTTACTACGCGACCGCGGGAGGGAAAGACGCGGATGGGCTGAAATCGGCCGTGGAGATGATTGTTAAGAAGCTCTCTGAGGTTTAGCCTTTTACCGCGAACGTCTTTTTTTCTTGTCATTCATATTCAAGTGCCTTCGCCTTAAAGCTTGAATGACGAAAGTCATTTGTGCCCTATCAGCTGCTGGCGATGTTGCTTTGAAACTACGGTTGTACGTGTGTTGAAGCAGTACAATGGGAAAATGGTGAATAAAACCCTTAAAGCATATAACATGAATTTCAGCAACAAAAACTTGATTCAGTTTTTATTCTTCACTTGCCGGTCAAAGAGAATACCTGTCTGCTTTATGCTAACAGGTGCAATTATTTTGTCGTCAATATCATCCATGTATGCTCAGTCCTTGGATGTCTTTAACAAGGATGCAAGATATGGTTGGCTTCAATCTTCACGGGTTTTTTTGCTCGACGCGTATCAGCCTCCATTCGCCCCTGAACTTGAATATGATGTTGAATCTTGGGTTGAAACCATGGTCGACATGAACGTGAATGTACTCCGATTTCCCACCATGGGAAAATATGCAACTATCCAGGGTGTACGTTTTTCACGACATGCTGATCAGGGAGAACGTGATTTGTTATTGGAGACCATTGAGGCATGTAAACCCAAGGGAATAAAGGTCATTCCATATATTTCAACCGGCCACAAGCTGGCATGGTCCATGGTAACGGAAGATTTCCCAGGATACGGGCAGAAAACATCCCCGGGAGGAAAGCCGGCCAGGGATCACATGTACGTGGGCGAAGATCATGGTACGGTTTGCTGGATGGGTCCCTACCGGGAAGCGTACCTGGATTACGTGGAGCATGTTGTCCGAGATTATGATATTGACGGAATATATTTTGATGCTTGGAGACCTTTCTATTTTTGGCCCGGTAAAAAGCTTTGCTATTGCGATGGATGCCAAACAGGTTTTCGAAAAGCTACGGGCTTGACAATCCCTTACCGTGAGAATGATGAGGATTACACGAGTGAAGAACTGAACACGATAGACAAATATCATCACTGGTATGAAGAAATTTACATGACGGAAGTTGTCGAGGAAGTGCGGGAAATTGTAAAATCGCATAAGGACATTCCTCTCATATCGAATATCAATGATCCCAGATTGATGGCTAACCAGGATCCCCGGGTTCTTAAAAACATGGATGCATTTCTTTACGAACGCGGGCATTCCATGCTGGAACGAGCAGAAGGAGTGGGTGTTCCTCGATCGGTTGGGTTTCATGTATGGCCTTATGTTGGTGTTTATCACAATTGGCCGCGTCTTGCATTTCAAGGGATCAATTATCAGCAGGAGATATTCACCAACCTGATGTTCGGGGGAGGATCCATTATTGCTCAACCTACCGGGTATGTAGAGCATCCTGAATACAGGGAATACGTGAGATTCCCTTTTGGAATAATCAAAAAGCATGAAAAGATATTTGAAGGGTTGGAGAGTGTACCCTACGTCGGTGTTGTGTTTGCCTACGATAGCCCTAAGGATCATGTACAAAGCGGGTGGCTTACGGGAACAACAGATGCACGGACATCAACACGGGGTGCATTCTCCGCTTGTTTGTACAACCACGTGCAGGTAGGGGCAATCAGCGAGTTTATCTTGGACGATCCTGAAAAGCTAAAAAAATACCCGATACTGTACCTTGCAAACATACCCTATCTTTCAAATGGGCGTATAAAAAATATCATTGATTATGTTGCAAACGGTGGACAATTGATAGCCAGCTATGCTACCTCCCTGTTCGATGCCAAAGGCAAAAAACAGTCCCGTTTTGGACTTGAGGAGCTGTTCAGGGTAAGGCCCATTGACCCGGAAGGAGAGTTGGCTGACATTATTGAGAGTTACCGGGCAATGGTTGGTGGACCCAATGACTTGTATTTGCAGGCAAGAAATGATACCAGGTTATTCCCTGCATGGTACTATGAGCCGGTTGAGGTGCTGGATGGCGGTGAAGTGTTGATGGATATCGTTACTGGCCATGATCGACGGCGCATCCTTCCCGGTTTAGTGATTTCGGACCATGGCAAGGGGAAGGTTATATATTGTTCAAATGCTTTAGAGTCACTTTACGATTACGAGGGAGCTGCCATTGTCGGGGAATTAATGGAAAAAATGGTAGAGACAGTTTCGGGAAACGAACCACCCTATAGACTGGATGCCCCTGCAGGACTTCTTGCAAATTTAGCGGAAAAAGAGAACCTGATGGTTTTACATCTTACGAATTGGACTGGAAATAAATTTGAGAAACCTTGGATAAATGAGTACTACCTTGCCCCTGTTGAGAATGTACGGGTGATCATCCATATTCCGGAGCATAAAAGAATAAAGAGTGTCTCGCTACTCGTTGAAGCCGATTATGAGAAAAGGATTACGGGCAGCAACCTGGAAATTGTACTTCCAAGAGTAGATGCCTACCAGGCGATAGCGGTTGAGATGGAATAATTCAGGTTAAGACTTATAGCCGGTCATTAAATGTTAACTAATTCATTAGCAAGGACTGAATTTGTGTTTTTTCACTATATTTGAGCTACAATAGTTTAAAGGCAGTATCTTGTACAAAACACACCGGAAAATAAAGTTCAATTCAATGTTCAAAAAGATATTGAAAGCAACGTTATCACCCTTACAAAATAAAATATAGTTTAAACTTACAAACTTACATGCCTATGAGAATAAACGTGAAATAAAAAATTAACTAACGTGAGTTCGATGTAAGATAACCACTTAAATTATAAAAGTATGAGACGAAATTTAAATATATTATTATTCCTAACGCTTCAATTATTTTTCACCAATTTGTCAAAAGCTCAAATTTTTCCATTAATAACAAACATTGACGGGCGTAGTATCACTTCACTCAACGGGAATTGGAAATATATAATCGACCCAATGGAAAATGGATTAAGGTCAAGATTTTATTTAGACAAGGAGCCTGCTAACAAATCTATTTATCACAGTTATGATTTTAATTCAGCAAAGACTATAACTGTTCCAGGTGATTGGAATACACAACATCCAGAATTACTGTATTACGAGGGAACAATATGGTATAGGAACAAATTTAATTACAGGTTAGAGAAAGGAAAGAGGTTATTCCTCCATTTTGGATCTGTTAATTATGAATCAATTGTATATCTCAATGGAGAAGAGTTGGGTAAACACGTTGGTGGATATACTCCCTTTAACTTTGAGATTACGGAAAAACTGAAAGCGGGAGAAAATTCTTTAGTTGTTAAGGCAGATAACAAACGTTATTCTGAAGGAATTCCTGAGTTAATATTCGATTGGTGGAATTTTGGGGGAATAACTCGTCCTGTTACGTTAATTGAAACACCGACAACATTCATACGTGATTATTCCATTCAGTTAAGTAAAGATAGAAAAAAAATTGAGGGCTGGGTTCAACTCGATGGAGGGAATTTAAACCAGGAGATAAAAATTGAAATCCCCGAATTAAAAGTTCAACAGTCTGTTAATACAGATGCGGCTGGTAGATCAACATTCGAAATAAAGGCACGACCCGAATACTGGTCACCTGAAAATCCAAAATTATATACAGTCAATATAACTTCTCAGTCTGATAAGATTTCAGAAGATATTGGTTTTAGAACAATTGAAACTGAGGGAAAGAAAATATTTTTGAATGGTGAACAGATTTTTTTGCGAGGGGTGAATATTCATGCGCAGGTTTATGGTAGAAGTGCTCATTCAAAAGAAGATGCTATGATATTATTAGGTTGGGCAAAAGAATTAGGGTGTAACTTCTTGCGGTTGGCACATTACCCGCATAGTGAAGCGATGATAAAGTTAGCAGAGAAGATGGGAATAATGGTCTGGGAAGAAGTGCCTGTGTACTGGAGAATCGATTTTGGTAATGCCGAGACCTATACAAATGCAGAAACCCAAATGGAAGAAATAATTGCAAGAGACAAAAATAGGGCAAATGTTATTATTTGGTCATTAGCTAATGAAACGCCGCGTAATGAAGAAAGAGTAAAATTTATAAGTAGATTAGCTGAGCGAGCAAGAAAGTTGGACGATAAACGTATGTTAAGTGCAGCTTTATCTGGCACCAGTGAAATTAAACCCGGTATTTGGTCCATCGAAGATAAATTAATTGATGTACTTGATGTTATCAGCATCAATCAGTATTATGGCTGGTTTGGTGGTACACCTGAAGGGCTTGATACGATGAAATGGGAATTTAATTATCAGAAGCCTGTGCTTATGACCGAATTTGGTTCCTCAGCTCCTTACGACAAACATGGAAGCAAAGCTGAGAAATATACTGAAGAATGTCAAGAATATTATTATGAAAAAACAATTTCAATGATAAAACGAATACCTGACCTATCAGGTACGTGCCCTTGGATTTTGACAGAACACCGATCACCTTTGAGGGTGATGTCAAGTGTAGAAGATGGATTCAGTCGTGCCGGTTTAATATCATGGAACGGACAAAAGAAGAAAGCTTTTTATGTGATGAAAAAGTATTATGATGAAATAATCAATAGTCAGTGAATGTTTTTTTAACTCACTGGTTTATTCCACTTCAAAGGAAGTTGTTTAAACCTGGACAAGAGCATTGTCGAATAAACTTGCGATGCATAATTTCTATTAAGACTAATAGATGGTCATTATATTAAAATGGTGACTATTTTGTTAAGAAGGATTGAATTTCTGTTTTTTTTACTACTTTTGAGTTACATTAGTTCTAAAATGGTATTTTGTGCAAACTACATCGGAATATAAAGCTCAATTTGAGGAAGCGTATATTTCTTACTATTCGCGCATGAAACGCTTTGCTCAAGAATATGTTATTCGGGAAGAGGATGCGGAGAATATTGTACACGATATTTTCGTCGAACTTTGGGAAAAGAAACTGGAGTTTATTTCGCACGTTAACTTGAACGGGTACCTTTTTGTTATACTAAAAAACCGGTGTATCGATTTCCTACGCCGAAAGATCACGGAGCAGCGTGCTATGAGTAAAATGCAGGAGGAGTACCTCCTAACCTTAAAACTGCAATTAGAATCCCTGGAAGTGCTTGATAATAAATTGCTTTCAGAGCCTGATATCGAAACCATCATTCAAAACGCCATAGATAGCCTGCCGGAAAAATGCCGTCAAATTTTCGTGATGAATAAAATAGAAGGCAAAAAACAGAAACAGATAGCCAGAGAACTCAATATTTCTGTCAATAGCGTGGAGAGCCAGATGGCGATTGCTTACAAGAAACTAAAAGTAGCATTGAAAGATTACGTTCCGTTGTTAACTTTCTTTTTCATTTAATTTATTACACATCCCTTAGCGGATTTTCACCTTGAGCTCGTTATATATATAAAAGAGCACCGGAATGAACGATCAAATCTTACGGTATTTTCAAAAGAAACTCTCCGTCAATGAACGTGTTGAATTGCTAAAGTTAATGGAGAATGATGATGTTCTTAAGCAAGAATTTATTCGTTTTCGAAATCTACTTGCGATTACCCACCTCTCAACTCAATCTATCAACAGAGGTGAAGGCGAACAAAATTTCCATTCATTCTTTCAACGAATAAAGCGTAACGCCCAACGGGAAATCATTTCGAATCTGTTCAAGTACGCGGCGGTAGCGGTTATTCTTATCGCATCAACCGTTTGGGGCACGCTTTATTTTTCAGAAAGTGAAACCAAAACCAATCTTAATACGCTTTACGTGCCTGCCGGGCAACGTGCTCAACTAACCCTGCAAGACGGGACACAAGTTTGGCTTAACGCGCAATCAACCTTAAAATACCCGTCGAATTTCTCGAAGAAAAGGCGTGAGGTGGAAGTTATCGGCGAAGCCTTTTTCGATGTAACGAAAGACACAAAACGTCCGTTTATCGTTTCCACGCAGCATATCGATATGCAAGTGCTGGGGACACAATTTAATGTTTATAGTTATCCCGAAACCGGGTATATCCAGACCGATTTGGTGGAAGGTTCCCTGATGGTTTACGACGAACAAACGCCGGAAGCAAACGTGACGTTAAAGTCCAATGAACAGGTAATCGTGAAAGATGGAAAAATGGTCATCGGGGAAATCCAAAATCCCGATTACTTTCGATGGAAAGAGGGGATTTACACGTTCGAAAATGAACGGTTGTTGGATATAATCGAGAAGTTGCAACTCTATTACGATGTGGAAATAATCGTGAAAGACCCTGAAATATTCAATGTTCGATACACCGGGAAATTCCGTCAGCGTGACGGAATTGACGAGATATTAAGGATAATACAGAAAATACAGGATTTCAATGTTCAAAAAGATATTGAAGGCAACATTATCACCCTTACAAAATAATATGTTTAAACTTACAAAACTTATATGCCTATGAGAATGAACGTGAAATAATAAAAGGCGATAAGTGCGCCAACACTTATCGCCGGTAGTAAAGCAAATACCCAGTTAAATTTAGTATTCACTTAACAATGCAAATGTATGAAAATTAAACTTCTAATATCAAACAAATTTGAAAAAAATAATACCCTTAAGGAATTGTTTAGAGTAATGAGAATCACTTTAATCCTTTTATTTGTATTATCGTTTCAGTTGGTTGCCAAAAATGTCAAAGGACAAGATGCTATCGTGAGATTGGAAACCAATGAAGTATCTATCAGGCAACTGATCAATGAAATTGAAAATCAAACCGATTACCTGGTGGTTTACAGTAATCGCGAGGTAAATACCTCACGCGTGGTAAGCCTTAAAAACAACGCCGGAAAAGTTTCGGAATATCTCGATGAAACTTTCAACGGTACCGATATCGGTTATGATTTTGAGAATAATTATATTATTCTGGCAAAGAAAGATTCTGAAAATAAAACTTTGGAAATCTTAAGTGCAAAAGCAACTCAACAAACCGGGAAAACTATAACCGGAAAAGTTGTTGAAGTTGAAGGGGAACCTGTTATTGGTGCAACCGTTATTGTAAAAGGTGATGCTACTAAGGGAACAGTGACAGATGTTGACGGGAATTATGTGCTTATGAATGTACCTGAAAATGCTACACTTGTATTCTCATTTGTTGGAATGAAGACCGAGGAAGTGATTATTGGAGATCAAACAAGGATTGACATTAGAATGGAATATGAGTCGATTGGATTGGAAGAGCTAGTAGCAATCGGATATGGAACCGTCAGAAAAGTTGATTTGTCCGGATCAGTTTCCTCAGTAGCTGGTGAAGCATTATCAATAAAGAAGTCTTCTGTAAGCATTTTAGATGCTCTACAGGGAACTATGCCTGGAGTAACTGTTACAAGAAATAGTGGTGAACCCGGTGGCGCAGGATCGATAAGGGTTAGAGGTATCACAACAATCGGGGATAGTAATCCCTTAATAATTGTTGATGGTGTTCCTGGCAGTATTTCTGGCTTAAATGCAACTGATATTGAAAGTATCTCTGTTTTAAAGGATGCAGCATCCGCTTCAATTTATGGAGCCAAAGCAGCTGCAGGCGTTATTATAATTAGCACTAAACGAGGGAAGTCAGGAAAAGTAGAACTGCAATATGATTTACAATATGGTTTCGATCAACCAACTAGAGTACCTAAAACGCTGAGTGCAGTACCATTCATGACAATGCTTAACGAGCTAATATGGAATGATAACAATAATTCGGGAACTGAATATCCAAAATACTCTAAGGATTTAATCGATAATTATGTTTCACTAAACGCTGAGAATCCAGACCAATATCCCGATACGGATTGGACACAGTACTTAAATAACTTTTCTCCTCGTCAAAGCCATTCACTAAGTTTTAGTGCAGGCCAAGAGAGATTTACTACTAGGGGCTCGATAAATTTCGACAGGGTTGAATCTATTATCGAAGATCGCCCTTATATTAATTTTACAGCAAGAACAAATAATGATTTTTATTTCAGCAAAATACTAAGTGCTCATTTTGATATCCAGTACACGCATTCACATGATCAAAGGAAACAGGCCGTGCCTTCACCTGCCCTGTTTAGTCAGCTAGAACCTCTTGAGCGAGCTTATTGGACAGATGGCAGAGTTGCAAATTTCAGAAATGCTGAGAATCACTTTGCACGATTATTAAGTGGAGGTTCTAATAATCAATGGAATAATAATATTGGAGGTAGGTTAGCGTTGGAACTTGTACCAGTAAAAGGTTTAAAAATATCCGGAATATTTGCACCCGCCATAAGCTTTTATAAAGCGAAAAATCATTATTTAGCTCTTCCTATGACAAATTGGGATAATCCTGACTTAATTGTAGGTCACGTAGGTGGTGTTAAATTTACAAGATTAGGCGAAAGCAGAAATGATAACAATAACTATACTTTGCAATATTTAACAACATATACAAATTCATTTGGTGACCACAATTTGGATTTATTAGCCGGATATGAGTATTATTATACGTTTAGTGAACAACTAGGTGCATCGCGTGATCAGTACATCCTTGATAATTACCCCTATTTAAATCTTGGTCCATTAGATTTCCGGGACAATTCAGGTAGTGCGTGGGAATATGCAAGCCGTTCATTTTTTGGAAGATTAATGTACAATTTTAAAAACAAATATTTGTTTCAGTCAAATGTTCGATATGATGGGTCTTCTCGTTTTCATAAAGATTATAGATACGGTTTGTTCCCTTCAGCCTCGTTTGGATGGGTTATGACAGAAGAACCCTTTATGGAAGATATTGATGTTTTGTCATTTCTGAAAATGAGAGTTTCGTATGGAACTCTCGGAAATGAAAGGATTGGAAATTACCCGTATCAATCAACTATTGCATTTAGCTATGCTCTATTATATGAGGGGACAGACGTTTCAACAAGCCAAACAGCCTATTCTCCTCGTTATGTTATTCCAGATATTTCATGGGAAACAACAAAAACTTTTGATATTGGGCTGGATATCAACTTTTTAAATGATAGGCTGCAAGTTGTTGCAGATTACTATAACAAGAAAACTACTGATATGTTGTTGGCGCTTGAGATACCGAACTATATCGGTTTATCCAACCCTAATCAGAATACGGGCAGTATGAAAACCAAGGGATGGGAGTTAGGAATCAGGTATAATAATAATATAGGTGATTTAAATTATGCTATTTCTGGAAATTTGTCTGATTTTAAGTCAACCATGGGATATTTAGGGGGGACAGAATTTCTTGGAGATCAAGTAAAATTTGAAGGAAGTGAATTTAATGAATGGTATGGTTATAAAGCTGATGGAATTTATCAGACTGAGGAAGAAGTGTCTAGTTCAGCTACTATCAACAACAGGGTTAGACCAGGAGATATTAAATACAAGGATATTAGTGGACCAGATGGAGTCCCTGATGGAAAAATCTCTCCGGAATATGACAAGGTGTTACTTGGTGGTTCTTTGCCTAGGTATGAATATGGGGGAAACATACAATTAGATTATAAAAATTTTGATTTAAACTTAATTTTTCAAGGTGTTGGAAAACAAAATAGTTATTTATCTAATACCATGGTTGAACCTTTCAGAGGGGGTATTTTAGCTGTTCCTTCTTTTGTTGAAGGAAATTATTGGAGTAAATATAACACAGCCGAACAGAATAGAAAAGTTTTCTATCCTCGACTATCTCAAGTTGCTGCAGGTGCTCAAAACAGAAATAATGGGAATAATTATGTAACATCTGATTACTGGTTGTTTGATGGCAGCTATTTTCGCATGAAAAACATAATTATAGGGTATAGTTTCCCTACCAAATTAACAGATCAATTAAACATAAAAAAAGTAAGAGTATATGGTAATTTATCCAATTTGTTTTCAATTGATCATTTTCCTCAGGGTTGGGATCCTGAAGGATCTGTTACGGGGTATTTTATGATAAGATCTTTTCTTTTAGGTGTTTCTGTAACTTTTTAATGTATTATATTATGAAAACAATAATAAACAAAACAACGCTAATTAGTCTAATAATTTTGTTTTTGGGTGGATGTAATATGGTTCAACTTGATTTGAATCCATTGTCGGAAGGATCAAAAGAAACATGGTTCTCAAATGATACTGAAATACGAATGTCTCTAGATTATTTGTATACCATTATTTTTTGGAATCCCTGTCAAGACCCATTAAATTTTGACAATGGCGGGTGGCTTGATTATTGGTCCGATGATCTGGCAAACAGAAATCGTCTTTCTCCTATTACTGGAGGAACTATTAATAGTGAAACTGGTTTTGTAGTGGATTGGTGGAAAAGATACTATAATTGTATTGCAGCTGCAAATCAGGTGATAGAAAATTTAGAAAAGAATAAGGATCAAATTGAAACAAGTAAATTAAACCGATATATTGCTGAAGCGAGATTTGTAAGAGCACGAATGTATTCAAAATTGATTTTTTATTGGGGAGATGTACCCTACTATGAAAATACACTTAACATCGATGAAGCTTTCTCAATGGGAAGAAAAAACAAAGAAGAAATTTTACATAGTATTTATGAAGATTTTGATTATGCCGTCTCATACTTACCAGAATCTTATTCTGGTAAAAAATACGCTACTAAAGGTGCAGCACTGGCTTTGAAAGCGCAAATAGCATTGTATATGAATGATTATACAACAGCCCGCGATGCTGCAAAGGAATGTATGGATTTAGGTATTTATGAACTCTATCCCAATTTTTCCGAATTATTTCTATCAAAAACTAAAGGGACTAAAGAAGCTATATTTTCAATACCAAGGTCTGTGGAACTGGGGAGTTGGAGCGATGGTTATTATTTGCGACCAGAGAATGTAAGACATATTTCTCCAAGAAGCAATGGGGGGAATATGTACATTTGGCCATCATGGGATCTTTTTTGTTCTTTTTTATGTCGAGATGGACTACCTATAGACGAATCTCCTTTATTTAATCCACGGAAACCTTTTGAAAATCGTGACCCTCGGTGTACTGCGACAATTGTTGAATTCGGAACCGAACATGGTGGAATTATTCTTCAACCTCATCCAGATTCCCTCACAACTATTAATGTTTTAACTGGTAAACGTATTTCCAATCGCGATTCCCGTGGTGTTGATCAGTGGGCATCTTGGAATGCGCTTACGTGGAAAAAAGGGTATGATTCGGATTGGTGGGATGATTTTAATACCGATCCAGAACATATGGTTATCAGGTATGCCGATTTATTGTTAATTTATGCGGAAGCAAAAATAGAATTAAATGAGATAGATCAAACAACATTGGATGCAATGAACAAAGTCCGTGCACGTGCTTACGGCGTCAGCTATACGGAAACGTCTAGTTATCCACAAATAACGACAACGATTCAATCTGAATTAAGGCAGATATTAAGAATTGAAAGACGTATGGAATTTGCTTTCGAGGGGACAAGACATACTGATATTATAAGGTGGAGATTAGCAGAAAAAGTATTGAATATACCGAATTATGGGATGATAGACCCACCAGAATTACGAGAGAAAATTATTAAACCAGGCTTATGGTTCTTTCCTGAAACTCCTCCTATTGATGAAGACGGTGTTGCTGATTTTTCATCTATGTATAATAAAGGTTATTGTAAACTTATGGCGTTAAGATATTTTGATAAGACAAGACACTATTTGTGGCCTATCCCATCAAAGGAAATCTTAATAAATGACAACATCAAACAAAACCCAGGTTATTGATGATTTAGTTTGGGTTGGATAAAGCGTGTTGACTTCAGCTTACACGAAAACTTTGTTCGTGTGTAACGTATATTATCATTTGTTGTACTATTCAAATTGATAATAGGGGTGAGTTTTTTAATAATGGCGAAGTACATCTTAAAATTAACATTATGATTCAGATTTCTTACAATAAAGTATTTTTTGTTTTTCTGTTTTTAGTCAGTTCTATTGTGATTTCTTGTTCTGATATCGAAAAAGATGATAAAGATGATAGTAAGGCTGTCCTATCTCATAATTCTGTAAATATGATTATTCCTAAACCGGTTTTAATTCGATCAGGGTCTAACAACTTTCATCTTACACCAAAAGTAAAGATTATTGGAGATGAATCGCATAAGGAAATCACTAGTATTTCCAATTATCTTTCAAAAATGATAGAGAATATTGTGGGATTTCCTCTTAAAAGTACACATTCTGTTAGAATTGAAAAGAACACAATTTACTTGGAATTATTAGCAGAGCAAAATGATTCTATTGGAGACGAAGGTTATATTCTTGAAGTGAAACCTTCGACAGTCCATATTAGTGCTAATAAACCTGCAGGTATTTTTTATGGAGTACAAACATTGATACAACTTTTGCCTGAAACTTTCGAGAAAAGCAATATCAACAAAAATAAATGCGAAATTCCTTGTATTTATGTTGAAGATTATCCACGGTTTAGGTGGAGAGGTTTACTATTCGATGCAGCTCATTGGTGGTACGAAAAGGAAGATATAATGAAATATATTGATCAAATGGCAAAATATAAATATAACACATTAACTCTTCATTTAACTAATGATAATGCCTGGCGGATAGAAATAAAATCTTTCCCGAAACTTAACGAAATCGGTAGTTGGAGAGTTCCTCGAACCGGGATATGGGGTACTTTTGAGGATCCTCTTCCTGGTGAAAAAGCCACATACGGTGGGTTTTATAAGCAAGAAGAATTGAAGGAATTAGTAAAATACGCCCAAGAACGATATGTTACTATTGTCCCAAAAATTGAACTCCCGGGACATATGTTGGCTCTTATTGCATCATATCCAGAAACATCTTGTACAGGTCTTCAGTATCATGTAAACCCTGGTGCTCGACGTAAATATGGAGAAATACCTTATGAAATGTGCGCTGGCAAAGAAAGTAATTTCGAAATGTTAGATAAAATTTTAGATGAATACGTGGAAATATTTCCAAGTGAGTATATTCATATTGGAGGAGACGAAGTGAATTATAGTTTTTGGAAAACATGTCCAAAATGTAAACAAAGGATGAAGGATGAAAATCTGCAAAATGTTGAAGAACTCCAAAGTTATTTTATCAAAAGAGTATCAAACATGTTAAGCAATAAAGGGAGAAAACTTATAGGTTGGGATGAGATTTTAAAAGGAGGACTTGCTCCAAATGCTACCGTAATGAGTTGGAGGGGTATGGAAGGAGGAATTCAGGCGGCTCAAATGAAACATGATGTTGTAATGGCCCCCAATACATATACTTATTTCGATTATCGACAAACCGATCGTAATGTTATCCCTGAAACATATTGTTGGGGATTCCTCAATTTGAGTAAAACTTATAGCTGGGAGCCAGTACCAGATAATGTTGACCCTCAATACATAATCGGAGGGCAAGGTCAGCTTTGGTCTGAATTTATGCCTCATTTGAGACAAATTGAATATATGACATGGCCGAGAGCTTTAGCTTTAGCTGAAGTACTTTGGACGCCTCGAAATAAACGTGAAATAGATGATTTTTTATTACGGACAGAAACTCATTTTTCACGTTTTGAATTAGATAATGTTAAATATGCAACTAGTGTATATGATCCCATTATCACACCAATAAAGAATGAAGCTGGACAAATGCAATTGACATTTTCAACAGAATTTAAAGATCTTGACATTTTTTACTCCTTTGATGGTACAATACCTGACAATTTCTCTGAAAAATTTCAAGAGGGTCACCCTGTGAATATCCCACCAGGAGTTACGCATGTTTGGGCTGTAACTTATAGAAATAACCAACCAATTGGGAAATGGTTGTCCATAAGTATTGATGAATTAAATAAACGTTTATAGATTTTACTACTATGAAAGGAATTGCACGGAAAGAAGCTGAGAACTTTTTAAATAACGAGACACAATTTCATCTAGGAATGTTACCTACTGAACAATCGAACCCCAAAACCAAAGGTCTTGATGAAATATTTGCTCGTGATACATCTCAGGGAGTGGAAACATTGTTGTCTGTTGACAAAGATGTTCAAATAATGGCCCAGAGAATTTTAAGAAGTAAGGAATTTGACAGTATGGTGGAAGCTGGAGTCGAAACACTTCTAAATGGGAAAAAAATTGTGTTTTCGGGTTGTGGCGCTACAGGCCGTCTTAGCATTCTTTTGGAATCAATGTGGCGTCGTTATTTTCGTCGATTGAAACAAAAATTTCCAGAAATTTACTCAAAGACAAAAAAATTCGAAAACCATGTATTTAGCATAATGACTGGAGGGGATTACGCTCTTATAAGATCGGTGGAGTATTTTGAAGATTATATGGCTTTCGGGAAACAGCAGGTAAAAGAAATGGATGTTTCTTCTGGAGATGTTTTGATTGCTATTACAGAAGGAGGTGAAACTTCATCTGTGTTAGGTACTGTTGAAGAGTCAGCTGATCGTGGTGCTCGAGTATTTCTTCTGTTCAATAATCCTGCCGATATTTTGATAAAGTATATCGAAAGATCAAAGAAGTTTATCGAAGATCCCAGGGTTACTGTTCTGGATTTATATTGTGGGCCAATGGCCATCGCTGGCTCTACTAGGATGCAGGCGACAACATCAGAGCAATTAATTGGAGGTGCAGCTCTTGAGATGATTTTGAGTATATTATTCAAAAATGTACTTACAGGAAAACAATTGAAAGAGTTAGGAATTGTTGAAATTGATTATGCAAAGGCCTTTAACAAATTGCTGGATGAACTGATTGATCCTGCCAATACAAAGAGAATAGCTGAGTATATTGAGTTGGAGAGAAATATTTATCAGGAAGGAGGGCTTATAACATATTTCGCCGACAAATACCTATTAGATATTTTTACAGATACTACAGAACGAGCTCCAACTTTCCTATTACCTCCTTTTAAAAAATTCGATGATAATGTTGCGTCTCCTTCATGGGCATTTGTTAAAAGTCCCATGTACTCTACTCCTGAAACATGGGAATATGTACTTGGAAGACCTGTAAGATGCCTAGAATGGGTGCCTGAACTGTACCGTAGCATGGGAGTTCCGGAAACACTTGCATCAAAGCCCCCGCAGTTAGATAAAACCCAAATAATAAAATTTCGTATTGGGAATGAAAATGATAAATCAAGATTGTCTAAGATTCCTAATTTAGCTGTTAATTTTTTAGGTAGTTCAGAATTTAAAACTGATGACTTTGAAAGTTATGTCAGCGCATTTCAAAAAAGCTCTTTAGACTTTCAACGAAAGATATCAGTAGTTGTGGGGAAAGGCAATGAAACAGTTGATTTCAGGATAAATTGTTCGCCAGTTGATTCAGTATTAAATCTGATGGAACATATGGCTGTCAAACTTTTCCTGAATACAGTATCAACAGGTACAATGGTTTTGATGGGGAGAGTGACAAGTAATTGGATGAGTTGGGTTGAAGTTTCAAATAAAAAGCTAAAGGACAGGGGTATACGTTTAATATCTGAGCTCTGTGAAATAAGTTATGAAGATGCTTGCTATGCGCTTCATGAATCTCTTGAAGAATTAAAAAGTTTTGATGTAATGGCAAAGGAGAATTTATCACCTGTGCAATATACAATAAGAAAAGTAAATGCGAGTAAATCTGAAAAGAAATAATAAATAATTAAAATTTAAAAATCATTGACATGAAACAATTAGTTATATTAATAATGATCTCAGTTTGTTTTTTGAGTCTCTCATTTCAAAAACTGAGTGCTGCTAACGAAAGGGTTGAACTGAAGACTTCAGAGGCAACATTGTCTGTCGATAAAAAAGGAAATTTAATTATCACTGGCAATAATGAAATTAATATACAAATAAATACTTCAATATTTGATTTATGGAAAATAGAGTTGAAAAATAACTTAACAGGTAAGCAGGCAACATTAGTACCGGATAAAAATATAAAATGGGTGAAATCCGGTAACGAAATTATGGTGGTACAAAATACATTCACGGTTGGAAATAATGTTTTTCCCACTAAAGCAGAATTTAAAATGTCGGTCAAGAATGACGCTTTTTGTTTTTCAGGCAAGATTGAAATGAATGAAGAATGGAAAATTATAGAGCTAACTTACCCTGATTTTGACATTTTAAAAATTAATGACCAAAATATAAATATATTATGGCCTAATAGCTTGGGAGAATGTTTTGAAGACCCAATTACATTTGGATCGAGATCTTTTGAGTATCCTGGAACAAGCGGGTCAATGGCTTGGTTTTCAGTGAATGCTCCTAAATTTGGCATCTATATTGGTGGGCATGACCCCACGATGAGTAGTAAGAAATTTTATTTAAGTCATTCTGGTAGTAAATCATTTGAAACCGGAATTACTTTTCCTGTATACAGTAACCATTTTACTATTCCTGATGTAATGATAAAGCCATATTCAGGTAAATGGTATAAGGCTGCAAGATTTTATAGAGAGTGGTATGACAATAATTTCAAGCTTGCAAAAGTTCCTCAGTGGATGAGAGAAAATGCCGGATTAATGCTTAACATATTTAAGCAACAAAATGGCAGTTTAATGTGGAGGTACACGGATATTGATGAGTTATGTGATATTGCGGAAAGCCTTAATCTTAACCTTATTGGGCTTTGGGGTTGGGGAATAGGTGGACATGATAGACTTTATCCGAATTATATGCCAGATAATCTTATGGGAGGTCGGCAAGAACTTGAAAAAGCAATTGATAGGGCACAAAAAAGAGGTTTTAAAGTTATTTGCTATTCTAATGGTACGATAATGGACACCTCAACCGATTATTATGTTTATAATGGGAGAGAGACTGCTCTATTATTTGAAAATGGTAGGCCTTATATTGATTATTATCTGAAACATAAGAATACAACACCAGTTATCTTGGCAAAAGCATGTCCTGGTTCAGATTTGTGGCGCAAGACAATAATGGACTTGGGGTTATCAGCGCAATCCTTTGGCATGGATGCTTTTTATATTGATCAGGTGGGAGTGCGTGCACCTCTTCTATGCTTTGCTGATCATCATGATCATGATCTTCCACAAGAAGCATATACCAAATACAGGTTCGAAATGATGAAAGAAATTCGCACAAAATTGCAGGAAAAAGATACGAAATTTCCAATAATTACAGAAGGAACAGTAGATGCTCTGCTCCCATGTATTGATGCTTTTCATGGTTTGGGAGCAGGTCAGAGAATTATGCCTAATGGATTTCCTGAATTATTCCGCTATACTTTTCCAGAATCAATTATTATTCAGCTGAATTCAAGTCCTGCTAGCAAAAGAAGTGACGTTAATTTTGCTGCTGTTTATGGTTTGAGGCATGAAATAATGTGTAGGTATGAACCTGATGTGGATTACCTAAAGTATAAAAAAATTCCGACTGCAGAAGATTATGAAAAATATTTTGTTAATTATCCTCCAGATTTAGGAACAATGAACAGTGCCTCTCCAGAAGAGGTTACGTCATATACACATAGTGTAATTCAATTTGAAAATGAAAATTCCATATTTTTCAGACACGGCAAATTCATTGACGAAGACGGTATTGTGGTAAATGGGAATGATATTCTTGCAAAAGGGTTTTTAAATGGCAATAAGATTGGAGTTGTTGTGTGGAATATGCACCTCTCTGAATCAAGAAACTTTTCGGTGTCTGCTCCCGGCTATAGCCTGGTAAAAGCATCTGAACCGCTGAATCCGGATGTTAATGCCACTTCACCATTAAATGCTAACTCGTTGAGATTGTTGGTTTTTGAAAAGAATTAGCAGTGTTTTATTGGCTTTAAAAGACTATACTACCTGAGTAAGAGCCTGTTTAGGAGGTTGTTTAATAGTCTGTGCAAAGCAGCTATATGAGTTGATGTTTGAGTGCGGTAAAAACTCTAATGACTTAATAAACCGTTATGAAAACATCACGAAGGATGAATACTGTGCTTCTCGGTAAGCCAATAGTGATTACTACTTGAAAATAGTTGACGAAAATGCAAATCATTATAACAGGAACAGGGATCAAAGTGAAAATAAAAATTTTTTTGGCTATGTTGATGATGTCTCTGTTTGTAAGAGATCTTTCAGCTCAGGAAATAGTTGTGGTCAGGCCAAAGGAAATTGATGATGTATTGGTTAATCCGGGAATCGGATTTACGACCTTTAATCATTTCAACGGAGATAAACTTATTGAAGGACTGGGCTGGACTCAGGAAAATCCGATTGTCTTGCAGGACTTTGACGGCAGCCTGGAAATGGAGAATCATCCGATGACTTCAATTGCATATTTCAGGTTTCACTGGAAATTCATTGAGCCTGAGATGGGTAAATATAACTGGGCATTGATAGATACTGTTTTAAGCAGAGCTCACAGGCGAAATCAAACTCTTTTAATTCGGATTGCGCCTTATGGTAATATACCTGAAAGGGATGTGCCTGAATGGTATCGCTCAATGGTCGGCCCTAAGTCAGAGTGGGAACCAATAGGCAAGAAGTGGATGGTTAATCCTGAAGATCCGAGGTATGCTGAATATTTTGGACGCCTTATAACTGAATTGGCGAAACGCTATGACGGACATCCTGACATTGAAGCCGTAGATCTATCAATCGTTGGAGCTTATGGTGAGGGAGCCGGCTCTGTATATCTCACGCAGAATACAAGAGAAGAACTTGTGAATGCATATACTGATAATTTCAAAAAAACTCCTTTGATAATGCTTCTCACCGATGAGAAAACTAATAAATATGGTTTGTCACAGGCTAATGTCGGCTGGAGAGTTGATTGTATAGGTGATCTTGGTTTTTGGGGTGACAAATGGACACATATGCATAATTATTATCCCCAGGGTATTATTAATTTCGGGTTGAAAGATGTCTGGAAAACAGCACCTGTGCATTTTGAAGCTTGCGGTACAATAGAGGATTGGTATGGAGAGAAAGGAACATGCAAATATTGCCAGGGATATACTGTTGAAGATGTAAATTATATTATTGATGAAACATTAAAGTGGCATATTTCATCCTTTAATAATAAATTTACGGCAGTGCCGGAAGAATGGAGACCTTTGATTGACCGCTGGCTGAAGAAAATGGGTTACCGTTTTGTTTTGAAAAGTTTTTCTTATCCTGAAGCTGTTGAACCAAATGGTAAATTGTCTTTTCAAACCTGGTGGGACAATAAGGGAGTGGCTCCCTGTTATAAAAAGTTTATTTTAGCCCTTAAGCTGGAAAATGAATCAAGAGAAGAAATATTACTTACCGATGCTGATATCACCACCTGGCTGCCGGGCGATAATTTGTATGATGATGCTGTATTTATTCCACGCGATATGCCTCCGGGTGTTTATGATATTAAGATTGGCATTGTTGACCGGCAGTCACTCGAGCCAAAAGTAAAACTCGCAGTTGACGGAAGGGATCAA
The DNA here is from genome assembly GCA_050951125.1 of Fermentimonas sp. Lineage (GTDB taxonomy): Bacteria > Bacteroidota > Bacteroidia > Bacteroidales > Dysgonomonadaceae > Proteiniphilum. The sequence goes on along the minus strand of JBMNIR010000011.1, from coordinate 528,672 downwards.
GAGGGATGGTACCTCATTGGAAAATTGAATATAGGCATATAAATGCCTGAATAAAACAAGAATTATTGAAATATTGAAACATCTTTTATTGATCCGCATAGGAAAAAATGCGTAAAGGGAATAAATAGATTTTAAAATATCCAACAAAGCTGAATTTATATGAAACCGGACAACCCAAAACTTTTAATTTCGATTTTGTTATTGGTTAATTTCCAAATAATAATATATGGACAAAGTTCTTCTTTACAAGATTGGTTAATACCGAAACCTCAAGAAATATCCGTCGGGGAGGAGATTTTTGAATATCCTGAAGGAAGGATCATTTGTCCTGTAATTAATGACCCTGATGTCTATCTTGTAATTAAATCCGTTCAGGACATTTTTAAGAGGTCAGGACACTATTTTCCCTTTGCAGCAGTTGCAGCAAAAGGAGAGATTCCGGTTATTTGGATGGATATAGATGATAAAGCAGGTATAAAGCCACAGGGTTATAAATTGGTTATTAATCAGCAATCAATAATGATTATTGGCAATGATAAACCTGGACTTTTCTATGGAGTGCAAACCCTTAAACAGATAGCCTGTTTTGCCCTATCTTCAGCCTCGGGAAATTTGCCAACGATTCAAATTTCTGACTGGCCCGATTTTGAACGAAGGGGTGTCTTATTGGATATGAATAAAGATAAGATCCCCACAATGGAAACTTTCTATAGGATTATTGACCATCTTGCTTCATGGAAGATTAACGAGTTACAGATTTTCTTCAAACATGCATTTGCATTTGTTAACCATCCCGAGGTGTCACAAAATTTAAGTCCTGTAACCGCTGAGGAGATAATAGCGCTTGATCATTACTGTAAAGAAAGGTTTATTGATCTTGTCCCCTATCAGGATGGGTTTGGTAAATTATCTGAGTGGATGAAATATGAGAAATACCTTCCTTTGGCTGAATGTCCGGATGGATGTGAAACTCGCTGGGGTAGATACGGCCCAAGCAGTCTTAGTCCCGCTGTCCCCGAATCTTTGGATTTGGTTGATGAAATATACGGTGAATTATTACCTAATTATTCTAGCAGATATGTGAATATTGGAAGCGATGAAACTGTGGAATTGGGAATAGGGCGATCAAGAGAATTATGTGAAAAATATGGTGTTGGGAGAGTTTATCTTAATTTTCTGAAAGAGGTAGAAAAGCGTGCATCCAGCCGGGGTAAAAGAGTTCAGTTTTGGGGAGACATAATTTTAAGGCATCCTGAGTTAATTCCTGAATTACCTAAAGAAATGATTCCCCTTGTATGGGGATATGAGGCTGATCATCCGTTTGAAGATCAACTTCCTATATTTAAGGAGTCAGGTCTTGATTTCTATGTTTGTCCGGGTACTTCTACATGGAATGCAATTTTAGGACGAACTGATAATGCAATTCTCAATCTTACACGTGCTGCTGAAGAGGGTAAAAAGTTTAATGCAATGGGATATCTTAATACGAATTGGGGAGAATATGGCAATTGGCATCCCTTATCAACTTATTATATGGGATTTCTATATGGGGCCGCGGTAAATTGGGCAGTAGTTAATAATAAAAATCTGAATATATCATTTTTGTTGGATCGTTGGGTGTTTAAAGATCAGGCAAATCTAATGGGAGAAATAGTAATGGATATGGGAAATGCCCATAGATTTACAGGAGTTGAAGTACCAAATGCTTCAATTTTTAACAGAGCACTTGTAAGGGTTGAAAGTTCTTACGAGAATGATGAATTAATGAAAAAGCTGACTTTAAACGGCATTGAAAAAGCTGATTCAGTACTTGCAAAAAATATTGAAAAGTTACGTTTGGCTAATATGTCTTGTGATGATGCATCACAGGTCTATAGTGAATTATTAAATGCTGCTCAATTGTGTCGGCATTCATGCAGATTAATGAAAAATAAGGTTCTTTTAAAAGACGGGACCTTAAACAATATCCCGGAGGAAGAACTTGATTTTTTAATTGATGACATATCCCGGATAATTGCAAATCATCGTGAAATATGGATAAAAAGAAACCGGGTCGGAGGTCTCGAAGACAGCGTTGATAAACTTCAAAAGATATTGGAATATTATAAGAAATTAAAACAATTACAACAATGAATAAAAAAGTTGCATTCATTTCAGTTTTCACTTTTATTTTGTTTTTAGTCTTTATTTGTTTACCACATAAAGTCATGGGGCAGAAAGATATAGATAGTAATACGTATGACTTTATTATGCCGAATGACTTGTTCAATGCCCTGGGCAAAGATGCACAACAAAAAGTATTATTTCTAACCAATAAAATGAAACAGGGGCGAGACCCTTTGTTTGAGGATATATCGAAAATATTCCCGAATTATATGAATTACCCTAAAACCTTAGTGGGGGTAAAGGAACACAAGGATAAAATCCTTTTATCATGGGATGGGGCCATTGTTTTTCCTCCGATGTATATTTCGTTTGAAATAAATGATACACCTTTTGGAAGAGAAAATGAAAAAAATATCAGCCGCTGCCTTTTGGATAGCAGCTATCTTCCGATAGTAGTTACAAAATATAAGTATGACGGATTACAATATGAACAGACCATTTTTGGTTATTCAAAAGACTTTTCATTCGATAATCCGCTCATTGCCTATGTCAGGATGAAGGTTATCAATCCCTCAGATCAGCCTGTAAAAACTAAATTAACCCTGTGGTTTAGGGGGACCGGTGTTCATCGTGCTGGCTATTGGTGGGCTGCTGATTGTGGAAGACAGATAGTTCATTGCCCGAGAAAGCTTTCTTTAGAAAGGAATAAAATACTTGATGAGAACGGTGATTTTATTTTTATTTCAGATATTTCACCAAATACTTTTAAAGACGATAAACTTTCTTTTGAGCTAACATTGAAACCTAATGAGGAGAAGACATTAGATTTTCGTATTCCGCGTCGGATTATCCGGCCGGATGAATTCAACTTATTGGATATTTCTTTTGAAGAAGCTCTCGGAAAAGTGAAAACTTATTGGAAAGAACTTGTAGAATCCGGCATGCAAATCGAAGTGCCAGAGAATATAGTTAACAATGCTTATAAAACCTGGCATATTAATAATTTTCTTTTAACACAGCAATATAAACTACGTTATCCTGATTACAGAATCGTTGATGCTCCTTTCTTCTATGAAGCTGTTTTTGGATATGCTTCTGCTATGTACCTGAATACAATCACAACTGGAGGATACTATAAGGAAGCAAAGAAAACTGCCGGCATGTTCCAAAGTTTACAGAGACCGAATGGGGCATTCTCGGGTGAGCATAACTATATTGTTCCTCACCAGCATGGAGCCATATTATATACTATTTGTCAGGTTTACAGAAAGGGTCGGGATGCCGAATGGTTTGAAACCATGGTGCCGGATATAATAAAGGCATGTGACTGGATTATTAGAGAGCGTGGTAAAAGTATGAAGATGGAAAATGGTAGGAAAACAGTTCTATATGGAATGTTACCTGAATACAGATATAACGAGGACTTATTAGGTGGGCAAACTTATACTCACGATTATCTTGGGAACGTATGGTGTTGGGCAGGATTGAATGAGGCAGCAATAGCTCTTGAAGAAATCGGAGGAGTGTACGGGAATGAAAGTATAAGATTGAAAAAAGAAGCTAGTAAATACAAAGAAGATTTATTTGCATCTATGGGAAAAGCAATCATAAAACATAATGATGTGATTTTCTTGCCTATTGTGATTACGAATAAAAAACCATTTGAAAATCTTCAGGAAAGTAGGTTGGCTCATTATTATAATATACTTGCTCCCAGAATGTTGGAGTCAGAATTTTTTGATATTGATGATGAACGAATACACTGGGTACCTGATTTTATTGAAAAGCGCAAAGGGCTAATATTGGGATTGGCACGCTTTGGGCAGAGTCCATGGTTAATCGATCCTCACTTTATAGCAGGCTATGGCATCACGAATTTAAGACTTAATAGAATTGATAAGTTTTTATTAACTTACTATGGATTGATTTCCTACGGGATGGCGAGAGATGTTTATTCAACTCAAGAAGTGTCTGACATTCTTAATGGAACTAATCAGAATTGGGATACATTAAGACAACCTCATCTTCATTCCACTTCTCAATTAATAAGATTGACTAATATGATGTTAGTAAAAGAAGAGAATGATGAGTTGTGGTTGGCTTGGGGCGTTCCAAGACGCTGGCTTGAAGACGGAAAGGATATTAAGGTGAAAAAAGCTCAGACATGCTTTGGGCCTGTGGATTATAATATTGAATCTCATGTATCGAAAGGTTATATAAAAACTGAATTTTCCCTGTCAGTAAAAAAACAACCTTCTGCTATAAGATTGAAATTGCGTCATCCGGATCAAAGAAAGATTAAAAAAGTTGAAGTAAATGGGAAGAATTGGGTGGACTTTGAGGAGGAGGTTATAAATCTTTATTCTTTTGGTGGTGATCTTAGTGTTGTTACATATTACTAATGTGTGTTAGATTGAAATGAAATTCTTTTCGGCAATTTTCTGTAGTATAGGCCTTTTTCTTACTTTTTGCAAAAAAATAGAAAGGGGTAGTGCTCTTTGAAAATTAAACAAATAATCAATTATCTTATCAAATTATATTATATTCAAATGCAAAAATACACTTTTTTTATTTTAATGACCATTTTATTTTTGGTCACTTCATGGCAGTTCAAGGACCAGATACAGGATTATATTATGCCAGATGATCTATTCAGTACTCTTGATGAGAAGACTCGTCAAAAAGTTATTGCATTAGATAAAGAAATGAAGGAAGGTAAAGATCCTTCTTTTCATACTATTTCAGATATTTTCCCTGATTATATGAAATATCCAAAAACTCTGGTAGGAGTTAAGGAGCATCTTGATCGGTTTCTCACATCTTGGGATGGTGCTATTGTTTATCCTCCGATGTATATCTCATTTGAAATAAACGATACACCTTTTGGAAGAGAAAATGAAGATAGTCTGAGTCGTACACTCATGGATAATAGTTATTTACCCATAGTGGTTACAAATTATAAGTATGATGGCTTATTGTATGAACAGACCATTTTTGGCTATTCAAAAGATTTTTCAACTGAAAATCCACTTGTTGCGTTTGTCAAAATGAGGGTAAGAAATCCGTCAGCTCAGAAAAAGGATACACGTTTGTCTTTGTGGTTTCAAGGAACGGGTGTCCGTCCTGCAACGGGGCCAGCGTATGGATTACAATGGTGGAATGTTTGTGGATATCAGGTTATACATTGTCCCAGAAAACTTTCTATGGAGAACAATCACATACTGGATGAGAATGGTAATACCGTTTTGTGGTCAGACTTACCGGGCGTATCGTTTAAAGAAGATAAGCTTTTATATGAATTGTCTCTAAATCCTGGTGAAGAAAGAGAACTTAATTTCATAATACCTTCTCGATCGCTCAGAAGTCAGGATATAGATTCGTTGTCAACTCAATCTTTCGAAGAGACTTTGTATCAAGTCAGAACTTTTTGGAATGAAATACTAGAACGTGGAATGAGAATAAATGTTCCTGAGAAAATAATTAATAAAGCATATAAAACGTGGCATATTAATAATTTTTTATTGGTTAAGGAACAAAATAACCAATGGAGCCATTCATATATGACCATTGATGCTCCCTTCATTTATGAGTCAGTTTATGGCTATGCTGCTTCGATGTATCTTAATACTTTAACAACGGGAGGATACTACGATGAAGCAAAAAAGGTTTCTAGTATGTTCATAAAGTTACAAAGACCAGATGGTGCTTTTTCTGGGAATATTGCTGTTGTACCTCACCAGCATGGTAGCATTTTGTACACACTTAGCCAGCTTTATCGAAATGAAAGGGATGATGTTTGGTTTAAAACCGTAGTCCCGAATGTAATTAGAGCTTGTGACTGGATAATAAATGAACGTGCTAAAAGCATGGGCCCGTTCAATGATTCAAAATCGGTTATCTATGGTATGCTACCTGAATACAGATATTGTGAAGATGTTACCACAGGTGTTAATTTTGCACGGGAATATCTTGGTAATTCTTGGTGTTGGGCAGGATTAGAAGAAGCGGCAAAAGCACTTGGTGAGCTAGGGGGTGAATTTGAGGAAGAAAGTAATAGATTGAAAAAGGAAGCAAATTTGTACAAGTTAGATATTTTAAATTCTATGGATAGAGCGGTGATAAGACAAGAGGACGTACAATTTTTACCTATGGTTATTACCAACAAGGTTCCTTTCGAAAATTTGCAACAAAGCAGGCTTGCCCAATATTATAACATTCTTGCTCCCAGAATGTTAGAATCAGAATTTTTTGAGACGAATGATGATAGGATACATTGGATACCTGATTTCCTTGATAAGCGTGGTGGTATTATCCTTGGAGTTGCACGTTTTGGAGTAAGTCCATGGGAAATCGATCCACATTTTATAGGAGGGTATGGTATTACTAATCTTAGAATCAATAATATTAATAAATTCTTGTTGACCTATTATGGATTAATATCATATGGTATGTCAAGAGAGCTTTTCTCTACACAGGAAACATCAAATATACTTGTTGGTGACAGTAAGGCATGGCATTCATTACGGCAACCTCATTTACATTCTACATCAGAACTGATTAGATTGACCAATATGATGTTGATAAAGGAAGAGAATGATGAGTTATGGATGGCTTGGGGAGTACCTCGTAACTGGCTTGAAGATGGGAAAAAGATAGAAATCGAAAAAGCTCAAACTCGTTTCGGTACTTTTAATTATAGAATTGAATCTCATTTGTCAAGTGGATATATAAAGGCTGAAATATCAGCAAATATAAAATATTCGCCTTCTGTAATTAAATTCAAGTTACGTCATCCAGAGAATAAAAAAATCAGGAAAGTAAAAATAAATGATGAGAAATGGGAAGATTTTAATGATGAAGTAATTAATGTTAATCCGACCAATGGAAAGATAATGATTGTTGCTTCATTTTAATGTGGGATAAAGTTAAATTGAAAAGAGTAACTGAAAGAAGGTATAGAAACAACGTTAAGAGATCTTTTTGATAAGAAAGAAGATCACTAATTTAAAAGTGAAAATTATAGATAAAGAGTCCACGACGAAAAGTCCAAAACAACAAAAAAACTATGTTTTTTATCTTTGTGTTTATTGGCAAAAAAGTAACTTTTCGTCGTGGACTCAGATAATTCAATAGGTATCGATCCTCTCGAAAAAACAATTAATTTTTATAATTAATTTATTGTTAGTAAATCATAAAACGCTCATTATGAAAAAGATAATTGTATTTATTGTTATTTTTATTACAACTAGTATTATAAAGTTTTCGAACCTAAATGCAATAACAAACAATCAGGAACTGGAACTTAGAACTAGTGAAGCAATTCTTAAAATCGATCGATTGGGGAATATTCGTATTTCTCATGAAAAAGAGAGGATGTTTGAAATAAACTCATCGATCAAAAGAATTCTGACAGTTGTATCTGTTAACAGCACGACTCGTGATGAGAGTGAATATATTTCAGTTAATAATTTCACTATAAAAAAATGTGATGATATTATAAAAATAAAAGTCAGTGATATTATTAATGAAAATAAAATTTTACCAATTGAAGCTGAATTGAATATCTCTGTAAAAAATGACGCTTTCTGCTTTTCCGGACTTTTGAAAAGAAACGTAAATGAGGATTGTTTAATAAAAAAAATGATTTATCCAATTCTTTCTATAACGCAATTTAGGGATAATGATACTAAAGTATACTGGCCTAACGGAATGGGGCAATGCTTTAGTGACCTTTCTACTTTTGGGATAAAGAGCTTTGATTACCCTAGTGTTGAAGGAACGATGGCATGGTTTTCTATCAACTCATCTGTAGGGGGACTATATGTAGGCAGTCACGATCCTACTCTCAGTGCAAAAACATTCCAACTAGAATATGATATTATAGACAAATCATTTGTAAATAAAATTCAATTTCCCGTCAATAGTAATGAGTTTATTATTCCCGATATAATAATTAGACCTTATAAAGGTTCATGGCATTTGGCATCAAAATTTTATCGTAATTGGTATGACAATAATTTCGAGATTGCGAAAGTTTCAGAATGGGCAAGAAAATGCGAAGGATATTTACTTTGTATTTTGAAACAACAGAATGGTGATGTAATGTTCAATTTTAAAGATATTGATAAATTGTGTGATATTGCAGAAAGACTTAATTTTAGGCTAATAGGTTTATGGGGTCGGGGAATCGGAGGACATGATCGTTTATATCCCAATTACATGCCGGATAATTTATTAGGAGGCAGAGAAGAAATGCGTAGAGCTATAGCAAGAGCAAATGAAAGAGGATTTAAAATAATTGTTTACACAAACGGAAAAATCGTGGATACATCGACAGATTATTATAAATATAATGGTCTTGAGACAGTAATATTAGATGAAAAAAAACAGCCATTGTTAGAATTTTGGAGGAAACATAAGAATACAACACCTTTGATTTTTGCAACCGCATGTCCCGGTTCATCATTTTGGAGAAAGACTATGCTTGATTTAGCACTTGATGCTAAATCATTGGGTGCAAATGCATTTTATATCGATCAAGTAGGACAAGGATCACCAGTTACTTTGCAATGTTATTCAGATAACCATGATCATCAAACCCCACAAGAAGCATATTCCATATATCGGATCAAGTTAATACAAGATATTAGAAAAAAAATAAAGCAAATTGACCCCGACTTTAGTGTAATGACAGAAGGACTAAATGATGCATTATTAAATGAAGTTGATTTTTTTCAGGGAGTTCCAAATTTAAATACTCCTTTTTTATTCCCTGAAATGTTTCGGTATACCTTTCCCGAAGTTATATCCGTAACGGTAAATCCAAGCCCTGCACTAGATAGATTTGATGCAAATTACTCATCAGTATATGGTTTGAGGCATCAAATAATGAGTAGATATCCTGCTGATGCCGATTATTTGTTGAATGGGATTATTCCTGAAGATGCAAATTATTCGAACGTAGTAGATCCACCTAATTTAAAGAAGTTGGCAAAAGCTTCTCCTGAGGAAATGATGAAGTACACACATTCGTTACTTAAGTTTGAGAATGATAATTCTGACTTTTTTAGATTTGGAAGATTCATTGACGTTGATGGAATAAATGTAAAAGGAGATTGCATTTTGGCAAAAGGGTATATAAATGGTAATAAAATGGGTGTTGTCGTCTGGAATCAGAATTTGGCAGAGAAAAGAAGTTTTTCGATTTCTGTTCCAGGGTTTAAATTTATAAAAGCTACTGAACCTAATAATTCGATGGTTTCTATCTCTTCACCTTTAGATGCTAATTCAATACGATTGCTAATATATGAAAAGAATGAAAAATAACAAAATAAGAAATTCTAAGATTTTCAAAGTATAAGAGGTATCAATAAATTAAATTATACATTATATGAAGATAAAATTCGCATATAAATGGGAAGTTCTGGCCTTGCTTTGGTGGGCATATTTTAATAACCAAGCCGATAGACAAGCATTCAATGTTGTACTTTCGCTAATTAGGGGAGATTTGCATGTAACCGACATTCAAATTGGAATAATTGCAACTTCTTTTAACTTGGTTTTTGCATTGTTTGTTCCGATTGCAGGGTATTTAGGTGATATCATCAGTCGAAAATGGATTCTTACAGTAAGTGTACTGTTTTGGAGTATGGCTACTATGATGACAGGATTGAGTACCGGTTTTTTCACATTAATTCTTTTCCGATGTCTTACGGGTGTTGGGGAATCTTTTTTTGGGCCACCTCATGCTGCACTTTTGGGCAGTTATCATAAAGAGACACGTTCAACAGCATTCTCGATTCTTCAAACAGCATACTATTGTGGAATGATTTTATCTGGTTTAATAGCAGGATATATTGGTGAAAGATGGGGCTGGAGGTCTGTTTTTTATATATTTGGCGCTTTTGGGATTATTAATGGTATAGTAATGATTTTCAGACTCAAAGATAATAAAAAAGATGTAAATTCGGAGAGTCAGAATATAGTTGAAAAAATAAAGTTTTTAGATGGTTTTAGGGTGCTTTTCACAACTCGGACATCTTTATGCCTTGCTATTGCTTTCAGCATTTTTATCTTTGTACTCACAGGTTACCTGACTTGGATGCCAACTTATTTGTACGAGAATTTTAATATGAATCTCACACAAGCAGGATTCCATTCGATGTTTTACACTCATCTGTTTGCATTTATAGGGATAATATTTGCAGGAAAATTTTCTGATAAGTCAGCTAAAAAGAATCCATCCCGAAGATTATTATTTCAATTTTTTGGATTATTGATATCAGCTCCTTTTATATTTCTTATGGGGAATTCTACAATTTTACCTATAATCTATTTGGGATTTGCAGGCTTTGGACTTGGACGTGCTTTTTTTGATGCAAACACCTATGCCATTTTATATGACGTCATTCCTGAAAAATATCATTCTTCAGTCTCAGGAGCAATGATTATGTGTGGATTCGGGACTGGGGCATTGTCTCCTCTGTTTTTAGCTTTAATTAAGTCGTATTTTAACTTATCCTTAGGTATCTCTATCTTAGGTTTACTTTGGATTATAGCTGCTTTAGTTGTTTTAATAATCTATAAATATTACTTTAAAACTGACTATAAAAAAAATCGTGTTAATTATTCAAAGAGTAGCTCTCGATAAAAAGGAATAAATTCTTGTAGTCAGACGTAAATACAATTATTTCATTTATAAATCTAATTAATAAGGGCTTTTAATGAAAGTTATAAACAATGGGGAATAAATATTCTAAAAAAATATCTAGAAGAAACGCATTGAAAATGATTAGCGGGTCGGTTGTTGTTTCTATTTTACCATCAAAGTTTTTCGGTAGGCAGGTATTAAATTTCTCTACGATAACCAACAAAAAAGAAAAAAATATCTATTATGCATATCGTTCTTTTTGGCCTGAGATCAAGATGACAAAAACCTTTAAGGATTTTGGTGTTAATACACGCTGTTTCTTTGCCTCAAATACTATTAACTCAATTGGGTTTGAATATTGCAAATACCCCCTTATTTGGGAAGGGATAAACAAATATAATTTTGGTGCTTTAGATCAACAGGTAGAAGATCTTCTTTCAGCTAATCCAGAAGCAGATTTTTTGTGTATGGTTGACTTAAATACACCTTATTGGCTGACACGTAGCTTTGCATTTGATAGTTTCGCTGAGATTTCTCACGCTGCTTCCAATAAGGAATGGATTAAAATTACCACTGACTGGATGTTTGATTTTTTGGAGTATTCAGAAAAAAAATATGGTGATAAAATTAAAGCTTATATACTTACAGGAGGCAGTACATCTGAATGGTATGAATATGACAGGGGCCGCAGCAGTCGAGTGAAGAATGAGGCTTGGAGACACTGGTGTGTACAAAATGGCTATTCCTTTGGAGAAGATGTTCCTTCAGAAAGTTCGTTAAAAAAGGCTACCCATGAAAATGTTATTTATGATCCGGCAACTGAGATGGAAAAAATCCGGTATTGGCAGTTCCATAATGAAATTATTGCACAAGTGATACTGCATTTTGTGAAGGAAGCACGTCCTAAAATCAGTGATGATAAGGAAATAGGGTTTTTCTTTGGTTATTATCTGGTCAGCGACAACAAGCTTACTTCATTTGGTCATCTTGATTACGAGAGAATATTTGCGTGTCCGGAAATTGATTTTTTTATTAGTCCGGGCACCTATATAGATCGCATGATTGGTGGAGGTAGCGGTCCACAGTTAGTTTTGGGTACAGCTAAACGCTATGGCAAAAGGTATTTGCATGAAATAGATCACCGAACTCATGTAATAGAACGTGATGGAGTAAATGCCTGGAAAACACAAGCTGATGATACAGCAGGATTAAAACGTGAAGCTTATTATGCCTTGATCAATCAATCATCTTTGTGGTGGTTCGATATGTGGGGAGACTGGTATAAGGAAAAAGAAACACAGGATCTAATAAGACATTTAAAAGTTATTTCAGATAAGTATATAAATGAAAAATATTCTTCTGTAACTGAAGCCTTGATGATCGCTGATCCTCAAAGTGCTTACTATGTAAATGAGAAAATGTCTCATGCCTCTGACATGGCTCATCGGTTTCGTGACAAACTTAATCGGACAGGTGCGCCATATGAAGTATATGCTTTTAATGATATCCCACATATTGATATGTCATCTGTTAAGGTTGTATTTATGCCGGCAACTTTTTTAATTACTCCTGAAAGAGAGGAGGTTCTGAAAAATTATGTTTTCAATAATAACCGTACTATTGTTTGGATTTATGCTCCCGGCATATCAGATGGTAAAACGCTTGATGTGTCACGTATTAAAAAATGGACAGGTTCTGAATATGGAACTGCCGGTATTTCGACTGTAAAAATGGATAACTGGAATTCTGTTTATGCATATGAATATGCTACCGTTTCACCAGCCGTATTAAAGGAAATAATGAAAAATGCAGAAGTACATATGTATATCAATGAGGAGAGTCCTGTTTACGCTAATGAGAGGCTGTTGTCAGTGCACTTTAAGGAAGGAGGTCGAAAGAAAATTTACCTGCGGAAATCATGTAAAAAAGTTGTGGATGTATATAATAATAAAGTAGTTGCAAAGAATTGTCGAGAATTTGATTATAATTTTGCTTCTCCTGATACTGTATTGTTTGAAATAATTTAATAATCAATTACAAATTTAAAACGGGAATGTATAAAAATATTAAGAATTTAAGCCGTCGTAATGCTTTAAAAATTATTGGAAGATCAGCCCTAGCCGCAACTATGCCTATAGCTGGAATTAAAGGTGCAGAATCTTTTAAAGTCAGCAATAACAATATATTGAGTAATGGAAAGGTTGTAGTATCTGACGAAGTGATAACCATTTATCCTGAAGATACAGGTCGCGCTCTGATCAATTCGGGAATGGGATGGGTATTTCATTATTATTCTGGTAGGACAGGTAATTATGGTTATTATCTTGAACCTTCTGATTCACTTGATTGGTTCCCGGGATGTTCTGTTCTATATATGCGTATTCCCTGGTCTTTTGTTGAACCGGAAGAAAATTACTTTAACTGGACAGTTCTTGATACACCAGCACAAAGATTTATAGAGAAAGGTAAAAAAATAGCGATCAGGATTAATCCCTGCGAACATTGGATTACATGGGCTACTCCCAAATGGGTTAAAAATGGCGGCGCAAAAGGTGTCTTTTTCAATCATCGAGAGGGACTTTCTAAAGATGGTAAATTATGGGATCCCGATTATCTGGATCCTGTTTTTCTAGAGAAATTTGAAGCTCTAATAAAAGCAATGGCTGATCGTTATGATGGTAATCCCAACTTAGCCTGGATAGAATTGGGCATCGGCCTTTGGGGTGAAGGGTGGAAAATTTATAGCAGTCCGTCACGTGAAATAAATGATAAAATTGTCAGATTACAAATTGACATCTATCTGAAATATTTTAAGAATACTTTGATTTGTATTAATGATGATATGATAGGATCCAGATCATCACATAGAAATTTATCATTAGCAGAATATGCTTTATCAAAAGGTCTAACGATCAGGGATGACAGTATTATGGTAAATAAATACCCCAATGCATGGCATTCAGATGATTTAGCAATGAAATTTTGGCCCCAAAGGCCTGTCATTCTGGAGACTGGCCATTATGGTCTGTTAAAAGAAAAAGGATCATGGGAAAAATCAGTATTATTGGAAGCCGTAGAGGCATATCATTGCAGCTATCTTTCAATACATTGGTGGCCACATGTATTTTATAATGACAATCGTGATTATATTGAAAAGATAAATCAAAGACTGGGGTACCGTATTCAATTGCAGAAGATAAAATATCCAAAAGCAGTAGAAATCGGGGAACGATTCAGAGTTGAATGGAAATGGGCAAATGCAGGCGTTGCACCTTTATATCAGGGAGGTCATCCTGCTTTAACAGTAAAGGATAATAAAGGAGGGATAGTATCATTAGTGGTTGACGATAAGATTGATTTCAGATCACTTGAAATAGGCAAACCAAATGATATTCCCAATAAGGAATATACAAGCACTTTCAATATTGGCTTCCCAAATCCAAAGGATTTTTTTAATGAATTTACATCAAAAATGGAGCAACGTCCAGGGAGTGATTTTTATGCTGCTCCAATTGTTCCTGCTACAAAACCTGGTGTATATGATATTTTTGTTTCGGTAGGTAAAAAAGATGGTACACCAACTATTGCTTTACCACTTCAGGGCGATGACGGCCAACATAGATATAAAATTGGAAAAATCCAGGTAAAAGAACCTTCTGTTCCAGGATTTGATCTTCAAAACAGTTATATCGACTTTTGATTTAAAAACCAATGTGTTTTAAAATGAATATGCGAGAAAGAACAGACAAAGAAAATTTAAGAATGACTTGACGTAAAGTATTACAGCTTATGAGTGGGATATCTTTAGCAACTGCATTATTATTAAATGTAACACTACCAAACATTATAAAACTACTAACATCAACTACATGCAAATAGGACTGTTCATCCCATGTTATATCGACCAGTTTTATCCTAAAGTGGGTATAGCCACGCTGGAATTGTTAGAAAAGCTGGGATTGGAGGTTTATTATCCATCGGAACAAACCTGCTGCGGACAACCATTGGCAAACAGTGGAGCTGAAGATGAAGCAATTCAAATATATAACAACTTTGTTCGTATTTTCTCTAAATTCGATTACGTAGTTTCTCCTTCAGGAAGTTGTGTATATCATGTTCGTGAAAACTACAATATTTTGCCACAAACCGATGAAGTAAAGAGAGTCAGACAAAATACTTTTGAGCTTTGTGAGTTTATAGTAGACATACTGAAAACTAGATGACTTAAAAATTGATTTTCCCCATAAAGTAGGTGTCCATCAAAGCTGTCATGGTCTCAGGGGATTAAAGCTGGGAACACCTTCAGAATTGATTATGGAACATTACTCTAAAGTCCATCGATTATTGAAAAAAGCCAAGGGTATTGACATTATAAACCTGGACAGGGAAGATGAGTGCTGTGGCTTTGGAGGTACTTTTTCCATTTTTCAACCGGATATTTCCGTGAAAATGGGCAAAGACAGGTTGGATGATCACAAGCGAAATGGAGCTGAAGTAATTACAGCTACCGACATGTCGTGTCTGATGCATCTCGAAGGAATTGCCCGCAGGCAAAACCGGGAAGTGAAATTCTTGCATATCGCTGAAATTCTGAATAGCAACCGATTATGACAAATCATGCTCATAAAGCTGGCCGTTTTTTGAAAAATGAGGAGCGCGCAGCATGGCACGACAAAACCCTTTGGATGGTTCGTAAAAAGAGGGATTTGATGGCTCTTGATGTGCCGGATTGGGAAGAAGTTAAGAGAACAGGCATCACAAATCAAAAGACATTCCTTATCAAAACTCGATGATTATTTGGTTCAATTTGAAGAACAGGCCATAAATAATGGCGCACAGGTTCACTGGGCATCAACTGCGGGAAGGCTTAATGAAATTGTGTACCGGATCATTAAAGAGAACAACGCTTCAAAGGTTGTTAAAAGTAAGTCCATGTTAACAGAGGAGTGTGGACTGAACCTTTTCTGGAAAAACGGGGAGTTGAAATCATCGATACCGACCTGGGTGAACGAATTATTCAACTGAAGCAAGAACCCCCAGTCATATCGTGATGCCTGCTATACATATCAAAAAAGAGGAGATCAGTGAGTTGTTTCACCGGGAACTCCACTCGAAGATGGAAATGCCGAACCCACATACCTGGCAGCCACCGCTCGTTTACATTTGCGGCAAAAATTTCTCGAAGCCGAGGTGGCAATTACCGGTGTCAATTTCGCAGTAGCTGAAAACGGAGCCGTTGTAGTCTGTACGAACGAAGGGAATGCCGATATGGGTGTTCATGCTGCACCGATTCAAATACATTGCATGGGAATTGAGAAAATAATTCCCCGCATGTCAGATCTTGCAGTATTCATTCGTTTACTGGCACGAAGCGCCACGGGACAGCCCATAACCACCTATACCTCACATTACCTGAAGCCTAAGCCCGGCGGACAAATGCACATCGTAATCGTGGATAATGGCCGTTCAGAACTAATTGGTAAAGAAGATTACCGGGATTCACTGAAGTGTATCCGGTGTGGGGCATGCATGAACACTTGCCCGGTCTACAGAAGAAGCGGTGGACATAGCTATCACCACGTGATCCCGGGACCTATCGGCTCCATCCTCGCACCGCACTCAAACCGCAAGAATTACAAGGACCTGCCGTTTCGCTTCATCCCTGTGTGGTTCTTGCTCCGATGTTTGTCCGGTTAAGATTGACATCCACGGGCAACTGTATCAGATGGAGGCAGGATCTGTCGCGAGAAGGGGTTCTCTCTCCCGTGAAAAAGGGCGTCATGAAAATTGCCGGTAAGGTTTTCGCCTCGAGGACAATGTATGACTGGTGCGGGAAGAATCGCACGTTGGGGCATTGAACACCTTCCGCGAGGAAGTTGATCTATAACCGGTGGAACGCGTGGGGAAGGGAAAGGGAACTTCCGGGGGTGCCCCCGAGAGTCATTCAAGCAATGGTATACTAAGAATCACGGCGAGGGAGGTGAAAATGGACAGGAGTAAAATATTATCGAACATTCGAAAAAACAAAGCGGAACCCGTCAACTTGCCGGAACCACCTTGTTTCGCCGAGAAAGAGGTCGACAAGCTAATGCTTTTTAAAGAAGCCCTGCTGCTAACGGGGGGCGATTACATGGAAGTCAACTCTACCGAGGAGTTGAACTCTTTTCTGGATACCCATTTTAAAGGAGCGACAGACCTCAGGGAAAACGAGTTGTTTGAAAGTTTCCTTTCATCTACCAACAAGGAGAGTCTTGAAAAGCTACACACGGTCATCCTGGAAGGACAATTCGGTGTAGCGGAAAACGGGTCCATCTGGATCAATGATTCAAATTTCCCTGATCGGCTCATCCCGTTTATCTCGGAAGAGCTACTGTTATGCCTGGATGCTAAACAGGTAGTGAGAAACATGCATGAAGCCTATTTCAGAACAGGTGATATTACTTCAGGGTTTGGGGTGTTTATTTCCGGGCCTTCTAAAACATCCGATATAGAACAACATCTAGTGTATGGCGCACACGGCGCGAAAAAACTAACCGTAATCGTGTATCATGAAAACAATTTAGTGTGAATGGAAAACAAAAAAGGAAGATACCTGAAAAAGGGCTAAAACTCATGGCCGTTTATGCTTCCAACGGCTCAGCTGCAGTGGTGAAATACTCATTTGAAATGTGATATGCTTCCCAGAGTATGTCACGGGAATAAAATGGAGTTGGCAGGGGATTTATGCGAAGCTTTTGCTTACAAGTACTACTTCACCTACTTGCAGTACCATCATGCAATGCACAAGGACGAGCGAGTTACAGGCTGCAGCCTGTAATCCTTGTAAGGTATCGGAATTAAAAAACAGGGGTCAAGGATGAGGTGAAAAAGTAAAAAAAGAATAATTTTGTAACAAGGTTAAAAGAGAGCTTAGACTAGAGACACACTAAATGTAACACTACCATCTTTTCCATGTCTCGTCGGGGCTTTCAGCCCCTTGCCGACGGCGCTCTGGATATTCCGGTGATATGCACCCAGTGATTCCGGCGATATGCACCCACTTGTTAAACTATCATTTTGACAAAATTAGTTCTTTTTTCTCAAACTCTCCCCGTTTTTAAACTCTATCCTGTGAGAAGTGTGGATCATCCTGTCCATGAAAGCGTCCGCTATCGTCTCGTCTGAAAAGAGGTCGAACCAGTTCGCGGGCGGGAGTTGGCTGCTTATGATGGTCGATTTCCGGGCGTGCCTGTCCTCGATGATCTCCAGGAAGTCCAACTGCTGCTGCCTGTCCATCGTCCCGATCCCGAAGTCATCGATGATGAGCAAGTCGGTCTTGGCCAGCTTTTCGAAAAATCGCACGATTACCCCTTCCAGCCTCACGATCTTGAGCTTGGCCAGGAGTTTTTGCATCCCAAAGTACATCACGCTGAAGCCCTGCCGGCAAGCCTGGTCTCCCAGCGCGGAGGCGACGAAGCTCTTGCCGCAACCGGTTGCCCCTGTAATGAGGATGGAGCCTGCATCCCGGATGTAACCGCCGCTCGCCAGGGAAAGTACCTGGTTCCTGTCCAACCCCCTGGAGGAGTCAAAGCTCAACTCCTCGATGCTTGCCCGGTAGCGAAACGAGGCGTTCTTTACCAGCCTCGCGTACCGGTTTGATTGCCTTTGATCCCGCTCCGCCTGAAGGAGGATCCTGAGCCCGTCCGTGAAGGACAACTCGTGGATCTTCCTGCTTTCCTGCAACGCTTGCAAGGCCCCGGCCATGCCCGAAAGCCTCATGCTTGCCTGTAAACGGAAACTGAGAATACAGCATTTTCGGTAAACACGAGTGCAGCACTTTCGGTAACAATCGTGCAGCGTTTTCGGTAACAACGGTGCAACACTTTCGGTAACAATAGTGCAGCAGTTGCAAAGATAGTTTTTCTTGTTTACATACCATCAACTTGTCCTTTAAAAATGGTTTTCCTGTTCTGCATCCTGTAGCTCTTGCCCGATAGTTGAATCAACTCGCACTTGTAGAGTAACCTGTCCAACAGGGCCGTCGCCAGGACCTCGTCGTCGAGCGACCGTGCCCATTGCGCGGGGGACTTGTTGGTGGTGATGATGAACGAGGTCGACTCGTAGACGCTGTTGACGAAGGCGAAGAGCAAGTTACCCTCCTCCCTGTTCACGGCGATGTTCATCAAGTCGTCTATCACGATCAGCTGCGCGGCGCGCAGGTTCTTGTACTCCCTCCCCGCGCTGGCCGCGATCTCCCTCAGCTTCAGGGTGGTCAGGATCTCGTCCATGCTCCTGAAGCAGGCCTTGTAGCCCTTGTCGATGGCGTCGGCGCAGAGCCCCGCCGCTATGAAGGTCTTGCCAACGCCGCAAGGGCCGGCCAGCATGAGGTTGTAACACTCGTCAACCCACCGTAGCTCTCGCAGCTGGTTGAGCTGGGTGGCGCTAAGCCCGCTTGACGCGGCGTGGTCGTAGGTGTCGAGGTCACGCGCCAGCGGTAACCTGGCTAACTTGTAACGCGAGGCCCGTTGCCTCTCCTCGCGCCCCTTGACCTCGAGCTCTAGCGCCGCGAGCAGGAAGTCATCGTAACTGGGCGATTCCTTCCATGCCTTCACCAGCAGCTCATGCGCGTGCGCGTTCAACCCGGATAACCTGAGCCTCTTCGCGTGAGAGCGTATGGCGGTAAGCTTGTCCGTTGTCATGTCAGTTGCTTTTAAAGAGGTCCTGGTACACGTCTATCCTCGACTTCTCGGGCGCGATGTTCACCATGAGCCGCGCCCCGGGGGTGGGAAGGGGCGTGACCGGGATCCCCCGCTCGTCCTCCCGCGCGGGGGCGATGGTAGACAGCACCGACTTGAAGTCGTTCGCGCTGAAGAGACCCCGGGAAACGCACAGCTCGAGGGCCTTGTCCGCGTCCCCAGGCTCGTGCCTCGACAGGCAGGTCAACATCGTGCCCAGCTGGTCTCTCATGTAGCGGGGGTACCGCTCCCTTAGCCCGGAGAGGAAAACCTCCGCCGCTCGCGTGTCGCTGAACTGCTCCGCGACCTGGCGACCCATCGCCTCGACCGTGGCGGACTTGTCTCGCCGGTGGTTCTTGTTGATGACCTTCTCGCCCCGCCCCGCCGGTATCAGGTGCTTGGTCAAGGGGTCGCCGTCCATGGTCTTGACCACCAGCACGCCATCCCGCTCTTCCACCAGCACGCGGGTTTCCTCGCCCCGGTAGGTCCCCAGGGGCAGGGAGTAACTGTTCCCCCTGTAACGAATGCTGTTCGTCTTTAAAACCTTGTGCCCGGCACCCGTGGGCAGGGAGGTCACGGGGGTGAAGGGTTGGAGGTCGGCGACTTCCGAGCGCCACACCTCGCGGGGTACCTTGCACGTGGTGTTGTGAACCATGGCGTTACCGGTCCTGTTCAGCCAACCGATCGCCTCCTCGTTCAGGTTCTCGATGGTGCTGTAAGGCCGGTTCAACAGGAAGTTTCGCTTGACGTACTTGATCAGGTTTTCAACCTTCCCCTTGCTCTGGGGGTCGCCCGGGCGGCAAAAGACCGGCTTGAAGGGGCGGTTCTTCAGGTAACCGCTGAAGACGTCCGTGAGGCGGTAATCGCCCAGGTTCTCGTCGCGGAGGAAAACGCTGTCCTGGTCGTAGATGATGAACCTGGGGATCCCGTGGAAGAAGCGGAAAGCGAGCTCGTGGGCGTGCACGGCGTCCTCGCTGCTGAAGGGTCTTTCCTGGAACCAAACGAACTTGTGCCTGCTGTGGCACAGCAACATCCCCATGAAGTGAACGCGCACGCGTGTGCCGTCGCCACGGCGCTGCTTGCTGGTGCCGAAGTCGACCTGCGCGTACTTGCCCGGTGGCGCCTCGGGAAGGCACGCGTACTGGCGCTCGTTGACGCTGACCTTTGGTAGGTCGTGTTCCTGGCGCAACTTCATGACGTAATTGTAGACGGTCTTGGAGGACACCTCGGGGAAGGAGGGGTAATGTTCCTTCAGCCAGTCGTGCATCTGCGCCGCGGGCGTGTCCTGGAACTGGCCAAGGCGTTCAAGGATGAAGGGCTTGTAGGGATCGAGCAGGCAGCCGCGGTTGTTCAAGCCCTCGGAGTACTCTTGGAACTCGGCCGGGTCCATGCCCAGGTACTTCTTGACGGTTCGAAAGTTAACGCCCAAGTACCCGGCTATCCAGCGGATGGATCGGCGCTCCTCGTGGTGGAGCTGGTGAATTTTGTCGTACATGATCAAACGGTTTAGTGTTTTAAATTCCTTCTCTGTCATAACGCCATGAATTTTAAAGGGTGAGTTATGACGCGAAGGTCAAATTAATTCCTTGAAAAACGATGTACTGTTGTTACCGTTTTCGCTGCACTATTGTTACCGTTTTTGCTGTACTGTTGTTACCGTTTTCGCTGCACGGTGGTTTCCGATTTTGATGTATTTCTAATTTCTGGTTACATTGCCAGTTCTGTTTTAACTTGTTCCATTCTTTTTTAATTTAACTTGGTTTGTAAAAGATGACGGCTCACCCGGCGTAATATCCCTTACCCCTGATGTTACCGTGTTTTATATTGTCACTACTCCTCGGGGGGATTGCCACTTCCTCGTCGAGCAAGTAAACCCTCGAGTTTATTATCCTCTTTATAGACTGGTAAGCGTGTATGCCGTTGTCCAACGCGTAACGACAGGCCTTCTCGAAGTCAACCGGGTCTGTCTTGCGCTGCAAGCTCAGCAACCCGTCACACCGGCGGTACTGCAGCTCGGGTACCTCGGGCTCCTCGAAGAGCACCCGGAAGAGTTCCGCCAGGATCCCCGAGCGTTTCGAGGCCTGACCGATGTAGAACTCGGGGCTACGATCCCGGTAGAAGTTGTGACCCGGGCCCATGTGTTCCTTTTCAGTGGTGTAACCCGGCTTCATGGAACGGCGGTGCGTGGCCACGGGCTCCGCTTTGACGAACACGCGTACCATCGTTCGGGTGTAGATGACGTCGGCCTTTTCCCCTGTATGGTGATAGGGCACGGAGTAGTGATGCTTGTCGCGGGCAAGGTAAACGTGGTTGTTCTCGCTCACGGTAAGCCGCGTGTAGTACTTCACCTCGAATGCCTCCCGGGGGAGTTCCTTGAGCAGGGGCTTCTCCTCCGCCAGGAACTTCTCCTGCCTGCAATACTCCTTGCGTTGCATCCGGGTCTGGTTGTGTTCCCGCGTTTTCTCGGCGAAGGCGGCGTTCACCTCCTCGAGGGAGAAGAAGGTCAGGTCGCGCAGCTTGGCGTAAACCCGCCGGTAAACGATCTTCACCTCGTTCTCCACGGCGGCCTTGTCCCGCGGCTTCCCCGCGCGGGCGGGGATGACCGCGAAGCCGTGATGATTGGCGAAGTCCTCCATGATCCTGTTTATCTCGGGCTCGTAGCGGTCGGCCTTGATTACCGATGCCTTCAGGTTATCGGTAACCACGATCTTGGGGGATCCTCCCAGGTGCTTCAAGCAGCAGCCGAGGGCGTGCAAGAAATCATCGCTGCGCTGGCTGGGGACGGCCATCATGAAAACGTAATTGGAATAGGGCATGCAGGCCACGAACACTTGTGCCTCCACCACCTCTCCCGTTTCCCGGTCAACGTAAGGAAACGTGTCCCCGGCGAAGTCCACGAGGAGCTTCTCACCCGGGTGATGATCCAGGATGCTTCCCGGTTGGCGCGCTTTAAGCAGCTGCCCCAGGTGAAAGCAGAACTGGGAGTAACCGTACCCGCCGGGGTACTTCTCCTTGTACTCTTGCCACAAGAGGTAACGTGTCACGTGGGGCCTGCGGAGTTCTTTTTCAAAGTACGGGATCTGGCTTTTGAAGGCCTCGAAACGCTCTTCCTTGTAGGCGGGGTTCCCGGCGAAAAGCTTGCCCTCCAGTACGGGGTCATCCAGGGCCAACAGCTCCTCGATATCGTACCCGTGGTTCTTGACCTTGTTCACGTAATTGTTCACCGTCCCCTTGTACAGCCCCAGTTCACCGGCTATGCGACGGTTGGAAATCCCTTGCGCGTGCATGCGCAACACTTGCTTTACTTTACTCATGTTAATTATCGTTCCTGCCATATGATCACGTGATTGGATTGAAACATCACGTGATGATAAGAAAAATAATTAACAAGTGGGTGGGTATGCCCCGGAATACGAAATGCGCCAGGAAGAAGGCAACGTCACGAGTAACCCGCTTTACGCGAGGGCTTTAAATCTAGAAAATGGGTGGGTATGCTCCGGAATACCTTGCATTTTTGCACCCCCGGGGCTCCCTGGGTGCATATGCTCCGGAAAAGGGGTGCACGCGCCCTTTTTTACCCTGTTTTTGGCTTGCCATTTTTACAATTTGTTCCCCTTTTAGCGAAAGTGCATGACGAAATGATGGGTTTTTTAAAGAATTAATATCTTTTTGAATCCTGGCTTTTTTTACCGGAAAGTGGGTGGGTATGCTCCGGATTATCCAGCGCTCCCCGAGTGTTTTTCATGATCTTTGCTTTACAGCTTTAAATCATTTGCACTTCTTAGTAGAACTCACGAATTTCAAAATCGTGTTAAATCCGTCTTCTTTTTTTAGAATATCTTCCAATATTTTACTAACTTGCGGCTGTACAAAGTGCATGATGATCTTTAATTTTTTTAGGTGAATGAAAATCAAAGATAGAAAAAATGCGCTTTACACACTTTTTGGAACAGAATCAAATTCAATGTCTAAAAAAACATTGAAAGCAACATTATCACCCTTACATAATTAAATATGGTTTAAACTTATAAAACTTACATGCCTATGAGAATAAACGTGAAATAAAAATGGCGATTAGCGTTGGTGCATTTATCGCCGTTAGAAAAACAAACACCCAATTAAATTTAGTATTCACTTAACAATGCAAATTGTATGAAAATGAAAATAAAACTTCTAACATCAAACAGATTTATAAAAAATAATACCCTTAAGGAATTGTTTAGAGTAATGAGAATCACCTTGATTCTTTTATTCGTGTTATCGTTTCAGTTGGTTGCCGAAAATGTCAAAGGACAAGATGTTATCGTGAAATTAAAAACCAATAAAGTATCTGTCAGGCAACTGATCAATGAAATTGAAAATCAAACCGGTTATCTGGTAGTTTACAGTAATAGGGAGGTAAATACCTCGCACGTGGTAAACCTTAAAAGCAAGGCAGGGAAAGTTTTGGAATATCTCAACAAAGCTTTTGACGATACCGATATCGGTTATGATTTTGAGAATAAATATATTATTCTGGCAAAGAAAGATTCTGAAAATAATGCCTTGGATATCCTAAGCGCAAAAGCGATTCAACAAACCGGGAAAACTATAACCGGGAAAGTAGTTGATGCAAATGGAGAACCTATTATTGGTGCAACTATTATTGTAAAAGGAGATGCTACCAAGGGAACAGTGACAGATGTTTCCGGCAATTACACTTTAACAAATATTTCAGAAAATAACATGTTAGTGTTTTCATTTGTAGGAATGAAAAACCAAGAACTATCTGTTAGTGGGCAGACTACTATAAATGTAACGATGGAAGAAGACGCAATAGGTTTGCAGGAAGTCGTGGCAATAGGATATGGAACACAGAAGAAAGTAAACTTGACCGGTGCGGTATCAAGTATTAATGCTGACGAATTAATAAAACGACCCAGTTATTCAACAGCTACTTTATTGCAAGGTAAAATACCTGGATTACAAGTTATCCAGCAATCGGGCGAACCTGGTAACCAAAAGCTTAAAATAAACATTAGAGGAAAAGGCACTTTTAGTGGTGCTGGTAGTGAACCACTTGTGGTTATTGACGGCATTGCATATCCGTCTTGGACTAGTATTGATAATCTTAATCCAGAAAACATAGAAAGCATCTCTGTACTGAAAGATGCTGCTTCTGCTTCAATTTATGGAGCACGAGCAGCTAACGGTGTCATAATAGTTACAACCAAAAAAGGAATTTTAGGTAAGCCTCAGATTACATATCACGGTAATTTTGGTTTTCAAACTGCTACTTTTGTGCCAAAATTCATCGTTAATTCAGCAGAATATATGGAAATGTATAATTATACTGTTGATAGACAAGGAACTGGAACCAAGTTTCCTGCTGAATTAATCGAAGCATATAAAAATGCTCCACCCAATGACCCCCAATATCCTAATTTTGACTGGAGAGATGCTATATTAAATCCTGGATGGGGAAATAAACATAACTTAAGTGTAACAGGGGGAAATGAACAGACAAAATATTATATTGATGCCGGATACTATTCTCAAGATGCTATAATCAGAGGACAATCGTACAGCAGATACACCGCTCAAATTAATATAGACACTAAAATAACTGATTGGTTGAGTTTTGGTACAAACATTAACGGATTAATCGGTAAGCGTCTTGGACCTGCAATGACTAGTCAGGAATTAATGATGTTCATTTACGATATGAATCCAACGACTTCACCAAAGTTACCTGACGGTCGATGGTCAGTTGGCTCTGTATGTCAGCCATTCCGTCCTAGTAACAATATTTGGAGGTTAACAGATACAGGAGGTGAAGGTGGAACAAGATTAAACGAGAATCATAATGTTTCAATGAGTGGTTTTTTAAATGTTAATTTGACACCTGAAATAGTCTGGAATTTAACAGGATCCTACAATTATGATGCTAATTTTGAAATGGTTCATCAAATAACTCCAGAAGACGAAAATGAATACTATTTTCAAACCGGAGAATTTTCAAGAGTTTACTATAACTATCATCCAGGCGTTTCAAATGAAAACATTAGATCGGTGATGCCTTCAATCCATTCAACTTTAAGTTTCACTAAGTCTTTTTTTGAATCACATAATGTACACACCTTAATAGGATATGATCAAGAATATTTCCAACGAAGAAATCTTTTTGGACACAGACGAGATTATGCTTTTAGAAATCTTCCTGAAATAAATGCCGGGGATCCCTCAGTACAGACATTAAGTGGAAGTTCTTTCGAATGGGCTATTCAATCTTTTTTTGGGAGATTAACATATGATTATAAAGGAAAGTATTTGATTGAAGCAAACGCGAGGTACGACGGAACTTCAAGAATTCATAAAGACAACCGTTGGGGATTCTTTCCGTCTTTTTCAACCGGTTGGAGAATTTCTGAAGAAAGTTTTTTAAAGCCTGTGAGTTGGTTAGAAAATTTAAAGTTAAGGGTTTCTTGGGGTCAGTTAGGAAACCAAAATATTGGAACATACCCATACCAGTCACTTTTAAATACAACAACTTATGCTCAAGGAGGAGGTGTTGAACAAGGCGTAACCATGACTAGTTTAGCAGACCCAACTTTGAAATGGGAAGTTACCACAATTTCAAACTTGGGTGTTGATTTTAGTATAAAACAAGGGTTGTTTTCTTTCACGTTAGACGTGTATAACAAAGATACTAAAGGCATTTTAAATCAAGCGACGATACCTCTTTCTGTAGGCTTAACAGCTCCTACAATTAATTATGGCTCTATGAACAATAAAGGTTTTGAATTCGTAGCGGGCCACCGGAATAAAATAAAAGATTTTTCATACAATGTCGATTTAAACTTTTCTTTAAATCGCAATAAAATCACACAACTAGTAACACCATCGTATGGACTTCAAGCGAATCAAGTTGGACATGAGTTTGGCGCCCATCATATGTTAGAGTGGATAGGAATATTTCAATCTCAACAGGAAATTGATAGTTCCCCAAAACATCAGAACAATCCAAAACCAGGAGATCTTATTTTTAAAGATCAAAACGGAGATGGGGTTATTGATAATCTAGATAGGGTAATTTTGCCTGGTAGATATCCCCGATTTATATACGGTGGTAATATCGGCATAAATTGGAAGAATTTTGATTTATCTATGTTTTTACAAGGTGTGTATGGAACCAAACACTATATTACTAGAAGAGGTGAATGGCCCTTTTTGCGTATGGCACCACCAACAGAAGATTGGAGAAACGCATGGACACCTGATAATCCAACGAATAAAATGCCAGCACTATACAGATGGCCTTATGCTCCGGTATCGGGAAATCAAAATTCTTATTTTTTAAAAGATACATCCTATTTTCGTTTGAAAAATCTTCAAGTAGGATTTAGTCTCCCAAAACAATTTATAGAAAAAATTGGAATACAAAATTTAAGAATTTATGCGTCTGGAGATAATCTGATCACTTTTACTTCTTATAAGCATAGTGACCCTGAAAGGGATGAAGATATACACTATGGCTTTGAAACAGAAGCTGGCTCATACCCAAATGTCCAAACAATTACTTTTGGTTTGGTAGTTAATATGTAACAGGAATCAAATTAAATAAACTAAATCATTATGAAAATGAACAATAAGAATTTACTTATATTAACTCTCATTATTTTATTTATTAGCTGTTCAGAAGATTTTCTTGAAAGACATCCAAAACATTTGCCCGTGAGTGAAACTTTTTGGAAAACAGAAGAAGATGCTAAAATGGCATTACTGGGAGTATATAGTCACTTGTATTTAGATCCTTTTGGATCTCGCTTAAGACTAGAAGTATTGACTGATAATGCACGTAGCTATTTACAACTTGAAACTGAAATGGTGCAAATCAGGCAAGGTATTTTACATTCTACATCTGGAGGAATCCAATACGCGTGGTATAGAAATATGTATAGAGGGATAGCCAGCTGTAATTTTTTTCTTGATAACATTGACAAGGTTGATGACTTCAATTTAAAAAATCAATTTATCGCTGAAGTTAAGTTTTTACGAGCTTGGTTTTATTTTCAGTTACAACAAACTTACGGGGGAGTAATTATTTACAGAACTGTTCCAACAATTGAAGAATCAAAAATTAAACAAAGCACGAGTCAAGAAGTTATTGATTTTATTCTTGAGGATCTCAATGCAGCAATTCCTGACTTACCGAATGTAAAATACTCAGGTAGAATTGTAAAAAATTCGGCACATGCATTTAAAGCAAAAGTACTCCTATTCACTGAACGATGGGCAGAAGCTGCTTCGGAGGCAAATATAGTAATTCAATCAAAACTTTGCAGTTTGTATCCGGATTATCGAGATCTTTTTTTATCCAAAGCCCAGAGTACCAATCCAGATGAAATACTTTTCTCAACGGTATACGCGCTTCCTGAAAGATGGCATAGAGGAGGGAATGACCATTTACTTTATGGAACAACCAAGCCAAGAAAAGAATTGCTAAATTCTTACTTGTGTTTAGATGGACTACCTACAACACAATCTCCTCTTTTTAATCCTGATGATCCATATTCAAATAGAGATCCACGATGTTTACAGACTCTTAATCCAACGGGAATTCGTATTATAAATGGGGTTGAACACACTTACGGTTCAGAGACAGGTATCCATTGGAATAAATTTGTGGAAGATAACGTCTCCTATTTCGATCGCAACGTTGAAGTAGATGATTATGACATAATTCATCTACGATATGCAGATGTTTTATTGATGTATGCTGAGGCTCAAAATGAAATTAATGGGCCTGACCAGTCAGTACATAATGCAATCAATGAGGTAAGACACAGATCGGGAATGCCATCCGTTCCGCTAGATTTATCAGTCGATGAAATGAGAGATATAATCCGCTTAGAAAGGCGCATAGAATTAGCTGGTGAAGGGCATCGTTGGTTTGATATTAAACGATGGAAAATAGCCAATGAGGTATTATCCTTGGTAGATGAACCTGGTGGAGGTATAGGAACATTGAAGATGTTGCCCCATCAATATATTTGGCCTTTCCCGCAATCAGAAATAGATTTAAATCCAAATTTGGTTCAAAATCCGGGCTATTAAATAACTAAACAGATACTTTCGTCTAACTATATAAGAAGACACTATGAGCAGTTCGGTAAATTTTCACCTACTTCATCAAAATTCAATGGAGTAGGATCAACATAAATATGTTGTGTGTTTTGAATAATTACCGAACTACTCATAGTGTAAGTTCCCGAGAACTCCTATTGGGCATTTAGCTTAACAAATTAAGTATTAAATAGTTAAAAGAGCATTCACAAATAATCTGAACTATCCCTTTTTCATGGAATTAATGTCAATTAAACGGAGATTTTTTCTCGATAATCGTTTTAGCACAATAAAAAATAAATCTATAAAAACATGAAAAGAAGAAATTTTTTAAAAACATCAATAATAGCTGGATCAGTTTTTTTTAATACTGATAATTTGATAGGATTTCATAATAACAATGTCGCTGATTCTTTACTAGATAATTCAATAGATCCTCTCATTCCTGTAAGGATTTTTTCAAGTCATGAAGAGAAAATTATAGAACAATTAATCGAGCTGAATACCAATTATGGTTTCAAACGCTTTCTCATCCTGGCACCGGATAAAACTGTTCGTTTTTCCGGTTTCCCCCCATCCGAAACTTATAATGAAATCGGGAAGTTAATCTTACGAATCAAAAGGAAACTTGCCCCATACAACATTGAAATTGGCTGGGAATGTTCCGCAACTATAAAGCAGGGACCGGGAGCACCATATCAATATCTCACTGGAATTGATGGTAGAGTTTCAGAGATATCGTTTTGCCCTCTTGATCCAGGTTTTAGAAAAGCGCTAAGTACCAATATTGCAACGGTAGTATCAATAGCTCATCCTTTCATGGTTGTTATGGAGGATGATTTCACATTGAGTCATGCCGGTTTTGGTTGTTTCTGTCCATATCATCTGGCTGAATTTAATAAAAAGTTAGGGTCAAGTTATACAAGAGAAGAACTACTTGATATCTTTTCCACAGTGACACCAGACAGTATACAGCTTCGTCGCGAGTGGGCCTTGTTGAGTAAAGACTCGCTGGCGAGCCTTGCCGGTTTAATCCGGCAAAAGGTTGATGAGTTTGCCCCCGAAACACGTATCCTGTTATGCCAGCCAGGAAGCGCTGACATCCAAGGCGATATGACCGAGGCTGTAACCAAAGCTTTCGCGGGTAAAACTCGTCCTGCCGTTAGGCTTTATGGCACGGATTATGGGCATGACCATCCTGAAGTCCTCCCTAATACAATTTTTCATGTTTTATATTGTTCGCAACGGTTGCCAACTAATTTTGAACTATTCCATGAGTCGGATACTTTTCCGCATACCCGTTTTTTTGTGTCAAGCGCAAAAATTAAAAGTCTCATGACAGCAGCCTTTGCATACGGGGTAGATGATGCTAGATTTCATCCGGTTCAAAACACAGATAACCTTTTGGAAGAAGTTGGTTATTTAAATATGTTCAAGCATGAGGTTCAGAGATTTAATACCCTTAAAAAAGCAGTAAAAAACTGTAGAGTGGAAGGGTGCGAAATCATGTATGACCCATTTGAACATGTCGTTTCAGTTCCCGGTAGGGGCAATAAACGTTATGCTTGGGCAAATGTAACCGGACGCCTGGGAATACCTCATACGTCTTCAGGAGGTAGAGTAAAAATGATTTCGGGTAGTACAGTTGAATTACTGGGTGATGATGATATAACTAAACTTCTAAGCGGTAGTGTGTTTCTTGATGGGAAAGCTGCATTATCTTTAAGTAAAAGAGGTTTCAGTGATCTTATAGGGGCTACAGTCATCGAAGGTGGTCAGCCAAAATTCATGTACGAGGGTATTCGTGATAATTCTGGCATTAAAGATATCACCGGAAAGATCATGTATAATTTTCTTATTTTCGTTGTTGCTACCGAAGGAGGAGAGTTTGTTGAGCTACAACCGTTAAACAATGCCAAGGTTATCACTGATTTCCTTGACGGGGAAGAAAAGGCGGTGACTCCAGGAATAATAACTTATGAAAATAGACTCGGAGGTCGAGTAGCCATTACTGCGTTTGATCTTAATAACAATAGTTCTTCAGCTGTAATAAACTATAAGAAAAAGGAGATTTTGAGTCAGACGATCGAGTGGCTTGGGAAAGAGCCCTTACCTGTTTTCATTAAAAATGCCCCTAATGTGTTCTGTATATTTAACCGCTCGAAATCAAATGACTATGCCATTGTTGTAATTATTAGTCTCTGCTCTGATCCTTTTGATTCAATTACTTTGGAAGTTGCCCCCGAATGGCTTAATTCAAATTATGAACTCTTGGATTTTAAGGGTACCTGGAATCCAGTCAAGGTAGAAATCAAAGATAGGACTAT
Source organism: Fermentimonas sp. (assembly GCA_050951125.1). Taxonomy (GTDB): domain Bacteria; phylum Bacteroidota; class Bacteroidia; order Bacteroidales; family Dysgonomonadaceae; genus Proteiniphilum. The sequence goes on along the minus strand of JBMNIR010000011.1, from coordinate 497,770 downwards.
AAAATTGAACACTCGAGTTACTTTAATGAACCCATTGATTATTAAGTTTAGTAAAAAAGGATAATCACAAACAGGGTAATGAATTGGAATGATCAATAAAAGCTAAACATGATAATTTATGAAAAGAAGAGATTTTATTACTACTGCAACGTTAGGTTCTTTATTCTATGCAAGTAAGGGAGTTTTACCAGCACGTGATTTTTCCGGGTTAGAAATAAAAGAAACAAATTTACTAGATCCCTTAATACCGTTTCCGTTTAAATATTTTCCCGAACTTGAAAAGGAAATGCTATCCTACATAATTGAATTGAATAAACACTATGGATTTCGAAGATTTTTATTTACCGGCCCAACTAAAGAGTTTCGTTATACCGGCTTTCCTGACAAAAAAGTTTTTATTGATTTAGGGGAACGAATCTTAAATGTAAAAAAGCAACTTACAGATTATGATATTGAAATCGGCTGGTGGTGTGCGACAACAATCAGAATAGGCAAGGGGAAGTTTCAGAATATAATACGCGATGATGGGAGTATTGCACAGGAGGCATGTTGCCCTTTAGATGCTAATTATCGTGAAACATTCAGTGACTATATTGCAACTGTAGCTCAGATAGCTAACCCCTTTTTGATAAATTTTGAGGATGATTTTCACTTAAGTGGCGGATGTTTTTGTCCTCTCCATCTTGAAGAATTCTCAAAAAGGGAAGGTAAGCATTATTCAAGGGAAGAGCTTCAAATATTATTTGGCAGTAAAACACTCGATGGTTATAGATTAAACGAATCCTGGGGTAAATTGAAGAGGGACTCGCTCGCCGGCCTTGCAACTTCTGTAAGGGAAAAAGTTGATAAAATAGCTCCTGAGACCCGCTTATGTCTTTGTCAAAGTGGAGCAAGTGAACGTGATGGAAATTTCACAGAAGATGTTACAAAGGCATTTGCCGGAAGTACTAGACCAATTGTTCGCGTTTATGGTTCAAGTTATTTTTCAGATGATCCTTTAGATATTCCAAAAAGTATTTTTAATGTTTTATACCAGAGACAGCACTTGCCGGATAATTTTGAACTGATACATGAATCAGATACTTTTCCACATACACGATTTTTCATGTCAAGTAGAAAATTAAAAACTTTGATGACAGCAGCCTTTGCTTATGGGCTTGATGATTCCTTACTCTATGTTAATCAGTACCTTGAAAATCCTGTGGAAGAGGACGGTTACCGTGAAATGTATTTGAAAGAGGCCAGACGTTTGTCAATCCTTAAGCAGATTGCTCAGAAGTGTACTGTTGAAGGATGCGAGATATTTCGTAAACCGACTACATCATTCAATTGGGTAAATATCATGGGGCGTCATGGAATTCCCTATACATCGAAAGGAGGAAAAGTTAAACTTGTTTCTGGTAACATTATTGAACAAATGGAACGTAATGAAATTACAGAATTGTTGAGTGGAAATGTTTTCCTGGATGGGTATTCAGCACTTTTATTATGTCAAAAAGGATATAGTAATTTGATTGGTGTTGAAATCTCAACAAGAGAAGATACGTTACTGCCTCCATTTTATGAAAGAGTTGTTAATCCTGAAAAAATTTCAAACATCAAAAACCGATTAATGTACAATTATGCCTGGGCGTTTAACAAAGATAACAGAGATTGTTTTTACCAAATCAAGGCTTTAACTGGTACGGAGGTTATTACAGAATTCACTAACTCTAAAAATGAACCTTTTTATCCTGCTTTAACTCGTTTTGAGAATAAACTTGGAGGGCGGGTTGCGGTTATGTCCTATAATCTTAATGACAATTATATAAACACCCGTTGTATATCATTATTTAATTACACTAAAAAAGAGATAATGCGTCAAATTATAGAATGGTTGGGAAAAGAACCTCTTCCTGTTTTCGTGAAAAATATACCTAACGCTTTTTGTATATTCGGTCGTTCGAAATCAAATGATTATGCAATTACTGTTGTTACAGGCCTGAATTCTGACACATTTAACTCCTTATCACTTGAGGTTTCAAATGAATGGGTTGACTCACAGATTCAAATGCTCAACAATAATGGGGACTGGCAAACCGTTAAGACAGAAAAACAAGAGCGTACGATTACAATATATGAAAAAATATCAGTGATGAATCCGATTATTCTAAGACTTAATAAAGTGTGAGTCAAATGAAAATATTATCTGTGAAGGTTGTTTTCATTAAGTTACTTAAGAAAACCCCAATACTTTTGCTTGCATTTTTATTGCAAGGTCTGTTAATTATTGGTGCAGAACTTAAACTGCCTTCAATTTTAGGTAGTCATATGCTACTCCAACGAGAAATGAACTTAACCAATTTAAACATTGATGTGAAAACTGATTTTTCAACGATAGCAATAAGTATACTAACCTAATGATTCTTTAAAAAACTCGGAGAATATGTTATTAACCGCAGAAAGAATAGCTTTCAATCCTAGGGCAAAGGCCGGTAATCTCTATATCGGCACATCCACAGTTGATATAACACCGGAATTACCCGTTGCCCTTGACGGGCAAATGCATTTAAGGATTGCTGAAGAGATTGAAACGCCATTAGAAGCGAACATTGTTGTCATCGAAATTGGTGCCTCGGCAGAGGATGTCAGGCTGACCGATTCTATCGTGATAAAATAATCCATGTGTAAAAAATAAAATAATCGTATGAAAAAAACAATCTCAATTTTGATTACCTCTCTGCTTTTATTGTTCTTCAGTCATTGTACCAACAATAATGGCGAGAGAAAGGGTGAAAGTGAGGCCGGGAACTTGTTGATTGGTTGGGCAACGGAAGACATCACGCCCGATCGTCCCGTTCTCATTCAGGGTCAATTTCCCGCGCGCGTATCGGAAGGTATCCTGGACCCTCTCACGGTCACGGCACTAGTCCTTGAATCGGTGGGAGAAACATCGTCAGAAAAGGTAGTTCTCGTTAGTTGCGATATCATCGGTATACGTAGCGAGTTACTTGCCGCGGTTCAAAACCGGTTAAAGGATTTGCTCCCCGAGATAAAGCCGGAAGCGATCATTTTAAACGCGACACATACCCATGCAGCACCCTACGCGAGTGTCGCCACCGATTCGAAAAGCATTTACGGGATCGAGCTGGGAACCATGTCACCCGCGGAGTGCTTGGAGTACATTTCTGAGAATATCGCGTCGGCGGTTGTCGAGGCCTGGAACAACCGTGAGCCGGGGGGCATAAGTTACGGCCTGGGACATGCCGTGGTAGGGCATAATCGCTTGCAAGCAGACTTCGACGGGAAGTCCCTGATGTATGGCAACACGAACAGGCCCGAGTTCAGTCACATGGAGGGATTTGAAGATCATACTGTTAACTTGCTGTACACCTGGGACGAGAAATCAAACCTGACCGGGGTGGTGATCAATGTTCCCTGCCCCTCGCAGGTTAGCGGGAGCGTGTACCAAATCAGCGCGGATTACTGGCATGAAACACGTCTAGAAGTTCGTAGAAGATTGGGGGATAACGTCTACGTGTTGCCACAGTGCGGGTCCGCGGGCGACCAGTCGCCACATATACGGATTTATGAAAAAGCGGAGTCGCGCATGCAGAAATTGATGTTCCCGGAAGAGACTGAAATAGGGAATAGTACTGTTGCGCGCAGGAAGCAAATAGCGGTTCGGATCGCCGACGCGGTAACGTCCGTTTACCCGCACGTGAAAGACAATATCGAGTGGAGTCCCGTTGTTAAACACGAGATGAAGGTCATGAACCTTTCCAGGCGCCTTATCAGCATGAGTGACGTGAACAGTTCAATAGAAGAGGCGAAACAATGGACAAAGAAATACGAGGAGTTGCTCGCGGAAATCGAGGCCAATCCCAAGATCAAGGAGAAGGATAGGTGGTATCACGAAATAACCCAAACGTATACTAGGGTAAAAAGAGGTGAAAGTGTAAAGGAGAGGTACGAGCTCGAGAAAGTCCAGCCCAAGTTACCGGTTCAAATACACGTCGCGAGGATCGGGGATATAGTCATGGCCACCAACCCGTTTGAACTGTATCTAGACTACGGCACGCGTATTAAAGCCCGTAGTTCGGCCACGCAAACATTCATCATTCAGTTGTCTAACGGGAGCTACGGTTACCTGCCCACTTCCCGCTCCATCTCGGGGGGCGCGTACGGGGCCGTACCTGCCAGCACCCAAATAGGGCCTGAAGGTGGGCAAGAACTTGTTGAAGGCACGCTAGAAATCATTGATGAAATGATGAAATAGGGAAACAGGTGTTTATCACTCGTGGCGGGTACCAGGAATGGATGCCAGAGAATCTGAAAACAACTAAATCGGGAGTATAAATCATGGATCCAATTAACAGAATTCATGGGAGGTATTGATGTTGCTGGAGGGAAAGTGAAAGAGGTCACAATGAAGTCATGGGATGATTTAAATATATAAATGAAAATCATCCTTTTCCTACTCTTTGACACAGATATTTTATTCAAAAAACACAACTTGCTATAAATTAAAATGAGATAATTTTACAAATCAGGGAAAATTGGACTCTTAAGGGTCAGTTAAAAAGATGCTTATCAATGATTTTTAATCAGACACCTATTAAATTAAAAGATTGAAAAACCCAATAATAACATAAATATCCCAGATGGGTAAACTTTAAAAAAATTAATGATGAAATTATTATTTACAAACTTACTGCTTGCCGTTCTCGTTTTCCCTGTGTTTGGCCAAAAAGCGAAACGGTACGATGTGGTCGTGTACGGTGGCACCTCTGCCGGTATATCGGCCGCCATTCAAAGCGCGAGGATGGGGAAATCGGTCGTGATCATCGAGCCAACGCGCAGGCTGGGTGGCTTAACCACCGGGGGCCTGGGGCAAACCGATATAGGCAACAAGCACGTTATCGGCGGGATATCGAGGGAGTTTTACCGGAATATCCGGGAACATTACGAGGATCCCGCGAGCTGGAAGTGGCAGAGTAAAAGTGAATACATGGACGAGGGGCAAACACGAACAACAAAGGGCGAAGATGCCATGTGGACGTTCGAGCCTTCCGCCGCGTTGAAGGTGTACCACCGGATGCTCTCCGGTGAAAAGGTCGATGTCGTCTACGGCGAGCGACTGAACCGGGAGAGCGGCGTGAAAAAGGATGGAGCTAGAATTGCCTCTATCGATATGGAAAGCGGGGCGAGGTACACCGGTGAGATGTTTATCGACGCTACCTACGAGGGCGACCTGATGGCGGCGGCCGGGGTATCGTACAGCGTGGGGCGGGAGGCGAACAGCGAGCACGGGGAGACGTTGAACGGCGTTCAAGCCAACAGGATCAACCGAACGTTGAAGTGGACCCTTTCCAGGAACGCTCACAACCACAACTTCATCGACGGCGTGGATCCCCACGTGATCAAGGGGGATCCAAGCAGCGGCCTGTTACCCTACATCGTGGAAGGGGGGCAACCGGGGATCGATGGACACGGGGATAAAGGTATTCAAGCCTACTGTTTCCGCATGACGCTGACGGACCACCCCGAGAACAGGATCCCCTTTCAAAAACCGGGCAATTACGAGGAGATCAACTACGAGCTTCTTTTCCGGAACTACGAGGCGGCCACCGGTCCCATCGAGGAGATGTACACGTACGGCGACAAGCTGGTTCCCTGGATAAACTCGCCCATGCCGAACCGGAAGACGGACACCAACAACCAGAAGGGTTTCTCGACCGACTTCATCGGGCAGAACCACCGTTACCCCGAGGCGAGCTACGAGGAGAGGGAAAAGATAGCCCAAGCGCACCGCGACTATCAACAGGGGTTAATGTGGACGCTGGCGTATCACCCCCGGATCCCGCGAAAAGTAAGGGACGTGGTTTCGAAATGGGGGTACCTGCAAGGACGAGTACGACGAGGGAAGCAACGGCTGGCAGGAGCAACTCTACATCAGGGAGGCTCGCCGGATGAAAAGCGACTACGTGATGACGCAGAAGAATTGCGAGCGCATCGAGGTGGTGGATGACCCGGTGGGAATGGGTGCGTACGGGATGGACTCGCACCACGTGCAGCGCTACGTGGACGCCAACGGTTTCGTGCAGAACGAGGGGAACGTGGAGGCACCGGTTGCCAACCCCTACCCGATCAGCTACCGCTCCATCGTCCCCAAGAAAGGGGAGTGCGAGAACCTGTTGGTCCCGGTGTGCGTCAGCGCGACGCACATCGCTTTCGGCTCGATCCGCATGGAACCCGTCTTCATGGTGCTGGGGCAATCCGCCGCCACCGCCGCCTGTCAAGCGATCGATCAACGGAAGGCGGTACAGGATATCGACTACTCGCTGTTGAGAGAGAGGTTGCTGGAGGACAAGCAGGTTCTGGAGATTGACGTGAAGTAACATGTTTTTTTTGGAAATTACCTGGTTTGTCAACACTACCGAATACCGTTTCCCATAACTGAAAATAATTATTGTAATATGATTGCGAAATTATAAATCACAAAGATTATTTATTAAAATGCGAAGAAGAAGTTTTATCAAAAATGCTGGTATTGCTAGTATAGCAATACCCTTGAGTAATATTAGTGCAATAGATGTCACCCCATCATCAAATAAAATGTTCGTAACTGAAAAAAAGAGAAATGTTCCTATAATGGGAGTATACGATGTTGTTATTTGTGGGGCTGGCCCTGCCGGTGTAAGTGCTGCTATAGAAGCGGGTAGAAACGGTGTTAAAACTTTATTAGTAGAGGCTCATGGTTGCTTGGGCGGAGTTTGGACCTCAGGCCTTCTTACATGGATATTAGATCAGAAAAATAAATCGGGTTTAATGCGCGAGATTGAAGAGGGTCTAATCTCCAAATTTGGCGTTTGCCGTGATATTGACACAGGACAAGTACTCTCATTTGACCCGGAAATTATGAAACTGTTACTTGAGGAAATTTGTTTAGAAGCAGGAGTTCAGATATTATTCCATACAAGGGTCGTTGCTTCTATTAAAGATGAGAATAACCGCCTTTCTCATATTATTACAGAATCAAAAAGTGGTCGAGAAGCATGGCAAGGCAATATATTTATCGATACAACAGGAGACGGTGACCTAGCAGCACTAAGTGGATGCGGATATGAAGTTGGAAGAGAAGGAGATGATGCTCTTCAGCCTTTTAGTTTGCTCGCTTTAATAACTGGCATTAATTTTGATGAAATCAAAGAATTCTCGAGGTGGGCTGGAGATGCAGGATCGAAATCGAAAAAAAGGCTACTTGAGGAAATCAAGAAAGGTGGAGTAATACCTTCTTATATGTCTCCCAGCATACACCCAATCCGTAAAGATTTATTTAAACTTATGGCAAACCACGAATATGGATTTTCACCATTAAGTGCATTGGATGTCACAAAAGCTACTTTACAAGCAAGAAAAGAAATTCATAATATTATAAATGCATTAAAATCAAATGGAGGTGTTTGGAAGGATCTAAGGCTCATTGCAACTGCAGAACAAATTGGTATTAGGGAAGGACGTAGGATACATGGTTTATATACTGTTTCGAAAGAAGATTTGATTAAAGGGACACATTTTGACGATACTATTTGTCGGGTTTCCTTTGGCGTGGATGTTCATTCAGTGAGAAAACAAGATGAAGAATCAAGAAATATTTCTTATAATCAGAATATTAAAGCCAGGGGTTATGATATTCCTCTTCGTTCATTAATTGCTAAGGATGTTGGTGGTTTGATGATGGCGGGAAGATGTATTAGTGGAGATTTTATTGCTCACTCAAGTTACAGGGTTACAGGTAATGCTGTTACTATGGGACAGGCCGCCGGTAGAACGGCTGCAATTGCATCAAAGAAAAATTTACTACCTCATGAAATTCAATTTAATTTGTTAGGTCTCGAAAATAATTTATAGCTTTTTATTATTCAATAAACCTCATTGTAAGAATACTATTTTGCATTTGTAAAAAAGAGATGAAACCGATATGATTAAAATAATCGTATGAAAAGGAGAAATCTATTAAAGTACATAGGTGGAATATCTATGGGTAGCTTGATACCGATAAACCTAAACGTTTTTACACCAAAATATGACACAGTTAAAGATGTTAAGAAAATCAAGTGTGACATTTTGGTGGTAGGAGGAGGAACTGCTGGAGTAATTGCAGCTTTACAATCGGCCAGAGCAGGTTGCTCTACCATCTTAATTGAGAATGGGAGTCAATTAGGTGGAACGACAACAACTGGAGGGGTGGCTTTCCCCGGATTATTTCATGCATGGGGAAAACAGGTTATTAGAGGGATAGGATGGGAACTCGTGACTGAAACGGTAGAACTTGGCGACGGGACACTTCCTGATTTTACTATTCCTACTGGAAGGCGCCATCCAAGACATCAAATTCGAATCAATCCTTATATTTACGCGCTTTTGGCTGAAGAGAAATGCATTGAGGCAGGAGTCCAAATCAGATATTATGAAACCCCTGTTGATGCCAAACTCATTGATGATAATTGGCATATTAAGGTAATGGGTAAAGGGACTGATTTAGAGATTGTAAGCGATCAGGTGATTGATTGTACCGGTAACGCTTTCTTGTCTGCTCTTGCAGGATATAAAGTTCTAAGGGAAGACAAAATTCAACCTGGATCTCTTATGTTTAGAATTGGAGGATACGATTTAAATAAACTTGATAGGGATCTAATTAAAGAAAAGTATAACGAAGCGATATCTAATAATGTACTCTCGAGGGATGATTTCCGAAATAATATTATTGGATTGCTATCTTCTCGAGGCGATAATATTCAGCATGTTACGGGTGCGGATTCAACTACTTCCGAGACAAACACTCTTACAAATATAAGGGGAAGATCTTCACTGATGAAAACTCTACGTTTTCTAAAGACTTTACCAGGATGTGAAAAGACGACCATAGAATCAATGCAGAATGAAGTTGGTGTGAGGGAAACATTTCGTATTGATGGAGAATATCAGATTACGCACGATGATTATATTAACGGTAAAATTTTTGATGATTCACTTTCCTATTCATTTTACCCCATTGATGTCCACGACGAACATGGCGTAATTCCTAAACATCTTAGTGAGGGTGTTGTTGCAACCGTACCATTAAGAGCACTCATTCCTAAAAAAAGTAAAAACTTTATTGTGGCTGGACGATGTGTGAGCAGTGATAGAGAAGCTAATTCTGCTCTTAGAGTCCAGGCATCGTGCATGGGTATGGGACAGGTGGCAGGAGCCGTTGCCGCTATCGCAAAGAAAAAGCATTTAACTCCATTAAATGTTCCAATTGATGAAGTTAAAAAAATGATTGCAGATTTTGGAGGTATCATACCAAGAGAGAATTTCTTATAAAAACTATTTAATAGACAGATATACAGTAAAATAATTCGATTTTATTTTTGTTGTGTAAATCTGCAAGGTTTAGTATATTTGTAAAGTAAAACTAGCAACTAATCAGGTTAGAAAAGTCAAAAGATCAGTCACGGGGCTCGTTTTTTTCATTAGAAAGCACGTTGAACCATAAACATCCATTGTTTATTTTATCCCACGAAATAGATTGGGATAGGGTTTACTAAAAACTTTTTAAATAGTGTAATATGATAACATTCGTTGTATCCTTACTCATTTTAGTCGCCGGGTACTTTTTTTACTCGAAACGTCTGGAACGAATCATGGGGGTTGATCCTAATAGGCCAACACCGGCAATGACCATGAGCGATGGGGTCGATTTCGTTCCGATGCCTTGGTGGCGTGTTCTTCTCATCCAGTTTCTTAATATTGCCGGCTTAGGCCCGATATTCGGAGCGATCGCGGGGGCAATGTGGGGACCTGTTGCATTTGTATGGATAGTTTTAGGGACCGTATTTGCAGGAGCAGTACACGATTATTTTTCCGGCATGTTGTCAGTCAGGCATAACGGATTGAGTATAACTGAAATTATCGGGATTTACTTGGGGAATGGTACAAAACAGGTGATGAGAATCTTCACCATCGTGCTTTTGGTGCTTGTAGGTGTTGTTTTTATTTCGGGTCCAGCGGGACTTCTCGCCGATTTAACACCCACTACGTTGGATTTCAAATTTTGGGTTTGGGTTATTTTTATTTACTACATCCTTGCCACACTCCTGCCCATCGATAAAATCATCGGCAAGATTTATCCCGTTTTCGGTTTCGCGTTGCTTTTCATGGCTGTCAGCCTGATAACTGCCTTAATAGTAAAAGGATACAGTATCCCCGAATTGAGTTCCGGGAATTGGCAAAATTTTCATCCCGACAAGGGGAAGTTCCCCTTCTTTCCCATGATGTTTATAACCATTGCTTGCGGTGCGATATCCGGTTTTCACGCCACTCAGTCGCCCTTAATGGCTCGTTGCATTAAAAATGAAAAAGAGGGACGAAGGGTTTTTTACGGGGCTATGGTTATTGAAGGAATCGTTGCCCTTATTTGGGCTGCAATAAGCATGAGTTTTTTCGGGGGTATCAGGGAACTGGGAGATGTTATGATAGCTCAGAAAGGGAACGCGGCTTGGGTAGTGAATGAAATATCCCATTCGTTGCTGGGGAAATTTGGAGCCATACTCGCCATATTAGGGGTTGTTGCCGCTCCTATTACATCCGGTGACACCGCTTTTCGAAGCGCGAGGCTAACCGTGGGAGACTTGTTGAAGTTCAATCAAAAGCCGATAAAAAACAGGCTGTTGATCACGATCCCGTTGTTTACCGTCGGCTTCATCCTTACAAAAATAAACTTTGATGTTATTTGGCGTTACTTTGCATGGTCGAACCAAACCTTGGCAACGGTGGTTCTTTGGACGATCACGGTATATCTTTCCCAAAAGGGGAAAGCTTATTGGGTAACGTTAATCCCCGCGCTGTTCATGACCTCCGTGGTAACCTCCTATATTATGCTCGCTCCCGAAGGATTTGCCTTTTCTAAGCCGATTTCGTATGGAGTTGGATTCGCGGTAACCATAATACTTTTTGGTTTCTTCCTGTTTTATTTGAGAAAAAGAAAAAACGAAGCATCATTGCTGAATAATAGTAACGTTTAAAGAGTGAATGGTTAAGGTAGCTTAAGTAGTTTAAGGGAACTGAATAAGTTTCGACAGCCGTTTCCACTCCTTGGGGCGATAGTTCGCGAAACGGTGTACCTTTTGATCCCGCCGGGCCATCTTCCACCACTTTTGCCAACGGATAGCGAAGTAGAAGGTGAGAGGCATCACGAAGAGGTAAACCAAAGCTAGAAGCCAATTGCCACTGATACCCCCCAGCAAGAGCGATTGGAGCAGGGCGAAAATAGGTACGAAAAAGAGACCCGTAGCGTACCGCACCGAGGGAATGAATTGCTTGTCCTTGAACAGCCCCTTGAGCTTTTTGTTAATCAACAATGGGAAGAGCCCGTTCACGAAACCGAATAGCGCGATGGGGACGGTAAGGAGGAGCGTCGAGAAACGGGCGAAGAGGTTCCACTTGGAGGGACGCTTCCACACGCGGTCTTTGGAGGTGAGTCCGTTTTCCTGTAACAACTGTTTCGCCACCCTCAGTTCCTCTATTTTCTTGTTGAACTGTTCGGGTTCATGTTCGAAAAGGTGATCCAACTCCCTCACGATATGGAGTGATGCCTGAAGGAAATCGTCTTTTCGACCACGGAACTGTTCCTTTGCAACGCGATCTGCGTTCCAGTCAATGGCCAAGCAATATTCGTTGTAATAGTCTTCATTCCAGAAATCCACCACCATCGATTTTAACCGCACCTCCAAGTCTTTTCGCAGCTGGTTAATGGCCATGTTGGGACTTTCGCTGTATAGCGTCTTGTACTCCGATACCTCGATGGGTTGACCGAACGTCACGTAGGCATCCGATGGAAAGTCGTTCACATCGCGGTAGTAGATGGCTACCGGCACGATCTGGCTTTGCAGCTCGAAGTCGAGAGACGCTTCCGTGGGCAGCACGATGCGGGGTACCGCCTTCTGAATGGGTAAGAGCGACTGCTTGGGATTGTGCCTCCCCTCCGGGAAGAGGGCGATGGGGTTGTTTTTCTTTAGTACGTGGGCAGCGGCCTTAAACACCTCGTTGTTCCGCTCCAGGTTGTCCTTCCCGTCACGAAGCCGAAAGACCGGGATGATGCGCAACCCCTTAAGCAGCCAAGCGACGAACTTCTGTTTGAAGATATCGGCCCTGGCCAGGAAGACGACCTGCTTCCGGTGGTAACTGGAGTAGACCAGCATCAGGGCATCCAACAACGCGTTGCGGTGGTTCGCCGCGAAGATGACCGGCTTTTTCTTGGATACGTTCTCCTTCCTGCCGATAAACACCAGTTTCCTGAAGTTCAGTCGCAGCGTGGCCTTCACCGGCAGTTTAGCCAGCGAGTAACGAATGTCGTAATGGTAAATCATAACGGTAAGTTTTATTAGAGGGGCGAAATGACCCGCCTCCTCCAGTAAAACGCGAGGAGTAAGCCGGCGATGATATGCCATATGCCCCACCATGCGGCGATAAAGGCCATCCCGCCCAGTTCCAGCTCGGGGGGGAAGATTCTCGGGTTGAAGATCAACGCGAGGCCCAAGCCCGAGTTTTGTATGCCCGTCTCAATGGAGATGGTTCTGCATTCTATCTCGTTCACCTTGAGGAGTTTGGGGAAGTAGTACCCACCCATGTAGGCTACCCCGTTATGTATAAGCACGAGGACGAAAATCAGGTGGATGTACCGAAGGAACAGGCTGAAATTGCCAGCTAGGGCACCCACGATAAAAGCGATGAAAAAGAGGATGGAGGCGGTCTGTACCGTCTTGTCAATCCGCTTCGTGAACTTCGGGAATTTCATGCCGACGAACATCCCGAGGATCACGGGGATCCCAAGGATCAGGAAGACCGTGCGGAACATCTCTACCGGGTCGATCGTGATAGGCACCAGCAGGGGCGAATGCTTCGCGTAGAGGCTTCCCCATAAGGCGAAGTTAAAGGGCGTCATAAAGAGGCTCATCACGGTGGTGAGGGCAGTGAGGCTCACCGAGAGGGTGATATTTGACTTGGAGATGGAGGAGATCAGGTTGGAGACGTTGCCCCCCGGGCAAGCGGCGACTAGGATCATTCCCATCGCCACGGCCGTGGAGGGGCGTATAATCATCACCAGTAAAAATGTGAGGGCGGGTAGAAGCACGTACTGGGAGATTACCCCCAGGATAACCGGTTTGGGATTCAACGCGAGCGTTTTAAAGTGCTGGGGTTTGATGCTTAGCGCCACGCCAAACATGATAAACGCGATAGCAACGTTCATGATGTTGACGCTCCCTTGATTGAAGTTCAACTGAACCGCATCAAGTTGTTCAAGGTTCCCAAAAAGCGATAATAGCGGGGTAATCTGCATTGGACCTTTTGATTTTGAGGCACAAGGTACGAAAAAATATTCTTTTCCTTTATAAATTCCCTCGATTTTATCCCTAGCCCTTGTGAAAAGCCGTATTTTCATCTATTTTTGTGGGTAAAGAGAAACGAATTAAAAAGAGACCCTATGAGTGCACCCCTTGCCGAGCGGCTGCGGCCGCGTACCCTCGATGAGTTTATCGGACAGAAACACCTGGTCGGTAAGGGAGCCGTGCTGCGCAGGATGATCGAGTCCGGTCGTGTGCCCTCCCTGATTTTCTGGGGTCCCCCTGGCGTGGGGAAGACCACGCTCGCTCACATTATCGCTAGTACCATCGAGGCGCCTTTTTACAAGCTAAGCGCGGTGAACTCGGGGGTTAAGGACGTGCGCGATGCGATCGAGAAAGCGAAAAGCAGTCGTTTTTTCGATAGAGTGGCCCCCATCCTCTTTATCGATGAGATCCACCGATTCAGTAAATCGCAGCAGGACTCCCTGCTGGGCGCGGTGGAGACCGGTACGATTACCCTGATCGGGGCGACCACCGAGAACCCCTCTTTTGAGGTTATCCGGCCGCTCCTTTCCCGCTGCCAGGTGTACGTCCTTAAGCCAATGGGAAAGCGTGACCTAGAGACATTACTGGAACGTGCCCTTACCGAAGATCACCTCCTAAGGGAGCGGGAGATCGAGGTGAAGGAGAGCGATGCGCTGTTCCGCTTCGCGGGTGGGGATGCCCGCAAGTTGCTGAATATCCTGGAGCTGACGGTCGCCTCCGAAGGGAGCGATAAGGTGGTGATCACCGATCAAATGGTGACGGAGCGGTTGCAGGAGAACCCGGCCGCGTATGATAAAGGGGGCGAATTGCATTACGACATCATCTCGGCCTTTATCAAGTCAATCCGTGGTAGCGATCCCGATGCAGCTATTTACTGGCTGGCGCGGATGGTGGCGGGGGGTGAAGACCCTAAGTTCATCGCCCGGCGACTGGTTATCTCGGCGGCGGAGGACATCGGCCTGGCTAATCCCAACGCGTTGTTGCTGGCCAACGCCTGCTTCGATACACTGCAAAAGATAGGGTGGCCCGAGGGACGCATCGTCTTGGCCGAGACCACCATATACCTGGCCACATCGCCCAAGAGCAACTCCGCCTACCTGGCTATCGATGAAGCTATCGCCAACGTGGAACGGACAGGCAACCTGCCGGTGCCGTTGCACTTGCGCAACGCGCCCACGTCGTTGATGAAAGAGCTCGACTACGGGAAGGAGTACAAGTACGCGCACGATTACGACAATAACTTCGTGAAGCAGGAGTACCTGCCCAAGGAACTCAAGGGAACCCGTTTTTGGGAGGCGCAACCCAATCCCGCTGAACGGAAGCTGGCGGAGCATATGAGGAAACTGTGGGGTGAAGAGCGGGAAAATCCCGAAAAGAACCCATGATACCCGCGATAGGGAACGAGTGAACAATCAATACCAATCCATGCCCCGGTCGTATGGTGAACTTCGTTGATCATACTTCAGGTCTTGCAGCATAGACGAGTTAGCCCGGATGCTGAAATTGTACGATTTGTAGGGCCCGATCGGTATAAAGCTGGCCGACATGTTCCAGCAGTGCAGGTTGCGCGTGAGCGTACAGTTGATGTTCGTGAATTTCTTCTGATCGAAATTGTAATCGGTATTGAACGTGAAGTTCCAGTTCTTGGTCGGCTGTATCGAGCCGCTCAACCCGAAGTTATGGGTGAGCCTCCCCTTGTACTCCATCCTCTCCTTATCAAAATCCCCGTACGCGTATCGTAGCGAGTAGTTGAACGAGACGTTCCAGTTGAAGTTGTTTTTAAGGTACCCGTTCTCGTCGAACTCACCCATCGAGTTGTCGCTGTTATCGAACATACCGCCACGGGCCTCCTCCTCGTAAGGGTTGCGGCCTATCGTGCCATCGTCCGGCAACGGTGTGGTTGAATCGTCATCGTCTTTCTTGTCGTCTTCCTTCTTTTTACGGTCAAACAACTTCTTAAACGTCTCTTGGTTAAGTGAGTATGAGAAAGAGGTCCCGGTACTCATTAGTTTCCCGAAGCCCTTGCCGTTAATGACCCGGAGCTTGTCGACCCGCTTTGGGCTACTGTTTTGGTCCAGCTCGTAGAGGTAGGGATCCCACACGGCGTTTAGGCTAAGGGTGTAGGATTTGGAGAGTTTCAAACGGATGTTCGTGTTGATGTTGCTCCACTTCATGGAGTCGGCCATCATGTTATAGTTGAAGTTGATCCCAAGGTCGTCAATCAAGCTGATCTTGCGGGTGCCGGTAGTATCCGCGTCGCTTCGTATCTTCATCTCCACGTTGTTCTTGAAGTCGAACCCGATGCTCCCGCTTTGCCCTTTGGAAGCTGTGCCAAACATCATAGAGGAGTAAGGCGAATAGGTGTACTCCACGTCCTCACCGTATTCGTTTTTGTAGGAGTAGGTCTCGTAAAAACCATACCTGGGGTCCCCGAAGTCGGGTCGCCAGTTGAGGCTGATGCTAGGGGAGAAGACGTGGCGGATGGCCTGTACCTTGTCGCCAAATATTTTCCAGGGGGTATACATACCATACAGCTTGGTCTGCGCGCTGAGCGATGTGCTGTAGTCGTACACCCGCTTGAAACCGTGGATGGTATCCACCGGCACGTGCCGCTTGGCGATGGGATCCCACGCTTGCTTATGCGCCCCGGTGTACCAGCGTTCGGTGTAGTTGAATGATGGGGATACCTGGATAAATTCGAGGATGGTGAAGGTGGCGCTTACTGGTATGCTGTGCTTCATCCCGTTGCTCCAGTCGCGAATTAGGCTCGACTTAAGGAACAGGTCCTCCTTAGTGGTGATCGAGTTGCGAAACTCGCCCGAGTAGCTCATCGATATCTTTTCGTACCACCGCTCTTTGCCCACCGCGTTCTTTCGCTTAAAGGGGTTGACACGACTCATGTTGACGGAGATATTGGGGAGCGTGGCGGCGATGGTGGAGTCGCGCGATACCTGGTTGATGCTCATCGTGGCCGAGAGACTCCAGGGCGAGTCGGGAAATCGTTGCGTGAGGTTCACGCTGGAGCTTTTGGTGTTGCTCGACGCCTCTCGGGAGTATAGGCGGCTAAGGTCGCGGTGGTTATTCTTGCTCGTGGAGAAGTTCACGCTGGCTGACAGGGTGCGGTAGAGGTTGGCTTTCGGATCCTGCGAGTGGGTCCAGTTGATGCGAAGGTCTTTCGCCACGGAATAGGCAGCGGGTACCACTTCCTTCAGCTCCTTCTCGCCGGTGGCTGTGCTCAGATGGTAGACGTTGAAGTTGCCCGAGTACTTATACCGCTTGCGGTAGTTGGAACGAGCCCCTACGCCCCATGACCCCTTGGTGTAGATTTCTCCCGTGACCGCCAGGTCGATATAATCGTTTAGCGCGAAGTAGTACCCCCCGTTTTGGAGGTAGAACCCGCGGGTCATCTCGTCGCCGTAGCTGGGCATGATGATTCCCGAAGAGTAGCTCTTGGTGAAGGGGAAGAATGCGAAGGGTAACACGATGGGGAAGAGGGGCACGTCGGCCACCACCAACCAAGCGGGTCCTGTTACAACGTCATTTTTAGTCACCTTCGCCTTCGACAGGTTCAGGTAAAAGTGGGGGTGCTCGTCGTTTTCGCAGGTGGAGTATTTCGCGTCGCGCATGTAGAACGATTTATCGGGATTCATCTTTGCCTCCTTGGCTACGATGTTCCCCTCGCCTTGTTTCGTGATCACGCCGTGGATATACGCTTTTTCCGTTTCGAAGTTGTACTTTACCTTCTTCATCTCGTACTCGTCTTCTCCCTCCGTGAAGACGGGGTAACCGAACTCCTTCCCCAGGGTGTCGACGCCGAATGTGGAGGAGATCATGCTGCTGTCCATATCCACGGTGATATACTCTCCCTTGATAGCTAACTTGCCGTACTTGATATCGGAATCACCATAGAGGTAAGCCATATTTTCGGCGGTGAAGACGACCGAGTCTTGTGCGGTGTAGTTAACCGTGAACTCGAGTTTCTCTTTCGGGAGGTCGATTTTGATGCTGTCGCGTGCGGCGTCAAGCGATAACGTGGTGTCTGTTGGGACTACCGCGAGCGAATCGGGCGATAAAGTGTCAGCCGCCGCCAGGAGGTCGGTCACCAAGCTGTCCGCTTTAAGCGAATGTTGTAAGGAGTCAAGGAGTTGTGATGAATCGGGATGCTGTGTTGTGCCAGGGAATTCCAATGAATCGGGGTGTTGTGCCGTATCGGCAAGCCGTAACGAATCGGGATGTCGCTCTTTCACCTGCATAGCCTCTCCTACCGTATCGGGAGCCAGCACCCCCGATGTAGGCAGTAGGTCTTCCCGGCTCGTCGCCACGCCGGTTTTTCTCACGGACGAACATTGGACAAAGACCCACAGGGCGATAAGCAGGTATATGAAACGTACAGATTGCCTCATGCGGAAAATGCAGGTCACGTATGGTTTTCACACGCAAAACTACTCATTAAAGCATTAATACACGGCAAAAATAATAAAAAGAAACTTAAGAGCGGGCGATTAGCACCTTTTTCAGTTCATGGAGATCGTTAGGAATCGGTAACGACCGTTTTTCACGCGACATGAAGGCCTTTAACCTATCAGGAACCTCGATCGCGGTGCCGATACTAGCTTCCACGGTCTCTTGAAATTTGGCCGGATGCGCGGTTGCCAGGAACACTCCCGTTTCGTCTTTTCGTTTTCCCTCTTTCAGGGCCATGTAGGCGCACGCCCCGTGGGGGTCTAGCAAGTAGCCGGTTCGTTGGTACACCTCGTGGACGGCCGCTTTTATCGTTTCGTCGTCATACGTGAACCCTTCGATTATTTGTTGGATGTGCGCATGCGAAGAACCATACAGGTCGAGAATGCGGTCGAAGTTGCTGGGTGCTCCCACGTCCATGGCGTTGGCTACCGTCTGTATTGATGGGGCAGGGCGGTACTTGCCCGTTTTGAGGTACTGGTAAAAGACATCGTTGCGGTTGTTCGCGGCGATGAATCGCTTGACCGGCAAACCTGTTTGCCGTGCGAAGAGTCCCGCGGTGAGGTTGCCCAGGTTGCCGCTCGGTACGGCGATGACTACCTGGTCGGCTGACGAGTGGTTTGCCAGTTGGGCATAGGCCCAGTAGTAGTAAAATGATTGGGGCAGGAAGCGGGCCACGTTGATGGAGTTGGCCGAGGTGAGTCGCAAGCGGTCGCTTAACTCGCTGTCCATGAAAGCCGATTTCACGAGTGCCTGACAGTCGTCGAACGTGCCATCAACCTCCAGGGCGGTAATGTTTTGCCCCAGGGTAGTGAACTGCGCCTCCTGCATCGCGCTCACTTTGCCGGAGGGGTAGAGCACGAACACCCGTATCCCCTTCACACCCAAGAAACCGTTGGCCACCGCGCTCCCGGTATCGCCCGAGGTGGCAACGAGCACCGATACTTCTCCTTGTTGCCTCTCTCGCACGAAATAAGAGAGCATCCGGGCCATAAAGCGTGCGCCCACGTCCTTGAAGGCGAAAGTGGGTCCGTGGAACAGTTCCAACGCGTAGATCCCCTCCTCTACCTTCACGAGGGGAATGTCGAAGTCGAGGGTCTCTTCGACGATCCCGTGCAGGGCCTCTTTCGGGATATCCTCGCCAAAGAAGAGGTCGGCCGCCTCCTTGGCGATTTCCGTTAATCCTTTTTCCCCGACACGGTCAAAAAATTGGTCGGGGAACCGCCCGATGCGTTCGGGTATGTAGAGGCCTTTATCGGGCGCGAGCCCTTTCACTACCGCCTCTTGCAGGGAGGCGAGGGGAGCTTTACCGTTCGTGCTGTAGTAGTGCATATTCTTGTTTAGTTGTTGATTAATCGAGGAGGGCCTTCATGAATTCGTCACCGCTCAACAGCCCGTAGCTTCCCCCCCTCGCTGAGAACTCGTCGTAGGCAAGTACGCCATCCGGTTCCATATTCCGGCAATAGATGAGAAAGGGGACGGGCTGGCTCGTGTGCGTTCGAGTGGCGCAGGGGGTTGGGTGATCGGGCAGGACAGCGATGGTCACCGGCTCTTGCCACGTGACCGTCTCCTCGTAGATCGTTTTCACGATGCGGGCGTCCAGGTAATCGATGGTTTTCACCTTGAGGGGGGCGTCCCCTTCGTGCCCCGCCTCATCGCTAGCTTCGACGTGCAAGTAGACGAAATCGTGTTCTTTCAGTGCCGCGATAGCCGCCGCCGCTTTCCCCTCGTAATTGGTGTCGTGGAGGCCCGTGGCCCCTTCTACCTTTACTACCTCCAGTCCCGCGTACACGCCGATGCCCCGGATAAGGTCCACGGCCGAGATGACCGCCCCGCTCCCAATGGGGAATATCTCCGCTAACGGCTTCATGGTGGGGCGGAAGCCGGGAGACCACGGCCATATGGCATTGGCCGAATCTTTCCCCTTTCCCTTTCTGCGCTGGTTGACGGGATGATCCTCTAGGAGTTCCCGTGATGCCGCGATCAGGCGGTTCAGAAGATCCGCCGTGGCTTTGGCATCGTCGTTCTCGGGATGTATCAAGTGGGGAGCAAAGGGCTTTCCCGGGATATCGTGAGGGGGTGTACAATGCAATGCCTTACTCCCGCCCCCGATTTTCAGCACGTGTCGGTAAGAGACGCCCGGGTGAAAGCTGATCGATTCATCGCCCAGCTTCTCGTCTAGGAAGCGAATTAGCTTGGTCGCCTCGGGCGTGGAGATATGTCCCGCCGAGTGGTTTTTTAGCCGATCGCCATTTAGGGTTACAAGGTTGCAGCGCAGGCATAGTTCGCCGGGCAGTACCTCCACCCCCATGCTCGCGGCTTCCAGCACACCCCGACCTTCGTACACCGAGGGGAGGTCGTACCCCAGGATGGAGAGATTGGCTATCTCGCTACCGGGCGAAAAGCCGTGGGGTACGGTTTGTAGTAGACCGCTTCTCCCTTGGCGGGCGAGGAGGTCCATGTAGGGGGTGTGAGCTACTTGCATGGGGGTTTTGCCGCCCAACGTGGCGATTGGCTCATCCGCCATGCCGTCACCCAATATAACGATTCGCTTCATCGCTTTAAAATTGCTGTTACCGTATGTTCGCGATCGAGATAATGTCAGCGAAAACCCCGGCTGCCGTCACGCTGGCGCCAGCCCCGTATCCTTTGATTACCATGGGGTATTCGTTGTACCGCTCGGTAGTAATCAGGATGATGTTATTGCTCCCTTCTAGCTCGTAGAACGGATGGCCTTGTTCCACTTCCCTTAAACCTACTTCACATTGCCCGTGGTCGTATGAAGCCACGAACCGCAACCGTTTTCCCTCTTTTTCCAACTTTTCGCGGCGCTCTTCAAACGATGGATCCATCTCGGGGATGGTTTGCCAAAACTCCTCGAGGCTTCCGTCGAAATATTTCTGGGGGACGAAGAGGTTCTTCTTCACGTCCTCCTGGTTCACTACCGCCCCGGCTTCGCGGGATAGGATCACCAGTTTCCGCGTTACGTCCAACCCACTCAGGTCAACTCGCGGATCGGGCTCGGCGAATTTCGCGTCCACCGCCATGCGTATGGCTTGACTGAACGGGATGTTCTCGCTCAGCGTGTTAAAGATGAAATTCAGCGTACCGGAGAGTACCGCTTCCAGCTTCACTATCTTGTCGCCCGAGTTGATTAACGAGTTCATCGTGTTGATAATGGGCAGCCCGGCACCCACGTTCGTTTCGAAGAGGAACTTCACCCCGGCTTTCCGGGCAGTCTCTTTCAGCATGCGGTAATTGTCGTAGTTCGACGAAGCGGCGATCTTGTTGGCGGTGACCACGGAGATGTTCTTCCCCATCAACTCACCGTATAGCCGTGCGATATCGGGGCTCGCGGTACAATCCACGAACACCGAGTTGAAAATGTTCATCTTTAGTATCTCGTCGCGTATCCGCTCGGGGGAGCTCTTGTAGCCGTTGCTCATCAGGTTGTCGTAATATCCTTCCAGCGGGATTCCCTCGCGGGTGAAGAGGGCTCTCCGGCCGTTGGCGATGCCCACTATGTTGATGCGAAGCTTGTTCTGTTCCTTTAGGGTCTGCTGTTGTTGTTGTATCTGCTCAAGCAGCTTGCCTCCCACCGTGCCGGTGCCTACCACGAACAGGTTTAGTTCTTGGTAGGGCGACAGGAAGAAGGAGTCGTGTATCACGTTAAGCGACTTCCTAAGGTCTGTTTTGGCGATGACACAGGAGATGTTCGTCTCGCCGGCACCTTGCGCGAGGGCCACGATGTTGATCCCGTTGCGTCCCAGTGCGCCAAAGAATTTCGCGGCGATGCCCGGCACGTGCCTCATGTTTTGCCCCACGATAGCTATCGTTGCCAGGTCATACTCCACCATGATCTCGTTGATGCTCCCCATCGCGATCTCGTTGGCGAACTCGTTCGACAGTACTTTTTGGGAGAGCGGGGCGTCCTGCGTGCGCACGCCTATAGAGGTGCTGTTCTCGGAGGAGGCTTGCGAAACGATAAAAACGCTGATGCCGTTATTGGCCAGTGCCGAGAAGATACGCTTGTTCACCCCGATCACGCCAACCATCCCCAGTCCCTGTATGGTGATCAGGGCGGTATCACTGATGGAGGAGATACCTTTGATGATCTTCCCGTCCCCGGTAGGTTGAATGTTCCGTATCCATGTCCCCTCCCTCTCGGGGTGGAACGTGTTCTTCAGGTGGATGGGGATATTCTTGTGGTAGACGGGGAAGATGGTGGGTGGGTAGATCACCTTGGCGCCGAAGTTGCTCAGCTCGATCGCTTCGGTGAACGATAGCTCCTCGATCAGGTACGCCGAGTTGATGATCTTCGGGTCGGCAGTCATAAATCCATCCACATCGGTCCAAATTTCCAGTACCGAGGTGTTCATGGCTGCCGCGATGATGGCAGCCGTGTAGTCTGATCCCCCCCTTCCCAGGTTGGTGATGTCGTTGGTGTCGTGGCTCGACGAGATAAAGCCCGGCACGATGGCTACCCTAGGCGGCGGCATCTTGGCGAACGTTTCGCGAATTAGCTCGTTGGATCGTTTCAGGTCGGGGATATGGCTGTTATACTGTCGGTCAGTCTTGATGAAGGTGGTTGCATCGTATAGCCGCGCCCCATCAATGAGCTTGCTAATGATTAACGATGAAAGCCGTTCGCCGTAACTCACGATCTTGTCGGAGGTCTTTTGCGACAGGTCACCGATCAGGAAAACCCCTCGAAGGATGTTCTGTAGCTCATCGAACAATTGGTGCACTTTCGGTTCCAGTTCCCGCTTGGTATTTAGGTCCACGACCATCTTTTCGATAATCATCTCGTGACGGGAGATCACTTCATCAAGTAGGCCCTTGTACCCGGCGTTTCCGTTCAGCGCGAAGTCGGCTGTCAGGAGGAGACGGTCCGTTATCCCATCCAGCGCCGATACCACCACGATTACGGGTTCCTTCTGATCTTCAATGATTTGTTTGACCCGTTGCAAACTTTCGGGACTTCCCACCGATGTCCCTCCAAACTTCATCAGCTTCATATGAATAGTTTTTTGACGTTTCTATGATTTTTCACCATGGAGAGAGAAGACAACGCGTTGAAGCGAAGGGAGCCTCTCTGCTACCCTTGGTGTAACCCATTCCCCTGAAGGGGCTAGGTTATATTATGAACATGTGTTGATGATGAAAAGCGCTCACCGAACGATGGCGAAAAAAGCAGCGAATGCTTGCGGACGTGAAAAATTTACCTAACCCCCCAAGGGGTCATGGTCATTGTGGCGGTTGCGCGGAGGCGCATGAAATAGAATCCTTGCATAGCTGTCGTGTGAATTTGCTGCAAAGATAGGCCAATAATTGATAATGTGAAACAAAAACGAAAGAAATTGTCTATCTGTCGTGTAATTCCCCGCGTGGCTAAGTGCCCGTGAACAGTCTCTTACGTTTCTATCGTCACCTGTTTTCGCGTTTGTCGAGACTGAAACCGAAAAGATCAACACCTCCCTGCGCGAACGCGGAGTTTTATAAACGGGGAAATTTCACTACTTTTGGAGACGTTACCGAAAGGGAATCTCTTTCGGTAGAACGATTCCGTTTGATAACGTGTTTCGTTGAAAAGGGATTGCTTTGGGAATAACCGTTTACGAGAGCCTTTCGTTTGGGAGGAATCGTTATTGGATGCGTGTTTCGTTGAAATAAACCGGTTAAAAGTTTGCAAGATGAGGTGTAAAATGAAAAACAAGCTATTTGCCGTGGGGGCATCCCTTGCCGCGTTCGTCCCGTTAGGTGCGCAACAGAAGCCGAACGTGGTGTTCATCATTGCCGATGATTTGGGGTACGGCGACTTGAGCTGTTACGGGCAAGAGAAGTTCCAGACGCCTCATATCGACCGGTTGGCGTTGAACGGCACCCGCTTCACCCGTTCCTACTCGGGAACCACCGTGAGCGCGCCATCCAGGGCGAGCCTGGTGACCGGGTCGCATACCGGCCACGCGCCCGTAAGGGGCAATAAAGAGATACAACCGGAGGGGCAGTCGCCGCTCCCGGCCGGCACGTTCACCCTTTTTCACCTGTTTAAGAACGCGGGTTACACCACCGCCACCTTTGGGAAGTGGGGGTTGGGTTACCCCGGCTCCTCGGGCGATCCCATGAACCAGGGGGTGGATCGGTTCTTTGGCTACAACTGTCAGCGTAAGGCGCACAACTACTACCCGGCTTACCTGTGGGACAACCGTTCCAAAGTACGGTTCCCTGAAAACGACGGCGGGAGATCGGTCACCTACTCGCAGGAGGTGATTCAGGGGGAGGTGCTGAAGTTTATCGAGCAGCAGCAGGAGAATCCCTTCTTCCTCTTCGTGCCGATGGTGCTTCCGCATGCCGAGCTGGTTGTTCCCGAGGATACTATCATTCAGAAGTTCAGGGGGCGCTTCCCCGAGACCCCTTACGTGGGGGTGGACGCGAAAACCGCCTTTGAAAGGGGCGGCTACCGATTTCAAGCGCATCCGCGTGCCACGCACGCGGCCATGGTCACGCGCATCGACCTGTACGTGGGTCAGATTGTCGACAAGCTCAAGGAGACAGGTGTTTTCGAGAACACGCTGATCGTTTTCACCAGCGATAACGGGCCGCACCGCGAAGGGGGTGGCGACCCCGATTTCTTCAACAGCAACGGGATTTACCGGGGCTACAAGCGGGATCTGTACGAGGGGGCGATCCGTGTCCCCACTCTCGTCTCGTGGAAGGGGAGGGTGCCGTCCGGTAGGGAGAGCGACCACCCGTTTGCCTTTTGGGACTACATGGCCACGTTCGCCGAGCTGACCAGTCAACCGCTTCCGGTGGAGAGCGATGGGGTAAGCATCCTGCCCCTGCTACTGGGTGACGAAGGGCAAGTGGAGCATGAATACCTCTATTTCGAGTTTCACGAGCAGGGCGGCCGGCAAGCGGTGATTCAAGGCAATTGGAAATTGCTTCACCTTGATATTCGCAAGGGTGGTCGTTACGAGCTTTACAACCTCGCGTCCGACCCGTCGGAAAACCATAACCTCGTGAACCTCTACCCGGGCAAGGCAGAGGAGTTGAAAGAGCTCATGAAAGGCGCCAGGAGCGATCACCCCGATTGGCCGTTGTTCCGGTAATCACTCCAAAAACAGTTGACCTTAGGTTATTGCCGCACGTTTTGGAATGAGTCTCTTGTTCGAATGATCACTCCAGGTACAGTTCAATCACCGGTATTTCCACGTCCGGCTTGATGACCGGTAGTCGCAGGTTCAGGTCCGCCTCCGTGGCGATACTCCCCTGCATGTGGTGGCCGTATGGAGCCGTGATCTGGATCTCCGACGCGTCGTGCAGGAACTGCGCGTACTTCACCTTTCCCTTGTACCCCGGCAACCGGAGATTGGTGATCGGGTAGTCCAGAAGGTGAATGTACAGACGGTTGGTCGTGGGGTTGTAGGTGAGGATGGAGTGCT
Source organism: Fermentimonas sp. (assembly GCA_050951125.1). Taxonomy (GTDB): domain Bacteria; phylum Bacteroidota; class Bacteroidia; order Bacteroidales; family Dysgonomonadaceae; genus Proteiniphilum. The sequence continues at coordinate 472,452 of JBMNIR010000011.1, read as the reverse complement.
CGGGCGCTTTAAACTCCTCGGGCGCTTGCGTGCAGCCATAGATCGAGCGACCGTGCAGCTTCATCCATTCGCCCATTTCGGCCAGCGCCTTGTCGGCCCGTGAATCGAATGTTCCCCTCGCGGTGGGTCCCACGTTCAGCAACAGGTTTCCGCCCTTGCTTACCGATTCGATCAGTAGTCCCAGAAGCTGTCGCTTGTCTTTCCAGGTCTGCTCGTCGCGGTGATAGCCCCACGATCCGGAGAACGTTTGGCACGTTTCCCAGGGGATTTTCTTCCCGTCGATCTCCGGCCAGCTTTGCACCTTGAACTGTTCAGGCGTTGTGAAGTCCCACCCGCCCCAGTACTCTTTGAGGTCGGCCCGGTCGTTCACGAGGATCCCCGGTTGAAGTTGGCGCACCATCTTCATCAGCCCCACCGCATCCCAGTCGTCTCGCCCTTTCCCGAACTCACCCGGGAACGAGAAGTCGAGCCACAACAGGTCGATTTTCCCGTAGTTGGTAAGCAGTTCCCGCACTTGGTCCTTCAAGTACTGACGGTAGATATCCATAACCTTCCCTTCGTTCAGTCGGGCGTACTCTTCCGCCGAGGATGCGCTTCGCGGGTGTACGCGGTCGATGGTGTAGTGCGGGTGATGCCAATCGATAAGCGAGTAATAGAATCCCACCTTCAGCCCTTCGGCACGGAAAGCATCCACCCATTCCTTGATGATGTCTTTCCCGTACGGTGTGTTCGTTGCTTTATAGTCGGTGTACTTCGAGTCGAACAGGCAGAATCCCTCGTGGTGTTTGCTGGTGATAACAGCGTATTTCATCCCCGCGGCCTTCGCCTTGGCGGCCCACTCCGCGGGGTTGAACAGATCAGGGTCGAACAACTCGAAGTACTTTTGGTACGCTTCGTCCGAAATACGCTCGTACTTTTTAATCCACTCGTGTCGCGCTAGCTGCGCGTAGAGTCCCCAGTGGATAAACATGCCGAACCGATCTTCGGTCCACCATTTCATCCGTTCCGTTTTCTCGGCCTCCGTTTCGTTCCAGATAGCCATCTCCTTGTTTTCTGGCGCTTGGGCGAATATCCCCTGGATGGAGAAGAGCCCGATGCATAAGAATATTAATGCTGTTCTCATAGTGAAGTGATTTATAGTGATTAATTATTGGTTGTTAAAAATGATCATGTTTCTAGTGTCCATGTTCCCGGTGTTTATGTTCCCGGAAATCCCTTTCGCTAACGTTTTAAGCCCCGCAGGCGCTCAAACGCTTCTGTCATCTCCTGTAATTTCTCCGGTTTTGAATCGGCCAGGTTCATCTGTTGGCCGAGGTCGTCTGCCAGATTATAAAGTTGGGGCTCACTGGAGTTGCCCAGTTCGATATTGACCATCTTGTTGACCGCGGGACCTTTATAGGGTGGAATAAACACCCAATCACCCTGTCGATAAGCCGTTCTAGTCGTTGCCTCCATGATTAATTCCGAGCGCCCCTGCTCGCTACGCCCTAGGAACGCATCGAGCAACTCCTCGCTATCGGGTCCCCTTTGGTCGCTTCCCACCAGTTTGGCCAGTGATGAGAACAGGTCTAATTGCGATACCAGCGCGTTGGAAACAGCAGGTTTTATCGTTCCTTCCCAGTAGACGAGGAACGGCACCCGTGTACCCCCTTCGAAAAGGCTGTACTTCCCTCCCCGCAGCGGCCCAGTCGGCAGGTGGTCACCCAGCTTCTCCTCCGCGTCATCGTAATAGCCGTCGTTCACAACCGGCCCGTTGTCGCTACTAAAGATAACCAGTGTGTTTTTCAGCAAGTTCTCCTCCTCGAGTGTTCTTAGCAGTTCGCCCACGCACCAGTCCGCCTCGATGATCACGTCGCCGCGCGGCCCCATGCCCGATGTCCCCACGAAGCGCGGGTGCGGTGTCCGGGGCACGTGCGGTTGTTGCATCGCGTAGTAGAGGAAGAAGGGTTTCTCCTTATGGTTTCGGATATAGTCTCGCGCTTTCAGCAGGAAGTCGTCTGCCATATCCTCGTCGACCCACATGGCCGATTTTCCCCCCTTCTGGAAACCGATCCTCGGTATCCCGTTATGGATGGAGTTGTTATGGCCGTTGAACCACATCATGGTGGTGCATAGTTCCGGGTTATCGAGGCCGGTTGGTTCACCCTCGAAATTCTCCCGGTAGTTCACAAGGAGCGGGTCGTCAGGCTCAAGACCGACGACCTGCCCGTTCTCGAGGTATACCGTGGGTGTCCGGTCTTGCGTGGCCGCCATGATAAAGGAGTAGTTGAACCCTAGCTCGTTGGGTCCCGGTGCTACCCGCCGGTTCCAGTCGACCGTTCCACTGCCTAACCCCAAGTGCCATTTGCCTACGATACCGGTGTGGTATCCTTTTTCTTGCAGCATTTTGGGGAGTGTCATCTGGGCGGTATCGATAATCAGTGGAGCTTCACCGGGCAGGATTTGCGCGTTTTTCTCACGCCACGGGTATTCGCCGGTCAGCAGCGCGTACCTGCTGGGGGTACTGGTGGCGGATGAGGAGTAGCCGTTGGTGAAGCGTATCCCCCCGTGAGCCAGCCTGTCCATGTGAGGTGTCTCTATTTTCGAGGCCCCGTAAGCACTCATATCGCCGTAGCCCAGGTCGTCCATGTAAATCATCACCACGTTCGGCAGTGGGGGCGTTTGCCTCTCACCTTGGCATCCGGCAAGTAGTGCCGCGGAGCCAACCCCCAGTAGTTTTGCCGATGTTGAAATAGCTTGCCTTTTCGGTTTCACATGATATGTTTTATGTTTCACTTTATATGGAACTTGCTTAAATCATCTGTTCCCTCCTAATTACTCATCCGGCCAGGGGCACGTGTCGTTTCCCTTGTCCGCATAGTTCTTGTCGTCACGTGAGGGGTGTTCCGTTTCTCGTTCGGTAGCCCGGTTCAAACCTGACGAGGGCTCCCCGCCATGCTTAAACGAGGGGCGTTGCGCGTTCACGCTTCGTAGGTATTCCCCCAGTTCGGCGGCGAGCTGTTGCACCCGTCGCGGTTCATCCTCGGCACGGTTCACGGTTTCGCCAATATCATCGTTGATATTAAAAAGCTCCTTCTTCCCGCTCTCGTAGTAATGGATCAGTTTCCAATCACCTTTCCGAATGGTGCTCGTGGTGCCGATACCGGGGCCTTCATTCCCCCATAGGTTCGGGTAGTGCCATACCAGGGCTCGCTCCTCGTAATTCGTTTTTTCACCCTTGAGCATAGGGATGAAGCTGACTCCATCGATCGGCTGTTTGGTTTCCCGCTCTTCTACTTGCGCGATATCGAGGATGGTAGGGAAAAAGTCCTCGATGATCACGTACTCGTCGCACCGGCTACCCGGCGCCGTTATGTTTGGCCACTTCACGATCATCGGTACGCGGATGCCCCCTTCGTAAGCTGATCCCTTGCCACTATTCAACGGGGCGTTCTGGGTATGCAGCGGTGCGTCGCGCCAACGCGTGGAAGTCGAGAACCCGCCGTTGTCCGACATGAAGATGATCGCCGTGTTCTCTTCCTGCCCATTCTCTTCCAGCCACCCCATGATATCCCCCAGGCTTTTATCCATCCCTTCGATGAGTGCCGCGTAAGCAGCCTCTTTCTCGGACAGCCCGGCATCCCGGTATTTCTGGTAGAACCGGGTATCCCTGTCAATGGGTATATGGATCGCGTAGTGCGCCATATACAGGAAGAAGGGTTGCCCCAGTTTCTTGGCCTTGTCGAGCGCGCTTAGCGCCTCGAGGGTCAGCGCTTCCGTGACGAACGTGTCGCTTCCCCAATACTTCTCCAGTCCCGGAACCGCTTGCGGTGGCGATGGGCTGCCGTCGGTTCGGTTCCCGTAATTGTTTTCGCCGTGGTAACTGGCAATTCCTCCCCCGGCATGACCCGCTATGTTGACCTCGAAACCGAAGTGGTGTGGGTTTTCACCCGGTGTATCGATCGCTCCCAAGTGTGATTTGCCGCAGTGAATGGTGTGATAGCCGCTATTTTTCAGCAGTTGGGGTAGTGCCGTGACTTCGTACGTGAACGGGATACCCGGCGCCTGGCTGATGCCGTTCCAATTCCACTCGGGGAAGGTAAGGGTGACACTCTCCTTGTCGTTACTTCTGTTTTTATGAAGCGTCCAGTTGGTCACCCGGTGCCTAGCGGCGTTCATGCCCGTCATCAGGCTTACGCGGGTAGGTGAGCTAACGCTGCACGCGTACGATTGCGTGAAGGCCATTCCCTGTGCTGCCAATCGCTCCATATTGGGCGTGTGATATCGCTCGTTAAGGGGTGTTTTCTCTCTCCAAAAGGGGTACGAAGTATCTTGCCACCCCATGTCATCGACCATGAAAAGGATGATGTTAGGGCGTTCACCGGCAACGGCACTGCTTTGTGGCGTTAGCCCCATCAGCGGGGCTAAAGCGACCGGCGCTATTCTCTTAATACACCTCGTGGTACCTTTCACCTATTGTTACTTGCTCTGTTTCACTGTCTGTTTTTTGCTTCGAACATGTTTTACTTTATGAACTTTTCATTTTCAGCTTCGCTGCCTTTTCTTTCGTCGCTCGGCAAAGCTTAAGCAAGCTCCGCTATGCTCTCGCTCCTGAGAAAATTCCACTTTTCACTTTTCACTTTCCACTCACATCTCTCTTTTCAGCAGCACTTCTCCTGCCGCGTTCATCACCTCGAGGGTGAGGCTGTTGCCCTTTTTCTCTAGTACCATCACCGTGCCGTTTGGTTCGCTGCTGCTGCCCCCGATAACGACGGGAAAATTGTTCCCGGCCTCTCCTTTTTCGATTACTTGGAACCGGTGGGTGTGCGCGTTGAGGGAGAGATCAAAGGGGGCGTTTTCCAATATCGGTATCCAAAGGTCGGAGCAGGGCGAGAACCTACCAGGGTCAACCCCGAAAATGGGGATATGGTGGATGAGGAATCGCCGGTTCGCCCGTTTAAAGGGGCGTGAGTTCAACTCTTTTTCAAGAAACTCGGCTTGGTTGATCCGGTGTTGGGTGAAATCGTTCATATCGTAATAGACCCAATGGTCGTCCGGCTTATCTTCCCCGCAGTCGAGCAGGATGAAACGCGTGTCGCCCATGGAGAACGCACTGTAGGATCGGCCTTCCATCCTGCCCAGGTAATTCCACAGGTAGAGCGAATACTCTCCCCGCGTCTCGTGGTTACCCCGGATAAAGATAGAAGGCACTTCGTCGCTTCTTATCCGCGGCGTGTAGGCAAGCAGTCGGCTCAATATATCCTCTTCGACCTCCACGTCGTCGAAACAGTCGCCGTTAAAAATCACCAGGTCGTATGGTTTATCCTCCACTAGCGTATGTAACTTGTTGAACATCTGTATATTGCTATGCAGGTCATTGTAAACGATCACCCGGATGTCCCTCATCTCATCGCTCCAGGTGGTGAACGACTTGATCTCTGACCGCACCGTGTCGCCAAACTCCTTGTTGTAGCTCGAGTAGCGGGTAATTTCCTGCGAAACCACCCGGTAGTAGTAGCGTGTTCCCGGTTGGAGGTCGGTCAGGTGTACGCGGTGTATGGTGTTGTTAGCCACCATCACCCCTTCAATGAACGAGCGTGCCCGCTGCAGGTTGCCCGGGTCGGTGCCGTACTCCACCCAGCTTCTCGCGGGGACGTTGGTCAGCCACATCACCGTCATCTCGTCGTTGCCCGGGTTTTGGAGGTAGGGGATGGTACGCATCACCTCTGAGGCGGGTGTTTTCAACTGGATGTCTACGAAAATCGGCAAATGGTCCGATGCCACCTTCTCGTCGATGACCCGCGCGTTATGTTTCGCATAGGTCTGTCCGTTGGCGGTATATCCCAGGATATAGTCGATGGTCGCCTTGGGGTTAGTGGATGGCGAAGTGTTGTGGTTGGGGTTGGAGAGGATTTGCCACTGCTGGTTTAAGAACTGCATTGGCTTCGAATCGGGTGTCGCGTTCAGGTCGCCAATCAGGAAAACCGGCTTATCGTGCCCCTTCACCGCTTTCGTTATGATTTGCACCGATTGGAGACGCTCTTCCTCGTTGAGGGAGAGGTGCGTGTTCACCACCACGTATTTTTCTAACTCCACGATTTGCGCGGTACGGGCTTCGTTGGCGCCGGGCAGCGCGATTTTCTTCACATCGATCGGTTTCTCCCGGGTCAGTAGCCCGTTACCGTACTTGCCGCCGTCGTGCAGGATGGAGTAGCCGAAGGTGGCGTACATGCCGGTCTGTTCCGAGAGCTGCTGCAAGATATCGATGTTGCCGCTTCGGTTCACCACGCTATCCACCTCTTGGAGGCCTACCACTTCCGGGTTTACCTGGTTAATCAGCCTGCCGATTCGCTCGATATCCACCCGATCGTCCATTCCCTGGCCGTGATGGATGTTGTAACTCATGATCCGGTGCGTCTTTTCCCGTTGCGGGAAGGGGCGGTCGGGCTCCCGCGGGGTCGTTTGCGCTTCGCCGCTCAACAACGAAAGAGCGAGGAACAGGAGCAAGAGCAAGAGTGGGAAGGAGAACGTGTGCGAGAGCGCATACGAAGTTGTTTTCTTCATCGTTTCGTGAGTTAAACGGTTGATTGTTTTATCTATTTAGCAATCGTTGGGTATATGAATTCGATCGTAGTTCGGTTTATGAATTCAGCAGTTGCTTGGCTTCGTTGAGTCTCTCTTGCCAGTCGTCGGAAGGAACACGGGTTTCGAAAAATTTGATGACCTCCTCCAGCCTCGTCAACTTTTCCAGCGCCTCGGAACTGTTATCCTCGCCGTACTCTTTCCGCAGCACCCGTATCTTTTCCGCGTCCTGAATCCCCTCTACCAGTCGTTCAAATCGAATAGAGCTGCGGGCATCGGGGTAGACGATGTAAGTGTCTCCCGCGGGCCAGGTACGAAAACGCGAGTCGGTCAGTGGGCTTTCTACCCACGAGTTGTAGGCCCAGCGCAAGAACCCGTCCAAGTTGAGGGCCACTGCGTGCCAAGCTGCGTACACCGATTCGGCCGAGGGGGAGAAGGTGAACATGTTGGGGAATTTATCGGCGCAACAGACATAGTAGGTGGTGGTGAGTCCCTTTTCCCTTCTTGTCGCGATCTCCTCTTGGGTAGGCCACGCGCCCGCGCCCACGCAAATATCCTTGATCCACGGGTATTGCTGGTAGCTCTTGTGGTTGTCCGCGAGGGAGACACCCAATTCCGGGGCGTATCGTTTCAGCACCTTCAAGGCTGCGGCCATATCGGCCGGTCCCCGCTCGTCCATCGCGATGTTGGTTATTTCCAGCCATCCTTTCTCACGGAGGTGTCTGGTGAAATCAGGGAGGAACACGCCCCACAACGCTTCGTACTCTTTGGATTGCGCCTTGAGCTCCACCGTCACCAGCTCTTTCTTCTGCATGTCGTTGTAGTGCATCTGGTTGTTCCAGGTGAGGAGCGAGTAGCAGTTAATCATCTTGTTGATACCCAGGCCTATCATGAACTCTACCCAGCGGTCGAACACGGTGTAGTCGAACGTCCAGCTCCCCTCCTCGTTCTTCGTCCAGGTAATCATATCGGCATACGCGTCGTAGCATTGATGGTTCCACGGGTCCTTGTTGAGCGTGGCGGTAATCACTTTTTGTCCCCCGTCGGCCAACATTTTCATTAGCGGGCGCATCTTCTCGAAATGCGCGTCGCTCCATAGCTCCAGGTTATGTACCCGTGCTACGGCCGTGGGGTGCTGCCACAGGTCAAGGTGATAAAGCCACTCCGACGGTTCGGGGAGTACCCGGTCAACCACGTTCAGCTCGATATCAAAGCTTTGCGACCGTTGTTTCTTCGCGTGGAGTGTAACTTTTCCTTTATAGTTGTCCGCCTTCGCGTCGGCTGGTATATGGATGGTGAGCCACAGGGGCCTTACCGCCTTCGCCTCCAGGTTGAAACACTCCAGCGTGTCGAGCATATCGGGTGCCAACGATGCGGCGAAATCCTCCGGTTTGCGGTATCCGCAACCGCCGGCGAATTCGTCGGTCATCACGTAGCGTACGAATCGGGCTTGCGCGATGGAGGCGGGCAGCACGTTACCATCTCCCTTGAATTCCCCGATTTCATACTCCACCTGTTGAATCTCTTCTGCAGTCCACAGGAGGAGTTGCGCAGTAACTCTTTCCCCTTTCCACCCGGTGACGGTCGTCTGTTTAACGGGGGTGATATTGGGCGCCACCGATTTGGGCAGTTTCTCGTCGATAGAGATAAACGAGGCGTGCAATCCTTTTGTCACGTGCGACCAGTCGGAAAGCGTATCGTTCGTGGGATCTTGCATCTCTTGGAAGGTAATGCACTCTTTTCGGGGCCGCTTGCCGCTGCACGATACGGTTGTCAGCAGGGACAATCCAAGCGCTGCGCACAGTGTTATTCGAAAAATGAATGTAGCGATTCTCATAATTGTCCTTTCTTTTTTGTTAGTTTTTATACGATTGTTTTATTCTGTCTTTTTTTCGTTTTCTCTCATTAAACCGGTTTTATATTTTTTCGGGTCTTCCTCCCCTAGCGGTTATTCTATATGAAAAAGGCTTTTGTTCTTTCAGGGCAATTTCGATAATTTGCTCCCAATGTTTAACGATTAATTTCACCAGTTCCCAGTATTGAAATCCCGTTTTTGATGGGGGACGGATATAAACCATACCAAGGTCATACTCTTCAACCAACTTTCTCTGTATTTTTTTCCGTTGTATATTGTAGTCCTGGGTGATAATCATGCCGCGGGGTTACAAAAGTCGATAGCGTCTTTAACCGATTTCTCATTTATGCCATATAAATAGGCAATGAACGGGATGGGTTCACCGCCTTTAAATAGCGTGAATAAAACCTGGGGTTGGATGTTGGTTTCGTTGATCACGGGTTGACCTAATTGTCGTTTTGGGTCGAGGACGATGCTGTTTTGTTTGCCCATTGGCCAAAATTTTGAAGCGATTAGGTCTTGGTCGAACTCTAAGTTTTTAAAGAATTGGTCGATAAAACCCAGGTTAAACTGTTTGGTGCCGTCCAAGGACAGGAATGAGCCGCGAAAGTAAAAGTAAACTTTACGTCCATCCGTATTGATGTTCAACAGGATTTCTTTCTGTGCAAACGGGTATTTCGTATTAAGTATTTTCGACAACTCCATAACCCATCTGTATGCCTTTTGGTATGGTAGCCTTAGTATCTTGGATACGTCCGAAATAGTATATATACCGTTTCCCATGTAGTTTTCTGCTTTGAAAGTTGTTGTTTTTTAACGAGTTTATTATGTTGCGCCTTGTTTTCGCGTGATGTGTTATCCTTGTTTTTGCTTTTAAGGCAAAGACCATAGCAACAGCCGCTCGATTATCCAGACAAAAATAGATGAAAAAACGGCTCTTTACAAGTGTTTAAGGTCTTTTTACAAGTGTTTAAGGTGAAAATCGGAGAAGCTACCAAGTTGGTTACTTGTTGGTCATGTACTTGATGGTGGTGTCCCGGTAGAGTTAGCAATTCACGATCTATCACTTGAGCTCGTTAATTTTCTTGGCGATCGTTTCGTTGTACGCGTTCACTACTTGGGCTGGGAGCTTGGCTTTTTCCACCCACGACTCTTCGCCGTACACGCCCGCCTTGCTGTAGTCGAACGGCTTAAATCCAATTTTCCGGGTGATGCGTTGGTTTTTGAAGTTGAAATCAAACTGCTTGGGATTCACGAACCCGGGATCAGCGATAACGGAGTGCACATCTTTCCCTTGTGCCTGCCAATCATTGAAAGAGATGTCTCTAAACAGGATGTTTTCAGTACGGGTGTCCCAATAGCAATTGTTGTCGGTGGTTAGGTTGATCGCGTGCCAATTGCCCCCGCTGCTCTTGCCAAGTAAGAACCCGGAATCGAAGTAAATAATGTTGTTGGTGAACGATAACGAGCGATGCGGTTCAACCCGTGTTGCCTGTAACTGTGAAATCATGTTGAACGCGAAGATGTTGTTTCGGATGATGTTCTCTTTCCCGTAATGCTGGTGGAATCCCGAGCTTTTGCAGTTGTACACCAGGTTGTTCTCCATCACGATTCCGGTAGAGCCTTCGTCCGTGTACAATCCCCAGCCGCCGTAACCATACGAGTATATATCGTGTATTACGTTGTTGTTCACGACGGTACCCTCCGATAGGCCCAAGGTGTAAACGCCGCCCATATCACTTAGTTCTCCCCAACCCAAGTGGTGAATATGGTTGTAAATGATCTTATTCCTTTTTGCCACGCTGGGGGTGTAGCCCCATACCCAGCCTACAGAAATACCAGTGTAACGAAAATCGGCGATATCGTTATGTGAAACCGTGTTATCACTGGCATGAAAGATGATGACACCCACACCCGTTGGATTTTCAAACCCTCCGCTCCGGATGATGTTATTGTCGATCAAGATATGGCTCGTCACCTCTCGTTCGTTCGCGGGGTACGTGATATTTCCGATCTTTATGCCGCCCATGCCCAGATCGTGAATATGGCATCGCGAGATTTCACCGGAGCGGCATCCCGTTTTATACCAAATGGCGTAGTTGCTCACGTTGGCAATCTCGCACTGGTTGAAAACGATGTTATCGGTGTAATTTAGCTCGATGGAGGCGGTGTATAACGCGGCTGCCTGGTTGGGGTCTTCACCTCGTATAGGCATCACGTGACGGGTGTGTTGGAACGAGATGTTCTCAAAGACAATGTTTGCTACCTGCTGCTCTTCGTCCCCGTTAATGACCAACAGTTGGTTCAGCACCGGGATTTCTGCTTCGGTCAGCGAGATCTCTTCCCCCGGGCGTGGAACGTAAAACAGGGTCCCTCCAGGATCTACGAACCATTCCCCGGGTGAATCAAGGAAGTGCCGGGAGTTTTCAAAATAAAATTGCGATGAGTTGTCAAGCCTGTTCCATGGCGGCATGGGTCGGTTGATGATAAAAACGGAAGAGTCCTCCATGGAGACGTTTTGAACGAATTTGCGGGTTCTGTCCCAAGCGTGGTGGATGGATACGATCACGTTGGGGATTTCCGGGAACGCGGGTTTTAACGCGTCAAATTGCTCCTTATACAGGAACAGCTTTTGTACCGCCCATCCGCCGGTAACGGTGTTGTTGGAATCCAGCTTTATCTCCTGCACCTTTCCCGTTTTAAACAGCGTGCCAAAATCAGGGGTTCGTGCCCGGGTGGCCCTTTGTCCATTTATAAATAGTTGCTGAAAATTCCGCGTGCCTAACCGGGTGTGGTGGGAGAGGTCCATTTCCCAAAGGTTTTCGGAAACCCGTTGGAACTTTCCTAAGCTGATGCTCCCTTTTATTATCGGACTGTTACCCTTTTCCGCTTTGATAAACAGCGTATCATTACCATCCCATACACTGGGTGTGATCATGATAGGGTGGGTGATTCGGTACTTACCTTCCTGAACGACGAGTTCCACGTTCCCGTGTAGTTTCCCTTCTTCCCTTAGGGTCTTAATCTGTTTAAGTGCCCCGGGAATAGTTGCGAACGGGTTATCGCGTGCTCCATCGTTATGGTCGTTCCCGGTTGGTGACACGTGAAACGAGGGTGTCAACGTTGTCTCGCCGATTTGGCGGTTATACGGTTCACGGTTTTCGGTCGTTGACGTGTGACACGGGGATGCCAACAGGTGTGGCGATCGCTCATCGTAACCTGTTGTCAGGTTCTCGTTTGCTGACCCGTGAAACGGCGACGCTAACATGTGGATGTTAACGCAAAGGAGGCATAAAATCCATACGAGGATGTTTTTATTCATACGTCAAATATAGCCATTTTTATTTGTTTGGCACAACTGGTCTAAATTTTCGGGAGTGAAATTTCAGGAAAATCGAGAAACGTTCAATAGGGAAAAGTTAAAGAATTCGTTCCAAGCAAAATTCGTTTCACTTTTTCGCCAAAATAATCGCAAAAGCGTTTATATTTGTAAAAACCTTTTTAAATGACATCGAGACAAGATAATTCTTCGAGAAAATCGAAGTTTAAGTTGTTTCGTAGATGCAAAGTTTTCAGAGGGGAACAAAAAGTGCAACTAGATTTTTCCATGAAAAGTGAAGTCGCTTGTTTTTAACAATGACAATAGCCCTGCTTTGGAAATGGGGTGGAAATATAGGGTGAAAAAGGCATCGCATCTGTTTATTTGTGAAACAGATGTAACATGAAATATAAAAATGAAATAATCGTATGAAACGAGCATGATTAAAAGCGAGTTCCATATGATACCTTTAAAAATAAACATTGTAATCATATGAAATTATCGAGGAGAAACTTTCTTGGAGTGTCTGCCGTCGCGGCTGCCGCGTCGATTCTCGGCACTAGTTATGCTTGTTCAAGTGGGAACAGCGCGAAACGTGAAGCTAAACGTACCACCGGTACATTGCCTAACTCAAAGTTTGCTGGCGTGCAAATTGGTTGCATCACCTATAGCTTTCGAGATTTGGGGGATGATGTGGACATCACGCTACAAGCGTGCGTTGATGCGGGTATTGGCTCCATCGAATTGATGGGGTCGGGGTTGGAAAGGTACTTGGGTGCGCCTGTGAACCCAGTTAGCCGAAGGGCTACGCCAGAAGAGCCCTTTACGGATGAGGAGAAAAAGTTGATTGAGCAGTTCCAAAATGAGCTGAATGAGTGGAGAAAATCGGAGGGGATAATTGAAAAATACGCGCAACTTCGGGAAAAGTTCAACGAAGCGGGGGTCAACATTCATATATTGAAGTGGTTGTCGGGGACAAGCGACGAAGAGCTTGACTACTCTTTTAAAATCGCTAAAACGCTGGGTGCCATTGGTATATCTGTCGAAGTAGGTGATGAGAACGCGAAGATGCTGGGTCCCGCGGCAGAACGCAACGGGATGTACGCGATACTTCATAACCATGGACAGTACGCGGAACCGGGTTTCGATATTGACAGGCAATTGGCCTATTCCCCCGCAGTGATGTTGAACTTTGACGTTGGCCATTACTTTGGCTCTACAGGCCTTAATCCCGCCGATTTTATTCGTAAATATCACGACAGGATAGCCAGCCTGCATTTGAAAGACAAAACCGGGCCGGATAATCCCGTTAGGAATCAGAATCAAGTGTGGGGACAAGGGGAAACTCCCCTGAAGGAGGTTCTACAGCTTGTTAGGGACCAGGGATGGCCTATCTATTGCGATATAGAGCTTGAATACCCGGTAGCCCCTTGGTCGACTTCGGTGAAGGAGGTGAGGACCTGCATGGAGTATTGCCGTCAGATTTTAATTTAGATGGTTGGTCGGCCGTGGAGCTTCAAAGAGGTCACGGGCAATTTTGAATTTTACCGGTTTTCTCGATAGGGTTACCACGATTAACCGGGAGTTTGTCATGAGTCGTGAGAAATGATAAAGAGAATGAAACGAATAGTTGTTTTCTGTTGTTTATTATTGCTGATCGGTTGCCAGCAACAAAAGGGGGATCCCTCGTTAATCCTCTGGTACGAACAGCCCGCTGATACGTGGAACGAGGCCTTACCGGTGGGTAACGGACGACTGGGTGCCATGGTCTTCGGGCAAACGGGTACCGAGCGTGTTCAGCTAAACGAGGAGAGCCTTTGGAGCGGAAGGCCGATAAACAGCAATAACCCAGCCTCTTTGAAGCACCTAAAAGAGGTACAGGAGTTAATTCTCGATGACAAGATATTAGAGGCCACTGCATTAGCCGAGGAACACATGGTGGGTACACCGCCTCGTGTTCGTTCTTACCAGACGTTGGGCGACCTGTTCCTCGAGTTTGGAGATAGTTCATGTACCCATTACCGGAGAGAATTGGACTTGAACACGGGCATTTGCCGGGTGACCTACGAGGTGGACGGGGTGGATTACATGCGTGAGGTGCTGGCTTCGGCGCCCGATAACCTAATCGCGGTGCATGTAAAGGCTTCAAAAAAAGGCGCTTTGAGTTTGAAGGTGAGCTTAACGCGGGAAAAAGACGCGTTAACGAGGGCTGAAGAGGATGGGCTTATCATGACCGGACAGGTAATGGATTCGGATGATTCTTTGCGAGGTCCGGGTGGAGCGCACATGAAGTTTGAAGCCCGCCTAAAAGCGTTGAACAGGGGGGGGTCTATTCGCGCTGAGGGTAACTCGCTGGTGGTGGAGAACGCGGACGAGCTGACCCTGTTGGTAACGGCGGCTACCGATTACAACCTAGAGAAATTGAACTTCGACCGTTCCATTAATCCCGGTGCAATTTGCAGTAAAATTCTCGAGAGCACGGGAAACAAAACGTTTAGTAGCATTAAAAAGTCGCATACCCGGGATTACCAAACCCTGTTTAACCGGGTTTCGCTGGACCTTGGCGAAAGCGCTAACGTTGCCATGCCTACTGATAAGCGATTGCAGGCCGTGAAAAATGGCGCCTACGACCCCCAACTCGTCGTGCTTTACTTTCAATTCGGGCGTTACTTGTTGATGGGGAGTTCGCGTGCCCCGGGCGTTTTACCCGCCAACCTTCAGGGGGTGTGGTGTAAGGACTTCATGGCGCCGTGGGGATCGGATTACCATACCAACATTAACTTGCAGATGAACTATTGGCCGGCGGAGGTTTGTAACCTGAGTGAGACGGTGATTCCTTTGTCACGCTTTTTAGAGCAGTTACAAGAGCCGGGAAGCGTTACGGCGCGTGAGATGTACGGGGCACGTGGTTGGACCCTGCACCATTTGACGGACGTCTTCGGTCGTACTTCGGTTATGGATGGTATCTGGGGCCTGTTTCCCATGGGTGGCCCCTGGATGACGTTCGCGTTGTACGAGCACTTCGTGTTCACCGGGGATCTCGCTTACCTGCGTGATCTGGCTTATCCGATCATGAAAGGGTCCGCGGAGTTCGTGCTCGACTTCTTGATCAGGGATAACGAGGGGCAATGGGTCACCGCACCTTCTAACTCGCCGGAAAATCGGTACGTTATGCCCGGCACGGGGCAAAGGTTCGATATGACGTACGCGGCCACCATCGACCTGCAAATAATTACGGAGCTATTCAACAACTGTATCCATTCTGCCGACTGCCTGGGTATCGACAAAGACTTTGCCGATACTTTAAAAGCTGTTTTAAGCGAGATGCCTCCCGTGAAAGTGTCCGAGAAAACCGGTGGGATACAGGAGTGGGTAAAAGATTACGATGAAACGGAACCGGGCCACCGCCATATGTCGCATTTGGTGGGACTATATCCCGGCACGCAGATTACACCCGCTACCCCCGCCCTTTTTGAAGCGGCCAAACAGACCATAGTCCGGCGGCTGGAACAAGGAGGAGGACACACGGGCTGGAGCCGAGCCTGGATCATCAATTTTTACGCGCGACTGGGTGATGGCGAGAACGCGTTGCATCACATGAACGAATTGTTGAGCAAATCGACGCTGCCCAACCTGTTTGACGACCATCCCCCGTTCCAGATCGACGGGAACTTCGGGGGAACCGCCGGTATCGCGGAAATGCTTTTGCAGTCTCACGGGGGCAATATCACTTTGCTACCAGCCCTACCCGTCGACTGGAAGAATGGACGGGTGAGTGGCCTTCGCGCACGAGGGGGCGCGGAAATCGATATGGAGTGGCAGAATGGACAGCTATGCAAGGTAAAAATTCATTCGCTGACAGGTCTCCCGCTTACCGTATTGTATCAAGGGAAAAGCGTGGACCTGCGGCTGAAGGTGGGTGAGTCCGTTATTTTAAATGAAACGTTGGAAAGAAGTTGAAGCCTCTATACTTTCACCTTACTCCTGGTAGTTCTGTCGGTATGGCAGAACTGTATATGTTTTCGTCTTCTCTTCCCAATACCCAGAAACAAGCTCCTGCTAAATTGAACTATTTCGATAAGCCAAACGGGCAGAGGACAAGTTCACTTGGGCTATGCCGTGGCGAGAAATAGTCTAATTGTAATGAACTATTTCGATAAGCCAAACGGGCAGAGGACAAGTTCACTTGGGCTATGCCGTGGCGAGAAATAGTCTAATTGTAATGAAGATCAAAAACATCAAAGAAGTCACTAAACAAAGATAGAGCAACTCTTTCAGAAATCAAAGGCTTTTTTCTTTTAAGTTGAGCTTAGGTCTGCTAGGTAATGCTGCATTAAATATTGTAAGCTACGCTTCGTCTTATTTCTCCTTTGATTGATCAATACAGGGATTAGCAATTCATCACGGGACGAAAAACAGTTAGAAAAGCCTTAAACTCAATTCTTATTGCTATTTTTGTACTTTGCAGCAGGTCGGTTTGTCGCTCTCCCCACGTGGGAGGGAGGAAAGTCCGGGCAACGCAGAGCGCCATACTTCCTAACGGGAAGCCGTTCGCGAGGGCAGGCTAGCGTAACAGAAAACAACCGCCGCGGCCTGGCCGGGGCAAGGGTGAAAAGGTGAGGTAAGGGCTCACCGGGTGCCATGGTGACGTGGCACGCCGTACGCGCTATGGGTTGCAAGGCCATGTATATCGGATAGGTAGGGTTGCTCGCCCGATGCCGAGGGGTAGGCCGCTACAGGGGGATGGCGACATCGCCCCGCAGATAAATGACAAACACCCGGTTTACCGGGATACAGAACCCGGCTTATAGACCGGCTGCTTTTTTCTGGAATCATCAAGAAGCGATATGGCGGGTAACGCGAAGAAAAAGGGTGGCGATGAAATGGAGGAGCAAGGCAGGATCGGGCGACTTTGGAGCCGGGTCACCCGTGTAATCCAGTTCCTCACGTACGATATCTGGCGCTTGAACCCGGAGTCGATGTCGAACAAGGAAAACATCCTTTTCAACGCGATAAAAACGGTGATGCTGACCGTGCGAAACGTGCAGGAGCTGAATATTGCCGCCAGCGCACGGTCGTTAACCTACCGCACCCTGCTCTCTATCGTGCCGCTGTTGGCCATTATTTTCGCCATCGCCCGCGGGTTCGGGATAGAGAATATCATGCAGAGCGGCCTCTTTAACCTGATGACCGGGGGGAATAGGCACCTGACGGAAATGGTGACCAGCGAGTCGACGGCCGGTGAACCGAGTGCCAGTGAGCGTACCTACGAGTTCCTCGACATCCTGTTGGAGGCGATCAACAACTCGCTGGAAGAGGCCAAGGGAGGGGGGGTGTTCGCCGGAATAGGTATCCTCCTGTTCCTATACACCATCCTGCTCCTGTTTAACGATATCGAGGCGAATTTCAACAAGATATGGCAGGTGAGCCGGGGGCGGAGCATCGCCCGGAAGATGACCGACTACTCGGCGATGGTGTTGTTTGTCCCCATCTTCTTTATCTTGATCAACGCGCTCAATATCCTGAACTATCCCCAGAACGATACGCTCAAGGCGATTTATATTATGTACCCCATTATCCCCAGGTTGCTGGATATTCTCCCGTTCGTGCTGATCATCTTGCTCTTCACCGCCCTCTACCTGGTTATACCGAACACCAAGGTGAAGTTTCAAAACGCGTTCATCGCGGGAATCGTGGCAGGGGTCACCTTTCAATTCGTTCAAATGCTCTACCTTTCAGGGCAGATATGGATTACCCGTTACAACGCGATTTACGGGACATTCGCGGCCATCCCCCTCATGCTCCTCTGGATTCAGCTCTCGTGGTTTATCACCCTGATTGGCGCGGAGTTGTCGTACGCTGCACAGAACGTGAGAAAGTTCTCCTTTGAGAAGGAGACGAAAAATATCAGCCGACGGTACAAGGATTTCTTCACGCTGATGATTGCATCGGAGGTGGTGCAACGGTTTGCCAACGAGCAGCCACCCCTTACGGCCGACCGCCTTTCGGTGAGGTGCCAGGTTCCCGCACGCCTCACCCACATCATCCTGGACGAGCTGGTGGAGTTGAACGTGCTTTCTCCCACGTCCTTGGCAAGTGACGAGCGGGTGGTAGCCTTTCAACCCGCGGTGGACATCAACCTCATCTCGGTGAACTATGTCCTGTCGAAAATCGACTCCAAGGGATCCGAAGACTTCCTGGTCGATACCGATAAGAAATTCCACGCGCATTGGGAAGCCCTTATCGCGTCGCGAGGCAGCCTGTATGAAGGCAAGCACGATGTGCTGCTAAAGGATTTGGTGATGGAGAAGGAAGAGGGAGAGGAAAAAGTAAACAAGGTGGAAGCGGTGAAGCGAGATGCCACGACAGGAGCTAAGTGATAAAACAATTCGGTGAAGCCAGTTGTTATTCAATCGCGACACGCACCAAATCATACAAGCAAACTATGTTAAAGATAAAGAACCTGCACGCGATCGTGGAGGGACAGGAGATTTTAAAAGGGATAAACCTTGAAGTGGCTCCCGGTGAGATTCATGCCATCATGGGGCCCAATGGTTCCGGAAAAAGTACACTGGCGTCTGTGCTGGCGGGGAATCCCAAGTTCGAGGTGACACGGGGAAACATTACATTTAAAGGGAGGGACCTGCTGGAGATGGCACCGGAGGAACGGGCATGCGAAGGGCTGTTCCTTAGCTTCCAGTACCCGGTGGAAATACCCGGGGTAAGCATGGTGAATTTCACGCGGGCCTCCATCAACGCGCAACGTAAATACCGGGGGGAGGCCCCCATCTCGGCAAGCGAGTTCCTGAAGATGATGCGTGATAAACGGGAGTTGCTGGGGATGGACAGCCAGCTGGTGAGCCGCTCGGTCAACGAGGGGTTCTCCGGGGGGGAGAAGAAGAAAAACGAGATATTCCAAATGGCGATGCTTAATCCGCTGCTATCCATCCTGGACGAGACCGATTCGGGCCTTGATATCGATGCGTTGCGGGTGGTGGCCGAAGGGGTGAACAGGCTGCATACCCAGGAGAACGCGACCATCCTTATCACGCACTACCAGCGCCTGCTGGAGTATATCAAGCCCCATCGGGTACACGTGCTGTACAACGGAAAGATCGTGAAGTCGGGAGATCCCGAATTGGCACTGGAGCTGGAACGCAGGGGGTATGACTGGATAGTGAATCCTTAAGCGATGAACGAACCAAGTTCTACTCCGGGTGTATGGGGCGCGTTTGGTTGCAGAACTCGTAACTGGTGTACCGACCGTTAAGCCTAATTTTAAGATGATTGAGGAACAGTACATAGCGTTATTTGAACAATACCGAGGAGAGGTGGATAAGTACTCCGCGGAGGGGATGAACAGGCTTCGCGACGCGGCGTTGGAGGCGTTTAAACGAACGGGCTTCCCTACCACTAAGCAGGAGGAATACCGCCACTCGAATATCGTACACACCTTCGACGCAGACCTGGGACTGAACCTCCGGAATATTCCCGTGAAGGTGAGCCCGTACGACGCGTTCAAGTGCAATGTACCCAACCTCAACACCCACCTATGCTTTCTGGTAAACGACCGCTATTATGGTAAGGTGGAGCAAGGAGAACTTCACAAGCATGAGCAATTTAGCAAAATAAAACCAGACTACTACGGCAAGTTAAAGCAGGGGGAACCCCTTCCCGAAGGGGCCTTCGTGGGGAGCTTGCGTCTTTTTTCCGAAAAATACCCGGAGCAGTTTGAAGCGCACTACGGAAAGATAGCCGATTACACCGGTAATGGTACGGTGGCGTATAATACCTTGTTTGCCCAAGATGGTTTCGTGGTGTACGTTCCGAAGAACGTGACGGTCGAGAAGCCGCTCCAGCTGATAAACATTTTGCGAGGGGGGGTAGATTTGAACGTGAACCGGCGAAACCTGATTATCGCCGAGGAGAACGCGCAGGTGAAGCTGCTGGTGTGCGACCACGCGGTAGACGACGTCCACTTCGTGGTGACACAGGTAACCGAGATCGCGGCAGAGGCCTCGGCGCAGGTGGACCTCTACGAGCTGGAGGAGAACTCGGTGAAGGTAACCCGCTTGAACAACCTCTTTTGCGAGCAGAAAGAACGCTCTGTCGTCCACGTTACCGGCATTACCCTTCATAACGGGTTCACCCGTAACAACTACCGCTTTAAGTTGTTGGGCGAGCACGCGGACGTGCACGCCGGAGGGTTGGCCATTTGCGACAAGAAGCAACACGTGGACAACTTCGTGTTCGTGGATCATGCCGTCCCGCGAGGTACCAGCAACCAGCTGTTCAAGACGGTCCTGCAGGAGGAGGCCACCGGGGTGTTCCGCGGGAGGATCTTGGTGGAGAAAGATGCCCAGCAGACGCTGGCGTACCAGGTGAACAGAAACCTGGTCATGTCGGACAAGGCACGGATGTTTGCGCAACCGCAACTGGAGATTTATGCCGATGACGTGAAGTGTTCGCACGGGCTCACCACCGGTCACCTCGACGAAGAGGCACGCTTCTACATGCAGGCAAGGGGTATCAGTGCCGAGGAGGCACAGTTGATGTTGATGGTGGCCTTCACGCGTGACGTGGTGGATATGGTTCGGATACCGGCGCTGCAAGAGCGTTTGGTTCACCTTATCGATAAGCGCTTCCGGGGCGAGTTTACCCGTTGCGGTAACTGCGAGATATGTATGTAATTGGACGGGGATGTAAATAACCACTTCATGTTTTTTGACGCACATAAAATAAGGGCCGACTTCCCGATTCTTTCCCGGGAGGTTCATGGCTATCCTTTGGTCTACCTTGATAACGCCGCGACCACGCAGAAGCCTCGACAGGTTCTGGAGAAGATCACGGAAGTCTACATCACGGCGAACGGCAATGTGCATCGGGGGGTGCACTCCCTTAGTCAAGCGGCGACGAACCTGTTTGAGGCCTCCCGCGAGACGGTGCGCCGGTTCATTAACGCGGCATCGATCAACGAGATCGTTTTCACCAAGGGAGCTACAGAGGCGATCAACCTGGTCGCCTCGTCGTTCTGCAGCAGCCAATGCCGTGCCGATGATGAGGTACTGATCACCGCGATGGAGCACCACTCCAATATCGTCCCGTGGCAGCTCCAGCGGGAGCGGATGGGCATCCAACTGAAAGTGGCACCTATTACCCCGGCAGGCGAACTGGTCATGGAGGGGTTCGAAAGGCTGATTTCGAGTAAAACCAAGCTGATAGCCGTTACACATGTCTCCAACGTGTTGGGAACGATCAACCCGGTGGGGGAGATCGTGAAGATAGCCCGCCAACGTGGCGTGCCGGTGCTGATTGATGCGGCCCAGAGTGCACCCCACACTCGGGTGGATGTCCAAGCGCTCGATTGCGATTTCCTGACCTTCTCTGCTCACAAGGTGTACGGTCCGACCGGGGTGGGCGTCCTTTACGCCAAAGAGAAGTGGCTGAACGCCCTCCCTCCCTATCAAGGTGGGGGGGAGATGATCGAGGGGGTGACCTTCGAGGAGACCACTTTCAACCGTCCGCCTTTCAAGTTTGAAGCGGGAACGCCCGATTACGTGGGTTGCGCTGCCCTTGGTGCCGCCCTGGATTACCTTACCGCCATCGGGATCGAGCGGGTTGAGCGGTATGAGAAGGATCTGTTGGATTACGCTACCGAACGTCTCCTCGCGATACCGAGATTGCGCATCGTAGGTACGGCCAAAGAAAAAAGCAGCGTGATTTCGTTTCTGGTTGAGGGGATTCACCCGTACGATTTAGGAACCCTGCTCGACGGTATGGGCATCGCTGTTCGTACCGGCCACCACTGTGCGGAACCGTTGATGCGTACCCTGGGTATCGACGGCACGGTACGTGCCTCGTTCGCTTTCTATAATACCCGTGAGGAGGTCGACCGGCTGGCGGAAGGGATTGAGCGCATCGTCAAGATGATTTAATCGGGTTCGTATGAAACGATTGTTGATCCTGTTTTTATTTGTTCCCCTTTTCGGGACACGATTGTCGGCACAATCAGAGGGTGAGAAAGAGGTGCGCTTAAGTGGCAACGCGTATGTTACCGAGTATCGAGAGGGTGTGCGAATTGGCCGGAATGGTCTCGAGCAGTGGACCGATACAAGGAGCCGGATAAAAACGTACTTAATTATATATACATCCATTTTAAATCATTTAAAAGAGCAATCATGAATTTTTTTTACTCTAAAAACAAATCTCTATTTTTCTTGAAAAGCATTATTATTGTTGCCTTTTTTGTTTTTTCCTATCACGATTATTTACATGCCGACGTAGAAAAAGATGCCCCGTTTCTAACTGAACTTAAAACAAGAGGTTTTAGTTTACTCCCTGCACCCCAACAGGTTGAGCTTGGGGATAAAAATGTTATTGTTGACGGATCCTGGGGAGTCGAATCGAGTGTAGGAAAAGATAATATTGCCTACAAAAGATTAATCGAAGGAGTCTCCGAGCTACATAATTTAAATTTCGGGCTTCAAGGTAAGAAAAAGATTTTTTTGGGAGTAAAGTCAGGAACGATAAAAAGCACGAATGATGTCGAGCTTTTAAAACAAGGCTATCTTCTTCAAATAACAGCTGAATCCATACATATTACTGGGAACACCGAAGTAGGACTATTCTACGGGGTACAAAGCTTACTCCAGTTAATCAGAAGAAATCCAAGTGGTGAATGTATTGTGCCCGAATGTGCAATTCGTGACTGGCCCGCTACACAGTTGAGATTTGTCCATTGGGATACCAAGCATCATCAAAAGAGGATCGAAACGTTGAAGCGTCTTATAGACTGGCATGCCTTTTTTAAAGTAAACACCATCTCTTTTGAAATGGAAGATAAATATGAATATCCTTCACATCCGGTAATTGGAGCACCAGGAGCCTATACAAAATCTGAAATGCAAGAATTAACTAAATACGCGTTGGAAAGGCATATTCAATTAGTTCCCAATATTCAGGCACCGGCACATATGGCATATGTTCTGAAACATAAGGAATTTGCCCATTTAAAAAGTGACGGTTCGAATTATCAAGCTTGTATGTGTGACCCTGAAGCGATTGAACTGATTTTTGATATGTACCAGGACATGATTGACGCGACACCTGGCGTAGACTATTTTCATGTTTCAACAGACGAGATATATTATGCTGGTATTTGTGATAAATGCGATGCCCCCTACAACGAGGAAAACCGGAGTTTGGCATGGGTGGAATTTGCAGTAAAAGCTCACGGATGGCTAAAAGAAAGAGGACGACGTATGATTGCATGGGTGGAATATCCTTTGTTGCCAAAACATATCGCTATGCTACCTGGTGACATTATTAATGGAGTTGGGGGTAATAAAGCATTTACAGCAGAAGAGGAAAAAATTGGAATGCGCCAACTCGCGTACAGTTCCACGCAAGGGGCTGAATTATTGTTCCCAAATCATTTTGCTGTAGAAAAATGGAAACGCCAAAATAGCTCAAGACTTGAAGAAAATTCAAAAACTCTTAGCAATATTTTAGAGACTGGTACAACTCCAATGGGTACTTTTGCAGCTGCCTGGGATGATGCAGGATTACACGAAGAAACTTTCCAATTGGGGTGGGCAGTAGTCAGTTCATACGGATGGAATCCATATTTCCCTACTGTAGAACAAGGCGTTGCTGATTTCATGGATATATTTTATGGGCAAAATGCACCTGATATGATATCAGCTTATTATCTTTTGATAGAAGGGGCCAGATTCTACGAAGAAGGTTGGGATATTGTTACCAGTACCGAAAGAGGCCCCGGTTACGGCAACAGCTATGGCAAAGGAATAGGGACACGAAGAACAGACGAATTACTTGATGTCCCAGAAATACCTGCAGCTAAAACTCTGGATATCACGCCTACTTTTTCTGAGAAATACAAGGAATTGATCACCAAGGCAGAAAGTATTAAATATAAAAACGATGAGTTAATCAACAAGCTAACGCTCAATATTGGACAAGTGGAGCGAAACAGGTATAATTTGGAGGTATTTCTATCCATCGCATATCTTCAACGTTATTTTATTAAAACAATTTTAACTTTGCGCGATGCTGAATCTCTTCTAATACGTGCGAAATCATCCGAAAATGAAAAGAAATATGATGCTGCCGTATCATTTATGGTAGAAGCCAGTAACGAAGTAAACTCACTTAATAATTGGAGCAAATGGATGTGGAAAAATCTCACACACACCTGGGAAAAAAGTCGGTATGAAAAGGGCAGAAGTATGGGAGGGCGTAATTTTGTACATGTACTGGATGATGTAAAAGATCATTGGGCCGATCGTAGGATTGGGCTTGACTATATGATTGCTCCTTTTCAGAGAATGAAACTACCAGAATGGCAAAAAAACCTGAATGAACGAATAAATGAATTCGCCAAAGAGCACAATGTGCCTGTTTCGGGTTTAGAAGAAGTTCGCTTGGAAGACTGACTTTTAAAATTGAACTGAATGAAAAAGTCTTTACAAATATTGTTCTTTATTGTTATCCTGTCACAGGTTCAAATTAATTGGTCTCAACAAGTTTTGGGTAATTGCACGATGGAAAAAAATGCTATAATTAATAATGATCAAACAAAACAGCTTTTTACCCCTAACGATATCTTCAAATTAAAAGGAGTGAGAGGTGTAAAATTATCTCCCAATGGAGAGAAAATTCTCTACGTGGTTACTGAAACAGACGCTTCGTTGAATTCAACGAAAAGTTCCATCGAACTCATTAATCTAAAAACAAAAGAACGCGAAGTTTTAACTGAAGGTGAAAATCCTAAATGGTCGCCAAACAGTTATGAATTCATTTACATATCTGATGACGGAAATTTGTTGAAATATAATATAGTAAATGATCAAAAAACAGTTTTGGCTGAAATTTTTTCTTCCGATTATTTTATTAATCATCTGACTGATATGAACTTTGAATGGTCGCCAGATGGAAAACATGTCGCGTTTATAAGCACGCTACCGTATTCGGCTACAAATAATGAAAATGATGAAGTTAAAGTTATAGATAGACTTCTATACAAAACCAAGGGTGGCAGAGGTCGTTCATTTTTCGCTGATAATCGTCTCACGGTTGTCTTTGTTGTTTCAGCGTCAGGAGAAGGGCTGGAAGCAATTACCGATGATAACTATAACGAGTATTCACTTTCCTGGTCATCAGACGGACGTCATATACTTTTTGCAAGTAATCGAACAGAAGACCCGGATAATAACCAGATCGAAGATTTATGGAAAGTAAATATTGAAACTAAAGAGGTGACAAGGCTCACGGAAAATTTTGGAACGGTTTTCCAGCCAACTTGCTCTCCTAATAATGAATTTGTTGCTTTTCTTGCTACTACAGGCACAAATACTACTAACAAAGACAGTTTTTCAGAAGATACTCATCTTTACGTCATGTCTATTCATGGTAACAACCCACAATGTTTGACGAATTCGTTAGACAGGAGAATTGAGAATATTTCATGGAGTAAAAATGGGAAATTCATTTATTTCACGGTAGGCGACGAAGGTAAAACTAATCTGTATCGGGTATCCCCTTCGAATGGGATAATAGAAATTGTAATAGATGGGAAAATTCACGTCACGGAATATTCGTTAAGTAACGAGAACAATATTGCATACATTAGCATGGATATTTCCAATCCATGTGAAGTCTTTTATTATGACGAAAAAAATAAAAATAGTGTTCAAATTACAGAACAAAACAAGGATTTGAAAGAAAAATTCCACTTTAATGATGCAGAACCGGTGTGGTTCAAAAGTTTTGATGGAACAAACGTTCAGGGATGGTTAATGAAGCCGACTTTATTCGATTCATCTAAAAAATATCCTTTAATACTTGTAATTCATGGTGGCCCTCATAACATGTTTGGTTATGATTTTGAAGATCGAATGCAATTGTTGTCTTCTCATGGTTATGCTGTACTTTTTGTTAATCCGAGAGGAAGTCATGGATATGGGCAGAATTTTTCAAGTGGAACTGTTTTAAATTGGGGTGGTGGTGATTATAAGGATCTTATGACAGGGGTTGACTATGTAATAGAAAATTATCCTTGGATTGATAAAGATAAACTTGGCGTTACAGGGCAGAGCTATGGGGGATATATGACAAATTGGATTATCACTCAGACTGATCGTTTTAAAGCTGCTGTTTCAGATGGTGGTATTAGTAATTTAATAAGTTTTGCCGGCACTTCCTTATATCATTCATTAATAGAGACCGAATTTAATGGATCAGTATATGATAATTTTCCACTTCTTTGGCAGTGGTCGCCATTACGAAATGTAAAAAACGTTAGAACTCCTACCCTATTTCTTCATGGTGCAAGGGACAATGAAGTCCCTGTTACTCAAGCGGAAGAAATGTATGTTGCGTTAAAAAAGAATAAAGTTGAAACATCGTTCGTGCTATATTTGAACGAAGGCCATGGATGGCGTCCGGATTTAAAGCCAAAAAATAAGATGGATTTATTAACGAGAACAATCAGTTGGTTTGATAAATACTTGAAAGATAAATAAACCAATAAGTGCATTTTATGTTAAATTTATGTAATAATTAAAATAAGCCTAGTATAGGACCTTTGTTTTCCAAATATAAAAATCTAAGTCACAGCCATATAACCAGTATATTAATTAGTGTATTTAATCCGAGAATTTCTATCAAATTTGACATTTAGTAATCTGTTGGGAATCAAAAAAATACAATAATGTTGCAAAAAGAGAGCGTGATGTTTAAGTTAAAACATTTGTATTTCCAAAAAACATGATTTACTTTTGCAAAAATTAATTATATCATTACTAACAATTTAAAAAAATGATTGTGCCTATGGGAAAAGAATGTTTTATCGTATTGGAAAATTCAAACACAAATGATTTTTTTAAAATTCTAACATTAACATTAATTACAATTTTATGAAGGATTCAAGAAATGACTTTTTAGACAAAAAAGTTCAAACTAAACATTTGTTATTATCTATGCGAATATTGTTTATCGTGTTATTTACATACACGGTTAACACCACCTTCGCTTCAGGTAATTTATTGTATGACAAAACCGCCTCTGGTGATAATAATGTTTCCATCAGCGGTGTTATGCAAGAAGGTTCAGTAAACGGAAATGTTACTGATGATCTTGGAGATCCTATTCCCGGCGTAACAGTAGTTATAAAAGGTACAACCAGGGGAACTACCACCGATATTGACGGGAACTATGCTATCAGTAATGTCCCTGCAAACGCAACCCTTGTATTTTCATTTGTTGGGATGAGGACACAGGAAGTGGTTGTTGGAAACAGGTCCAGCATTAATGTCGTATTGGCTTCAGATGATATTGGACTGGATGAATTGGTTGTTATAGGGTTTGGTACCCAGAAAAAGGCAGATTTAACAGGTGCAATCAGTGCCGTTCAGGGAGATGACTTAATAAAACGAGTCGATGTTACCAATACGGCAACAGCTTTGCAAGGTATGTCTCCCGGGTTAACAATCCAGAACTTCGCGGGTGAGCCCGGACGTGAAAACGTCAGAATAAGGGTTAGGGGAAACGGCACACTTAATGATTCTAATCCCCTGGTATTGGTTGATGGTGTAGAACGTTCTCTTTCAACTGTAGAACCGAATGACATTGAATCAATGACCATATTGAAAGATGCTGCTTCTTCGGCAATCTATGGTTCGAGAGCTGCAAACGGTGTAATCCTCATTACGACTAAACGCGGTGCTTCGGCTAAGACAGTTGTAAACTATCAGTATAATATAGGTTTTCAAAACGTGTTGGGCTATCCGAAAGCCGCTGACAAGGTTAGCTGGTTGAATCTTGAGAATGAGGCACAAGTTAGCGCGGGTAGTGAACCCATTCATAGCCAGGAGCACATCAAAAACGTTGCAGCCGGTACAGATCCACTGAATTATCCTTTTACGGTATATGAAGACTATCTGTTTCGTAATAATGCGCCACAGCAACGTCACGGAATATCTATATCATCAGGTGGTGAATACGGCAGATTGTTCGCGTCGGTGAACTATATTGATCAGGATGGAGTTATGAACAGATTTAAGAATAAACGATTGTCAGCTCGTGTAAATTCAGACCTGTTTATCACTGATAAATTGACGGCTAATTTCAACTTGAATTATATGAACGTGAAAGCTACCGGCCCCGGCCATACTGCTCAACGATTAGTACAGGCAATGCTTCACATGAATCGCACCATTAATGGGAAATATCCCGATGGCACCTGGGAATTGATCGGTGGTCAATGGAATGCAATCGCCATGATGGAAAATGGTGAAAGAGTGCTTGACAGGGATGAAACCGTTAGCCAAGTTGGACTTGAATATAAGATATTACCTTCGCTAACGCTTAAAGGCGATATCACCTACAAAGTTTACGGGCAAGATGAAAGCACTTTTATGAATTCGCTAAGAGGTATGCGGGATTATAAAACGGGCGAATTGGCGACGGTGGGTGGTTGGTTTGCAGTTAATAACTTGACAGAAAGGCAAGAGAACACGGATGAATGGAGTCAAAGGTTATACCTGAATTATAACGAGATTTTCGCGGAAAAGCATTCTGTTGAAGCAGTGCTAGGCTATGAAGGAATTGATAATAAATGGAAAAGGATCGAAGCATTCCGTCAAAACTTCTTTAACAACGAATTACGTGATATAGGTTCCGGAGGATCGGCAGGGCAAACAACTGCCGGCTGGCGCGAAGAATGGTCTTTACAATCTTTCTTTGGAAGGGTCAATTATGCCTTTGATAACAGGTATTTATTTCAGGCGAACGTGAGATACGATGGTTCATCCAGATTTGCAGATGGTAAAAGATGGGGGATATTTCCTTCGTTTTCAGCAGGGTGGCGTGTGTCACAGGAAGAATTCCTTCTTGACAATCCTACTATCAGCAACTTAAGACTAAGGGGATCCTGGGGACAGTTAGGTAACCAGAATATTGGTCTTTTTAGATACCTCAATAATTATGACCTTGGTCAATCTTACGCGTTCAACGGAACTGTTGTACCGGGAGCGGCAGTTACTACAGCCGGTAACCCATCTATTACCTGGGAAACAACAACCATGACTAACGTTGGTTTTGACCTGGGATTGTTTGATAACAGGATGGAGATTATCGCGGAGCATTACTGGAATATGACAACCGATATTTTGCTGCAATTACCCATTCCTCCAACAATTGGTGTGGGAGCGCCTACACAAAATGCTGCAGCGGTATCTAACAAGGGATACGAAATTTCTGTGAAATATTACAGTCCCAGAAGAAATGATGATGGATTAATGTATTCTATAGGCCTTAACTTTTCTGATGTCAGAAGCCGAATTGAAGACTTAAAAGGGACAGGGCCATATTTCCCCGACAAATTTTCCGTTTGGGAAGAAGGGTATTCGATGACGGCTCTACGTGGATTAAAATCTCCGGGATTGTATCTTTCAGAGGCTGATTTTGTCAAATACCCTGTTAAAATAGTTCCTCAGGTTAAAATGGGTGACATTATTTATGAAGACTTAAATGGAGATGGTGTTATCAGTCAATCTATTTATCCTTTTGGAGACCAATATATAATGGGCGATGAAGATCCACGTTATGAATTTGGTATAAATGCCGATGCCACCTATAAATCATTCGATTTCTCGGTATTTTTCCAGGGCGTATTGGAAAAGTGGCACACGCTTGATGGTGCATTAATGGAAGGTCCGAACTGGGGGAACTTTATTCCCGAAGTAATGGCAAAAGAAACCTGGCACCCAACAAGAAATCCCGAGGGAACATGGCCTGTTGTAACCTATGGGAACAGTTGGAACCTTGTTCCTGCTGATTTTTGGATTCAGGACGCAAAATATATCCGGTTGAAGAATATTCAACTTGGATACACTTTCAGACCATCCAAGTACATTTCTAATTTAAGGGTTTATTTGTCAGGGGAAAATATCCTAACGCTTACTCCTACAAAACTATTTGATCCGGAAACACCGAGAGGTAGGAGTCAATTCTTCCCTCACACTAAAGCTTATAGTGCCGGTGTGAACATTACTTTCTAAAAAAGAATCAAACTAAACAAGTTTATTATGAAAAAAAATAGTATATTTTTATTATTATTTCTGCTGTCCATCTTGGTTTTTTCGGGCTGTAACGATGCGTTGAATAAAATTCCCACCGGCTCAGTTTCCGAATTGATATTCTGGAAAGCAGAAAATGACGCGGTATTAGCTGTTAATGCAGCATATAGAGAACTCGACGGGTACTATTTCCCTGAGCTTGAGTCTGCAACAGACCTAGCCATGCATGCACCGTCAAGCGCGCAATACATGTATGATGTCGCGGTAGGTACAATAGACCCTACAAACTATAGTATTCGTAATTTTTGGAGACGTTATTGGATTGGTGTACGGAAAGCAAACGACCCGATAAATAACATCGACAGAATTGAAACCGGTGATCCTGCCCTATTGGCTAGACTAAAAGCAGAGGCAAGATTTCTTCGCGCGTACTATTATACCATGCTCACATCTCTCTGGGGTGATGTACCTTTAATAACAACTCCTCTTGTGATTCAAGATCAGGTTAGTCGTACAAGTAAATCCGAAGTTGTCGATTTCATTATTTCAGAATTAGATGCTATCACTAACACGTTACCAGTAAGTTATACCGGTGCCGATATTGGCAGGGCGACACGTGGTGCCGCACTGGCACTAAAAGCGAGAGTAGCGTTGTATAATGGCAGATATGCCATTGCTCGCGATGCTGCTAAAGCAGTAATGGATTTAGGCGTATATGACCTATATCCTGATTATGAAAAATTATTCTGGTACGAAGGTATGAATTCGAAAGAAATGATTTTTTCCCGTCAATATGCCGCCGGATACGAGTATGCCAATTATGCTTCTTTCGCCGGTCCTACGCTGGCAGGAGGCACGGGTATAGATCCTTTAAGAGCCTACTTGTTGATGCACGACTATAAAGGTCCCAAAGATCCAGAAAATGAATACGTCAATCTGGATCCGCGGTTCGGTTATACCGTGTTTTATCCGGGTGCCGTTATGCCGAACGGGCTTATTTACGACTCAACACCAACCAGTACCACAGAGAATCGAATCGCGGCAACTGAATTGTCAACTAATTATGGATTTAATATGAGGAAAGGGCTCGATTGGGCAAGAGATGGCGGCAATCCGGGTCAATCAACAAAAAGTTTTCAGCTAATAAGATTCGCAGACGTTTTACTTATGTATGCTGAAGCCAAAATTGAACTGAATGAGCTGGATAATTCTGTTTATGATGCCATTAACCGAGTTCGCACTAGACCAACTGTTGAAATGCCTCCCATTACTACAGGTAAAACACAAGCTCAATTAAGAGAGATTCTAAGGAAAGAACGCACGGTTGAACTTGCATTCGAAGGACTTAGATTGTTTGATATGAACCGCTGGCAGCTTGGAGCACTCAAAGGTGTTCTCGCGGAAGGGATCAGATACAAAAATGAAAACGGGGATTGGGTTGTTTTTAACAGGCAATTAGTTCGCAACTTCAGAGCCGACAGAGATTATCTATGGCCAATTCCTCAGGAAGAAATTGAAGTGAATCCTAATATTGGTCAAAATCCAAATTATTAATCTTATAGTTGGAATATTCGGGATTGTAGAGTTTTAATAGTAGTTTTTCAAAACATTTGTTTCAAAGAAACTCTCATTTATATCTATTGAAACAAGCAATCCCGAATATTCGCTTTTCTTTAAATTGTATTGAGCAGTGAATATACTTTCATAAGAATTCAGACAATTAAGGGAAGGTTATTTTGAAAAAATCATCTAGAAAAACAATCAAAATTATAGTCGTAATTCAAAATTATTGATCATGAAAAAACAGGTCTTATTAATATTCTGTATAGTTTCTGTATTCTTATTGAAATCAAATACTATTTTTTCTCAGGAAGTGGTTGCTAAGTTTGGCAAATCAATTCACATGGAAGATGTACTTGCAGGTAAACTTAAAAATGCAAAACCTATTAAATGGTATCAAGTTAATACAGAGGCAGATACATGGAAAGTTGAGGGTAAAATTTTAAAATGTACCGGCTTGCCAATTGGCGTAATAAGGAGTGAAAAAGAGTACGAAAATTTTATTTTACACGTTGAGTGGAGCCATCAAGAACCCGGGGGAAATTCAGGAACTTTTGTATGGAGCAAAGCTCAGCCTGGAGATAATCGTCTTCCTGACGGCGTTGAAGTCCAAATGTTGGATTTGGAATGGGTGAAATTAAATACACGTGATGGAGTTGCTCCTCCAGTTGCTTATGTACATGGCGAGTTATTCGGTGTCGGCGGAGTTAAAATAACTCCTGAAAATCCACGCGGTACAAGAAGTATGTCCAGAGAAAATAGGGTGAAGGGGAAAAAAGAATGGAATACCTACGAGGTTGTGTGTGTAGACGGTAATATTAAATTATCTGTCAATGGTAAGTATGTAAATGGAATCACCAATTCATCACAAACGAAAGGTTATATATGCTTGGAAGCCGAAGGTTCTGAAATTCATTTTCGAAACATCCAAATTATCGAATTAGACTGAGTGGTGCAGGGTGCCAACGACCCACGGGTAAACATAAATGAGTCTGACCAGATCGTGACGGCACTACGAGCTAAGGGGATGGAGATTCCCTACATGGTGAAGTACAATGAGGAACATGCCTTCTTTCGCGAAGAGAACCGGATGGACTTCTATAGCACCATGCTCGGTTTCTTGGCGAAACATCTGAAGTGATCAGCCGTTCTGGTAATCAGTATTTCGGTATTATAAATCAAAAAACCTGCTTTAGCAAAATAGTTGGAGTAGTCTATTATTCCAGTGCCTTGCCTTCTTTGGTATTTACAATTCGTTCCACCTCTTTAATGACCAACGGAAGCGCGGGGTAAACCATTCCGTGGTCATACCCTTGCAGCTCCAGTAACCGGGTGTTTGTATGCCCCACAACCTGCATCATCCGGGCCAAATAGGCGTTTTCTTCGTAACGCCCGAGCAGTTCCAGTTCTCTGTCACCCGTGATGAGTAGCAGAGGGGGTGCGTCGGGACGAACGTGAAAAAGTGGGGCAAATTCATCCACAACGGGCTGCGTTCTTTTTATTCCTCGCTGTTCACGAATGTTAAAATGGGTGATGGTTTGGGGGGTGAGGGGAATTAATCCTGCAATTTGATTGGCATCGATACCGTGCGCCGCCAAGTACTGTTTGTCTAAACCGATCATTAACGTGAGGTAACCACCTGCGGAACTGCCCGATACAAATATTTTGGACGCGCTGCCACCGTATTTCTCGATGTTTTTAAATGCCCAAGCTATTGCCGCGGCAGCGTCTTCTATATAGACAGGGGCTTTCACTTTTGGCGAAAGGCGGTAATTAACCCCGATAATGCATAGGTTCTGGTTCTTCAACTTGTCGGGTAACTGTTTCGAGCCGCCCGTGAGTCCCCCGCCGTGAAACCACACGATGGTAGCGAAATCTTTTTTGTTGGTAGGGTAATAGATGTCTAACACGCATCTTTCTGAAACATAGTCATTAGACTGACGAATGCTTTCAGGGTAATAAGGGATATTCGTTTCCGTTTTGTAAAGTGTTTCTTGTGAAAACCCCAATAGAGAAAGCGCGATTAAAGAAAGGGTGAAAAGATACTTTTTCATTTTGGACTTATAATTTAAAAAAATCATTCATTAAAATTAGACTATTTCTCGCCACGGCATAATCCAAGTGAATTTGCCTTCTGCTCGTTTGGCTTAACGAAATAGTTCATTAAAATTAGACTATTTCTCGCCACGGCATAATCCAAGTGAACTTGTCTTCTGCTCGTTTGGCTTAACGAAATAGTTCTTAAGGGTGTTTAATGACTGTTTTAATTATGTCAGTTTCATAATTTCTCTGGCGAAAATAGCACTATTTTCCAAATTCACAAAGAAAGTGAATGTTTTCATCGCGAATTGGCCATCCGTCTCTCTTTAAATGCTTCACAAGGTGTTGGTAACGATTGAATGACTTAACTTTCGCGTGTTGTATTTGTTGTTTGCTTTCAAGGTGAAATGAAGTTGAAAGTAAAAATAAATGCGAATGCGATAGTTGAGTTAAAGCGCAAACTCGATTATTTTTCACTAAATTTGCATAACCTTATTCCTGTGAATAGGGTCCAATTGCGCAATTGATGAAAGATAACGCATTGTCGCATAGCCTGTTCAGGAAGATCGCCTTTAATGATGATCAAGAGGCGTTCAAAAAGTTGTTTTCAATAGCCAAGATGCTTTGCCATACAGATAAAGAGAGTTTTATAGGGCTGTTCGAGAAGTGACGCATGAAATGGTCGGAATTTCTTAAAGAGCGAACGAGAGATAAAAAGACAAGGAAAAACATTATTTTGACTATTACACCAAAAATAAACAACTTATGAAACGGTTTTTGATATTTATCATCTTATTGAATACAAGTAATCTCATAATGTGCATGCGTGCACCATCGTCAATACAAATTGACGCTGAATTTCCTGGAGGAAATATTATCGTGGATAGTATTTATGGCGACACTATTTTGCTGCGCCAAGATCTTCGAGATACGGAAGGAAATTGGTTTATTGGTCTTTTCGCATTCGAGGTGCGGCAAATAGAACATTGAATTTCAGGTTTTTAAATGGATCAGTAATAGGTTCAAGAGGTCCCGCGATAAGTACTGATGAAGGTGTTTCATGGAGATGGATTGGCGACATTGGATTCTCAGATACCGAATTTCAATATAGCTTTGGACCGGATGAAAATGATGTATACTTCAGTCAAGGAATGAATTATACCGAAAAAGATCTTAAGAGATTTTTACATAAATATGAACATTATTCAGATCTACAATTAGAAACGCTTTGTATCTCAAAAAAAGGGAGAAAAGTTGAGTTATTGAGAATTTTAAATAGGGATAACGACCCAGATTTTAAGGTATTTTTATCGGCAAGGCACCATTCTGGGGAAATGATGGCTTCTTATGCTTTAGAGGGTATTATTGATGTAGTTTTATCTGACACAGAAGAGGGAAAGTGGCTAAGGGATCATGTGGATTTTTTCATCGTTCCATTTGTTGATAAAGATGGAGTAGAGGATGGAGATCAAGGTAAAAACAGGCATCCACACGATCACAATCGCGATTACAAATTAAAAATTTATCCAGAAATTAAAGCAATTACTATGCAGGTTCCAAAATGGATAGGTAATAAGCCACTGTTTTTTCTTGATATGCATTGTCCTTGGCTACGAGGAGGCAGTGATGGAGATCACCCCGATAAGGGAAATGAATTTGTTTTTTTCACTGGTAATGATCCTGCAAGTGACACGGGAAATTTCGTGGAAAAACTGCATCGATTTAGCACTATTTTAGAATTGTCAAACAAGGGAAACATTCCTTACAAAGTATCATTTAACCTGTTGTTTGGAACATCTTGGAATACTGCAGCTAATAGGAAGAGTCCTGATTTACAGTCCTCTACTGATTGGGGAAGAACACTGCCTAACGCGGTTTTTGCATCATCAATAGAAATTCCTTTTGCCAATGCTTCAGGTGTAGTGGTTGATGCGCAATCATCTCATGAACTGGGGCAAAATTTAGCGATTGCTATCAAAATTTATCTTGAAAGTTTGCAATAAAATTAATTTGAATTCTCCAAGGAAATCCCATTTTTGTTTCTAAGAAACATAATTGGATAATCAAAAGTGTAGAGGTAATCCCCGTTAATCCTTCTGACCACATGCCAGTGCTAATCACCTTGGGGTTACAAGAGTAGTCGACTTCTCCCAATTCACTAATTTAAAAAACGTTAGTTATCTGGTTGATATGCAAGTATTGACTTAACAACAGGGCGATACAATACTAAATATTTTCAGGAAATCATTGGTAGTGTGTCCCTAAAGGCGTACACTCTATAGTTCCCACTCCTTGAGCCGCGGGTAAAAATCGTATGCGGTCATGTCGGTTTTAACGGGAACCACCGCAGCATAGCCGTTAGCAAGT
The DNA here is from genome assembly GCA_050951125.1 of Fermentimonas sp. Lineage (GTDB taxonomy): Bacteria > Bacteroidota > Bacteroidia > Bacteroidales > Dysgonomonadaceae > Proteiniphilum. The sequence continues at coordinate 436,652 of JBMNIR010000011.1, read as the reverse complement.
ACCCACTCATCGTTCTCCTCGTTATCTTTATCCCAGTTATCAAACTGGCCGGTCATCCAGAAGACCTCCCTGCCTATACCATCCTTGGTTCGATAATACTCGTTCACCCATTTCCCAGGTGTCTGGGTCGCCACCTTTATCCCGCGCACCTTCCCCTTGGGCACGTTCACGTTGAGGCTCACCCCCCGTGGAAGACCCTTTTCCAGCACTTTTCGCGAGACCACGCGGACCACCTTCATCACCTCCGAAAAATCGGCATCGGGATGGTAATCACAGAGCGAGTACGCGATGGAAGGGACATCGAAAAGAGATCCTTCTACGACTGCTCCCACGGTACCCGAATAGATCACGCTGATCGCGGCGTTGGAGCCGTGATTAATTCCCGACACCAACAGGTCGGGCTTCCGGTCCATGAACTCATTCAGTGCCAGCTTCACGCAATCGGCAGGCGTCCCATTACACACGTACATGGTAAGTCCCTCCTCCTTCGTGTGCAACCAAGCCCTTAGCGCGTGTTCAGCAGTAATGGCACCCGCCATACCGGAACGGTGCGTGTGGGGTGCAAACACGATAATCTCTCCAAATTCCCTCATCGTCTCGATGAGAGAAACAATTCCTTTCGCCTGATACCCGTCATCGTTCGTTACAAGTATCAGCGGTTTTCTACTCCTCATGCTATCTCTTTCGTTTAATGTTCAATGTTCAATGTTCAATGATGAATGGCAACAGACGTTTCAAGCTATCCCTAAACGCCACGGGGTTCCCCGCGATGCGGCCCATTCTTGTTGAACCGCGAATATAGTCAAATTTAGCCATTTCTTCGAGCCCGGGATATTACAAAACGGTTAATTCGGTTACCTCGACATGGATATATATCCTCTATTTTCACCTCTTCCCTCTTTAAATATTTCAGGTTTTACCCCTTGTGCTTGTTAAAAGCCGTTTTTTCACCTATTTTTGATGGTTAAATTAAAGAGACTCGTTATAATGAAATAATCGTATGAAAAAGGTAAGCTCCATTTTCACCCTCCTTCTTATCGCCACGTTACTCTTTTCGCAGGAGGTTGCGCCGGTTAAAAACGTGATCGTGATGATCCCTGACGGCACCTCTATTGGTGTCTACTCGGCGGCCCGGTGGTTCAAGCACTACAACGGTTTGGGTGACACGCTCCATATCGATCCCTATTTGACGGGGACAGTCACCACCTTCTCATCGAACGCACCCATCGGCGACTCGGCACCCACCAGCTCCACCTACGCGACGGGTGTACTTCAACAAACGGGCAACGTGGCCATCCACCCCGAGACGTCGCCCAACGACCTCTACCCGGTGGACACGTCCCGCACCTTTCAGCCGGCAGCAACCATCCTAGAGGCTGCGAAAATAGAGAAAGGGAAGGCGGTGGGTCTCGTGGTGACCTGCGAATTCCCACACGCGACACCGGCCGACTTTTCGGCACACCATTACAACCGAGGCAACTACAAGGCGATCGCCTCGCAAATGGCCCATCAGAACCTGGACGTGATGTTTGGCGGCGGCAACGACATTTTAACCGACGAGATAAAGGATCACTTCGCCCAAAATGGCACCCTACTGATTCAAAACGATAGGGATGCACTGCTCAATTACCAAGGCGATGGAAAGGTATGGGCCCTGTTCAGGGAAAAAGCCCTGCCCTACAACATCGACCGGAATCCCGAAAAGGTGCCCTCGCTCGCTGAGATGACCGCCAAGGCGCTGGAACTGCTCTCGAAAAACGAGAATGGATTTTTCCTGATGGTAGAGGGGAGCCAGGTAGACTGGGCTGCCCACGCCAACGATGCCGCCGCGATGATCGATGAGTTTCTTGCCTTTGACGAGGCGGTGAGGCTCGTGATGGAGTTCGCCGAAAGGGACGGGAATACCGCCGTGGTCATCGCCCCCGATCACGGCAACAGCGGCATTACCATCGGCACCCGGGACTGCCCGGGCTACGATAAGTTATCAATCGAGCAGCTATTCGGCGCGGTCTCCAACTACAAGCTGAGCGCCAACGGCCTGGAAGCGATCCTCAGCAAGACGGAACCGGACGAGATGAAGGCGGCGTTCAAAGAATACACCGGTATCGACATCACGGACGAGGAGTTAAAGACGTTGCTCTCGTCCAAGAACTACAAGGAGGGCAACTACATGGAGGTATCCAACAGCAACAACTTGGCGCACCATATCGTGAACATACTGAACGCACGCACCTGCTTCGGGTTCACCACGGGCGGGCATACCGGTGAGGAGGTGCTACTCGCCAGCTACCACCCCGCGGGCCACCTGCTCAAAGGAAACGTGAAGAACCGCGAGGTGAACCACTACCTGCAAAAGGTGACGGGCCTGGAATCATCCCTACAGGAGCTGTCCGACCGGATTTTCGCAAACCACGCGGAAGTCTTTTTCGGGATGAACCATACCATCGACAAGAGCGATGCCGACTTCCCGGTGTTGCGCGTGATCAAGGGGAAGAACATCCTGGAAGTGAAAGCCTTCTCGTCGGTAGCCAAGCGAAACGGGCAACCTTTCGATATCGGATCGGTAGTGGTGTACATCGACAAGAACAACACCTTTTACTTGCCGGTTGCCCTGCACGATTGTCTGTAATAGCTGCAACGTCACAACACCATTTAAATGAGATTTCCGTCCGGAAATCGAAACGAGCTCCCGTTAAAAAGAACCGGATTACGCCATAACCCGTGGCAAAATAAACCGTGGGCAAGATGGTCTCGCGTCTCAACGGGATTGTATCACCTCCAAACTCCAGGAGACCTAAAACCCGTTGGCGAAACGTGTCCCGTAAAAAAGCAGCATCAGCAGCAACCAGCCGTACGCCATGTAGATATGCCCTTTGGCTTGTGTTCTCGTGTAAAGGTAGGCGTTCAGGGTGGATACCAGCGATATTGCAAAAAGCAGGAAGAAGCGAAGATGCTCCCAGTAGATCAGCGACAACAGCAGCATGACCACCACGAGGAACACCACGAAACGCATGATAACGTGCGTGAGTACCTTATCGCGCGTGTAAATTTTCGCGGCAAGGGCGATGTTGAAAACAAAGAAAAGGATACCCAAAAAAAGAACACCCCACTCCGCGGTGGAGAAACTTGGAAGGGAGGGAGTAGAGAAGGATGCAAAATGCAGGAACGGTCGGGCGAAACCGGCCAGGTCGTCCATAAAATAGTAAACAGAGAATAGCGTTACGTAGACTAGCGAAAGCCCAAAGAGCGAAGCGATGAACGACCTGGACTGTCCTCCTCGCATCGACCGTTCTCCGCTCCACCACAAAGGCAGGAGCCATAACGCGAATACCTGAAAGAGCGAGGCCAGCCCGATCAATACGGCAGAACGGAAAGAGAAGAGGTAGCTATCCGGTTGTTGATACGACTCCAGCAGCGGGAAAAAGGCGAACAAGATAAAGAGAATCGCCACGTAGCCGCCATTCATCATCAGGAAGCAGGGGTGCAGGCTAAACAGGAACAACGGTGCCACGAAAGGTAGATGGGAACGGGTGCGTACCAGGTTGAACCGGCTATTCATCGACGAGAGCACCCATGCGATGGCGAAGATGGATGAGGTTGAGGCCAGAAACGATATTAGTGGGTTGGTAAACCACCCCGACAGCGGGTACCACAGATGGCTGTCGGTTGGCGGTAAGGGGTCTCGAAAAGGCTCGGCGTAGAGGAACAGGAGAGTCCTCATCAGCAGGAATCCCAATACGCCCAAGAAAGGGATAAAGCGCCCCCCGACAAATGTTTTACGAAAGAAGTTTACTGTTCCCCCCATCAATTCGATCTCTTATTTGATATGTCTCCCGCGATGTCCCGCGTGAATCCCATCAATTTCTCCCTTGGGTTTAACACATGACTCCCGTTAACCGCCTACAAAGGTACTACTAACCTCCTGTAAACCCCGTCTAGTTTCCCCTCAAATATCCCTACTCCCCTCTAATAGGTCCCGTAAGCCTCCTTTATGTCTTTTCCGATATCCCTTCTAAAGTAACGTTTTTCAAAGCGGATTTTTTCGATGCTCCGGTAGCTAGCTTCCAACGCCTCCTCCATCGTTGCCCCGAGCGATGTGACCGCCAGCACGCGGCCTCCGGAGGTCACCACCCCATCATCGGCCTCTTTCGTGCCCGCGTGAAAAACGAGGCTTCCCGTCACCTCATCCAGCCCGCCGATGGGTTTCCCCGCCTCGTACGACCCGGGGTAACCTCCCGACGCCATCACCACGGTAACAGCGTGGCGGGAATCAATCGCCAGCGATCGCTCATCAAGCGTCTCGGTGGCCACTCCCATCATCAGGTCGAGCAGATCGGACTGCACGAGCGGTATCACCGCCTGCGTTTCAGGATCACCCATCCGCGCGTTGTACTCGATCACCTTCGGATCTTCCCCCACCTTGATAAGCCCCAGGAAAATAAACCCCTTGTAGGGGATACCCTCTTTCTGCAGCCCGTTCACGGTAGGCTCCACGATCCGAGTCCGTACCTTCTCCATGAAATCGTCATCCGCAAATGGTACCGGCGACACGGCACCCATCCCTCCGGTATTGAGGCCACTATCTCCCTCGCCGATGCGCTTGTAGTCTTTCGCCACTGGCAGAATCTTGTAGCTCTTCCCATCGGTCAGCACGAACACCGAACACTCCACGCCCGAGAGGAACTCCTCGATCACCACCCGGCGGCTCGCCTCGCCAAACTGGCCGTCGAGCATCTCCTTCAGCTTTCGCTTCGCGTCATCGGCATCATCCACGATTAACACCCCCTTTCCGGCGGCCAGGCCATCCGCTTTTAGCACGTAGGGCGATAGCAAGCTATCGATAAACGCGTAACCCTCCCCGATGGTTTCGCTTGAGACCGTGAGAAAACGGGCGGTAGGTATTTGGTGGCGCACCATGAAGTTTTTCGCGAAGTCCTTGCTCCCCTCCAGCATCGCCCCCTCCTTCGAGGGGCCAATCACGTGGATATGGCGAGTCTCCTCATCGCCATGAAAAAAGTCATAGACACCCTCCACCAGCGGCGCTTCGGGTCCCACCACGATCATGTCGATACCATGGGTTAGCGCAAAGGTTTTCAACGCGTCAAAATCGGTCGCCCCGATAGGCACGTTCGTCCCCAGCGAAGCGGTGCCCGCGTTGCCGGGTGCGATGTAGAGGCGATTCAACAGGGGGCTCTTGTGCAGCTTCCATGCCAGCGCGTGCTCTCGTCCCCCGGATCCAAGAAGTAATAGATTCATATGATCGTTCATCATTGATGGTTTAACAGCAGACAAAGCTACTAAAAAAAACGTACATTCCCGGCAAGCTACGCCTCATCGAAAGGTATAAATGGCGAAAATTTTATTCTTCGTGATTCATTTGCTACCTTTGCAGCTATGCAGCACGAACTCTTCCCATCGGAGCAATTTTCCTTCTTCAGCCTTGGCAGCGGCAGCAGCGGAAACTGTTATTACCTGGGGAATCCAGCGTATGGAGTCTTGATTGACGCCGGCATTGGGCCCCGGGTAACCAAGAAGCGGCTGGCCGAGCACGGGGTTGACCTTTCGACCATCATGGCCGTCCTGATTACCCACGACCACTACGACCATATCCGATCGGTCGGCCACCTCGGTGAGAAGATGCACATCCCGGTCTACGCCACGAGGGAGGTACACCGGAGCATCGCTAATAACCGGCTGATACGTTATAGTCTCAATGGCTCCACCGTTCAGATTGAAAAGGGGGAACCGTTCCAGATCGAAGGAATAAGGATTACCGCCTTTGACGTATTACACGACAGCAACGATAACTCCGGCTACTTTTTCGAATTCCACGACCAAGCCCTCACGCTGGCCACCGACGTGGGTACCATCACCGATGAGGTCGCACACTACGCTGGTAAGGCCAACCACTTGATCATCGAGAGCAATTACGACGAGGAGCTGCTCCGAAACGGGAGGTACCCCCTTCACCTGAAGCGGCGGATCAGCTCCGGAACGGGGCACCTCAGCAACCGGCAGACAGCCGAGTTCCTGGCCAATAACTTCTCCCCCAACCTGCAAAATATTTGGCTATGCCACTTGAGTGGAGATAATAACAGTCCGGAGCTGGCTTATGCGACCACGAAGAAGCACCTTTCCGGGAAAGGGATCGAGGTTGGGCGTGACGTGGCGTTGCACGTCCTTAGGCGAAACACGTTGTCATGCCGGGTAATGTTTTGATGGGAAAAGCTGTTTTTTTGTCTACCTTCGCGTGCAATCGACAAACCTCATCGGTATTGACATACGTCAATGAGGTTTTCACACTGAACACACGTTAAGTGAATTGCCTGTATGAAAGTACTCTACGCCTTTGGAGGAATCCCGCCCTATTACGATGCCACGCTCAGAACATTGGCGCGCAAGGGGGTCAATATCTTCGTGGTGATTCCCAAGGGCAAGGGACTGACGCTGGGGCAAAACGTGAAGCTAATCGATGATGACCCTAGTTGTTACAAGGTAGTCCAGGTGGAAGAGAAGAGGGCGATCTTTGGGAAACCCTACTTTCCCCGCTTACCCGCCATTCTCCTTGAGGAGCGTCCCAACATCGTGGTGATGGGATGGCCCTACTTCTTGCAGTTTTTCTTTCAGCCGGCGTTGCGGAAAGCCATAAAGGCAACGAACACGAAGCTGGTGATCCGCGAAATCCCGTTCCGCGTACCCCCTTACGGGGCGGTGAGTGCTTTCTTCAAAGAGCACCGCTTTTTCGATGAGGAGATGAGGCTTTTAAACGAGCAACCGCTCTTTCTGTTCCGACAATGGGTGCTTACGGGTATTCGCCGGTACTGCTACCGTCGGGCAGATGGGGCGCTCGCATACGCCACCGTGGGCAAGGAAATCATGCCTACCTACGGCATCGCGGGCGAAAAGGTATTCGTCACCTACAATGCGAACAACACGGACGAGCTGTTCACCATCAAGCAGCGACTAACCGAAGCGGCTACGCCTCAGAAGAAGAACCCCTACCGGGTTATTCACGTGGGTCGCTTGGTGAAGTGGAAGCGGGTCGACCTGCTCATGGAGGCCTTCACGAAAGTGCTACCACGGTTCCCGGAAGCGGAGCTGGTAATCATTGGTGACGGGCCGGAGCTGGAGCCGTTGAAACAGCAAGCGCACGACCTGAACCTAACGGGAAAGGTGCTGTTTACCGGGGCGATTTACGACTACGAGCACATCGCCTCCCATCTCGCGTCTTCGGCGGTGTACGCCTTGGCCGGGATGGGGGGGCTATCCATCAACGACGCTATGACCTTCGGGTTGCCTGTGATCTGCTCGGTTTGCGATGGCACGGAACGAGACCTGGTCATCGATGGCAAGAACGGTTTCTTCTTCAAGGAAAACAATGCGGACGACCTTGCGGCCAAGCTAACCACCTTGCTTGAAGAGCCGGAGCTCGCGAAGAAGATGGGGGAAGAGGCCTGGAAAGTGATCCGCGATAAGGTCAATCTCGACACGGTAAGCGAACGCTATATCCACGCCTTTCGGAAGATTGTCTCAGGGAGTCGAATGGCCCCTGATAAGGAGGTTGCGTCCACCTCCTCTTTAGGTGCCTCCACTGACGAACAGAAGTCGGTCAGACCGTTGAACTTGAAGACAAGCGAGCCTTTACAAGCATCCCCCTCAAACGAGCAACCGATGGACAACAGACGTGATTATTAAACAGACTACTATAAAAGAAAGCAATATGGAAGCATGTATAATTGGACTGGGGTACATCGGCTTACCGACCGCTGTGCTTGCTGCTGATGCTGGCATCAAGGTAGCCGGGGTAGACACCAACCATTCGATCGTGGAGGGAGTCAACGCGGGGAAAGTCCACTTTTCCGAACCGGGCCTGGATACACTATGCAGTAAGGTGGTTGCGGCAGGAATGCTGAAAGCCTACAGCACTCCACGTCCCAACGACGTATTCATCCTGGCTGTACCTACCCCCTTCAAGGGGAACCACGAGCCGGATATCTCCTATGTCCTGGCTGCCGTGCGGAGTACTATCCCCTACTTTAAAAAGGGGAATCTGTTAATCATCGAATCTACCTGTCCCGTGGGTACTACCGAAAAGGTGGCCGGCTTGATTTTCTCCGAACGACCCGACTTAAAGGGTGCATTTCACATTAGCTACTGCCCCGAGCGGGTGATGCCGGGGAATACGTTGTACGAGTTGGAACACAACGACAGGGTCATCGGCGGGATGGACGAAACATCTACCCGGAAAGCGGTCGATTTCTACCGACGATTCGTGAAGGGTATGCTCCACGAGACCAACGCCCGCACCGCGGAGATGTGCAAGCTGGTGGAGAACGCCTCACGTGACGTGCAAATCGCGTTCGCCAACGAACTCTCCATCATATGCGACAAGGCGGGTATCAACGTGTGGAAACTCATTGAGCTGGCCAACAAGCACCCCCGGGTTTCCATCCTTCAGCCCGGGAGCGGTGTAGGTGGCCACTGCATAGCGGTGGACCCCTATTTCATCACGGCAGACTTCCCGTTTGAATCCCAACTGATTGGCAAGGCACGAGAGGTCAATAACTACAAAGCCTTCTGGTGTACGGAGAAAACGGAAAATGCCATTAAGGAGTTCGAACTAACCAACCATAGGAAGCCGGTGGTCGCCTTAATGGGACTCTCGTTCAAACCCAACGTGGACGACCTGCGCGAGTCGCCCGCCAAATATATCGCCACCCGGGTCATGCAGGCCCACAACGATGGTGATTTCCTGATCGTGGAACCCAATATACAGGAGCATAAGGTGCTCAAACTTACGGATTACCGAGAGGCCTATGAGCAAGCGGATATCGCGGTGTTCCTCGTGGCGCATGACCCGTTCAAGAAACTCCCCTGGCGGGACGACAAGGTGATCCTCGATTTTTGTGGTGTTTTTAAACGATAAACTCATGGAAAAGAGACAAAGAGTCCTACTCGTATTCGGCACCCGCCCCGAGGCCATCAAGATGGCCCCGCTGGTCAAGGAGTTTGAAAAACAACCCGACCGGTACGAAACCTTGGTCTGCGTGACCGGCCAACACCGGGAGATGCTCGATCAGGTGTTGCGGCTGTTCGAAATAATGCCCCAATACGACCTCAACATCATGAAGCACGGGCAAGACTTATACGACGTAACGGCACGCGTACTAGTTGGAATGCGCGACGTGCTCAAAGAGACCCAACCCGACTGGGTATTCGTGCACGGTGATACCACCACCTCCATGGCCGCGGCGCTGGCCGCTTTCTACCAACAGGTGCCGGTAGCCCACGTCGAAGCGGGGCTGCGTACCCACAACCCGTATAGCCCGTGGCCCGAAGAGATGAACCGGCAGATTACCAGCCGCATCGCCACCTGCCACTTTTCGCCCACCCCCCTAAGCAGGCAAAACCTGCTGAACGAGGGTGTTGATGAAGCCTCGATTGCCGTCACGGGGAACACCGTGATCGACGCCCTGTACATGGTCATCGACAAGATCAAGAATAATGCTGCCATTCAAGGGGAGATTAACGAAGCCTTATTGAATAGCGGGCTTCCCCAGAGTATGATCGATAAGATCGCATCTCCCGCCCAGGATGGGCGAAAGCTTGTCCTCATCACGGGACACCGAAGGGAAAACTTCGGCGAAGGGTTTCAAAACATCTGTAACGCGATTAAAACGTTGACGGAAAAATTTCCCGATGTGGACTTCATCTACCCCATGCACCTGAATCCCCGGGTTCGCGAGCCCATCCGGCAGGTATTTGGGGAAGCCGCGGGTCAAAACATCTTCTTCATCGAGCCATTGGAGTACCTCCCGTTCGTTTACCTGATGAACCGGAGCACGATGGTGCTGACCGATAGCGGGGGCATCCAGGAGGAGGCCCCCGGCTTGGGCAAGCCGGTGCTCGTCATGCGCGACATCACCGAACGCCCCGAAGCGCTGAAGGCAGGGACCGTGAAGCTGGTCGGCACCGACTACCACCTTATCGTCTCGGAGACCTCCCGCTTGCTGGAAGATGGCGACTATTACGACGCCATGGCACGAGCGACCAACCCGTATGGCGACGGGAAAGCATCGAGCCGCATCGTTGAATTTCTTTGGCGAAAAACTACCGCTTCTTGAAAAAAATGGGGTAAGGCTGGTGAGCACATGTAATCCGGAGGATCGCAAGAAATTAGCGCTTCTTGAAAAAACTGGTTCGGCTAAACGCGTGTTGGAAGAAGATCGGCCCTTGGAACTCCCGTTTCTCCCACACGGCCGTATCCTGAAGTTCCGGAGCTCCCTCCAGGTAATACGCCCGTTCGCTGTTGTCCACTAAAAGGTAGCCCCCGCGCTTCACATGCGGGATGGCACGCTTCACGCAACCGTTACGCACCCTCCCGTCTACCACCACGATGTCGAGCGACTCTTTGGGAAACGGGTCAATGACCTTCACGTACCGCTCGAATGAAAGGCCGACAGAACCTTTATCCCCGGAAACGAAGTCGTCAGGGTTCCGGTAATCCCTCGCTTGCCAGTCAGCGATCCTTTCGCCGGGAATCTCTTTGTAGTCCACGTTATCCACACCGAGGGTCTCCAGCCTCTCCCGCAGGTAACCGCTCCACTTCGCGTCATGCTCAATGCTGGTGACGTGCCGGCACCGTTTGGCCAAGAAGAGCGTAGAACCACCAGATCCCCACTCGAACACCACCGACTCGGGGGTACAGATGGAGCCCAGGAAGTCAATCGCGTCATAGGTCATCCACGGCAGCTCCCGGTCAAGCGCGCTGCCACCCGATCGGGTATCCTTATACCAACGTTGAAAATGTTTCACGTGCCTCAGCGTGTCGTTCTCCCACGCGTAATGAAAAGCGAAGCGAATATATAATAACCAATCTCTCATACTCGATTTTTATCAAACTACCCGTTTGCTACCGGGTCACTCCTCTTCTACCGAACCGCCAGTTTTCCCCTGAGCCCTTCGTTTTCCACTAAACCACTCCTCAATCTCCTTACTCATCTCCAACTTCAACAGCTTGCAGAGCGCGATGTAAATAACCCCGACCAGCAGGGCGTTGGCTAGGATAAGGAGGAGGTCGCCCTCCAGCCGTAAGGTCACCCAATAGGCCGTGCCCGCGCTGATGAGCGCGATGAACAGATAGGGGAAGGTGTCCCTTATGAAATGCAGCAGGGAATAGTGAATCACTTTGCCGGAGAGGAGAACCGACAAGAGCAGGGTGACGGCCATATAGATAACCCAGCTGACCGCCAGCCCCATGATCCCCTTTGGGAAGAGAAGCACGATCAGGAAAACCAAGAGTACCGCTTTCACCCCCTCGATACCCAGGAAGAGGGCGGCCCGCTCTTTCGCGATAAACAACTCGTTAAATATAAAGGTGAATGGCAACAGCATCCCCCCCAGCGTCAACACTTGGAAGTAGGGTACCGATGCCATCCATTTCTCTCTAAAGAAGAGGTGGAAAGTAGGTTCGGCGATAAGGATTATCAGGAAAGCGATCGGGAAGGAAAGGAACGCGATTGATTTGATCAACTTGCGTACCACTCGTTGCAAGCGATCCGACTGTTCGTTGATCATGGAGAGGATCAGCATGGCCACGGAGCGAAACGTGTTGGAAAGCGTGAGGAACGGTATCTCCTGGTACTTCTTCGCCTGGTTGAAGTAGGCCACCTGGCTCATCGGATGAAACAGCGCGATCAGGCTGGGATAGATATTGTTCATAGTCGTGGCGATCGTGTTGGACAACAGCAGCTTGTAGCCAAGACCAAAGTATTTTTTTAAGCGGGAGAAAGCGAAGACTTGGAGCGGCCTCCACGGAGAGCGAACCCACAGGAAGATCGTCCGCAACAGCGCGTATAGGGTAAGCTGGGCGACAAGCGCCCAGACACCCAGCCCGAGGAGCGCCAATGCGATGGCTACCACGTCGGCAATCAACAGCGCCGAGATGTTGACCCGGGTGAGCGTCTTGAAATCGGCATCCTTAGTGAAAAGGGTTTGCTGAATCAGCCCGAACGCGTTGAACAGAAGCATCAAGAACAGCACCCTCGCGATGGGAACGAGGGCCGGGGTATTGAACAGGTTGGCAATCAGCGGGCTCGTGAAAAAAAGAAGCAGGTAGATCAGGGCGCTCAACCCCACGTTGAAGTAAAACACCGCGCTATAGTCGCTTCGGGAGACCTCCTTACGGTTAATGAGTACCCTCCCGAAGCCACTATCGATTAGGATAGTCGAAAACGCCGTGAAGAGGGCAAGCGACCCAATCATCCCGTAAGCATCCGGTGCGACAATGTTCATAAGCACCAGCATGCTCACGAAATTGAGCAGTTGCTGCCCGAACTTATCCAGAAAGCTCCAGAAGAGGGAAACGGTAGTCTTATGTTTCAAGGAGGACTCTGCCATGCGCCGTTCATAGTTCAACGAAAAACTCCATTTTACAAAAATAGGCATCTTTTCGATACCGGACGTGGTAGAATCCCGTTTTCTCGCTTAAAATGGTTACTTTTGCCTTCGAACAAACGCCATTGCCGATTGACATGAGGGTACTTATCATCAGCACGTACGACACGGGAGGGGGTGCCGCCATAGCGGCCTCCCGGTTAATGCACGCGCTCCAATCCGCGGGACACGACGTCTCCATGGCGGTGCGCACCCGAAGGGGCAACGAACCGGCGGTCTTCACGGTAGGAGGTCGCACGGGGAATCAATTTCGCTTTTACTGGGAGCGGGGGGTCATTTACCTCCACAACCGCCTATCGAGGAGACACCTGTTCGACGTGTCGATCGCCAACAGCGGGGTGTCAATCACCGACCTCCCGGAGTTCCGGTCGGCCGACGTGATCCACCTGCACTGGATAAACCAAGGTATGTTGTCGCTGGATGAGATAGGTAGAATCGTGGCATCCGGTAAAAAAGTGGTTTGGACCATGCACGATATGTGGCCTTTTACCGGTATTTGCCACTACGCATCCGGTTGTACGCGCTACGAGGGGTCGTGCGGTAACTGCCCCTACTTGGCTGCTGGTTCACCGAGCGACCTTTCACGCAAGCGATTCCAAAAGAAACAACGAGTCTACGCGAAAGGGAAGATCACCTTCGTGGCCTGTAGCCAGTGGCTCAGGGAGCTGGCGGAAAAGAGCCCCCTTACCCGGGGACACGAGGTGGTGGATATTCCCAACCCCATCGATACTAAAGTCTATTTTCCGATGGATAAGGCGATGCTACGCGAGAGAATGCAACTCCCGCGAGGGAAGAAAATCGCGCTGTTTGCCGCTGTCAAGGCTTCCGACCCGCGCAAGGGATTGGAACACCTTGTTCAAGCCAGCCACACCCTCGCGCAAGAGCGAAGCGACCTGTATTTCCTGATCGCCGGAACAGACGGTGAAGAGATTGCCGAGCGTCTGCCCCTCCCCACCCGATGCGTAGGATACGTCCCGTCCGAACGGATGCCGGAGCTATATAGCGCGGCCGACCTCTATATCACCCCCTCGTTACAAGATAATCTGCCCAACACCATCATGGAGGCGATGGCCTGCGGCACGCCTTGCGTGGGTTTCCATACCGGGGGCATCCCGGAAATGATTGACCACGGGGTCAACGGGTACGTGGCGAAGTACAGGAATGGCGATGATTTGGCACGAGGCGTTACCGAGGTGCTGTTCGAGTCCGACTGGGAAGCGTTTTCACTGCAGGCAAGAGAGAAAGTGGTACGCACGTACACACCGGAAAAAATCGCGAACCAATACAAGATACTATATGATAGAGAGTAGTTTCACCGACAAGGCACATTGGGAGGAGTATTGGCAGAACTACATGCACGGCAACCTGCCCGAGAAAGTGGTTTTCAGTCCCTTCGTGCCACGACTCAAGGAGGGGAAGAGTTTTATCGAGATTGGTGGCTTCCCGGGGAGTCACGCGGCCTACTTTTACCGGCAAGGGGTTCGGGACGTGAGCATCCTCGACTTCTATATCGACCGGGAGATCGTCCGAAAGCTGGAAGAGGCAAACGGCCTGCCGGCTGACACCATCCAGTGTATCGAGAGCGACTTCTTCGCGTTCACAACCGAGAAAAGGTATGATATCGTCTTCTCATCCGGTTTTATCGAGCATTTCGAGGATACCGAAGCGGTCATCCAGCGCCACGTGGAGCTGCTCTCCGAGCATGGACAACTGCTCATTCTCCTGCCCAACTTCCTGGGGCTGAACGGGAAGGTACAGCAGTGGTTCGACAAGGCCAACTTAAACGCCCACAACTTAAGGTCGATGGAGATCCCCCGGCTGAAGGAGATCATGCAGTTGACCGGGCTGCGGGAGATCTCGGTGGACTATATCGGCAAACCGATGGTGTGTGGCTCGAGCCCAAACCTGAAAACCGGGGAAAGAGGCGGTGGGTAAAGCTGCTGAGTTACGCGATCAAGCTTTTCCCGGTTAAGGGAAAGTTCTTATCACCTTATATAGCCATTTACGCGAGAAAATGAACACGTTATCCGTTATCACCGTCACCTACAACGCCGAAAAAACGTTGCAACGTACCCTGGAAAGCGTAGCGGGGCAGACCTACCCTTATATTGAACACGTGATCGTGGATGGAGCGTCGACGGATGGGACGGTCCAGCTCATCCGGAAGCAGGAGGGCGAAGGTGTCCGCTGGATCAGCGAGCCGGACAAAGGGTTATACGACGCGATGAACAAGGCGATGGGGATGGCCACGGGTGATTGGCTCTGCTTCCTGAACGCGGGTGACACCTTCCACGAGGACAAGACGGTGGAGAAATTGATGCGCTCTTTTGCCCCCACGAAAGCACCCGATATCCTCTACGGGGAGACGGCCATCGTGGATGATGAGGGCAAGTTCTTGGGCATGCGGCGACTCAAAGCACCCGATCGGCTCACGTGGAGAAGCTTCAAGAGGGGGATGGTGGTCTGCCACCAGGCCTTCATCGTGAAGCGGGAGCTGGCCGAACCGTACGACCTGACCTACCGGTTTTCGTCGGACTTCGACTGGGCGATTCGCCTGATGAAACGGGCAAACACCATTCACAACAGCCGCCTGCTGCTTATCGACTACCTGAACGAGGGAATCACCACCGCCAACCGGCGGGCCTCCTTGAAAGAGCGGTACCGCATCATGGCGAAGCACTACGGCCACCTCTCTACCTTCCTCCATCACCTGTGGTTCGTGGTGAGGGCAGTAATCGTGAAATAAAATTAGAGGTTCCAATATGCGCCATAGAAAGTTAAAATTGGAAGAGCTAAACCGAATCAGCGTCGAGGAGTTCAAGTCGGCCGAAAAGATCCCGTTGGTGGTGGTACTCGACAACGTGCGAAGCCAACACAACATCGGCTCCATTTTCCGGACGAGCGATGCATTTCGTGTGGAAGAGATCCTGCTGTGCGGCATCACCTCCACCCCACCCAACGTGGAGATTCATAAAACCGCGCTGGGGGCGGAAGATGCCGTGAAGTGGCGCTACTACAAGGAGACGCTTGCCGCGGTGGAGGCGCTTAAAAAAGATGGGTACCGCGTCTTTTCCATCGAGCAGGCAGAAAACAGCCTCCCGCTGGAAAAATTTCAACCGGAGCCGGAAGAAAAATACGGGGTAATCTTTGGCCACGAGGTGCACGGGATACAACAGGAGGTGGTGAACGCGTCCACACGGCTGCATCGAGATACCGCAACATGGCATCAAGCACTCCCTTAACGTATCCGTCACCGCGGGTATCGTGATCTGGGATTTTTTCAAGCTGTTGTCACCCGATGGGTAAATCTGGGGGTTCAGGTTATGCTCGCGTATCCCACAATTGTCTATATATCCATAATGAATAGGTTTTTGCGCATTTATTGTATTTTTTTACATAATTGAATGAACAAAATTATATATACAGATAAAAAAAATCGCTTTTTTCTTGTTGATACGAAAAATATAGTACATTTGTAGCCTCTTTAAGACGATAATGATACAATGAGTTCTACTTGTTTTGCATTTAACTATTGGTTTTACTTTTACTTTAGTAGGTAAAGGCAGGGTTTTATATGCAAATCAAAGAACGAATTTAAAAGTCATCTCGGATAAAAAAAATCCTGTCGAAAATACGACAGGATTTTTTTTATAGATAAAGGTTAGTATGAAAACGACATGTTTAAAATTGAAATAATCGTATGAAAAGAGTTGCCATTCAAGGAGGTTTGGGTGCATATCATGAAATCGCGGCACGCGAATATTTCGGGAACGAGGAGTTGGAAATTGTTCCTTGCATCACTTTTCGGGATGTTTTTATCAAGGCCGCCAACGATGCTGCGCTTGTGGGAGTTATGGCCATTGAAAACACTATTGCCGGTGGTTTATTGCAAAATCACGATTTGCTAAAAGTCAGCAATTTACGAATAGCGGGGGAGTGCAAATTGCGCATTTCTCACTCTTTGGCAGCTTTACCCGGACAAAATATAAGCGACATCCGTGAAGTAATGTCGCACCCGATGGCGTTGATGCAATGCCAAGATTTTTTGGATTCAATATCTCAAATAAAGATTATTGAACATGATGATACAGCGTTAGCAGCAAAAGAGATACGCGACAAAAAACTCGTCGGAACAGCGGCGATTTGCAGCACGCTCGCTACCGAAATATACGGATTGGAAATTCTTGCCAAAGGCATTGAAACGAACAAGCGCAATTTCACCCGATTTCTTATTCTCGCCCGAGAAGAGATGTTACGAGAGATTCAAAAAGAAAACAACATCAATAAGTCGTCGTTGGTATTCGTGCTCCCGCACACGGAGGGCAGCTTGTCGCAGGTACTGTCGGTATTGTCGTTTTACGGTATGAACCTCACGCGCATTCAATCATTACCCATTATCGGGCGTGAATGGGAGTATCAGTTTTACATTGACCTCACATTCCCCGATTACAGCCGCTACCGCCAAGCCATTGATGCGATTAAACCGCTTACAGGAAATTTGAAACTGTTGGGAGAGTACAGAGAAGAGAAGGGGCAGCCGCAACAGACAAATGGAGGGTAATTAGGGATAAAACAACAACGTGTCAAGCATAAAGAAGAAGAACAATGAGAAATATCGATGCATCATTTGAACAAAAAATGTCAATAGAGCCTGCCGAACATATAAAAAATATTTCGGAATACTACTTTGCGATGAAGTTGGGCGAAGTGGCAAAAATGAACGTCGAAGGTAAAAGTGTGATTAACCTGGGAGTAGGAGCACCCGATTTGCCGCCATCGGAAGAGACAATCAATGCACTTTGCACCAATACTTATCGGCCTGATGTGCATGCTTATCAGTCTTACGCGGGTATGCCAGAACTTCGCCAAGCCTATGCCGATTGGTACAAACGATTTTACGATGTTACGCTCAGTGAAGGAGAAGTTCTCCCCCTTATCGGGTCGAAAGAGGGCATTCTGCACATTTCCCTGACATTCCTCAACGTGGGCGATGGAGTATTAATTCCCAATCCCGGCTATCCGACCTATAGATCGGTGTCGAATTTACTTCGTGCACGGGTCATCGAATACGATTTGCTGGAAAACAACGGCTGGTTACCCGATTTTGACGCGTTCGAAAAAATGGATTTATCGAATGTGAAACTCATGTGGGTAAATTATCCCAATATGCCTACGGGAGCCAACGCATCGAAACAGCTTTTTGAAAAATTGGTAGCGTTCGGCAAAAAACAGAACATCATCATCTGCCACGATAATCCTTACAGTTTCATTCTGAATGACCAACCGATGAGTATTTTATCGATAGATGGTGCCAAAGAGATTTGCATCGAGCTGAACTCTATGAGTAAATCGCACAACATGTCGGGATGGAGAATGGGATTGTTGGCATCTAACAAGCAATTTGTGCAATGGGTATTGAAAGCAAAATCGAATATAGACAGCGGACAATTCAAGCCCATGCAAATGGCAGCTATCGCCGCGTTGTCGAACCCCACGGAGTGGCACTCCAACATGAACATTTTATATGCCGAACGACGAAAAGTGGTGGAAAAGATCATGAATTTGCTTCATTGCACCTACGATAAAAATCAAGTGGGACTGTTTTTATGGGGAAAACTACCCGAAAAAGCACTCGACAGCAAAACATTTATCGATTCCCTCCTCAACAACACCTACGTGTTCATCACACCCGGAAGCATTTTCGGGAGTAACGGCGAGCGATACATTCGCATTTCACTCAGCTCTTCGGTAAGCAAACTGCTTGAAGCGTACGAAAGAATCAAGAGTTGGGATGAACTCTACTCATTATTGCAAATTGGTCACTAAAAACTATCGTGATATGCAATTCGAATCAATTTTATTACCCGGCATAGACTCTAAACGCCCTTTAATAATAGCGGGACCGTGCAGTGCCGAAACAGAAGAGCAGGTAATGACTACCGCTCACGAATTGGCGGCAAACGGGGTAAAGATTTTCAGGGCGGGCGTGTGGAAACCGCGTACCAAACCCGGAGGATTTGAGGGCGTGGGAAGTCCCGCTCTGAAGTGGCTCATACAAGCCAAAAAAATGACCGGAATGTATATGGCAACCGAAGTGGCAAGCGAAAAACATGTATACGAAGCATTGAAATACGGCATCGACATATTGTGGATTGGTGCGCGCACAACGACTAATCCGTTTGCTGTTCAAGAGATTGCCGATACGCTGAAAGGTGTGGATATTCCCATACTAATAAAAAACCCCGTTAACCCCGATTTGGAATTGTGGGTGGGAGCCATCGAACGGCTTTACAATGCCGGAATCAAACGCTTGGGAGTAATTCATCGAGGATTTAGTACCGCCGACAAAACCGTTTACCGTAATGCGCCGCAATGGCATATCCCCATTGAGTTGAAACGTCGATTTCCTACTCTTCCCGTTCTTAGCGACCCGAGTCACATAGGCGGAAGAAGGGATTCAATTCAAACCATCAGTCAACAAGCGATGGACTTAAACTATTTCGGTTTAATCATTGAATCGCACTGCGACCCCGATAAAGCGTGGAGCGATGAAGCACAACAGATAACACCGAAAGAGTTGAAGGAGATACTCCAAGCATTAATCATCCGCGATACGGTGCAAAGTACCGAAGACCTTTCGGTACTTCGTTCGCAAATCGACGAATTGGACAACAAGTTGTTGGAATTGCTCAGCAAACGGATGCGGGTTTCACGCGAAATAGGACTCTATAAATTGGAGCACGATATGCCCGTTCTACAAACACAACGCTACGATGAAATCCTGAACAATCGTGCCTCTCAAGGCGAACAGATGGATATGTCGGCAAATTTTGTGAAAAAAGTGCTCGAAGCCATTCACTCCGAGTCGGTTCGTCAGCAAATAGTAATCATGAATAACAGCAAAATCCAACAAGCACAATGAGAATTTTAATCATCGGAGCCGGCAAAATGGGTTCTTTTTTTACCGATGTATTGAGTTTCGAACACGAAGTGGCGGTGTTGGACATTGATCCCAAGAAACTCCGATTTATATATAACACGCAACGAATGACTAACCCCGAAGAGGTACGCGACTTCGCCCCCGAACTGGTCATCAACGCCGCCACGTTGAAATACACCATCGACGCTTTTCGCAGCGTGTTGCCCTACTTGCCCGAAACCTGTATTTTGAGCGATGTTGCTTCGGTAAAAATCGGGTTGGAAGAGTTCTACCGGGAGCGCACCTGCCCGTTCGTCTCCACGCACCCCATGTTTGGTCCCACCTTCGCCAGTTTGAGCGATTTGAGCACGCAAAGCGCCATCGTTATCTCAGAATCATCGCATTTAGGAAAGGTCTTTTTCCTCGATTTGTACCGCCGCCTAAAATTGAACGTGTTTGAATACAGTTTCCAGGAGCATGACGAAACCATCGCCTATTCGCTTTCCATCCCGTTCGCGTCCACACTGGTTTTCGCGTCCATAATGAAGCATCAAGATGCGCCGGGAACTACTTTCAAACGACACATGACCATAGCGCAAGGATTGCTTTCGGAAGACGACTTTCTGCTTACCGAAATCCTTTTCAACCCCTACACACCCAATCAATTAGCTAAAATCAGAGAGAAGTTGAAAGAGTTGCTCGCCATCGTGGAGAAAAAGGATAGCGAAGCGATGAAATCTTTCCTAACCGAAGTGCGGAAGAATATCGAGTGAAGAAAACAATAGGCAGGTAACTATTACACCCACGCACCAGCCCGGGTACAGACAAACGCAGCCTTGTCTACCGCTGTTTGATGCGCTTCAGCAAGCGTTTTGTCCTGAAGGATAGAAGATATAAAAGCGCCCGTGAATGAGTCTCCAGCCCCCACAGTATCCACCACTTTCACTTTGGGCGTTTTTATGTGCGAGATGTCATCACGGGTGTAAATCGTGCTGTATTCGGCACCGGCAGTCAAAATAAGGAACTTCAAGTTGAAGGCTTCCACAAACTTCAGGCAAACATCGACATCATTTGTCCCTTCAACATGAAACAGTTCTTTCATAAGCAGCAGTTCATCGTCATTGACTTTAAAAACGTTGCATTTACGCAGTGATGATTCGATGATTTCCTTCGAGTAATAGTGCTGCCGAATATTCACATCCAGAATCCTATTTGAATCTTCAGGGACATAGGACAGTAGCGCTTGTATAATCCCATGCCACCCCCTCACTGATGGTGTAATCGGGGATTCCGGCTTTCAGCTTCACCAGGACCGTTCCCGTGGGATAATTGACACGCTCGATAAGGTAACCAATACCTATCCCCTGAATTTCCCGTACAAGTTTGTTGTCGAGCGGATCGTTCCCTACAATTCTGACAGTTGCAAATTAGTTATCTCAATATCCTCCAATTTAAACATTAAGTTTTCTATATCCAAATCAGCTCTATACGTTATTAACGAACGTTTACCCGCTACTTCGGTATCAATAATTGAGCCACCTAGCTTTGGAGTGTTTTTAATTAACATCCTAACCGAAAATGGTTTATTTACATCGATGAGATTCTCAATGGAATAATTCCCTACCGAATGTGGAGCTCCACCTTGCCTCAGAGATTTTTCCTTTAATGCAAATTTCTCTTTTGTGCTGTTGGCATACTGGGCACACGAGCTACTTAGATCAATTTGAAATTCACATCCATCTTCCTTATTAGCGGGAAGAAAAGAAACGGCAAATTTACCCCCTCTCATCTTTTGAGGCTTAACATCAAATGTAAGTAAGAAAGATTTGTTTTTCACTGAAACTTCTGTTCCATCAGTTAATTTACTTGACAATGTCCTTTTTCCTTTTGTTTCGGGAATTAATTCTTCCATCCATTTCGTACCAATCCGACCATCAGGAAATTGGATTAATTCATGTACGATAAATGGACCTCCCCATCCACGAATGGGGATCCAGCCTGCCATTAAAAATCGACCATTGTTAATTTCTGTGATTGAGGGAACGTTTATTCCATTGTAGAAATCGATTCCCTCTTTAACAATATCCATCCAGCCTTCGGTAATATCGTTGCTTTTCGCTTTTCGCCACAAATTCATAAATCCACCAATAGCATACTCATAATCACCCCATTTAAAGTAAAAAGTGCAATCGCCACCATCCGGGAAATCTTTATTTATACAATACCAGTCGCCATCAAGCGAATTAGATGTCCATGTGCCTTTTGAACGAGAATTTGCAAACATCATCAACTTTCCATTTGAATCTGTGAAAACACTCGGATTTTCACAAAAATGGAAAATTTTATCTGTTTTCTCGAAATGAGATATCCCGTTTTTGGAAATTGAATAAGTTGCGCCGGAAGGAACTTTCTTCTTGATATCTTTTTCAAAAAAGCCTGTTTTGCCATTGATGTTGTAATAATTAATTAAATCAGGAGTAAAGGTTGTTTCATCAGGATATATCCTTGAAGTGTGCATTCCATACGAAAGATACAATGTATTATCGTAAACAAAAGGAGTACCTGTCCCGAAAGTTTCCCATTGCTCTTCTATTGGGGTGGCAACTTCATGCTCTACCCATGTTTTAAAGTCTTTTGTAGAGAAATGTTCAAAATAATGCCCCCCAACCCCAAGTTTGCTTGAATGATGTCTGCGATCGAAGAGATAAAAAACATGATAGCGTCCATTATGATAAATCGTAGCTACATCCCCCACCCATGCATTGTGTCCCTCGGGTGTCCAGTATTGAACTTCAGGCTTAAAATCTGATTTCCTGGACATATCTCTTTCTGGCTCAATCGCCGGAAAAAAACAGGTTTGCCGTTTTCACGTATTCCGAATTAATGTGCCATGTTTTCTCTCCAACCCAATCCGGAAATCCGATTGGAAAATCGCCGTCAACGATCTTCCCATCCACATACATTAAAAATTGTGCTTTCCTGAAATTTAAAACCACTTCATGTTCTCCCTCTAATTCAGGCAGCATCGCAAGAGGGAAACCGATGGTCATAGCTTTTCCAAAAGGTTTCTCAACAGATGTTTTTAACACGATACGTGATTCCAATACGGCCAACGAACCATCCTTTGAGGAGAAAGCAGGGTAATTTTGTCTGTCTCTGAGTGTTGGATCCGCTTTCCGGAATCGCAAATTTATCACCTCCGGTATATCAAGAATCGTCACATCATGGTCGAACTGCCGAAAATTCACAATCAACTTTATCATGAATCCTTTCTCTCGCCCTACCTTGTTTATAAAGTTACCATAAGCGCTGTTAATATCCAGGGAGTGTTTGGTTTCATCATTTTCTGGAAATAGGAAATAGGGGTTTAGTAGTTCCATTTTACCTGACTCATATTTAGCAGGGAGTTGGGGAAAAGAGAAAATGGGAATAAACAATAATAGTGTAATAATAAAAACTCGTTTCATACGATTATTTTACTCTTTTACATTTCGGTGTATGGAACTATTCCGTTAAGCCAAATGAGCATTGGACAAGTTTACTTGGACAAGGCCATGGCGAGGAATAGTCTAACTTCAGTGAACTATTCCGTTAAGCCAAATGAGCATTGGACAAGTTTACTCATCTTCTACGTATTCGGCTTAATGCTAAAGTTCAACTAGCGCTTTGGCGCTTTATTAGGGAACGGCGGGATATTGCGCGACTTGTACGGGTAGCTCTTCATCTGCTCTTTTATCACCTCGATCGCTTTGTCGAGCTGCGTATCGTTACCCAGGAACACCTGGTGCGGATCATTTTCAATATCGATATCGGGATATACCCCCTCGTCCTCGATAATCCAGCCGCTCCCATCGGCCGCGAAAGGTGCGTAGGAGGGAGTGACGATGGAGCCCCCGTCTACAAAAGGCATAGTACCGCTATAACCGACAACCCCGCCCCAGGTGCGGCGACCGATCACGGTGCCCAGCTTATGTTGTTGAAAACGGTAGGGGAACAGGTCGCCGTCTGATGCCGAGTACTCGTTGACCAGCACCACCTTGGGCCCATCAAACGTGCCGACCGGGTTGGGCGAGCCCTGCGCCTGGTTGGTATGCATGGTGAAGTAGGTGATGGTACGCATCAAGCGCTCGATAATCATGGGCGACACGTTACCACCCCCATTGCCCCTATCGTCGATGATAAGCGCCTTTTTGCCCAACTGGGGGTAATAGTGCTTGACAAATTCGTTCAATCCCGGCACACCCATATCGGGTATATGGATGTAGCCCACCTCTCCATTGGTGGCCTCGCTCACCTTCCGGGTGTTTTTCGCCACCCAATCGTAGTAATACAGCGGGGACTCATCCCTGAGGGGTGTCACGAGCACCGTGCGGGGACCCGATAAGGAAGCCTTACTCACCTCCAGTTCGGTCAACACACCCGCTTTGCCTACCAGCAGTTCATATATATTGGCAACCTCTTTGAGCGACTGCCCGTTGATAGATAGGATATAGTCCCCCTCTTTGATATCAACACCGGGCAGCGTGAGCGGGGAGCATAGCTCTTTGCTCCAGTTGGCACCCTCCAGGATCCTGTCGACCCGAAAGAACCCGCTCTTGCTATCTTTCGAGAACTCCGCGCCAAGAAGTCCCATGTAAACTTTCTCCGCTTGCGGATGCTCCCCGTTTTGCGAGTAGGCGTGCCCCACGTTCAACTCACCGATCATTTCCCCGATAACGTAGGTCAGGTCGGAACGGTGATTCACGTGCGGAACCAGCACCTCGTACCGCTCCTTGATCACGTCCCAATCCACACCGTGCATATTGGGAGCATAAAAAAAGTCGCGCATCCGCCGCCAGCTCTCCCTGTACACCTGCATCCACTCCTCCTTGTAGTTCACCAGCTTGCGAGCGCCACCGGTATCGATCGCTTTGTTGATCTTCACGGTACCCTTCGGGATATCTACAACCTGCATGCCGTCGTTCCCAAAAGCAAGCGCCTTTTTATACCCGGGGGCAAAAACGAGTCTCGCCTCCAGGTTGGTTGTCTTCTTCTCCTTCGGATCGTACATGGCGTGATTTCCTCCTGATCGGTAATAGATATTGCCATCGATCATATGTAAATCACCGTAATAACCGGCAGATACCGGAAGTTCTGCCATCCTTATCTCGGTACGGTCAAAATTATAGACGTGAGAGGTTACCTCTTTCGAGTTATCCCCGCTTTTATCCTCTTTGCCCTTATCGTCTTTAGCTTTACCTTCATTTTTATCTTTGCCCCCTTTTGCCTCCTCCTGTTTGCCCTTATCGCTTTTCACCTCATCGTTCTTGGGCTCAAAAATAGAGGGGGCATCTTCCGCCAGCGGAAGCACGTAAATCTTCCCCATGGTCGTGTAGACATGGTTCCACTCCGTTCTGCCGTAAACGGGATTGAACGTTCTGTCTGACGAGAAGAGCAGGTACTTGCCATCGTCGCTAAAGTTGGCGGAACCGGAATTGTACCAGTTGCTGGTTATCTGCCAACTGTCGTTGCTCCGCGTGTCGTACACCATGATCACGTTCATCTCCGGCAGGGGACGGGTGTAAGTGATGTAGCGACTGTCCGGCGCCCAGTTAAAGTTGGAGAAAGTGCTGACCCCCGACTTCTCGATAACCCGGGTGTTGCCCGAAGCCACATCCAGCAGGTTAAGGGTGTTGTCTTTGGCGCTCCAGAGGATTTTGCGGGAGTCAGGCGACCAAACAAAATTGAAAATATAGCCTTTTATATTGGTCAGTTGTTTTTGGTTTAGCCCGTTAGCATCTGCATAGTAGAGATTAAACTCTCCATCTTTATCCGATATATAGACAAACCCGCTTCCGTCGGGCGCCCATTGGGCGTTGAAGTCGTTGGCATCGGAGGAGTTGGTGAGGTTGTACGTTACCCCCTCGCTGCCCGGGAGAGAGAAGATATCCCCGCGTGCGGTAGCGAGAACCCGTTCTCCACCAGGAGAGAGCGAGTGCTGATAGAGGTTTCTCGAGAGATCTTTCCACTCGGGGTGCGCGTACACCTGGTCGTTACCGATAAAAATGGTTAGCTTTTCATTCTTCCCCGGTTGCCGGGGTATATTTGTAGATGAAACCCCCGTTTTCATACACCAGGGCATCGCTGCCCGCGGCCGGGAACTTGATATCATACTCCTTAAAATGCGTTAATTGGGTTGTCTCTTTGCTGCCCGTATTATACCGGTAAAGATTCATGTAGTCGTCTCTGTCGGATATATAGTAGATATCGTCGCCTATCCACATCGGTATGATATCCTGATAGCGGTTGTCGGTTACGCGGTGTGACTGTCCACTCTGGGTATCGTAAACCCGGATATCATCCGCCATACCCCCTTCGTACCGTTTCCAGGTACGGAACTCCCTGAAAATATAGTTGTAAGCCAACTTAGTTCCATCGCTGTTGAAGGAACAAAAACCACTGTTTTCCAATGGAATAGGTTTAGGCATGCCCCCATCAACCGATACGGTCATAAGCTGCCCTGTGAAATCGTTGAACGTGTAGCTACGGGTGCGGTAGATAACGCTTTTCCCATCCGGTGTCCAGCCGATGACAATATTGTTGGGGCCCATGCGGTCGCCCACGTCATCCCTATTAAGCGTGGCCGTGTAGGTCAACCGTTTAGGTGCTCCCCCGGCAATGGGCATGGTGTACACCTCGGAGTTTCCATCGTATTGCCCGGTAAACGCGATGGTTTGGCCATCGGGTGAGATGCGGGGAAACAGCTCGTAGCCGATATGGGTGGTGAGGCGGCGGGCCATGCCCCCGTCCGCGTTCACGATATAGATATCCCCGGCGTACCCGAAGACGATATGGTTACCCTGAATATGGGGAAAACGCATTAGACGGGCCTCTTGCTGTGAGGAAGTTTCATGCAGTGCCGATACTTCCTGCTTTGCTGATGCTTCTTGTAATGATGTTGCCGGTCGCGCTGATACTTCCTGCCGTGCCGATGTCCAGAAGGTGCATAGCAACATTATGCCAATAAGGGTGAATAGGTAACGATACATCTGTTTCATACTATATTCAATTTAGCTCCGTGATATATTTAAATAAAGACTTCTTTCTTTTCGTGTAACCGTTTTGTTGCTTTCAGGGTTGACGGGCGAAAGTTAAGTTGCTGAACTTCCGCCAACTATGGATTAAACGTGAGTAGCTGCAGCTTTTCCCCGTCAAATTCCGCGTAGGAGAACAGGGTAACCCAATCCCCCAGCACGATTACACGGGAAACCTCCGCGATGGGGAGGTCAAGTAAAATATGACGATGACCGAAGATAAAGTAGTTGATGCCGGGCTCCTCTTCCAGTTTCTCTTTCACGAACTTGATCAAGCACTCCCGCTCCTCACCGAGGTAAGGGGTAATGCCCCCGTTCTCGCGGCTGTGGCTCGACCAGGCATGTGCGAAGGGAACAGTCCACCTGGGGTGGATGGCCGAGAAGCATTTTCTCAGGAACTTGCTATGGAATATTCTTCGTAGGAAGCGGAACGAGCGAGAACTGTCGCCCAGCCCATCCCCATGCGCCAGAAAGAACCTCTTTCCCAAGATATTGGTAACGAGTGGCTTGAAGTGAAGGATCATCCCGCACTCCTCGGTAAGGTAGTCGGTCAACCACAAATCGTGGTTCCCCGTGAAGAAATGAATCTCCACGCCCGAATCAGTCACCTCGCCAATTTTGCCGAGCAGGCGGGTAAACCCTTTCGGCACCACGTGCTTGTACTCAAACCAGTAGTCGAAAATATCCCCCAAAAGGTAGATCGCATGGGCATCCCCTTTCACCTCATCTAACCAACGGCACAATTTCCGTTCCGCATCCCTGGAATTAACATGGGACTTAGAGCCCAGGTGGGCATCGGCAAGAAAGTAGACCTTTTCCCTCGCGTTTCGATTCATCAAACCTGTTTTTGAGTCATTCACGTTACCTTATTCACGCTGTCCCTACTTCACACTGCCACGAATCTTGTATTCCTTTGCAAAGCCGAGAAACGCCATGCTACTCCAAGCTATTCATGCGCCTATTCCTGTAGATATTCCCCTACATCAAACCAAGTTCCAGCATCGCTTCCTCGCTCATCATCGACCGATCCCACGGCGGGTCAAACGTGAGGTCGATACTCACCCGCTTCACCTCCGGGATCGACTCCAGCTTCATCTGCATGTCCATCAGTATAAAATCGGCCATAGGGCAGGCGGGTGAGGTGAACGTCATCTGGATGGTCACGTTGTTCTCGGGATCAATATCCACGTCGTAAATTAATCCCAGGTCGTAAACGTTCACGGGAATCTCTGGGTCGTATACCGTCCTAAGCATGGTCACCACCTTGTCTTGCAGCGCTTGCAGCTCTTGGTTCATAATGGGTTGTTTTCTTGTGCGTGACTTGGAATGTTAGGCCTCAGAGAACCCCCTCATCCGCGAAACTAAAGTAGGCATCACCGCCAACGATGATATGATCGAGTAGCACGATGTCCATATACAGGGCGGCTTCTTTAAGCTTCTTGGTGATACTGATATCTTGTGGGCTGGGAGCGAGGTTGCCGGAAGGGTGGTTATGCCCCAAGAAGATTCCCGTCGCGTACCTCGTGAGCGCTTCCCGCAGGATAAGGCGGATATCCACTACCGTACCCGCTATACCACCCCGACTTACCTGCAGAGTGGAGATTACTTGGTTGGAACGGTCAGTCAATAACGCCCATGTCTCTTCGTGGTTCAGGTCGCCCAGCAACGGTAGGAACTGCTCGTAGGCATCCATGGAGGTAACGATCTTCTTCCTCGGTTCACCCGTCGTTTTCCGTCGCCGCCCCAGTTCAAGCGCGGCAATGATGGTCACCGCCTTGGCGTGACCGATTCCTCGGAAGTTATTCACCAGGTCGGTAACACCCATTCGTGCCAAGCGGTTCAGGTCGTTACCCGCCTCCAACAAAATCTCCTTGCTGAGCTCCACGGCGCTCTGCTTATCGTTGCCGGAGCCGATGAGGATGGCCAGCAACTCGGAATCGGACAAGGCCGAAACCCCTTTCAAGAGTAGTTTCTCTCGGGGACGGTCCTCCTCGGCCCACTGTTTTATGCTCAGCTTGCTCATTTCACCTGATCACCTCACCTCACGTTACTTAGCTCGTCTCGTCTATTCACACGTGCGTTACCCTACCTCTTCTTACTTTTAGGGTCGCGGAACGAAGACGGGGGTCGTTCAATTTCACGGCTACTCTGCTCACTCACCTTACTCCCGCACCCTTTCCACGTAGTTACCGGTCCGGGTATCTACCTTGATCTTTTCGCCCGTGTCTATAAACAGGGGCACGCGCACCTCGGCCCCGGTCTCCAGCGTGGCCGGCTTCAGCGCGTTGGTCGCCGTATCGCCCCTCACGCCCGGCTCGGTGTAGGTCACCTCCAGCACCACGTGTACCGGTAGCTCGGCCGTGAGGACGGCCCCGCTTTCCGCGTGCACCTGCACCTCCACGATATCGCCCTCTTTCAGGAACTGCACCCCCTCGATCTGTTCGGCCGGTATCGGGAGCTGCTCGAAAGTCTCCGTGTTCATGAAGTGGTACCCCATATCGTCTTGGTACAAATATTGGTACGATCTACGCTCGATGCGCACCTCATCCACGCGTACGCCCGCGCTAAATGTCTTATCCAAGACACGTCCGGTGGTCACGTTTTTCAATTTCGTGCGGACAAAAGCCGCCCCTTTTCCCGGTTTCACGTGCAGGAACTCCACGATAACATAAAATTGTCCATCCAAATCGATGCACATCCCGTTCCTGAAATCAGCCGTTGTTGCCATAGGTTGTTGTTATAATGATAATTACTCGTTAATAAATTGTCCAGTTGAAGTTGCTTTCTATAACGCGAAAGTAGCCATTTCATCTGTTAAATACAAATGAAATGGCTACTCACGATCGGCCGGTTTACCATTTCTTGGATGCTTATATCACTTTCATGGCATCAAGCACCAACTTCACGATAAACAGGACGAAGATCACCCACATGGCGATGGAAATACGCTTGAATTGTCCACTGAGTGCCTTAAGGAATACGAACGAGAGCATACCAAACACGATCCCTTGAGCAATGCTGAACGCGAAAGGCATCATCACGATGGTAAGGAAAGCGGGCAACGCCTCCGTCATATCCTCGAAATTGATCTTCACTACCGACGTGATCATAAAGAGTCCCACTATAATCAGGGCGGGGGCGGTAGCCGAAGCAGGCACCATCAAGAAGAGGGGCGCGAAAAACAGCGCCAGGGCAAACATACCTGCGGTAGACAGCGAGGTAAGCCCGGTGCGTCCCCCGGCAGCCACACCCGATGCGCTCTCCACGTAAGAGGTGACGGTACTGGTTCCCAACATGGCACCAAAAGCAGTACCCAACGCATCGGCAAACAGGGCCGGCCTCAATTGCGGGAAGTTGCCATCCTTATCGGTAATCCCGATTTTTGAAGCAACGCCGATTAATGTTCCCACGGTATCGAACAGGTTCACGAACAAGAAGGTGAAAACCACGATAAGCATGTCCAACGTGAAGATATTGCTCCATTCAAACTTCAGAAAGATGGGGGAAAGCGAAGGTGGAAGCGAGACCAAGTTACCCTCGGGCACCTGTACAAGCCCCAGGGTGAGGGCAAATAGCGTGGCTACCACGATACCTATCAAGAATGAACCGTGCACCTTTTTGTAATATAACACCGCTGTAAGGATCAATCCCAGCAGTGCCACCCACACATGTTTATTCGCCATGGAACCAAGCGCGAGCATCGTGTTCTCATTTTTCACGATCAACCCCGCGTTCTGCAAACCGATAAAGGTGATAAAAAGACCGATACCTACAGGGATGGCATTTTTTATCGTGTTCGGGATGCTCCTCACGATCAGCTCACGAATATTAAAGAAAGTGAGCAACACGAAAATAATCCCCTGGATGAACACGGCGGTAAGAGCCATTTGCCACGAGTAACCGAGGACAATCACCACCGAAAAGGCAAAGAAGGAGTTCAACCCCATCCCGGGTGCCTGTGCAATGGGTAGGTTCGGGATAAAAGCCATCAGCAGGGTCCCCACCACGCTCGCGAGCGCGGTGGCCGTGAAAAGAGCGGCCCTATCCATTCCGGTCGCCCCCAAAATATTGGGGTTCACCACCAGGATATACGACATGGTTAGAAACGTGATGAGCCCGGCGATTAGTTCCGTTCGGACCGTCGTCCTGTTTTGCTTGAGTTTAAATAGTTTCTCCAACATAATCTGTTATTCTATTTCGTTTGACTTTCCGTTTTTTCGGATTTTTATCTCATTAAAAATTCCACTTTGTTGCTATCGTGGGAATAGCCGCGAATTTCTCGAACCGAGCAAAGTTGTAGCTCAACTCAATTTCGCTTCCGATAGAGAAGTTGGGGGTGAAGTTATACCAAATTTGTGGCTCGCTTAAAAAGATTACCCTCTTGCCACCCTCTCCGGTTATCGGATTTTTGTTTGCGCTCCACACATCAGCAAATCCTCCCAAGGAGAGTTTTCCGTCGGCAAGCGTTGAGTTCCACGTTACTGTCCATTGCAGGTCGTGGCTGCTCGTTTCGAAAGCATTCAACTTGTAGGCCACGTAGGTTCCCATAAAGAAATTACCCAACTGAAACGGATATTGCAAACCGGCAAGATAAGCACTCGGGATATAAAAGCCTGAACCCAAACCGCCGTTATATTCTATATGCGGCATTAACGGGAAGTTTTTAATGGTAAATGTTCGGAAAATTTCGCCATAAACCATTCCAATCCAACGTTTATCTCCTCCATTAAAGTCGAAATCGACGAACATGAAAGTAGAACCCCATTTATCGGGTTTAAACATCTCGAACGTGGCGGTAAGAAAATTCTTGGAACCAACTTCGTCACCATACAGAGAGTTCCGCGGATCGAAATGCAACTGCAGGTTTTGTGCCTGAACCGCCCCCAGCACACAAAATAGGGCAAGGGATAAAGTAATTTCACGTACCATAAAAATTTTGCAAAAAAAGAGGTTAGTATACTTAATGATTTTCACACTCAACTAATCAAGCTCAATACCTCGGTGTCTTCGGTTACTTAACCCATCGTGCAACACCTCAGGTACGAAAAACAACAAAAGTATTAAAAAAAGGCAAAACAACAAACGACAAGTCTACTTTCCACTCTTTTCCCTCAGAATGGCGGTTCATACCGCATAAATTTGTATTTTTGCCTATAAGGAAACATAACGGAGATGAAGTATGATGCATGAGAAAGCCAAAGAACTGGTCATTTACAACACGTTAAGCAGGAGAAAAGAGCGGTTTGAGCCGCTGAACCCACCGTACGTGGGTATGTACGTCTGTGGCCCCACCGTGTATAGCGATGTCCACTTGGGGAACTGCCGCACGTTCATCTCGTTCGACATGATATACCGGTACCTGACGCATTTAGGGTATAAGGTGCGTTACGTGCGAAATATCACCGATGCCGGTCACTTGGAGGGCGACCGTGACGAGGGGGACGATAAGTTCGCCAAGCAAGCTAAGCTGGAGCAGTTAGAGCCGATGGAGATCGTCCAAAAATATACCCTCGCTTTTCACGAGGTGCTTTCGCTATTCAACACCCGCCCGCCGAGCATCGAGCCTACGGCGACAGGCCATATCCTGGAGCAGATCGAGATGATCAAGAAGATCATGGCGGGAGGGTACGCCTACGAGGTAAACGGGTCGGTTTACTTCGACGTGGAGAAGTATAGCGAAAAGTATGATTACGGCGTGCTGACCAACCGTAAGCTGGAGGAGCTGATGGAGGGTACCCGCGAGCTGGACGGACAAGATGAAAAACGGGGGCGCCTCGATTTCGCGTTGTGGATCAAGGCAAAACCCGAAACGCTCATGCAATGGCCCTCCCCGTGGGGATGGGGATTCCCGGGATGGCACATCGAATGCTCGGCCATGAGCACCAAGTACTTGGGTACCCGCTTCGACATACATGGCGGCGGCATGGACCTGCAGGCCACGCACCATACCAACGAGATCGCCCAGTCAGAAGCGTGCAATCACGCCAACCCCGTGAAGTACTGGGTACACACCAACATGCTCACCGTGAACGGGACACGCATGTCGAAAACGGCCGGCAACGGTTTCCTGCCCAAGGAGCTCTTCACCGGCAATCACCCACTACTGGACAAGGGTTACTCCCCCATGACGGTACGTTTTTTCATGGCGCAGGCACACTACCGAAGCACGCTCGACTTCTCGAACGAGGCGTTGCAAGCTTCCGAGAGAGGGTATAAAAGACTGATGGAGAGCCTATCGACCTTAGAAAAGCTGGAGCCGTCCGATACGCCGACCCTCCAGGTTGGCGACTTGGAGGCGAAGTGCTACGATGCGATGAACGACGACTTCAACAGTCCCGTATTGATTGCACACCTGTTTGAAGGGGTACGAATCATCAACTCCGTGAGCGATAAGACAGCCTCCATCGGCAAGGAGGACCTGGAAACGCTGAAGCGGTTGATGCGCACCTTCGTGTTCGACGTACTGGGGTTGGTGGACGAAACGAAGAGCGGGGTCAGAAGCGATGGAGGCAACGTGATCGAGGGGTTGATGAAGCTAATCCTCGATATTCGTAAGACAGCCCGGGAGAACAGGGATTGGGCCATGTCCGACAAGATACGGGACGAGTTGAAAGCGGCCGGGGTCGAGATTAAGGACACCAAGGATGGGGTCGAATGGCGGCTTTAAGTAGTTGGTAACCAGAAAAAGCACGTTGCGATGCAAAACCAGTACAAGATTTTTCCACCCGAGGTGATTCAAACCACCGTACAGTTGCCAGCCTCGAAGAGCATAAGCAACCGGGCGCTTATCCTTAACGCCCTTAGCCTCAGCAACCAGTCGATAAAAAACCTCTCCGATTGTGAGGACACCCAGGTGCTTATCGATGCGTTCAACTCCAACTCGAACATTTTCGACGTGAAAGGTGCCGGAACCGCCATGCGGTTCCTGACCGCTTTCTTGGCCGGGATGGAGGGCGAATGGATATTGAAGGGATCCAAGCGGATGCATGAGCGCCCCATCCAGCCACTGGTTGAAGCGCTTCAGGCATTGGGCGCGGATATCGAGTACCTCGAAAAAGAGGGGTTTCCACCCCTAAGAATCAAGGGGAAACGGCTCAAAGGGGGAGAAATCTACATGGCCGGTAACATCAGCTCGCAATTCATCTCGGCGCTGCTGATGGTGGCCCCGCTAATGGAAGAGGGGTTGCTGATGCATATCGAGAAAGAGGTGGTTTCCAGACCCTACATTGACCTCACCATGAACATGATGGCCAAGTGCGGGGTGAATGCCAAATGGCAAAACAACGATATCACGGTAAAACCGCAAAAATACAAACCTATTAAGCATGAGGTGGAGGCCGACTGGACAGCCGCCTCCTACTGGTACGAGATGGTGGCGATGCTGCCCGGGTCGGAGGTGTACCTGAAGGGACTGGAGAAATCGAGCCTACAGGGCGACTCGAACGTCACCTCCCTATTCACCGAATTAGGGGTAAGCACCCGGTTCGTCAGCGATGGAATCGTGATACGAAACGTGAAACGAAAAGCGAAGAAGTTCTTTCACGATTTCACGAAAGAACCCGACCTCGCACAGACCTTCGCGGCTACTTGCTGCTTTCTTCGCGTCCCCTTCCTGTTTTCAGGTATCCAAAGCTTGAAAATCAAAGAGACTGATCGGGTACACGCGCTAATCAATGAGCTGAAAAAGTTGGGGTTCGTGCTCCAGGAGAACGAGATCGGCATGCTCGAATGGAGCGGGGAGCGCTATACCCCCGAAGAGGACCCCACGATAGACACCTACGACGATCACCGTATGGCTATGTCAATGGCCCCCGGCGCTATCACTTTCGGCTCGCTACGAATGAACGACCCACACGTGGTCTCAAAATCATACCCCAATTTCTGGGACGATTTGCAACAGGCGGGCTTCACCATTGAAAAGTAACACGACCTTCTTATCGTAATGTTCTTCATCGCGAAAGCCATCCGTGCGATCGCGAATAACTCCCACTCCCGTTAAGCAATAAAAGCAGGTTTTTCGGGTTATATTATTGCCAACCCCCGTTCGTGGGTTTATTGCTTTTTTTGTTTTCAAGTGTACACGAGACCCCATATCAACCTCCTCCTTACCGTGTGGACCTGCCTCCTCCTCTGCGCGGGATGCTCCCCCCTCGTGAACACCCGCGGCAGCCGGGCTTACCACGAGTTCACCACCCGTTACAACGTGTACCATAACGCGGAGAAGGCGTACCATGAGATACTGGACGAACAGCTAGAGGAGTTCCAGGATGACTATACAGGGCTGCTCCCGCTATACCCCTCTTCACGGTCCACACCCAAAAGCGGCGGAGCGATTGCCGTCGGCCAGGGAGGGCCGTTCGACGGGGTGATCCGAAAAACCGAGAAAGCGATCCGTGAGCACTCCATCACGGCGAAACCGAGACGAGCCCCGTCCGTTAGGCTATCGCCCGAGTATCGGCGATGGCTCCAACAAAACGAGTTCAACCCGTTCATCCACAACGCCTGGCTACTGATGGGTAAAGCCCACCTACAAAACGGCCACCCCGAGAACGCGCTCACGGTATTCAACGAGGTGATACGCATCTTTGGTCCCGAGAGCGATGCCGCACGAGAGGCACGGGTCTGGATGGTGCGTGCCTACACCGAGCAGGGGCGGCTCCACGAAGCGGAACAAGCCATCCACGCGTTAAAGTTCACGCCCCTGCCCTCCCATTTGGAAAAGGTGTTCTTAGAGGTGCAACTCCAATACCTGATGGAAAAGGGGGAATATGCCGCGGCCATTCCCTACCTGAGAGAGGCAATCAACAAGGAGAAGCGAATCAAACAGGTAAAGCGGTGGCTGTTCCTGTTGGGGCAGCTCCACACGCTGGTGGGCGAAACCGAAACGGCACGACAAGCCTTCACCCGCTTGAAAAAGCTCGACACCCCAAAGGATATGCTTCAGCAGGCCATGGTCTATCAAGCGGCATTAACCTCCGACAGCGACTCCCTGTTCCACGCCCTGAAAAGCAGCCTCGTGGAGACGGCTACGCTAACACATACGACAACACCAGCCGGGCAGTTCACCAGCGACAGCGTGAACCTACTCCCCCTGCCCCAATCTTACGCTACCCTGTTTCAACCAGACGCGTCAGCGTCCACCCCCTACCGCGATGGTCACTGGGATTTCTTCCGAACCCGATGGGAGCGGGGGGCAATTGACCTTTCCAAAAGCGATAGCGGTAACCTACCGATAAGTGCAGCAATCCAATTCAGCAACGACAAGGACACCCTCCACCTGCTCCTGCTAATCCCCGAGCGGGACGACTACGACAGGGAACAGCTCCTTTACGCCGTGGCCGATTACACCTTCAGCCGCTATCAACTCCGGTCGTTCGATTTCACGCTCGTCCCGTTGCCTCATGGGGAATCCCTCGCCATACACCCCTTCCGGACGTACGATGATGCAAATCGGTATGCGCATGACATGGAACAGGAGTCGCCGCTCATGATAAGCCACCCGGAAAAGATACAGGCCATACCAATCTCGGAGAGCAACCTGAGACTCCTTCAGCAGGGTGCATCGATGGACGACTACCTGCTCCACGTGGAGAGCCGTTTCATCTCCCCGGGAAAAGGATCACCAACTGAAGAAAAGGGTGTACCTTTGAAGGCGGAAACGAGCATCACACCGGGGACAACGATACGTGACAGCGAACCGGAACGGGTGAAACAGAGTGGTTATGTGGCGAATGCAGAGGAGCGTATCACCGAACTGAGAATAGCAGGAGAAACTGCCACGAAAACCCTAGAACATGTTGTGCCAAGTGAAACAAATACCCGGTATGCTCCCGTTTCGCCCGAGGAGTTGAAGCTGCGCCTCCAGCAGAAAGAGACGGAAGCGCTTAGCCAAACTGGTAGCTCAACCAACCAAAAAAGCCGCGTGCGACTGCTAAAAGAGAAGGAGCGGGAACGAAAAAAGCGCCTTCAACAACAACAGAAAGAGCTGAAAAAGCGTCAAAAAGAGCGAGAGAAACAACTCAAGCAGCGGGAGAAAGAGAGGAAGCGAACAATCAAATCGCGGTAAAGGTGAAAGCTGAGCGACAAACAACGACCAAAAAAAGTAAAAAACGATACATTACCAAACATATGAACGACACCAAGATCAAGCCAATTGTATTCGCAACCCACAACGCGAACAAGCTTGCCGAGATACGGGAAATTACCGGTGGAGAGGTAGAGGTGCTGGGACTCACCGATATCGGTTGTCACGACGAGATCGATGAAACGGGCAATACCCTCGAAGAGAACGCGCTCATAAAAGCGAGGCAGGTGAAAGAGCGGTACGGGTACGACTGCTTCGCCGATGATACCGGGCTGGAAGTGGATGCGCTAAACGGCATGCCCGGCGTCTACTCCGCCCGTTACGCCGGCCCATCGTGCGACCCGGAGGCTAACATGCAAAAGATGCTCTCGGTGTTGCAGGGGATTGACAACCGAGCAGCACAATTCCGCACCGTGATCGCCCTGGTGGCAAACGGCGAGGAACGGCTCTTCGAGGGGATCATCAGGGGGCGCATCACCCGTGAGAAGCAAGGCAGCAACGGCTTCGGGTACGACCCGATCTTCGTGCCGGAAGGGTATGACCTCACGTTCGCCGAGATGGAAGCATCGGTCAAGAACCGGGTCAGCCACCGCGCAATCGCTATGGCCAAGCTGATCGAGTTTCTTTTAATGAGGAAAAATCGTTACCTTTGAGACTGAAACCTTCACATTAAAAAACTATTCACTATGGCATCTAACATTCGCACAGGCATCATCGGCTACGGGCTCTCCGGCCGCGTTTTTCACGCCCCCTTCATCGACGTGGTCGAAGGATACGAACTCTCCAAGATAAGCACCGCGAATCCCGAGCGGATGGCGTTAGCCAAAGAGCGGTACCCCGCCACCGAGATCGTACCCGGTGGCAAAGAGATCATCGAGGATCCCAACATCGACCTGGTGCTGGTCACCTCGCCCAACACCGACCACTTCCGTTGGGCAAAAGAGGCGCTCCTCGCGGGGAAGCACGCGGTGGTCGAAAAGCCATTCACCATTGACGTGGCGGAAGCCGATGAGCTGATCGACATCGCGAAGAAACAGGAAAAAATCCTTACTGTCTACCATAA
Organism: Fermentimonas sp.; assembly: GCA_050951125.1. Taxonomy (GTDB): domain Bacteria; phylum Bacteroidota; class Bacteroidia; order Bacteroidales; family Dysgonomonadaceae; genus Proteiniphilum. The sequence continues at coordinate 399,057 of JBMNIR010000011.1, read as the reverse complement.
CCGCCGCTTCACGAGCGACACCAAAACGGTCAAGAAACTGCTCGACAGCGGGCTGTTGGGAGAGATCGTCGACTACGAGACCCATTTCGATCGATTTCGTCCCCAGCCTCGTCCCCGCGGTGCGTGGCGCGAGGAAGCACTACCCGGTTCGGGTATTTTCTACGACCTGGGCTCCCACCTGATCGACCAGGCGCTCTGGTTCTTCGGCATGCCAACGGCCGTCACCGCCGAGATCAGCTCTCAACGCCCGTGGGCGCTAATGGATGACCACTTCGACGTGCGCCTGCACTACCCCACGTTCACCGCGACCTTGAAATCGGGCATGATCTGCCGCCGCCCGGGTCCCACCTACCTGCTGCACGGGAGAAACGGGTCGTTCGTGAAGTACGGGCTTGACGTACAGGAAGCCACGCTCGATGGTGGTGCCAAGCCCATCGGGAAAGAGTGGGGCCGCGAGCCAAAAGAGATTTGGGGAACCCTCAACGTGGAGTATAACGGGGTAAAGATCCAGGGGAAGATAGAGAGTGAACATGGCGATTACCGGGAGTACTTCATCAACCTCCGCGACACCATCCACGGGAAGGCCGAGCTCGCGGTGAAACCGGAAGAGGCCCGCGAAGTGATACGTATCATTGAACTCGCGTTCCAAAGCAGCAAAGAGAAAAGAACCATCGAGGTCAAGTAGTGTTCACACTTTTCAGTCACGATGACTCGATTAGAAAAACAGTTCTCGGACTATTTCCATGCGCACTACCGTCCGCTTTGCCTCCACGCCCTGCACTTCATGGGTAACGTGGAGGAGGCGGAGGACGTGGTGCAAGATACGTTCGTGAGCCTATGGGATAAGCGGGAACAACTGGAGTCCATCAAGTCGGTCAAAGCCTACCTCTATACCGCCGTTCGTAATAACTGCCTCACCCGCCTCCGCGACGCGAAACCCACCACGCCCCTCGATCAGCTCCCATCCGAAGCACTCCTATCGGAAGAAGAGCAGGTAGAGCGCGCCGAGATGGAAGCACGCATCTGGAAGATGATCGATGAGCTGCCCGAGCGCCGGCGGGAGGTTTTTTTAATGGCCAAACGAGATGGGATGAGCTACAAGGAGATCGCCAAGGAGACGGGGTTAACCGTGAAAACCGTCGAAAACCATGTCTTCCGTGCCATGCGGTCGCTACGCTCGAAAGATATGAATGCATTTTTGTTCTTTTTCGCGTGAGGGATTTTCATTTTTTTGCATCTTACTAGTAGAACCTCGAACGTATGCAACCAACCAACCACCATACAACGGAAGCGCACGTGCGTTTCGTCGCCCGCCACTACCAACCCAACCGGTTTGATAGCCAAAAGGCGTGGGTCGATATGCAAAAGCGGCTGGGAAAACCAGCCAAGCGCCGTTCGCTGCCCACCTACTGGCGGGCAGCCGCTGCGGCTGCCGTTGCCCTCCTCCTTGTCGCCGGGATACTCTACGTTACGGGCGACAGAACGGAGAGACTGATGGCCAAGAACGAACGGGCAGTATTCACCCTTCCCGACCAAACAGGGATCGTGATGCGACAAGGGGCGGAATTGACGTACGGGAAACATTTCGGCAAGAACGACCGACAGGTATCGATGCGCGGCGAGATCACGTTCGCTGTCACCCACGATTCATCCAAGCCATTTATCGTCACCACGCCGGTAGCACGCGTAGAGGTACTCGGCACGGAATTTACCGTGAACGCCAACGATAAAGAGACCCGCCTCGACGTGGCGTCAGGAAGGGTGTGCTTCACGCCCGACGACCCGGTAATCCCGCTCTTGTGCGAAGCGGGCATGGCAGTACATTACCGTGCCGATACAAAGACCATAGAGGTTACCACCCCCGGTAGCCGAATAGAAATCAATGGCCGTACAAATACACTCACCTTCGATAACGTCAGGCTGGAAGAGGTTGTGCGGATCCTATCGCTTTACCACGATACACCGCTTGAGCTGCCGGAAGAGGAGGCAGACATCCCCTTTAGCTCGTCGTTCACCAACCAGAGCCTCGCCGATATTATCCAGATCATCAACTTCACGCTCGACACGAACATCAACCCGGCTCCTTGAAAAAATCCCCGGCAAGAAAAAACTCAACAGGTTGAGGGATTTCTCCCCCTTTCGCGTCATACAGGCAAACGAATTAAAAAAATAAAGTAATCGTATGAAACGCCACACCCTATTATTATTGGTTATCACCGGGCTGACCCTGCTGAGCCCGTCTCTTCACGGGGAGGAAAGAAGCGCGAGGAACGAGCCGGGCAAAACAGTCTTGAACGCGGAAGAAAAGCTTAACGAGAAAGAACAGCCCGGCAAGAAAAAAATGGAAGAGAAGGTGACGATTAACGTGGAGAAACGGCCGGTGACGGAGGTTCTTCGCCTTATCGAACAACAGACGGGATACACCTTCTCCTACAGCCCGGCGCTGCTAAACCAGTTTCCACCGGTTACCCTCAAGGTCACGAACCAAACGGTGGCCAGCGTGCTGAAGCTGATTTTCGATGATACCGAAGTACTCCCGGTGATTCAAGAGCAGTATATCATCCTGAAAAAACGGCCGAAGCCAGTCACCCTTAGCGGGTTCATCTACGACAGGGAGTCTCACGAGTCGCTGATCGCCGCGAACGTGTACGACCAGATATCGGGGCGAGGGACAGCCAGCAATAACTTCGGCTTCTACAGCCTTACCCTTCCCGCGGGTGAGGTCGTACTGCGCCCCAGCTACGTGGGGTATACCGCCGAGGTTCACGCTTTTAACGCGGTAAACGACACGGTGGTCCATTTTTTCCTATCCCCCTCCCCCCGGCTGCAAGAGCTGGTGGTGGAGGGCGACCTGAATGACCTGCTGCAAAACGTGGAGACGGGTAAGATAAGCCTGAACACCTCCACGCTGAAGTCCGTCCCCTCGTTCATGAGCGAGAACGACGTGGTCAAGGTGCTCCAGCAAATGCCGGGCGTGGCCGTGGGTACCGACGGGATGGCGGGGCTGTACGTAAGGGGCGGTAACGCGGACGAGAACCTATACCTGGTCGACGGGAACCCGCTGTACCACATCCACCACCTGCTGGGCCTCTTCTCAACGTTCAACCCAGAGGCGGTGAAGACGATGGAGTTCTACAAGGGGAGCTTCCCGGCACGGTACGGGGGGCGCCTCTCCTCGGTGATGGACGTGCGGATGAACGATGGCGACATGAAGAAGTTCAGCGGCACGGGCTCCATCGGGCTCATCTCTTCCCGGCTGAACCTCCAAGGGCCTATCATCAAGGACAAAACCTCCTACTCCATCTCGCTTCGGCGTACCTACCTCGACTTGATTACCCGCTCCACCATGTATTTCATGAACCGGAAAAGTAAAAAGGAAGACCCCGCTATGTATCAAAAACTGGGCCTCGCCTACTATTTTTACGACTTTAACGCGAAGGTCCAGCATAAGGTGTCCGATCGGAGCCGACTCTACCTGAGCCTGTACAATGGGAAAGACAAGTTGCTCTTCGACAACGAACAGCGATACGGGTGGGTGCTATATGACAATGGTAGACCCACCACCTTCGGCATCGACAACGGTATCGAAACGATACGCCTGAACGTGGGATGGGGTACGCGGATGGCCTCGTTAACCTGGGCGTACGCCATCCACAACAAGCTCTTCGTGAACGCCACCCTGGTGTACAGCCGTTACCAGTCAGGCATTGTCTTATCGAACGAGGACGAAGCGTGTTACCCGTTGGGAAACAGCGAGACGGGGGAAATGCCCAACCGCCCGACGTACGAGCTGTACAAACCGACATACCGTTCCGGCATCCGGGACATGGGGTACCGCGTAGATTTTGATTACATGCTCGACAGCAACCACCTGATCCGCTTTGGAACGGCGTTCCTACACCATCACTTCCGCCCCGAAGAGAGCCGGGTTTTCAGGAAGGTGGAAGATGGAGGCCAAAGCCGGAGCGACACCATCACCGGTACGGATAGCCGTATAAAGGTGCAGGAGGTGTCGCTTTACGCCGAGGATGATATGCAGCTTGGCCGTCGCTTCAAGGCCAACGTGGGCGTGCACCTGTCCGGTTTCTTCGTCCAGGGGAAGTCCTACTTGAGCGCGCAGCCCCGCCTATCGGCCCGCTACCTATGGACAAAGGAGTTCGCGCTGAAAGCCTCCTACAGCAAGATGAACCAGTACGTGCACCTGCTGCAGAGCAGCTACCTCAACTCGCCCGATGATCTGTGGGTACCGATTACCAAAAACGTGAAACCGCTCTCTTCCGACCAGTTCTCGGTGGGCGCCTACGGCAAGCATCGCGGGTTCGACCTCTCGGCGGAGGCCTACTACAAACGATCGGTCAACCAGGTAGAGTACAAAGACGGCGCCAGTATCCTTGCCGGTAACGCTGAGTGGGAGGAGCGCATCGCACAAGGAATCGGCACCTCCTACGGTCTGGAACTGATGGCCAAAAAAAGCCTGGGTAACACCTCGGGATGGGTCGGCTACACCCTCTCGTGGGCAAACCGCCGGTTCCCGAACGGGGAGATCAACCGGGGGAGAACCTACCCGGCCAAATTCGACAACCGACACAAGATCAACGCCGTGCTGACGCACACGTTCAACCAGAAGTTCGACCTCAGCTTGTCGTGGGTCTACGCTACCGGGAATTGGACTACCCTCCCGCTGGAAGAGTATACCGATATGGACGGGAACAAGCGGCACTACTTCCACCAGCGCAACAACTACAAGATGCCCAATTACCAACGGCTCGACCTCAGCTTCAACTACTACCGCCACAAGAAAAACGGGCGGACGGCTATCTGGAATTTCAGCGTCTACAACCTCTACGCGCACCACAACTCGTTCCTGATACTTCCCGGTGAGAAGTCCGTCCCGAACCCGGACACGGCAGATGGTCAACCACGGAAGAGCTACCCGGTGTACCAGAGCTTCGCACTGCTCCCCATCGTCCCCTCGTTTTCCTACACGATCAAGTTTTGAGTTATCGGGAAACGATGAATGCTAAACGGTAAGCGATAATTAAACAACGATTAAAATTTCAACACGATGATACAATCAAAATATAGCAAGTACCCCCTTCTGTTGCTGGCTCTCCTTTTCGCAACCGCCGCGTGCGAGAAGGTAATCACGCTCGACACGGAAAAGTACACACCCAAAATCGTGATGAACGGGATCCTCTCGCCCGACTCATTGATTGAAATCAAGGTGAGCAGGAGCTTCCTCTACACCGACACCACCCCCAACCGGAACCTGATGGAACGGGTCACGCTCACCCTGTTCGTCAATAACGTGGAGGTAGAACAGTTACGAAAGGTAAGGGTAGATACCACCTCGCTTGTAAGCGTGTACCGCTCGATGGTTTACCCCAAGGTGGGCGACCAAATACGGGTGGAAGCATCCGCGGTGGGGTACCCCACCGCCTGGGCGGAGACCACCGTTCCCGTCCCGCCGATAATCCACAACGTGGACACCGCCATCTTCTTCACCAAGAGGTCGATCATCAAAAACAATCCACCCACCACGCCTACCGGGGAAAAAGCGTTCCAGAATATACGGGTTAAAATGGAGGTTTCCGGCAGCACCCCTAACACCAACCAGCACTTCCTGCTTCAAGCGAGGATCATGACCGAAGAGATCGAGAAGTACCCCAATCTACCCACCCGCTACCTTTACCTATACACGGACGATGACCCGATATTCGAGGAGAGCCATCGCCACAGCCTGATGGAAGATGTTATCACGGAGGGGGCAGAGCTAAAGGGAGTGAGACAGTACGACTCGGCGCTTTTCTCGAACAAGCGGTTCCGGGATAACCGCTACACCCTCGACTTCTCCGTGACCGATTTTTACTACTATCACATCACGTACGAGGAGCGAGGGTGGGGCTTACCCGTGAAAAAGGAACTGTTTCTCAACCCCCCCATAGAGGTGCTTTTTACGGCAGTATCGCCCGAACTCTACCCCTATTACAAGAGGAGAGATGACGATCCCAACAGCGATAGAGAGTCGATTCAAACCATATCCGAGCCGGAACTTACCAATAGCAACGTGCAAAACGGCATCGGGGTGGTCGGTGCAATTGCATCGGCGAAAGCGCGGATCGAGACCCCGCCGTGGTCTTTCGAGGAGAACATGCCATAGCCGCGGTGAACGAAAAGAACGGGGCACATTACCCGCTTTTTTCACCTAACCTTGTAGGCAGGTTGTTTTTCCATGTACCTTTTCCCAAAAAATCCCCTCGATTTTTTTCCTCACATTTGTGAAAAGTGGTTTTTTCATGTACTTTTGGGAAACTTTTATAGAAAACGACATGAAACAAGATTTTCAACGCACACGCACCGAGAGCGACCTGATTGGTCCTATGGAGGTACCCAACAACGCATTATACGGCATTCAAACCTTGCGCGGGGTCAATAATTTTCCCATCAGCCACTTTAAACTTCACGATTACCCCCTATTTATCAAGGGGCTTGGCATTACCAAGAAGGCGGCCGCTATCGCGAACCGCGAGCTGGGACTGCTGCCCGACCCACTGGCTGGTGCCATTCTTCAAGCTTGTGACGAGGTGATCGAAGGGAAACACGACAGGGAGTTCCCGGTGGACATGATCCAAGGGGGCGCGGGCACCAGCACCAATATGAATGCCAACGAGGTAATCGCCAACCGTGCGCTGGAGATCATGGGGCACCCGCGGGGAGCATACGAGCACTGCTCGCCCAACGACCACGTGAACCTTTCACAGTCGACCAACGACGCGTATCCTACCGCCATTCGGATTGGCCTTTACTACACCCACCTGGAGCTGCTAAAACACTTCAAGGAGCTGATCGCCTCCTTCCGGGAAAAGTCGGAAGAGTTCGCCTCGATCATCAAGATGGGGCGCACGCAAATGCAAGACGCGGTACCGATGACGTTGGGACAAACGTTCGGCGGTTTCGCCAGCATCTTGAACGACGAGGTAGCCAACCTCGAGTTTGCTGCTAATGAACTGCTGACGGTCAACATGGGGGCTACCGCCATTGGAACGGGGATATGCTCCGTGCCCGGTTACGCCGAGAAGTGCGTGGCTGCCCTCTCCAAGGTGACCGGTTTCGAATTCAAGCTGTCGCCCGACCTCGTGGCCGCCACCTCCGACACCTCTTCCATGATTGGCTACTCTTCTGCCATGAAGCGGGTCGCGGCCAAGATGAACATCATCTGCAACGATCTTCGCCTGCTCTCCTCGGGACCCCGTTGCGGGTTCAACGAGATCAACCTCCCGCCTATGCAACCCGGCTCGTCCATCATGCCGGGGAAGGTCAACCCCGTGATTCCCGAGGTGATGAACCAGATAGCCTACAAGGTGATCGGCAACGATCTGTGCGTGACCATGAGCGGCGAGGCGTCACAACTAGAGCTGAACGCCATGGAACCGGTTATGGCGCAATGCTGCTTCGAGTCGGCAGAGCTGCTAATGAACGGGTTTGACACCCTACGCGTACGTTGTATCGATGGCATCACGGCTAACGAAGAGGTGTGCAAGAGATACGTCCACAACAGTATCGGTATCGTTACCGCCCTAAACCCCTTCATCGGCTACAAAAACTCCACCAAAATTGCCAAGGAGGCGATGGAGACCGGTCGAGGAGTGTACGAGTTGATCCTGGAACACGATATCTTGTCAAAGGAGGAGCTCGACACCATCCTTGCCCCGGAGAATATGATCCAACCTGTGCAGCTCAATATCAAACCCAAAAAGAGGGGTTAAATTTTCACCAAACACATTCAGCATGCGCGCCCCGATCTGTCTAGCCATCGGCATCTTACTTTCAACCACCCTCGTTTTCTCCCAGAAGAAGCCGTTGGACCACTCCGTGTATGATGGCTGGAAGAGCCTCCAGAGCACAGCTGTCAGCAACGATGGTAAGGTGGTGGCCACCTTGATTGCCCCGCAAGAGGGGGATACCGCCCTTTTCATCCAGCGGATCGAGGGCAAGGAGAGAAAGTCGGTCATTCGGGTTGAACAAGTGCCCCCTGCTCAACTACACCGTGTCGACAATAAACGCCCCTCCATGGTGGCTTCTAACGCCACCTTCTACCGGGTCACCCGCTACACCCTCTCCAGGGATGGGCAGTGGGCGGTAGGCCTGTTAAAAGCACCGTTAGCCGAACGGCGCCAGGCCCGCATCGACAAGAAGAAACAGGATGAGCTGCCCAAGGACTCGCTGCTGATCGTGGACAACCGTTCATTCGCCGTTCACAAAATCCCTAACGTCACCTCTTACAAGGCCGCAACGGAGATGAGTCGCCACGTGGCCTACTCTCTCACCCTGCCCAAAGACACCACCCGGAAAGAGGGCAAGGAGAGAAAGGCGGTCATCCTGCGTGATCTAGAGAGTCAACACGAGGACACGTTGAACAACGTGAAAGAGCATATTTTCAACCGGTGGGGCAATGCCTTCGCGGTCATCATTCAGCCGGAAGAGAAAGACAGCACCGACATCCGTCGGGTAGAGATTTTCGACCTGGTGAACAACACCCGTAAAACAATTTCAAGCGACCCGAAAGAGTACAAGTCGCTCCTGTTCGATGAGCCCGGCGAGCAACTTACCTACCTTGCCACGGGCGACACTTCCAAGGTGAAGCAGAAGGAGTACGACCTGCATTACTATAGCGCGGGGAGCGATACCGCCCGCGTATTGGCCAACCGTTCCGCGTTAGGCTTACCCGAGGGGTGGATCTTTAACGAGCATGCCTCCCCCTCGTTCAGCAAGAACGGTGAGCGAATACTTATCGGGGCAGCCCCCAAGCAGCCACCCAAAGACACCACGATTGTCGACTTCGAAATGGCGAAATTGGATATCTGGCACTGGAGGGATCCACTGGTTCAACCTCAACAACTGGTGGAACTAAGGAGTGAGGAGCGTCGTACCTATACTGGTATCGTACGCCCGGACCGCCCGAACCATTTTACCGCTATCGCCAACGAGACGATGCCCCACGCGGCTATTTCAGACGAGGGGAATGGCCGCTATGCCCTACTTAGCTCCAACTTGCCCTACCTGGTAGAGAGCACGTGGGACCTCTCGCCGAAGTACGACGTGTGGGTGATGGACTTGGAGACGAACAGCCTGCGTGAGGTCGCTAAACCGCTTTTGGCGAGGCCGATGCTATCGCCTCGAGGCAACTACCTCTACTGGTGGGACAGCCGTGAACTGGCGTGGTTCGCGTACGATATCGCCTCCCGCTCTGCCCGAAACCTTACCGGTGAAATTCCCGTGAACTTCTGGAACGAGAAGAACGATGTACCCCGTGCTCCCGGGGCGTACGGGGTAGCCGCCTGGGGCGAGAACGACGAATACCTCCTTATCTACGACGCATTCGACCTATGGAAGGTGGATCCTAAAGGGATGAAAGGGGCAGATAACGTCACCAACCATGCCGGCCGTTCTGACTCCATTACCTTCCGATACGTCCGGACCGATCCCGATAAACGGTTTATCGAGAAGGGCGACCTTCTCCTGCTTTCGGCGTTTGACAACAAGAGCAAAGAGTGGGGCTATTACACCCTCAAGCAGTCGGGCCGTTCCCCCTTGCAAAAGCGAGAGATGGGAGGGTTCACCTACTCCGGCTTGCTAAAAGCCAAGGAGAGTGACCTACTGGTCTACCAGAAAAGCAACTTCAGCACCTCCCCCAACCTCCATGTGACGACCGATCTATGGAAAACATCCACGAAGCTCACCGATATCAACCCGCAGATGGAGCAATACAACTGGGGCACGGCGGAGCTCTTCTCGTGGATCTCCTATGCCGGTATACCGCTCGAGGGCATTTTATACAAGCCGGAGGATTTTGACCCCGCGAAGAGATACCCGGTCATAATCTACTTTTACGAAAAGCATTCCGGCGAGCTTTACCGCTACTTTACCCCGGCGCCGAGCCGGTCCACCGTCAACATCCCGTTTTTCGTGAGCCGCGGGTACCTTGTCTTTACACCCGATATCCACTACACGGTGGGGCAACCGGGTGAAGATGCCTATAACGCGATTGTATCCGGGGCAGAAGCACTCGCCAAGAACGAGTGGGTAGATAGCGAAAACATGGCGATCCAAGGGCAGAGCTGGGGAGGCTACCAAGTAGCCTACCTCATCACCCGCACCGATATGTTCAAGGCTGCCGGAGCAGGTGCGCCAGTTTCAAACATGACCAGCGCGTACGGGGGCATCCGATGGGGATCCGGGAGAAGCCGCCAGTACCAGTACGAGCAGACCCAATCGCGGTTAGGCTACACCATGAGCGATTCACTGGAGGTCTACCTGCGGAACTCGCCGGTCTTCTTCGCCGACAAGATCACCACCCCCCTGCTTATCATGCACAACGACAACGACGGGGCGGTACCCTGGTACCAGGGGATCGAGCTGTTCATGACTATGCGCCGCCTCGGCAAACCGGTATGGATGCTGCAGTACAACAACGAGGAGCACAACCTCATACATCGCCGCAACAGCAAGGACCTCTCTATCCGGTTGCAGCAGTTCTTCGATCACTACCTAAAGGGGGAACCTGCACCAGCATGGATGACCAAGGGAGTACCCGCGATCGAGAAAGGAAAAACGTGGGGATACGAATATTAATACCCCCTCTGAAGCATTTGCGTTTATCGTTTGCTTTCAAGACGAAGACCTTGGCTCGTTTTACGGGGACACATCCTACGCAGTTCGCGTTAAAAAAGAAAAGCTGTTTGAGTGATAGCGAGTTCTTTTCTTTTAGTGAACAAGCAGTAGATGGGTCGCAAAACGAGCGTCAGTCAAGTTTGAAAGCAAACGATAATAGAAGTATAACTTGTGAAAATTGAGTTAATACCCCCTCTGCCGCATCGCCTCGAAGGTAAGCACGGCCGTGGAGACCGACACGTTCAGCGAATCAATCTTCCCCCGCATGGGGATCTTGATGCGCTTCGTCGCGTTGTCAATCCAAAAGTTGGTCAACCCTTCCGCCTCCGTGCCCATCACAATAGCGGAGGGACTGGTAAAATCGAGATCATGGTACCACTCGGCCGCTTGCAGCTCTGCCGCATACGAAGTAATGCCGTTCACCCGAAGCCACGCCAGCGCTTCTGCCGACGTACACCGGGCGGTCTGCACGGTGAAGAGCGTTCCGACGCTTGAGCGCACCACGTTCGGGTTGTAGAGATCCGTCCTCGGGTCACACACCACTACCGCGTCCACCCCGGCTGCATCGGCCGTCCTCAGCACCGCCCCCAGGTTTCCCGGCTTTTCTACCGCCTCCAGGATAATCACGAACGGGTTCAAACCCAGTTCCAGGTCGCCCAGCCCATGCTCCTTGGGCCTGGCCAGCGCCACGACGCCATCGGAGTTCTCCCGGTAGGCCATCTTTCGAAACACCTCGTGTGATACCTCCACGATCGCCTTCTCGGGAATCGCGGTTAACACCCCCGGGTAGCGGGTAGTGGCGAACAGTTCCCGACAAACGTACAGCTCCACGACCTCGTAATCCCCCTCCAGGGCCAGCGACAGCTCCCTGGTCCCCTCGATAACGAAGCGTTGCTGCTCCATGCGCTCCCTGGCCTTCGACAGTTTCACCACGTTCTTGATGGACGGGTTTTGCAAGCTGGTAATCATACTTCTTTTATTAAGGTAAACGCACCGTTTATATTAAGACAGTTTATTGCATTCAACAAAATCCCAGCACTCTTGACTTTGTAAATGGGTTGTATATATCGTGGCATCACACGGGGTGAAGGGGTAGGATGAAAGGGGTGGAGTGAACGGGGCGGGGTGAACGAGATGGGATGAACGGGGTGGGGTGAACGTGCCGGTTATCCAAGGCTATAGGTTTTGACTTTGTACATGCCGTGTCATCACATGGGGCGGCTTGTACGAAAGCGCAAAGCGTTCTTGCTTGGCTTCCCGAACTCCCGCACCGATGCCTCGTCGATTACCACCTTCCACACCTTCACGTTTTTCACGGCGGGGTCTGAGTAGGTGAACTCCCGTCCCGTGTAGTGATGCATAATCTGGTTAAGCGCCCGCACCTTCTCCTCGTGATCCTCCTCGAACAACACCCTGCCGTAGCAGATCACGCTTTCGCCTTGCAGCCGGTAGCTGCACGCCACCTCTTCGTGCTGCCACGACAGCGCGGTAAAAGTGGAAAAGGTGATACAAACCAGCGGGTTCTTCTCCAAAATTGTGATGGAACGCCCCTCCCGCGCGGAGTGCAGGTAGATTACCCCCTCCTCGTACCCGAAATTCATCGGGATCACGTACGGAACGCCCTCCTCATCCACCATCCCCACGTTGCAGAGAGTACACTCCTTAATTACGCGTTCCATATGTTCTAGTTCTTCTATAGAATTAAAATGCATACTCAATTCAATTTGTAATTTGCAGTTAGTAATCTCGTTGAGGCAAAGGTGGAATTGACTTTTATCCAATGGCTTATATACAACCTTGTCGAAACTTTTCTCGACAAAAGCCTTCTAGTGGAAAATATCCTCATAAGAGCCACATGAAATAACCATTTTTTCGTCATATCGTCCCTGTATTATCGTTCTCTTTTTTCTCACTATTCCCTCGCTTCCCATATCCATTAACATCCTCACAATACCAAAAAAGAGGGAGAAGCCCTTGTTGGAACCCCTCCCTCTTCCACTATTTTTTTAATTTTCTGGGATTTACACCCCGATCTTTGGCGAACTCTTTTCTCCCTCTTCCACTATTTTTTAATTCTTCCCAACTACTTCACCTTATCCACGATCGCTTTAAATGCTTCCGGGTGGTTCATCGCCAGGTCGGCCAGCACCTTGCGGTTGATTTCGATGTTGTTCTTATGCAACGCACCCATCAAGCGAGAGTAGGACATCCCGTGCTCCCGGGCGGCGGCGTTGATACGCTGTATCCACAACGAGCGGAAGTTGCGTTTTTTCGTTTTACGGTCACGGTAGGCGTAGGTCAACCCTTTCTCCCACGTGTTCTTGGCTACCGTCCACACGTTCTTGCGTGCGCCGTAGTAACCTCTGGTTAATTTCAGAATTTTTTTCCTGCGTTTGCGCGATGCGACGCGATTGACTGATCTTGGCATAATGTTACTTGTTTTGAATGATAGCGTCCCCGTCTCGCGGAGCTCTTAGGGGCATATACATCCTGTTAATAAATCGTTTGCGTGGAGCCATTGCTTACTCCATCACAGACCCAGCAAGGTCTTGACATTCTTCTCGTCGGCCTTGTGAACCAGACCCGTACGCGTTAGATTCCTCTTCTGTTTCTTGGTCTTTTTCGTGAGAATGTGACTCTTGTAAGCATGTTTCCTCTTGATTTTTCCTGTTCCGGTAAGGGCGAACCTCTTTTTAGCACCGGAATTAGTCTTGATCTTTGGCATTTTGCTCAGTTTGAATAAGTTTGTATTGTTACTCTTTTCCCTTTTCAAGTTCAAAAAAGTTCGCAAAAGTAATGATTTAATTCCAATTATCAAAACAATTGACTACATTTGTTTTTTGTAAACTCTCGATGGGTTTTCAAACTCCTTGAAAAGCTCATCGATAATAAAACAAATCTCTGTATTTTTATTGTTTGGAGTCATAGCGGAATTTTTGGCAATAGTTCGTGATTCAATGCTATAAAAAATCACTGGCTTTTGCGCTATATCCCTAATTTTTAAGTAGTTTCCTATTTCGAACTCACGGCAATCATGAATAATTTATTTACCTTCACCTGCAAATGGGCTTTGTTAATCGCGTTAATGCTTACGTATTCCATTGACGCTTTTTGCCAACAAACAGAAACCCTTTATTTATCCGGCACCGGAAGTGATGACACGGTTCTTTGGGATTTCTATTGTACCGATGGACGAAACAGCGGTGAGTGGACTAAAATCCCGGTTCCTTCCAATTGGGAGTGCGAAGGATTCGGACAATTTACCTATGGTCACGACAAGGATCGACTCAACGAAAGTGGTTTGTATCGTTACGAGTTTTCCGTTCCCGGTCATTGGAAAAATAAAACCGTCAATATCGTGTTTGAGGGGTCAATGACAGACACCGAGGTGAAAGTGAACGGTATACGCGCGGGAGAGGTACACCGAGGTGCTTTTTATCGTTTCAAATACGATATCAGCAAACTCTTAGATTTCAAGGGAAAGAATTTGTTGGAAGTTACGGTCCACAAATCCTCCGCTAATGAATCGGTTGAGGGCGCGGAACGTAAAGCCGATTTTTGGGTGTATGGGGGCATCTATCGCCCCGTATGGTTGGAGGCCCTTCCCGAAACACATATCGAACGGGTTGCTATTGATGCCAGATGTGACGGAACCTTTCTGATGGATGTTTTCACCGGGGGGATAAGTCAGAACGGGAGTATAGCCATGCAGGTAAAAACGTTGGATGGTAAGCCGTTTGGTGACCGTGTTACCGTTCGTGTGAATAAAACGGGAGCAACGCGGTTATCCGCGCATTTCAGTAACCCGGCCTTGTGGTCATCCGAGTTCCCAAACAGGTACCAGGTTGAGGTTTCGTTGACTGAAGAGGGGAAGAACGTGCATACGATTACCGAAAAATTCGGTTTCCGTACTGCCGAGTTACGCCCTGGTGATGGATTTTACATCAACGGGACAAAAATAAAATTCAAGGGGGTAAATCGCCATACGCACTGGCCGACAACAGGTAGGGCCGTTAATTACTCGATTAACCTCAACGACGCCCTTTTGATAAAAGAGATGAACATGAATGCTGTTCGCATGTCTCACTACCCTCCCGACAAGCACTTTTTAGACATTTGCGACTCACTTGGCTTGTACGTCATTAATGAATTGACCGGTTGGCAATCCGCGTACGACACCCCGACAGGGGTGAAACTAGTGAAAGAGCTGATAACCAGAGATGTCAATCATCCCTGTATCGTGATGTGGGCAAACGGCAATGAAGGAGGTTTCAATTATGAGTTGTTACCCGAGTATTCCCGCTACGATATTCAACAACGTCACGTTTTTCATCCTTGGCTGGAAGAGGAGGAAGTAACCTCCTACCATTACCCTTCCTACGGTATTGGAACGAATTTCCTGTTTAACGGGAACAAGGTTTTTTATCCAACGGAGTTCTTGCACGGTTTATACGATGGTGGCCACGGGGCCGGGCTGGATGATTTCTGGAAACTGATGCAAGAAAACCCGTTAAGCGCGGGAGGTTTTTTATGGGATTTTGCAGATCAGGGGGTTGTTCGGAACGATAGAGGCGGGGAAATAGATACGGACGGGAATCATGCCGCGGATGGGATAGTGGGGCCATTCCGAGAAAAAGAGGGAAGCTTTTTTGCTATTAAAGAGATATGGTCCCCGGTCTATCTCGAGGGAACAACATTTTTGCCCTCATCTTTTGACGGGACGATTAAAGTCCAGAATCGTTACCATTTTACCGATCTTAACCAATGCTCATTTTCGGCCAAGTGGGTTCAATTTGATTACCTGTCAGGAACAAAGGAAGAGTTTCCCGCCGATGTAGTGGTACCAAGCATTAAGCCGGGCTTTGACGGTTCGATAAGAATAGCTCTCCCCGCGACAATTTCAGACTACGATGCCCTGTTTCTGACAGTAAAAGATCCGGGCGGAAGAGAAATATACACGTGGACTCGAACAGTAACCAGTGCTTGTCAATACGCCACACGATTGGTTGAAAAAGGACCCCATCCTGTCAAAAGGATGGAAAAGAATAATGAGGTCATTCTTAAAAGTGGAAATACCACACTTATCGTGGACAAAACAAAAGGTCTTATTCAGGCCATAGAGGTGGATGGAAAATGTTTGTCACTGACGAATGGGCCTCGCTTCACCAATGAGGGAATGACCTTAAGCGAGGTGAATGGGGTTGTCGTGGATGGGGTGGAGAAGATTCAGTTTGTCTATAAGGATGAGAACAGTAAAAACCCAAGCCATCGGAACAGCATACAACTCGCTCTAATGGATTCCGGCTGGGTTGAAATAGAGTATTCATTTGACGTGGGGGGTAACCACGACCATATTGGGATTACTTTTGACTATCCTGAAAACAAGGTTAAATCTGTAAAGTGGTTGGGAAATGGTCCTTACCGAGTGTGGAAGAACAGGTTGAAAGGCGTCTCATTCGACTTATGGGAGAAGAGATACAACAACACGGTTACTGGTGAATCCTGGGAATACCCTGAATTTAAAGGGTTTCATTCAAACCTGTATGCTGCCGACCTAACCACGGAAGAGGGTACCATAAGGATCGTCTCGGCTACGAACGATCTTTATTTACACCTCTTTACTCCCGATAGCCCCGCGAAGAGGAACAACGATAACACGTTGGGTAAATTCCCCGACGGACAGTTGTCTTTTTTAAACGCGATCAGTCCGGTTGGAACCAAATTCAAGCAAGCAGAAGAACTGGGTCCTCAAAGCCAACCAAACTATTTTCTAAGATCTAATCGTGTAGATCCTTTAAAGGGGAAAGTGTACTTGAAATATATCCCATGATTTTACGCGTTAGGGACATTTTTCCCAGCCTAACCCAATATTGATTCATATTAAACTAGAACAAAAAGATGAAAACAATTGAAAAGCACCTGCCTTATGAACCTAACTGTTCTCAAATGGCTCAGCGCTGGGGTGCACTGAAACTTAAAGCGCAAATTGTGACTATCCTTCTATTTCTTTGCCTCACCGGGGTGTTCTTGGGGTGCACGGGAACGAGCTCCACGGGATCGGGCGTAACCGTCATATTTCCCAAGATTAGCGGTCCGGAACAAATAACCGGTGGCGACAAGGAACATTTCTTTGCCAGCTATTACGGGATCAACTCTTGGAGCGCATCGCAACGTTACGTCACTGTGCTGCAAACCGATATCAAATACAAGCTGCCGGATGAAAATGAACCGGCCACCCTGGGAATGGTGGACCTAACTACCAACGAGTTTATCCCCCTGACCCAAACAAGGGCTTGGAACTTTCAAGAGGGATGCATGGCTCATTGGCTGGGAACTTCGCCCGATTCGCTGATTATCTTTAATGATTACCGAGAAGGCAAATACATCTCGGTAATCATGAACGTGCATACCGGGAAAGAGGTAAGGACTTTTCCCCATCCCGTGAGCGCGGTTACCGACGATGGGACGAAAGCGGTAAGCATCAACTTTTCAAGGTTGCGCGTTACCCGCGCCGATTACGGGTACGGCGGGGAGGGACAAGACCCACGTGAAGAAGTTCCATTACCGGCAGACGATGGGTTGTTCCTCATGGATCTGGAAACGGGGGAAACTCGGCTAATCGTCTCCATTGAACAGGTTAAAGAGATGATCCCGCCTGTACCGGAAAACGGGATCGAGTACTTTTGCCACACCCGATTCAGCAAGGGAGGCAGCAAAATTTTCTGGCTAGCCCGTTCCATCCCACAATGGAATACCGTATCGTTCACCGTGAATAGCGACGGGAGTAACATCCAAAATTGCTTTCCGGAAGGGTGGGAAGGTTCTCACTTCGATTGGCTGAACGACGATGAGTTGATGATCACCGCCAAATACGAAGCCAAGCAGTACGCGCACGTGCTGTTCACGGTTGGTAAGCAAGACTACAAGCGATTGGGAAACGGGTTGCTCGATTACGACGGGCATGGCACGTTCTCTCCCGACGGGAAGTGGATGGTTACCGACACTTATCCCAGTGGAGGAACGCGGGAACAAAAAATTTACCTCATGGACATGGAGACCGAGGCCGTGTACCCCATGGGCCGATTCGTTCAACCGGAAGAGTTTACCGGTTACTGGCGTTGTGACATCCACTGCCGATGGAGTCCGAAAGGAGACATGATCGGGTTTAACTCGACCCAAACGGGAAGCCGACAGGTTTATATCTTTAAATTATCATACGTCGATTAACCGGGAAAAAATACGGGAAATCCTATTCCCTCTCCTGCTCGTAATTTGAAACAGGTGCCTGGGTAACTCTAATCATGTTACCCAGAACCTCTTGCTTGATTCCTAGTGAATGGCGAATACGCTTTACCGCATGGCCGTGATGCGTATTTGTAAAAGTGTGTGCTTCCCTTTTCATTTGTTAAATATGTTTTTTTCACGAGTATGAGGAGGCAAAAATAGCGATTTTTTTGACATACTTGTTATTATTTTTTAAAATCGTGTAATTATATGCTGGGATAATTTTGCCGTTAACGAAAAATCACCTTTATTTGTGTGCGCTACGCATACCATACATCTATAGGGTGCAAGTCCCGAACGTGCCTGCCAATAGGAAACGTTAGTCAACGGCAAGGGTGTTGCCCGCGAGGGCAAATCTGAAGGAAGCCAGCGACAAAGCCGTGAATGAACGGACAGGAACACGATACGAGGCTTACCTTGTGGGTAAGTGGGCATTGGACCACGAAGCCCGATAATTGGACGTAAAGCAAGGGTAGTAAATCGTGTCACTCACGGTGAAAGAGGTATGAGTTTACCGTAGGAGGTCTGTATAAGACAGGTGGAGGCGAAGACGAGCGAACTGTTGTAGCAAAGCCGTTATACAGAAGTCAGCAGACGCCATAGTAGCCAGGAAGCTCTTGTAACGAGAGTGGAGCGAAGGGCAGAAACATTAGAGCTGATGAGTTTTTTTTTTAGAATAGTAAAAGCCAATGCCAAGGGGCAGAAAATAACCTTATACACAGATGAAGCGAAAGAAAGGAGCAGAATGTTGTATTCAAGGTAACCTTTTCGTCACGGACGTACCCGTATGGTACGAAAGTGACGGGAAGGTCAGCCCCGTGTGGCTTTCTATATGCGAAGAAGAACGTAATCAGACGAGAGATTTGATGGAACGTTTGACGGGCTATTCAAATTTGCACGAAGCCTATCAACAGGTACGCCGCAACGGCGGGAGCAGCGGTGTGGACAAGCAGAGTGTCGAAGAGTTCGGCACATGGTTCAGCAACCATTACAAGGAACTTCAAAACGATTTATTGTCCGGCACGTATGTTCCCCAACCGGTTAAAGGCGTTCAAATTCCCAAGCCGAAAGGCGGTTTCCGTCAGCTGGGCATTCCCACGGTCAAAGACCGGGTAGTCCAACAGGCGATAAACCAAGTCCTACAACCCATTTACGACCCGATGTTTTCCCCTTCGAGTTTCGGCTTCCGCCCACGACGAGGTGCTCACGATGCCCTGCGTCGAGCGTGCGAAATCGTTAAATCGGGGAAAAGTACCGTCGTTGATATAGACCTGGCCAAGTTCTTCGACGAGGTCAACCATCAACGCTTGCTTTGGCTTCTGAGTACACGGGTAGGGGATAAGCGCTTGCTATCCTTGATCAGTCGCATTCTGAAAACCGGTATACTTCGGGACGGGCTATGCAGTCAGCGTGTTAAAGGCACACCGCAAGGCAGTCCTTTAAGCCCATTGTTGTCTAACATCGTCTTGGACGAGTTAGACCAAGAGCTGACACGTCGGAACTTGGACTTCGTACGCTATGCCGATGACGTTCAGATATTCGTGGGCAGCTGCAAGGCAGCCGAACGAGTATATGATAGCATAATAGGTTTTATCGAAAACAGAATGCTCCTGAAAGTCAATCGAGAAAAGAGCGGTATCAAGCCGAGTTACAAGGTGAACTTTTTAGGCCATAGCCTTTTACGAGGAGGGAAGTTAGGACTAAGCAGGTCAAGCGAGGAACGATTAAAGATGAAGCTCAAATCCATTACCCGACGTAATCGCGGGGTAAGTTTCGAGCAAATCTTGCGAGAACTGGAAATGTTGCTAAGAGGTTGGTTACAATATTTCAAGTACGCTTCAATGAAAGGCAAACTTGAAAAGTTAGACGGTTGGCTTCGCCGCCGATTAAAATGTTACCGTCTAAAGCAATGTAAACGAGTAATCGGTATCGTTCGTTTTCTCACCTCACTTGGAGTTGAGGAAACATTAAGTTGGCGTACTGCCCTTAGTGGCAAGGGATGGTGGCGACTGTCTAACAGTCCCGCCCTGAACATAGGAATGAACAACGTTTGGTTTGCTAAACAAGGCTATTACAGTCTATCAGACAGCTACAAACAGTTGTTTCGTAATCCACTCTAATGTAACCGCCGTACACGTAAGTACATACGGTGGTGTGAGAGGTCGGAAAATAAAATAGGAGGAAAACCTATTTTATTTTCCTCCTACTCGATGTTTAAACTATTTTTAAAAAATTTTTTCCATTAATAGTTCTTTAATGACGGTTTGATATAGGCTTGAAAGGTGAATTAGAGTGTTGAAAGAGGCTAAAATTGTAAATGTTTTGTGAAGACAAAGAGGGCATTTTTAAAGGTGACTCGAAGAGTGTAAATTAAAAAGAAAGGAGGGCAGGAAGAATAAAAAATAGAAAGAGAATGGCAATTTGGCTTTCGAGGCTCTTTTTGATTACCTTTCAGGCTCCTTGAAACCCGACGTGAAGAACAAGGAAAACGTGTTGAAATTTAAGGCGATACGTCATCATGCTTTAAATGTTTTTAATTAAAAAAATCAACTTAACTAAATTTGCAGATAATGAAAAAAACGTTAACACCTAGCAAGCTATTCCTTCTAGTAACGCTATGTTTAGGCATGTTTTCACGATTTGATTATACACAAGCAAACATTCGTGAAAACGTTGCCAATACCGGCGTTTTATTAGAGGCTCTAAAGGCTGAGAACGCGGAAATTGCTCAGCAAAACAAACAAATTAGGGGAACGGTAAACGACTCGTATGGAGAACCTTTACCTGGAGTTACGGTGACTGTAAAAGGTACCCAGATCGGTATCGCTACAGACATCGATGGGAAATACACGTTAAACAACGTTCCGGCTAACGCCGTTTTGGTATTCTCCTTCGTGGGGATGAGAACGCAGGAAATTCCTGTTGCCAATCAGGATGTATTGAATGTAACCCTAGTTGAGGATGCTATCGGTTTAGAAGAGGTGGTTGCCATTGGTTACGGTTCACGAAAGAAAGTGAATTTAACGGGGGCCGTATCGCAAGTAACTTCCGAGGTGTTGGAGAACCGCCCGGTTACCAATCTCGGTCAGGGTCTACAGGGCACCATCCCCAACCTAAATATCACGCAAACAACCGGGACGCTTGGGTCAGGTTCCAATTTCAATGTTCGCGGGTATACATCAATTACTGGCGGTAGTCCTTTGGTTTTGGTAAACAACGTCCCCATGGATATTAACCTCATTAATCCCAATGACGTGGAAAGCGTTTCGGTCCTCAAGGACGCCTCTTCCGCCGCGATTTACGGTGCGCGAGCCGCCTTCGGCGTGATTCTTATAACAACCAAATCGGGCAAAAAAAGAGATAAGCCCTTGGTCTCGTTGTCAATGAATTATGGGATAAATGAACCCGTTTTAAAATTTAAAACGTTGGACGCGATGCAGCGTATGGAGTATATGAACACCGGGAACATGAGGACAAACGGGGTACCATACTCTCAATTCGATGAGCTAAGAGGGCCCCTGGTGATCGCCCATTACAACGATCCAAAAAACAACCCGGCTACTAGTCCGAACCCTCAAAGCCCCAATTCTTGGATATACCACGGCAATGAAGATTGGCCCAGCCTCTTGTTGCGGAACTACATGCCTCAACAACAGTACACGGCTACCGTATCGGGAGCTACTGACTCCTTCGATTATTACACCTCCTTGAGTTACTTCTATCAGAAAGGGATACCTAAGCAGTTCGATGAAAGGTACGACCGTTACAACTTCATGACAAACCTGAATTACAAGGTCTTCGAATGGTTGAAAGTTGGCACCAAAGTCTCTTTCACCACGGCTAAAAAGATGTTCCCCCCCAATCAAAGCGCGGGTCACCACGATGAGTACACTTCCGGGTTTCAATATCACCAGTGGCCTAACTTCCCTGCTTACGATGCAAATGGGAGGCTATTTTCAACCGGCTCCGTTCCCAACATGATACAGTTCCACAGGTACGGGGGATACCGTTCCAGGAATATTGATGATTTGTGGTTGACGGGGAGCGCGGTACTTACCCCCGTGAAAAACCTGACTATTAACCTCGATTACTCCACGAACTTCAAGCACCAACACGATGTTAGCACGTGGAGGAAACTCGAGATGTATTATGTTGATGGAACCGTTAGAGGATACTTCCCCTATACGAACCCCAATCAGGTAAGCAAGGAAAATCGCAAAACGCGGTATTATACCTTCAACGCTTTTGCCGATTACGAAAACACGTTTGGCAAACACAACCTTCACGCCATGGTTGGGTTTAACCAGGAAAACCGAGAATACGCGTATTTCTATGCTCGAAGAAATGAATTGATGGTGGAAAGCATGCCTTACATGAGTTTAGCTTATGGACAACAATTCACTTCGGATTCAGCTAATGAATTTGCCATTAGAGGGGTGTTCGCGCGGCTGAATTATGATTATGACAACCGCTATCTACTTGAATTTAACACCCGTTACGACGGTTCATCAAAGTTCCCCAAAAAAGACCGGTTCGCGTTTTTCCCTTCCGCGTCGTTCGGTTGGCGACTGGAAAATGAACCCTACTTAGAAGGCCTGAAAAATTCATTCGACATGTTAAAGCTTAGGGCTTCCTACGGTAGCTTAGGCAACCAAGCGGTAGCTGGGAACTATCCATACATCGCCACGTATGGCTCGGGGCAAGTGGGATTCATCGTGGGCGAGGAGCGCCCAATGACCCTTTACGCGCCTGGTTTAGTTAGCCCGACGCTTACCTGGGAAACGGTTGAACAGATAAACTTGGGCGTTGATATCGCCGTGTTACAAAGCAGGTTAAGCGGGTCCTTTGATGTTTACCGGAGAAACACCCTTAACATGCTCACGAAATCGGCTACTTTGCCTGCCGTGTTAGCTGTCTCTGAACCGAACGAGAATGCCGCCAATCTAAAAACAGTGGGTTGGGACCTCACCCTTGAGTGGAGAGAGAGAAGCCAAGAGGTAAAATGGGGCATTAAATTGTTGTTGTCGGACTACATCTCTGAAATCACGAAATTCGATAACCCGGCAGGATTAATTTCTGACTATTACGTGGGGCAAAGGATTGGTAACATTTGGGGTTTCGTAACAGAAGGTATCGCCCAGACTGATGAAGAAGCGCGAGCGCTGGATATGAGGAATATCGTTGGTCTTCAACGTAGAGCGGGGGACTTGGTTTTTAAAGACTTGGACGGTGACGGCAAGATTACCCGAGGCAAAAGTACCCTGGATGATCCCGGTGACCGGAAAATTATCGGGAACAACACGCCACGCTACAGCTTTGGGCTTACCACTGATATTGAATGGAGAGGTTTTGACATGAACATATTTTTCCAGGGAATCGGCAAACGAGACGTTTGGCTGAATGGAAGGTACTGGTTAAACTCCTGGAATGATGAGTGGACGTGTCAAAGCGCGGTGATCGCCGACTGGTGGACCCCCGAGAACAGGGATGCCTATTTCCCATACCCCTTGGTAACGGGAGGATCTGACGTAACACAAACACAAACGCGTTATTTGCAAAACGCGGCCTACATTAGGTTAAAAAACTTCACGTTAGGTTACACCATACCGGCGCATTTAACCCAACGAGTACGGATAGAAAAGGCAAGGGTATTTTTCGCCGGGTATAACTTGTGGGAGTTAACCGGTATCTACAAGTACAAGATGCTGGCCGACCCGGAAATGGGTAACACGTATCAAACGCCCATCAACAGGACCTATTCGCTTGGTGTAAATATTAGTTTCTAAACCATCAAAATTAATTGTTTTATGAAAAAATTATTGCTCATTATATGCATTTCAACGTTTGTCTTAACGGCTTGTAACGATGATTTCCTGCAAAGGTACCCGTTAGATAGTGTTAGCGACGCGGATTTCTGGAAATCGCCCGCTGATATAGCCATGTACGCCAACCAATTTTACCAGCAATTGGACCCCCCGAATTTTGTGTTTCGTGATGGTCCTGACAATGATACCGATAATCAAGCACCGGCCAACCGGCGTGCACGCAGCTGGAACGAATACGTTTTACCATCATCCGGGGGAGGTTGGGGTAAAGGCGATTGGTTGCCCATTCGCCGGTGTAATTATGCCCTCGTCAGAATCGCGGAGATGGAGAAAACCCCGGTAACTTTACAAAATGAAGGTGAAATACGGTTTTTTAAAGCCTACTTTTACCACAAAAAAGTGAAGGATTTTGGAGATGTTCCCTGGTTCGATAAAGATTTGCAAACTAACTCTGAGGAGCTTTACAGCCCGAGGGAATCCAGAAAGGTTGTATTTCAAAACATATTGAGTGACTTGAATTTTGCCATTGCCCATCTCCCCGAAACATCGGCACTGGGGCGGTTAACAAAATACGCCGCGCTCACGTTTAAGGCAGAAGCCTGCCTGTATGAAGGGACGTTTAGAAAATACCATTCCCTTGGGGATTTTGAAACGGTGTTGAGAGAAGGGGCAAACGCGGCGGAAGCCGTGATAAATTCGGGCATGTTTGAATTATACAGCACCGGCAACCCGAAAAAAGATTACTTTGACCTGTTCGTTCAGTACGAGCTGAGGGGAAACCCGGAAGCGATCATGATTCAACGTTTTATAAAGGGATTACACACCCATGATGATGTCCGTCAATTAGGAGAACAAAAGACGGGATACACCCAGGATTTCGTGAACTCGTACCTCTGCGAGGATGGGTTACCCATTTCCTTGAGCCCATTGTACAAGGGTGATGAGCAGTTTTTGGATGTGTTTGAAAACAGGGATCCCCGTATGAAACAATCCATATACGCTAACGACCGCCCGTACAAGATTCACGAAGATGGACAAACAGAATACAGAACTTTACCCCTGTTTGACAGAAACTACTGCACTACCAGTTATTGGGTGACCAAGGGTTATTCGCCTTACGAGGCAGATAGAATTCAGTGGCAATGTGACGTTGATCGATTTATTTTTCGTTATGGGAAGCTGCTGGTTACCTACGCCGAGCTCAAGGCGGAACTGGGTGAATGCACGCAGGAGGTATTGGATAAGAGCATTAACTTACTGAGGGACAGGGTAGCCATGCCTCACCTTGCCGTTGATGTTGGCTTCGTGGACCCGGATTGGCCCGATTGGGAGGTGCCGGTATCCCCGCTCATTAACGAGATCCGTCGTGAACGCCGTATTGAAACCTGCGGGGAAGGCAACCGATGGGATGATATAGTACGTTGGAAGGCTGGGAAAAAGCTCAATGACCCTCTCACCTATAAAGGGGCACGCGACCCAGACAACAACAACGAGTATAGAGTAGTGTATCCGGGTTTCACCAGAACCTGGGATGATAAAAACTACCTGCTCCCGATACCCACGCAAGAATTGGCACTGAATCCGAACTTGGTGCAAAACCCGGGGTGGTAATCATCATGGAGTTTCTGAAGTTTAAAGATAGGTTTAAGAAATTAAACCTATCTTTGCCTTCATAATTACTAACTTTCACGAGTAAAAAGATGGTAAAAATAAAAAAAGGATGGCTGGTTTTCACGGTCATCTGCTTGGCCCTGGTACGCTTTGACCCCTCATTTGCCGTTGATCAGGGTCCACATAAGCTTTACGTGGGTTGGTCCACGAAAAGCATAACCCCTGACAAGCCCGTTGCCCTGGACGGGCAATTTGAAACCAGGATAAGCACGGAAATAATGGACCCCGTTACCTGTACGGCATTGGCTATTGAAACCAGAGCCGGTCAGGAGAGCGTGGAGACTGCCATTATGGTATCCTGCGATCTCGTCGTGGTACGAGGGGAACTCCCGGGAAAAGTGAAAAGCCTATTGAAAAAAGAACTTCCCGCCTTTGATATGGACAAGCTGGTGCTAAATGCCACGCACACGCACACCGGGCCGGTTCTGACGGAAGGGAAATATGACATTCCGGAGGATGTTATGCAACCGTCGGAGTACGTTGAGTTTGCCGCGAAACAGATTGTGAGCGCGGCCGTTGAAGCCTGGAATAACCGTGGCCCTGCCGGCATGAGCTGGGGACTTGGACATGCCGTTGTGGGACATAACCGGCGGGCGGTTTACTTTGACCCCGTGCCGAGTGGTTTTGGGGAAGGAACCGCGGTGATGTATGGGGCTACCGACAGGAAAGATTTTTCACACATCGAGGGGTACGAAGACCATGGCGTGGAGATGATGTTTTTCTGGAACGAGCAGAAAAAGCTCACGGGAATGATAATCAACGTGGCAAGTCCCTCGCAGGAGACTGAGCACCTCACTAAACTTTCAGCCGATTTCTGGCACGAGGTAAGGGTGGAATTGCATAAGCGGTACGGGGAAGATCTTTTTATATTGCCTCAATGCGCCGCGGCCGGTGACATCACCTCCCACCTTATGTGGAGAAAAAAAGCGGAGAATGAAATGATTAGAAGGAAAGGCATTACCCGCCGACAGGAAATAGCCCTTAGGATTGCCAATGCCGTGGATGAAGTGTTCCCGTACGTGCAGGACAACATCAACTATGAAATTGACTTCCGTCATATAGCCGATGACATTCCTCTTCCCGTGCGTAAAGTAACCAAAGAGGAGGCAGAGCAAGCGGAAAGGTTAGCCAATGAACAACCTAACAGAGCGTCATGGCACAGGGGCATCATTAAGAGGTATAACAAGCAGGACGAAAACCCATATTATCCCGTAAGGGTACATGTTATGCGGTTAGGTGACGTAGTCTTGGCCACCAATCCCTTCGAGCTCTTCCTCGATTTTGGCCTTCGCGTTAAAGCTCGCAGTGACGCGATGTTAACATTTATCGTGCAGCTGGCCAATGGTACGGGAACCTATTTGCCCACTTCCAGGGCGGAGGCCGGTGGAGGGTATTCTGCCATTGTCCAAAGCAATTCCGTTGGCTCGGAAGGGGGACAGGTGCTCGTAGAAAAAACGCTGGAAATGATAGATAACGTGATGAAATAAAATAAAATAAAATAATCGTATGAAACAGATCAAACTGGAAATGAAGCAACGTGTTCCGAGAGTGAAATTTTGTTTAGTCGCTATAATATTATTCGCTTTTTGCTTTTTGATAGAAGGAAAAAGTTCTACTTCTTACCCCGATCAGGACAAGGGTTCCAAGTGGATTCCTTACACCCTTCCCTGGGACGACATGCCCCTGGACTTATCGTTCATTTACAAGAATGATAAGCCAGCCGGGGAACGGGGGTTCCTGAAGGTTAAGGGGGACAAGTTCGTTTTCGAGGATGGCACGGAAGCCCGGTTCTGGGGAACGAACTTCAACAGCGCCCAAAACTTCCCCTCCCACGAGCATAGTGAAAAGGTCGCGAAACGCTTGGCGAAGGTCGGGGTGAATATAGTGAGGTTCCACCAACTAGACGCCGAGTGGTCCACGCCGAACATCTTCCAGTTCAGCAGGGGGGAGAACAAGCCCAACACCTTGAGCCTCGACCCGGAGAGCCTGGATCGCTTGGATTACCTGATCTACTGCTTAAAGAAAGAGGGGATATACGTCTACATGGACGTGTTGACCTACCGGAGGTTCGAAACCGGCGACGGGGTCGAGTCTGCCTACCAGCTAAGGGATTCCGCCAAGCCCTATAGCACGTTCAACAGGAAGTTGATCGAGTTGCAGAAGAAGTTCAACAGCGACTTGTGGAACCACGTTAACCCGTACACCAAGCTGGCGTACAAGGATGACCCCGTGATAGCGATGGTGGAAATCACCAACGAATGTGACTTGTGGTCGCAAGAGGTGAAGGTTGAACCGTACCGTAGCGAGTTGGAAAAGATGTACCGGGACTGGGCCGCCGAGAACAAGGTGAAGGTGGGGAAGGAGAAGGTGACGTTTGATAAAAGCGATGTAAACGTTCAAAAGTTTTTCATCGCCGTCACCACGGATTATTACAACGAGATGATCGAGTACATGCGGGGCCTGGGTGTAAAGATCCCCATTGCCGGGACCAACTGGACCCGGAATGCCGCCCACTTGTACGCGCAGTTAGCCGGTGATTTCATCGACACGCACTCATATACTTCAGGAGGTGGGGGATGGCGAAACGGGAGCGGCAAGTTTGGCAATGAGCCTAACCTTGGTTCTACCAATAACTTGTTGCCCAACATGTCATTTTACAAGGTTCAAGACAGACCTCTTTTTATTTCTGAATGGGACAATCCCTGGCCCAACGAGTGGCGAGCCGAAAGTTCCTTGCTGGTGGCGGCGGTAGGATCGTTCCAGGGTTGGGGTGGATTTACCATCCACACGTACCGCTACTCGCTGGACGAGGACGTTGACATGATCGGCAAACCCATAACCGGGAATGCCCTCAATGGCGTATATTACCGGGGCGGGGTATTCGACACCTTTAACGATCCGGCCAAGTTCGGGTTGTTTTACCACGCGGCCCTTATCATGAGGAGAGGGGATGTGAAACCGGCAGAGGAAACGATAAGCGTCAAGCTGGACGATCTCCTCGCGAACCGCGGGAAGGCCCATTTGCTCACAACCGAAAAACATCGAATAGAAAGTGTATTCCCGGAAATGCCCAACAAGGGTCACCGGATGGTTGGTGTTAACGACGTTATCGTGGATGTAGAGAAAGGGGAAGTCCTCTCAGATACCAAGGAACTGTACCGGAACTTGAACAAGAAGATGGGATGGATAGATTCACCAAAATCGAAAGCGGTATATGGTTTCCTTGGAAAAGAGGGGGAAATTCTCTTGAACGATGTGAAGGTCGAGGTTAAAACCGATTTCGCCACGGTGGCCATAAGCTCGTTAACCGACGAGCCCATAAAGAGCTCGGGTAACATGCTGTTAACCGCGGTGGGAAGGGCCGAAAACACGAACAGCAAATACAACGAGGATCGAACGGTACAGTTGGACCCGGGTCATGGCCCCATTCAGGTAGAAGTGATTGACGCGATCGTCGAGATCAAAACCGACAAGAAGAACCTTCGGGTGATGTCTATCAACCCGCAAGGCTCCATCACGGGTTACATGCCCTCCGAGTACAAAGAGGGGGTGTTCAGGTTCGAGATCGGCAAGGAGTTTCAATCCATCTATTACTTGATTCAAGAACTGTAATTTGCTAAGAAACGAAAAATGAGAAGACAAGTCAATCGCTTATTCATCCTCTTCATCAGCTTGCTTTTCTTGCCTTTGAGCCTTCAAAGTCAAAGTACGGAGTTAAAGAGGTGGATTCCATACACCTTACCCTGGGACGATATGCCGATTGACTTGTCTTTTATTTACGCCAAAGAAAAACCCGCGGGTAAACACGGTTTTTTACAAGTAAAAGGGGATAAATTTGTTTTCGAGGACGGCACGGAGGCCCGGTTCTGGGGAACGAACTTCAACAGCGCTCAAAACTTCCCCTCCCACGAGCACAGTGAAAAGGTCGCGAAACGCTTGGCCAAGATCGGGGTCAACATCGTACGATTTCACCAATTAGACGCCGAGTGGTCCACCCCCAACATTTTTCAATTTACCAAAGGAGAAAACAAGCCCAACACCATGAGCTTCGACCCGGAGAGCATGGATCGCTTGGATTACCTGATCTACTGCCTAAAGAAAGAGGGGATATACGTCTACATGGATTTGCTGACCTACCGGAGATTTAAAACCGGTGACGGGGTCGAGTCCGCCCACCGGCTGGGAGACGCCGCCAAGCCCTATAGCACGTACAACAGGAGGTTGATCGAGTTGCAAAAGAAGTTCAACAGCGACTTGTGGAACCACGTGAACCCGTACACCCAGTTAGCCTACAAAGATGATCCTGCCATAGCCCTTGTTGACGTTGCGAATGAAAATGATTTTTACACATGGAAGGTTGAACTGGAACCGTATCGATCGGAATTGGAAAACCTGTACAGAGAATGGGCAAAGAGTCAGGGAGTAAGCCTGGGTGAAGAGAAGGTGCTATTTGATAAGTCCGATAAGTTCATCCAGCAATTTTTCATGAAGGTAACGGAAGCATATTACAGGGAAATGATTGACGATATGCGTGACATAGGGGTTGTTATACCCATAACGGGGAGCAACCTTCACGGTGACTGGAGTCGCAGGTGGGGACACCTTTCCTCACAAATGAACACGGATTTTACAGATAGTCACGCTTATTCCGGGGGAGG
Source organism: Fermentimonas sp. (assembly GCA_050951125.1). Lineage (GTDB taxonomy): Bacteria > Bacteroidota > Bacteroidia > Bacteroidales > Dysgonomonadaceae > Proteiniphilum. The sequence continues at coordinate 368,948 of JBMNIR010000011.1, read as the reverse complement.
TGGTAGATGGCTTGATAAAAGTGGAAGATTTGGGAATAAACCCAATTTGGGGCATGCTGACAACATGTTGCCAGCGCTCGCTATTAACAGGGTCCACGGTAAGCCCTTTTTCGTGTCGGAATGGGATAATCCCTGGCCCAATGAATGGAGAGCGGAGAGCTCCCTCTTAATGGCTGCTTGCGCATCCTTTCAGGGATGGGGTGGGCTTGCTATACATACTTATCGATACACGTTAAGTGAAGATGTTGATATGATTGGGAAGTCAATAAGATTAGGAGCCATAGGGGGGTCATTTTACCGGGGAGGGGTTTTTGATACCTTTAACGATCCCGCCAAGTTCGGACTTTTTTATCATGCAGCCCTTATGTTTCGAAGAGGTGACGTGAAAAACGCGACCAAAATCGTTGCAATCACAGCGGATGAACCTTTCAGGAATACGGCAATTAAGGCCCTGATACTAACCCCTGAAAAACACAGGGTGGAAACCGTTCTTCCGGGAATGAACTTTAAAGGAGATATAACCGTTAAACCGGAAGAAGAGGTGGTGGATATAAAACATGGGGAGGTCCTTTCAGATACCAAGGAGCTGTACCGGAACTTGAACGAAAGGATGGGATGGATAGATTCACCTAAAACGAAAGCGGTGTACGGTTTCGTTGGGAAAGAGGGGGAAATCCTCCTGAACGATGTGAAGGTCGAAGTTAAAACCGATTTCGCCACGGTGGCCATAAGCTCGTTAACCGACGAACCCATAAAGAGCTCGGGCAACATGCTGTTAACCGCGGTGGGCAGGGCCGAGAACACGAACAGCAAATACAACGAAGATCGAACGGTACTATTGGACCCGGGTCATGGCCCCATTCAGGTAGAAGTAATCGACGCGATTGTCGAAATTAAAACCGACAAGAGGAACCTGCGAGTGATGTCTATCAACCCGCAAGGCTCCATAACGGGCTACATGCCCTCCGAGTATAAAGACGGAACATTCAGGTTTGAAATCGGTAAGGAATTTCAATCCATCTATTATTTAATTCAAGAACTGTAATTTTAAACGAACAAAAAAATGAAAAAAATGGTTAATCGCTTGTTTATCTTGCTTATCAGTCTGCTTTTCTTGCCTTTGAGCCTTCAAAGTCAACAAGCGGGACAAAAGGGTTGGATTCCATACACCTTGCCCTGGGACGACATGCCCCTGGACTTGTCGTTTGTATACAAGAACGATAAGCCGGCCGGGGAACGGGGATTCCTGAAGGTTAAGGGGGACAAGTTCGTTTTCGAGGACGGCACGGAAGCCCGGTTCTGGGGAACGAACTTCAACAGCGCCCAAAACTTCCCCCCCCACGAGCATAGTGAAAAGGTCGCGAAACGCTTGGCGAAGGTCGGGGTGAATATAGTGAGGTTCCACCAACTAGACGCCGAGTGGTCCACGCCGAACATCTTCCAGTTCAGCAGGGGGGAGAACAAGCCCAACACCATGAGCCTCGACCCGGAGAGCCTGGATCGCTTGGATTACCTGATCTACTGCCTAAAGAAAGAGGGGATATACGTCTACATGGACGTGTTGACCTACCGGAGGTTCGAAACTGGCGACGGGGTCGAGTCCGCCTACCAGCTGGGGGACGCTGCGAAGCCCTACAGCACGTATAACAGGAGGTTGATCGAGTTGCAGAAGAAGTTCAACAGCGACTTGTGGAACCACGTTAACCCGTACACCAAGCTGGCGTACAAGGATGACCCCGTGATAGCGATGGTGGAAATCACCAACGAATGTGACCTGTGGTCGCAAGAGGTGAAGGTTGAACCGTACCGTAGCGAGTTGGAAAAGATGTACCGGGACTGGGCCGCCGAGAACAAGGTGAAGGTGGGGAAGGAGAAGGTGACGTTTGATAAAAGCGATGTAAACGTTCAAAAGTTTTTCATCGCCGTCACCACGGATTATTACAACGAGATGATCGAGTACATGCGTGGCCTGGGGGTGAAGATCCCCATTGCCGGGACCAATTGGACCCGGAATGCCGCCCACTTGTACGCGCAGTTAGCCGGTGATTTCACCGACTCGCATGCTTATTATTACAACTTTGGCCTGTGGCGTGATGGCAGCAAGAAGTTCATGAACGATCCCATGACCGCTAGTGAACACAACATGATACCCGGGCTGGCTTTTTATAAGGTTCAAGACAAACCATTTTTCGTTTCCGAGTGGGATAACCCCTGGCCCAACGAGTGGCGAGCCGAAAGCTCCTTGCTGATGGCGGCGGTAGGGTCGTTCCAGGGTTGGGGTGGGTTTGCCATCCACACGTACCGTTACTCGCTGGACGAGGACGTTGACATGATTGCCAAACCCATCACCGGGGAAGCATTAAATGGAGTCTATTACCGGGGAGGTTTGTTCGACACCTTTAACGATCCCGCCAAGTTCGGGTTGTTTTACCACGCGGCCCTTATCCTGAGGAGAGGGGATGTGAAACCGGCAGGGGAAACGATAGGCGTTAAGCTGGACGATCTCCTCGCGAACCGCGGGAAAGCCCATTTGCTCACAGCCGAAAAACATCGAGTAGAAAGCGTGTTCCCGGAAATGCCCAAGAAGGGTCAACGGATGGTTGGCGTTAACGACGTTATCGTGGACGTAGCGAAAGGGGAAGTCCTTTCAGACACCAAGGAACTGTACCGGAATTTGAACAAGAAGATTGGATGGATAGATTCACCAAAAACGAAAGCGGTGTACGGTTTCGTCGGGAAAGAGGGGGAAATCCTCCTGAACGATGTGAAGGTCGAGGTTAAAACCGATTTCGCCACGGTGGCCATAAGCTCGTTAACCGACGAGCCCATAAAGAGCTCGGGCAACATGTTGTTAACCGCGGTGGGGAGGGCCGAGAACACGAATAGTGAATACAACGCCTCTCGCGAACAGGTTTTAAAGGTTGGGCAAGGTCCCATTCAGGTAGAAGTGATTGACGCGATCGTCGAGATCAAAACCGACAAAAAGAACCTTCGGGTGATGTCTATCAACCCGCAAGGCTCCATAACGGGTTACATGCCCTCCGAGTATAAAGACGGGGTGTTCAGGTTCGAGATCGGCAAGGAGTTTCAATCCATGTATTATTTAATCCAAGAACTGTAACACGGTTAAAACACAAGGCGTTTCAATTATTTAACAACCTTGAAAATGAGGACGATCCCGGACAAGTTATTTACTATTGCCCTAATTTTAATCGTTTCCTTTGCTTTCAATTTTAGGGCAAAAGCCGATAATCTCTATATCGGTGCATCCACTGTTGATATAACACCGGAATTACCTGTTGCCCTTGACGGGCAAATGCATTTAAGGATTGCTGAAGAGGTTGAAACGCCTTTGGAAGCAAATATTGTTGTCATAGAATCAAGGAGCGAGAGTGAAAAAAACAGAGTGGTAATTTTCATATCATGTGATTTAGTCGTGATTCCATTAGAAGTTATCGAGGGCGTGAAACTGGAAGTTAAAAAAATTGCACCCGAAATAGAAGTTGATAACATTATAATGAATGCTACTCATACTCATACCGCTCCAGTTGTAAGAATCGGGCTGTACCCTATTCCCACGACCGGTGTAACACAAGTAACGGAGTACCACGCTTTTTTTTCAAAGAAAACAGCGCGGGCAATTAAAGAAGCATGGGACAATAGGAAGCCCGGTAGTGTGACATGGGGACTAGGTTTCGCGAAAATTGGCCATAACAGAAGAGCCACCTATAGTGATAATTCAGCCAGGATGTACGGCCAGACCGATATTCCTGAATTCCGGTCTATCGAAGGACCTGAAGACCAAAACGTTCAGACTTTGTTTTTTTGGAATCAGGAAGGAGATCTGATGGCAATTGCTATTAACGTTGCTTGCCCTTCTCAGGAAGTTGAAAGTAAAACGGTTATCCATGCTGATTACTGGCACCCGCTCCGTCAAAAACTACGTGAACGTTTTAATTCACAACTGACGGTACTAGGATGGATAGGAGCATCAGGAGACCAATCTCCTCATTTGATGTATGGGAAAGTGGCTGACGAACGCATGAGGAAATTACGAGGAGTTGACCGTTTGGATGAAATAGCACGTCGTATTCTAACCGCGGTTGAAGACACCTACGAAGTGGTTCAAACGGAACGTCAAAGTAATGTTCCAATAATTCACAGGGTTGAAGAAGTTTCATTACCCATGAGGGTAGTAACAAGCTCTGAATACGAGGCGAGTAAAAAGGAGGTTTCGAAATTGGAAATTCAATTAAAGGAAAATCCAGAAGCTAACGAGCAACTTTTCCGAAGGTTGAACTCTTTTGAAGGAGATGTGATAAGACGTTATGAACAACAAAGAAATAATTTGCCCACGTATAAAACCCAAATCCACGTGGTGAAAATCGGGGATATCGTGATTTGCACGAACCCGTTTGAATTATTTACAGAATATGGAATTGCTATACAAGCCCGTAGTAAGGCACTCCAAACATTTGTCATACAACTATCGGGACCAGGGACATATCTTCCAACTGAAAAAGCGGTTAAGGGGGGGCATTATAGCGCGATAATCCAAAGCACCCTTGTCGGTCCGGAGGGAGGGCAATTACTTGTTGACGAAACCGTTAATTTCATCAATGAACTATTTTGATTACATGGCGCTCAAATTTTAAAAGAAACATAATATGAGGATAAACACAAGAACAACAGCTGTTCTGACCATCTTTATTCTGTTATTGAGCCTTGCTCCTTTAGTAAAGCTTAATGGGCAGTCGATGCCCTATAAAAACCCGAAACTCAGTACTGAAGAAAGGGTGAAAGACCTCTTAAGTAGAATGACGATCGAAGAGAAGATCAATCAGATGCTAAAGGTCAGCCTGGGGGAGCTAAAACAGGATGAGCATGGAGAGATCACCGAAGCGTCTCTTGAAAAACTGTTCAAGGGGGAGAGCATTGGATGCCTCGACCCACCGCGATGGGACGACTTGACCGATAAACCCATAGATGTAGCGGGTATAGCCAAGTTTTCGGAAGCCGCCGACAGGTACCTCAGAGAAAAGACGAGGCTGGGCATCCCGGCTTTACAGGTAGACCTTGGAGGCATACACGGGCAATTGGCTTATGATGCCACCATCTTCCCGCAATCAATAAACCAGGGTAGTACATGGAATAGTGACCTTATCAAGGAGATGGCCGAAGTAATGGCCAAGGAGGCCAAACTTACCGGGTGCGACCAGTTCTTTGCACCCTTGCTTGATGTCGCGAGAGACCCCAGGTATGGACGTGTGGAAGAGTGCTTTGGCGAAGACCCGTTCCATGTTGCCGAGATAGGGAAAGCCTTTATCATCGGGTTGCAGGGAGATCCAAGCGTCACGAAAGATCGTTTACCGAAAAATAAAATCATAAGTACCGCGAAACATTACGTGGGTTACTCTACGCCGATTGCCGGTATAAATATTGCACCGGTAGAGGTCGGCCCCAGGGACTTCAGGGACCTCCACCTGTACCCTTTTGAAAAAGCTGTTAGGGAGGCCAACGTTTACTCCATCATGCCTGCCTATAACGAGGTAAATGGAATCCCCGTTCATGCCAATGAATGGTTACTGCGGGATATCCTACGGAAGGAATTCGGTTTCACGGGCTACGTGTTCGCGGATTACGGCGCGGTGAACATGTTGCAAACAAGGCATCACATTACTTCCAATAAGGCTGAAACGGCCATTGTCGCACTCAAGGCGGGCGTTGATCAAGAAGGGAGCAATTACGCCTATTCCGAACTGGTGAATTTAGCGAAGAAGGACAAAGAGATCGCTGCTTTGGTTGACGAGGCGGTTACGAACATGCTCACCGTTAAATTCAAGGCCGGGCTGTTTGATGAACCTTACGAAGCCCCGAAGAATCTGTCCGAGATGATCAACACCCGTGATTCGAGAACATTGGCACGACAGATAGCGGAAGAATCGATCATACTATTAAAAAACGAAGGTGATCTTTTACCCTTGAACCTATCGGAAGTTAACTCGATAGCGGTAATCGGGCCGAATGCTGATCAGGTACAATATGGCGACTACAGTATCTCCAAGGATAACAGCACGGGGGTTACCGTACTTCAAGGAATTAAAACCATCACCCGGGGAAAAGTCACGGTAAATTACGCGAAGGGATGCGGTATAACCGACTTGGATAAAGGTGGGTTTAAAGAGGCCGTGGAGGCCGCGGAGAAGAGCGACGTGGTATTGCTTGTCATAGGTGGAACCAGCATGTCACTGGCGGGGACGGGATGGGGAGAGCTGGCGGAACAGGGGGCATACCCTACTTCAGGTGAAGGATACGACCGCTCAGACCTTACCCCCCCGGGAGTTCAGCCTGACTTGATACAAGCCATTCACGAAACCGGGAAGCCGATTATACTGGTGATGGTACATGGAAGACCGTACAGCATAAAGTGGGAAAAAGAGCATATCCCCGCCATACTTGAGGCATGGTACCCGGGTTCAGAGGGGGGGAATGCCATTGCCAGGATTCTCTTCGGGGAAGTAAACCCTTCAGGCAGGTTAAGCGTTTCCGTTCCGCAAAGCGTTGGTCACGTTCCTGTTTTTTATAATTATAAACCCACGGGAAGGGGGTATTACCGCAAACCGGGAAGCGCGGAAATTCCGGGCAGGGATTACGTGTTTGCATCAACAGATCCCCTCTTCCCGTTCGGATTCGGGTTAAGTTACACCCGATTTGACTACTCCGATCTGAAAATTGAAAGGAAAGAGCTAACGGGCGAAGATACCATCCGGTTGTCCGTGAAAGTGACGAACTCGGGAGAGACGGCCGGGAAGGAGGTCGTTCAAGTATACATAAATGATAAGGTAAGCTCCGTTACAACCCCGGTAAAAGTACTAAAGGGATTTAAAAAAGTAAATATCGACCCCAATGATACTGTCACGGTACATTTTTCAATCCCGTGTAAAGAGCTTGGCCTATGGGATAAAAACATGAATCACGTGGTGGAACCGGGTGAGTTTGACATCATGATTGGTGCCTCGGCTGAGGATATCAGGCTGACCGATTCTATCGTGATAAAATAATCCATGTGTAATAAAATATATAATCGTATGAAACTGACATGATTAAAAAAATCATTAAACATCCTTGGGAATGATTATTTTAATCATCAAAGGTTCCATACACCGTAATGTAAAAAATAAAATAATCGTATGAAAAGAACAATCTCAATTTTGATTACCTCTCTGCTTTTATTGTTCTTCAGTCATTGTACTGACAGTAATGGCGAGAGAAAGGGTGAAAGTGGTGCCGGGAACTTGTTGATTGGTTGGGCAACGGAAGACATCACGCCCGATCGTCCCGTTCTCGTGGCGGGTCAATTTCCCGCGCGCGTATCGGATGGTATTTTGGATTCTCTCACGGTCACGGCACTAGCCCTTGAATCGGTGGGAGAAACATCGTCAGAAAAGGTGGTTTTCGTTAGTTGCGATATCATCGGCATACGTAGCGAGTTACTTGCCGCGGTTCAAAACCGGTTAAAGGATCTGCTCCCCGAGATAAAGCCGGAAGCGATCATTTTAAACGCGACACATACCCATACCGCACCCTACGCGAGTGTCGCCACCGATTCGAAAAGCATTTACGGGATCGAGCTGGAAACCATGTCACCCGCGGAGTGCTTGGAGTACATTTCTGAGAATATCGCGTCGGCGGTTGTCGAGGCCTGGAACAACCGTGAGCCGGGGGGTATAAGTTACGGCCTGGGACATGCCGTGGTAGGGCACAATCGCTTGCAAGCAGACTTCGACGGGAAATCCCTGATGTATGGCAACACGAACAGGCCCGAGTTCAGTCACATGGAAGGATTTGAAGATCATACTGTTAACTTGTTGTACACCTGGGACGAGAAATCAAACCTGACCGGGGTGGTGATCAATGTTCCCTGCCCCTCGCAGGTCACCGAAAGCCTGCACAAGATCAGCGCGGATTACTGGCATGAAACACGTTTAGAAGTTCGTAGAAGATTTGGGGATAACGTGTACGTGTTGCCGCAGTGCGGGTCCGCGGGCGACCAGTCGCCACATATACGGGTTGGCGAAAAAGCGGAGTTACGCATGCAGCAATTGATGTTCCCGGAAGAGACAGAAATAGGCGATCGCACCGTTGCACACAGGAAGCAAATAGCGGTTCGGATCGCCGACGCGGTAACGTCCGTTTACCCTTACGTGAAAGACAACATCGAGTGGAGTCCCGTTGTTAAACACGAGATGAAGGTCATGAACCTTTCCAGGCGCCTTATCAGCATGAGTGACGTGAACAGTTCAATAGAAGAGGCGAAACAATGGACAAAGAAATACGAGGAGTTGCTCGCGGAAATCGAGGCCAATCCCAAGATCAAGGAGAAGGATAGGTGGTATTACGAAATTACCCGAACGTATACCATGTCGAGAAGGGGTGAAAGTGTAAAGGAGAGGTACGATCTCGAGAAAGTCCAGCCCAAGTTACCGGTTCAAATACACGTCGCGAGGATCGGGGATATAGTCATGGCCACCAACCCGTTTGAACTGTATCTAGATTACGGCACGCGCATTAAAGCCCGTAGCTCGGCCACGCAAACATTCATCATTCAACTGTCTAACGGGGGTTACGGCTACCTGCCCACTTCCCGCTCCATATCGGGGGGCGCGTACGGGGCCGTACCTGCCAGCACCCAAATAGGGCCTGAAGGCGGGCAGGAACTTGTTGAAGGCACGTTAGAAATCATTGATGAAATGATGAAATAGGGAAACAAGTGTTTATCACTTTAAGACTGTATCAAAATGAAGACTATACGCTATTTTAACTCACATGTTTTGCAGTTGTTGGTAACCACTGTAATTCTATCCCTTGGTTTTTTTAACGTCAACGCTCAACAAGCGAGTAACATGGTTACCGATATCGAGGGGAATAAGTACAAAACCATCGTGGCGGGTAATCAGGAATGGATGCTGGAGAATCTGAAGACAACTAAATACAAGGATGGTACCGACATCCCCCTCGTGGAACAAAAAAACGCTTGGAATGAGACCACCACACCTGGCTATTGTTGGTATGACAATAATGTTGAAAACAAAGAGCTGCTAGGTGCGTTGTACAACTGGCATGCCGTAAACACGGGTAAACTTTGCCCTAGTGGATGGCATGTTCCGTCAGATGAAGAATGGACTCAATTAACAGAATTCTTAGGAGGCATTGATGTTGCTGGAAAGATAGTAAAAGAAGCCACCATGAAATCATGGGAAGCGCCTAACACTAAACAGGACAGTGATATTGGAATTAAAGGACTTCTTGGAGGATATCGGTATGGATATTTCTGGGGAGATGGCAATTTTTATGAGAAAGGGCTCAATGGATACTTCTGGACTTCAACGGGATACACGGACACCCACTCCCTTACCCGGACAGTAAACAGCTCCCAGTCAAAAGTTTACCGAAGCGTGTTCGTCAAAAACAATGGATTTAGTGTAAGGTGTGTAAAAGATTGATGGAATTAACTTGTTTCTTAAATATAAAGATAAATAATCGTATGAAACGAGCATGAAAACTGTTCTCACCCAAGAACATGATTAAAAGCGAGTTCCATACACCAAAATTAAAAGAATAAAATAATCGTATGAAAAAAGCGTGTTTACTCACTCTCTCGATTACCGCGTTGGTTATTTTTATTGCCGGATGTAAAACAGCCGAAACGGTTAAAGATATTGACGGGAATATATATAAAACTGTAACCATCGGTGATCAAGTATGGATGCAGGAGAACCTGAAAACCACAAGGTACAATGATGGCACTCCCATTCCCAATGTCACCGACATAACTGAATGGAGGCATTGTGATTCTCCGGCATACGTGTGGTACGATAATGATATTTCGTATAAAGAACCATACGGCGCATTATATAACTGGCATGCCGTTGGTGATAGACCGGGTTTATGCCCAAAAGGATGGCACGTTCCGAGTGATGAAGAATGGAAAAAACTGGAAATGTACCTTGGCATGACAAAAGAACAGGCCGATGGAACAGTATGGAGAGGAACTAACGAGGGTGGAAAAATGAAAGAAGCCGGAACCGAACACTGGACAAGCCCAAATGAAGGAGCAACTAACGAGAGTGGCCTAACCATTATCGGCACTGGCAGGCGTTTCACCAACGGTCTATTTGGCACTATTAAAGAGGGGTGTACGGTATGGTCATCCACCCCGAGCTCCCTCTCGAGCGCGACATATAGACATTTCTCGACAAGCAAGGCCGGGATAGGTAGAAATCCCGCGGGCGAGAAAAAATTCGGTTTCCCCGTGCGTTGTGTGAAAGATAATTAAAAAAATTGGAAATGAAAAAAACAATTCATATCATAGGAATCCTTTTTCTTCTTATTCCCGTCCTACTGATGAATATAGCCAAAATAAATGCAGGGAACATCCTGATTGGAGCGACATCCGTTGATATTACACCTGAGCTACCTGTCGCCCTTACTGGTCAGTTTCATTTAAGAATCGCCGAAGTAATCGAAACGCCCCTTACCGCGAATATTATCGCTCTTGAATCAAAAGAGGTAACGGGTGAAAGTGACGCGGCAATCATGGTTTCATGCGACTTGCTTAATATCTCAAACGGAATGCTTCAAAAGGTGCGAGAGGAAGTTGGCAAAAAAATTACCGGATTTGATGTAAGTAAAATATTTTTAAGTGCAACCCATACCCATACGGCACCGGTTTTAGAAAATGACTCTGCATTCTCGTTCAGGTATGCTATCCCAGAAAAAGGAGTGCTACAAGTGGATGAATACGTTCGCTTTTTTGTCAAGCAGGTGAGCGATGGCATCATCAAAGCATGGAATAGCCGGGAACCGGGTAGTGTGACTTGGGGATTAAGCCATGCTGCCATTGCCTACAACAGAAGGGCGGTATATGCTGACGGCACGGCTGTCATGTATGGCAACACGAACAGTCCCGATTTTTTAAACCTGGAGGGAACGGAAGACCACGACGTAAACACGCTTTTTTTCTGGAATAAAGGTGGAAAACTCACGGCCATGGCCATTAACGTTCCATGCCCTTCTCAAGTTGTTGAACACCGGTCGGCCGTAAATGCCGATTATTGGCATCCCGTACGCGAAAAACTGAAGCAACGTTTCGGGATGGACGTGACAATCCTGGGTTGGGGGGGTGCTTCAGGTGATCAATCGCCACGACCACTATACAGGAAAAAGGCTGAAGCACGCATGAACCAGTTGCGTGGTTTAAGTGAGACCGAAGAGTTAGCGAGGCGAATCTGTATAGCCGTAGAGGATACTTATGAAGCGGTGAAAAATGATAGGCATGAAGCGGTGAAATTAATACACAAAACCGAAACACTTTCTCTCCCGGTAAGAAAAGTGACGGAAGAGGAGTTTCTTTTTTCACTGTCTGAACAAGAAAAGTATTCCTCGCTGATAGCTGCCAATCCTGAATCGGCAGAACAACATCTGGCTAGGGTAACGTGGAATGCAGACGTGGTTAAGCGTTACAACATGCAAAAGAACAATCCAAACCTCGATTATAAGACAGAAATCCATGTCGTGAGGATAGGAGATATCGCCCTTTGCACCAATCAGTTCGAACTCTTTACTGACTACGGATTACGAATACAGGCACGCAGTAAGGCGTTACAAACGTTTGTTATAGCTTTCTCTGGCCCCATAACATACCTTCCAACCGAGAAGGCCGTTAAGGGTGGCGGATATAGCGCTGTTATACAAAGTGGAGTGGTTGGGCCGGAGGGAGGACAAATAATGGTAGAAAGGACGGTACAGCTTATTAATGAAATGTTTTAACGGTCAACTTAAATTCAAAAATTAAAGAAATTGCAAATGAACCAAAAAAAATTCTTACCGATTTACTTGATTTTCCTATCAATGGGTATGGTGGATGCGGCCGGACCGATGGTGAGCCTGGCCCGTGAGACATTCGCCCTCTCTATAACTGTTGCCACGTTGTTGCCTTTCCTGGGGTACCTGTTATTTGGCTTGCTTGCCATCCCGATGGGAGTTTGGCAAGACAAAAAAGGGAAGGTTTTCACGTTAAACCTTGGGTTGGGGATAATGTTCGCGGGGTTAATGGTGCCTATTTTTTCGGGGATGTACGGGAAGATGGTTGTTGATCCCACCTCTTTGGGACAGTTTTATCGAATTCTCAGCGCGGTATTGCTTATTGGAGCCGGAGGTGCTATCTTACAGGTTGGGGGAAACCCCTTTGTTCGCGATATCTCCGAGGAGGGACACTATTCAAAAAACTTATCAAGGGCACAATCGTTTATTACCATCGGTTCTTCCTTGGGATTCCTGGTCCCCCCTCTTATGTATAACCTGTTCGGATTAGACTGGACCATATTGTTTCCCGTAAACGCAACTATCGTGCTATCAGCCATGCTATGGTTCAACCTGGCAAAAATACGTGAGGTGAAACAGGAAAAGACACATGCTGCAACGTTAAAATCCTGTTTAAGCTTACTCAAGAACGGTTACGTGCTAGCCATGGTTTTTGGAATTTTCATCTATTGCGGGGTTGAAATAGCCGTGGCTTCGCATGCTCCTATCCTGTTAAGCGACAAATTCGGAATATCAGTTGAAAAACTGGGTCTTGTAATAAGCTGGTCGCTCTTTTACCTCCCAATTTTTTTAGGTAGGTTTTTCGGCGCCTATATTTTGAAATATATCGCGCCCACTCGTTTGTTAATCGTTACTGGGCTATTTGCCTTAATGGGTGTCTTAACGATATTATTTACAAACTCATTAACATTGGCTCTCATTGGTATTCTTATCATTGGTTTGGGCTTTGCCAACATCTTCCCCCTTATTTTCTCAATTACCATTGATCGCATGCCCAATCATCAGAATGAATTGTCTGGGTTAATGGTCACGATGATCGCGGGGGGTGCTTTCATCCCGATGATAATGGGAAGGGTGGCTGATCTTCAGAATATAACGTTTGCTTTTATCGTTCCATTGCTATGCCTCTGTTACGTGATATTTCTTGGATTTATTAATTACAACAAAAATAAAAAAACAATCGTATGAAACCGGTAGGTTCCATACACCGAAACATAAAAATAAAATAATCGTATGAAACCGGTAGGTTCCATACACCGAAACATAAAAATAAAATAATCGTATGAAAAGTTCAGTTAAAACCGCGTTCGTGGGATTTGGAGAAATCAATTCACCGCAAGAGTTAATTAAAACGATGTGTGACAAAGCAAGGGAAGAAGTGAAATCCCTTGGTATCGAGGTTGTAACAACCGACTATGTAATTGACGACCCGGAAGGCAAAGAGGCTCGAAGGGCTATTAGTGAACTAAAGGGTAAGTGTTTCGATTCACTTATAATATGCCTGGCAGGTTGGATACCCTCACATACGGTCATCTCAATTACCGAGGAATTCAGGGATAAGCCTATATTGTTGTGGGGACTTGCAGGTGAGAGAGAAAACGGGAAAGTTATTACACCTGCCCCGCAAGCCGGGACAACCGCCTTGAGGAAAGTGTTCGAAGACCTTGGCTATAAATTCAGGTACATATACAATGTAATAGGGAAACCCTCCCCGCTGGATAAAATTAAAAATTTCACCGTGGCGGCATCCGCTGTAAAAAATGTGAGGCGAACCAAGGTCGGTATGATGGGGTTCAGGGATATGAAACTATACAACACGTTGTATGAAGGACTTTCATTGAAAGAAAAAATTGGTGTCGAAATTGAATATTTTGAAATGCTGGAAATGATTGAAGAGAGCAAAAAAGTTGACCAAAATGAAGTCCAACAAATCCTGGAAAAAATCAAGCGTGACTGGGAATTCACTAAACCCGTTGATGACGATTTCTTGAAAAAAGGGATTTCCTATTACTTGGCAATCAAAAAAATAGCCGCTTTCAACCATTTCAACGCGATATCCCTGAAAGATGTTGATGGCATGAAAAGCCTGATGAGCTTTCCACCCGCCATGATTTTCATGCTCTTGTCCGATGAGTTAAACCTGTGTACCATTCCCGAAAACGACACCATGGGTGCCGTAACGCAATTAATTGTTAAAGAGTTAACGGGACAGTGCGCCGCCTATCTGGAATATTACGAGTTCTTTGAGAACAGTGTGCTCATGGGTGTGCCAGACTATGTCCCCGCTGAAATAGTTGACGGTAAGGTAACGGTTACCGGTGCTTCATTCGGACATATTAGCGGGGGTGTATTGAATGTCTCAACATTGAAAACGGGCGAGTTAACCCTTGCCAGATTGTCAAATAAAGGTGCTGAATACACCATGCATCTATGCAAGGGAGAGGGTAAACTAATAGCATGGGAAGAAGCCGGATGGGATTATCCCGCCCCACAATTACCAAGCCTTGAGATTGTTACCGAAACACCGGTGGAGGAATTCACGCAAAACATTTCAGGTCAACACTACATAATCTCCTACGGCGATAACACGGGGGTTTTAAAAGATTATTGCTATTTAAATGGCATTAAAGTGATTCAATGAAGGTGTGAAGGGGATGAGTATAAAAAAATATGACGCCGTTGTTGCCGGTTACACATGCGTTGACATGTTGCCCGCGTTCAATGAAAACAACATCTTTAAAACAGTCAGTGGCCTATTTATTCCCGGCAAATTAATTGAAATCGAAGGGATGAGTTTCGTGTTGGGCGGCCTCGTGCCCAACACGGGACTGGCAATGAAAAAACTAGGTAAAAGAGTTTTTTTAAATGGACTTATCGGGGATGATTCCATGGGAACTATCGCGGTTGCAAGTCTACGCGAATACAATGCCGAAGAGGGTATGCAAATTACCAAGGTATCGGGCACGGCTTTCAGTATTGTTTTGGCACCCAAGGGAATCGACAGGATATTCCTTGAATCGCCCGGTTGTAACCAGTTTTTTGATTCGACCCATATCGACTTTGATGCCGTTTCTAATTCCAGGCTGTTCCATTTTGGGTATCCGCCCCTGCTCAGGCAATTTTACTTGAACAATGGACAACAACTGTTGGAGATGTATTCAAAAGTAAAGCAAATGGGAGTTGTAACATCCCTCGATTTCAGTTTGCCTGATCCTGACAGTGAATCAGGAAAGGTGAACTGGCCCGAAATAATGAAGAATACATTGCCTTTCGTTGATATTTTTGTGCCTAGTATCGAGGAGGTGCTTCAAACCATGATGCCTGAAAAATATGCAGAGATCGATTCAATGGTCGGAGACGGTGATTTCATTGACAAGGTACCCGTGGAGACAGTGAGAGAGGTTGGCAAAAGAATCATCGACGCGGGAGTGAAAATTCTGCTAATAAAAATGGGACATCGAGGAGCCTATCTAATTACTAGTGATATAGCGGATATTAACCGAACGAAGGTCGTTAGCCTAGAGCCTGAGTCTTGGAGTCACCGGGAAATCTGGTGTGATGCATACGCGCTTGATAACTCCAAGGTGGTAAATGCCTCTGGAGCCGGGGATACAGCCGTGGCGGCATTTCTTACGGCAATACTTAACGGTGAACCGGCGGAAAATGCCGTTAAATACGCGGGAATTGCTGGAAGGGATAACCTCTACTGCCAAAACATTTACGATGATTTGAGTGACTGGGGGCAGTTAACGGTTAAAATGAAAAAGGAACGGAACGATCTTGTTTTTTAGAGACATTCAGTAATTGATCTAGGCTGCTTATTGCCGAATCGGCAAAGGCGAGAAGGAGGAAGCTGAAGGTACCATCAACTGGGTTACCTATTTTCAAGTTTCATTCCCCCGTTGGGGGGAACACCTCTTTTATTGCCTCCAGGTAGCCGTATCCAAAGAGGTTGCACGGTTGCAGGTAGCTTGTTTCCGTCCACTCGTTCCAGCTGTTGATGGTTATCAACGGGGCTTGCCCGGGGTGGTTATCCACGTACTCCTTCGCCATTCTCAGCGCTTTCGCGAAGTTTTCGGGGGTGTTGTTTTTCACCACGGCGCTCCTTGCCGTGCGGGGACTGTTGTCCCACCCCACGCTAATATGGGGATAGTAAACCAGGTTGAACGTGGCATCGATATCTGCCCACTCCTTTTTCACCTCTTCCATGATCTCCAGGTAGTCCCGGTTGACGTCCGTGAAATGGACAAACTGGTAATGCGTGGCACTGGTAAAACCCAGTTTTTTCACGAAACTTGGGTCTGGCTCGCTGGTTCGGCTGCCATCCACCCCGCTGTGGTTCACGTTTTGCCCCCACATGGTTATTTGCAGGTCCAGCCCGGGGAACCCAGCCTTCTCGGTTTCTTCTACGAACCATTCGAGGGCGTCTATCGTTTGCTCCATGCCTCCCAATCCCGCTATCAGTTCGGGGATATCATAGATCATAAAAACCGGCTTACCGTCGATCTTATAATAGCACGGGTGTTTGAAATACTTCTCGATGTTCCGCTTGCAGATTTTCTCGAACTCTTGACGGTCCACCTTTCCCGTCCAAATCACGTTGTGCTCGTTCACGCCCGCTAGCCGGGTATCCCACACGTTCACCACCTCGTGGTTTGCCCACATCAGGTAGAATTTCATCTTGTCCACGTTTTTCGCTTTCAGAAAACCGTTATCAAGCGTAGTTTCCATGAACGGGCGACCATCGTACCAGTACCAGTCGAATATAAACACGTTCACCCCGTGCTCCGTGGCCACCTCTATCTCCATGGCCATCACGTTGGGGTCGGCTTCATTGATATACCCCCAAAGTGGTTGGCGGTTCCAGTAATGGCCGGGATTTCGGCGTTGCATGGTAGCGACGGTCTCCCACTCGCCCATGCCATGCGGCCAGAAAGGACGCAAGCGCGGGTCATCCGCGGCGTAAGCGGGATAAACGAACGCCGCGACATCGTATTTTTTTGCTTTTTGCCCAAGGGCCGAGAAAACGAAAACGGCAAGTAATAAATGCGTTATTAGTACCCTCATAATCGATCTTATTAAAAGCATTTCGATCCAAAAGGAATTGCAAACCGGAAGGCTTGCTACTTGTAATTCACGGTTTGCAATACACGGTAGCCATCCGGGTTTCGTGGTTCAAATTGACATTTAAATCACGGGGACGCGCAAGTGCGTCCCCGTGAAAGCTTTATATTTCAGGAAATTTCCATGGCGCCCTATAGATGGGTTTAATGAAACGGTCTGCCTCGGGGATATTAAACGATTTGCGCTCGTCATCGAAATGTAACGATACCCCGTTCATCCGGGCCGCGATGTTCCCCAGGTGCGCGTACTTAGCGCTTAAGCAACCCGTTTCTATGGTACACGCCGTGTTGCGATCCCTCTTCTTCATGCACTCCAAGAAGTTGATCACGTGATTCCTATGTTCGCGGTGATCCGCCTTAACGATTTTCGCGGGCACCTTTTCGTTTTCGGGATACACCTGCCAATCGTTTCTATCCGCCACGAGCGTGCCATTTTTACCCGTGAAAACCAGGCCGTAATTTTTCCCGTAGGGACCCGACTCGATACCCGCGTTATTTTCCCATGACAACACATGGTCATCGAATCGATACAAAACGGACTGCGTATCGAATGTTTCGTGCATCCCGTCGGGATAAAGGTAGTTGCCCGCGGACGCTTGGACGGTAAGCGGCATGTTAGTCGGTTGTTTCACCCATAAGGCCACGTCCAACAAGTGCACGCCCCAGTCGGTCATGAGGCCGCCCCCGTAGTCCCAGAACATTCTCCATGAACCGTGAAAACGTCGTTTGTTAAAGGTCCTTATTGGCGCCGGGCCTAACCACGTATCGAAATCGACCCCCTCGGGTATTTCAGAATCGGGCTCCCTATCCTTGATCGCCGCGTAATTGAAGTTGCAGTATACGTGAACGCGCGACACCTCGCCCAATGCATCCGTGTTCAGGTAGTCGACCAGCTCTTTCCATAACGTGGCACTCCTTTGCTGCTGCCCCACCTGAACCACGCTACCGTACTTGTTGGCAGCCTCTACCATCGCATTGCACTCCGCGATGGAGTTGGCAATGGGTTTTTCCACGTACACGTCTTTTCCCGCCTTGCACGCGTCAACGAATTGAAGGCAATGCCAATGATCGGGGGTGCCAATGATCACCGCGTCGATATCCTTGCGCTCGAGCATCCGCCTGTAATCGGAGTATAGTTGGAATTTCGCCTCCTGCAGGGATGCCAACTCCTTCGCCCTTGATTCTAAAACGGGCTGGTCAATATCACACAAAGCCAAACAGTGCACCTCGTCTGATGAGAGGAAACTCTTTAGGTCCGACCATCCCATGGAGCGGCAGCCAATCAGCGCCACGTTTACCCTGTCGCTCGCGGACAACGTGCTGGCCTTCAAATAGGTAGGCGCCGTTAAGCCCGCTGCCAAAGCGGTGGATGTCTTTATAAAAGAACGTCTTGTTATTGTCATGTTCGTTGTCTGCTTTTATCGAACCTGTTTTACAAGTTCCGAATCCATATGTTTCTGAATGAAACCGCGGTCCCGTGGTCCTGCAGCATCAGGGGGAGTCGCCCGTGTGCCTTGTATTCCGGTAAGCCGATATAGGGCGTGTGTCCCTTCAGGATGTAATGGTTCTGTATCACGATACCATTTAGCACCACGGTTATCATGGCCGGTGACTCCAGCTTGTCCTCGCCACCAAATCTCGGCGCTTTCCAGTATATATCGTACACTTGCCACTCCCCGTTTTTCGTGTACGCGTTGACCGAGGGTGCCGACTGCTTGTATATGCTCCCCACCATGCCATTCACGTAAGTGGGGTTATCATCCCCATCCAGCACTTGTACCTCGTACCGGCTCATTAACATGATGCCGCTGTTACCCCGATCCTGCCCATGGTAATGCTCCGGCGCGGGTGATCGAAACTCGATATGCAACTGGCAATCCCCAAAGTGCTCCTTGGTGAATATATTTCCGGTGCCCGGTTTCACCGAAACCACTCCATCGGCCACGGTCCACTCCGGCTTTTCCCCTTTTGAGTTCACCCATTGAGACAGGTCCTTCCCATCAAACAACACGATGGCATCAGACGGTGGGTCCCCCGCTTCAGCCCCGGGAGCCACTTTCTCGGGTACCGGGTAATGCCATTCCGTTTGCTTGGGTGTCCACTGCGCTGAAACTGTGAACACGCGAAGCAAAACGACTAAAATAACTGAAAAAACAACACCCTGTTTCATGTGATTTTTTATTTGAACTCGGTTACTCCCGGTATCGCGATGGAAACGTCGTACCTCGTATCCCAGGAAATATCTTCCGGGAACAACACTTCCGACGAGTTCAACGCTTGATCAAACGTGATGGTCTGCCCCGAGTATGCAGCCATACGGCCTGCCAGGGCTAGTAGATTGGAGCGCGTCATCCACTCCCCGTCGTTCATTGGCTTATTGGCGCGGATGGAAGCGAACAGTTCGTCGTGTTCTACCTGGTACATGCCCCTTACCTCGGTTTGTTTATAAGCTTCAGCATCCGTAAACTTAGTCTCGTCGGCCAAATTCCACGCGTTTTTCCCGGTAATCTTGTGTTCACCGGTTCGGCAATCCACGTAGCACCTGCCGTCCTGCCCAATCAGTTCGACCGCGTACGAGGGAGATGTTCCACTCTGCTGACGGCAGAAGAAGTAAATTTTCACCCCGTTATCATACTCGTAGGTCACCCCAAAATGGTCATACACGTTACCAAACTTCGGGTCGGTTCTCTTTTGCCTTCCACCGGTACCGCTGATTTTCAGCGGGGCTTTGTCGCCCATTGCCCAGGAGAACATATCGATGCTGTGGATAGCCTGTTCCACAATGTGGTCTCCCGAAAGCCAGTTGTAATAAAGCCAGTTACGAAGCTTGTACTCCATGTCGGACCAGCCGCGTTGTCTTTCCTTGAACCACAGTTCACCCGCATTGTAGGTTGCTTCCCCGGCAAGGATATCGCCGATTTGACCTTTCAGCACCCTTTCGAAAGTATCTCGTTTGGGTTGATGGTACCTCCAACAAAACCCGGATACCAGGGAGAGGTTTTTCGCTTTAGCCTTCTTCGCGGCATCCATTACCCGGCGTAAGCCGGGGGCATCCACGGCGAAGGGTTTTTCACTGAAGATGTGCTTGTTGCCATTAACAGCCGCCTCCAGGTGTTGAGGCCTGAAACAGGGAGGAGCGGCCAGCAAAACAACGTCCACGTCGGTATCGATCAGTTTTTGAAAAGCATCGAGCCCAACAAATTTATGGTTGTCCGGCACCTGCACTTTATTCCCGTACTTTTCTTTTAGGGAGTTAAACGAGGTTTGCAGATGGTCGTCAAAGGCATCCGCCATCGCCGTTAAGATAACATTCGGATCGGCGTTCAAAGCTTCCCCCGCGGCACCTGTACCTCGGCCACCACAACCGATTAATCCCACCTTCAACGTGTTGCTGTTGGATGTCCAGATAGCGTTAGATCCTATGGCCACCTTGGAGGAGATAAGGGTACCCGCGGTGGCCAGTCCCGCTGTTTTGATGAATTGTCTTCTTGAATAGTGCATAGTTATTTCATTTTAATGTAAGTTCACATGTAACAAAATTACATGAAAGTTTCTCTATTTCCAAGTGCCTGTAATAAAAATCGAAGAGGATTTATATAGGAAAGTTACAGAGATTTATTTTATTATCGGTTAGTTTTCCCAAGATTTCGATAAAACCTTTCAAGAGTGTGTAAGATCAAGTGCTTGACCCGATTTTTTTTGAGACTCATAAGGCTATTCTTCAGTTTTCCAAAAAGAATTAATAATTCTAACAGTTTCATCTACAAGTAATTGGCCGCCAACTGGTCCCACTTTGTTGACCATGCGAAAGCTACATCTCCAAGTCGAATTACATGCAATTCAACCGGACAAAACAGGTGTTGATCCTGTTCCTCATACTGCTGAACGAGTGCTTCCTGCTTTTTTAGAATTCCAAAGTCAGATAATTTATTGTCCCAGGGGCCATAATCTTTGTTTCTTTCATTATCCTCTATCTCTTTTAAAAATCTGTTCCAGGCTGTTTCAGGTGAGTTTGGATTTGCCGGTTCTTTGGATTTGATTTTTGTTACAATGGCTAGTGCTTTATTATACTCTTCTTCACTGTATTGTCTCGTGGGAAGGTTTACATTTTCCACGGCATGTTTAAAAACTACTTCATTTTCAATATTCCTTCTTGCTTCAGGATAGGCTTCATCAAAACGCCTTTGCCAGCCTTTTCCCTATTTCAACCATACCCGGAATATCCCACATGTTAGGTTCATTGGATTTGTGCCCGCGGAGAAGATCACGCGGTGATATGTCACCTGCCGCGCTTATCTGGGGTAGAAGATGCACCTCGCGAGAAAACCTCTTATTTAGGTATTGTCTAACTTCACTCCAGTAATCAGCTGAAACATAATACTTTGCTTAATTTATCAAGTAGCATTTCCCTCTCTTTACTTTTTATTCCCGTATTAAAAGAGGAATGGGTATGGGTGGCATTTAAAAAAAGCTTTTGAAGATTAAACCCGGGAATCTTTCCGTCTAGCTTTTTCCGCAATGAATCCTGTAAACCGTCCTTAAAATTAACAACATCCACGGAAATCATTATGGCTTGTTCCGTGTCACCTCTACCTGCAGACTCAATCGCAAGGGCAGTTACCATCAATGGACTTTGTACATATTCTGATATTCGTTCATAATATTGTCCTTGTAACGATACAGGACCTTCGGGGGTAATGTCTTCTGTTGCCCAACCAACAAGAATGTTCTGAGCATTAACGTTTTGAACCTCAGCGAGGTTTAATAAAGTTAAAACCGCTAAACTGTAAAATAAAAACCTCATTATTTTCATTTGACTTTTACATTTAAAGGCGTTGGGGTGAAGGTTTTCCTAAGCCAGTATCCTACAACCGCTTTGTAGAATTACAACGGTTTGATTATCCCACGCTATGTTGTTAACTCTTTCTGAATCTGCTCCAAGGATTTATTCTTCATTTCCGGAAGTTTCAAGGCGAAAACAAAGCTTAAAGCCATCATAACCGCGAAAAAGCCGAATATAACGGCACCACCTGTTCCGATGAAAACGGGGAACATCCAAGTCAATAGAGCCGTCCAGGACCAATGTGTCATGCTACCAAGCACTTGCCCTTTAGAGCGAACTTTATTTGGGAACACTTCGGAAATAACAACCCATATGGTGGCCCCCAGGGAAATAGCGAAAAACGCGATGAAGCCCATCAAGCATACAAGCATGTAGTACCCGGAAACCGCGTTCGCGGTAAACCCGTAAGCCACTAACGATAGCGCAATCGTCATACCCACCGAACCGACGTAAAGCAATTTTTTTCGCCCCACTTTGTCGATTAACACCATCCCAATCATCGTGAACACTAAGTTTGTGAGTCCAATGATTATGGATTGCAGCATGGCCGAATCACGGAACAGCCCAGACATTTCAAAGATACGGGGAGCGTAGTACAGCACGACGTTAATCCCAGATAGCTGATTAAAGGTCGCGATTAAGAACGCGTAGAGGACAGGTTTCCTATATTTCTTCTGGAACAGTTTCCCGGTATCATCGGTGCTTGAGACCAAAGACAATTTAATCTCCTCGAGTTCCTTACCGGCGTTGATTTCATCCACTTTTTTCAACACGGTTTCCGCTTCACTTTCCCTCCCCTCTTTGACCAACCACCTGGGGCTTTCAGGGATAGTGAACAGGAGGACTCCGAATAACAGTGCCGGCAAAGCTAAAATTCCCAACATCCAGCGCCAATCATCAGGAATACCATGTAAAGAGTAATTGGAAAGGTAGGCTAAGACGATTCCCAGTACAATATTAAACTGAAAAAAAGCGACGAAACGTCCACGCCAATGAGAAGGGGATATCTCTGCTATATACATGGGGCCAACGACTGATGAAGCACCGACCGCTATCCCGCCTAAAAACCTGAAAAAAACGAAAGAGTACCAATTGATGATAAGCGCGGTTCCAAGCGCGGAGAAAAAATATAGGAACGCGATTACTTTCAACGCTTTAAGAAGGCCAAACCGCTCAACCGGTTTGCTGCAAAAAAAGGCTCCTACAATTGTACCGATAAGAGCAATGGCAATGGTAAAGCCATGTGCGAAATTCGATAGTTCGTAAATTTGTTGAACGGCTTTTTCAGCTCCAGAAATGACGGCGGTATCGAAGCCGAAGAGTAACCCTCCTAGGGATGCAACGAAAGCGATGTAGAACACGTAAGGCTTAACTGAGTCACCTTGAGTGGCTTGTTTTGGTTTCATAAAACTAATTAGTTAGAGTCCGAATTCAATTCTATTAATAATGTGATCTTGGTAACATTCGTCAAGTTCTACAAAATAGCCGCTCCATCCCCAAACACGCACGATTAGTTGCTTGTATCTATCCGGGTGTTTTTTCGCGTCGAGTAATTTTTCCAGGCTTACCGTGTTTAACTGCAATTGATGTCCCCCCAGTGTTATAAAGGTTTTCACCAACGCCCCCAGTTTCTCAATACTTTCGTCATCACGGAAGACATTTTGATCAAACTCCAACGTTAACGGTCCCCCGTTTATAACATTCAACAGATCAGGTTTAGTAAATGATTTTATCACCGAGATAGGGCCTTTTTGTTTCATGAAAAGCGATGGGGAATAGTTTGCTGGGATCATCTCCTCTTTTTTACGGCCATCGGGGGTAGCACCCAAGCTTGTAGCGTGCCACACGTAATACATGGCCGTACCTGTGCCCGCACGATATATCCCGCCCCGTTCGTTTCGCTTTGGACGCAGTGTCTTATCAAAGGAGTTTAAAAGATCAATGGCTATAGCATCAACGTAATCGTTATCTTGACCCATCTTCGGGCTCTCTTCCCTAAGAAGTTGGAGTAGTTCCGGGTTGTTCTCAAAGTTATTTTCGAGTGCCTCTTTCAGGGTTTGTTGATCGATGCTCTTCTCTTCAAAATAATACTTCTTTAGGGCTGCTAATGAGTCGGCCGCCGTGGCGATTCCCGTACCGTGAATGCCGTAATTATTGTACGTGGCGCCTAATGAAATATCTCTTGCACGTTCTATAGAACCATCCATTAATAGTGACATCATGGGTGATGGGATGATATACAGGTTCTTATGTTTTTCACAAATTTCGTCCGCCTTTTCCTGCATTTTTTGTTCCACGATATCGTAAAAAGCTTCGTAGCTTACGCATTCACCTAGTTTGGATAAGCTATCGTTTACGCACTGGGGCAACGATAGACCATCTATATTTGGAATGTCTAAAGCATGCTTGGGAATGATGAATTCCCAACATGCGGCAACGATGTAGTCGTACGCGTGTTCTTTTTTGTACCCTTTTTTCATCAGCCCGGGGATAACAATGTCGTCGTTGCTGTACTGAGGGAATCCAAGACCTTTTCGGGTTAGCCTTGAACCTAAAATATATACTTCATCGGGGGTTTCTTTGTCAACACGGATGTTAATCTTGGGATCAATCAATGCCAGTTCGTAGCTAGCTAACAGGCACATTTTTGAAAGATCGTTGAACAAGTATTGCCCGTCTACGCCACGTCCACCTAACACGATGCTTTGCCCGTTATCTCCCTGTTGCATTCCGGGATATAGGTCACTATCCTTGTTGCATGAAAGAAAGAACTCTTCTACCAAGTCAAACGCTTCGCTTTCTGTTATAACCCCCGTTTCAATATCTTTTGTGAAGTAGGGATACATGTATTGATCAAAACGACCAAGCGTGTTGTGGTAGTTTCCCGCTGCCCACAAGGAGAAGTGCAAAACGCGTAATAATTGTAGCGCTTCTCTAAAGCTTTTTGCACCATTACATTGGATTGCTTTAAGAACATCTGCCGTGTCGGTATACCCTTTAGAGCGTGCATACTCTTCATACCTCCCGATTAACGCTTGGATCGCTTCAATACAAAGGAGGGTGGCTTTTAAAAAGGTCACTCCCTCTTGGTCAACGCTTTGATCGTTTAGTTTCTCTTCAATCTCTTTTTTCCTCGCGTTCAACCCTACGTTAATGGTTGTTTCGTAATCGGGTGAAAGGTTGCTGATCGTCCCTCGCTCATGAATGTAGTGTGTTTCTTTTATTTGTTCCCATTCGCTCGCCGTGAAAATATCGGGAATTTCGCTTACGGTCCTCGTGAAAACAATTCTCTCGTTAGGAAGGATAACCGGCACTTCCTCGTTAAGAACGGCGGCAAGGCATAAAGCAGAGCGTTTCACGGGGTCCACGTTGTTTTTTGCGAACGATTCATTGATGGTGCTAATCCCAACCTCTTGACTAGTTCTTCTGAACTGGTGATGTTTTTTATCCAGAAGGTATTCCTTGAGCTCTTTTATTGACGGTTTCATACGATTAAAATTATTATTTTCAAAGGTGTCGTATGGAACTCGCTTTAATCATTGTCATGGGTGTAAATGATTTACATGCTCGTTTCATACGATTATTTTATTTTTTTGTTTCGGTGTATGGAACCTTTGATGTTTAAAATAATCATTCACTAAAGTTAGACTATTTCTCGCCACGGCATATTCCAAGTGAACTTATCCTCTGCTCGTTTGGCTTAACGAAATAGTTTCCAAGGGTGTTTAATGATTATTTTAATCATGTCGGTTTCATAAGACGATTGTTTTTATGTTTAATTTTTCGAAGACGGTGTGATGTATTTCGGGTTTTCGTGTTGGATCAAATAGTGGCGTGAATGTTTGTCCAATCATCGGGTACTTTGCTCCAGCCACTTGATTGTACGGTAACAATTCAACGCGTATCATTGATTTCGCGTTTTGAATTAGTTCGGCAATATTTAGCATATTTTCTTCATTATCGTTAACGCCGGGGATTAACGGTATCCTAATGATAAATTTCGTGGCTGAAGAGCATAAATAATCGAGGTTCTCTAAAATTATATCATTCTCGACCCCCGTGTATTTTTTATGCACAACCGGGTCGGTATGCTTTACATCCATCATAACCAAATCGACTTTTTGGGTAACCCTTTTGAAAATATCAGTCGAAGCATACCCGCTTGTTTCGATGGCTGTATGAACAGTGGGGGCGATTAAATCCAACACGGCGATTAAAAAATCTGATTGGAGCAATGGTTCCCCGCCCGTGAAGGTAACACCCCCCTGATTCATAGCGTATATATCCTTGTTCCTCAATATTTGACTAGCTAATTCTTCGGGTGAAATTTCATAACCCGATGTAACTATCTGCCCGTTTTTCTTCTTCATCTTTTGAGGTTTCGGGGATATGCCCTCGGGATTATGGCACCATGTGCAACGCAACGGACAGCCTTTTAAAAATATTGTTGTTCGTATTCCAGGGCCATCGTGGATTGCAAATTCCTCGATACTGAATATCATCCCGTTTTTCATTACCTATTGCTCTTTTCTCGAGTGCGCTATGTTTACCGTACGACTTTCTTTAGGATAAACCACACGTAATTGCCTCAACCATACCCGTTGCATTCTTCTACCTTTCGCTGAATATTATGTCAAAATCCACGAGGATAGTTTTTTTGGATTGAAAAGTTACTTTAAGAAGATCACCCTGTTCCGTTACTTCGTATTTGGCATCTTTACACGTTAATTGATTGAACGCGTAGTTATTTGGCACGTGTATCCATATGGATAAGGGAAACGAATTGATTAACTCGATGGTACCCGATAACGCTTTTTTATGGCCATTCCATTCGAATTTTGATAACTCCATCCCGGTTTGCGCGATATGGCGGTCGCTTCCAACCCATTGGGGGCAATCCCTAACGGGATGGAGGGTCACTAAACGCACCCCGTGAGCAGGGACATTTACTGAGAGCTTAGAGTCTGAGGTGACGTAGTTGAACGGTTTGCTTTCCCAAAACTCCAATCCCATGTAGTCGTTATCGGGTATCCCCAGTTCTCTCGTGGTCGTAGAGACCGTCTGGGGTTGGTCTTCCCAGTTAAAGAACGCCACCACGTTATAAGTACCGAGACGTTCGTGTTGTACGGCAAGATTCCACACTTGCAGCATATTGAAATGCGGGTATAGGCTTGCCGGTCGCACTTGTGCCACCGGAAGGGTTTGTTGGAGGATTTTCATCTTCTCCTCCGCCAGTCCAGCGAGTTTATCCCCGAAAAAGGTCAGCTGTCCGGGTAAAGCGACTATGGTTGCAGAGGTTCTCGCCTCTTCCAACGGCAAATCCCGTACCAGTAGCGTGTCCGGATCGGCATACATCACGATGTTATGCGTGAAAGCCTGGTTTAACAAGCAGCTTGCTTGATTCAATACCCCGCTCCATTTAACGGGCTGATTGGGACTCACGATATCAGCACCAAGGCGTGAGGCATCCGCGTAACGAGCTTCCGGCCCCGAGGAGTGCCCTTGGCAAGCCAAGAACACTCTGTCTTCGCCTATTCCTTCTCGAAAAGCTTGTACGCAGAGTTCAAACGGGTTAGGGCAAGAGGGGTCGCTAAACAGCTCCTTTATTTCAGGTCGTTCGTACAGATGCGCACAATAACCATGACCTCTGCCCGACATGCCATCGATCTTGAAGAACTCGTATCCCCATTCTCGTGATGCAACCCGATGGATTTCTTTCAGGTGTTCTCTTGCCTCTTTAACGGTGGGGTCAAGGGTATATTTACCATTCCACGATGAAACCGGTGTTCCGTCTTTCTTGTGCAAAAACCAATGTTTATGTTTTTCATAAAACGAATCACTTCCCGTACCAAAAGGAGCCATCCACAACCCCGGGCGAAAGCCAAGTTTCCGAATCTCATCGGCCAGGTTTTTCATCCCCTTTGGGAATTGCTTTTCGTTCACCTCGAGGTTCATGTTGTGAAAACCGCTTACCGGGAGCTTGTCCGAGTTCCCTTGCCAAGACTCGATAGACCAGAACTCACATCCAAAGGGTTGTAGGTACTTCTTCCCGATGCGCGCTTCGTTTAGGTTGTCTTCAGCCGTTGCCGTATCAAAATAGGTATTCCAAGACATCCATCCCGTGGGGGCGACCGGGCAACGGTCGCGGTTAATCGGGTTGTAGTAAGGCACGTGGCGACTTTGGAAATAATGATCTTCAAAGAGGAAAGTAAAGGTTGCCTCCGGTGCCTGCTCGATACTCCCGCTCATTTGGAAAGCGAACGTCCCGCTTTCATCGTGGTTCAGCGTTGTATCGTGAGCGGTCAACTGGAGTAAGGTATCATTCCCCGGGGAAAACAACGAGTCGTTTAGTAACGAATCAACTCGTCCACAAGCTAATTGAAGTACATTTTCTCCGACCACCGGCTTTGTACGACAAGGGAAAGCATCCGCGTGAAAAGAGATAGTACCTTCGAATGAGAAGCGACCTTTGAACCTTTGGGCAGTCCTGTGGTAAAACAGCAGTTCTAACCTGGCCCCGGATTGGTTCAGCGTCCAATAACCTTGGACATTACCATTGGGATCAATCAGGGTGTTGCGGTTAGCAGCCCCGTCTCTTGCGCTCCCAACCGACCACTCCGTGCCGTTGGAGACAAATCTTAGCTTACCGCTAACAACCACACTTTGATTTTGTAAAGTGAGCCGTGTGGATTCCTGGTTGAAATCAAATTCCCAAGAACCGTGTTGGGAAACTTCACCGCTCTCCTTACCTTCTCCAACATTATCGTTTTGGACCACTCCGTTTGAAAAAGCCTGTTCAACATTTGCCAATCCACCCAATGATGTAAGTGAGACGGTCCCAATCGTTGCTTTTTTAATGAATTTTCTTCGTTCCATCATACTCTTTAACGCGTTGTAGCTGATAAATGCAAGTAAACCAGTCAGGGTTCATATTCACCGCTCATCACCTTTTTCACAGCTTTTAAGTAATCAAATCCGTTTAACATATCGGGTAGGAGGTAACTCCCTTCCACCCATTCGTTCCAAGCATTAATGGTGATAAGCTTGGGTTGTTCAGGGTGACTGTCTACATATTCCTTGGCTTTGTACAACAAAGCCGCGAAGCTCTCGGGGGTGTTGTGATAATGAACCACATCCTTCATACCTTTCGCGGGAAAACGCGGTGTATCATCCCATCCAACCGATACACATGGGAATAACGGCACATTTAATATAGAATCCATCTGTGCCCTGATTTTCCTAGCGTTGTCGCCATAAACCAGGTAATCTTCGTTGAACCCTCCCATGTTATACATGGCAACGCTGTTGAACCCCATTTCATTTACCCTGGATGAGAACCGCTCTGCCGCTTCTTTCGACATGATAGAACCACCTCCCTGGTTCCATTGGATATGCAGGCCGGGGAACCCCGCTTTTTTAACTTCCTCCCGAAAATAATCAAACGCTTCACGCACTTTCTTCGTATCTCCCCCAAAGCTCTCCAATAATTTATTGATGCTAAAAATGGAGAAGACGGGGTTACCATCAATTTTAAAGTAATTGGGCTGCTTGAAATATTGATTGATTACCCTATCGACGATAATCTTGAAGTTTTTTTCATCAACCGCGGCATCCCACATAATAGAGGTGTCGTCTTTATATTTGTGTACGTTCCAATAATTGCGCCTTACATCGTGATTGGCCCACATGATGTAAAATTGCATCTTCGAGTTATTTTCTGCTTTAAGGAACCCGTCGTTCAGTGCACTTTCCAAAAAAGGACCCTCGTCGTACCAATACCAGTCGTACACGAACACGTTGACCCCGTGTTCCACTGCCAGATCAATCCATTTTTCAACCACCTTGGAGTCGTTATCCATTTCGTAGCCCCATAAGGGGAGCCTCGGTTGGTAATGACCTTCAAAGCGTGGATTCCCTTTCTTGATTACCTCCCATTCACCGGTACCTTCAGGCCATAACATGTCTCCAAAACGCTCGTCATGATGGCACGATGGCCAGATATAGGCTGCAACGTAATAATCGTTGTTTAAATTTTCAACGGTTGGTTTTTCTTTTGGCTCGCAGGAGGTCAAAAAAATAGCAGCGATAACGAATGAAGAGACAAGACACAGTTTGTTGATTTTAAGATTTTTTCTCATGTTGATAGTTTTTAAAAGTAGTTTAACGATAAATACACCTTCTCATGATTATTTGAGAAGGTGTATTTATTAAATGATTAATTCCAACCAGGATTTTGCATTAAATTTGTTTTCATCCAAAAGCAAACATACTACATTATTTCGACTGTACGTGTGCCCCCAAGGTATTATTTTACTTAAGATGGCAGTCGGTATACCCGCTGATATACTACCGTACACGACTACATCATATCGTAAAAAACGGACATCGTACTTTACGGCTCTTTCAGCCATTTGTTCATTTTCGGTCCTATCTTTTGAACCGGTATCGGTTTCATACCGTACTTCTCCAGTGTTTCGGGAGAGTAGAACATGTCAACCTGATTTCCGTCAGCCGCGACAGAGGCGTTATTTTTCAGCAACTCATTTTCATCAGTACGCATAAAGAACCTGTCGCAATCAACCAGCAGGTTGTTTACTACCCTGTTGACATTTATCCCGGTACGGATATCCTTCAATTCAGGATACCTACTTTGATATAACGCTGAGCGAATGTCAACCTCTTCATATAATTTCTTTTTCATCACGGGTTTAGCCAATTCGCTTAGCCAACGCTCCTCTCCCCATTTTGAGAAGCTGACGGCTGCCGAGCAATCAAAGAAAAGGTTGTTTTCTACCAAGTTATCCTTACCCCCGTGAATCTGTACACCCCCGAAGTGGAGTGCTCCACAGCGTTCAAAAATATTCCCGAAAATAACCACTCCCGAGATCATGTCATCCAGGCGAACACCGGCTGCACCATGTTGCGTACCTCCCTGAATGTCAGACCAACGGTTATAACGAATCACTATACCGCGGTAGGAAGGGTTATAAAAAATATCTATCCCCCCTTGATCGTCCGACTCGTTAACCACATGGCTAATCTCATTGTACTCAATCGTGAAATCATTCCCCTCCAACCTCATCGCTGATGACGAAGAGTGACTGAATCGGTTGTTGACAACCTTGATACCACAACCTTCAAGATGTACGGCCGGCTCATACGTGCGCTTGAAAAGAGAGAAGTGTTCCACTACCGTGTGTTCCACGAAATGGTTGGCTGGAGTCAGGGTTTTACGGTCGCCCCCTTTCATGTCAATTCCCCGATGGCCAAAGTATTGAAGAAGGCAACCCGAAACCCCATGGTTTTGCCCATTCATCACGTGAATGCCATCTTTACCAAAGTGCTTGATCCTACAAGATTTCAACAAACAGTTTTCTCCACCGTTAATGAAAATCGCGCTGCCTCGCCCTTCCTGAAAGGTAAGTCCTTCGAGTACCACATTTGAACAATTGTCCATTTCAACCATAAACGGAGCCGAAAATTCCGTAAGTGTAACGCTGGCTTGATTAGGATCTATATCCTCTGGTGGGAGCCAATAAATAAGTCCGTCTGTACGATCTAGGTACCACTCTTTAGGTTGGTCTATTTCACTGAACAGATTCAATCCGAAATACCTTAGGCTATCTCTATACCCGTAATGATGATAGGGTTCACTAAGGTGAAACGTTTTTGTCAAGGTGTCAATTTTATCCACTTTTTGATACTCATCGCTCCAATCCCAATACCAGTAACCACCAAGCCTAACATCGCTCTCCACACTCCAGCGTGTTTGCCGCTCTTCAAGGTACTCAAAAACCCCCTCTTTCGTTCCATGCGCCTTGATGTAGGAAGAAGATATTTTTGTATTTCCTTTCGTGATACCAGCTTTCAAGAAATCCTCGTTGGGCCACCGAGCCAAGGTTTGTAGCTCTCCGTTGCAGATAAGTTCAGGACGTTTCCCTATTTCGGTTGGATCTCCCATGTCGCGTATTCCCGCGCTTTTGGTATCTGCCACATATACCCTACTATGCAACTCGGGGAGCAAAAGAGCCAGCTTATCGCTGTCTGTCACCAGGTGCCACTCTTTTATCTCCCTACTTCCCGTAAATACAGGTGTTTCCCCTTTCATGGCCTTGTACGTTACGGGAGCATTCTCACTGCCGGAATCTTCCGACGAGAATCGCACGGGTTCTTCCACCTGATACCTTCCTCCCCGAATATTCACTACGATTGATCTCCCGGGTGTTTCAAACAAGCTGGCTCGAGCCGACTCCTTTGCTTTCCCAAGGGATTTAAAGGGTGCGGATGTTGTTCCCGGGTTAGCATCATTCCCGTCTGGAGAGACAAAGAATTCGATCGTTTTGTCCTGGGAGCATGACAGCAAAATGAGACATAGTATCATAGATATAGCAACACGCACCATACTAGTTTGCTTAATGTTGTGATATATAACAATTACACCCTTAAAAATATCTTTTTCCTATACATGTAATAGAGCAGCAGCCATACCAATAACACACGTAGCGTGGTGTGAATAACCGGTTCAATGTTGCCTAAGAGAGTGGTCCACCCGAAAAAATAGGAACAAGTTTTGCCCACGTCAACAAAGCGGTACAAAAGGTAGATGAAGATGGAATTCAACCCGATAACCCTGAAAAAGAAAGCCCATTTCTTCCACCCCTTCACATCTATCAGCCAATAGAAAAGAGCCATCAACAGGAAGCTAATCCCACCTGCCAGCAGGTTAAACGTCGTGGTCCAGCACTTTTTGATAATAGGATAAAACAGGCTCAGCAATAAGGCCAGCACTACCAAGGATGTCCCAATAGCTAAAAGCCAGACTACCTTCTTCGTTTCTGTCGTTCCTCGATTCCGTAAAATATTTCCCGCGAACGTTCCCATTAACGTGATGCCTGTTGCTGAAACAACACATAGCAATCCTTCCGGATCATAAACTCCACCGTGCAGCCTCCCGGGTAAGAGCAAGCGGTCGATATATCCATTGATACAACCTTCAGGTGTTAGCACTCCGGCACCAAATCCAGGTACGGGTACCAACAATTGAATGAAACTGTATCCCGCGAGAATCCCTAACAACCAAT
Organism: Fermentimonas sp.; assembly: GCA_050951125.1. GTDB lineage: Bacteria > Bacteroidota > Bacteroidia > Bacteroidales > Dysgonomonadaceae > Proteiniphilum. Next base: position 336,018 of record JBMNIR010000011.1, on the reverse strand, counting down.
ATAACCGTTGCTTGAACGACTTGGTATAAAGTACAATCAACGAAGCGAACAGGTAGGCCAAGCCTATTTGTCCAAGGACAGAGGCGAATCGGGGATTCTCGAAACCATTTTGAAACACCCCGTTGTAAAACATTCCCAGTACAACCAGGATGATTGCCCGCTTGAATACTTTTTTTGTCAGGGAAGACCTTGGAACTCCCCGCTCTCGTTTAGCAATCAGGGCAAAAGGGATAGCTACACCACTGATGAACATGAAGAGGGGAAATATCAAGTCTTCGAAGCGAAAACCAACCCACTCAACATGCTGGAACTGTCTATTTAGGGTTTGTAGCCAATCGGCACCCGACCAGGTAGCCAGTGCGCTGACGATAGTTGCCCCGCCCGTGATCCAAAACATGTCGAATCCACGCAACGCATCCAGAGATAACAACCGTTCTGTTTTAACTCCAGATCTTTTTTTCTCTTTTTGTAACTTCATACGTTTCAATTTCTATCGATTTTTTCCTTCCCGGATTCCTATAAAAGTCAATAATTTCTCTCCTACTTCAACTGCTTCAAATTCAAGATACAACGGCTCACCTTTGGGGATCTTGTTTCATCATCAAGGGTTCACTATGGGCAATGGTTCCCTCTCTCGCCATTTGGAGCGGGTGAAGTCCGGGAAGTCAATGGGTTTACTTTTGTTCAACACGGATTCTTCCGTAAGTTTCGTGATGATGCTCCAAGTTGCCGCGTCATAGACATCGATGGGGACGGTGGTTTGGTGACGTATGGCTTGCACGAAGTCTCTCATGCAAAGATAATCACTTCCCCCGTGGCCGGTTTTAACCGCGATATCCCCGTATTTCTTCCACAACGGGTGATCGTATTCTTGCACGTACTTCTCTATGTCCTCCCATTGATGAGGAACGGGGCTTGTATCCTCGAGGTAAATTTTATTCAACGTTCCGGAGTAGATACCCTTTGTTCCTTGGATGCGATAGATAAAGTCAACCGGGCGAGGGCTCAGGGAATCGTAATAGAGTGTAACCGTAATGCCATTGGCGGTTTGAATTAGCGTGCAGTTTACGTCACCCGCTTTATATTGCCGTTTCGCGTTTGGGTGATTGGCTCCATAATTCTTGGCAACGTAATGATTCAGCCCCAGTGATCGGCTACTCATGGATACGAGGTATTCGAACTTGTTGCCCCTATTTATGTCTATCCATTGCGAAACGGGGCCAATGGCATGGGTCGGGTAACGATTTCCGGTGTGATGTAGGTAACGCTCTTGGGCTCTCCAGAGTAGCTCTCCCTTATCCCCGATGGTAGCGTAACGCACATCGTGCTGATATCCGGTTTCACAATGAGTTAATTCCCCGAACAATCCCTTTCGCTCCATATTAAGGACCATCATCACGTTGCGCATGTAGGTGTAATTTTCCAATAACATGCAATGCATGCCTGTTTTTTCCGCGGTTTCAACCAGTTCCCATGCCTCATCGTACCCGTCGCACGCGGGCATTTCCGTTCCCCCGTATTTTCCAGCTTTCATAGTAGCTACCATGACCGGGGTATGCAAGCTCCACGGGGTCGCGGTAAAAATGGCGTCAACGTTAGCCAAATCGGCTATCTTCTTATAATCCTCCTCACCTGTAAACCCTTTGGGTTTGGGCTGACCTGCCTCCATGACCAACTGTTGGGCTCTATCCACTCTCTCGCCTACGATATCAGAGACGGCGGTAATCTCAACACCCTCAAACATAAGTGCCGTCTTGAGCATTGACATCCCCCTGCTTCCTACTCCCACGAACCCCAACCTTACGGGTCGTTCAGGATTGCTCGTTGCAAAAATCTTCGAGTATTTCGACGAGGCCAAATAAATACCCGCACCAGCGGTTGCTTTGATAAAGCCTCGACGATTTAATTCAACACTTGTCGTTTTCATCTTTTTGCTGTTTTATATTTTGATTCACCACGATACCTGTTGATACTGACCAATATGGTAACTGAACGAGAAGTGTTCGCTGAATATAACGGAAAAGTCGCTAATCCTATAGTGCTAAATCATAAACAATTAAGGGGAAGCACGCCATGGATTCAAGTAGCAAAATTACAGAGATTTATTTTATTATCGATTAGTTTTCCAAAAATACTGTATTCACATTAACCGTTAACAGCACATCATTTGTCAAAAATAAATTTAAATTTTTCTACTTCTGGGCTGATTCGTGCATTACGAATATTTTCTTTCAATGAAGCAATAATGTCAGGATATTGATTTGCCAAATCAAATGATTCCGAGGGATCAGAATCTAGGTTAAATAATCGCATCCTTTCGTTACCTTTATTTATATTACTGATAATTCCCTTCCAGTTATGCATTCTAATTGCTATTGAACCTCCACTTTCAGGGTATTCCCAATACAGGTAGTCATGAGTTTTAATTTGCTTTAAACCAATAAGTTCTGGCAATAGACTTATACCATCCGTATTAACATTTACATCAAGGATTTCGGCAAGGGTAGGCATAATATCCCAAGCAGCGCAAACGTGATCTGATACTCTTTCCGGTTCAATTCTTGAGGGCCATGAAACAATGAATGGTACACGAATACCTCCTTCGTGCAATGATGCTTTCCCCCAACCACGCTCACATTTAAATGGCCCGGCACTTCTAAACCATGGAGAGTCAGCTCCTCCATTAAACGTTGGTCCGTTATCACTGGTGAAAATTAACACAGTATTTTCATATAATCCGTTATCTTTCAGATGTTTAACTAAAATCCCTATTTGCTCATCAAGATAAGAGATCATCGCCGCATAGCTAGCATGAGGAAAACGGATGGGGTAATATCCCAAATCTCCAAAATAGGGTTGTTCTTCTCCAAACTTATTAACATAATAGTCTACCCATCTTTTGGAACCTTGCAAAGGAACATGTGGAATGGGTGTAGTCCACATTAAAAGGAAATTATTATGTTTATTTTCATCCACAAAAGAGAGGATTTCCCTAAACATCAGATCTGGAGCATAATCATTCTGGGTGAATTTTTGATAGTAATTTTCATCTAAAAAATCGGTTTCACGTTCATGTTTCTCACCTGGTTGAATGATACGTTTGTTGTTTAAATATTCTCGCTGTTCGTTTCTATACAAAAAAGGAGGGTAGTAGGTATGTGCTTGGCGTTGACAATTATATCCATAGAAAAAATCAAACCCCATTTTGGTCGGGGTACTTTCCGATCCTGGATGCCCCAATCCCCATTTACCCACACAAGCTGTAACGTATCCTTTTTGTTTAAACATTCGTGGAATAGTAAAAGTAGAAGCAGGCATAGGACGTTGTCCCTCAAGGAGTGCATTATCTAACATTGCCTGGTGGCTCCAAACATTTCCTCTATCGGCCATTTCATCATTACCCCTAATATAAGCATGTCCCGTATGTTTTCCCGTTAAAAGAACACAACGCGAAGGCGCAGATACGGGAGAGCCAGAGTAATATTGAGTAAAACAAATTCCTTCTTTTGCAAGCGCATCAATATTAGGGGTTTCTATTTTCGTTTGGCCATAACATGCCAAATCACCATAACCCAAATCATCGGCAAGGATGAAAATGACATTCGGATTCTGCTTTCGAGCAAAAACAGAAGTAGAAGCTAATATACTTAAACCTAGAACAATAGATTGTTTCATACTATATGGTACTCTCTGGGGCAAATTATTCACCTCAACTCTTTCTTGCTATTTTAGCGGTATTTTAACTGACTGAGGTGAAGAATCAGGCATCGAAATATTTATATCAGACTCGGTAAGTTGAAATAAACGCCAATTATCGATACTATTCCCAAAAGCACCAGTTTCTATCTGTTTAAAACTGAAGTCTTCTGAGAAATTAAAATCAAACAAATTGTTTCTATGCTTGTGTCCTGCTACAATGATTTGAATGGAAGCATTATCTGTCTCTTTCAAAACGTCAAGAAAATCCCGTGTGTTTGTCCTATTCACGTATTCATCGTAATCTAAATAACGATTGTTTTTTCCTTCCACCTGATCGGTAGGAACGGGTAATGGCATATGCATGAAAATAATTTCCTTATCATCCGGTGATTCGCTTAATTGTGATTTCAACCAATCCAATTGAGGGCGATCAATAATAAAATCAGCTTGTCCCTTTTGTGTTTTAACATAAAAATTCGCGGAAAAATACGCGTTGTCTAAAAAAATCAAACGATATGTAGCACTACCTACCTTATATATTTTGCTATAGAAAGTACCGTTATGAAACATAGAGAAATTTCTTATCCATGTTGATCTTGCCGCAATTGAGTGATTCTGGTGATACCCTCCTTTCGGGTAACTGGTTATATCGTGATTCCCCAAGGTTAGATAAACGATGGAATTGGTCTCAGAATTTATGAGCTTTTGGAATAATTCTATTTGATTTCCCATTAACCCTCCCTCTACTGATTCTGCTTCATAGAAATCAATTATATCCCCCGTTATGACTAAAAAATCGGATCGTTTAATTACAGGGTTAGCTTTCAAAAATTGAATAAACGGCTTAGTATCACGCCAAAAGTGATTGAAACGCCTTTGAACAAAACTGGAATCATAACTTATAGGGTTTAAAATGAGGTGTATATCGGTAAGATGTACAAATTTTAACGTGTCGTTTTTTTCTTTTGAAGACGCGGGTTCTTGAATAGATATGAGAACCAGTAATAAAAAAAGGAAATACTTGAATGGGTGTTCGCGTAAAATAAACATAGGTCTTTAAGTTTGTTATATTATTTCCAGTTAGAGTAAATAGTATGTGTAGATGCATGTCTACACATACTATTTTTCATCATTAAAATTTAATGCATTAATAGCCTGGATTTTGTTTCAAATTGGGATTTAGATCAATTTCAGTATAAGGGATTGGGAAATATTTATCTCGAGCTGGATTGAACTCACGTGTTTCTATCACGTTACCTTTATAATTATAGATTGGTCCCGGCATTACCTTATCAATAAGTCCCCATCTTCTAATGTCATAAAAGTAACTACCTTCTCCCGCTAACTCAATCCTACGTTCGAGACGAATTGCTTCTCTCATTTCCTCCTTACTCAAACCAGGCGTTAAGTTAGGCATTTGAACGTTGGGTCTATTTCTTATGGAGTTTATCGCGTCATAAACGGCTTGTACGGGGCCGTTGACTTCGTTTAACGCCTCTGCATACATTAAAAGAACATCGGCAAAACGTATGATGATGTAATTTGTTTCGGAGTTGGATAATGTTCCAACTGTAAATTGATTGTACTCCGTGAATTTCCTAAAAGAATAGCCCGTTTGATGTAAATCAAATTCTGTGGCAACCCTATTTCTCCAAGGAACACCCAAATACAATATCGATTGAGCAAATCGCGGGTCTCTATTTTCCCAGGGATTGTTTTCATCATAGATAGGGCTCTCTTCTATTGACTTTCCATCTTTCATTAAATAGGCATCGACAAGATTTTGAAGTGGAGCCTGTGTACTATACTGCGCCATGATTATATCATATGAATTTGTAACTTCAGGTGCCTTGAAACGGACATCAAAAATTATTTCCGAATTGCCTTCGTTTACTTTCCTGAAAAGCCCATTATAATCCGGGAAAAGTTCATATTGATTTAAAGAAAAAATCTGGTCAATAGTAGAGATCACTTCTGAATAGTTGTGATTTTGAAGTAAAACTCTTGCTTTCAGCGATAACGCGGCACCCTTTGTTGCTCGGCCCCCATTTCCGGAAGAATAAGAAACAGGAAGAACAGTTATGGCATCATCTAAATCTTTAAGAACCGCCTCTAAAACTTGTTCATAACTGTCCCTAGGGAGCTCACTATGATCAGCTATATTTGGAGGATCTAAAATGAGTGGAACTCCGTTAAAAACAACATTCATTTTATCGTAATAATAAGCCCGCAAAAATTTAGCTTCGCCAATTAATCTTTGCTTCAAGGTTTCATCCATAGTTATATTCGGGAGATTAGCGATAGCTGAATTGCATCTCCCGATACCCCTGTAACAACCTCGCCATACGTTCATGTTCATTCCCAACCACGTGCTTGTATGAATACCTCTAGCGTATTCATTGGCACCATTTTGGTTGTCGTAATTATACGCGTTAGGGGTCATACAATCCCACATAAATGGCGTTTGACTGTTGTGAAGGTCAGAGTGGAGGAGTGCTTGATAACAACCTGTAACCGCTTGTTCAGCGTGAGAAGCATTTTTCCAAAACGTCTCCTGAGTATAAAAATCCGTTGGATTAGTGTTTAGCATCTCATGACACGACGATAAAATGACTATACACGACAGAAATATTATTATAACGTGTTTCATACGATTATTTTATTTTTTTGTTTCGGTGTATGGAACCTTTGATGTTCAAAATAATCATTCCCATGAATGTTTAATGATTATTTTAATCATGTCGGTTTCATACGATTATTATATTTTTAAAAATTTAAATTTATACCAAAAGTAACCGTTTTAGCTGTTGGATATTGATTAATGTTTGTTTGAGTAATATTTCTCTCTGGGTCAAAATGCCTAACGTTGGAAAACGTAAGAAAATTCTGAGCATTAGTGAAAATTACAACCTGTTTTAAACCCAACTTTGACAAGTAGTCACCTTCAATTCTGTAAGAAAGTTGTATGTTTTTCAACCTTAAATAAGAAGCGTCTTCTAACCAGAAATCAGAATCAGAGAAATTTTCTGCTGTATATTGATTTCTGCATGAAATACGCGGTAACCTTGCATTCGGATTTTCAGGTGTCCAAGAATCTGTTAACCAGTCTTTGGTTACTCCGGCACCATTATTAAACGGAGAAGCCATGTTGAAATTAGGCCTAACGGAAATGTTTTGAACTCCTTGCCATAATGTTGTTAAAGAGAAACGTTTGTAATCAAACCCAAAATTAAAACCATAGGTGAAATCAGGGAAAGTATTCCCGGCTATGTACCTATCATTGCCATCGATTTTCCCATCTCCATTTAAATCCACATATTTAATATCTCCAGGTCCTACTCTACTCGTAATAGTGGGATAGTTGTCTACCTCTTCTTGCGTTTTAAACAGACCATCCGTTTTCAACACATACCAGGAATTTATAGGCGATCCCTCTTCTGTAAGTAGTGACCCACTAATGATTCTTTCACCTTTTAAATCGATCACTTTATTTTTTATTCTAGAAAAATTAGCCCCAACTTCATATGAAAAACTTTTAGTGATTTGATTTCGGTGAGTTAATCCAATCTCTACGCCTTTGTTTTCAACAGTGGCCACATTAGTTGTGGGACCGGACAAGGCGCCAACTTGTGCCGGTAATGCTATGCCCCTTAAGATGTCACTTGTTTTTTTATTGAAAACTTCAATTTCACCACTTAACATCCCTTTTAAAATTACCCAATCTACTCCCAAGTTAGTAATCGTTGTCGTTTCCCAGCGAATATTAGGATCTCTACTCTGAATGATGGCTGCTCCCGCATTGTAAACGCCACCAAAAGGATATCCATACCCTAAAGCAACAGCATTTACATACTGGAATAATCCAATTTCTTGATTTCCTATTTGACCCCATGAACTTCTTATTTTTAGCTCATCCAGCCCGTTTATATCCTGGGCAAATGGTTCTTCGCTTATTCTCCAGCCTAAAGAAAATGAAGGGAAAAACCCCCATCGTCTCTCTTGGGAAAATTTGGAAGATCCGTCGTACCTGCCATTGGCTTCAAACAAATATTTATCTTGATAGGAGTACTGAATCCTTCCGAAATAAGATATAAGGGAATTGAGGCTGCTATTTCCAGTGACAGCTTGATTGCTTGTCCCCAAATTCAACTCTTGCAAATCCATCGTGGGAAAACCTTGAATCCTCGCGTTCATGTAATTAGAGCTATACTTTTCAAAGCTTGCGCCTAATAACGTCGAAATCGAATGGTTTTCCTTAAGAACCGTTTCATAATGTAGTGTGTTTGTGAGATTTAAGTGTTCGTAGTAATCATGTTGATGAGTTTTTGTTGATGTCCCTGACCACGCTTTTCTTGGCTCTCCATTTCGGGGATCGTATAATTGAATCATGGGATACCAGTTTTTCAGAAGCATATGTTCATTATTATATGATCCCATAGTTTGAAAACTCAACCCCTTTATTATATCATATTTTGCAGACAAAACAGCCGTAGAATTATATTTGTCAACATACCTATATGCTTCCTCTCCCCAAACCAATGGGCTTTGAAAACTGTTCTGACCAGGGGTAATTACCCATGAATCTGCCCAATTACCATTTTCTAATTTACCAGTCGGTTGAAGAGGAACCATTCTCATCAATCTATTCATAAAAGTAGAAATGCCTTGAGCAGGTTCTTCTGTTTTCCAAATGGTTCCCATCAACGATCCTTCAAGGTTAAAACGATCGTTAATCTTAGAGCTTACCCTTATATTCAAATTATATCTGTCTGCCGATGATAATCCTTTTCTCAGGATCCCTTCATGATCCAAAATGCCTGCCGAGAGATTAAATTTTGTTTTATTATTCCCGCCGGAAACCCTAACATTATGTTCGGTAATGGGTGCTTTGCCAAACATCAACTTCATCCAATTTGTGTTTGGATGAATTAAGCTTGTCGGATTTTGCCTAAATTCATTAATTAATTCCTGAGAGTAGTAAGGCGCGGTTCCCTGATTAATTTGAGCCTTATTGTACAACTCCATGAAATCCGCGGAATTATCTACCGGATCAGGTAAATAGGTGGCCTCTTGAAACCCGATATATCCACTGTAAACAACCGATAAATCATTTTCTTGCCCTTTTTTCGTGGTTACTAAGATGACTCCATTGGCTGCACGAGAACCATATATTGCTGTTGAAGCGGCATCTTTTAATACGCTTATACTTTCTATGTCGTTTGGATTGACGTTATCGAGAGAAAGCTCGACCCCGTCAACTAGAATGAGTGGTCTTAGCTTAGAAGCTCCTCCTATTGATGTGATGCCGCGTATAGTTATATTTGCTCCATCTGCACCTGGTTGAGCACCTCCTGCCTGATTAACGTAAAGCCCTTTTACCCCTTGTAAAGCTTGGGAAGAATTAGTGATAGGTCTATTTTGCAAAGTTTTCGAGTCTACAACGGCAATTGATCCCGTTAGATTAACTTTCCTCTGAGTCCCATACCCTACAACAACTATTTCATCCAAAGCCCTCGTATCTTCCAGTAGCGTGATGTTAAACACGGTTCTTCCCCCAGTGCTGATATCTTGCTCCAGATACCCGATGTAGGTGATTCGGATTGTAGCATTGTCTGCCACGCTTAGCGAAAATTTCCCATCCACGTCGGTGACGGTTCCGTTGGTAGTTCCAATCTCGATAACGTTAGCCCCTATAATGGACACGCCGGCGGCATCAACAACGGTCCCGGTGATGGTTCTTTTCTGCTGCTGATGTGATTCTGTTGCAGCGATAATTGGGTCGCGCGCTTCCCTGTTTAGATTCGCCACGCTCCATTGAGAAATAAGTAGCAGGAGTAACAGAAACATCCACTTCATAGCGGGAAATCTTTTTTGAAACGGTGAATGAAAAAAACGTTCTTTTAAATGTTTATGATCCATAGTTTAATCATTTTAAACAATAGTGAAAATTTAGAATTAAATCGTTGCCGTTACCTAACATGAAGCAAGGCGAAAACGGCAGAAAACCTTAACAATCAATTTCCTTTACTTTCCCATAGGCGTCCCTCCCTATTTATTTGTTTTCAAACTAGGCCAAATATACTACATTATTTTGTATAATTTGATAAAAAAGAAATTAACGCACGTGACTCCAAGGTATTACCTCACGTCAACCTCCAGAACCTGCTTATTTTCCAGTAGTCTCTCTCTTAGTACCGAATAATCGATATCCTGTACCGCTTTTCGCTGATCGATTGCTTGGCAGGCGGCGGTGGCGGCGGATTGACCCAGCACCATGAAGACGGGCTCCATGCGGATTGACCCAAAAGCGATGTGACTCGCAGAGACACAAACAGGAACGAGCAGGTTTGTGCATTCTTCCTTCTTGGGGATAATAGACCCATATGAAATCTTGTACGGTTTACCAGGGCGCACCCCCACGTCTCCTTCATTTTGCACGTAGCCCTCCCCTGTTACGTAGCGTTGCGTGTTATGAGAATCCATGGTATAGGATCCCATACCCACGGGGTCATTGACGTCTACTTTCCCCAAAACCTCATTTTCCGTGGTCACGCGGTTACCTATCATTCTTCTTGCCTCGCGTATATACAGCTGATGCGGCCAATTGCCATTTCCCGTGAATTCATCTTTCGCGAGTCCCCACTTGCTCATTTCGTTTCTAACATTTTCGGAACCCTCACGTCAGTCGACACGAAATAGAGCAACCCTTTTTGATAATTTTCATGTTCCTCGATGATCTCCTTTCTCCGCTCGTATGATGCTTCCGGGTAATCGTAATTCATCCCGATAAAATCGGTACTGAACGGGCCATGATTATTGGTATCTGTTTTACGGTTAGGGATCATATCGTACTTGTCGAACCACTCATCCCAGCCCGACTCGAATACGCGTGCCAATAGCTCGTAGTTACGCGGGTCATAGTTCTCCGGTTTTTCAAATGGCACTCTATTACCCGGGTGATTGCTCATGCACAACCTGAAACAGTAAGCCTGGATTTTATTATCGCCCTCGCAATTGGGCTGAATAGGTTCACTGGTGATATAAGGCAAGAGCCCGCTACCCGGGTCGTTAGGAATAACGTAGGGGCTAATATCGGATTTAAAGTAATGCCTATGGTGATACACGCCGGCCTGCACTCCGTTCCACTGCTCGTTATATACCGAACAACCTTCTCGCCCAACCGTGTAACTTACTCCCGCGCTTGCCATCAAATCCCCCTCGTAGGTCGCGTCAATAAACATTTTCCCCTTGAACGTTTTGCCTGAAAGTGTTGTTAACGAGACGATTTCTCCGTTTTTAACGAGTACACCCGACTCTCGGTTTAACCATTCATCCCTATATACCGGAATGTCGTGTTCGCTGATAAAGCCTTCGAAAACTTTCTCTGCCACGTGCGGTTCAAAAATCCACATGGTGCGGTTTTCACCGTCCATGGCCGGTGTTCCTTGACCCTTATTCCCGTACTCCTCGTGTTTTTCCCAGTTCCAAGCGTTGGGGTCATTGTAGTGCAGCCAAACCCTGTGATAAAATTCTCTTGCTAATCCTCCGATGGCTTCTTTATTACCGGTATCCGTGAAACCTAAACCGCCGGATGAAAGTCCTCCCAGATGCATGTCTGGTGAAACGATGATAACCTTTTTCCCCGACTTGACCGCCTCAACTGCAGCGGTGACCGCGGCGGAAGTCCCCCCGTATACAACCACGTCTGCTTTGTAAACATTCGAATCCCCGCATGCTTGCAATAGTACAACCAGCGAAGCCAAAGCCATTAAAAGTCCATGTTTTTTCATACGATTATATTACTCTTTTACATTTCGGTGTATGGAACTATTCCGTTAAGCCAAATGAGCATTGGACAAGTTTACTTGGACAAGGCCATGGCGAGGAATAGTCTAACTTGAGTGAACTATTCCGTTAAGCCAAATGAACATTGTACTAGTTTACTTGGACAAGGCCATGGCGAGGAATAGTTTAACTTTAGTGAACCTTAGATATTAAAAACAATCATGCCTAAAGGTGTTTAATGACTGTTTTAAACAGGTCAGTTTCACGTTGATATTTTTATTCAAAAAATGGGAATTACCCGGAATGTTGACACACAAACCGGGTAATTTCCCAAAAAATCCAAGTTACTTCACGTCAATCTCCAGAACCTGCTTGTCCTCCAGCAACCTCTCTCTCAACAGCGAGTAGTCGATATCCTGTACCGCCTTCCGTTGATCGATCGCTTGACAGGCGGCGGTGGCGGCGGATTGCCCCAGCACCATGAAGACGGGCTCCATGCGGATCGAGCCGAAAGCGATGTGCGTCGCGCTGACGCACACCGGGACCAACAGGTTCTCGCACTCACCTTTCTTGGGGACGATGGAGCGGTAACTGATCGGGTAGGGGTTGGCAACCGGTGCCTCCACGTTCCCCTCGTTCTGCACGAAACCGTTGGCGTCCACGTAGCGCTGAACGTGGTGCGAGTCCATCCCGTACGCGCCCATTCCCACCGGGTCATCCACCACCTCGATGCGCTCGCAATTCTTCTGCGTCATCACGTAGTCGCTTTTCATCCGTCGAGCCTCCCTGATGTAGAGTTGCTCCTGCCAGCCGTTGCTCCCCTCGTCGTACTCGTCCTTGCAGGTACCCCCATTTCGAAACCACGTCCCTTACTTTTCGCGGGATCCTGGGGTGATACGCCAGCGTCCACATTAACCCCTGTTGATAGTCGCGGTGCGCTTGGGCTATCTTTTCCCTCTCCTCGTAGCTCGCCTCGGGGTAACGGTGGTTCTGCCCGATGAAGTCGGTCGAGAAACCCTTCTGGTTGTTGGTGTCCGTCTTCCGGTTCGGCATGGGCGAGTTTATCCAGGGAACCAGCTTGTCGCCGTACGTGTACATCTCCTCGATGGGACCGGTGGCCGCCTCGTAGTTCCGGAAAAGAAGCTCGTAGTTGATCTCCTCGTAATTGCCCGGTTTTTGAAAGGGGATCCTGTTCTCTGGGTGGTCCGTCAGCGTCATGCGGAAGCAGTAGGCTTGAATACCTTTATCCCCGTGTCCATCGATCCCAGGTTGCCCCCCTTCCACGATGTAGGGTAACAGGCCGCTGCTTGGATCCCCCTTGATCACGTGGGGATCCACGCCGTCGATGAAGTTGTGGTTGTGAGCGTTCCTGGAAAGGGTCCACTTCAACGTTCGGTTGATCCTGTTGGCTTGAACGCCGTTCAACGTCTCCCCGTGCTCGCTGTTCGCCTCCCGCCCCACGCTGTACGACACCCCGGCCGCCGCCATCAGGTCGCCCTCGTAGGTAGCGTCGATAAACATCTCACCGGTGTACCTCGCCCCGCTTTCCATATCGATAGAGGCAATTCTAGCTCCCTCCTTTTTCACGCCGCTCTCCCGGTTCAGTCGCTCGCCGTAGACGACATCGACCTTTTCACCGGAGAGCATCCGGTGGTACACCTTCAACGCGGCGGAAGGCTCGAACGTCCACATGGCATCTTCGCCCTTTGTAGTTCGTGTTTGCCCCTCGTCCATGTATTCACTTTTACTCTGCCACTTCCAGCTCGCGGGGTCATCGTAATGTTCCCGGATATTCCGGTAAAACTCCCTCGATATCCCGCCGATAACGTGCTTGTTGCCTATATCGGTTGCCCCTAGGCCCCCGGTAGTTAAGCCACCCAGCCTGTGCGTTGGCTCGATGATCACGACCGATTTCCCCATCCTCGCGCTTTGAATGGCGGCCGATATACCGGCAGAGGTGCCACCGTACACGACCACATCGTACCGTTTCGCTTTTTGGCCAAACGCCGGGAAAACGAGAACGGCAAGCAGTAAGTTCGTTAATAATAACCTCATAGTCTACTTTCTAAATTATTCCCACCCGGGATTCTGAGATAAAGTGAAAATCGTTTGCCTTTCTATGTAAGGAATAGGCCAATGGCTAATGTCAGATAGCTTTTGTCCTTCTCCTGAAAATTCATGGCGACATTCGCGTTCGATTGAAAAGGCAAACAATCCTAAACCTTAAATAACAGTTACTTGCTAAAACAACCATTGTAACCCCATATGGCAAAGTTACTGAAATTTATTTCATGATTAATAAGTTTATCAAAGAACATTGAGGTTTCGGGAAAATTAGTTTTTGTCGTACGGTGGAATCTGGAGGTTTATTTTTCTTGGTCCCAAGGTTCCTCCAAGATTATAATCCTGAGCGTTCTCGATGTCGTGCTTGCCGGCTCCCGAGGTCATGAGACGCTGTAATTCACTCAGATGTCTCTCGTAAACACCCCGGGGAGTTGTTTCATTTTTCACGGCAACCGAGGCAGCCATTCCCACCACTTCTCCCATCATCCCAGTGGTACGCATGACCCTAACGGTACCCAAGGCCACGTGCGTGACGCTTATGTTTCTTCCCGCCATGAAAAGATTATCCACGTTTCGAGAATATAAACAGCGGTAGGGTATAGGGTAAGGGTGTATCTCTTTCTGAACTGCGATCGCTTTAAATTCCGCACCGGGGAAATGCTCCGTGTTCTTGGGATCGGGATAGTGGAGGTCAATCGACCAGCTTGTTGTCGCGGAGGCGTCCGGGTAGATCACGAAATCGGTCAGATCTCCCTCGGTCAGCACTTTATCCCCTAATAGTCGGCGCGATTCTCGTTTCCCCGCGATATACGCCACCCAGTCCAGGTACCTGTTTTTATACTCCTGTTTGACCGAGCTTTCGTTTTTCAGGTAAGACCAGTTGGAGTAAACCACCAGCATGCCATAGTCCCTGATTCGCTCGAAATCAAAAACCTGGTCAAGGTTCATCCCCGTTTCCCAGGTCCATTCGCCCTTGGTTACATTTTGAACGTTTGCCTCGTTAACCTCTATGCCGTAATCAAACAGGGGAAAAGCGTACTCCTTCTCTCCTTCGTTCGAGTACCACTGGACAGATGAACCCATGGTAAGCTTGTCGGCTTCCTCGGGAGCGGACGGCTCATTATATTCAGCCCTGCTTTCCCTTCCCATGGAATAATCGGCACCGGCCCAATACCCGATGCTCCCGTCACCGGTACAATCCGCGAAGAGAGGCGCGGAGAAGCTTAACTCTTCGGCTGTTTCAATATGTTTGGCAAGCACGGTTTTAATAGCCGTCCCCTCTTTTTCAACCTCAAAGGCCCTGAAGTTCAGGAACAAGGTTATGTTTTCTTCCGCGTTGACCATCTCTAGCTTTTTCTCGTCCTCGTAATAATCCCCCGGCTGGGCGTTACCCCCCCTTAACGGGGCGATCTCGTTGACCACGTCCCCCAGCTTCGGGTAAGGGTCAAGGTTCATTCGTCCTCCCAGGTGCACCCTTACCTCTGAACTGTTGTTGCCACCCAAGACCGGGCGATCATGAATAAGGGCGACCTTCAAGCCCAGTCGGGCAGCCGTGAGAGCGGCGGTAGTACCGGCAACTCCCCCACCTACCACCACGAGGTCGAATTCCCCCGCGCTGGGTACAACATCCGGCAACTCGAGTTGCTTTTTCCTGAAAGCCGTTAAAGCCTCGAGCTCGTTAGGCGGCGCAACGTCGTCCATGGTAAAGTACAGGGCGTCGCAACGGCCATTGAAACCGGTCAGGTCGCGCAATCCAACGGTAACTGCCCCGGCGTTTACCTTCACCTTGCCTGCCTCTTGCCACTCCCAGGCATTACCTTTCGCACCCAAAACTTTATTCAATGGCCGCCCGTTTATCGTTACTTGAAATTTGCCGGGACCTTCCCTTGTTGTCCAAGGTGATGTCCAGTTGTAGGTTCTAACGAACACGGTATACTCCCCGGCCATGGCGAAATTCACCGTGGTGGTTGCATCTTCCACCGGGGTTCCCAGCCCATGTGCCATCAGGTAGGGTGATCCCATCAAATCCATGAACTGTTGATCAACCACCCACCCCCCTTTACATTGGAAACTTTCCGCTTCAATGAAAAGCGAGGTTAAATTACCTGCATTTACCGAATAGATGATAAATGCTGTTAAAGCAAATGCAACAAACTTTTTCATATTCATAATAATTTCATTTTTACCGGTATGCTAACCCACAACAAGTAAAAAAATGCCTAAGAGACGGTATTACGTCCCGGGTGCTCCTTTTTCCATTAGCGTTTTAAGTTCATCCAAATGATGTAGGTAAACTCCACGTGGAGTAGTATCGTGTTTAAGGGCAATAGAAGCAGCCATTCCCACTACTTCTCCCATCATGCCGGTTGTTCGCATAACCCTTACTGTACCCAATGCCGCGTGCGTTACACTGATGTTCCTTCCTGCCATGAACAGGTTTTCAATATTTCTCGAGTAAAGGGTTCGGTACGGGACCGCGTACGGTTTAATCGATCGTGAGACGGATTTTGCCAAAAAGGGCTCTTCATTTTCCAACCCCTCTACTGGTTTTGGATAATGTAAATCTACCGGCCAAGTGGTTGTAAAGCTGGCATCGTCGTAAGGAATGGCGTTCAGTACATCCTGTTCCGTTAGAACCACGTCACCCAGTAATCTCCTTGATTCCCGTTTTCCTCCAATGTAGGCCACCCACGATAACTTGTAGTTCGCGTATTGCTCTTTGTCGTTGCTTTGGTTCTTAAGAAATGACCAATTGCCGAAAGCTGCCCTCAAAGCGTGATCCCGTATTTTTTCAATCTCCTTTACTTGGTTGAGCCACAAACCTGTCTCCCAGTTCCAATCGCCGCGGGTTAATTTCTGACAGGTCTCTTCAGTAAATTGTATGGCCCATGGGGTAATAGGGAACGAGGACGGTTCCGCGAGTTTCTCCGAGTACCATTGAACTGAGGTTCCCATTACCAGGCTATCAGGCTCCTCGGGGGCGCTTTCTTCTCCTGTTTCCGCTTTACTTTCTCGTCCCATCCTGTAATCCGCGCCGGCTAAAAAACCCAAGTTGGCATCGCCCGTGCAATCCGCGAACAGTTTTCCCTCGAAAATCGCCTCTTCCCCGCTGACGATATCCTTTCCCACGACCGCGGTAATTTTGTCGCCCTGTTTCTTAAGATCAAAAACATGGGTGTTCAGGAACAGGTCGATGTTTTTTTCCTTCCTTACGATTTCTATTTTCTTTTCATCCTCGTAATTGCTTTTCGGGCCCGCGTTGTGTTGTTTTTTTTCGGGATGCTCCTCAATGACTTTGAGTATCTTTTTACTCCTTTCGGCTTCGGGGTCTTGGTTGGCTTCGTAGAGCGTCCAATGACCTATGGGTCCTATTTCATCCACCACTTTTCCCAGGTTGGGATATGGCTCTTTAAAAATAAGGCCCGAAAGGCCCACCCTGACTTCAGAGCTGTTGTTTCCTCCCAACACGGGACGATTTTGAATCAACGCTACTTTATTCCCCATCCTCGCGGCAGTAATGGCGGTGGTTATCCCGGCAATACCTCCTCCAACCACAACTAAATCATACTTGCCGGCATAATGCGGCGTAGCGTGGTTTAGTGATTTTTCCCTGAGGGCAGACAGGGTTTCGTTGTCGTTCGGCGGCGAGAACTTTACATCGGTCGTCAATAAAATAGCATCGCATCTCCCGTTGAACCCCGTCATATCGTGTAGCGACAACTTCAACTCCCCCTTTTCTAAGGCAACTACCCCTCCATCTTGCCAGTGCCAGCTTGCCTCTTCGGTTCCAAATATTGCTTTCGTTAGTAGCTGATTATTAAACAACAATTGAAATTTCCCGGGTGGATCCTCCTTTGGCGCCCATGGTGCGGCCCAGTTTCTGGTTCTCACCCAAACTCTATAGTTCCCACTTTGTGGAACTTTTATGGTTGTTGTCGCGTCCTGAACAGGCACACCCAGCCCGTGAGCCATTACATACGAGGATCCAATCACGTCTATGCTTTGCTGATCAACCACCCACCCCCCTTTGTATTGGAAGCTTTCCGCTTCAATAAAAATCGACTGAGCATGTGATGACATAACGTAAAAGAATGATAAATAGAACAACAATGTGATGTTTATGGATTTCCGTTTCATTGAATAATTAATTAATTAATTGGTTTGTGATCTGGGGATGTTATCCCCACGTGATCTATTTGTATTCTAACCAGGTTGTGACGCTACACTCCTTGTCGACTGAAAACCGAATCCAGCGGGCTTGGAAATTATCCGGGAAGTGATGGTGAAACGTTTCACCCGGCTTAACAGTTATTTCCTTGTAAAGCATCCAAGGGGCATGTCCAATGGGTTCGGCCTCGATAACGAAAGTCACCGCTTCCTTGGCGTCGTGCGAGATTTCAAGTTTTCGATCATCGTAAAAACCTATCAGGTACGGGTCTGAAACCTCCCCCGCCTTCACGTGGCTATTCTTCCAAGGACCGCCATGTCCCACGGGTTTGCCCAGTTCCCATAAATCGTCTGTCACGCCTACCCACACGGCTGCCCGACCGTCATCCGAACGTATAATATGTTCTCCCGCTTTCGCTTTAGAATCGATGCCTGTCATCACGATCAGTCCCCGGTATGACGCGTAATCGTGAATCCTGAAATCATGGGATGAAATGGGCCTGATCTTGGCGAAGCCGTCCGCGTTTTCCGCGGGTAACTCGTAAAAAGTACCGCAAGCATGAAAGAGGTCTCTTTCCGTGGCCACTTCACGACAAATACGCAGCTGCGCGTTGTCGGTAAGCTGTTTATACTGCTTGTCTCCCAAAGGCAGTCTCCACCTGCGGTTTTTATCGTCCACGATCAATACCGATGACTCCTGCACATCGATTACCTTTTCGGGGATAGCAAATTTTTCTTTGATGAACGCGTGGGTGTTCGGATCCTCCTTTTTCATCAAGTTCAGCCGGCTGTCCAGCTCGTAATATCCGGTTTCGATAATTTTCCCTTTCTCGAAGGTGACAGCTGCTACTCCCAGTGCGCGGCGGTTGTCTCCCAGGCCATAGAGCAATCCCCCCATCGCCTTATCCCGGCTAACGTTTGCAATTCCTTTGAAAAGCGGTGAGGCGGAGGCGAGACGCTTTTCGTGCCCCGAGTAATTAAAGTTGACCGTGACCACGGTAGGTGCGTTGGCTTTCACCCTAATCCATTCACCCGGTTCCTGATGATCAAATTCGATGAAACTGCTTCCTCCCGCGTTGAGCGAAACGGCTTTCAACTTTTCCCAGTTGCACGTTCCCTCTTTGTTAATCTCAAAGAGGAACTCCACCGGGTTTTCTCCTCCATTTTGAATCCACGCGCTCCGGTTTGGCCAACCGGCGAACAGGAAAGGCTCAGAAAAATCCCCGGCTTCTACACTATCGTTCAGCCAAACGGAGCCGGAGGCCGTGGTTGTCCCCAGCTGGTCGGGTTTGTCAAGAGAGGTAAACCACAAGTTGGAATTCGATTGACCGGGGCCTTCAATTCCCCCCTTGTGCTTACGTTTGTTCAGGAATTCGTTGTTGGCAGAATCATCGCAACCAAAGACCAGTTGATCGTTCCAGCGGGTAAAATCGCCAATCACCTTCAAGTAAGCCGACCGTGGTCGGATACCGGATGAATGATTGGCCGTAAATGAGCTGGGGAATTTCCAGAACATACCGTGCATGGTCATCAAGTAATCGGGTTCCTCTTCGGTGCCGACATCCCGTATCCTGGGCCACTCCGTATTCCACCCGTGGGCTCCATCGTAGCTATGACTAGCCTTGGGTAACCTGAAAAAATCCCACCCTGTTTTCGGGTCCCGCACCGCCAGCAAGAGAGATTTATGGTCCCATCCGGTAGCCCATATCGGGTCGGAATCAGGGTTCAGATTGCCCTGTATTCCCCCGGGACCTGTAACCTCAACGAACTGGTTACGGCGAACGAGCTTCCACTCCTTGCCGTCCCATTCAGAAAGTGAGCCTGACTCAATGTCAAACTTTTCCAGTGCTAAGGCACCTGCCTCGCCATTGTTTGAATAGACCAACACCCCCTGTCCGGAATAGAGACCCTTGCCGTGAACACCTTGCAACATCGATGATTGAATGTTGGCTGATTCATCCTTCCCTCTCTTGTCCGTTACGTTGCCATCCTCATACAACATCTTCGGCTCCAGGCTATGCACGTCAACTTCGTAAAACCCCTCCTCCATCGTACCGTAATAAATTTTGTTCGCGGGATCCGTCAAATGCCGGGCATTCCCGGTATGCCTCCCGGGCATCACGGTATAAGAAATAGCCCGAACGCCTCCCTCCTTATCGATCGCGTAAGGGCCGATAAATAGCTGACCGCTCTCCTGGTGAATCATCCGGTTGGCCGGTGTTCCTCCGATGCTTTCCGATCGGATTACCTGTTCCAAGCTTGGAGTTATTTCATACAGTTTATCGGAAGAGCCGAAAGGGAGGTGTGGGCCGTAAGTGATTACCCACAACCTGTTAGCCCAAGGGACAACGGCTCCGGTGCCACACTCTCCCTCATTATTATAATAGGCGAGGTGGGGGTAAATACCGCTAACATTTCGAATATCACTTGAGTTTGTCGTGTTGGGAACTTTGCATGAAAATAGCACCGGCAACATGCAAACAACCAAAAAACAATATGTACTTCTCATTCGTGACATAAACGTAACACTCAAGGAATATCAAACAAGTTGGAGACAGTATTAATCAATACTGTCTCCAATTTTGATGATCACCAATTTGGATTTTGATCCAGGTTCTTATTAATCAAACGGTCCGAAGCGGGTACGGGCCAAAGATAATCCCGCGTAGCATCGAACTTGCGCTCACTTGCTTTAACGATATACCCTTTGTCAACCATATAACTGATATCCGCGATGCCGTTTTCATCAATCTCGGGAATACCCCCGATGGGATAATTACCCTCTTCCCAGTTACGGATCAATTGGCGGTATTCTTCTGAAACCTTTGCTTCGTTTCCATCCCATGAAGAGGAACCTGACCATGCTCGACGCAGGAAATAACTGGGACGATTATAAACCTTTTCGGCCAATCTCCAACGAATCAAATCAGCATAGCGATGTCCTTCCCAGGCAAGTTCAATAAAACGTTCGGTCCTAAGAATTGTACGCAGTTCACTTTGTGATCCCATTACGATGCGAGGGTATTCAATACCGGTTCCCGCGTAGGCTCTTTCGCGTATCTTGTTCAACGTTTCATCCAACACATCTTGCGTGCACCTGTCGAGTTCGATCATAGCCTCGGCGTACATTAACAGCACATCGCCATAGCGTAATAAGGGATAAGTAGTAGGTGCTCCGGTACGATTGTTTTCTAGCCACGATGCATCGATGTATTTTTTGAACACAAAACCGGCGTAGGCCGCGTGTTCGGCACGAGCTTTGGAATCGGTGTTACTTACTTGTGCACCATCTGATGCGCGATAAACAGTTGTTCGATTCGGAGCTGGGGAGTGTTCATAGCCAAGCCAAAGGTAATCTTCGGGATTATATGTCCCGTCAAGAACACTCTTGTTATGGGCCGTGGCAAAGGGTACAATGGTCATGGCCATACGCGGATCACGATTTTCGAAAAAATCTTTGGGGTTGTAAAGTGGTGATTCGTCAATGGGTTTTCCGTCGATACAAGGATAAGCACATACTAGTTCGTAAGAGGGACCCATTACACCCCATCCTCCCGGGAGACGGGGAACAAAGCTGTTTATAGCTCTTGCACCCCAATAATATACCCTCAATGTCACATCTCCACGATAAAAGAATATCCATTCATCTGACCACGAAGCGGTAAATAAATCCTGATAATTGTCGTGTAGTTTATAGACGCCCAAATCCATACATGCTTTCGCGGCAGTTGCAGTCGTTTGGTAATCGCCATTTCTAAGGGCTATACGTGCCTTGAAAGCGAGTGCCGCTCCTTTCGTTGCCCGTTGTACACCGGGATAACTGGTAGGAAGGCGCTCAGCAGCCTTGTCCAGGCATTCGTAACTAAAAGCCAATACTTCGGCTTTAGGTGAACGCGGTTTTTTGTAGGCCTCCTCAAGCGTCATGCCCACTTTATCGAGAATAGCATCTCCCCAATGAAATGCCAACATACCGTAAGCGTAGCCTAAGTAAAAATAGGCTTCGCCTTCATACTGTTTGATATCGGCTTCCGATACACCCAACGAGCGAGCATTTTCCATGTTGTTTAACAGACGCAACGCACGCGCAATACCTTTATAGTAGTTCTCCCATCGGTTTGCTACCATGGAGGTTTCCGCGGTCATAGTCCCATTTTGTACAACCGAAGTAGAGTTACGATTTACCAAATCGTCACTCCAGGTCTGGTCATCTATTGTAATAAAATCGGTGCGGTAGAAGTCATTTACCGACATCTCGATCTCTTGCTTTGTAGTATACCAGTTTTCACTCGATCCTTCCGACAACGGGTTCAAGTTGAGGTCAATACAGGCAGAAAAAGTAAATGCCATTAATATGCTGGTAATGAATACTATTTTTTTCATTTAATGGATGGTTTAAAATTTGACATTAACACCTAAGACGAAAGAGGTTGATATAAATTCTGACGTGGCACCAACTTCGGGATCCCATCCCTTGGGATAATTGCTGATAGCCGGCAAGTCGTTTATACTTACGTATAGCCGAAGATCTTTAATTTTGATCCTGTTAATTAATTCTTGAGGTAACGTATAGCCAAGCGTGACGTTTTTCACGCGGAAATAGGCACCGTTAAAGAGCCAGTAGTCCGATCCGGCATAGGTGTTAGTGGTGTTGGTGTACGTCAGGCGCGGGTATTTAGCCAATCGGTTCTGTTCTTCCGTGTTATGTCGGCTCCAGTAATTGCCCAGTAGTAGAGAAGGAACCGATCCCCACTGTGCTTTCAATGGCTGAATCCATGCCGAGTTAAAGAGTACACGTTGATGTCCCACACCCTGGAAGGAGAGGTTAAAATCGAAACTCTTCCAACCGATTGATGCACTGCCACCATACAGGTATTCAGGCATCGAATTACCTAGACGAACCTTATCATCGGCATTAATAACGCCGTTACCATCCACGTCCACGTATTTAATGTTACCTGCCTTATCGTTTGCCGTGAGCGTGGGGTACTTTTTGCCCGTATCATCGTAAAGGTCGGCGTCTGTGATGAATAGGCCGTCACTCCTGTACATGTACCACTCGTTGTAGTACGACCCCTCCTCGTATATCAAGTTGCCATTTATCGTGCGCCTGTCACCCAGGTAGCCCATTCGTGAACGGTAATCCGACAGGTTAGCCGAAATATTGTACCATAAATCTCCCACCGTATCTGACCAACCTAATTCCAGATCCCAACCTTTGGTATACATATCGCCCGCGTTCTGTAAAGGAGCAGAAAATCCCGCGTACGAGGGGAACCCAAGTGTAAGCAACATATCGGTGGTTTTCTTGTAATAGTAATCACCGGCAAAGCGCATACGGTTGTTTAACAACGCGAGATCGATACCGACACCGTATGTCGTTGTGGTTTCCCAGGTGATATCTCTAAAGGCGTAATAGACTTGAGCGGCGTTCTGTAAGGCAGTTACCGATTGAGATGACTTGTCGTACATGTTGCTATTGCCAAATGTGATGGCTGCCTGGTATGGAAACTCCGATCCGATACGCTCGTTACCGAGCTGCCCAATAGAACCGCGCAGCTTCAGGTAATTTACCAGGTTGTTTTTAAACCATGATTCTTCCGACATCACCCAACCGGCCGACATCGAGTAGAATGTACCCCAGCGGTTCTCCTTTGAAAAACGAGACGAGCCATCGGAGCGAATGTTGCCTTGAATCATGTACCTGCTCTTGTACGAGTACATCAGTCTGCCGAAGACCGATTCGTATGCGTTGTGTCCCGCTCCACCCGAATTGTACTGATAATCCTCAGGACCGATGTTGAGGTAAGGGTAAGAATCCAACAGATAGTTCCTGCGTGATGCTCCTTGATTCTCCCAGCGAAAGAGGAAACCCTCATAACCAGCCATCGCGTTAACCGAGTGATCGCCCCAGACGTTCTGGTAGTTGCCGTAGAACTGGTAGGTTTGGCTGTTATTATCGTTTCTCGTCTCCTGTAGGTATGTTGTTCTTTGCAATTCCATGTAGGTCATGCTTCCGTTTGGGTAATAAACGGGGACTGCACGCGAAAACTTCTTACCCTTTGTAAATGCGAAACGGGGTGAATAGATAGCGCTTAGAGTGAGTCCTTTTATGGGCGTGATATCGATTTGTACCTTGCCCCCCAACTTGTAATAGTTGGTTTTATTTGTTCCCCCTTGTTGAAGTCCAGCTAACCCGTTCGCCCCATCTTTTGAGTCGGCATACCGCCCGTCCTCCAAGAAAGGCGCGTAGTAGGGTGATGCCAGATAGGCCCAATGCATGGTGTTAATTTCCGCGGGATTGATCGAGTTAGATTTAGAGAAATCAAGGTCAATATTGGTGTGAAGCCAGTCCGACACCAAATAGTCATTATTAATGCGACCGGTTATACGTTCGTATGATCTGTTTTCGTAATAGCCATCACCCTTTTGGTAGTTGAAGGTAGATTTTGTCCGTAATTTCTCCGTTCCTCCCGAGACGCTTAACATGTGCTGTTCGTGAGAAGTGGATTTTTTCAGCATTAGGCTCACCCAGTCCGTGTTGGGATAACGGTAGGGATCGGTAGCGTGGTTGTCGAGCCAAGAGGCGATTGTCTCTTGTGAATATTGTGAGTAGGGATCAGATGCCCCGTCGTTCCACTTTACTTCATTCTGCACGTTCATCCAATCGATCACGTCACCGTTCGTGGGGCGTGTCGTGGGTCTGTCGATAGCATGCTCGTAGTTGTAATCGAAAGAAAAATGGCGATCCTTGGCACGCTTTGTAGTAATCAGGATAACGCCCGCGGCGGCACGCGATCCATAAATGGCCGCCGAAGCCGCATCTTTTAGCACGGTCATGGTCTCCACGTCTGACGCTACAACATCATTAAGGGAAGAGGGTACCCCGTCTACGATTACCAGGGGATCGTTATTCGAAAGAGTGGTTACCCCGCGTACGCGAATCGTGGCCGAAGCCCCGGGTCCTCCGTTGTTACGGGTCACCTGCACACCGGCTATTTGACCTTGCATGGCGGTAGACAACTGTTGCGTGGAACGGTTAATCAGGTCTACACCCTGCACGCTTGATATCGAGCCCGTGAGGTCGCCTTTGCGGGCAAAACCGTACCCAACGACTACAAGTTCATCCAACGCCTTTGTATCCTCTGCTAACGTGATATTAAACACGGTTCTTCCTTCAGTGTCGATTTCTTGATCTAAATACCCGATGTAAGTGATTCGGATTGTAGCCTTGTCTGCCACGCTCAGCGAGAATTTCCCATCCGAATCGGTAACGGTCCCACTGGTAGTTCCCACTTCAATAATGTTAGCCCCGATGACGGGTAAGCCCGCGGCATCAAAGACGGTTCCAGTGATGGTTCTTTTCGGTTGTTGTCGTGATTCCACTGGAGCGACAACATGTCCGTGCGTTTCCCTGTTCGCTTTTGCCGCACCCCATTGAGGGATGAGTAACAAAAGTGAAAGAAACATCAACTTCATAGTGAAAGACTTTTTTTGAAATGATACATCAAAAAAGTGTTCTTTTAAATGTGTTGTTTTATTGTCCATAGTTTAACCATATTTAAACAATAATAAAAATTAAAATCAAATCGCAAACAGCATTTGCCTGTTTCACGCTTTTCACACAATATTCGTGCCCTTTTGCACCTTTTTATATACGCTTGACTATATTAATTTAACGTACGAGAAAGCGAATGCTCCATGTTGAAGGTGTTACCGCCTCCCGCTATATCTTCCAAAGGCCATTTTTCCCGAACATGTTATCGAGACATCTTTCCATTGTATCTGTCCGTAACGCCAGGTCGAGGACAGTAAAACGTCGCCTGATATATATGGCGCGATAGAAGGTTTCTCTCAGGTATTTTCTGGATATGCCTATCTCCTCGGGTTCAACTGGTGCTCCTACCACCTTTAGGCATCGTTTGACTTCTTCAAAGGGAATAATCTGTTTTGATACCCTTTCTTTAATTATCGGCCACTCCCTTTTCAGTAGTTCTAGTTGTTCTTTCAGTTCATCTTTTGAAATATACTTCGCAATCATCTCGGTAACCGCGATATGCAGAAAATCAGTATCCTTGAACATGTCAACTGCGCGAAGGATGAATTGATCGAGTGTAGGCCAAACATGTATGCAGTGTTTTACGTCGAGTTCCTCCATCGGTATCTGCATTAATTGCTCGTAAAATGCCGTGAGGGCTAGGGTACCTATGCTCACTTGAAAACCATGTGACACCTGCTTTCCGTTGTAAAGGTGATGCTCCATATCCCAAAGGTGGCTGAAATGGTGCTCAGCACCTGAGGCGGGGCGAGTTGATTTAGCATGCTGCATGGCCAGCCCGCAGAGCATCAATCGTTCAGTCAACAAACCATAAGTTTCCGGAACACGTTCAACAATCCCTTCAGGGCGTGTGAGTGATTCGTGCAGCCCTCCCTGCGCAATACCCCAAGTGGTCTCGTTTATAGGCTCTACATCAAGAGCATCCGCCAGTATCCAATCGGCCCCGGCGGTCACCTTGGCCAAAGTATCAGCGTAGCCTGCGGCCGACATGGATAATGGAGCGGTAGCGATGACATCGGTGTCGGCAAGACATGCCAAGGGTGCTGGACAGCTGATGGTCTGTTTAGATCCATGCAATGTGACGGAGGATCCAAAAGCAGTATAACCATCGACTGAAGCTGCCGTTGCAACGCACATGTATCGCCTTCCGGTTTGGTGGGATGCCAGCTTCACCAGATCATTGATGATACCCGAGCCAATCGCTATGGGTACTGCATCATGGTTCCTTAAGGCCTCTGCCAACAGCTCAACATTTTCATAGGTTGCTTCCAAGGGTACTTTGAACACGAAGGGTTGCTCCTGTGGCACCTTCTGTTCATCCAGTAAACCCTTGATCTTTTTACCGACCACATCAAACATCACCTGGTCGGTCACGATGATGGTTTTTGCTTCAGAGAACTGACTCTTGAAAAGAGCCGGCACTTTATTCAGGGCACCTCTCTCAATGAGCAGGGCTTTCGTTTGATCTACATTATTTAATGCACTCTCTAATCTAGACATTGTATTGTTTATACGTTTTTCGTCCTGTGTGCCAAGTTACCATCCCCAATTTCCCACTTGACATTTTGTTACTTACACGTTATTTTGGATTCGCCAGCTAGCTATACTTCATTTGATTCTATATGTTGGATAGTCTTTACATTATTCGGTAGTGTTATAAACTTGGTAAGGACAGCACTTATAAAATATAGGCCCGCCAAAATCCATATTACCCCGGAGGAACCGACAAGTCCAATGAAAATTCCCACGATGGCAGGGCCAACGAACACGGGTAGACCCGCGCCAAGGTTAAGGATCGACATTGCCGCTCCCTTACTATCCTCGACCAACGAGGGTACAAGGGCCGAGAGAGGCACATAGCCGGCCAGCATGGCTCCCCAAATGACACCTGTAACCATCACGGCCACGTAACTGTCACCAAACAATTGGGGGGAATAGTAAAATAGGAGGGTTGAAACGGCACACCCAACACCACCGAACCACATGATGGTGTTCCGCCAACCTAGCGAATCGCCCACGAAACCGAATATCAGGTTGAAAATGATATTGCTTGTGAAAATTGTGCCCCATATTTGCAACCACTCGGTTGTAGAGAACCCATGCTCGGCAAGGTAAATGGGTAGGAACACTGGAAAAGCAAATTGAGCGGTAGTGTTAATTACCCTGACAATACCTCCCAGTAATACTTTCGGCTCCCTTTTCACAATAGTGAAACCTTTGGTTAACTCCTTTATTTTAGAACGAAAATTGCCTTGAGGTCTCTTTTTTTCCTTGGTTAGCACAAGAACCAGGAAAGAACCAATCAACACCCATACCACCGCGTTCCAAAGGGTGTTGATATACCCGATTCGAGGGATTGCCCAGCTGGAATAATAGGCACCAAGCACCACTAGCCCACCTGTAAAAACAAACCAAAACCAACCGACAGCGCGACCGAGCGACTTGCCAGGACTCACATAGGCAATCCATACCAAAAATGAGTAGGCGAAAAGTGGATAACCGAATCCGCGCAAGGCATAGGTGATCAGCATCACATTAAAATTCATTTCGGGTAACGCGTAGCCTACAAAGCCGAAGGTTCCTAAAAGATATAGGACCAAGCCGATGAACATCGTTCTTTTCACACCATAAGCCTCGGCCATCACACCGGAAAACCAAGAGGCGATGGCAATGATGACCCCGTACGCCGAAAACAGCATGGCCGACTGTTGCATTGTTAAGCCTTGCTCTATAAGATAGGGACTTAGCCACCCCTGCTCCATACCATCACCCATCATGAAGATAAGGATTCCCAAATATCCCCATGCCAACTGCTTGGGTATACCTAGTTTCGCGAGGATTCCCTCTTTTGTTACATTCATGCCTTTAAATTATTTATAAATGTTTGCAATGAGTTTTGATTCCCATGAGTTTTTATAATGAAATCGACGATCCATAGTTTAGGCACCCAGTTATTCCCGCGTGTCGCATAATACCTTCCAAACCTCGACGGGATAATCTGTCTCTATTATATCAGGACCACGGGAAATCTCTTCTCTATACGCTTCGGCACGCTCTTCGGCAGTCTCAAGCCGATCATGCGTAGGAGAGAGTGCTATCATACAACGTAAGCCTAGATTGTGAAGCTTATCCACCAGCTCTCTGTTCTCCTCATTGATCGTTTGACCAACGTAAGCTATCATATTTTCCCAGGGCACCCCGGAGTTAGAAAAATCATCAAATTCTTTTTCATCGCGTATTCTAGCGGAAAGCATTGTATTGGGTAGCTGATCAAAATAGAACCGAGCCTGTTCACCAGTATGAACCGTCAACATGATATCATGTTCGGCTTCGCATTTCTTGATAAGCTCCACGATCATGCTCGGGGGAACATCCTTCCTGTCGAGATTCAACACTGTTTTACCGATGCTCCACGTGATGACTTCCTCCAAGGTTGGTATGCGGTATTGGGTTATGTTCCCCTCCGAGTCTTTTAAACGGATATCCTGTAACTCTTCCCACGTGTATTCGTTAAGTTTTCCCTGACCATCGGTGGTTCTCTCCAGCGTGGCGTCGTGCATCAGTACAATCACGCTATCCTTTGTTAAGCGGGGGTCTATCTCAAAAAAAACTTCAGGAACATGCTCAGTGGCATAAATTAATCCTTCCAGTGAGTTGTCGGGATAGCTGCTATTCCTCCAGCTTCCACGATGGCCGCTGATAATAATTGAGGCGTCTCCGGTATATTTGAAGAACTGTTGAAGCTCTGTTTCACAGGTTGAAGAGGTTTCGCTTTTCTCTTGTTTCTGGCTGCATTGAGCAAAAAAGAGTAAAACAAGCAATAGCAAAAGATAGTGTGACTGTTTGTAACTCATCGTGTCATGTTTTAATTATAGACAGCCTCTATTTGGTAGCCTCTGGCAAGCTACCTCCCAATTCGAGGTATCGCTTGTAGAGTATATTGTAAATATCGTGCGCATTCTTGTCAGGGTGGTAAGTTTCACCCATCTTGCATCCCATCACGTCTTGCGCAACGCTCAAGTCCTCAAAAACTCCAGCGGCTGTAGCGGCACACATGGCTGCCCCCAATGCACCTGCCTGTTCCGTTTGGGCAACCTTGATGGGCAAGCCCATCACATTCGACAGGGTTTGCATAACAAATGGCGACTTTTGCGAAATCCCGCCCACGCTTACTATATCTATTAACTCCAAGCCATGTTTTTTATAGTGCTCGTAAATGGCCCTAGAGCCAAAAGCGGTTGCCTCCACTAAGCTCTTAAAAATTTCGGGGGCAGTGGTACTCAAGGTGATCCCGGAGATGATACCCGTTTTCGTTGGGTCTGGGTCGGGGGTTCGCCTTCCATTTAAATAGTCAAGAGAGACAGGTGACGATTCAGTCGTTTGTATTGTACTTGCCTCCTTAGTTAAGGCGTCCAAGGTCTCTTCCATCACCCTGCTTTTCCACTCTTGGTTCGCATTGAACTCATCTAACGTCCATCCCAACAGATTTCTAAACCAAGCGTAAACATCTCCAAACGCGGATTGCCCCGCCTCGATTCCAACCATGCCCGGGAGCACCGACCCATCCACTTGGCCACTTATGCCGTCAATCCTCTTTTTATTGATCACATCATAGGGAGCAACCACGATATCGCAGGTAGATGTGCCAACTATTTTCACCATAGTCCCCGGTTTTATACCGGCACCGATCGCCGCGGAATGGGCATCAACGATTCCGGTGGAGACAACCACACTGTTCGAGAATCCAAATTTACGAGCCCACTCCTTCGATAGAAGCCCCACCTTTTGATCGTTCGTGTATGTTATATTTCCAAGGCGACTCCCGATATCCCCCAGTTTTGGGTCAAGCTGTGACAAGAAATCACGCGAAGGGAATCCTCCCCACTCTTCGGCCCACATACACTTATGTCCGGCGGCGCATCTGCCCCTACTCACCTCTTCAGGTTTTTCTATTCCCGTGAGTAAAGCGGGTATCCAGTCGCACAATTCAATCGCGGCATAGGCTTTTTCCCGAACCGACTGGTCAGCCCTCAAGAGGTGCAAAGATTTAGCCCAGAACCACTCGAGTGAATAATTACCCCCGGAATAGGAGGTGTAATCAACATCCCACGCGCGAACCAAGGCGTTGATCTCATCAGCCTCATTCATAGCGGTATGATCCTTCCATAAAACGAACATGGCATTAGGATTTTCAGCAAATTGGGGGAGTAGGGCGAGGGGCAAGCCTTCGCTGTCAGTTAAGCAGACCGTACTCGAAGTGGCATCGCAACCTATCGCCACTACCTTACCCGCCGAGCCATGTGGCAACTGAGACAAAAGATCGGCGATCACCTCTTCCAACGACTCAATGTAATCTAACGGGTGTTGCCTGTATCTGTTTTGCTGGCCATCACAGTAGAGGCCTTCTCGCCATCGTTTGTAATATGAAGTGGCAGTGGCAACCTCTTTACCACTGTTACATTCCACAGCTATTGCTCTACAAGAATCTGTACCGAAGTCAATCCCTATAACCATACGCTTATCATCTTTTAAATCGAAACCGAATGACTATTTTTTCACGCAAATATACTTTATATATCAATAGAAAAAAATATTTCGAAACATTTCATGAAAACGTATCGTCTATCGTCGACTAATAATATCGGTTGTTAAATAAAATGTGTACTTTTGTTCAAAGATAAAATAATCGTATGAAATACTACCTTGTGGCGGGGGAGGCTTCCGGCGACCTGCACGCTTCCAACTTGATGCGGTCGCTGAAGGGGCTGGACGAAGGAGCCGATTTTCGTTTCTTCGGGGGTGACTTGATGCAAGCCGCGGGAGGTACGCTGGTGAAGCATTACCGCGAGATGGCTTACATGGGCTTCCTCCCGGTGTTGCTGAACGCCCGCGCCATCCTGAAAAACCTCGAGTTTTGCAAGCGGGATATTGCCGAGTACAGTCCCGATGTCGTCATCTTGATCGACTACCCCGGCTTTAACCTCAAGGTGGCCAAGCATGTGAAGCGCCGCTTGGGCATCCCGGTCTTCTACTACATCTCCCCCAAGGTATGGGCGTGGAAAGAGTACCGGGTGAAATCCTTCAAAAAGTATGTCGACGAGATGCTCTGCATCCTGCCGTTCGAGGTCGATTTTTTTAAGAAGCACCATTACCAGGTGCATTACGTGGGTAACCCCACGGTCGATGCGATTGCCCAAAGGCCTTTCAAAGAGGAGACGTTTGGGCAGTTCATCGAGGCGAATGGGCTGGATGAACGTCCCATCATCGCCCTGCTGGCGGGGAGCCGCAAGCAGGAGATCGAGAACAACTTGCCGTCGATGCTTCAGGCCGCGGGCGTGTTCGCGGAGGAGTACCAGCTGGTGGTGGCGGGAGCCCCGGGGATCGATCCCTCGTTTTACAAGGCCTATACCGGTGATAACCATGAGGTAGTTGTCTTGTTTGACCAGACCTATCGAATTTTGTCGCAAGCCGATGCTGCCTTGGTCACATCTGGCACGGCCACACTGGAGACGGCCCTCTTGAACGTTCCTCAGGTGGTCTGTTACCGGACGGCTGTACCCAAGGCGACCTATTGGGCGTTCAAACATATCCTCCATACCCCTTACATATCGCTGGTTAACCTGGTGTGTGGCAAGGAGGTGGTAAAGGAGCTGTTCGCGAAGTTTTTCACCGTTGAAAACATCCGTAAGGAGCTTTACCAGATACTTAAAGAGCCATCTTACCGCGAGAACATGCTAACCCAGTACGCGGAGTTGCGGCGGATCATGGGCGAACCCGGCGCATCAGACCGTGCGGCAGCAATTATCAAACGCTTTTCATCTAAATTATAATCGCATGAGAGTAGGTATTCTTACATCGGGAGGGGACGCACCCGGCATCAACGCTACCATTCGAGGCGTTGGCAAAACGGCCATTAATCACTACGGGATGCAGATGATCGGCATCCAGAACGGGTTCTCCGGGCTTTTGTACAAAGATACAATAGAGCTTACCGATGCATCGCTATCGGGTATCCTAAACCTGGGAGGAACCATCCTCGGTACCGCCCGCGAAAAAATCTTTAGAAGCATGATCTCCTCCCCCGATGAAAAGGATAGGGAGCAGATTAAAGACGCGTATCACGAGTTGGACCTCGACTGCCTAGTCTGCATTGGCGGGAACGGGACTCAGCGTACTACCTGGATGCTGTCGGAGATGGGGTTGAACGTGGTGGGCGTACCCAAGACAATTGATAACGATGTCTACGGTACCGATATCACGTTTGGCTTTGACACCGCGGTGAACATCGCGTGCGACGCGATCGATCGCCTCCACTCAACTGCCAGCTCGCACCGTCGCGTGATGGTGATCGAGTTGATGGGGCACCACGCGGGGTGGATAACCCTCTACGCCGGCATGGCTGGCGGGGCGGATATTATTTTGCTGCCGGAACTGGGATATAATATGCGGGTGGTGATCGATAAGATCAAGAGGCGCATGGAGATAGGGAAGGCTTACTCCATCGTGGCGGTTGCCGAAGGGCTGGAGGTGCCTACCAGCGAGCGGCCGGCCACCTACTTCGCTAGGGAGATTGAGGAACGGACCGGCTACGAAACAAGGGAGACCGTCTTGGGATACATTCAGCGGGGCGGTTCACCGTCGCCCGCCGATCGGAATTTGGGTACGTTGCTCGGGGGACACGCTGCTCAGTTGATTAACGAGGGGAAGTATGGCCGGATGGTCGCCAAGATTGGCAACGAGATTACTGATGTGCCGCTGTCGGAGGTAGCGGGGCGCCTTCGGCTGGTAACGCCTGATCACGATTTGGTGGTGCAGGGCAAACGAATGGGAATCTCGTTCGGAACTTGGTAAAGGAGTTGTTGTCGGGTGGAAAGGTTAGTCGGTGGAGTTCTCTTCCTCCTCGGGGAAAAATTCTTTCGACGCTTCGATTAGTGTTTCTCGTAGCTCGTTGCTCTCGCGCAGCTTTTTGATGGCCACTTTCGCGGCCATCTGGTGCGACTCTTTCTTAGAGTACCCTTTACCCGAGCCTACCTCCATGTCTGCTACCTTCACGCAGGAGATGAAAACGGGGTTGTTCTGAACGTCGAATAGTGAATCGGTAAGCTCGAAACGTACCTCCACCCTGTTCTTTTGGCCCCACTCGATAAGCCTCGACTTGAAGTCGACCTCGCTCTTCATCACCTTGTCGATGTTCAGGTGCTGCTTGATCATCGTTTCGAAGACGAACTTTTTAGCCACCCGGTATCCTTGATCCAGGTAGATGGCCCCGATTAGCGCTTCCAGGGCATCCCCGTAGATGTTGGTATTGTGAGCCAGGTTGCGCGTGGAGGAGACGATGAGCTTGTCGATTCCCAGGTTCATGGCCAGCTTGTTCAGGGTTTCCCGCTGCACGATGCGCGAGCGCATGTTCGTGAGAAACCCCTCTTTTTTGTTTTCAAACCTTTTGTACAGGATGTCGGTGACAATGGCATCAAGGATAGCGTCGCCCAGGAACTCAAGGCGTTCGTTGTTGACCCACTTCCCTTTGCTCGACCGTGCGGAAGAGGAACGGTGCGTCATGGCTTCCAGGTAGAGATCAATCCGATCAGGATAAAACCCGAGGATATGGTAAAACGTTTGGTAAGGCTCTTTCCCGTGGTGAGGCAGAACCTTAACCCTTTTGATAAATCGTCTTAGCACCTTATTGGATGTATTGCTTGAGAATTACGCTCGCGTTGTGTCCACCAAAGCCGAAGGTATTCGATAAAGCGGCTCGTATCTCCCTTTTCTGAGCTTTGTTAAACGTGAAATTTAGGCGGTAGTCGATTTCCGGATCCTCGTCCCCCTCTTCGTGGTTGATGGTGGGGGGCACG
This sequence comes from Fermentimonas sp., assembly GCA_050951125.1. Taxonomy (GTDB): domain Bacteria; phylum Bacteroidota; class Bacteroidia; order Bacteroidales; family Dysgonomonadaceae; genus Proteiniphilum. Next base: position 301,896 of record JBMNIR010000011.1, on the reverse strand, counting down.
ACTTGCTCCCTGATCGCCAAGATACAAAGCAGTGCCTCCAAGGCGCCCGCACCGCCCAGCAGGTGGCCGGTCATCGATTTCGTGGAGCTGATGTTCAGCTTGTAGCTGTAATCACCAAACACGTCGATGATTGCTTTCGCTTCCGAGATGTCCCCTACCGGGGTGGATGTACCATGCACGTTGATGTAATCGATCTCTTCGGGATGCATCCCGGCATCCTCCAAGGCGTTTCGCATGACTAGCTTGGCACCTAGCCCCTCGGGATGAGAGGCGGTGATATGGTACGCGTCAGCCGACATGCCTCCACCGGCCACTTCCGCGTAGATGGTGGCGCCGCGAGCCTTCGCGTGCTCCAGCTCTTCCAAGATAAGCACCGATGAGCCTTCGCCGATAACGAAACCGTCGCGGCTCGCGCTAAAGGGTCGGGATGCGGTCTCCGGTGAATCGTTACGCACGGAGAGGGCCATCATCGCGTTGAAACCGCCCACTGCCGACGGGCTTACAGTCGCCTCGGATCCTCCCGTGACGATCACGTTGGCTTTGCCCAATCGGATCAGGTTGAACGCGTCCACGATGGCGTTGGTGGAAGAGGCGCAAGCAGATACGGTAGCGTAATTGGGTCCCCTCAGTCCATAAATCATAGAGATATGCCCAGCGGCGATATCCGCTATCATTTTCGGAATGAAAAAAGGGTTGAACCGAGGCCCTCTGTCTAACGCCTGGTAGTACCCGCCTACCTCCTCTTCAAACGTTTTAATACCACCGATGCCAGCGGAAAAAATGACCCCGATGCGATCCTTGTCCTCCTCTTCAAGGTCGAGCCCTGAATGATTAATCGCCTCTTTAGCCGCGTGAACGGCTAACTGCGAGTAACGGTCGTACCTCCTCGCTTCCTTGCGGTCAAATAGTTCGGAAGGGTCAAAATCTTTCACCTCGCACGCGAAACGCGTCTTGAACAGCGAGGCGTCAAAAAGGGTAATAGGCCCGGCGCCACTCTTGCCGGCAACCGCGTTCTCCCAGGTGGTCTGAACATCGTTGCCGAGCGGTGTAATCGCGCCGAGGCCTGTTACTACTACTCTTTTTAATTCCATAAAAAGGGAATGGGTTATTTCGCGTGTTCTTCCACGTAAGAAATCGCGTCGCCAACGGTAGAGATCTTCTCCGCTTGGTCATCAGGAATCGAGATGTTGAACTCCTTTTCGAACTCCATGATCAACTCGACAGTGTCGAGAGAGTCAGCTCCTAAATCGTTGGTGAAACTAGCCGTTTCCGTTACTTCAGATTCTTCAACACCCAATTTGTCGACGATAATCGCCTTTACTCTTTGTGCTACTTCAGACATAACTTTCGATATTAATGATTAATAAAAAATATTATTCCTAAATTTGCGACAGCAAAGTAACACAAATTTTCTCTAATTGTGCAAACTTTTGCTCTTTAAAATCAATAAAATTGCACAAAATAGCTGTTTATGTGCAAAAAATCGGCTTTTTTATGATTAATCTCGCCATTTTCGCATCGGGTAACGGGAGCAACGCTGAAAATATTATTCGTTTTTTCTCAAAGAGTGAGTGGATCCGGGTGGCGTTAATCCTCTCGAATAAGGAAGATGCCTTCGTACATACGCGTGCACGAGCGCTTGGTGTCCCTTCCCGCTCGTTTCGCAAGGCGGAGTTTGACGAGGGCAGACCCGTATTGGATTCCCTGCAAGCATATAGCGTTGATTTTGTCGTGTTGGCGGGGTTCCTGTTAAAGGTGTCGCAACCCATTTTGGAGGCCTACCCGGATCGGATCCTGAATATTCACCCTGCCTTGCTGCCCAAGCATGGGGGCAAGGGGATGTATGGCGATCGGGTTCACCAGGCGGTGGTGGATGCAGGTGATACGGAGTCGGGTATCACCGTTCATTACGTAAACGAGCATTACGATGAAGGAACCATCCTCTTCCAAGCCCGATGCAGGGTGTTGCCCACGGATAGTGTCAATGATGTGGCGCGAAAGGTGCACGAGTTGGAGTATCTTCACTTTCCAAAGGTTATTGAAGAGGCGGTATTCAAAGCGTTTTCCCTTCCCAATCGAGAGATGTGACTGACAATGGAGTATATTAGCTGACGGTGTACGGCTCTACCCGGCAAGCGCGGTGCATTGTTGGGTTGGCCAGTGTGTTCGACCGGTGGGTTTGGGTGCACTACCCGGTGGCAAGGGCAGTGTGCGTTACCTTATTGAATATTCCTGAGGTCCTGTCTCGTAGATGTTGTTTCCTTGATGATCGATGGCCACGATAAGCGGTAGGGAGGTGACCTTTAGCGCGCGGATCGCCTCGGTACCCAGATCCTCGAACGTGATCACCTTGGCGCTCTCCACGCTCCGTGCCATCAGGGCGGCGATGCCGCCGATAGCGGCGAAGTAGATACCGCCGTGCTTCTTGATAGCCTCTATTACCTCTTCGCTTCGACTCCCTTTCCCGATCATAATTTTCAGCCCCATCTCCATTAAGCGGGGCGAGTAGGCATCCATTCGGCTACCGGTAGTGGGTCCCACGGAGCCGATGGGTCTACCCGGCTTGGCGGGGGCCGGTCCCGCGTAGAAGACTGCTTGTCCCGGAAAAGCAAAGGGCATTGCCTCACCTCGGTTGGCCATTTCGACCAGTCGGCCGTGTGCGGCGTCACGGGCAGTGTAGATGATCCCTGATAACGAGACCATGTCACCCGCCTTTAGTGAGTGGATCATCCTGTCGGTTAACGGGGTTGTAAGCTTTATTGGCGTAGGTGGTTGGTTTTTTTCTTGCATGCTGTTTGTTTTTACTTTTATAGTGCCCCCGAGGCGTGGCGTGTAGCGTGGCAACCGATGTTGACGGCGACCGGTAGTCCGGCGATATGGGTGGCTTGGGTAATCACGTGTACCGCCAAGGCGGTGGTGCTGCCTCCCAGCCCGGCGGGACCGATTCCCAGCTTGTTGATTTTCTCTAGCAGTTCTGCCTCTAAGGAGATAAGTTCCTCGTTCTCGTTTATCGTTCCGACTGGTCGTAAAAGTGCCTTCTTGGCCAGATAGGCGGCTCGTTCCATTGTACCACCGATGCCCACGCCGATGATTACGGGTGGGCATGCGCTTGCACCGGCAGCCGCGACGGTATTGATCACGAACCGCTTCACCCCCTCTACTCCCTCACTTGGGGTGAGCATGCGTAGCGCACTTTTGTTTTCACTCCCGAATCCCTTAGGTGCGACGGTTATCCGAAAGGTATCGCCCGGCACTATTTCGTAGTGGATAACGGCCGGCGTGTTATCATCTGTGTTCACCCGGTAGAAAGGGTCTTCTACCACCGATTTTCGGAGGTACCCCTTCACGTACCCCTGGCGCACCCCTTTGTTGATGGCCTCTTCGATAAAGCCGCCTGTCACGTGAACTTCTTGGCCCATGGTGACGAAGACCACCGTCATGCCGGTGTCCTGACATAAGGGATCTCGCTCTTCCCGGGCGATCGACGCGTTATCGATCAGGGTGGTGAGCACCTGTTTCCCCAGGGGTGACCTCTCCGTCTCCCGGTAACGGATAAAGCTGCTCTCAATATCGCGGGCAATCACGCAGCACGCTTCAATGCAGAGCTGTTCGACCAGCTCGGTGATTCGATGGGTATCTATCTGTCTCATACATTGTGGGTTGTTGTGGGATAATCTCGCGTTAAGAAATGGTAGGTATTTCGATTCTCGATATCGTCGGTGTGGCTGTCCACCAATCCTATCAGGCAGTAGGTGTTGGACTTGGGGTCGTGAATCAACTCTTTGTAAATGCTAAACTCCACGATCTCACGGGTGTTTCTCACGTGGAAGCGAGGGCCGTCACATGGGATTACTTTATCGCCAATTACGATATGCTTGTCGTCCAAGTACGCGATATCCAACTCCTTGTCGATCTCCTCCCTGATCTTTTCCTCTAAGCGAGGGAGGTCGATCGTGGGTTTTCGTGGGAACTTGAGGACAAACCCGTTGCGGATGTCCGACGAGAAGTACTCTTCCTCCCCAATCTGAAACGTTTCAGCGAGGACCTGCATGGTGATATCCTCGGCGCTGTGTGCCATCTTACGGTACTTGAGCGACTCGTGGACGATACGGTAGATACTGTCGGGATCCGGCCCGAACACACTGGGCCTGACGACAATGATCTCCTCCCCGATACCGATCATCAGGTCGGCGTTTCTTCCCATCAGCGGGAACAGCAGGTTAAAGTGCTCGATCACGATTCGTCGTTTCCGCTCCAGGAGGGAGTGGACGTAATCCGCGATTTCATGTAGTTGGGTGAAGGCCATCTGGAAGCGCACGTCGAGATGGAACGCGGTGGCCTGTTCCAGGTCGGGGAACGGGTCACGTATCTGCATGATCTTGTCGGGGCGCACGATATCGTCGTCGTTCGAGAGCTGCAAGCCAGGGAACATCCCCTTGATAAAGGAGGATTTGCCGGCTCCCGCATCCCCGATGATGCCAATGAGCCGGTCGGTATAGGAGAGGTGCTTATGAGCGATCTGTTCGCCCAAGAACATCAGCCGCTCCTTGCCCCGCGGGGCGAAGTACTGGGCCGACACCATGTATTGTTGAATAAAGTTGCGCATGTTACGACACTAAGAATGAGCGATTTACAGATCGAACTCCAGTTTCATCAATGGCGCGTGTTGTTGCGCGCCATACACGTCGGTCTCGCCCAGCGTTCCCGAGGGGATAGGGCGAACGATGGTGGTCTTGATCGCTTTTGCCGGGTCAAAATGGACCACCCCTATCACCTCTGTTTCGGGGATCCCGTACAGTTTGGCGAACATCTTCGCGTTGAAGATACCGGCGTTTTTCACCTTCTCGTAGGTTTTGGGGTCCCGGAAGATCACATCGAAGGTGAGTTCGTAGGGACCCGAGTTCTTGCTTCGGATAACCGAGGCCACATCTTTTAATTTATACCGCATGGTTCTCTCCTCCTTTCTCGTTGGGGCTATTGTCTTCGCTACTTTGCGGGGTTTTACCGCATGAGGTTTTATTCACGTGTGTAGGGTTGTTGTTTTCTATAATCGCTTTTCCTTGGTTAAATTGGATGTAGGTAGCCGGGAACAGCGATACCGGGTCGTCTACCTTCATCAGGTGGTAGATGTTGAACTCGAATACCTCGCCCATCTCCGCGTCGGAGGGCGAGAAGGGGAACGCCAGGTTGCCTGCCGTGGCGACGCGTCCCTCGTAGCCGTGGTGCAGCAGGGTGCTCCGTGCGAACCCACATATGGTGTTGGCTTGCTCCCGGGTGGGGGCTACCGCCTCGATGATGATCATCAACTCGTCGGGCATGGCTAGGTCGTTGCCTCTATCCTTGATACTTTCTTGGCGATAAGCGTCGTCTACCAAGGATATGGATTCGTTATCGGCTTTACTCCCTGTGGTATCTCCGGTAGTATCCCCGGTGGCACTAAACAGCGATACACCCCCCTTACCGTAAATTTTAAAGTCGAGGAAGAATTCTTGGAAGCCGTAGTGTTCGAAGTTGTTTTTCACCCGCTTCTTCACGTCGGCCGTGATCTCGTCGATCTTGGCGATCATCACCGGGTCCATCACGCCGGCGCAGGAGATGGTGCGATAACCCACTTTTCTTACCCCTTCCAGTTTAACGAAGTATCCATCGGTCGGCACGAACCGGGTTCCTACCACCTTCACCTTATTGTCGCCCACGGGGGTGAAGGTACATTCATGCAGATCGAGCGCTCCGCCCGGTCCCGGTAGCACGTACGGGTTCGATTTCTCGTACAGAGTATGCGCAGCAACGGAGAGGGGCGTGCACTTGCGTGCCGGGGAGAGCGGCTCCAGGATAAAACCATCCCGTTGCAGGTAGCCAAACATGGAGTCGCTCCCGCTCCCGGGTAGCGCGGCGATAGCTGCGCATTCCAGTATCTTGCCCATGTGGAGAGCCAATGCCTTGTCGAATCCCTCCTTGATGGGTAGCGCCGCGAAGAGCGACGGGTCGTAGCTTCGGCCACCCAAGATGACGTCGGCACCCATCTTCAGGGCTTGTATATAGGGTTCTTCTCCCATCTGGGCGACGATATGTACCGCCTCATCGATCTCTTTTTCGGTCAGCTCTTTCGCGGGGAAGAGGGGTTGTACCTCTTCTGCCCGGAGTTTTTCCCGGACCAGCTCTCTGTTCAGTTCCGACTGTATCACGGCCAGCTTAAAGGTGAGTCCTTTCTCGTGGGCGATCTCTTTGATAAGCTCCAGCGTGAGGGCCACGTGGGGGCGTGCACCGCTCCCTCCCGCGGTGCCGATAATTACCGGTATGCCCGCTTCGAGGGCGGCCGGTATCATGATTTCCAGGTCCCTCTTCACCGAGTTGTTGTCGGTGAACGATTTTCCGGCGCCCAGGTAGTAGGGGCCCGGGTCGGTTGAGCCGGCATCCACCGCGATGACGTGCGGCTTCCGTTTCATTCCCTCCTCGAACGACTCCACGGGGAAGCCGTAGCCTAGAATAGCGGTCGGTGAGAGTACCCTTAATTCATCCATTCTATTTAGTTTTTTTCGTTAGCGCCAGGATACGGCTCATTTCGTTAAACGCGATCATGTACCCCTCGTCCACCCCCATGCCCGGCTTCGCGAGGCATTGGTCGGGTGAGGTGGCCATTGCGATGTGTGCGCACACTTCGGCTGAGCGGCTCGTCTCGTTGCAGGTGCCTCCCAGGTAGGCACCCATTCCCTGTTTCTTGCAGTAGAGTACCGCCTCGATGGAGTTGTTGATCCCACCCAAATCGGGTGTCTTTACCTGGATCATGTGGCCTGCCCGGTTGTCCGTGAAGTCGATGATGTCCTGAAGCGTGTTGCACCACTCGTCTGCCACGATTTCGGCTTCCACTCCTTTCGCTTCCATTTGCGCCCGCAGTTTGCTCAGCGCTTTTATCTGCTCCACTTTGTCACCCAGGTCTACAGGTCCCTCTATCCGCAGCTTGAAGGGGCGTGCCATCTCAGTCAGTTCGCCCAAGTAATCGGCAATTGCTTCAGTATCATCATTAAAGACTGTGCTCAACGTTCCGTACACGTCGATATGGATCACCGGGTTATACCCTTCGTTTGGCCTTAGCTTCAGGATCCGTTCGCGAAGCCATCCCACGTACTCTTTTAGCTTCCCGCCGTCGCGTCCCGTTTTTGTCTCCACGTTGTTAAAGAGACCGTGTGGCAGCACGTCGGCTCCTTTCATGATCATCTTGTCGGCGTTCAGGTAGCGGTCGTCACCCGACTGCGTGAAGATGGGGATCAGCGTCTCCGAAAGGTCAGTCCCGTACTCCTCGGCAATCACTTCGGCCATCAGTTGCCCTTTGCTCTTGGCCACCGCGTCGAGGCAGGCTTGGGTCACGCCGTACCGGATGGCCGTGTGGTAGGGCTTCCCGGTTGACGGGCGTATCCTCTTATCTACCCGATTGGCCATTTCCCGGAAGGTGGTGATCTCTTGCCCCACGTAGAGCGGTGCGATCTCCTCCCGGATAATAGGTATAAAGGTATCAGCCAGGAAGAGTGGGTCGCGTCCGCCCGCCCCCGAGTATTGTACCGCCGCGCAGTCACCATGCGCTATCGCCCCGTTCTCCAAGACGAAGAGTACCGAAATGGCTTCGCCCGCCTGGCGAACCGCCGTGAAACCGGGTGTCTGGGGATTGCCCACGTAGAAAGCGCCATCGCTTTTAGCCCCGCCCTTGATCGCTTTCTGATCATCAAAGAAAAAACCTGTTTTTCCCGGGGCGCAAATCACGTCAACTATCTTCATACGATTTTTTATCTTTATATTTCAGTGTATGGAACCTTTGATGTTTAAAATAATCATTCCCTAAGGGCATTTAATGATTATTGTAAACATGTCGGTTTCATGTTCTTCGTTTTTTATGCTTTTCTCAGCTATTGCATGTTGTGTTGTTCTTTTTGTTTGCTTTCAGGGCGCAGACCTTAGCTACTTTATTATATTATCTGGGCCGCCCCACGAGGAATCCCTTTCCGATGGCGTAGACATCGTCAATCACCATTTGGAAGTTGACCGGTCGCTTCTCTTCTTTGCCCCTCTCTTCGAGCTTGGCGCGGTGAAAATCCTTTAACTCGTTCGTGAAGGGGAGGTTCCCCATCTCCAGCAGGCGGATGGCACCCATGTTGTCCCTTGCCGGCAGAACCTTTCCCGCGTTGTACTTGCTTGGTGCGAACGGGATATCGAGCACGCCTGCTTCGAAGGCAGCGACGGTTCCCACCGCGTAGTCCCCTTTCCCGAGCTCTTCGACCCGGTTCAAGATGCACTTGGTCTCCTCTTCGATGATTGCGCTCTCCGTCAGCACGGCGGGGATACCCCGAAGGTCTTGGTCCCTGAGCATCGATATCACCTGCTTGGTGGCCCTGAGCCCGGCCGCGTTGGCCTCTTTCGTGGGTACGCCCATCGCCTCGTGCGGAGTCTTCACGATCACCTTGGTCGCTTTGGCCAGTGCCGCCGTGGCTGCCCCCCACGAGATTACCCCGAACGCCTTGGCCTCGTCTTGCGGGAAGCCACCCATCCACTGGTGGAAGACGGTAGTGATCCGCACGTCATGGAAACCATGTTTATCGAGGTACTCCTGGCAGACACTCCTTAATGCCCTGATTGCCGCCACGTCCTGGATAAGGTTACCGCACTGCCCGTATCCCACCGTGATGTCCTTTACCCCTTGGGTGGCCGCGAGCAGCGCCTCGATAACTGCCACCGAGTTGGAGATGGAGGCTGGTATCAGGGTGCCGGTCAGCGGGCCAAACGGTTCCCGGTTGATTGATATCCCAGCCTCTTCGTAGAGACCCACCAACCGATCGGTATATTGCCAGTGCGAGATGGTCTTCTCCAGCGAGTGATCTTTGGAGTAGGGGATATTGTAGGAGATACCACCACCCTCGTACGAGGTGAAGCCCCCGGCGATGCTGATTTCGGTGAGGAGCCGCGCATCGGGTGTGCCATGGCGCACCTGAACCGGCTTTTTCAAGGCCGAGGTGACATCCCGGCACACCTGCACGCCGTAGTTCACGATGGGAAACCCGTTCAGCATGGAGCGTCCCGTCTCCTTGCTCTTATCGATGCCCGTTTGTGCCTCGGTGTACCGGTTCAGTCGGGTATAGCTATCCACCGTGGTGGGCAGCAGGTCGGCCTCCCCTTCCGTTTCGAGGTAGCGCAGGAGCTGAATGTGCTCGTTGGTGATGGCCACCCCGGCACGCGGTTGTATCAGCGTCACCTTCTCTTCCACCCCTTTGGCCAACACCTGGCCAAACCGTTTCGAGGCGGGGATTTTTTTCTGGTACTCCACCGCTTCATCAAGGTCGACCCCCTTGCCGGTGGGCCACTGTTTCAGGACCTCTTCCCGTTCCGCGAAAAACGCGTCGTCCGTGAGCTTTTGGTTTTTTACTTGCATGTTCGATTTTTTAAGCTAAAAACGTTTGTTATGTCAAGTTGTATATTGTTATTACGGTGAAACCATTTCATAGTGAAATGATTTCTCTCTTTAGCAACTTCAATGCCAGTTCCCCGTCTTCCTGGCTCAGCAGTCCCATCGAGGCGAAGATGTACCGCCTGTCCACGAGGTAGCCGGGTTTCTTGGGTTTCGCGTAGCTGCTTCCTTCCCCTTCGCTTTTAGCACCCTTCAGGATGTAGGCTGGGTGGGGACTATTGGCGACTACCCCGCCAATGCCTATCACGTGGGTAACCTCCGAGAGATCTTTTCCGGTCAGGGCGAACACCTGTCCAAACGGGGTGTAGACCGACTCCCACGACCCACAGTGGCGTTCCGTGGCGATGCGCACGGCACTCCGCGCCAAGGCCTCTTCGATCGCTTGTTCTTGGCTATCCTCTGTTGCGAGCAGGTGGGGTGTTCGGTTGCACGCGTCCACCCACGCTTGGACTTCGTTGACCGGGAAATCTATTTCCTTTGCAACCTTCTCGATATCGGCTGTCTCCACCAGCGAGTGGAGGCTGTAGCGCATCCCCAGGTCGCCCTCCACGCTTCGTTTAGCGTACGGCTCCGGAAGCCCTTTCACTTGAACGTTGGTAAGGGTGGGATACCCGTGCGACATGGAGTATACGTCCGTGGTAGCCCCGCCAATATCGATGGCCATCAGGTCGCCTATCCCTTTGTTATCCCGTGTGCCTTTGCTCAACAGCTCGCACCCGTTCATCACGGCTAGTGGGGTGGGGATGATCTCGTTCGCCGCTATCGCTTGCACGCCGCTTAGCCCTTTGGCTTGCACGATGCGTTCGATAAACAGTTTTTTTATCTCCTCTCGGGCTGGCTCGATATTCAACTGGTTGAATTGGGGCATCACGTTCTCGGTGATCACGAAGTTCTTGCTGGAGGAGGATAGGATCGTGGCCACCTCGTCGTCGGCGCTTTTGTTCCCGGCGACGATGATGGAGAAGTCACCTTGGGTTTCGGCCAGCTTGCGGGCGTTGGAAACTATAACCTCCCGATTGCCCCCGTCGGTACCTCCGCACAACAACACCAGGTCGGGGTTGATAGCCTCTATCGCTTCCCGCTCCGCTTTGGATATCTCGAACGAAAAGGTGCGGACGACCTTGGCACCCGCGCTCGAAGCGGCCGTGCGGGCCGCCTTCGCGGTCAGCTCCGGGACAAGTCCCAGGGCAACCATCCTTAGGCCGCCTGCCGCGCTACTGCAGCAGAGGAGCTTGTCGTACGCGAAGGTGCCGATAGCTACCTCTAACCGTCTCATTGCCTCGTTGAAGCCATCCATCACGTTGGTGGCAACGGTCGTGAAAGCAGTTGCCGTGCCCACGATCTCTTCGTGGTGCGCATCAATAGCGGTCAGCTTAGTGTAGGTAGAGCCGAAATCGGCCGTTAGGTATTTCATCGAGCGAGATTAAAATATGGCGTTGGCCTATTTCTTTCGGGCTGCTATCGCCTCTTCGAGGTAATCAAAGATGCCTTCGATGGGTGTCCCGGGAGGGGATACTTTATTGAATCCCATGTTCAAGAAGCGGGCTTCGACCTCCTCGAAATTTTGTTTTCCCACCACCAGGTTGCCTCCCACTACCAGGAGGATGTCATCCAGTCCCGCCTCGTTGCATTTGTCACGCAACCCCTGGCAGTCGATCTCTCCATGCCCGTAGAGCGAGGATACCAGAATAGCGTCGGCATCCGTCTCGATGGCTGCTTGTATGTATTCCTCTTGCGATACCATCACACCCAGGTTGATGACGTTGTAGCCGGCTTCCCGTAAAGCGAAATCGATGATCTTATTTCCCACGGCATGTACATCGGCTCCAATCACCCCAATTACTACTGTTCCCTTGCTCATTAGTATTATCTTTAATCGGTGTCAAAGTTAACCACTTTCCCCTCATTCCCCAAAATATTGGCGGGCATTCCGGCGATTTTTTCACCAAGGCATCGTTTCACGGAAAAATATCGTATATTTGCGGTCGATTTGACAATATTGGTTTCGCCAATTAATTAAAGTGACGGCGTTCATATACTGGTTAACTCGTTAATTTGAAGTATGGTTTTCGCGGCCGTGGCGTAATTGGTAGCCGCGCTAGACTTAGGATCTAGTGCCGAGAGGCGTGGGGGTTCGAGTCCCTTCGGCCGCACATTCAACAATAGGTTTACTGTTTTATATCCCCGGCGGAGCTTCTCTTTCGGGGATTTTTTATTCGTTTTTATCACCATCAAGGACTTGAGGGGATAGGGCATGAATGAAGAGGATTTGGTCGAAACAGATTTTAACCCCCAGATTAATTTTTGTACCTTTGCATTATAGCGCGGCGAGATTGAAGGAAAATCCTTGAAAATTATAAAACAATATACATGTCAAAATCCAGTTATAGTAAACGAGCAATAGCAAAGAAAAAAGAACAGAAAAGAAAAGAGAAAAGAAAGCGCCGGGAAGAGCGCAGGGCAGAGGCTCCAAGCACCTTTAGCGAGATGATCGCGTACGTGGATGAGTTTGGTGTGATCACCGATACCCCACCCGAACCCCAAGTTGAAGAGGTGGACCTGGAGAGCATCGAGATATCTACCCCGAAGATGGATGCCCAGGTGGAGGATGAGCTCAAGGGACACGTCAATTTTTTTAACCAAAGCCGGGGGTACGGCTTTATCGGTGACCTTTCGAGTGGGAACGAGTATTTTTTTCATATAAGCAACGCACCTGAAGATATAACAGAGGGAGACTTGGTCACCTTTGACTTGGAACGAGGCGATAAAGGGATTAACGCCATTAACGTGACCATTTTAAGTAAGGCGTAACCCCCTGGTTCCATTTGCCTAGCAAAACGTTGGTGATGGGGGTAAGTCAGCCAGCGAATTGAGCTATATTTAGGCGGTATCCGTTTCACGATGCCGCTTTTTCTTTGTATTTTTGTCGTTCCGTATTCGATCGTATAAAATCGGAAAAAGAATAATTATGGTGACAAAACCGTTTATTTACCAAGAGCCATTTCCCGTGTCTCTCGACCAGACACCCTACTACCTACTCACGAAGAAGCATGTCTCTATAGCGAATTTCGAAGGTAAGGAGATACTGAAAGTATCGAGCGAGGGGTTGACCCTGTTGGCGCAGATCGCGTTCCGTGACGTGCAGTTCCTGTTGCGCCCTGAACACCAGGAGCAGGTGGCCCGGATACTCACCGACCCCGAGGCGAGTGACAACGATAAGTTCGTGGCGCTCACTTTCTTGCGTAACGCGGAGGTTTCGGCGAAAGGGGTTCTCCCGTTCTGCCAAGATACCGGCACGGCGATTATCATGGGGAAGAAAGGGCAGCGGGTATGGACCGATGGGAACGACGAGGAGGCGCTTTCCAAAGGGGTTTACAACACGTTTGTCAACGAGAATTTGCGCTACTCTCAAAATGCGCCGCTCAACATGTACGACGAGGTGAACACGGGCACCAACCTGCCCGCCCAGATCGATTTATATGCGACGGAGGGGGATGAGTACCATTTCCTCTGCATCGCCAAGGGGGGTGGCTCGGCTAATAAAACGTACCTCTACCAGGAGACCAAGGCGCTGCTTGCTCCCGGTAAGCTGGAGGCGTTCCTCATCGATAAGATGAAGTCGCTCGGCACCGCGGCTTGCCCACCCTACCACCTGGCGTTCGTAATTGGCGGCACCTCGGCCGAGGCGAACCTGAAAACGGTGAAGCTGGCCTCCGCCAAGTATTATGACAACCTGCCGACGGAGGGGAATGAGTTGGGACAAGCTTTCCGGGATATTGAGCTGGAGGAGCGACTAAAAAAGGCGTCCGAAGCGTTGGGCCTGGGTGCGCAGTTCGGGGGAAAATACTTCACGCATGATGTTCGGGTAATCCGCTTGCCGCGACACGGTGCTTCATGTCCCGTTGGGATGGGTGTCTCCTGCTCGGCCGACCGCAATATCAAGGCGAAGATTAACCGCGAGGGAATCTGGATCGAGAAGCTGGAGGATAACCCCACCCGGCTTATTCCCGAAGAGCTTCGTCGACCAGGTGAAGGAGGCGGTGTGAAGATCGACCTGAATCGGCCGATGAGCGAAATCCTGGAGGAGCTTTCCAAGTACCCGGTTTCCACCCGCCTCTCCCTAAACGGGACGATTATCGTGGGCAGGGATATCGCGCATGCCAAGCTGAAAGAGCGGATTGACCGCGGCGAAGGCCTTCCACAATATATTAAGGATCACCCCATATACTACGCGGGCCCAGCCAAGACCCCTAAGGGGTATGCCTCCGGATCGATGGGCCCCACCACGGCAGGGCGGATGGATTCCTACGTGGAGTTGTTTCAGTCGCATGGGGGGAGCCTGATCATGTTGGCTAAAGGGAACCGAAGCCAGCAGGTCACCGATGCTTGTAAAAAGTACGGCGGCTTCTACTTGGGCAGCATCGGTGGTCCGGCGGCCATCCTGGCGCAGGAAAATATCAAGAGCCTCGAGTGCGTGGAGTACCCCGAGCTGGGTATGGAGGCGATATGGAAGATCGAGGTGGAGGACTTCCCGGCGTTTATCCTGGTGGATGACAAGGGGAATGACTTCTTTGCCCTTAGCGGTCGAGATGAGTGAATACGCGGTAGAAACGGTTGTTTCGTCCGGTCGTGTAACAACACCCACGGATTTGGGCACGTACAAGGGTACTCCCGTGCTTGGTCTAACGCAACCATAAATGTAACGAGATGGCGAGAAAGAGAAAGGCGCTTCCCCTGTTGGAGGATATCGAGGTGGTTGGTGTGGCCGCCGAGGGCAAGGCCATTGCCAAGGTGGATGGCTTGACCCTCTTCGTGCCGTTCGCCGCACCCGGTGATCGGGTAGATATTCAGCTAACGCGTAAGCGGAAACACTTCGCGGAGGGTCGGGTAACGCGTTTCCGCTCCTATTCCGACAGGCGGGTGGAGCCACCCTGCGCTCATTTTGGGGTGTGTGGCGGCTGCAAGTGGCAGCACCTTCCCTACGAGGATCAACTGAAGTTCAAGCAGAAGCAGGTGAAGGATAACCTGAAGCGGATTGGGAAGGTGGAGTTGCCAGAACTTATGCCCATCTTAGGGGCGCCATCCCCCTTTTTTTACCGGAACAAGCTGGAGTTCACCTTCTCCAACAAGCGGTGGCTTACCGACCAAGAGATCGAGTCGGGCGAGTCCTTCACCAACGGGAACAGCGTCGGCTTTCATGTCCCCGGTCGGTTCGACAAGGTGCTGGACATCCGGAAGTGCTGGTTGCAGGATGACTGCTCCAACCGGGTGAGGAATGCCATCCGGGAGTTTTGCCTCCAAAACGGTTATACCTTCTTCGACCTCCGTGAGCAGTCGGGTCTGATGCGGACGCTCATGATTCGCAATAGTTCCCTGGGCGAGTGGATGGTGATCGTGGTCTTTTACGAGGACGATGAGGCGAAACGGGAGAAGTTGATGAACTTCATCGCCGGGGAGTTCCCCTGGATCACCTCACTGCTTTACGTGGTCAACCAAAAGGCGAACGACACGATTTTTGACCAGGAGGTGGTCACGTGGGCGGGACGGGAGTTTATCACGGAGGAGATGGAGGGGGTACGGTTCAAGGTAGGACCGAAATCGTTCTTCCAGACCAACAGCGAGCAGGCGCACCGTCTTTACAACGTGGTACGTAGGTTTGCGCAACTAACGGGTGAGGAGCGGGTGTACGACCTCTATACCGGGACGGGTACCATTGCCCTATTTATCGCGCGGAGTGCGCGGGAGGTGATCGGGATCGAGCAGGTGGAGGAGGCGATTACCGATGCGCGGGAAAACGCCCGGGTCAACGGTATCGAGAACGCCCGGTTCTTCGTTGGCGATATGAAGGACTTGTTGACCGAGGATTTCATCCGGGAGCAGGGTCGTCCCGACGTGATCATCACCGACCCGCCCCGTGTCGGAATGCATGGCGACGTGATCAAGGCGATCCTCTCGACCCAACCCAAGCGAATCGTCTACGTTAGCTGTAACCCCGCGACCCAGGCGCGTGACCTGGGCCTGCTGGATAGCCACTACAGGGTGGAGGCGGTGCAGCCGGTGGATATGTTTCCACATACCCACCACGTGGAGAACGTGGTGTTACTTGTGAGACGCTGCCATGATTTTTAAATTAATTGCTATCTTTGTAGCATAATTGCGTTGAAAGCGGGCATTTTTTCCCCGCCGTCAGTTTTGGTTTCACTTAAAAATCTTTCAGATGAATCTTCTAAGAGAAAAAATGATGAAATACGATGCCCCGCAACGCGTGAAGGCAGCCGGTATTTATCCATACTTCCGAGCCATCGAGAGTGACCAAGACACCAAGGTGGTCATCAACGGGAAGAAGGTTCTGATGTTCGGATCGAACTCTTACCTTGGGCTTACCAACCACCCGAAAGTGAAGGAGGCGGCGATTGAAGCCACCAGGAAGTATGGTACCGGGATGGCTGGATCCCGTTTCTTGAACGGCACGTTAGATATTCATTTGCAGTTGGAACGCAAGCTCGCGAACTTCATGAACAAGGAGGAGGCGATTATCTTCTCCACCGGTTTCACCGTCAACCAGGGAGTTTTAGGGTGTCTTACTGACCGTAAGGATTACATTATATGGGACGAGCGGGATCATGCGTCCATCATCGAAGGACTTCGCTCCTCGTTTTCCACGACATACAAGTATCGTCACAACGACATGGATTCGCTGGAGAGGCAGCTGCAACGTTGCGAGCCGCAGAAGGTCAAGCTGATCGTGGTCGACGGGGTCTTCAGCATGGAGGGTGACTTGGCCAACCTCCCGGAGATCGTGAGATTGGCCCGCAAGTACAAGGCCAACATCATGGTGGACGAGGCACACAGTATCGGTGTCATGGGTCGGCGTTACAATGGGAAAGGGGTATGCGATCATTTCGGGCTGCTGGACGAGGTGGACCTGGTGATGGGCACCTTTAGCAAGTCGCTCGCCTCCATCGGCGGGTTTATAGCCGGTGACTTCCCGGTGATCAACTACCTGCGGCATAACGCCCGCACCAACATCTTCAGCGCCAGCATCACCCCGGCAGCCACGGCCTCTGCCTCTGCCGCATTGGACATCCTAAAGTCTGAACCGGAGCGGGTGAAGCGGTTGTGGGAGCTCACCCGTTACGCGCTGCAGCGGTTCAAGGCGAACGGGTTTGAGCTGGGACCCACGGAGACGCCCATCATGCCACTCTACGTGAGGGATAACGATAAGACCTTCCTAATTACCAAGATGCTGTTTGAAGAGGGTATCTTCGTAAACCCGGTGGTTGCCCCCGCGGTGGCACCCGATGACACGTTGATTCGTTACTCGTTGATGGCGACCCATACCGAGGAGCAGATCGATCGCTCCATCGACCCTTATCACGAAAGTGTTCAAGCAGTTGAACGTTATCCCGTAACCATTAATATATTTAACACTCTCGGCTCGTCAGGTTCGCGAAAAAACGCGTACATTTGCATGCAATAAAAAAGTACTACTATGTCGTTTATTGCAGAAAGAATTATCTTGGAAGGGTTGACTTTCGACGACCTTCTATTGGTTCCCGCTTACTCGGAAGTACTCCCCAGGGATGTTAATCTAACCACCCGCTTCTCTCGAAACATAACGCTCAACGTGCCCATGGTGTCGGCCGCGATGGATACCGTTACCGAGGCCACCATGGCCATCGCTATCGCCCGTGAGGGAGGTATTGGCGTGATTCACAAGAACATGGATATCGATGAGCAGGCCAGGCAGGTGCGTGTCGTGAAGCGTGCCGAGAACGGGATGATCCTGGATCCGATCAGCATTGGCCCTGATAAGGATGTGGCTGCCGCCTTGGCGATAATGTCCGAGTTTAAAATTGGTGGTATCCCTGTCGTGGACAAGGATAACCGGTTGCTGGGGATTGTTACCAACCGTGATTTGCGCTTTGAAAAGGAGATGGATAAGAAGATCGACGAGGTGATGACCAAAGAGAACCTAATCACCACCCGGCAAAGCACCAACTTGGAAGATGCCGCCGAGATCCTCCAGGAGCACAAGATCGAGAAGCTGCCGGTCGTTGATAGCGACTACAAGCTGGTGGGGCTTATTACCTACAAGGATATCACCAAAGCGAAGGATAAACCGTTTGCTTGCAAGGATTCCCAAGGTCGTCTCCGCGTGGCCGCCGGGATTGGCGTTACCTCCGACTCCGTTGAGCGGGCCGGGGCGCTGGTCGAGGCAGGTGTAGATGCGATCGTGATTGATACCGCGCATGGGCACTCGAAAGGGGTGGGCGACATGTTACGACTTATCAAGCGTACCTACCCTGGTATTGATGTTGTGGTTGGGAATATCGCTACCGGTGAAGCGGCTCGTTACCTGGTCGATGCCGGTGCCGATGCCGTGAAGGTGGGTATCGGTCCCGGTTCTATCTGTACCACCCGCGTGATTGCCGGCGTGGGCGTGCCGCAGTTGACCGCCATTTACGAGGTGGCCACCGCGTTGAAAGGAATTGATGTTCCGTTGATAGCCGATGGTGGGTTACGTTACTCCGGTGATATCGTGAAGGCGTTGGCCGCCGGGGCCTCTTCCGTGATGATGGGCTCGATGTTGGCCGGTACCGAGGAGTCGCCTGGAGAAACCATCATTTTCAGTGGCCGCAAGTTCAAATCCTACCGTGGCATGGGCTCACTTTCCGCGATGCAGAAAGGCTCCAAGGATCGCTACTTCCAGGATGTGGAGGATGACGTGAAGAAGTTGGTGCCCGAGGGGATCGAGGCCCGCGTTCCGTTCAAGGGAACCCTACAGGAGGTCGTTTACCAGATGGTGGGTGGACTTCGTGCGGGGATGGGTTATTGCGGTGCCGCGAACATCAAGGCGTTACACCAGGCCAAGTTTACTCGGATCACCTCGGCCGGGTACGCCGAAAGCCATCCGCACGGCGTGATGATTACTCGTGAGGCGCCCAACTACAGTAAGGGAAGCGAGTAATGAACGGTGAGGTTACTGTTCAGTACCCTTTTGCATCGGCACGAAGATAAAGTCGCCGTGCAGTGTCCTCTTGAACTTCTCCTCGCTAACCCGTTCGATTTTGGTCATTTTTTGACCCATTCTGCCGCCGAGGGGCCCCACCAACCATCCTCCCACTTTGAGCTGTTGGAGCAATTTCTCGGGTACTTTTTCGGGTGCTGCCGTTAACAATATCTTGTCGAACGGGGCATGCTCCGGTAACCCTTCGAAACCATCCCCGTGATACAGATTCGGGTAGTAGCCCAACTTGTTCAGCATCTCTTTTGCCGTTTGATACAGCAGGTGATATCGTTCGATGCTGTACACCTCTACGCCCATCTCGCAGAGGATAGCCGCCTGGTACCCGCTGCCGGTGCCTATCTCCAGGACTTTCTCGCCGGGTTGCAGCTTGAGCAGTTGTGTTTGGTAGGCTACCGTGAAAGGTTGGGAGATGGTTTGCCCCTTTTCAATGGGCAAGGGGCGATCGTCGTACGCGTAGGCCGATAGCTTCTCGTCGATAAAAAGGTGCCTTGGGACCTTCTCCACGGCCGTAAGTACCCTCTTGTCACTTATCCCTTTTCGCCTAAGCGCTCTCGCCAACTTTATCGCTTCTCTGTTTTCCGTTTGTTGGACTTCTTTGTTGTTTACCTGCTGTTCTTTTTTGTTTTCCATCTGCCCTGTTGTTTTGTTGGCCATTAGTAGGGTTTCTAGCTTCCCCGTCTGTCGTGCTTCTTGGTTATCTCTCTGCTGGATACTCATTGGGTCATCTGCTTTCCCATCCCAGTCAGCGTTGGCAGGCGCACGAGCGATTAACGTTCCTGCGCAGCAAAGGGCGGCGACAAGAACCGGGAGAAGGAGTAGTGTTTTTCGTTTCATGTTTTTACTGTTACTTGTTTTAAGCAAAGATAACTATTTATCGTTTACTTGCCAAGCGTGGATAAAAACCGTGCGCTTCATTGGTCGGTCATCGCCTACGATCAACTTAGCAGTGTAACACCTGGGTGAAAAACCCTTTTGTAACGGCCGATGATTGGAATAAAAGTCGTACCTTTCGCCAAGGGAACGATTTTTTCTTCTCGAGAGATGCTTCTTCTTGTGGGGTGCTCACTCTCGTTTGGATGTTTGTTTCCACATAAATGTTTTTTTACAAGGCTTTTTTTGTTCTCACGTGGTCGGTAAACATGATGCGGTATGACTCGAAAACATGATTCGAAACGATCGTTGGAAGAGGTGAGCGGTCGAGCAGATGCTCTGAACGGGTTGTTGGTCGACAAGGATTCGGAATCACTTGGGTGGGGTATTGTTTACAACTCGGTGGTTGCTGTACGTTTCGAGCCGCATCACGCTGCAGAAATGGTGACGCAGGCATTGCTCGGTACCCACGTGGAACTGTTCGAGCAGCGGGGCAACTGGAGGAAGGTGCAGCTCCCCGACCAGTACGTTGGTTGGATAGACGGTTCGTTGAAACCGGTGTCGCGGGAGCGGCTTGACAACTATCTAGCTCGACCAAAAATCATCGTTACCGCTCATTATGCTACCGCCTTCGAGAAGCCGGATCACTGCTCCCTACCGGTGTCAGATTTGGTAGCTGGAAATATCCTCGTGGTTCAGTCGCTGGTCAACACGTTTTACCTGGTGCGTTACCCGGATGGCCGGGAAGCGTATGTCCGTGAATCGGATGCGTTGCCAGTGGATGAGTGGCTGGCAAGCGTTAAGTTGACCGGGGAGAGCATCGTGAAGCAGGCACTGCAGCTCTTGGGCGTACCTTACCTCTGGGGAGGCACCTCCACTAAGGGGCTCGATTGCAGTGGGTTCACCAAGCAGGTTTACCTAATGCACGGCATCGTGTTGGCTCGTGATGCTTCGCAACAGGCAATGCAGGGAGAGTCGGTAGATGTGGGGGCCGATTTCAGTAATGCGCAGCCGGGTGATCTGCTCTTTTTCGTGTCAAAGTCGACAGATGGGCACCCGGTGGAGCGGGTGACCCACGTGGCGATATACATAGGCGATAAACGATTTATCCATGCTTCGGGTAACGTGCGAATTGGCAGTTTCGATCCCGCCGATCCGCTGTACGATGCGTTTAACACGAACCGATACTCTTTGGCTAAGCGGTTTATCCGCGACGGGCAGGCCATCGGTGTGGATACGGTCGTTAGCATCAGGCTGGTAACAGAGTCCAGCCAGGTAGTAGCGTCTATCCCGGTACAAGACGAGGCACCTACTAAACGTGTTGAGTCATCTCCCGAAACGGTGCAAGCTTCCATTAAGCGGGTTAACTGCTTTTCTGGAACGATGAAGTTGACCTGGCTACCCTACGAACTGAAATTGGTTCATCGGTTCACCCTGTCCGGCTCCTCTCGGACGGTTACCCCCGCGGTCCTCACGCGCATCGAGTATGATGGGCTTGTGGGGTACGGGGAAGCATCGTTACCTCCCTACTTGGGCGAATCACCCGCTTCGGTCATCGAGTTTTTGCGGGGGGGTAGACCTTTCGGCATTCTGCGATCCAACGGGTATCGAGGAGATCATGACCTACGTGGACGGGCTTTCAGTTCATGACACTGCCGCCAAGGCTTCGGTGGATATCGCGTTGCACGACCTGGCAGGTAAGATGCTTGGTGTTCCTTGTCACACACTGTTTGGGTTGGATAAAAGCGGGGTGCCTGACACCACCTTCACTATCGGTATGGATAACGAGGAGGTGGTTCGGACGAAAACGAGAGAGGCCGTTGGTCGATTCAACATCCTGAAAGTGAAGGTGGGTGGTGAGGATGATAGGCAGTTAATCCGGGCTATCCGTTCAATGACTGATTTGCCCTTGGCGGTAGATGCCAACCAGGGGTGGAGTGATTGGCGGGAGGCGCTGGATATGATCCACTGGATGGCCGAGCAAGGGGTGGTGATGGTGGAACAACCGCTACCGAAACATGCCCTTGACGATACCGCCCGCCTCACCGAAGCGAGCCCCGTCCCCATCATCGCTGACGAGTCGTTACAACGTTTGGAGGACGTGAAACGTTTGCAGGGAGTGTTTTCCGGTGCCAACATCAAGCTGATGAAGTGTACCGGCATGCATGAGGCGTGGAAAATGCGCGAGTTAGCACGCTCCCTGGGGATGAAGGTGATGATAGGGTGCATGACCGAGACCTCCTGCGCCATTTCGGCTGCTGCCCAGCTCAGCCCCGGAATTGACTTTGCCGACCTTGATGGGGCGTTGCTTATCGCGAATGATTGCTTTGAGGGTGCCCGTTTAGAAAATGGGAAAATCATCCCGTCCGACCTGCCGGGGATAGGAGTTTGGCCGGTATGGGAATTACACTTTGGAAGGTAGCATGTTCCTTTAATAAACGACTCCCGCACTTGAATTCCCCTTTAAGCGGTAGTGCATTCCTTCACCCAGATGTGGAACGTGTTTAAGCAGATACCAACGGGTGTTATGCCCCCTATGCCGAACATGGGGACGAAACCGGTTGGGGGGACACCCTTCGCAATTTCGCGGGGAACCGTGTGCCGTTCGCACCCAAGTATACCCTCAGCCTTGGGGCGAGCTACGTGTACGTGCTGCCTAACGGACGGTATCTTGCTTACAGGTTTAACGGGTTATCCCAGGTGACGACTCGCATATTTTACGTGTTTTACGGCAATCCGCATTACTAGCTTATCGGAACAGCCAAAGCAGCAATACCACGATGACCAGTGATGGAAGCATGTTCATCACCCGGAGCTTCTTGATGCCGAGGATGTTGATCCCTAGCCCGATCAGCATGATACCGCCGGTGCTGGTCAGTCCTACGATGATCTCCTCCGTGAAGAACGTGGCAGCATACTTGGCGAGCAGGGTGAGGATGGCTTGAAAGATAAAAAGGGGCAGGGCGGTGAAGATCACGCCAGTACCGAAGGCGGAGGCCAGCAGGATGGCGGAAAAGAAGTCCATCAGTGACTTGGTGAACAGTAGATCGGGGTTCCCCTCGACCCCTTCCTGGATGGTGCCGAGAATCGTCATCGAACCCACGCAGAACAGGAGGAAGGCGGTTACCAGACCCTCGGTGAACCGCTCGCTGCCCATACGAAACCGGGCTTTCAGCTTGTCACCCATCCGCTCGGCTCCTTGCTCGAGGTTCCACCATTCACCCAGTAGCGAGCCAATGGCCAGGCTGGCCACCACGATGAGTATACGTTCCATTTTGACAGCCATGGAAGCACCGATGGTCAAGGTGAAGAGCCCGATCGCCTGGAAGTATATGGTGGTCACCCGGTTGGGCATCCTCTTTTTCAGGAGCAACCCGATGGTCCCACCCCCTATCACCGCCACTGTATTTACTATGGTTCCAATCATCCTCACAAGACTTGATGGCTTTGAACGCCGAGGGAACTGCTGTATTTACTATAGTTCCAGTCATCCCGTGCAAGTAAACGACAAAAGTATCAATTTTTCGCGATTTTTTTAAAGAATCGCGGAAAAATAGCCCCGCGTGTGGCACTTCTAAGATGAAGTTAGGTATTACCTTCCAATTTTTCGTACCTTTGCTTTACCATAAGTTGAGTACATAATGTAAAGAGTGATGGAAATGAAAACGACTCTATCTCTCGGGCGAGCGATGGTGCTTCTGTTAGTTGCACTGCTGGCTTTGAACGGTTTCGAGACCCATGCATGTACCTCGGCAATTATCACTGGGAAAGCGACCGCCGATGGGAAACCTTTGATGTGGAAGCATAGGGATACGAGTGCAGAGCAAAACCGACTGATCTATAGCGATGCGGGTAACTACCCTTACATCGGTTTGGTGAATAGCAACGATAGTTGTAACAATGAGGTGTGGGCCGGGACGAACAGCGTCGGTTTTTGCATCATGAACACGGCTTCTTACAATATTCGGGACAAGGAAGATGAGACGGTAGAGAAGGACTTCGAGGGCATCATGATGCGCATGGCGTTGGAGCGTTGTAACTCGTTGAGTGACTTCGAGCAGTTTCTAGATACCCTGACCCGGCCGATGAAGGTAACGGCTAATTTTGCCGTGATCGATGCACAAGGCGGGGCGGCTTACTACGAGACGAACAACTTCGGTTACCTCAAGGCGGATGCGAACGATCCGATGCAGGCGCCTCACGGTTACCTGATCCGCACCAATTTCTCCTATTCGGGTTACATGGACGAGGGGATGGGCTACATCCGCCACGAAACGGCACAGTGCCTCTTTTCCCGACAAAGGGATCGCTCCACGTTCACGCCCGAGTGGATCTTCACTTTCGCCTCCCGCTCGTATTATCACTCGTTGCTGGGAACCGATTTAAGGGATTACGACTTTAACGCCCCGGGGGCTACCGGCTACGCAATTGACCAGGATTACATCTCCCGTTCCAGCTCCTCCGCGTCGGTGGTCTTTCAAGGAGTGAGGGAGGGGGAGCCGGCGGAACATACGACCATGTGGACGGCGTTGGGGTTCCCCCCATGCTCGGTGGCCGTGCCCGCGTGGGTAAAGGGGGGTAACGCCTTGCCCCCGATGCTGCTAAAAGGTGAGGAGAGTGAGAACGCTCCACTGTGCGAGAAAGTGGTTGCTCTGAAACGCCAGGTCTTCCCGATCACGAGGGGAAGCGGCCGCCGTTACTTCAACTGGGCGGTGCTATACCATCCCGATAATAGTGGCATCATGCAGCGGCTGGCTCCTGTGGAAGAGGAGTTGTTCAAACGCTCCCGGGCCGCCATGAAGCAGTGGGGTGACGGCAGTTGGGATGAAGCGGCTATCCAACGCTTCTATTTGGAGGTGAACCAATTCGTGTTGGATGCCTACCGGGAATTGTTCGACCTGTAACGATGTTTCCCCGGTTGGCAAGGGAGCGGTTGGTGGTTGCCTACCAGGAGCTGACGACCTGTAGCCGACTTTTTATCTTGACTACTTGGAAAAGGCTGTTTTTTCACCTATTTTTGCCTTCCGTATCGGGATATTACACCCCAAGATAATAGCACTACAAAACAAACAGAACACACCCGGCGTGTGGAATAAAATCATACAACATGTACAATTGGTTTGAATGCAAGGTTAAGTACGATAAGATGATGGAAACTGGTATGCAGAAGAGCGTGACGGAACCCTATTTGGTCGATGCACTCTCGTTCACCGAGGCGGAGGCGAGGATTATTGAGGAGATGAGACCCTTTATCTCTGGCGAATTTTCGGTTTCCGATATTAAGCGGGTGAAATACGCGGAGTCGTTCTTTAACGATAGCGGTGATCGTTATTACCGCACTAAGTTACACTTTATCACACTCGACGAGAAAAGTGGGACCGAGAAGAAAACGCCCGTCTACATGCTTGTGCAGGCTTCCACCTTGAAGGAGGTGGTGGAAATCGTGGAGGCGGAGATGAAGAAAACGATGATCGATTACGCGATTGTCGCGGTAACGGAGACGGCCATTATCGACGTTTTCCCTTATTCGGAGAAAAAGGTATGACTATAGCATCTCAGGTGAAGGCGTTGAAAAGCACTATCCCCGCCGGGGTGCAGGTGGTGGCGGTATCCAAGTTTCACCTCGTTGAGGATATCATGCAGGCATACGAGGCGGGGCAGCGAATCTTTGGCGAGAGCCGGGTACAAGAGTTATTGCCCAAGCAGGAGGAGCTACCTACGGACATCGAGTGGCATTTTGTCGGTCATCTGCAACGCAATAAGGTGAGGCAGATCGCATCCTTTATCTCGCTTATCCATAGCGTGAGCAGCGAGCGGCTGATGCGGGAAATCGACAAGCAGGCGGCGGCGAACAACCGGGTAATCCCCGGCCTACTACAGGTGCATATTGCCGAAGAGGAGAGCAAGTCGGGTTTCCACCCGGACGAGTGCCGTAATTTTCTCGCCGAGGGAAGGTGGCGTAACTACCCCAACGTGCAGTTGGCGGGGGTGATGGGCATGGCCACCTTTACCGATGATATGGAAAAGGTGCGGGCAGAGTTTCGACAACTGAAATCGCTCTTTGACGAGTGGAAAGCGAATTACTTTCAAGATGCCCCCGCGTTTAAAGAGATCTCCATGGGGATGTCGGGCGACTACCCGATCGCGATCGAGGAGGGGAGCACGATGGTGCGATTAGGAAGTGTGTTGTTTGGGTCGAGAGGTTAATCTATCAAGCTAAAAGATATATCATGAATATTCAACAGTTGGAGTACATCATTGCCGTGGACAACTATCGTCACTTCTCGAAGGCGGCGGAGGCGTCGTTCGTGACTCAGCCCACGCTGAGCATGATGATTCAAAAGCTGGAAGAGGAGCTGGAGGTGAAGATATTTGACCGCTCACAATTGCCGGTGCAGCCTACCGAGATTGGTCGACGCATCATTAATCAGGCGCGGGTGGCCGTGGCGCAGGTCAACCGGATAACGGAAATTGTCCAAGAGGAGAAGGGCATCGTGAAAGGGGTATTTCGGTTGGGGATAATCCCAACGGTTGCACCCTACCTGTTGGCCAACCTCATGCAGGTTCACCGGGAGAGAAACCTCGATGTCCGGATCATGATCTCTGAACTGACTACCAATCAAATACTGAAGGGGCTCTCCAACGACTCCCTCGATGGGGCCATCTTGGCCACGCCGCTCAAGGAACCCGCCATCAAGGAGCGCCCTCTCTACTACGAGCGCTTCTTCGCATATGTCTCGCCCATGGAGAGAAGCCTGTACGCCAAAACGGCCCTGGAAGAGCGTGATCTCTCCACCGTCAGGATGTGGCTGCTGGATGAGGTGCACTGCTTCCGTACCCAGATATTGCACCTCTGCAACCAGAGGGGACACCGCGGAAAGAGCTCCTCTATTTTCTCGTACGAAGCGGGCAGTATCAATACCCTTATTCATATCGTGGATCAAAACGATGGAATTACTGTAATTCCCGAGATGGCGCTGTCCAACTTGAGCGAGACCCAAAAGAAGAACGTGCGCCCCTTCAAGAACAGTACGCCCGTCCGAGAGATTAGCCTGATTACCCGGAAAGAGTACTTTCGGGAACGGTTGATCAATATCATCGTGGACGAGGTGAAAGCCGCAGTACCTAAGTCGTTGCAAGACGAGGCCATGAAGAAATACATTGTTCCCCTGTAGAGAGTAGTGTGCATGGATATACAGGCGATCATCGATAAACATTACACGAGGGGAACCAGGTTGTACGACGTCTTCATGTTGCACGCGACCGACGTAACCAATAAAGCCCTTTCCATCGTGCAGAACCACCCGGAGTTAGCCGTGGATACCCGGTTTATCGAGGAGGCGGCCATGTTGCACGACATTGGCATCTACTTGACCCGCGCACCCCATTTCGGGTGTAAGGGGAAATATCCCTACATTTGCCACGGTTACCTGGGGCAAGAGTTGCTCAGTGCTGAAGGATACCCCAAACACGGATTGGTGTGCGAACGACATACGGGAACCGGCATTAGCCTTGAAAGTATCATCAAGAGGAAGTTGCCGATTCCTCATCGGGATATGCGCCCGCAAAGTTTGGAGGAGCAGATCATCTGTTTCGCTGATAAGTTTTATTCCAAATCGAGCCCAGGCAAGGAGAAGCCAATCAAGAAGATCAGGCAGGGACTTAAACGGCACGGGTGGCATCAGGTGAAGGTGTTTGACGAGTGGTGCGAGCTGTTCCTTTGAGTTAGATTAGTTTCTTAAAACATGGCTCCTTTTTCCCATTTCGAGTGGCGGTTTTGTCCTTCAAGCCGCTTTGGCAAACTTTTTGCTGTAAATACCGATGGATAATTCTATTAACATGCATATGAGTCAAAAGAAAAAAGATACGGTGAGCCCCAAGGTGCGGGTCGAGGGAGTAGACAAAAAGTCAAGTAAAGAGCAGCCTGAAAACGTTAAGGATAATAATGTAGACATTTTGACAGGCGATCAGCCCAAGGCCGAATCCAAACGGGAGCCGACAAAAGGGGGCGATACGGCACCTATGGAAGGATTGGGCGTGGAACAAGAAACGCTGAAAGCAGACGAGAAGGGGTTGAACGTGAGTCAAGAAGTGCCGAGTCCAAGTAAAGGCGAGGCGAGCGAGAAGGGTAAGCCTAGCGTAGAGGAGGAGTTGGAAAACTTCCAGCAGAAGCATGAAGAGTTGAACGATAGCTACCTGCGTCTGCATGCGGAGTATGATAATTTCAGGAAACGCACCTTAAAAGAGAAAGCCGAGTTGATAAAAAATGGTGGGGAGCGGGTGTTGATCGGCATCATCTCCCTGGTGGATGATTTTGAGCGAGCCCTAGAGTCGCTGCAACGGGCGGAAGATAAGGAGGCCGTGCTGGAAGGTATCGAGCTGATCCACTCTAAATTTATTAACTTCCTGAAACAGAACGGGGTGAAAGAGATGGAGGCGGTGGGGCAACCGTTCAACGGTGATCGCTTCGAGGCGGTTACGACCACCCCGGTGGAGGATGAGGAGCAAAAGGGGAAGGTGGTAGACTGTATCCAGAAGGGTTACGAGTTGAACGACAAGATTATCCGTTATCCGAAAGTAATCGTGGGAGAGTAAGATGGCGACGAAAAGAGATTATTACGACGTACTTGACGTGCCCAAGAGCGCCACAGCCGAAGAGATAAAAAAGGCCTACAGGCAAAAGGCCCTTCAATATCACCCGGATAAAAACCCGGGGGATAAAGCGGCCGAGGAGAAGTTCAAGGAGGCGGCGGAGGCGTACGAGGTGCTGAGTGATGAGAGCAAGCGTGCGCGGTACGACCAGTTTGGGCACGCCGGTATGAGCGGATCTACTTCCGGTGGGTTCAGTGGCGGCATGTCCATGGAGGATATATTCTCTCAATTCGGCGATATCTTCGGGGGTCATTTCGGTGGCTTTGGTGGGTTTGGTGGTTTTGGTGGTACCCAACGGGTCAGGAGGACCAACCGCGGCTCCGACCTTCGGGTGAAGGTGAAGTTAACACTGAAAGAGATTTTGCACGGTGTTGAAAAAAAGATTAAGGTCAAGAAGTACGTTTCCTGCAGTCACTGCAACGGGAACGGCTCAGAGGGGGGCAACTCCGTTTCTACCTGCCCCACCTGTAACGGGTCGGGCGTGGTGACGCGGGTTGCGAACACCATCCTTGGGCAGATGCAAACATCTTCCACCTGCCCCACGTGTGGCGGCGACGGGAAAAGTATCACGAAGAAATGCGCACACTGCAATGGGGAGGGGATCGTGCGCGATGAGGAGGTGATCTCCATTCAAATACCGGCCGGCGTGGCCGAAGGAATGCAGCTCTCCCTATCGGGTAAGGGGAATGCTGCCCGAAAGGGTGGGGTGAACGGCGACCTGCTGGTCGTGGTGGAAGAGGAGGAAGATTCCGATCTGATTCGCGATGGGGACGACGTTATCTACAACCTTTTTCTGAGCTTCCCAATGGCAGCCTTGGGGGGTACCGTGGAAGTACCCACTATCGAAGGGGTGGCGAAGGTGAAAATCGAACCGGGTACTCAACCCGGTAAGGTACTGCGCCTGCGCAACAAGGGGCTCCCCCCCGTTAACGGCTATGGCCGGGGCGATCAGCTGATCCACGTGAACGTTTACGTCCCGGAAAACCTGACCGACAAGGAGCGGGAGAGCTTAAAGCAGATGAAGAGCTCCACCAATTTTTCCCCGACGAAGGCGGAGCAAAAGCGGGCGTCCAATAGGTTCAGACGGATGTTCGATTAAGCTGAACACGTTTGATCTGAACATCTAGGTTACACCCTGTTGCATCGTGAGAAGAAGTCGATCGCTTCCAGTTCGCGTTTGATCATTGCCTCTTCCTCCTCGTTGATGTTCTGGAAAGGTGTCCGGTTGGCACCTAGGTCCAACCCCATGAGTTTCATGATCCGCTTGCCCGCCACGATGTTACCCCGGTAGCGTGCGATCACGTTGATCACCTCCTGCGCGAAGTTCTGGTGTTCCACCGCTTTCTCAATATTGCCCTTGTTGTACTCGTCGATTACCCCCACCAGCGACCTCCCGATGTAACTGCCCGTACCGCTGATACCGCCCTGAGCGCCACCCATCACGAGGGCCGAAAGGATTGTTTCGTCTTGCCCGTGTAGCATATCGTACTTGCCGTTTTCGTAGAGCATGCATTGGTTGTACTCGTACAGGCTCTCAAAGGTGTACTTGATGCCCGCCAGGTTGTGGATTCGCCCGTCGGCCGCCTTCAGGAAGGGCAACATGGGAAGGAAAACACCGTTCAGAGCAGGAATGTGGTAGAAGTAGAAGGGGAGGCGGGGTGCGCCGCACGCGATCTCCTCGCAGTACTTCACGAGCTCTTCCACGCGCCCCACTTTGGGGAAGGGCGACGCCATTGCGCCGGTGCCGAACGCACCGATCTCTTGGGCGTGTTGGGCCATCAGAACACTCTCTTTGACGCAAGTGGCTCCCACGTGCACGATCACCTTGAATCCCTCGGGGACGACCGACATCCATTTCTCGGCCAGTTTCAGTCGCTCCTTCACCGTGAGCAGGTACCCCTCACCCGATGACCCGTTAATGAAAACGCCAATCAGGTCGTTTTTTTGCAGCATAGCCGCGTAATCCGCAATGGGACCCAAGTCCACGTCACCCTTTTTATTGAACGGGGTGAATGGGGCGACGATCACCCCCTTGATTTTATCAAACTGTTTCATCTCTTTAAATATGTTTGTTTCGGCTTTCGCATGCTGCCGTATCCTTTTTAGCTTTTATGCAAGCGTTAGGCAGGTGCGAAAGCTGAGGTTAGCTTATCGTTAGTTTTTTTCCTCCTAACCCTTTACAGCAAACGGGTTACTTTACCTTGTCGGGGCTATAGACCAAGTCGGGTACTCGTTCCCTCCCGTCGTGGGTTACGAATACAAAGGTAAACATCCATTTTTGTAACCGCACCTCCGGAGTTGAAAAATGTCCGATTGGCAATTTGAGGAGCACTTTGTTCCACCCCTTTTCCAGCTGAACGGGAAGAGGAGGACGGGCGCTGAAGTTTTCGTTCTTGAGCATGATCTCGTTGCTTCGCACCGCATGGTGATTTTCCCAGACCGGTGGTGCCAAAGGCTCATCGTTGATGAAAACGAGGCTCTCCCGGTAGTCCCACTTGCCTGGGGATGGTGGCAGGTCGCTCTCCGATCGGCTGTAGTCTTGTGTTGTTACCCAGACTCCCACCTCTTGTTTTTTAGGCGACCATACCCAGGTGTAGGCGTAGGCGGTGTGGTTCTCCTTCGGTTCCTTGTAAAAACCAGGCACGATATCCCACACGTGGCGCAGGTAGATGGAGGCACCCACCGCATCACGAACTTTATACATGTTGTCCTGGTACAGGTACGCGTCAGCCAGTTCCACTTCCGGGGGGAATGGTTGCGTCAGCACCCCCTCGTTGGGGAATGGATCGGTAATTCGCCAGCGGATATCGGTCTGCTTCACGTAGGGAAATGGTTTATCTTTAAAATAGCGCTCTTTGTGCTGTAGCATGCGTTGCTCGAAGTCGGCGAACGATTGAAACAGCGGGTCATTGGGGTCAGTCGGCAGGATCGGTCCGTTCTTGTCAAAGTATTCCGATCCTCCGCCCCGCCATGTGCGCTCCGCGAAAGCGAGAATATTGGGGTAAAAATGGTTTTGCATCATAATTTGCTCCTCGTCGGGCAGCAATCGGTCGTTCCAGATCGCCAAGATAGATCCCGCCAAGTCGTTATCGCCCTGTTCCGCGTTGTAAATTCGGCTGTTGTACAGTGCCACGATATCACCAAACGCATCGAAATGGTTGATGTAGTGGAATCGCGAGTCGATGGCCGGGATGCCTGATTGCGCCTTGCCCCGGTAGCTCCATAGTTGGGTGGCATCGATTTCCCCGGGCTTGTAGTTCCACCCGGGGTTCCAGGAGATCACCTTTTTGCCCAGCCCCCGAATATGGGCTACCATCTCCGGTACGAAGTCGGGGTTCGTGAATTGTACCTCATCGGTGCCAATATGGATGTAGGGCAGGTCAGGAAACACCTCGGTGCAGACCTCCTCCATCAACTCCTTCAAAATCTTCATCCCCTTGGGCGATTGCATATCCACACCCATCGCGCGAACAAACGCGGCGCTATGCCCCGGCATATCCACCTCGGGGATCAACAGCACGTGGTGCTGCCGGCACCAATCGGTGATCTCCCGTGCCTCCTCGATGGTGTAATATTTCCCGGGAAGCCGTTCAAAGTGGATGCTGTCGTTCAGTTCGGGGAAACGTTTGCTTTGTAGCCGCCACCCTTGGTTCTCCGTTAGGTGCCAGTGGAACAGGTTGATCTTGTAGCGGGAGAGGAGTGCGATTTGCTTTTTTAACTCCTCCACCGAGATGTAGCTTCTCCCGATATCGTGCATGAAGCCCCGTACCCTGAAGGCCGGCCAGTCGGTAATCTCGACCAGCGGCAGGTAAGCGTTACCGTTGTCTTCTTTCACGATAAGCTGTTGCAGCGTCTGCTGCGACCAGTAGAATCCCCGCTCCGTGATGGCTTCGATTAGGATACTATCCTTCGTGACCACCAGCCGGTAGGCCTCTTCTTGGTGGTCGGTCGCCTCGGGGATAGCCTCTACCCTATTTTGGACAACAACCGTCTCGTCAATCGAGCCGGATGGGAGCCGATGTTTCCCCGAACCGGATAGGGATACCTCTTGAGGCATCGGGAGGAGGGATAGCTCTTTCGCCCCTTTTTCAGTTTTACAGGAGAAAAAGAGCACCAGAAGGAGCATAATCTGTATTTCGCGTTTCATGGGTCTATCATTTACGAGCAATCGCTTCATTACTTTGTTTCATTGGTAATCGCTTCCAGTACTTTCCAGCACTGGTAGAGTCCTCTCGGGATATGGAAGCAGCCTTTCCACTTTCCCCCTTTCAGGTCAAGGAGCACCTCCCCTTGACGGTTTAAATAGCCCCACCATTCCGGGTATTCGGGGTCTTTAAAGTGCTTCCACGTGTACTCGTGCACTCTTTTGAACCAGTCGAGGCATTGCCGGTTGCCTGTCAGTTGGTATCCCTTTATCAACGAAATCAGGGATTCCATATGTACCCACCATAACTTTTGGTCATGTTCCAACTGTTGCGGTGGATGGCCTTCCCTATCCATGAAGTAGAATATCCCTTCATGCTCTTTGTCCCAGCCGTACTGGACCATGGTTAGCGTGGTCTCCACGGCCTTTTTGATCAGTTCGGGGCGGTTGAGGCGCACACCCAAGTCCATGATGAACCACATGGCCTCGATCCCGTGTCCCGGGTTTACAAGTCGACCGTCAAAGGTATCGGAGAGCGTTCCGTCATGGTTCAGATTCTCCACGATAATGCCTCCTAGTTCCGGTCGAAGAAATTGGTTCATCACCTCGTGGATGCACTCCTCCATGGTACGCTCCACGGTATCTTTATCGAGTAGGTGTTCTATTTCCAGCGTGAGGTTGCTCAGGATCATCGGGAGCGAGAACGATTTCAAATTCCTCGTACCCGGGTGTGCTTTGTTCCATCGTCCCTTCGGGTTGTCTCTCTTATCGAGGATGATCTCGAAGGTGCGTTGAGCTATATCGGCGTACTCTTGGTTTCCTGTTGCCAAACTTAGTTGGCCGAACGCCATGGCGGCGAAGGTATAGGAGAAGATGTTGTAGGGCTCCACCAGTGGCTGCCCCTCGCGCGTCAGGGAAAAATACCAGTTGTAATGTCCATCGTGCCCGTATCTTTTAAGGAATTCGGCGCCCTGGACGGCGCAGTCGAGCCACTCCCTTTTTCCCTCCACCTTATTGTACAGCATGGCGAAGAGCCAGACTTGCCTGGCTTGGAGCCAGATGAACTTGTCGGTGTCGAACACGTTGCCTTGTCTGTCAAGGCAGGTGAAGTAGCCCCCGTGATCGTTGTCTTGCGACTTAGAGAGCCAAAAGGGGACCACGTTATCAAGCAATTCCGATTTATATAGTACCCGCGATTCATTTAAAGATGTCATGTTTTTATCCTTTTTGTTTAATGTAGGGGTGAGCCAGCGCATGTGTCGTGTATGATATAATGTCACACGCGAAGAAAAAGAATAATTTTTATTAATTCAAGGGATAAAAAAGAGGAGATTTAATATGTACCGGGTTTTAATGAGGTTTAACTATTGGTGAGGCGGGTGTCGTCCTTTCGGAAGGTGGCGTTTCGCTACCTCTTTTCGATTTTTTGAATCGCTTCAAAAATCTTTTGGGCAAGTCGGGTGAACCCGGTATCGGTCAGGTGGACACCGTCCACGGTAGCTTCGCCGTCTTCGCCGATGAGCCCATCGGTCGGCAAGTAGTAAACCAGGGAATCCCCTTCGCTCTTGATTTTCTCGAACGTCTCCCTTAACAACCTGTTCTTTTCCGTTACGTTTTTAAGCGTGCTTTGATCGTATGTTGCATAGGGGTAGGTGATGTTCTCCACAAAAAGGATGGGGGTAGTGGGGTTGGCTTCTCGTATGATATTGTAAAAAGGACGTGTCTTTTCTTCCAGCTGCGTGGTGTTGACGTTAGGGACAAAGTCAAGGATGAACAGGGATGCGTCCGTACGTGTCGCCATTAGCTCGGCGATCTCGTAATCGAGTTGCCCGTTTCCGCTGAACCCGAGGTTGATTATCTCCCGATTCAACATCCGTCCGAGGATAGAGGTGTAAACCATTCCCGGCCGCGTGGCGCATCCTCCTTGGGTAATGCTGGTTCCGTACACCAAGATGGGACGAGAGGTGTCGGGGTAAGGTAGTACCGGGGGCTTGATGTAGGTAGCGGAATCAATTCCTATTTCCAATGAAACCAGCCCGTCGTATAGGGGGAGGTAGAGCATGAACTCCCGTTCTTCGGGTGTCATGTTGGTGATGATGTTTTGCTCGTTCACCTTACCGGAAGGGCGTGCCGCTCTCACAGGCCTCCAATGATCCCCTTCCCACGCGTAGAGGTCGAGTCCCTTGATGCCCGTTTCGGTCATGTGGTTCATCCGGTTATCCCTCAGCACTTCCCATTTGGCGGAGATGGTGGTACTGTTGCTGTTAAAGCGTATGGCCAGCCCGGCGCTGTTCTTCCCCAGGCCCCACACGGGTGGACGGGTAACCTCTTTCAGGTGGGTGGGGAGGCGCTCGTACCGCGTC
Source organism: Fermentimonas sp. (assembly GCA_050951125.1). Lineage (GTDB taxonomy): Bacteria > Bacteroidota > Bacteroidia > Bacteroidales > Dysgonomonadaceae > Proteiniphilum. Next base: position 267,385 of record JBMNIR010000011.1, on the reverse strand, counting down.
TCGGTCTCATCCGACGTTTTTCCTATCAGTGGGAATTGGTCCGCGTTGTAATAGATTACTTGCGCGTTTATTTGCCAAACTAGGGCTAAGGCGATCATGGAAAGGAAGGGTTTCATTGTATTCAATTTTAAATTAAAATTTTTCGATTTTTGCCGGTTATTTGATTGGCGCTATTGTTTCCAAATTAGTAACGAGTTTTAGGTATGAAAGTTCAGTCAAGGGGAGTTTTTTTACTTCGGGGAGATGAGCGTGAGTTGATTTACAAAGAGTTCGGCGGCGGGCAGCGCCTCCAGTCTCCCCACGTCAATGGTTTGAAGTCCCTTGGGAGCGTACAGCGTTATAGCGACCTCGTCGCAATGTTGAATGTAGAAGTCGATAATGGAAAAGGTGTCGGCCATCTCTTCCATCTGCTTAAAGAGGGAGGGCTGCAGGAGGTGAATTCCTGAAAAAGCCAGTTTCTTATAGCGGGAGGGGTTGCGATGGGCAACGGGTGATTTCTCCTCCCCCGTTTTCTCGTTCACCCAGCCCCGTAGTCGGTTCGACCGGTCAAAGAGCAGGTAGCGTGATGTTTCTCGTTCACCACATACCAGGGTGGCTGCCGAGTTAGATTCACGATGTTGCTTCATCAGTTCACAGAGGTCGATATTGGAAAGGATATCCACGTTATGGATAAGAAAGGGTTGACCGTCGTTAAAAAACCACGATGCCCGCTTGATACCACCTCCGGTATCGAGGAGCTTCTCGCTTTCGTTGGAAAACTCGATCCGGATACCAAAATTATCATTCCTCCGCATGAAGTCGATGATCTGATTGGCAAAGTGATGCACGTTAATAATGACTTCGTTGAACCCTGAGGCTTTCAGCTTTTCGATGGTGTGTTGCAACAGCGGTTTTCCCGCCACCGGTACCAGTGCCTTGGGCATGCTGTCCGTCAACGGCTTAAGTCGGGTCCCCAATCCCGCTGCAAATACCATCGCTTTCATACAGTCTCTCTTATTCTCTTTCTACATTTTAACGAGCAGTAGGTTTAAGATTACAGGTTTACAATAATGGAATTGAATTCCTAAATTGTAATTTTTTTTGCTCCTTTATCGTTTTTCAGGGTCTGAACTCCTGTTCCAGGTTCTGTTCACGGTGTACGAGCGAGACCTTCACCTTAAACTGCTTGGCGATATGTTCGGCTACCCGTTGTGCAGCGTAGACCGAACGGTGCTGACCGCCGGTACATCCGAAGGAGATCATCAGGTCGGTAAACCCACGGTCGATGTAACGTTGCACGTGCCGGTCAACGAGGGGGTAGATATTGTCGAGGAACTGCGTCATTTCGCCCTCCTCCTCCAGGAACCTGATTACCGGTTCGTCTAACCCATTCACGTTATTGTACCGTTCAAACTTACCGGGGTTGTTGATGGCACGACAGTCGAACACGTATCCCCCGCCATTGCCAGAGGTGTCGTTTGGTATCCCTTTTTTGTAGGCGAAACTGAAAACGCGTACCTCCAGCGTCCGCTTTCGGGTATCGGCGAACTGTTTCAGCTCTGTCATCTCGATCAAAATCTCGTGGAGATAAGGATACTCTTCAAATCCCTCTTTTAGCAGTTCCCTGAGGTTGTCTAGGGCGAACGGGATGCTCTGGATGAAGTGCGGTTTTTTTTCGAAGTAACCCCTGAACCCGTACGCTCCCAATACTTGTAACGTGCGGAATAGGACAAACAGTTGCAACTGCTCCCTGAAAGTGGTCTCGTTCACGGGCATCCATTTTTGAAGCGATCGGATGTAGGTTTGAGTCAGCTCGTCGCGCAACTCATTGGGGAAGTTGGCTTTCGCCTGCCACAAGAACGATGCCACGTCATAGTAGACCGGTCCTTTGCGCCCCCCCTGAAAATCGATGAAGTAGGGTGTTCCATCCACGAGCATCACGTTACGCGATTGAAAGTCGCGATAGAGGAATGTCTCCGTTTGCTCTTGCAGGAGCTGTTCGGTCAACCTTTCGAAATCATCCTCCAGGAGATCCTCCCTGAAGTCCATACCGGTAGTTTTCAGGAAGTTGTACTTGAAGTAGTTCAGGTCCCAATGAATCGAACGCCGGTCGAACTCCGGCAAGGGGTAGCAAACATTAAAATCGAGCCCCTCCGCACCCTTTACCTGAAAGTCGGCTAGTAGCTCGATGGTTTTGTGCAACAACGCTTTCTCATCGTGGCTGAATACACCGGTAAGCCTTCCCCCTTTAATGGCATCAAACAGGATGGTGTCTCCCAGGTCCTGTTGAATGTAACAGGTCCCGTCGTTCGAGACAGACAGTACTTCGGGTACGTGCAACCCTTTCCCGCGGAAATGGCGGGCCAACCGGATAAACGTGCGGTTCTCGTCCCGAGACTCTCCCCGAACACCAATTAGGGAGATCCCGTCGCTTGAAAGACGATAATATTTCCGGTTGGAACCGGATGAGGGTAAATCTTCCAGCGATGGGTTGATTTTTCCCGTGTACCGGGTAAAAAGGGATATAAGTTGTCTCATTCCGATATATTCTTTTAATCTGAGATAGTGATAAAGAGGATTCCCTTAATTCTTTTGGATCACATTGCCTGAATCACGTTAGACATCTAACTCTTCTAACCAAAGGGATGACGATGCATCGCTTGGCATGTACCAGCTACCTCGAGGCGAAAGGTTTACCGAACCCACCTTCGGGCCATCGGGTAGGCAGGAGCGTTTGAACTGTTGTGCGAAGAAGCGTTTGTAGAATACCTTCAGCCACTTTTCTATCTCTTTGGGGTCATATTTCCCGACGAACGCCTGTTCGGCTAAGAATCGGATACGCGTGGGAGTGTCGCCGTACCTTAACACGCGGTGAAGGAAGAAGTCGTGCAACTCGTAGGGACCCACGTAGTGTTCGGTCTCCTGCACAATAGATCCATCCCCTTTGGCCGGCAATAGCTCGGGGCTAAACGGGGTGTCAAGGATGTCGTGCAGGACGCTCCTCGTGCTTTCCTCCACGCGCTGGTCCGCTATCCAGCGGACCAGCGCAACGACCAGCGTTTTGGGTACGCCCGTGTTGACGGCGTACATCGACATGTGGTCACCGTTGTAGGTGGTCCAGCCCAAAGCCAGCTCCGACATGTTCCCACTGCCAATCACCAGCCCTTCTACCCTGTTCGCGTAGTCCATCAATATTTGCGTCCGCTCCCTGGCTTGGCTGTTTTCGTATGTTACATCGTGGGTGTTGCCATCGTGTTCTATATCCTTGAGGTGTTGCGTTACGGCATCGTTTATGGGTATCTCTTTGATAGTGACACCGACTTCCCTCATCAAGGCCATCCCGTTATTGTAGGTGCGCTTGGTCGTGCCGAATCCCGGCATGGTGATGCCGTGGATATTTTCTCGGGGGAGTCCCAGCCGGTCGAACGTGTTGGCCACCACCATCAGCGCTAGCGTAGAGTCTAACCCACCGGAGACGCCAATGACCGCTTGTTGTATGTTGGTGTGAACCAATCGCTTCGCCAGCCCGTGGGTCTGAATATCAAAGAGTTCAGAGAGACGTTCGTTGCGCTCTTCGAGGGGAGGGATAAAGGGGTGTGGGTTAAACGACCGATGCATCGTTGCCGGGGAGATGGTTTTGAGGCGGCAGTCAACTTCCATCGCGTCGTCCGGTGTTTTGGTTTTGAAGTGGGAACTGTTTAGCCGGTCATGTCGCAATGCGACGACGTCGATATCGGCTATGATGAGTTCGCTATCGAGTGAGAAACGAGGTGACTCGGCAAGGAGGATGCCGTTCTCCGCGATGAGACAGTCGCCCGAGAAGACCAAGTCGGTGGTCGATTCGCCAAACCCGGCCGAAGCGTAGACGTAGGCCGCGTGGCATCGGGCCGATTGCTGCTTAACGAGCGCTTTCCGGTAGGTGTGTCTGCCCACCAGCTCGTTGCTTGCCGACAGGTTGAAGATGAGTTCTGCCCCTTGCGTGGTTAATTCCGACGAGGGGGGAACCGGTCCCAATAGGTCTTCGCCAATCTCCACGCCAAAGTTGCCAAACGGGGTGCGGAAGATCATCCCGCTGGAAGAGAGCGGCACCTCCTTTCCCGCGATTTTCACCGTGCGGCAGTCGATGTGGTTTCCCGGGGTGAAGTAACGGTTGCCGTAGGCCTCGTCGGGGCTAGGGAGGAACCTCTTGGGCACCACGCCCAAGATACCCTCGGGAGATATGGTGGCTGCGACGTTGTAGAGGTTATTCTTGATTAGCAGGGGAAGACCGACTAAGACGATAGGGAAAACGCCGTTCTCGTCACGTTTCATGAAAAGCAATAGGTCGGATAGCGTTTCTACTGCTTTCGCCTGCAATGCTCGCTGAAAGAACAGATCGCCGCAGCTGTATGCGGTGAGGCATAGCTCGGGGAAGCAGAGAATCTGTACCTCCTCTTGTCGTGCCCGCTCGACCAACTTTTTTATCTCGAACGCGTTATACCCGCAATCGGCCACTTTTAGCTTGGGCGATGCCGCACCCACGCGTAGGAATCCGTACCTGTTTATCTCCATAACCCTGTATTTTAAATGAATAGTGTGATAATCACGAGATGTTAAACCTTAATCGTTTGAGCCAGCCTTAAAAATTCCGGCATAGCCGCCGTCAATTCCGGCATGGAGTGAAAGACGATAGAGGCTCCCGCGTTCGTTAACACGGTATCGTCCAGGGGGCCCGTGTTAACAGCGATGGTGAAAATACCTGCTTTCACGGCTGCCTCGATACCCAGCGGGGCGTTCTCGATAACGATGGCCTGATTGGGCTGTAGGTTGCCCCCCATTTCCAATCCCTTCAGAAAGGGTTCCGGATGCGGTTTCCCATGCTCCACGTTGAAAGCGGTCACCATCGTTTCCGGGGTGAATGCGCCCGGGAAGTGAGTGGCAAGCCGATCCAGTAGCGTGGGTTGTCTCGAGCCGGTGACCAGGATGGGGGTCAGTCCCTCTTTTTGAACGTACTCTAGTGCTTCGTGTGCGCCGGGCATGGTTTCATCGTTGTTGTATTGGCTGAAAAGCTCCGACTTGCGTGCGTATACGCTCTCTTTCTCTTCGGGGGTGGAATCCCGGTTCAAGTTGCGTTGAAAAACGGCGTTGATCGTGGCATGACCCAGACGCCCTTCCTGAAAGTAAAACTCGTTTGGCAGGTATTTCAATCCAAACTCGTCCATTGCCTCCCTCCAAGAGAGGTCGTGTGCCGGCATGGAGTCATAAAGTACCCCGTCCATATCAAAGATAACCGCCTTGAGGTCGAATGTCGAATAGTTGTGATGTTTTAAATAGTTTAAAAGTAAAGATTTTTTTATCATTTCGTTAATATTCGTCCGTTAAACCAAATATTGGTTTGTTATGTAACCACTTTCCATTTGTGAAATCAGGGAATTCCACGGGAGCGCTGCCTAAGGCGATCGATTTTTCGGTCAATGGGGTTACGGCAATCCATCTAGCCGTATCGTACACATCGATTACGGTAGGAATATCCCTCTTGATACACTTTATAAAATTGTACTTTTAGGCATCCTGCACCTCTCTGTTTAATGTTATTTCTTTATATTTAGATGTCATTATTTTTTCACCGTGCACCTAAAGGTATAACACCTCTTTCCCACGCGTGTGGATCATGATGCTTACCCGCTTTCCGCGAATTTAACGGCAAGATCCTATCTCGCGTTTTGCAAACATGCTGCTGCAAGGTTGCGAAACACGTGTTCGTTAAGCTTGAAGGTTATAGCCTCGACCGGATGGCCTTGCTGGCCTCCTCGAACCCCGGTTTCTCTAGCAGGGCAAACATGTTCTTCTTGTAAGCTTCTACCCCTGGCTGGTTGAACGGGTTCACCCCCAGCAGGTAGCCGCTGATGCCGCAAGCCTTCTCGAAGAAGTAGATCAGCTGGCCTAGGTACTTCTCGTTCAGCTCAGGTAGCTCAATTAACAGGTTGGGAACGCCTCCGTCCACGTGGGCGACCCGGGTTCCCAACTCCGCCATTTTATTCACCTCGTCCACTCGTCTTCTTGCCAGGTAGTTTAACCCGTCGAGGTCCCTCTCGTCACTAGGTATCCGTACTTCCCGGTTGGGCTTTCGAATGGAGATCACCGTTTCGAAGAGGGTACGTTCCCCCTCCTGGATCCATTGACCCATCGAGTGGAGGTCGGCCGTGAAATCGACCGCTGCCGGGAAGATCCCCTTCAACTCCTTCCCCTCGCTCTCCCCGTACAGTTGTTTCCACCACTCGGCCAGGTAGTGGAGCTTGGGATGGTAGTTCACCAAGATCTCTATCTTCTTACCTCGTTTGTATAGCTCGTTTCGGATTACCGCGTAAATGGCCGGTAGATTGTAATTGAAAGAGATGCCTGGTTCCGTCGCTTTCTCGATCTCCTGGGCGCCGGCTACTATAGAGCGGATGTCGATTCCCGCCACCGCGATGGGGAGCAACCCCACCGGGGTGAGGACAGAGTAGCGTCCCCCCACGTCGTTGGGAATGACGAACGTCTTGTACCCTTCTGAATCGGCTAGCGTGCGGAGTGCACCTTTCTTGACATCGGTAATCGCGACGATCCGTTTTTTCGCCTCCTCTTTGCCCGCCCTCTTTTCCAGCTGCTCCTTTAACAGACGGAAGGCGATGGCCGGCTCGGTGGTGGTGCCCGATTTGGATATGTGGATGATGCCGAACTGCTTGTCGTTCAGGTAGTGGGTCAGCTCATACAGGTACTCCTCGCAGAGGTTGGTCCCGGCGAACAGCACCACCGGGTTTTTTCGCTCCCCTTTCTCTTGTAGCCAATCGAACGAGTTGGAGAGCGCATCGATCATGGCACGGGCACCCAGGTAACTCCCGCCGATACCCACCACCACGACCACCTCACAACGGGAACGAAGGACCGCCGCGGCCTCTTCTACCTCGTGCAAGAGGTTATCGGTGATGGAGGAGGGGAGGGAGACCCATCCCAGGAAATCATTGCCTTCGCGAGAGCCGTCGTGCAACGCTTGGTTACACGCGTCGGCCTGCTCCGATTTTTTCAAGATATCCTCTTCCGGGAGGAAGGGGAATACCTGTTTGATGTTTAGTTGAATACTCTCCATTACGTTGTTTTTTGAACGGGTGACCGGGCAACGCACGAGGCCCCGTTGGGTGAAAATAGAAATCAGAAGAAATCGATTAGTTGGCGGATACCTTTTTTGGGCTGCAACTTCTCGTGAAGAATCTCGTATACCGTTCGGGCGATAGGGATCTCCACCTTGAACCGTTCGTTGAGTTCGTAGATGCACTTGGCCCCGTAGTACCCTTCGGCTATCATCTCCATCTCCAGCTGCGCCGTTTTCACGGAGTACCCCTTGCCGATCATCGTGCCCAGCGTGCGGTTGCGGCTGAACTGCGAGTAGCTGGTCACCAGCATATCACCCAGGTACTGTTGCTCCGTGATCTGACGCTCCATAGGGGCCACCTTGTTGAGGAAACGTGCCATCTCCTTGGCACAATTGCTCATCAGCACCGCTTGGAAGTTGTCGCCGTACATTAACCCCTGGCAGATGCCTGCCGCGACGGCGTAGATATTTTTTAGCACCGCCGCGAGCTCTATCCCCACCACATCGGTCGAGGTGTTCGTTTTCAATATCCTCGACGAGATAGCTTCAGCCAGCAGCTTCGCCTTCCTCTCGTCCTTGCTCGCGGCTGTTAGGAACGAAAGGCGCTCCAGGGCTACCTCTTCGGCGTGGCATGGTCCGGAGAGCACGCCGATGTTCTCAAGAGGGATTTTAAAGTTATCGGCCAGGTACTCGCTCATCACTATATTGTCATTGGGGATAATACCCTTCAACGCCGAAACGACAAACTTTCCTCTAAATGTACTGTTCCATACGCGTCGGAAGTAGTATTTTACGTAAGGTGACGGGATAGCGATAATGACCGTGTTGGAGTCCTTAATCGCCTTCTCGATGTTCGAGTAGAAGGTGATCTGCGCCAGGTTGAATTTCACGTTGGTCAAGTAGTTGGGGTTACGCCCCAGTTTGTAGAACCCTTCGATCTGGTCATCCCGGCGGATATACCAGTTAATATGCTTCTGGTTCATTAACACCATCTTGGCCAGCGCAGTACCCCATGTGCCGCCCCCGAGGACGCAAATTTTTCCGATAGAATCCATGACACGTTATTTTTTCTGGTGGGCCGATGTTTCTGATTCGCCGCTTGGGTTGCCCAGGTGTACCTCTCTTTTGGCGTCCCGCGAGGTAGTTTTTCTCTTCACGGGCCACTCGGGACGCATGGTTGGGAAAAGCAGCACCTCTTGGATAGAGGTCTGCCCGGTAAGCAACATGGTAAGTCGGTCCATTCCTATCCCCATTCCCGAGGTGGGGGGCATACCGTACTCTAGCGCACGCAAAAAGTCTTGGTCTATGAACATCGCCTCGTCATCGCCCTTCTCCGACAAACGGAGCTGCTCCTCGAAACGCCACCTTTGATCTATCGGGTCATTCAACTCACTATAGGCGTTAGCCAACTCCTTGCCGTTTACCATCAACTCGAACCGCTCCGTTAGCTCGGGATTATCCCGATGTCGCTTGGTGAGGGGCGACATCTCGATGGGGTAGTCGATGATAAAGGTGGGTTGGATGTAATGGCCTTCGGCCTTCTCGCCAAAAATCTCATCAATCAGTTTCCCCTTGCCCATCGTCTCGTCCTGTTCCACTCCAAGCCGCTTGCAAGCCTCCCTGAGCTGGGACTCGTTTATCCCACTGATATCGATACCCGTATGCTCTTTAATAGCATCGATCATGGTTACACGTGGGTAGGGTGCCTTGAAGTCGATTACGCGATTGCCCACTTTCACTTGGGTTGTTCCCAGCACCTCAAGGGTAACGTGCTCTAACAGCTGTTCGGTAAACTCCATCATCCAGTGGTAGTCGGTATAGGCCACGTAGATCTCCATCACCGTGAACTCGGGGTTATGCGTACGATCCATCCCCTCATTCCGGAAGTTGCGGGAAAACTCGTACACCCCGTTGAACCCACCCACGATAAGCCGTTTCAGGTAGAGTTCGTTGGCGATTCGCAGGTAGAGGTCGATGTCGAGCGCGTTCATGTGGGTGACAAACGGTCGGGCAGCGGCACCACCAGGAATGCTTTGCAGCACCGGCGTATCCACCTCGAGGTAACCCCGCTGATTGAAGAACGAACGCATCGCGTCGAAGATGCGGGTTCGTTTCACGAAGATATCTTTCACTCCCTCGTTCACCAGCAGGTCCACGTAGCGTTGTCGATATCGCAACTCTGGGTCCGAGAACTTGTCGTATACCTCCCCATCTTTCGCCTTAACGATAGGCAGGGGTCTTAACGATTTTGCTAGCAGGATCATCGATTCGGCATTCACCGAGATTTCCCCCATCCTCGTGCGGAAAATTGTACCGGTGATCCCTACGAAGTCACCGATGTCAAGTAGTTTCTTGAAAACCGTGTTGTATAGCTCCTTATCCTCCCCTGGGCAGAGGCCGTCGCGGGTGATATACACCTGGATACGCCCCTTCGAGTCCATTAACTCGAAGAACGATGCCTTTCCCATTATTCGGCGGCTCATGATCCGCCCCGCGATGCTCACCGCACGAGGCTCTTCGCCGTCCACGAACCCCTCTTTTATATCTGTGGAGTACGCGTTTACCTCGTATAGATGAGCCGGGTAGGGCTCTATCCCCAGTTTCTTAAGTTCCAAGAGGCTCTGCCTACGAATGAGCTCCTGTTCGCTTCGTTCCAAAGTATGCATGTTAGAATTTTTTTAATCGCTCCCCCCTTGAAGTTACAAAAGTACAAAAAAGTTCATAACAAACCATCCTTTCTGCCGTTCACTTCTCGATTTGAAGGTGCAGTGTGTATTAACTGAACAGGGCCGCTTAAATAAATTAAAGGGAAAAACGTTTAATTCGAAAAATATTCTCTATATTTGCGCATTATGTTAGCTGGTTACATTTAGAGAAACCCTAGATGCCTCTTTTTGGATGACATTTTGATAACTTCTATGGTCGTATGAATATAGAACGGGTGAGTGAAATCGTGGAAGGGACGGTGCTTTTCGCACCGGGCGTGGCCTGTAACTGCAAGAGCGCTTTCGCGTCGGACTTGATGAGTGACGTGTTGCGCTACTACATGGAAAATACGATCCTGATTACCGGGTTGTGCACGTTGCAGGTTATCCGAACCGCGGAAATCTCCAATATACCGTGCATCGTTTTCGCTCGCGGCAAGCAGGTTTCCGACCCAATGCTTCAGCTGGCGAAGGAGAACGGTATCGCAATTATCGAATCTGGATTGACCCTGTTCGAGGCGTCTGGAAGGCTTTACCAACAGGGGTTGAAACCGGTTCAAGAGTACCTGCACAGCATGAAAGAGGACGACCAGTAACGAAAGTTGGTAAAATGTGACCGATGAGCGGCTTGAAAATGGGTAATAAGAATGACGATTGAATACCATATAGAAGGGGGGGACTTCAGTGCCGCGGGTGGTGCCAGCTCGGCGGTGAGGAAAACGTTGAAGCAGTTTAATATTGCTCCGCTCTTGGTGAGGAGAATCGCGGTGGTTCTTTACGAGGCGGAGATGAATGTGGTGGCGCACGCGTACCAAGGCACCATGACCGTGGATATACAACCCACTGGTATTCACGTGGTGATCGAGGATAGCGGACCTGGGATCGAGGATATCGACAAAGCCATGCAGGAGGGGTTCTCTACGGCGACGGAGGAGGTTCGTCAAATGGGGTTCGGGGCGGGAATGGGGTTGCCAAACATCCGGAAAAACTGTGATGAGATGACGCTCACCTCTACGCCTGGCGTGGGAACCCGACTCGAGATTCAAGTGAATTTTTAAACCGTCCAGCCGAAAAAAGAGAAACGGGAAGTGAAAGACAGGAATTACACGCATTCGATAAATATCGATTCGGACAAATGCATCGGTTGTTCACGCTGCATGCGGGTCTGTTCCACGAAGGCAATCCGCATAGTGGATGGTCACGCACGTATTCAGCCCGAGCGGTGTATCGATTGCGGCGAGTGTTTCCGCGCTTGTCCCCAGCGGGCCATCTATGCCAAAGATGATGGGGTGGCAGCCCTGTCCCCTGGGCATTATACTATCGCGTTGGTTCCCTCGGTCTTTATCGGGCAGTTCTCACCCAAATACTCGGTTGCCCAAGTGCTGGATGCATTGTGCCAGGTGGGTTTCGACGAGGTGTTTGAAGTGGAACAGGCGGTCGATTTCATGAAGAGGGCCTATTCCGCTTACGCGGAGAGCCACTCGATTCGACCGCTTATAAGTTCTTACTGTCCGGCCGTGGTGCGCCTTATACAGGTACAGTACCCTTCATTGACCGGGCAAATCATGCGGTTAAAGGCCCCGCACGACATCGCGTCGTTTTTCCTGAGAAGGTCGAAAGAGGAAAAGAATAGAGCATCCAAAGATGGAGTACCCGAAAAGGTCTCCATCTACTACATAACCCCGTGCGCCGCGAAAAGTGTGGCTGCCAGGGCTCCCGTGGGAGAGGAGAAGTCGTTAATCGACGGGACGGTTAACATGACGACCGCCTTTAACCTTACCTCGAAAATATTGCGGGGACAGAAAGAGGTTGTAGCCCGGGAAACGGTTGTCGATATGAGTTCCGACTCGGTCTGTTGGTCGCTTTCGGGAACCGAGAAGGAGTATTTCCCTGGTCGAAGCCTCGCCATTGATGGGATGGATAACGTGATCGAGTTCTTGGAGAAGCTAGAGTTGGGGGAGATTACCGGGATTGACTTCTTGGAGATGCGTGCTTGCGACCAGGGCTGCGCGGGGGGCATACTCTGCCCGAGTAACCGTTTCCTCACGGTAGAACGACTGGAGCAACGCCGCGATCGCTTGAAGATGCTTAAAGAGGAGCATCGGGGGACAGTAGAGAACAACCTGTTGGAACAGGAGGAGGAACTTCACGCCCACTCGTGGGTGGAGCCTGTATACCCCCGTGATGGACTGTTGCTGGATGAGGACATGGAAAAAGCCTTGATCAAGTTGCGGAGAATTGACCGGCTACTGACTTACCTGCCCGGGTTCGATTGTGGCGCTTGCGGTGCGCCCGAGTGCAGGTGTCTTGCTGAGGATATCGTGAAAGGAAAGGCGACCATTTCTCACTGCGTTTTCGTGCAGCGTGTCATGGAAAAGAACTATAAACTGAGCCCCGAGCAGTCGTTCGCGATAATCGAGAAGGTGTGGGGTAAGAACCGGCTTGATAAGTACCGGGAGTAACCTCCCTCACAGTTAGGCATAGATGGTGAACAAACAGGGATTAGAGTAAGGCGATAAAGCCAAAGGAAGTAAGCAAAACGAGTACATTAAAATATATAATGGAGCGGTAAAGTATGAATGTAAAAAGCATGAAAGAGGCGTTGGGTTACGAGTGCCTTTCCGGCGAGGCATGGCTCGACCGACCCGTGGAGGGTGCCTACCAGTCGGACCTATTGAGCGATGTCATGGGGAAGGCGCAAGCGGGGATGGTGTGGGTCACCTCTCAAGTGCACAAGAATATCGTGGCGGTCGCCTCGTTGAAAGAGTTGAGCGCCATCGTCGCCGTGAACGAGCGGCAGGTGGATCCGGAAGTTATCGAGGCGGCCAACGAGGAGGAGGTGGTAATCCTTGCATCCGGGAAACCGGCCTTCGAGACGGGTGGAGAGCTATACTGCTGGTTGAGTGAGGCGAAAAGCGGTTGAGTGAGTGGGCATGAGGGCCGACCTGCATATACACACCTGCCTCTCACCCTGTGGGGATTTGGATATGAGCCCGAGGAACATCGTCCGAATTGCCAAGGAGCGGGGGTTGCAGATCATCGCGATCACCGATCACAATAGCACTCGGAACGTTCGAGCCTGCATGAGCTTGGGAGAACGGGAGGGACTTCACGTGATCCCCGGTTGCGAGGTGAACACGCGAGAGGAGGTACACGTGTTATGCTACTTTCCCCATCTGGAGGCTACCGAGGTTTTTCAACACTACCTGGATGGGAAGATGAGCGATGTGAAAAATGACCCCGATCGGTTTGGCTACCAGGTGGCCGTGGATGAGAACGATCGGATCGTGTATGAGGAGGAGCGCTCCCTGTTCATGAGTATTGACGATGAGGTAGAGGGGGTTGCCGAGATGGTGCACATGTTGGGGGGTATTTTTGTGCCGGCTCACGTGGATCGTCCCGGGAACAGCCTGTTCAGCCAGTTGGGGTTTATCCCCCCGGGGTTGCGGTACCATGCGTTGGAAGTATCAAAAAGTACAACGCCTGCCGGGTTCTTACTAAGCTATCCCGAGCTGAAAGGAGAGCGTCTGATACAGAGCTCCGATGCACATTATCCGGAGGATATCGCGGTGGCCTATACCTGGTTCGGTATCACGGGACGAAACTGGCAGGAGTTCACCGATGCGTTGTTGAAAGGTAGGTACGAGACCTGTAACACCCGGTTTGATTCGCCCCGAGGAACCGCCATCCCATCACGGGGAGGCCCTAAAAAAGGAAAACGATTATGACCGATTTGGCCATGCATATGATGGATATCGCGCAGAATTCCATCCGGGCGGAGGCTCGATCCATCGGGATCGATATAGAGGAGAGGAGTGGCAACTGTACGCTCATGCTTCGGGTGACGGACGATGGCAAAGGGATGAGCCACGAGACCGTGGAAAAGTTGGTCGACCCTTTCTTCACCACCCGCGATACTCGGAGGGTGGGACTGGGTATCCCTTTTCTGAAGATGACTTGCGAGCAGGCGGGGGGAGGGTTGCAGATAATCTCCAAGGAGGGAGAAGGAACGACCATCGAGGCGACATACCGTACCGATAATATTGACTGCCTGCCGATGGGCGACGTGCCTGGTTACCTTTCGCTTTTGTTGAAAGCGAACCCGAAGGTCGCCTTTCGGTTTTCATACCGGGTGGATGAGGCAGAATTCATCTTGGATACCGAGGAGTTGAGAGAGCAAGGAATCGAGTGGGAGGCTGCGGGGATGTTGGCTGTGATAAAGGAATACATCCGCGAGAACATGAATGAAGTTGGTCGCGTGATGAACGGATAAAGGCAGGTAAATGGCGACGACGATAAACATGATATATAGTAAATATAATATATAGTAAGTAAACGTGAACGTTAAATAACAATACAAACAATAACTTATTAAATGATTGAATGATATGGCTGTGATTAAGACACTAGACGACCTGAAAAGAAGACAGGAGGAGATGAAGTCCCGGGTGAACCTGAGAGAAAAGGCCGAAAACCCCGAGTCGTTGGTTCAAGTGAAAGTGGCGATGGCGACCTGTGGTATTGCTTCGGGAGCCAAAGAGGTGATGGAGTTTTTCGTGACGGAACTCGATAAGAGAAGCATCGATGCGGTGGTTACGCAAACCGGCTGTATGGGGTACTGCTTCGCTGAACCTACGGTGGAGATAACCCTGCCTGGTAAAGAGCCGATGGTCTTCGGGTACGTGGACACTAAAAAAGCCGATGAGATCATCGAGCGTTACATTAAAGAGGGGGAGCTGGTGGACGGCATCATCCCACAAAATTACAATACTATTTAAACAACGATCTATGAGTCACTACAAAATGCATTTGCTGGTGTGTGCTGGCACCGGTTGCCACGCCTCCGAGAGCGACTTGGTTTACGAGATGCTACACGATGAGGTGGAACGGAAAGGGTTGAGCGACGACGTGCAGGTTATTCGCACGGGGTGCTTCGGCTTTTGTGAGAAGGGACCCATCGTGAAGGTACTTCCGGATAACACCTTTTATACCCAGGTGAAACCGGATGATGCCCGAGAGATCATCGATGAGCACGTGATCAAGGGACGAGAGGTGGAGAGGCTGCTCTACCTGGATCCCGAGACGAACGAGCACGTGATTGACTCGAAGCATATGGGATTCTACAAGAAACAGTTGCGGGTAGCCCTGCGCAATTGCGGCACTATCGACCCGGAGAATATCGACGAGTCGATCGCCCGAGACTCTTACATGGCACTGGGGAAGGTGATCACCGAAATGACCCCACAAGAGGCCATCGACCTGATTAAGCGGTCCGGCTTACGAGGCCGCGGTGGCGCCGGATTCCCTACCGGGCTCAAGTGGGAAATCACGAGCAAGAACCAGAGCGACCGGAAGTTCGTGGTCTGTAACGCCGACGAGGGTGATCCCGGCGCGTTTATGGACCGTTCCATCTTGGAGGGTGACCCGCACTCTGTCCTTGAGGCGATGGCAATTTGCGGGTACTGCATCGGGGCATCCGAAGGGTTAATTTATATTCGTGCGGAGTACCCACTGGCCATCCGGAGACTGAAGATAGCCATCTCTCAGGCACGGTCGTATGGACTGCTGGGAGATAATATATTAGGGAGCGATTTTAGCTTCGACATCAAGTTACGCTACGGGGCCGGTGCCTTCGTGTGCGGCGAGGAGACCGCGTTAATCAATTCCATGGAGGGGCACCGGGGTGAACCTACCAACAAGCCCCCCTTCCCGGCACAAAGCGGTTACCTGGGGAAACCCACCTGTGTGAACAACGTGGAGACCTTCGCCAATGTCCCGGTAATCGTGTTGAAAGGGGCGGAATGGTTTGCCTCCATCGGAACTGAAAAGTCGAAAGGGACCAAGGTCTTCGCCCTCGCGGGGAAGATCAACAACGTGGGCCTCATAGAGGTACCAATGGGTATTACGCTCCGGGAGATCATTTACGAGATTGGAGGCGGCGTGAAAGGAGGCAAAAAGTTCAAGGCTGTCCAGACGGGTGGACCATCGGGAGGCTGCCTCACTGAGAAGCACCTTGATACACCGATTGACTACGAGAGCCTCATGGCAGCAGGATCGATGATGGGTTCTGGAGGCATGATCGTGCTCGACGAGGACGACTGTATGGTATCGGTTGCCAAGTTTTATCTTGACTTTATCGTTGAGGAGTCTTGCGGGAGGTGCGCACCTTGTCGTATCGGGAGCAAGCGGTTGTACGAGACCCTGGATCGGATCACCAAAGGCAAGGGAGAGCAGGAGGATATCGAGATGTTGAAAAATTTGGGCTCGGTTATTAGAGACACGGCGCTATGTGGCTTAGGGCAAACGGCCCCGAACCCGGTACTCTCTACCCTCGATAACTTCATGGAGGAGTACGTGGAACACGTGCATGAGAAGAAGTGCCGTTCCGGACAGTGCCGAGACCTGCTTTATTACGTGATTTTGGAAGAGGATTGCACCGGCTGCATGGCATGTACGAGGGTTTGTCCTACCCATGCCATCAGCGGCGAACGGAGGCAACCCCACTCGATAAACCAAGAAGTCTGTATCAAGTGTGGCGCATGCATGGAAAAGTGTCAGTTCGATGCCATTAGCCTGCTGAAGGACTACCCGAGAGAAGTTCAATTAACCACGAAATAATGAATTAACAGTATGATAGAACTAACGATAGATAAAAAGAAGGTGCGGGTGGAGAAGGGAACCACCATCCTTAAGGCGGCCCGGCAAGCGGGTATAGAGATACCTACCCTATGTCATTACGAGTTGTGCGACATGGGCATCGAGAATAAACCGGGTGGATGCCGTATCTGCGTGGTGGAGGTAGAGGGGCGGCGTAACCTTGCTCCCTCATGCATCACCGAGGCGCAAGACGGCATGGTGATTCACACGCATAGCATACGGGTGCTTAATGCACGGACAACGGTTTTGAAGCTCATCATCTCCGACCACCCGTTCGATTGCCTGGTATGCGCCAAGTCGGGTCACTGCGAACTGCAAAACCTCGCGGTGCAGTTTGGTATCCGTAGCCAGCCCTACGTGGGGGAACAGTCGAAGTACCGAAAAGATACCTCCCCATCCATTATCCGCGACGTAGACAAGTGTATCATGTGCCGTCGCTGTGAGATGATGTGCAACGAGGTGCAGACCGTGGGTGCACTTTCTGCCGTGAATCGAGGTTTCATGTCGGTGGTAGCCCCCGCGTTCGAGATGAACCTGGTGGATTCACCCTGTACCTATTGCGGCCAGTGCGTATCGGTTTGCCCCACGGGTGCGCTCACCGAGAAGGACCATACCAACGAGATTATACGTGCGCTGAGTGATTCCTCGAAAACGGTGGTCGTTCAAACGGCTCCTGCTGTGCGGGCCGCGTTGGGTGAGGAATTTGGTATGCCTGCAGGAACGCTGGTTACCGGCAAGATGGTTTCCGCACTCCGAGAATTGGGTTTCGACTATGTATTCGATACCGATTTCAGTGCCGACTTAACGATCATGGAAGAAGGGACGGAGCTGTTGCAACGTGTTGGGAGGTACTTGGAAGGTGACCCCAACGTCCGATTGCCCATCCTTACCTCTTGCTGCCCCGGCTGGGTCAACTTCTTCGAACACAACTACCCGGACCTTCTGGATGTGCCTTCAACGGCAAAGTCGCCCCAGCAGATGTTCGGGGCCATCGCCAAGACTTACTTCGCGGAGAAGATCGGGGTGAAACGGAACGACCTGATCGTGGTCTCGGTTATGCCCTGCCTGGGTAAGAAGTACGAGTGCCAGCGTGACGAGTTCAAGGTGGATGGCAATCCCGATGTTGATTACTCGATCTCTACCCGCGAGTTGGCGGCTTTTATCAAGCAGGCGAACATCGACTTCTTGAATCTCCCGGACGGTGACTTCGATGACCCGCTAGGTGAGTCGACCGGTGCCGCCGTCATCTTCGGCAACACCGGAGGAGTTATTGAAGCTGCATGCCGCACGGCTTACGAACTTTATACTGGGAAGAAGTTAGAGAAGGTGGACTTCCATGAGCTACGCGGAATGGAAGGTATCCGTTCGGCTACTGTCGACTTTAACGGGGTTAAACTGAATATTGGGATCGCTCACGGGTTGGGGAATGCCCGCAAGTTACTGGATGAGGTGAGGGAAGGGAAATCGAAGTTTCACGCGATCGAGGTTATGGCGTGCCCCGGCGGATGTATCGGCGGTGGTGGACAGCCCTTTAACCATGGTGATAGCGAGGTACTCGAGAAGCGTGCTGCCGCCCTCTACACGGAAGACCAACACAAGGTAATCCGTAAGTCGCACGAGAACCCTTCCATTATCAAGCTGTACGAGGAGTTCTTGGGCGAACCGGGGAGCGAGCTTGCTCACAAGCTATTGCACACTGAGTATTTTCCAAAGAGCAACGAGGTAACCATCCATCTACAAGGATGATTGTTGAATCATGAAATTGAAATCATATGAGTCAAAAAATAACCATATCACCCGAGGCCTTTGAATACATGGAAAAGGTGACCGGTACCGATGGCGTGGAGGTAAGGGTAAATTTACCGAAAGAGATCATAGAGCAGATCAACGAGATATGTGTCTCGTTTGACAATGATCCGGGAGAGTTAATCAACGTGCTGCATGAAGCGCAGAATCGGTTCGGCTACCTCTCGGCAGAGGTGCAGGACGTGGTGGCCCATAACCTGCACATACCGGTGGCGCAGGTGTACGGGGTGGTGACCTTCTACTCCTACTTCTCGATGATTCCCAAGGGGGAACACCCCATCTCCATCTGCATGGGGACGGCCTGTTACGTGCGTGGTGCCGAGAGGGTGCTCGAGGAGTTCACCAAGGAACTAGGTATCAAGGTGGGAGAGACCACGCCCGACGGACGCTTTTCGATTAACTGCTTGCGCTGCGTGGGAGCTTGCGGTTTAGCTCCCGTGGTGCTCGTGGGTGAAAAGGTGTACGGCCGCGTTTCACCAGACGGGGTAAAGCAGATTATTGACGAGTACAAAAAGGCGGGCGGCGGAAGTTGTTAAAATGCACCTCTGTATTTTAGTTTGCCTTTTCGGCCGCTTTTTTAGTCGTTTCAGCGCATGCCTGTTTTTCAGCAGGTTAAATCTGAGTGCTCGTTTCTGTCTGAATCCTTTTTTCATACCGGGCAGAGTTCCCCTGTTGAAAGTATGCGATAACGTGATTAAGATCACGTAGTCGTTGTTCCAGGGTTTTAAGTTCCCCTTCCCCGTTGTCGTTGGCAACGGGGAGGGGTTTGTTTTCATATAGCAGGTAACCAGGTCGGTAACCGGTGGGTGTGATGTTGGGCATCACCACGTTGGCACCTACCGCGATGGCTTTTTCGCGTGCGCTGCCATCGATCGCCTCCAATGCGGTGGTCGCTGCTATATTGATATCGTTCATAAGGAGGCGCAGGAGGGCTACCATCTTCCAGCTCAGGTGCAGCCGCTCTTCAAGAGAGAGGAGCTTGTCCCGGTGGGCGTAGAGTGGGGTATCGGGGTGCTCGATGTAGGGTCCCATACCGCACATATCGATATCGATTCGTTTCATGAAGAGGAGGTCGTCTGCCAGCTGTTCGATCGTCTGGAAGGGAAGTCCGATCATTACCCCCGTTCCCACCTGGTATCCCGTTTCCCGCAACGCTTCCAGCGCCTTCACCCGTTTACAGTAGGTGTGGGTGTTGTCGTTGGGGTGCAGTTTTCGGTACAGCGCTTCTGAGGAGGTTTCCACACGGAGCAGGTAGCGATCTGCTCCACTCTCGAACCAGCGCAGGTAGGTCTCCTTTCGCTGCTCCCCGCAGGAGAGGGTGATGCCGAGTGCTCCGTTAGTAGCCTGTTTCGCCTCCCGTACGATTCGGTCTATTCGCGCGATAAATTCCGGTGAGCTCCATTCGCCAGACTGTATGGTGACCGACCCGTATCCCCTCTCGTATGCTCTCATTACGACCTCCATTGTCTCGTTATGGCTTAGCATGTAGCGGTGTAAGGAGCGGTTTGAACGACGAATACCGCAATAGAAGCAATCTTTTTGGCAGCAGTTGGATAGCTCAATTAACCCCCGCAGGTAGACCTTGTTCTCAACGTGCTGCTCTTTAACGAGGGCTGCGCGTTCAAACAGTTTTCGTTCCTCCTCCCCTCTGGCTGATAGGAGTTCGATAAGATCCTCCTTTGACAGTTTCTCTTTCATCGTCACTTGGTTTGTTTCGTGAAGCGTTGCGGTATATGAGGTCGTTTTTTGCCAAGGGGTTAAAAATCCGGGAAAAGTTGCAGTTCGGTGGTTTTTTTATTGAACACGCGCGTTGCCCTATTGAAGATCCCGTGCAGATAGGCCAGCGCCATCCCATAGTTGGTGACCGGGACGCCCACCTCGATAAAGGGGCGGAGTCGGTTTAACAGCTGCTTGCGGGTGATCATGCAGCCACCGCATTGAACCACGAGTGCGAACTCGCGGGGGTTGGCGGGTAGCTCGGTCAGGCCTGATACGACGGTAAACCGCAACTTCTTACCCGTGAACTTTTGAAGCAGGGCCGGTATCTTCACCCTCCCTATATCGTCGCAGCTAATCTGGTGGGCGCAGCTCTCCAGTATCAGCACGTGGTCGCCCTCTTCAAGTTGCGAGATGCTCGGCGTTCCCGCTAGGTAGGCCTCGAAATCGCCTTTGAGGCGGGCGAATAAAATGCTAAAGCTGGTCAGCGGGATATCCTGGGGAAGCCGTTTAGCCACGATCCCGAACGCAGAGCTATCGGTGATGGCCAAGGTGGGCCGTACCCGGAGCTTGGAGAAATCGGCTAGTTCGGTCTCTTTGATTACTATAACCATGCAATGGTTATCGAGGGCGTCACGCAGGGTTTGGTTTTGCGGGAGAATAAGCCGCCCTTCGGGCGCTGCCTCATCGATGGGCGTGATGAGCAGTACCACATCCTTCGGCTTGACCAGATCACCAATTAACGAGCTTTTCAAGAAAGCGGTTTCCGGGACGATTCGTTTTAGCGCACCTATCAACCGCTCCTTATCGGCCGGTAGGGTCGTGCTAAAGTCAATGATCTCCGCGTTGGAATACTGCTTGATGGCGGTTTTGGTAATTGCCGCGATTTTGTCGATATCGCTTTTGTTGTGTGCGATAAGGTACGGTACCTCGTTCTTGTTGAATTGCTCGATCAAGCGTACCTCGTAGTCACCGAACTGGTTCCCGGAAATTAGTAATATCGCGCAGTCTACTCTTCGGATGACCTCTTTGGAGCGTTGTATCTTCATCGAGCCGATTTCGCCCAAGTCGTCCATGCCGGCCGTGTCGATCAGGATCGCCGGACCTATATCGGTGATTTCCACCGACTTTTTTACAGGGTCGGTTGTCGTCCCGGGGAAATGCGATACCAGGGATATCTCTTGTCCGGTGATCATGTTGATCAGTGAACTTTTCCCGGTATTCACGCGGCCAAATATGCCAATATGAAGCCTGTTCACACTCATGTGCAATAATTACGTTTTGGGAACGCGTGTTAAAAATAGATGTCTCGCTCTCCCTTTTTCACCCGTTCGATTTTTTCCCGTATATCGCGCTGTATCTTTTCACTCATCCCCTCCATATTTTTCTCGATTACAGTCCATCCTCTCTCCGTGGTCTCTGGCGGGGCGTAATCTACCAGGTATTCGGCCAGCGTGAGTATGGCGTTAGGCGTGCAGAACCGTTTGATGAAACCGGGTACGGAAAACTCCATGAAATGCTCCCCGGTTCGACCTAGCCGGTAACAGGCTGTGCAGAACGAGGGAAGCATCCCCTGTTCTAGCAGCTCGTCTACCACCTCGTTCAAGGTGCGATCGTCGCCGATATGGAACTGCCCGCGGTTCAGGTCGTGATTCCTTTCCGCTTGGGAGTAGCTCCCTAACTCTATTTTGGTGCCGCCATCTATCTGCGACACCCCGTATTGTATCAGTTCGTTACGCAGTGGTGCCGGCTCGCGTGCGGTGAGAATCAGTCCGGTATAGGGCACGGCCAGTCGAAGGATAGCAACCAGTCGGGTGAACTCCTCATCCGACACGAAATAGTGGTCACCCACTTCGAGCATGGACGCGTCTTTTATCCTGGGGAAGGAGATGGTGTGGGGACCCACGTTGTAGCACGCTTCCAGGTGGTTGGTATGTCGTACCAATCCCATCACTTCGAAGCGCCAATCGTACAGGCCCAGTAGCGCACCGATGCCCACGTCATCGAGACCCGCTTCTTGTGCCCGGTCGAGCGAGGTAAGCCGGTACTCGTAGTTGGCCTTCTTGCCTCGAACGTGATACCTCCTGTAAGCCTCTGGATGGTACGTCTCCTGGAATACCTGGTAGGTACCTATCCCCGCCTCTTTCACGGTGCGAAA
The DNA here is from genome assembly GCA_050951125.1 of Fermentimonas sp. GTDB lineage: Bacteria > Bacteroidota > Bacteroidia > Bacteroidales > Dysgonomonadaceae > Proteiniphilum. Next base: position 245,256 of record JBMNIR010000011.1, on the reverse strand, counting down.
CCCCTCGATGTCCAGCGGTGCCGCGTTGATGTTTACCCGTCGTATTTCGCCAGTTCCCTTTTTCACGCGATAGGCGGTTCGGGCCGCCTCCGCGATGAATTCGGGGCTATACTCGGTATGCTCCCCGAAAACCAAGATCAACCGTTTTTGACCCTCATCCTCCAGGGCTTCGATCTCTCTCTCCAGCTCTTTTCCAGTGAGGGTTACGCGCACCTGTTCTCGGTTGGAAGACCTGAATCCGCAGTAAGTACAGTCGTTCGAGCACTTGTTGCCAACGTAGAGAGGGGCGAACAGCACGATACGGTTACCGTATACCTTTGTCTTCAGTGCCTTGGCTCCCTCTTTAATACAATGAATCGACTCACTGTCGGTCCCGTTAATCAGGACCGCCACCTCTCTCAGGTTGAGTCTCTTTTTTTCCAACGACTTCGCCACCACCTGCTGTACGCTCTCGAGGGTGGAGGGAGTTTGGTTTAGGTAGTTCCATATCTCGTCAGCATTGATAAACGGTTGCATCGGGACATCGGGGATACAGTATTGTTCCTGGATAAACTGCATATATATATATCTTAGCTCCTATGCGCGAAGATAACAATATCGACCCAATTTCATGCTATCCCCACTTAATAATTTCTTTCAACTTTGTCACGCTATTGGAAAAATACGTACCTTTGCCTTGCGGGTTCATTTTGCGCGGTAAGTACTAGAGATGGTGTCATTTTGCGCGGTAAGCATCGTAGATGGTATCATTTTGCCGGGCAAGAGAGATAAAACGGTAAGAAAAGAAACAAGCAAAAAGGGAAAGAGGGATTTTATGACGAAAGTTGATTTAACGGGTTTGGGGGTGGCGCTGATCACTCCGTTTAAAGTGGACGGTTCTATCGATTTTGATGCCCTCCCGCGGCTGGTGGATTACCAACTGGAGAATGGGACCGATTACATCGTGGCCTTGGGTACCACGGCTGAAACACCCACGCTTTCCAGATCGGAGAAAATGGATGTAGTCAGTTGCATCGTTGAACGGGTCGATGGGAGGGTTCCGGTGGTGATGGGGATGGGCGGAAACAATACGGCCTCTCTGGTGGATGAATTGGGAACCTCCGATTTCACGGGCGTAAGCGCGATTCTTTCGGTGACTCCCTATTACAATAAGCCATCGCAAGAGGGTCTTTTCCAACACTACAGGATGTTATCGAACCACTCGCCGTTGCCCATCGTGTTGTACAATGTGCCGGGTCGAACCGGTGTGAACATGACAGCTGAGACCACCCTGCGCGTTGCCAGCCATTGTTCCAATGTGATCGCGATTAAAGAGGCGTCAGGCAACCTACAACAGATAAAAGCGATTGCCGAGGGTGCTCTCGAGGAGTTTAACGTGATTTCCGGTGACGATGCTGTCACCACTGCCGTGATTGAACTGGGTGGTATAGGCGTGATATCGGTCTTCGCTAACGCGTTCCCTAAAGAGATGTCTTGGCTTGTACGGAGTGCGCTCGGCGGTGATTGGGTTAACGCCCGGAACGAGATGGAGGCAAACTACAATGAGCTATTTCACTTGATGTTCGTGGAGGGTAGCCCGGCCGGCGTGAAGTGCATGCTCCATGAAAAGGGAATGATTCATAACTGCCTGCGCTTGCCCCTGGTCCCCGTGAGCGAGGAGACTCACGCGAAAATCAAGATAGCGCTGGCTAAATTCCTTTAAGGGTAAAGAAGAGATAGACTTAACAGCTAAAAAAGATTCCAACAAAAAGGGGAGTTTAGTTAGAAATTCTTCAAAGAGGTGTTCTCAAAAGGCCACCAAGAAAAAAGGATTCAATGAAAAAGAGGCCCCCTCGATTGAGAAGGCCTCTTTTGTATTGGTTAACGTGATATTAGGCTTAAGGCGAAAAAGATTGTTTTAGGTTATCACTTACAAAGATAGAATCGTTTTTTGAAGTGACAAAACTTTTTTATATGTTGTAAAACATAGCTTCATGGCATTTTTTTCGTTCAAAACAGCTAATCGAAGTTTTGGGTATTTTATATTGATATTTGATTATGGCATAATGGATGCTGTTTTTTCATACATACTGATGAAATATATAATTGACTCGCTAAAAAAGAGCGAATAAATTCATTTTATTCGCTCTTTTAAAATCTTTCAATGAGAATTACTTTCTGATACCCAATTCTTTAATGATTGCACGGTATCTTTCGATATCCTTTTCAATCAGATAATCAAGTAAACGACGGCGTTTACCCACTAAAAGTCTCAATGCTCTTTCCGTGTTATAATCCTTCTTGTGTGACTTCAAGTGTTGAGTCAGGTGCGAAATACGGTAGGAAAACAATGCTATCTGCGCTTCAGGTGAGCCAGTATCAGTGTTAGACTTCCCGTATTTAGCGAAGATTTCCTTCTTTTTTTCAGAATCTAAATACATGTTTTGTTGTAACTATTGCGTTTAAAACCTTTTCGGACGGCAAAGGTACGCTTAAAAAATTAAATTACAAACGGATTGATCGACTTTTTTGTTATTGACAACGCTTAATGTTACTGCCTTCGTTTCAATTTCCCGCTAAGGCGGCGTATCGCATCGGTTATTTCCTGATCTGGTTCAATCACGTTGTACTCGCCCCAAAAGTCGGGATCGAGAAAGTATTCCACCTTTTCTGCGATCACGTCCGTCGATCGGATTCGCTCGTCACGAGGGAACCTCACCACGTTTTCATTGTATCGGTCCGTGATGGCCATCTCAGAGCCGATGGTGTAGTGAGTGGCGAACAGCCCGAAGAGCCGGTTACTCCATCGTACACGGAATTCCACGTCGATCGAGCTGTAGTTGAAGAACCACTTGCCCTCGCTCTCGCTGAAATCCACCACGTAGTGGGCGCGGTTCACTTCCACCTTCATTTTGGGCGGCTTGCGGCGAATGAAGATATGGGACGCGTCTTTTCTACCCTCTACGTTCATGTTAAACTCCATGCGGGCAAATGCGAGGGAGTGAGCCTCCAGGTAGATCGTTCCTCGGAATAGGATGTCGCGAACGCTTTCCAGCGGGGCAAACGATATGGCGTAGTGTGGCCTGTCGTTGTAATTGATCAGTCCATCGATATGAAACGAGTAGTCTGACCCGTCCGTGTCGAAAACGATATCCGGATTTTTCGCGATGTCAAGCAACAGGGCATCGCTAATCCCGCCTTGAAACTTCAACAGCACGGTGTCCCTCGGGGAGATGTCGGTTGCTTTCCTCCCGATGTAAATCCGGGCTTGGTCACTGCTGAACGACGAGTATGAGGCTTTATAAATATCCAGGACTGCTTCCACGAGGGAGATGTAGCGTGACCCCTTCTTGACCGATTCACGGTAGAAGGAGACCATCATGTTAGGCGTGTGTGAGTAGTTCTGGGAGATTCGGCGTAACGCTTCCCGTACCAACTGGGTGCCATCGCCGGAGACTACCTCTACCTCGCTTAACGAGAAGGGTGACGGCTTAAGCTTGATGTGGTTATTGGGGGCGTCGATCAAGGTTATGACCGGGATATGTCCGTTCTCATACCCAAGGTGACGAATCACAAGATGCGAGTGGCGAGAGGAAGCGGGTACCCGGATGGAGAAGTAGCCCTCTTGGTTGGTAACGCTCGATATGTGGGTACGGGATACCGTGATGCTCGCGTTCACAAGAGGTTCGTTGGTATCGCCGCCCAGCACTCTTCCTCTCAGCACGTGGATGGAGTCTGTGCGATGACCTGCCTCCATTACACCTACCGTTTCCCCTACCGCCCACGCATTTGCGGAGAGGATGCAGCAAAAAACAAGGGATAGGGTTACCAAGTACTTCATACGTTGAAAATCTTCGATGGTTTCACGTGGGTTATGCGGTTCTATCTTCTTACAAAGTAAATATTTAAAAACCATAAATCCAATAAAGTGGCACTTTTTAACTATACCGATAATTTTTGTTTCATTAATATGGGGTGAAATCGGTTTGTTGAAGTTAAATTTGCACGGTAATCGTAGTGAAAATGTTCTATAAGTACGATTTTTTGGTAATTGGTTCCGGTATCGCGGGGATGAGCTTTGCACTCAAGGTAGCACCCCACGGCAAGGTGGCACTTGTGGCTAAGACCCTGTTAGAGGAAGCCAACACCTTTTATGCCCAAGGGGGTATAGCCTCGGTGACCCATCCCTGGGATCATTTCGAGAACCATATTTCCGACACGTTGGATGCCGGTGCTGGGTTGTGTGACCCCGTGGTGGTGGAGAAGGTGGTGCGTGAAGCGCCCGGGCAGATTCGGGAGTTGATAGGATGGGGGGTGCACTTCGATAAAGATGCACAAGGCAACTTCGACCTGCATCGAGAGGGGGGGCATTCCGATTTTCGCATACTCCACCACAAGGATAAAACGGGGGCGGAGATACAGATGAGCCTCGTGGAGGCGGTTCGATCCCATCCCAACATCGACGTGTTCGAACGCCACTTTACTATCGAGGTCCTCACGCAGCATCACTTGGGACAGGTCGTAACCCGCCATACGCCGGATATCGAGTGTTACGGTGCATACATCCTTAACGAGGAGACCGGATCGATTGATGTCTTTTTGTCGAGGGTAACCCTTATGGCCACGGGAGGTATAGGTGCGGTTTATCAAACCACTACCAACCCCAGCGTGGCCACGGGCGATGGCATCGCCATGGTTTCGAGGGCGAAAGGAGAGGTGAAGGGGATGGAGTTCGTGCAGTTTCATCCCACGGCACTCTACCATCCCGGGGCGAGACCCTCTTTCTTGATTACCGAAGCGATGAGGGGGTACGGGGCCATTTTAAAGACGCTGGATGGTAAGGAGTTCATGCACAAGTATGACGAGCGGGGTTCCCTGGCCCCACGCGATATCGTGGCCCGTGCTATCGACACCGAGATGAAGGAGCGGGGGGAGGATCACGTCTTCCTTGACGTGACGCGACAGGATGCGACCGAGACGCGACGTCAGTTCCCCACGATATACGAGAAATGCTTCGCGTTTGGCATCGATATCACCAAAGAGATGATTCCTGTCGCCCCGGCGGCACACTATCTTTGCGGGGGGATTTGGGTGGACCTAAACGGGGCCACCTCCATTCATCGTCTCTACGCCAACGGTGAGTGTGCTTGCACCGGGCTGCATGGGGCGAACCGCCTAGCCTCTAACTCGCTGATAGAAGCGGTGGTGTTTGCAGACTCGGCGGCGAAACACACGATACCCCCGTTTCAAGCAATATCCTTTTCAGGAGGATATACCTCCTTGGAACGACGAGGGAACCACCTCGCCCGAGGAGATGGTGTTGATCACGCAGAGCTATCGGGAGGTGGGGCAGATCATGTCATCGTACGTGGGCATCGTTCGTTCCGACCTGCGGTTGAACCGGGCGATGAGCCGCCTCAACATCCTGTTTCGGGAGACAGAGGATTTTTTCCAACGATCGGTGGTTTCCCGCGATATTTGCGAGCTGAGGAACATCATCAAGGTGGGCTATCTGGTGATCAAGCAGGCTATGGCACGTAAGGAGAGTCGCGGACTGCATTACACCATTGACTACCCGGATAAGGATCCCAACTCGGTGTTATGATTTGGGGGCTTTTGCTTTGAAGTGCTTTTTACACCTCTGAGGTGAAGGCTTAGCTGAAGCTTGAGAATAAAAGGTTGTCTACGGATGGAAAAGAAACATTAAACGTTCCATATACCGAAACATAAAGATCAAAATAATCCTATGCAAAGTAAAGAGAAGGTGAAAACGATCAATCTGAACGGTGAGTTGATGAATTTTTCCGAACCGAGGGTGATGGGGATACTGAATGTAACCCCCGACTCTTTCTTCTCCGGTAGCCGGAAGCAGTCGGAACGGGATATCGTGGAGCGGTGTGGCCAAATCCTTCGCGAGGGGGGGCACGTTTATTGATATAGGTGCGCCAATCCACCACGCCCATTTCCCGCCTCTTGAGTGCCAAGGAGGAGGCGGGGCGGTTGATGCCCGCCTTGAAGCTGATCAGGAGGGAGTTTCCCCAGGCACTGCTTTCGGTTGACACCTTCTACGCTGACGTGGCAAAGGAGGCGGTCGAGGAACATGGGGTGAACATGATCAACGACATATCGGGGGGGCAAATTGATGAGGGCATGTTCCCCACTGTGGCCAGGCTGAACGTGCCCTACATCCTGATGCATATGCGTGGGACTCCCCAGACGATGCAGCAGCTGACCGACTACGATCACTTCGTGCAGGAGGTACTTTGCTACTTCGTGGAAAAGGTCGCACAACTGAATCAGCTGGGGGTGAATGACGTTATCCTCGACCCGGGCTTCGGGTTCAGCAAAACGGTCTCCCAAAATTACGAATTGATGGCTTATCTGAATTATTTTCATATCTTTGAGGAGCCAATATTGGTGGGTATATCGCGCAAATCGATGATATACAAGCTCCTTGGCTCCACGCCGGAGCAGAGTCTCAACGGGACCTCCGTGTTGAACACGTTCGCCCTGCTTTCGGGTGCCCACATCTTGAGGGTGCATGATGTGAAAGAGGCGATGGAGTGCGTCAAGATCGTGCAAGAGTTGAATCATAAATTAAGGGTATGTTCGCGCATTTCGGCTTAAGGATTTCATTGACGTGGTGCTGGTCGCCATGCTTCTTTACTATCTTTTCCGTCTGGTTAAGATCTCGGGGCTACGGCCGCTGCTAATCGGTATCCTGGTGTTCATGGTAATCTGGATACTGGTGTCAAGGGTGTTCAACATGGTGCTGTTGGGTTCCATCCTCGACCAGTTCGTGAGCGTGGGGCTTTTGCTGCTAGTGATCCTCTTTCAAGACGAAATTCGCCGATTCCTAATGTCGCTCGGTTCCAAAAAGGGGTGGAACTTTATCGCGAAACTGATATTCCCAAGCGAAAGCAACAAAAAAGATAACTCGCATCTCACGGCAGTGGTACTCGCGTGCATGAATATGTCGAAGGCCAAGACGGGTGCACTAATCGCCATACAGGGGGATATCCACATGGGTCTGTACGAGCAGACGGGGGAGATCGTGAATGCGGATATCTCCTCGCGGCTCATCGAGAACATCTTCTTTAAAAACAGTCCCCTGCACGACGGGGCAATGATTATCGTGGGGAAGAAGATCAAGGCGGCCGGCTGTATCCTTCCCATCTCTCAGAACCCGAACATACCGGCGCACTTGGGGCTAAGGCACCGAGCAGGCCTGGGCATCTCACAGGAAACAGACGCCAAGGTGATTATTGTCTCGAAGAGCGGGGGAAGATCGCCTTCGCCTCGGAGGGGCAGCTAAAGATGAACATCACCCCCGAGGACCTGCAGCGGCTCCTGATGAGCGACGATTAACCGCTATGATTTTAGAAGAGCTATCCATACTGAACTACAAGAATATCGAGCAGGCTGACCTCCACTTCTCCCCGGGTATTAACTGTTTCGTGGGGAACAACGGGATGGGGAAGACCAACTTGCTTGATGCGATCTATTACCTCTCCTTTTGCCGAAGTTATACCAATCCGGTGGACTCGCAGGTTATCCGGCATGATACCGATATCTGCATGATTCAAGGCAGGTACGTGACCAACGATGATACCTCGATCGAGATTTACAGCGGTCTTCGTCGGCGGCAGAAGAAGCAGTTCAAGCGGGATAAGAAGGCGTACGAAAAGTTGACCGACCACTACGGCCTGATCCCTCTCGTGATGATTTCACCCGCGGATAACGAGTTGATCGCGGGGGCAAGTGAGGAGAGGCGGAAGTTCATGGATATGGCCATATCGCAATACGACAGGGAGTACTTGCGGGCACTGGTCCAGTATAACAAGGCTTTGCAGCAACGAAACGTGTTGCTCAAGAGCGAGGAGGGGGATCTCGATGTGGACCTGCTTGAGCTTTGGGACGAGCAGTTGGTCGCGAGCGGTAATCCTATCCACCAAAGGCGCAAGGCGTTCGTGGAAGAGCTTGTCCCCATCTTCAACGAGTTCTATGGCCGCGTAAGCCGCTCTAACGAGAGCGTGTCACTCGCCTATAGCTCTCAACTTACCAGTGCTGATTTTGGCAAGAGGCTGATACAGAACAGGCAGCGCGATATGTTGTTGGGCCACACTACCGTGGGGATTCACCGCGATGAGCTGGAGATGTTGTTAGATGGGTATCCCATGAAAAGAGTGGGTTCTCAGGGACAGAACAAGACCTTTTTCGTCTCCCTAAAGCTTGCTCTATTTCAATTCCTATTGAAGAGGGGGCACGCTGTTCCCATCCTTTTGCTGGATGATATTTTCGATAGGCTCGACACTCACCGGGTGGAGGAGATCGTGAAGTTGGTCTCGGAACCCTCTTTCGGGCAGATTTTCATCTCGGATACTAACCGGGAATCCTTCGATAAACTTTTGGAGCGCTATAACGATGACTACAACTACCGTGTTTACTCGGTTGTCGAGGGCACGGTTACACCGATGAGCGAATAGAACCATGAAAAAGAGAGATGCGCAACCCCTTTCGGACTTACTGTCTGACTTCCTGGAAAGTCGTGACGATATACGGGGGCAGTTAGCCGAGCGCCGCGTGGTGAAAGGGTGGCATGAGGTTTTGGGCGAGGGAGTCTCGAGTTATACCCGTTCCATTTACTTCAAGCATGACGTACTCTACGTGCAACTTGCGTCGTCGGTTCTGCGCGCTGAATTGCAAATGAATAAGGAAAACTTGATTAAAAGGCTGAACGAGCATGTTGGTGTTCCGCTCCTTCGCGATATCGTGCTACGATAGTTTCTGCAGGTACGTGTCTACCAGAACGCAAATGATTGTTCCGCGGGTTGGTTCTAATCTTTGTGGACAGTATGTTTTGTTTCGCGTTGCGGGTCCGTTGTCTACTCTGCGGGCTGTTCTTCCCCGGGTGTTGGAACGGGTACGGAGGGAATGGGAAGCCCCGGTGTTACATCGGGAGCACTACTCGGGCTAAGCGGCGCGGGTTGCTGCACTTCGATTTCCGATTGGCGGACATCGCCGCGCGATGCCGTGAACTTGGCCGTGAGGATGCTGAGCACGATGATCACGGCCGCAAGCGTCCAGGTAAACTTCTCGAGGAAGTCGGTCGTCTTCCGCACGCCCATGATCTGGTTGGACGAAGCGAAGCCGCTGGCCAATCCGCCGCCTTTAGACTTCTGGATTAGTACGACGAAGATCATCAGAAGGGACGCTAAGAGGATAAGAATAGTGATGAATATATACATGACTTGTATCTTTTTATTTTTTATTTTTTATTCTTCTCGTTAATGATCAAATATTCCAAGAAACGAATTTGGTCGGCAAAGTAAGCACTTTTTTTTGGAAAATTCAAGCTTAAACGCTTAATAATCGCGAGAGCTTGTTCATATTTTTGTTGCTTCATGTAAATCTTCGCGAGCGTTTCGGTCAGGAAATCGCTTTCACCCTCTACCGGTTCTCCTTTGCTGGTCTCACTTTGCTCAGTGAGGAGGGCGGGGCGGATATCGTCGTTGTTGGCCTTTTCAATAAAAGCGTCGATGATGTCCTGGTGTTGAAGCCGGTGCTGCTCACGACCTTCCATGGATACTCCTTCGCCCATCGCTTCTAGGTAAGCGAAGTAGTCGACCGAGACAGCGTGGTCTTCGCCCAAAGTGACAGGTGGCGCATTGCCTTGTGCCTCCTTCTCCTCGAACGACTGCAGGTAAGAATTAAGCAAAATTTCGGTCCGATCTTTCTCCGATAACGCATCGCCCTCGGGTAGGCTCAGTAGCCGCTCGTATCTCTCCGCATGGATCAGGTAAAAGAGTTTTGAACGGTCGGCGCAAAAGATCGCGGTTTTACCCAGCTCATTGTTGTATTGTGGATCCCCGATCGCATGCAGGTTCTGGGTGTAGAGCAGGCGTGCAGTTTGGAAGTAGGGGAACTTCTCGATTACCTGACCGAGCTCTTCCACCGTGACTCCGTCTAGCGATCCCGGTTGCTCCATACAGTTGTACAGTCGTTCTTGTTTCATGTTCATTCACGTAAGGTGATTCACTACCAATTCGACATCGTGGCGTTGAAAATTTGGTCCACGATTTCATCGATGAGCTCCTCTATAAGTTGATCCTGTACGCTGTCAAACATCGTGTTGCTGGAGAAGGTCCGGTTGGCCGAGATACGCTCCTCCATCTCTGGCTCCTCGGTTTTGTTGTTGCGAAACCGCATCCGCACGGTCATGGTCAGTTTCGTTTCGGAGGCGAAGGCGTCCTCTTGCACGGCGAGCGGGGTAAGCTCGTACCCCACGATCTCCCCCTCTATCTCCATGTCACCGTTCTGGTTGACCAATTGCAACCGGGTGTTCCGGGTGAAGTAGTCTTTCATCTCCTCATTAAAACGTTGTTCCAACGGGGGGTACACCAGGGGTGCCTGGTTCACGAAATGCCCTATGTAGAGCGTTTTGGTGAGGTTATAGTCGATAGAGGCCGTTCGGAAAGAGTAGGATATTCGGCATGAGCTCGTCACGAACAACAACAATAGGAAGAGAATGCTTCTTTTCATCGCGGCAGTTTTTTAGGCCAAGGGGCGGATGCTGGCACCAAGCGTTCTGAGAAGAGTGCTCCGGCACCCACGTACCCAAATTAAGGGCAGTCCTCAACGATCATAGGTCGTACTCTTTAATTTTTCTATACAACGTTCGTTCTGAGATTCCCAAGTCGCTCGCGGCAGCTTTCCGTTTTCCGTTGTGGCGTGCTAACGCTTTGGCGATCATCTCCTTTTCGACCTCGCTAATTGACATCGTGCTCTCTTCGTATTCGGTGGCATCTTGGATATCGTGCATTTTGTTATCACTAATCGAGAGGGTGGGGGGATACTCCTCGTATTTCGCCGGGACGGACACCCGTGGGGAATCACCCGAGATAATGGTCGGGGTGGACGACTGGGGAACCGGATAGTCAGCGGAAGGGACGGTAGAGTGCGCGGAAGCATGGGCGGGTGCTCCCTCTATGATGTTCTTCACCACCTGCTTGAGGTCGGAAATATCTTTTTTCATATCGAAGAGAACCTGGTAGAGAATCTCTCGTTCGTTTGCGAACGAACGGTAATCTGCCTCCTTTAGCTTGGATACCGAAACGGGGAGCATGCGCTCCTCGTTGTAGGGAATGTACTTTTGAAGGATGTCGGAGGTGATGGTTCGCTCTTTCTCGATGACTGATACCTGCTCAGTGATATTTTTAAGTTGCCGTACGTTGCCCGGCCAATGGTAACTCACGAGCATGGCTCGAGCGTCATCGGTAAGCGTGATGGGAGGCATCATGTATTTCTCAGCGCAATCACTGGCGAATTTGCGGAAAAGGAGGGGAATATCCTCTGGGCGGTCCCGGAGTGGCGGCACTCGGATGGGTACGGTGTTCAGCCGGTAGTAAAGATCCTCCCGGAATTTTCCTTTCTCAATGGCTTGAACCATGTTAAGGTTGGTGGCCGCTACCACTCTAACATCGCTCTTTTCGACCTTCGAGGAGCCCACCTTGATGAATTCACCGGTCTCCAGCACGCGCAACAGTCTAGCCTGCGTGGAGAGGGGTAACTCGCCCACCTCGTCGAGGAATAGCGTTCCTCCGTCGGCCACCTCGAAGTACCCTTTCCGCATCCCGGTGGCACCTGTAAACGACCCCTTCTCATGACCGAACAACTCGGAGTCAATCGTCCCTTCGGGGATGGAACCACAATTGATCGCAAAGTAGGGCCCGTGCTTCCTCCTGCTGTACTGATGGACTATCTGGGGGAAGCTCTCTTTCCCGGCGCCGCTCTCCCCGGTAATCAACACGGAGAGATCGGTGGGTGCCACCTGCAAGGCAATATCGACGGCACGGTCCAGTTCCGGTGCTGAACCGATGATTCCAAAACGCTGTTTAACTTGCTGTATCGATTGCTTTGCCATACGTGTCAAAGGTAATCATTTATTTACATTTCTCCTAAAGTGTAGGTGGTACGTCGCAAGTAATCCCCTAGTTGACCGGTATCTTTTCTAAATGACTTCACCTTTTGGGTCGTGATCGGGTCGCCAAAGGTGAGCACTATCTCCTTGCCTTGCTTGTTATGCAGCTCGTGGCATAGCCTCATCGTGCGGATTTTCCACCCCAGGATGCGGGAGAGGTAGTATGAGCGGCTATTGTACCCGGAGATATGGATCGGGATAATCGGCATTTTCGCTTTTTGGATGATCTTAAGAACGGCCTCTTGCCAAGGTCGGTCCTCAATGACGAACCTCCCCTTTCGGAGGTACAGGTTCGATACCGCCCCGGCGGGGAAGAACCCCATTGGGTTACCCGCCCGTAGGTGGGCAATACACTCCCGCAGCCCAGCCGTGGTGATGCTGCCTTTATCTTTGTCCTTCATTGGGTCAACCGTGATGAAGTTCTCTGCCATCGTGTCGATTATGCCCAAGATGAAGTTGACCATTACCTTGAAGTTGGGTACGCGTCCCCCTACCTGCTCGATAATCGCGATCCCATCAATATGCCCGTAGGGGTGGTTAGAGAGGGTGATAAACGGCTCGCCTCTCAGTTGTTCGAGCACCTTCACGTTGCGCGGCACGCGGATGATGCCTAGCTTATCGAGAGCATCCTTGCAAAAAGCGGGGCCAGTTAAGTGCTTTGATCGGTCGTACACCGCATTCGCGTGGTGCAAACCGGCCAGTTTCATGCCGAGGTCGATGATTTTGTCGCCGCACTTACCTTCGAGCAAGGGGTGCAACCCCTTGAAGTCTGAGCGGCTTACTAACTTCTCCTTCATTGAATCTTGCTTAACGGCTAACTCCGACGCTGCCTCAACGGGAGAAGGCGGTTACCAGTTGGATAATCTGTTTTCCGATCTCTTCGGCTTCCGGTGCCGTCCCCGCTTCGGAGTAAATGCGGATGATGGGCTCAGTATTCGATTTGCGCAGGTGTATCCACTTATCGGGGAAGTCAATCTTGACCCCATCTATATCGGTTACTTCTTGGTCGTTGAACCGTTCTTTCATCGCTTGTAGTATCGCATCGGTATCCATGCCCGGTTGGAGTTCCACCTTTTGCTTCGATATGAAGTAGGCAGGATAGGATTTTCTTAGTTCCGATGGGCTCTTACCAGAGCGAGCCAGGTAAGAGAGGAAGAGAGCGATGCCCACGAGGGCGTCTCGGCCGTAATGCCAAGCGGGGTAGATAACACCCCCGTTCCCTTCTCCGCCAATCACGGCGTTCACCTCTTTCATCTTGGTCACCACGTTTACCTCCCCCACCGCGGCCGCGTAGTACTCGCCCCCTCGTTGGAGGGTGACATCCCTTAGTGCACGGGTGGAGCTCAGGTTGGAGACCGTGTTACCGGGCGTGTGTTGCAGCACGTAGTCGGCCACCGCTACCAGCGTGTATTCCTCGCCAAAAGGTGTTCCGTCTTCACTGTAGATGGCCAGTCGATCCACGTCAGGATCCACGGCGAAGCCAACGGTAGCCCGCGAGTCACGGGTGAGTGAAGCTAGCTCGGTGAGGTTCTGGGGAAGGGGTTCCGGGTCGTGTGAGAAGTTCCCGTGAGGTGCGCAATGAAGCTTGAACACCTTTTTGATGCCCAAGGCGTAAAGCAGCTCGGGGACAGCTATCCCGCCTACCGAGTTCACGCAGTCTATGGCCACCTGGAAGTTGGCCGCCTTGATCGCCTCCACGTCTACCAAGTCGAGCGACAGGATGCTTTGCACATGCTCTTGCAAGTAGTTCTTTTGGGTGATCACGCCCAACTCATCGACGAGCGAGAAGAGGAATGTTTCCCCCTCGGTCAAAGTAAGGATGCGTGTCCCCTCCTCGGCGTTCAAAAACTCACCCTCGTGGTTTAACAGTTTCAACGCGTTCCATTGCTTCGGGTTATGGCTGGCCGTGATAACGATGCCCCCTTGCGCGTTCTCCTTAACCACGGCGATCTCGGTGGTGGGCGTGGTGGCCATGCCGATGTCGGTCACGTCACACCCCATGCCGATTAGGCTACCGGTAAGCACGCGGTGCACCATCTCCCCCGAAAGGCGTGCATCGCGGCCCACGACAACCCTAGGACGTTTCATTCGAGACGTCTCCTTGATAAACGTGGCGTACGCAGCCGTGAACTTCACAATGTCAAGTGGGGTGAGGTTCTCCCCTACGGCACCGCCTATGGTACCTCTAATGCCGGATATGGATTTGATTAACGTCATGTTCTCTTTTTAATGAAAACCCTCAACAGGGTGATTTTACGTGCATCGTTCTTTCAAGTTCCTTGAGTTGCCTTATCAATAAAAACCTTCAAAACGGTATTCAACGTGGTCGTAGTAGGTGGGTTGGTAGTTGGATTGATCGTACGACGACCCCATCTCGAAGGGCACGATAAGCTTCACTACAGCCTTATGCCCGATAGAGGGAACGGGTACCATCCATCCCGGCGTGGAGTAGTAGCTTTTGGTGTTGTTGTTGACGGGTCCTCGGTATACCAATGTTTGGGGAAAGGGGCTCTGAGTGGGATCCAGGTTGTTGTACCGAACGGTGTCGTCCGTCATGAAGTAGTTCAACCCCTTAAACCGGATGTACACCTCGTCGCCCAACGAGGCCTTTTGTTGCTCATTGCCGTACTCCACGATGTTATAATAGACGCCGGTCGAGGCATCCTTGTAGAACTGGTTGCTTTTGAACTGGCCGTTTGACGGCAACTTCTCCAGCACTTCGATCCCATTTTTCTTGATAAACAGGTCGATGGCACGGGCCTCGTCCTTCAAGTAATCAGCGTACGTTTTCTTATCGTTACAAGCGGTGAAAAAAAATAGTAGCACGGTGATTAAGATAGGTGTGACGCGTGAAGTTCTCATATTGTTTGTTTCTATGTTTACGTTCAGCTCAATCGTCTGCAAAAATACACAATTCGCGGTAAACAATCGGCGGTTTAACCGAAATAAACAGCGTTCATTCTTTAAAATGGGTTAAACGCTTTTTTTAGTTTCTCCTCATACTGTTTAAGACCTTCGGCGTATATTCTCAACGCCTCCTCGAAGGAGCCGTAAAACTCTCCCCCCGCTGCATTCAGGTGTCCCCCGCCGTTAAAGAATTCGGCGGCGAACTCGTTGCACGGGAACGATTTTTGAGAGCGGAAAGAGAGCTTGACCAGGTCGTCCTCCTCCCGTATAAACGTGGAGAAGATGATATTCTTTATGCTGAGCGGGAAGTTCGCGAACCCTTCGGTATCACCCTTGCTGAACTGGAACTGGGCCTGGTCTTCACGTGAAAGGTAGAGGAGTGCCGAGTGCAGCTCCGGGTAAACTTCCATTCGCTGGGAGAGCATGAAACCGAGTAACCGGAAACGAGATTCGGAGTAGTTATGATACACGTTGGCGTAAATCTCGTCTTTATCGATTCCTTTCCGTAGAAGCAGACTGATAATCTCGTAAATCTTGGGGTCGCTCGAGTTGAAGGTGAATCCCCCGGTATCGGTCATCATGCCGCAGTAAATGCATTCTGCCTCCGCTTTCGTGAGATCGGGATAGGCACCTGCCTGTTTCAGAAAGTGGAATAGGAGCTCGCATGTAGAGGCTATCTCAGGGTGGGAGATGGCGATGTTGAAGTTATCCCCTGGAAACGGGTGGTGGTCGATTAGCACCTTTTTGGCGGGCGACTCTTCAAGAGGGGAGGTCATTGGCTCTACTCGCTTAAAAAGGTTGTAGTCTAAACAGAAGATAAGGTCGGCCGAGGTGAGAATTCGTTGACCTGCCGGGGGGTTGTACTCGTACACCTCCACCTCGTTGGCCCCCTCCAACCACTTCAAGAAGTGGGGGAAAGGGTTCGGGACGATTACCCGTGCTTGCTTACCCTGTCGTTTTAGGAAATGGTACAGCGCAAGCGAGGCACCCATCGCATCGCCGTCCGGCGAGCGGTGCGTGGTGATCACGATCTCTTTGGAGGCACGAATGGCCTCCATCACCTGGTTCACTTTTCGCGATTGAATAATGGGAGTAATCAATGGGGTATAGTGCATTTTCTTGCAAAAGTACTAAAAAAATATTGAATAGGCGCCATTGATGGTCACATCGTGTACCGCGATGCCTTGCTCGTTACACTCTTCTTGCAGCCGACGGGCCGTGTAGCGAGGGATGGAGCTATCCAAGACGATTACCTCGGGTAGGAATAGGTTAAGGAGTTGATCGACGCTGAAGTATCGGTATTCCGAAAGGATGAGCGCGTGTAAAGGGAATGGCTTATCGGCATGGAATCGCTCGAACTCGCCATTGGACAGCCTGAGGATGCCCTTCGTGGGGTGTGGCAGAAGCCCGTTCGATGGGACCTCCACGTAGTGCCGCCTCTTCTCCGAGAAAACGGCGATCTCGCTGGTCGAAGGTGTGTTAAAGACGACCAATCGTGGTGGTTCGCTGGTGATACGCTCGTGATTTCCGATGGCGAAGAAGAGCAGCAGCGAGATTAGGGCAACCAATAGGGGACGGGGGCGATGGCTCACGAGGTGCCGTGCGAACAAGTAGATGAAAAGGAGAAGGAAGAGGAGCCGTGTGAGAGAGAGGTACTGGTCGGTAACCTGCGCGAAGGGGAGCGTCTCGGTGAACTGTACCACCCACAACACAATATCGATAAGCATCTTTAATACCCACCGGAACAGCGTTTCCAGCCACGAGAGCAAGGACGATTGGAGGAACGAGAAGAGTGAGACGGCAACCAGGGGAACGGTAGCGTAGATAACGAGCGATATCAGCGGTACGACCAATAGGTTCGCGATGAAGAAATAGGTAGGGAAGCTTCCGAAAAAATAGAGGACCAATGGGAACAGGCCTATTTGCGCGGAGAGGGAGATGGTAGAGAGCTCCCAAAAGTACTTGATCACCCGGTGGCGAGGGGTGTAAAGCAGGCGTAGCTTCGGTTGGAAAAAGAGGATCGCGAAGACCGCCGTGAAGCTCATTAAGAAGCTGACGTCAAGTAAGCTAAATGGCTTGAACAGGAGGATTATAAACGCGGCCGCGGCCAGGGTGTTGTAGGTAAAGCCGGATCGTTTCCAGATCCGTCCCAGGCAGTAGATGGTCAGCATAAACGTGGCACGGGTGATGGGAGCTGACATCCCGGTAATCAGGGCGTAGGCCCATAGGGTGAGGATGACCAGGAGTTGCCGCATCACGAACGGTCGCCCTCGTCTCCCTAAGAACGAGAAGAGGAAGTTGATGACCATGTAGATGATACCGACGTGTAGCCCGCTGACAGCTAGTACGTGTGCTGTGCCGGAGGCTCGGAACGCCTCTTGCAGGTCGTCCGAAAGGTAGGCCTTGTACCCCAAGGTGATGGCCGATATGAACGCGAGCGCGCCCGGATCGAGTTGAAAGGAGTGGTAAAACGTCAGTACCTTGGCTCGACAACGTTGCGACAGGATGGGGAGCGTGAGTTGTTGTCTCCCCGTTTTCTGCCAGTTAGATGCCGGAACGTAGGCTGAGCCAGCTACTCCCTTAATTTTCATGAAACGTTGGTAGTTGAACTCGTCCGGGTTGCCAAAATTCTGAAAGGGTTGCAATCTTGCCCGAAACACCAGCTCTTCACCGGGCATGAGTACCCGTGCCTGGTCGTTCTGTTGCAAGTAGAGGATAACCCGCTTCTCCACGGGGTAAACAACTTTCACGTGGCATGCTATGGAACGCGGTTTCGTTTCGGGGATGTCGAGGAGCGTGCCGATATAATAGGCCTCATCGCTTACAAAGTCGGGTGTCGCCCTCTTCTCTTGTTCCCGGTATTGTAGGAGGGTTAAGGAGAAGAGGAAAAGCGAAACGCCCGCCCCGAACAGCCAACGCGATGAGTACCGCCACTCCCCCTTAAGGAAAAAAGTGAGCAGCATAAGCAGCAACCCCACGAGTGCCACGAGGGAGAGACCGCACTGACCAATAGAAATGTAGGCCGCCACCGCGATGCTGGTGATGACGGGGAGGAGGAGGCGTAAAAAGGGTGTTTTTCCGAATATGGGTGATGTAGGCATTATCGGGTTACAGCGCCTTTAACGCTTGGATGGCCCTTATAGGGTCGTCCGCGTTGAACACGTAGCTGCCCGCGACTAGCGCGTCGGCCCCGGCGTCAACCAGTTTTTTCCCGGTTTCGAGGTTGACACCGCCGTCTACCTCGATGAGCGTGGATAGGCCTCGGCGAACGATCATCTCCTTGAGGCGGGCCACCTTTTCCAGGGAGCTTTCAATGAATTGTTGTCCCCCGAAGCCGGGGTTTACCGACATAAGCAGCACCATGTCCAGTTCGGGGAGGATCTCTTCTAGCACGGAGAGGGGCGTGTGGGGGTTTAGCGTGACCGATGGCCTCATCCCTTTCTGGCGAATCTGTTGCACCACCCGGTGGAGGTGGGGGCACGCTTCGTAATGCACGCTCATGAACGTGGAGCCGGTGGCCGCCACCTCATCGATAAACTTTTCCGGCTGTACGATCATCAGGTGGGAGTCCAACGGTTTCTTGGTGACCTTCTTTAGGAGGCCGGTCACGGCAAAACCGAACGAGAGGTTGGGTACGAAAACGCCGTCCATTATATCCAAATGGATCCAGTCCGCTCCGCTTCGGTTCAACATATCGATATCTCTCTCGAGGTTTAAAAAGTTAGCCGCAAAGAGGGACGGCGCCACGATGGTACTCATGCTTCGTTGTCGTTTGAATTCATAAAACAGAGCTACGCGAATAGACGCGGCTATTCGCGTAGCTACCCGCGTTTCGGGGAATTGAACCCAAAGGTAGTAAAAATTTTTCTATACCGAAAGTAAAACGCTATTTTCTGCAGTTTATAGAAAGTTAGTTATTAAAGTCTTTACTAACGTTTACCTTTGTGAAAAACTCCCCTCGATTTAACGTTACAAAGTCGGCATCATTTGTCTTATCGGAGTTATTAATCACCTTTGTTTTTTGCCCAGGATGTTCTAATGGAGCATATGTTTGTCCATCGGCAGCTTTATGACGATATTCCATCGTGGGTTGATCTCCCTTAGCAATTAACCAACCCCCGGACATATATACATTCCCTTTGTCATCCGCGGCTAAAGAACCGATGTATGCCGCGGTTCTACCTTGTTTATCAATTAATCGGCCATGATCAATTATTTTATATTGATCTTTTCCACTCAATGACACGCTTTTTAAATGCAAATTGTTGATGTGATAGCCTTTTGGGTCAGTAGGTTCATCCCTCATCCCCTCTGTATTGTAATTTCTACTCGAGGCATTATCCCCTCTTTGAATAAAGTAAACTCTGTCGCCTCCTAATGCTACAGAAAGGAATGTATTGCCAATATCACACAACGGCGTGAAGGCTTTTTTTGAAGGAATGTCTTCATGGGGATCAAATAACCAAAGCCTTTCATCGCCCCCGCCAAAGTCACCCATGGCAAACAGGCATTTTTTTCCTCCTTCAATTGGTTGAACCCAGGTCCACGCGGGTGATGGGAAAGAGGGAGGGTTTTTAATGTCCTCACCCCCGAGCAACTTTGGTTCAGGGAAAGCATCTTTGTATTCTATGATAGAGTCAACGGTTGAATCATAACAGAAAAGGCTTCCGTTACCTTGCCATAAAGATGCCCATACTCTCCCTATGTCATCCAAGTAAAAGTAAAAGCAAGCTCTTCCCGGTTTAAGTTCTCCCAGATCTCTTTTTTCTTTGGTTTTTAAATCGATTTCAAATAGGTGTTTCCCAAACAGTGTATCCTTTGGATTAAAAGGGACTGTCATAGTATATGCTTTTCCCTTTTTTTCATCAACCTCTATCGCAGAATAAGTTGAAAATCCTTCTTTCACGATGCCGTAGTTAGTCCATTCTTTGTCTCTTTTATTGAAGCTTAGAAAATACGAGCCGGCATATTGATCAAGTACATCATCCCAATAAGCGGCCAGATGCGTGGCCATGTATAGTTCGTCTCCAACTTCAATAATGGGAGTGTGTATTTTCCCTTGAGGAGTATTTTTACTTATATCATCTCCCACTAAATTTGTAAAATCATCCGTTATTACCTCAACCTTATCGAGATTAGGGTCAAACTTGAAAAATCCTCCCCCATGAATAAGGTTGTGCGATGAGGTTCCAAAATAACATGCTCCATCGGATCCTATGGTAATTCCTTGCCATTGCCCGTCATAATATGGGGAAACTTTATTTAAGGAATAATTATCCACGTAACAGAATTTCTCGTCATTGCAACCTATTAAAAGAGTCATGAATGCTACAGTTAATAGTTGCGTTTTGTAAAAAAATAAAATTTTTGTCTTCATCTCAAATAAAATTAATTTGTTTTCTCATATAAATATATATTATTCTATCCCAAAGTATTTTTTGCCTTCTTCCCACAACTGTTCCAGTTCCGCATGATCTGGAGGTGATTCAATAGGTAAGCGCCAGCCACTTTCTCGTTTTTGACTTTCAGGAATATCTTTTAAAATGGGTTCGTAATACTTAAATAAACGCGTAAAGGCGTTACCTAACAGAGGTTTGGTATGTATCATATTCGTATTGGTAAGTTTAGCACCAAAAGTAGTTTCTTTTTTAATGGCTTCAATTTTGGCTTCCATGGTATTTGTTGATGTTGTATCCCAGACCTCATCTCGCAATCGCAAGTAATACATATACATTCGTAACTGATCAATACGTTTCTGATATTTGGGAATGTCAGCCACTAGCTTTGAGGCTTCGTCTAAATCTTTATAAGCATCTTTCAGTGCTGATTTTGAAGCCAAAAATTGTCTTGGATCATAAGCACCAAACTCATCAAAATCTGACTTAATATCAAGTAAACTATTTTGATTGGATGGTGATGTATCGAGAACTATCACCCCATTCCCATACCAGCGGGAGTAGTATCGTTCCATTGACTCCGCCGCGGGTCCAAATGCTTTTTCATAAAAGTCTTTTATCACTTCTTTTATATTTACATTCACATTCCAAAGTAATTGTGAACCAATATAATAATTTAAACCTCTAGCACCCCAGTTATTGCTTGCTTCCGTTACAAATGCTTTAGCATTATGTTCGTGATAAAATTTCAAATCTTTTTGGATGATTTCAGGCAAATAAATATCTAATAACGGATTATCCCAATCCCATTGATAAACACTCCAATAACCTCTAATGCCAACTTGATTACATCTATTGCCCCATAGTTCTAATTGTTCTGACAGATTCAGTGGTGTACGCCGATAATGAGTCGTCGTTTGCACAAATACATTTTCGTGTAGCTTGAAAGAGGGTGGATGAGAGTAAGAACTATATCCGTAACACCCTAGAAGAACTTCAGGATATTTTTCTGCCATTACATTCGCAACCTGATTTACCGCATTAAATAAAGTTTCGGAGACTGTACATACCAAGACTCCGTCAGGGCGAGTTGCAAAGAAAGTACCTCCTTCTTCTTTTATCTCTCCTCCTTGGGCCGTTCCGAAGCATAGTTCGCATTCACAAAAACCAAGTCCGTCAGCAGGGGATAAACTGACTGAAGAAACTCCATTTTCGGCCATTTTCAAAGCATATTGGATCATCTGTTCTATTACTTCTGGATGTGAATAACACAGCTTAGTCGCGGTTCTTTCTCCATCAACAAGAGCAAACCATTCCGGATGTAGCTTAAAATCCTTCACAAAATCAATATCGTAATTTGTATGTCCAATATTTATAAATACAGGAGCTCCCATTCTGTTGTGGTGATCCCAGTTTAACTTGTCTGATGCAGGCTTTTCATAAGTACCATAACCGTACCAAATAATTCTACCCATGTCGAAAGATGGTATTTGCTTTGAAGGAAAGAGAGTGATGGTTTGACTTTTAGGTATTTCTTCCCACTCTTTACCAGGGAAAAACCACCTACACCCTTGATCCATCAATATAGTATTTATAGCATGTCGGATACCAAGAGAATTATCCGCGACAATAAATATATTTTTACCATCTTTCCCAATTTGGAACCCCTCTGTCCCAAGATGTTCAATATTTTTTTTATTCCAAGGGTAATTTGAAGAAAGACCAATATAACAACCGTGTGAATTATTTTTGAACGGTTCAACTTTTAATTCACAACCCGAAATTTGATTCACATAAAATAGTAGTTTGTTAATAGCTTCTCTCTGTTCTCCAATAGGATCATATGTTATCACTCTTCTTTCATTATTACCTATTATATTTGACTCTTTATCAAGAGGTAATATATTCGAATCTACAAGTATTGTGTACAAAGGAGTGCTTTCTTTGACCAAGATTATTGGAGAAGATGTTTTTTCATCATGTTTTGAAATACAGGCAATTGAGGAAAATATTAATAGAAAGAAAATATTCTTAAGCAAAGTGATCAAAAACTTCATAATTTATTATTTAGTTTAATAATCAATTATCTGGATGAATATCTAAATAGCCCTCAATTTTTAAGGCAATCTTTCAGACATTGGTATATATATTACCAATATAGTGATAATATCTCACCCTTTTGAATCAATTGCAAGCTGTTTTCCATCCGGCAATGTCGGAGGCCAAACAAGATCGTCAAATCGCTGTTGTTGAGATATTGTAGTGGGAAAAGAGTATGTTATGAAACAACAACGATTTTAAATATAACGTAACTCTTACTTTATAGTTACCAATTGATTTGCTTTTACTCCTTCCCTCACAATTCTCCCTTTATCATGGGGTAAAACAACCTCGATATCAACGGTGGAAACATCTCCTAACCCAAAATGAGCCACTGCTATTTGCCCGGATGCATAACCGTTGCTTATGCAAATCTCGTTACATCCGATCATCTCTTCGGTTTCTCCCAGTCGTCCCGTCTTGTACACCATTATTTTGCTCCCTAATCCCATCGTGTTAATGCCCTCGACATCCTGAACTTTAACTTTTATCCAGTTATTATCGTTGACGGTTTCGTTGCGTAGCAACCAGGATGGGAACTCGCGCCACCAGCTCGGCAGGAAAATATCTACCAGCCCATCGTTATCGTAGTCGCATGTTGGACCGGGGGCAAAGTAAATTATCCTTTTTTCATCCTGGATCTTGGAGAAAAAGTCACCTTGAGGGTGAGTTCGCTCGTAATTTAATTCTTCAATCGTGGGGAAGTCATTTACATCATTGGCATCCGTTACAAATTTAGGGATACCTTTACCTGAAACACCCGTGTTTTTTGATATGATCGGGAAGATTGAATCATTCCTGAACTTAACCGCGGATGTATATATATCGGGCCAGCCATCGTTGTCAAAATCCTGTATTTCAACGTGTGGTGTTTTGATATAGATAAGGGGAAGGCTTGCTTGTAACGTTACTTCTTCAAAGCACAATTCACCGTTGCTTGTCCCCCGATTTAGGAACAACCTTATGGGCTGAGGGTAATGCCATGGGAGCCGAAAATGTGATCCCAGCACGATATCCATTAATCCATCCCTGTTTACATCGCCAATCGCCACCCCACACACCATGTTGCTGCCACCTGACCATTGCCATTTGAATAATTCATTCAATTTTTCATTCTCATGGAATCCGCCTTTTCGGTTGTTGATAAACAACCTGTTGCCTCCGTCGTTAGCGGCCAAGAAAAAATCGGGCCAGCCGTCATTGTTAAAATCACAGGCAACGGCACCGTAACCGGGAATATTATCAGGAATTCCCGCCTCTTTGGTTACATCTTTAAATTGAAGGTTCCCAAGGTTTTTGAATAACCTCGAATTTTTCGTGTCCGATCCGCTGTATCCAGGCATCGGATCCGATCCCGCTAGAATATCCAAGAGCCCGTCGCCATCGTAATCAAAGACGGCAACACCACGACCTCCAAAATCACCTGGACAAGCACCACTTGACTCAGAAACATTAGTGAAATTACCTTTTCCATCGTTTCTGAAAAGGCTATTTCCTATTGTCCCATCGGGAAGCGTTTTATTTTTATCCGCTTCTAAAGGCATACTTGCAAAATAGAGATCCAGATTGCCGTCGTTATCCAGATCCGCGAACACCATACCCGTCGGTCTGGTTGGAAACTGAAAAACTTTTTGATCGTCAAATGTAAATTTTCCATTTTTATTACGGAAAAGCATATTGGTTCTCTCACCATAGGCAAATAGACCGACGAAAAGATCAGCCCATCCATCACCGTCAATATCCCCCCACGCCGCGCCATGGCCGGCAATACTATCAACTTTAGGTGATAAGTTAGAAGTTTTAATCTGGTTTGAAAAAATAAAACTCGTTGATTGCCCTAAAACGTTAATCGCCAAACAAATATTTAGGCATAATATACAAAACAGTGCTTTTTCTTTCATGATTTTTTTAAAATCGAATAAAAAATTGATGATTATATATCCCGATTGTTTGTAAAGTATCCCAAGGTCGTTTGATGGTTATCTGTTCTAATACATTGTATTTCAAAGCTCCATTCCCATCCTTATTCAATAAAACACAATCTAAAGGGTTCACACTGGGTCCATCGCTAGCACCCATCACGTTGTATTTATTCAACAAATAACATTTAAAAGGGTTCACACCGGGGGTATTAACCCCTTTTAATGAACGTAACTCCCCGAAGTATAATCCATTCGGGCAGGCAATCTATATTTCCATCCGGCAATGTCGGGGGCCAAACAAGACCGTCAAATCGCTGTTGTTGAGATATTACTGTAGTGGGGAAAGAGAATGTTATGAAACAACAACGATTTTAAATATAACGTGATTCTTACTTTATAGTTACCAATTGATTTGCTTTAACTCCTTCCCTCACAATTCTCCCTTTATCATGGGGTAAAACAACCTCGATATCAACGGTGGAAACATCTCCTAACCCAAAATGAGCTACTGCTATTTGCCCGGATGCATAACCGTTGCTTATACAAATCTCGTTACATCCAATCATCTCTTCGGTTTCTCCCAGTCTTCCCGCCTTGTACACCTTTATCTTGCTTCCCAATCCCATCGTGTTGATACCTTTAACGTTTTGGACCCTAATTTTAATCCAGTTATTATCGTTGACGGTTTCGTTGCGCAGCAACCAGGATGGGAACTCGCGCCACCAGCTCGGCAGGAAAATATCTACCAGCCCATCGTTATCGTAGTCGCATGTTGGACCGGGGGCAAAGTAGGTTATCCTTTTTTCTTTTTGGATTTTGATGAAAAAGTCTCCTTGAGGGTGAGTTCGCTCGTAATTTAATTCTTCAATCGTGGGGAAGTCATTTACATCATTGGCGTCCGTTACGAATTTGGGGATTCCCTTATCGGAAACACCCATGTTTTTTGATATGATCGGGTAGATGGAATCACCGTTGAACTTAACCGCGGATGTATATATATCGGGCCAGCCGTCATTGTCAAAATCCTGTATTTCAACGTGTGGTGTTTTAATGTAGATAAGGGGAAGGCTTGCTTGTAACGTCGCTTCTTCAAAGCGCAACTCACCGTCAGTTTCACCCCGGTTTAGGAACAACCTTATGGGCTGAGGGTAATACCATGGGAGCAGAAAATGTGATCCCAGCACGATATCCATTAATCCATCCCTGTTTACATCGCCAATCGCCACCCCGCACACCATGTTATTATCTCCCGACCATTGCCATTTGAATAATTCATTCAATTTTTCATTCTCATGGAATCCGCCTTTTCGGTTGTTGATAAACAACCTGTTGCCTCCGTCGCTAGCGGCCAAGAAAAAATCGGGCCACCCGTCATTGTTAAAATCACAGGCAACGGCACCGTAGCCGGGAACATTGTCAGGAATTCCCGCCTCTTTGGTTACATCTTTAAATTGAAGGTTCCCAAGGTTTTTGAATAACCTCGAATTTTTCGTGTCCGATCCGCTGTATCCAGGCATCGGATCAGCACCCGCTAGAATGTCCAAAAGCCCGTCGCCGTCGTAATCAAAGACGGAAACACCGCGTCCCCCAAAATTTCTTGGACATGCACCGCTTGATTCTGATATGTTTACAAAACCCCCTTCGCCCCTGTTCTCGAAGAGGCAGTTTCCGGATGCACCATCCATGAGAGTTTTCTTCTTACCTTTCTCTACCGGCATACTTGCGAAATATAGATCCAGGTCACCATCGTTATCCAGATCCGCGAACACCATGCCTGTGGCTCTTGTTGGGAATTTGAATACGGGTTGATCGTCAAATACAAATTTCCCGTTTTGGTTGCGAAAAAGCATGTTACTCCTTCCCTTGTATGAGAAGATACCGACAAAAAGGTCGGCCCACCCATCCCCGTCAATATCTCCCCACGCCGCGCCATGGCCGGCAATACTGTCAACCGTGGGCGACAGGTTAGAAGCTGTAATCTGGTTTGAAAACGTAAAGGATGTGGTTTGTGCAGTTAGGTTAAAAACCAGGAAAATATTCACACAGAATATATAGAACAACGCTTTTTTCATGATTTCTTAATTTTAATATTTTTCGGCTTTGTCAATCAAAGTCAAACAATGACTACGCGAACCGTTTTGAACGGTTCGCGTAGTAGGTTCATAACATAATTCCCCTCACGCTTAGGAGGTTGTTACCTCTTCAGGTTCGGGTTCAGAAGGGTTTCCTCGTAGGGATATGGGATATACATTTTGCTGTCATCCCAGGTACCCGTTACCGGAACGGCCTCTTTTCGGAACACGCCCGGTGCCACCTCTATCAAGGGATTTTGCTTCCTGAACTCGAAGTGATCTTTATAGCGATACATTCGGAACATATCGCGAGCGCGGTTCGCGAAACCGGCATAGTCAAAGCCCGCCATTTCCCAGCCATGCTCGTTGTAGGCCGCCTCGGCAAGTTCGTCAGGTGTCATTCCGGCATGGTAAATGTTTGATTGTTCACCATCCGCCCTGTTTCGAACCTTGTTCAGCACCTCGATGGCCTTCGCGTTGGTTTGTCCCGAACGCCCCACGGCTTCGGCGTACCAACAATAGACCTGTGAAAGTCGGATTGCCTGATGCTGTTTTTCCCCTCTGGAGCCAAGTACCCTCGGGTCGGTGTAATCGAACTCCGTTCCCCTATCCGCGCTCTCCGCGAGTTTCATGAAGACGGGCGCGACCACTTCCCTTGAGGGGGGATCGGTGTCGTACCACCAATCACGCAATACCCCGTCACTGAGCATGATTTTGGGGAAGTAGGTAGCCTCTTTGCGCGGCCCATCGGGGAAGTTTTTCCAGAACTTGATCTCCCCGTGCGAGTCACCCCACCCCCCTTGAATCTGGTCAAACAGGATATCGGTCACTGTGGAGATGTTAAACCTGGTATCTTCCCTGTTATAGTAGATACCCAACAACACTTCCGGGTTCTTATCGTTCCATTCCCATGAGTACACCTGTTTATACTCGTCCAACAAACGATAATAGTAGGTGCCATTTTCCACGCCGTCGATGACCTCTTTCGCCTTATCGGCGGCTAATCGATAATACTCGACACCCTTATTTAGCGGCCAGCCTGCCATTGCCATGTAGACGTAAGCCAGGGCCGCTTTTGCCGCGCCTTGGCTTACGGCTACATTGACCCCATTCCTGGCATAAGGCTCCTGCGTGTACATTACAGGACAATTTGCCTCGGCAAATTTCAGGTCTGACACGATGAGCTCGTAAATCTTCTCTTCCGATTGTAGCGGCGCGTTATAATCTACCTCCTCTTCCAGTAAAAAAGGCACGGGTCCCCAGGCAGTTACCAGGTAAAAGTAGTTGTATGCCCTCCAGAAACGTGCCTGCCCTATTGCTACCGCTATCTCCTCCGGGGAAGCATCCGGCGTTTTCTCCGCGTTATTGATGATAAAGTTAGCGGCTTTAATGATTTTCCAACGCATCAGCCACATGGTAGGCATCCAGGCATTGCTGTTTAAAACGTTGAACTGGTCATGTTCTCTCAGGAACTGCTTGTTACTTCCCGGGTGAGTGGTAATATCATCGCCCACCAAGAAGTTATCGCCCCCGTAGAAGTTACCAAGGTGCCCCCAGGCAACGGTAGAGTAGAGTGCCGTTAACGCCGATTTCAGGTCATCTTTACTGGTGAAAAAATAGACCGTTGCCAATCGCCCTTTGGGATCCTCGGTCAAATGATCCTCGCAGGCCGTCATGCCCAAAAACAGTCCTGCCAATATAAAAGCATAAACCCACTTTAGCGGTTTGATTTTAAGTAAATTTTTCATATGCATCTGTTTTATATGTTTTTAATCGTTAAAATGTAAATTTGGCGCCAAAGGTAAAAGTCCGCGGCACGGGGTAAGCACCATAATCCACTCCCTGGGCGTTGTTATAGACCTCCGGGTCCATCCCTTCATACTTGGTTAGGGTAATCAGGTTTTGCGCGCTTAAGGAGAGCTGTATGTCCGAGAACTTCGCGACCTGCTTCGGGATTTGATAGGAAACGCTGACGTTCTTTATTTTCAAGAATGAGGCGTTCTCAAGCCAGAAATCAGAATTGCCGAAAATCTTGTTCCCCGGGCTCGTAAGGCTGGGATACTTGGCTTCTGCCTTGTTCGACACGTAGTCCCACCCTTTGAAATAGGACTCTTGCAGGTTGATGAACCTAAACCCGGCGGTCGCCGAGCCAAGCAGGTAGCGGGTCCAGTTTAACCGGTTGAAGCCGGCAGCCCCGTTCATAAAGATATTCACGCTCCAGTTTTTCCAAGTGATCGTGTTATTCCACCCCAAGGTCCACGCGGGGTTGCTTTGTCCTTTTATCACCTGGTCTTCGCCCGCGGGCTCGGTGGTCGAGCTCCCGTCAGCCTTCCGGTACAGGTTGAGGCCCTTGTCGTCAAAGCCTTGCCACTGGAACAGGTAAAAGGAGTCGAACGGGTAACCCGGCTTCATGACTTGGAAGACGCCCCCGTACGTTGAATTAGTCCCGGTCACGAGGAACGTTGAACCGCCTAAATCCACCACTTTGTTTTTCACGTACGAGGCGTTGAAGCCGGTCTCCCAGTTAAAGTCGCGCCTGCTAACGGGATAGGCGCTGACGGTAAGTTCAAACCCGGTGTTCTTTACCTCACCCTGGTTCACCCAGAAGCTACCCCCGCCATTGTACGAAGGAACCTTTTTCCTGAAAAGCAGGTCGGTGGTTTTTTTATCAAACCAATCGATCGAGACCGATGTTTTCCCATTGAATAGGCTAAAGTCAAGCCCGATATCTTTCTGGATGGTTTTCTCCCACCTCACGTTCGGCGTGGCAAAGGAATCACCCAGGTAACCCGCGTGGGATTTGGAGGTCCCCCAGCCGTAAGGGATTGAGGAGAGCATCCCGAGGGTACTGTAAGCGGCGATATCCTGATTCCCGATAATCCCGTAACTGGTGCGTAGCTTTAGCTGGTCGAAAATATCTTGATCTGCCATGAAGTTTTCATTGGCTATATCCCAAGCCAGCGCTACCGAGGGGAAATACCCCCACTTGTTGTCACCCTGGAATTTCGAAGAGCCGTCGGCACGAATAGAGGCGGTTAGCAGGTAGCGCCCTTTGTAATTGTACATCACGCGCCCTAACCCTGAGGAGATTGCGGTATTTTCATAGCTATTCTGTGGCGTTCTTGTGGACGCGTTTTCAACATTCCAATAACCGACTATCTCGTTGCTCAGGTTTTCCCGGTCACCTGAAGGTTCGTTGCGGTGTTGCTGCTCATCTCCCACACGGCCGTCGCGGTAAGGCTGTGATCGCCGAACTCTTTCTGCCAGGTCAGGTTGTTGGTGTTTTGCCAAAAACGAGACAACGGGCTCCTGTTGCTCATCTCATTGGTTATTCCCGGGCTTACCAATCTCGAGGTAAAGCTATAATAAGGGCTATGAGCGTAGTTATACCCACCCTGAACGTTCAAGGTCAGGCCATCCATGATCTTGAACAACATCGAGACATTGGCGTTCAGGTGATAGCGGTAGTTGTCGTTATACCCCTCGGTAATAGCACCATACGGGTTGGTACCCAGCGTGTTGTAGGGGTCTCTATTGTAGATGCCGGTAACTGGATTCTTCATCTCCATCGTTGGCGAGTAAGCGAAGGTGTTCAGCAGGTCAATACTGCCGTTATGCGTGTGCATTTGCGCCGCGTTCAGCTTGGTAGACAACGTTAGCCAAGGATTGACCTCCGAGTCAAGGTTCATTCTAATACTATACCGCTTGTAGTTGGAGGTTATGGTAACGGCGTCCTGGTCCAACACGTTCCCGGAAATAAGGTATTTGGTACTCTTGTTCCCACCGGAGATGCTTAACTTGTAATCTTGAGAGATCCCGGTTCGCGTTGTAAGGTCAATCCAATTGACACCTTTGGTGCCGTTTTTATAGGCTTCCAAATCGGCCGCGGAGATCGTGTTGGCTCCCAGTATATCGTTCAGTGCCAAAGCGTAGTCGTAGGTACTCAGAAAATTGAATCGGTTGACCATGGTAGAGGCACCAACCTGCGCGTCGAAGGTGATCTGCATCTTTCCTTCTTGCCCCCCTATCGTGGTGACCAACACGACGCCATTAGAACCGCGAGAGCCATAAATGGCCGTGGCGGAAGCATCCTTTAACACCTCGATGGATTGGATGTCTGACGGGTTAATCCCTTCTAGCCCGCTAGTGCTAACGATACCATCCACGATATACAAGGGGTCGCTACTTTTATTAAGGGAGGTGGTACCGCGAACCCGAACCTTAATACCGCCGCCGGGCATACCGCTCAACGTGGTAACCGCCACTCCCGCGGCACGACCTTGTAGGATATCTTGAATACGTTTGATGGGTTGATCCCTAAACTGCTTGTTTGAAACGGAAGAAACCGAGCCCGTTAAATCGCTTTTTTTCACCGTTCCATAACCAATGGCAACCACCTCATCCAGCAGTTGAGC
Source organism: Fermentimonas sp. (assembly GCA_050951125.1). Lineage (GTDB taxonomy): Bacteria > Bacteroidota > Bacteroidia > Bacteroidales > Dysgonomonadaceae > Proteiniphilum. The sequence continues at coordinate 214,485 of JBMNIR010000011.1, read as the reverse complement.
CGATTCCATCAAGACGACATCAATTCTCGTTCTCCCATCAACATTAATAATTTGTGTCTCCATGCCAATATAGGAGATCTCCAACTGAGCATTTGATGACACGTTATCAAGTCTAAAATGGCCATCGTTATCTGTTACCGTTCCTTTAGTGGTACCCACAACTTGAATGGTAACGCCAATTAAGGCTTCCCCAGAAGTATCTGTTATAACACCATTAATGGTGTTATTCTGAGCATATAAACTTAAGGACAAAATCCACATGAAAATAAATTTTAGCCCTTTGTTTAAACTAAATACATTTTTTTTCATACTCTAAACAATTTAAATAATTTCATACTCTAAACAATTTAAATAATTTCATACGATTAAAACTATTATTTTCAAATGTATCGTATGGAACTCGCTTTAATCATTCACTAAAGTTAGACTATTCCTCGCCATGGCCTTGGACAAGTGAACTTGTCCAATGCTCATTTGGCTTAACGGAATAGTTCGTCATGGGTGTAAATGATTTACATGCTCGTTTCATACTATAATATAAGAATCATGTAACTAAAAATCAATTTGATTGGCAGGTGCTTATATGATTTTGTTTGACTTTTCGCGAATTCACACGCCATGTGATTTTTTCAGAAAAATTAAAAGGTAGTGCAAAGCAAATTATTTTTCCGCAAATAATACTGTTTTATTGCGAAAAAGAGGTGGTATTTTACGCACACCTTTTATATGTGTTTTAGGTTTAACTTGTTGTGAAAGGCAAACAACTTGCAGAATGACCTCTAAGTTAAATATTTAAAATAAACGCAACGTGTCAGCTTTTTTTCGCGATGGGGCATTGTTTTTCTTAGAAAAAATGACTTGTTTTGAACTATATTTTCAAAAAAAACATTAAACAACTATGACAAACCGAAGAAATTTCATCAAACAGATGGCGGTAGCCGGGATCGCGAGTTCAATGCCATCCATTATTCGCTCACAGCCGGATATCCGCAAAGCAAGTTCCGTACAGGCAAACAATGACAGACAACTAATCTGGGCCAATCTTTTACACCTCAGCTACAACATGTGGGAAGATAGCGTGCCGCTAAAGTACCGGGACGAAAATTACCCCTGCTCCACGTGCCAGGAAGCTAGGGAATGGGCTCATCCCTACCGGTCGTTTTTAACTTTTGACGATACTACGTGGAACATACTCCTTCAAGAGATGGCTGACGTGGGGATGAACATGGTGGTGATAGATTTAGGAGATGGCGTTCAATACGAAAGTCACCCCGAGATAGCCGTGAAGAATGCATGGACAAAAGAAAAGTTAAGTTCCGAACTGGCTAAAATGAGGAAGTTAGGCTTAGAGCCTATCCCGAAATTGAACTTTGCCACCACACACGACATATGGCTGGGAGAATATTCACGAATGGTTTCAACTTCGAAATATTACGCCGTTTGCCGGGATCTTATCAGCGAAGTGATCGAATTATTCGGCACCCCCCGCTTCTTTCATCTAGGAATGGATGAAGAAACAGCAGCCTACCAGAGGCATCTTGATTACGCCGTGATACGTCAAAACGATTTGTGGTGGGGAGACCTCTATTTCTATATTGGCGAAGTGGAAAAGAAAGGGGTACGGGCTTGGGTATGGTCGGATTACGCTTGGAATAAACCGGAACTTTTCTTCAGGAAAATGCCTAAGTCAGTTTTGCAAAGCAATTGGTACTACGGGACTGAATTCGATGTAAACAGATTAAAAGAATCGGCCAAAACCTATGTGAAACTTTACAACGATTTGGAGGAACACGGCTTTGATCAAATACCGACAGGTAGTAATCATTCCAATGATGTTAACATGGAAGAGACCGTGAATTACGGGAAAAAGGTAATCGATCCATCAAGGCTTTACGGTTTCATGACCGCCCCATGGAGGCCTACCCTGGCCCCCTGCCTGGATAAGCACAAACAAGCCATTGAGCAAATGGGAAGGGCTATTAAAAATTATTAATTCCGCGAATGACTTTTAAAATCGTATACACTATGAGATTATTTACATTACACCTTTGTCTTGTCACGCTGGTAATGATGGGTTTTTCCGGTAAAGCATACGCTGATATCATGCTTGACAAGGGGATTGCAGAAGAAAGTGAGCAAAAAGTTTTTAAGGCCGGTGCGGCAACGGCCAATATCACCCCGTTTCTTGGTGGTGCACTGATTGGCGAATGGAATCAACCGCCAGCCATTGAAGTACAGGAAGAGTTGCGTGTTCGTTGTTTAATGCTTGATGATGGGACAACTAAGTTAGCTTTTGTTGTTGCAGATATTTTAGGCTTGAATCAGGACTTGATCGATGCGGCAAAAAGATTAATTTTAGAAAGGATGGATATTCCTCCTTCTAATATCATTATCTCCGCTACTCATACTCATTCGGCTGTAAGCGCGCTGGGAACGGGAGACGATCGACGTAGCTGGAACCCAGGCCCATTTGACCGCTATCAAGAATTTGTTATTCACCGAATAGCCGATGTTGTACAACTTGCTGTCAACCGTTTGGAACCTGCCCAGATAGGATGGGGAGCTGTTCCCGTGCCCGAACACGTTTTTGTTCGCCGTTGGAAAATGAAACAGCCGGTTATTAATCCTTTCGGGGAATATGATCAGGTCATGATGAATCCTGGCCACAACAACACCAACAAACTGACTCCTGCCGCCGTGCCCGACCCCGATGTTTCTTTTATTTCAGTCAAATCGACCGAAGGACGCCCCATAGCACTGTTTGCAAATTATTCGCTCCACTACGTTGGAGGAACGCTTCAGGGACACATATCGCCAGACTACTTCGCTGTTTTTTGTGACCACATTCAGGAACTGCTTGATCCCGAGGGACAAAATCCCTCGTTCGTGGGGATTATCTCCAACGGCACTTCCGGTGATATCAATAACATCAACTTCAGCAGACCTCCTGAGCAAAATGCTCCTTTTGCAAAAATGAAAAAGGTGGGTAGGGATGTCGCTCAAAAAGTTTTTGACGCCTCAAAATCAATTGCTTATCACGATTGGGTTCCTTTAAAAGCTAAACAGGAGGAGGTTGTCCTGAAAGTGCGAAAACCCGATGCGAAAATGGTTGAACGAGCCAGAACCATCCTGGCCAGGCCCGATTCGGTTAAACCGTTGCATTCACTTGAAAAAATATACGCTGAAAGGACATTTAATCAACTAAAGAAACCTGATCAGGTGTCTATCTGTTTACACGTGTTTGGTATTGGCGATTTAGGTGTGGCGAGTATCCCATTTGAAACGTTCGCTGAAATCGGATTGGAAGTAAAAGCAAAAAGCCCGTTTAAACAGACGTTTGTCGTTGGACTGGGAGGTGGTTACTGGGGTTATTTACCGACTCCTGCACAACACGAGCTGGGAGGTTATGAAACTTGGCTAGGCACGAATAGCGTCGAGCTTGAAGCGTCGGAAAAAATTGTGGCTGAATTATTAAAACAGTTTTCATTGATAAAAAGCAAATGATAAAAAGCATATGGAAATAAATGACAGTATATTAATAAACTCGAAAGACGGTAATGAGCTTATTATTCGTAGACTTTTAAAAAGTGATCGGAGAAGTTTACAAGAATTCGGAAATTCTTTATCTAAAAAATCAACATCTACCTTTTTACCTCATTCTTATGACGATGATACCGTAAGTGCGATCCTTGAACGTTCCGAGGCAGGGGAGGATCTCACTCTTGGGCTTTTCAACAATGACAAAATGGTGGCATACTTCTTCCTATGGTATTACACTAATCCCATACCATTGTTGGGAATCGGTATTCTTGACGAGTACCAGGGAAAGGGATTTGGCAAAAAGTTGACTCAATTCCTGATCGATGCTGCTCGCCGATCTAGCCGGGATGGTATTGAATTAACCACGTTGCCGGATAACCATCGCGCATACGCGTTGTATGAAAGCCTAGGTTTTCGTCATTACGCGGATGTGAATAACCTGGCGGGTGACGGACGTATTGTAACAGAGCGAGCCATGTTCTTGCAATTCAATCCTGCCGCTTCACCATCGGTAGATCTACACAAACCTCCCGTTGATTTTAATCAGTAAACAATTAACAAATGAAACCGACATGATTATAATAATCATTAAACACCCTTTGGGAACTATTTCGTTAAGCCAAACGAGCAGAGGACAAGTTTACTTGGACTGTGCCGTGGCGAGAAATAGTCTAATTTTATGAATGATTGTTTTAAACATCAAAGGTCCATACACAGAATAGTGAAAATAAATAAATCGTATGAATACCAAGCAAAATTATTTTTATCCGCTTTTAATCATGGGGATATTGTTCTTCGTTTTCGGGGTTATGACCTGGGCAAGTGCTATACTTATCCCCTATTTCAAGGTGGGACTTGAATTAAGTAATGCACAGGCTGCCTTGGTGGCGGTTGCCTCTTTTATTTCTTATTTCCTTTTTTCCATACCCTCTTCAACCTTTCTTAACCTAGTAGGATATAAAAAAGGACTTATCATTGGCTTATTTGTCATGTCTATCGGGGCATTGTTGTTTATTCCCGCGGCTTTATCGCGACAATACAGCATTTTTCTGGTAGCAATTTTTGTAATAAGCATTGGGATGGTTTTACTTCAAACCGCGGCAAATCCTTATGTAACCATAATTGGCCCACGAGAAAGCACGGCACAACGGATGGGTTTCATGGGTATGGCCAATAGATTAGGAGGGGTTTTAACTCAACTGATATTCAGCAGTATCCTGTTACGTGACGCGGGGGATATTTCCCATCAATTGAATATTGCCTCACCAGCGGAAAAGGAGTTGATACTCGCGGGATATTTATCAAAAGTTGTAAATCCTTACATCTTTCTCGCGCTGTTCTTCGTGGTAGTGGCTGGTCTGATATATTTTTCGAACATCCCTAACCTGAAAGATGAAGAAGAGAATAAAATTACTGAAGGAACTGAACGAAAGAGTATACTCAGCTTTCCCTATCTCGTTTTGGGTGTTATCGCGCTGTTTTTAGACGGCTCAATTTCTGTCGCGGTGAACAACAGCATACTTTATGGCGACGCCTTGGGAATCCCCTTCACCGTGTCTCGGCATTTTAGTACATACGCGCTGACATTCACGTTTATCGGATTCTTTGGAAACACATTGCTTATACCCAAATACCTGACGCAACAGAAAGCTATAGTGCTATGCGCTATCACGGGATTTACTTTAACTACACTCTCCTTTTTCACCGATGGGGTTGTGTCCGTCTGGTTTTTATTGGCTCAAGCCTTTTTATCTGCATTCACATGGGGATCGATATGGGGATTAGCCATAAGAAACCTTGGTAAATATACGAAATTAGGCTCTGCATTGTTGTTGATGACATTAATCTCGTACGCGATCGCACCCGTGATTTTTGGAAAGATAATCGACCTCAATCCAATGAACCCTCGTTGGGCTGTTGTAATGTTGATACCTACGTATATCTATCTGTTCTACTACGGTAAACGCGGGTATAAAGTTGAAAATTGGTAAACTCGCATTTTGTCAGTTTTTATTCATTTTTTATCTATATAGAACAAATACTATTATTTAAATTTGAGGGAACATATAAAAATGTAATTGGTCAACAAACCGTGGGAGTTTTGATTTACAAACTAAAGAGAAAGGGTTTGTTAGCGTTCAATTAAAAATTAAGAATATGATAAATAGAAGGAATTTTTTAAAGTCGGCCGGGACCCTTACTGCAGGAGTAGCCATAAGTCCCAGTATTATTTCGTGTAATAAGCCGAAGGATGGAGATGTAAAATTCGCGAACACCTTGAATGAGGTAAGGAAATCCAGGGAACAGTATTTTAACATGAGTGGATACGCGGCGCCACCCCTGGAAGTCGTGCGTGTTGGTTTTATCGGGTTAGGGAATAGGGGACCGTCATCATTACGGAGGTTGTGCCTGATTGAAGGCGTTGAAATAAAGGCAATTTGCGATATCCGCCCAGAATGCTTGGCAAAAGGTCGAAAGGTCATTGCTGATGCCGGATTGCCTCCTGCCAGAGAATACGGTCAGACGGAAGATGATTGGAAAAGAATGTGCGAGAGCGATGATATCGATTTAATATACCAAGTTACGCCATGGCGCTTGCATACGCCTGTTTCTGTTTTCGCGATGAATCATGATAAACACGTCGCCGTTGAAATGCCGGCCGCTTTAACCATTGAAGATTGTTGGAAATTGGTTGAAACTTCCGAACGTACCAAAAAACATTGCATGATGCTGGAAAATTGTTGCTACGATTTTTTTGAAATGATGGTATTAAACATGGTAAGACAAGGGGTGTTCGGGGAAATCATTCATGCAGACGCGGCGTATATCCATGATCAATTAGGAATAGCATTCGGGAAAAATGTTTATCCAAACATGTGGTTGTTAAAGGAAAGCCAAACAAGGAATGGCAACCATTACCCCACGCACGGATTGGGGCCCGTGTGCCAGGTCATGAATATTAACCGGGGAGACAGGATGACCAGATTGGTATCCATGCAGTCCAATGATTTCACGTATGGACCGGAAGCACATAGGTTAGCTCAACAAGATGATTTCTATAAAGAATTCGACACTGATTCTTACCGGGGTAACATGAACACATCTCTCATAAAAACTGAAAAGGGGCGGACAATTATGCTCCAGCATGATGTCTCTAGCCCACGCCCATACACGAGAATCTACATGGTGAGTGGAACGAAAGCGGTAGCTCAGAAATGGCCGTTACCTCCACGTATAAGTTTGGGGAGTCACGATTGGCTCTCTGAAACGGAAATGAAAGAATTGGAAGAGAAATACACTCCGCCTATTGTTAGAAAAGTGGGTGATTTAGCTAAAAAAGTGGGTGGACACGGCGGAATGGATTTTATGATGGATTGGCGTCTTATCGATTGTTTGAGAAACGGATTACCCTTGGATCAAGATGTGTACGATGCGGCGTTATGGAGCTCAATAGTTGCACTTACAGAATGGTCTGTAGCCAATGATTCCGAGCCGATAGAAGTTCCGGATTTCACGTGTGGTGCTTATAAAACAAATCAACCTATCGACATTAGCATGGAAAAGGGTGGTACTACAGGGGTTAAACTTGAAAGCATAAAAACAGATGAGGCCTCGAAACAGCAAAATGTATAATAGATGTTGGCCGAATCATTTTAAGTAAGCTCTTCCAAGAAGAAAGAGGCTTAAGTACGGTCAATTAGAGGGGAGTTAGTCTCAAATGCATTTGTGCTCAGCAATTCAATTGAATTTAGTTGAGAAAGCAATTACCTGCTAACAAAAACAAATAAACAAACTATTTTTACATTAAGCGTTGAACATGCAAAAAAAAGAACAATTCAAGAGGGCGCTTTTGTTAGCTGCTTTTCTCTTTTTTATTTTCGGATTTCTAACCTGGGTAAATGGCACGTTAATCGCCTTTTTCAAAAAAACGTTTGAGCTAAACCATTTCAACTCTTATCTGGTTACATTTGCCTATTACCTGTCTTACACGCTTATGGCGATACCTTCATCCATAGTTTTGAAGAAGATCGGGTTCAAAAACGGTATGTCGACAGGTTTGTTGATAATGGCGATAGGTTGCGGACTTTTTATTCCGGCAGCCAAATTGGCTTCATACCCCGTTTTTTTAGTCGGATTGTTTATCACAGGCATCGGGCTAACACTTCTCCAAACGGCTATCAATCCCTACGTCACTTTAATGGGACCTCATGAAAGCGGTGCCAAACGCATCAGCTTCATGGGGTTTTCCAATAAAATTGGGGGCATCATCGGGCAACTGGTGTTGGGAAGTATCTTGCTCCATGGGGCAACAAACGTTGTACAACAAGATGAGCTTGATAAAATAATTTTCCCCTATCTAATATTTACCGCCTTATTCGTCGTAATGTCCTTTATTCTGAAAAAAAACGATTGGTTCCCTGAAATTGAAGAAGAAAAGGAAGAACACGAAATGCTTTCAACACACGACGGTAAAACAAATGTATTTCAATTTCCCAATCTGGTTTTAGGGGTAATCGCTTTGTTTTGCGCCGGAGCCGCGGAAGTAATGGCAGTCGACAGCATTATCGATTACGGCATGTCGTTAGGTTTCCCGGAAACCCGGGCTAAACTTTTCGGTTCATATACTTTAATCGCGATGATAATGGGTTATCTGTCAGGAATGATTTTGATCCCCAAGTATATAAGACAAGAAGAATATTTAAAGTATGGGGCCATTGTAGGCAGTATCTTGACGGTACTGGTTATATACAGTCATCCGTCCGTTTCTGTTTTTATGCTCGCGTTGCTCGGGTTTGTAAATGCTCTGTTTTGGCCGGCTATATGGCCACTTGCCTTAGAAGGCTTGGGGCGTTTTGTGAAAACAGGTTCCGCGTTACTTATTATGAGCGTAGTTGGGGGTGCTCTTGTGCCGTTGCTTTATGGATCAATCGCAGATACAATACACAGTACTCAAAAAGCTTATTGGATACTTGTGCCGTGTTATTTATTTGTCGCGTATTATGCTTGTCTCGGGCACAAAATTAAAAGTTGGGGTAAAAAATCAACAACATGAGTAAAAAAAGAAGTATTAAGGGAAAGATCGTCCTTAACGATAGGATTCTGGAAGGGTACCTCATAGTCGAGGGTGGAAAAATCATTGGGATCACACCAGAAAGGCCCCAAGGAGAAATCATGAATATGGGTAATGCTTTTATCGCTCCCGGATTCATTGACCTGCATATACACGGTATTCATCGGATGCTGGTGGACAACGGTGCAGAAGAGCTGAAACGAATTTGCCAAGTTCTCCCTCAATACGGGGTCACCGGATTTTTACCCACGTTGGCACCCCGGCCCAAGGGAGAAGATGCCGCTTTCCTTTCGGAATTGTCAAAAACGAAAACCAAAGGAGCAGAAATATTGGGTTTCCACTTGGAAGGCCCCTTTCTCATGATCACGGGGGCTTTAAGTGCAGGGGCCGTTTCAGGAGCGGATGGAGAGCGAGTGAATGCCTTGATTGATGCGGCGAGACCGCGCAAAGCCATTTTTAGCGTTTCCCCGGACGTGAGCGGGATTGAAAAACTGATACCGTTGATGGCTGCCGATGGTACACCGGTCTTTATGACGCACACTGCCGCCACCGTCGAGCAAACGCAACAGGCTATAGCTCTGGGTGCACGGCATGCAACCCATTTTTACGACGTGTTTCCTTGCCCCGCCGTTTCTGATCCCGGTGTGCGACCTTGCGGGGCTGTGGAGGCCATCCTAGCGGACGAGCGGGTGAGCGTGGATTTTATCCTGGATGGCGTACACGTTGATCCCGTGGCGGTAAAAATGGCCTTGATCAGTAAAAGGAAAGGGCCGGGTAAGGTGTGCCTTGTGACCGACGCCAACGTGGGTGCCGGATTGGAGCCTGGACAATTCTCGTTCGGGGACTCAGGGGACATTTACTTCGCGTACAAAGGTGCCCCGGCACGCTCCGTGAAAGACAATACGTTGGCTGGTAGCGGGTTGACGATGGATCAGGCGTTAAGGAACGCCGTGAAATGGCTGGATCTAGACTTGTCGCAAGCCTCTAAGCTGGCAAGCCTTCACCCGGCCCAGGTTCTCGGGCTAGGACATAAGAAGGGATTGCTGGAAGCGGGATACGATGCGGATTTCGTCGTGTTAAACAATGACCTGGATGTTTTACAAACATGGGTAAACGGCACATGTTTTTTTGAAAGGAAATAATTTTTAAAAGGAAATAAGACGGAACCTTTAATGATCGCTTCAATCATCAAAGGTTTCGTACAGTAAAAATAAAAATAAAATAATCGTATGAAACAAACTCGGAAACTTGAGCCTGCCCCCGGGCGTAACGCGGGGGATCAATTCGACTTCAGCCCGTCCCAATGGGTGCCTTTCAGGGATAAAAAGGAGATCAACAGGGTGTTAGCCATCAAGAGGGAGGATATAGAGAGGCACGAGAACCCCGATTTCAGGATCAAGGTGTTGCCCGATGCAGACGTGGAGCATTACTGGATTGCGGACATGTTCAAGAGGATCAAGCACGCCTCGGACACCGGGGAGAAGCTCGTGATGATACTCCCCAACCCGGCCCCGCTTTACAGGCACTTGGCCCGGTTGATCAACGCGTGTAACATCGACTGCCGGAAACTTTACGCCTTCGCCATGGACGAGTACGCCGACGAAAACGGGAACATCGCCCCCGAGGGGTGGGAATTCGGTTTCACCCACGCGATGATGAAGTACTTCTACCACGAGCTGGATGAAAAGCTCAGGCCACCCAAGGAGCAGTTCGTGGGATTTACCAACAAGAACGTGAACGACTACAGCAAGATGATCGCCGATCACGGGGGTGCCGACATCTGTTACAGCGGGCCCGGGTGGACGGGCCACTTGGCCTTCATCGAGCCTGACGCTCCCGAGTTCCAAGGCTCGCTGGAGGAGTGGAAGCAGATGGAAGCCAGGGTCTGCACGCTGAGCCCCTACACCCTCGCCCAAAACTCGTTGCACGGCATCTTCGGGAAGAGCGGGAACCTGGCGGCCGTGCCCCCGAAGGCGGCGACGATAGGCCCGGTTGACGTGATAAGGGCCAAGCACCGCTTCGACACGCACGCCATTACCGTGCACGGCACGACCACCGCGTGGCAACGGTTTATTTCTCGCCTGGTGTTGCACGGGCCGGTCACACCGCTCGTGCCCGAATCCATCCTCCAGACCTTGAGGACGGACGTGTACGTGTCGGAAACCATCGCGCAAAACATAGAAACGGACTGGAACAAGGGATATTAAAAGGATATGTTGAACATGATCGAGTTAAAAGCTGGCGCGGCCGCGGTGTGCATTACCCCGCGAGAATCGCACTTCTTGTTTGGTTACCCGTTCGTTGAGAGAATGAGTACCGGCACGCATGATGACCTCTTGAGCTCAGCCCTGTATGTAAGTGACGGGAAAAATCAGGTTTTGTTTATTTCCAACGACGTTATTTACGTGAGTAAAGCGTCCACGGCACGGATTAGAAAAGCCATCTCGGAAAAGACGGGGATACGGGGTTCCAATATACTGATCGCTGCAACGCACACGCACTCGGGCCCGGTTACCGTGGACCTGGTGATTAGCGCGAACGATCCGATTGTCCCGAGGGTCGATGAAAACTACCTGGGATTCATGGAGGAGAATAGCGTGAAGGCGGCTTGCCAGGCCGTTGAAAACGCGACGTCGGCTGAAATCGCCGTCGTTGTTGGCGATGCGACGGGCGTGGGAACCAATCGCCATAATCCCGAGTGGGCAAAGGACACGGACGTTCCGGCACTGCTAGTCAGAAGGAAGGGTAGCGATGACTTTATTGGTTGCATGTTGGTTTGCAACATGCATCCAACCGTGTTACACGAAGATTCGACCCTGTACAGTGGCGATTTTCCGCACTTCGCCCGGAAAACCCTTCAAGACGCGGTTTTAGGAAAAGACCGCCCGGTTATCTACTTTACCGGTACCGCCGGGAATCAAAGCCCAAGGCACGTTACAAAGGCCAACACGTTCGAGGAGGCCAAACGACTAGGGCAGATCGTTGCCGACTCCATCATCGCTAAGCTAACGGGGTCGGTGACCTTCTCTTCCTGTATACCTGTTTTGGTCGTTCAAAAATTCGTCGACCTGCCCAAGCGGATTTTTCCCTCGGTCAAATGGGCCGAGGATCATCGCGATAAAACCAAAAAACGTTACGAGGAGCTTAAAAAGAGTTCAGAAAATTCGCGGGAGATCCGAACGGCAGAAGTGAACTGGTTCGGCTCGGAAGAGCTCCTTTACTTGTCGAAATTAGCCCAAGACAACGAATTGGAAAAGGCATACCAAAGTTCTCTCCCCGCCGAAATACAAATAATCAAGGTGGGCGATTGGAAGTTTGTCGCTTGGCCAGGCGAAGTGTTCGTGGAGTACGGCATTGAACTGAAAAAACAGGCCGAGGAAACCGTGTTGATAACTTACGCTAACGGCGAGCTTCAAGGGTATGTCGTCACCAAGGAAGCTCAGGAACGGGGGTATTACGAAGCCGGGAATGCTTTCTTTGGTTACCAGGCCGGTCAGTTAATGTTGGCCGAAACGATCAAGAAGTTAAAATCGCTTTGAAATGGAATTCTATCTCGGAATAGATTTGGGAACAAGCTACTTCAAGGCGGGTATATTCGATGAACATGGAAACCTCGCCGGGTTGGGACGTTGTTTCGTCAATAAACAAGCGGGGGAGGGGGGGATTTGCGAATTGTCAATCGTTGATTTTTGGGGCACGCTGCACAAATCCATAAACCAGGCAATGGAGAAAGCAAAAATTGCCGCCAACGAGCTAGTTGCTGTTTCCTACTCGTCACAAGCCAACAGTTTTGTCCTGTTGGATGAAACGGATACCCCGTTGACTCCACTGATTTTGTGGCCGGACGAAAGGGCTGGTCAAGTGCCCCCCGCCTTGCAAGCGCTGCTTGGGAACCGTGACTTCTTGAAGAAAACGGGGTTGGGGATCTTGCCCGGCGTGCATTCAATGGCAGCTAAAATAGCCTGGTTTCAAGAGCACAAGCCGGAAATTTGGGGGAAGGTAACCGGCATCGCGTCTATTTCAGAATACCTGACGTTCTCGTTAACCGGGCAAAAAGTAAGTGATTTCAGCACGTCATCCATGACAGGATTACTCGATGTACCCGGGGAAAGATGGTGGAACGAAGCGTTAGAGACGCTAAATATTAGCGCGAAACTCCTGTTCTTCCCGAAAAGGACGGGAAGTTTCATCGGCCCTTTAATCGGGAAGGGAGCGAAAAGCTTGGGATTGTCTGCCAACACGAAGTTCTTCTTGGGAGGTTTGGATCACCACATCGTCGCCGTGGGAGCGGGTTTACTTAATTCAGCCAATGTTTCCGAATCGACGGGCACCGTGCTGGCATGCGTGAATTACCGTCAAGGATTTCACCCGAGAGAGGGAATAAATGTGGCCCCCGGCTTAAGGGAAGGATACTATTTTCAAATGGCGTTCGACGAAAACGGAGCCATGGCACTCGAGTGGTATCAAAAAAAGTTTGCCCCTGAATTATCCATTGAAGAGCTGTTAAAGATGGCCGAGGGTATAGCCCCGGGAAGTGATGGATTAAAGGCTTCTCCCTGTGCCTACAAGTTTGCATCATTCTCGGGATTCCAGAATGTTACAAACAAGCATTCCCACGGGCATTTCGTAAGGGCAATCCTTGAATCAACAGCCTTGAGCTTACGAGATTTGGCATTCAGCCTGGATAAGGAAAACGTTTCGGAGGCGTTTATAGCTTCAGGAGGAGGAGCTCGAAGCCTTTTGTGGGTGCAGGTAAAAGCCGATATCCTCAACAAGGCTTTCATTGTACCCGAATGCAGCGAGTTGGCCTGCCAGGGAGCCGCGTTAATCGGGGTAACGGGCAATTTTCAAGGGAAAGGCAACGAAGTACCTTTCGGCAGGCAAGCAAGAAATGCTCGGCTGATAAACCCGACCCCGGAAAATGTAGGAAAATATAAATTAGAAAACAAAATAATCGTATGAAGAATTTAGAAAAAGATGTAATCTTGCAACGGGCAATACAGTCCCTGAAAATTGAAAGCAAGGCTATTTCAGACATCATGGATTACTTGGACGAAGAGAGTTTTTTAAAAGCCGTTGAGGTATTAAGTAGCTGTCCCAAGATAATAACCTGCGCTAGCGGTTCATCCGGCATCGCGGCCAAAAAGTTCGCCCACTCGCTCTGTTGCATCGAAAGGAACGCGCAGTTCCTCTCCCCCGCGGAAGCCATACACGGGGGAATGGGATGCATGAAAAAAGGAGATGCCGTGGTGATGGTTTCCCGGGGTGGTAAAACCGCCGAGCTGTTGCCCATTATCGAGGTGTGCAATAAAAAAGAGGTGATCCTCATTGGCGTTACCGAGAACTTGGAGGCTACCTTGGCTAAAAAATCGCAAATCGTTGTTCCCATGAAAATCGAAAGGGAAAGTGACGGGTTGAATGTCATGGCCACGTCCAGTTTCGTGGTCACGATCGCTATTTTTGACGCCATGCTCGCTGCCATCATGGAGATCACCGGTTACTCGTTGGAACAGTTCGCTTTGATCCACCCGGGTGGCGCCGTTGGTGATAGGCTTAATAGATAAATAAGGTAATTGAAGTCAAAAAATAATCACGAAAGATGTATAAAGGAATGACCGTGAAACCCCCGTTTTTTGAAGTGGGTCCCAAGGCTTACATGTACGGGGAAAGGATATTGAGGCTGGCAAAAGCGGCCGACGAAGCTTCAGAAAAATATGACGTGAGGGTAATCTTGACCGTGCAACCGTCGGATATCTACCGGTTGGCGAAAGAGACGAAACAGGTGCTTATTTTTGCTCAACATATGGATCCGATCCCGATAGGTAGGGGAAACGGCTCCATCCTGCCCGAGGCGTTGAAAGAGGCCGGCGCCGTGGGCGTCATCCTTAACCACGCCGAGAAACCGATGACCCTGGCCGACTTGGCCCAGGCGATCAAACGGGCGGATGAGGTAGGTTTGCTTTCAATGGTATGCGCCGATTCCATCCGGGAGGCAGCGGCCATTGCCCACCTTGCCCCAAACATCATCGTTGCCGAACCTACGGAGTTAATAGGCACGGGACAAACCAGCGACGAGGAGTACGTGATTGCAACTACTTCGGCTATTAAACGGGTCAACCCGGAGATCCAGGTATTACAAGCGGCTGGGATCAAGGATGGAAAGGACGTTTACAGGACGATCAGGGCGGGAGCTGACGCAACGGGTACCACTAGCGGAGTTATGAAGGCAGAGGACCCGGAGGCGATGCTGGACGAGATGATCGCTGCTGTTAGGAAAGCATGGGATGATTTAAACAAGTAATAGATTTGAAAACCATTTAAAAAAAGGATTTTAAAAATGAAACTTTACAGAGGAACTATTGACCTCCAGTCGAAAGACCACAGGCCGGACTTTCACAACGTGACGGATGAGGTGAAGAGAATCGTAGGCGAATCCGGTATTCAAAACGGTATTTGCGTTGTTTACTCACACCACACCACCTGTTCGGTGATGACGCAGGAGTGCTCGCACGACCTTAATTTTTTCGGCAGGGAGTACCTGCAACAGGATTTGAACAACATCATGGAAAAACTCATTCCGACGTGCAGGACGGAAGGTCAATATTTGCACCCGGGACCTGAGCACATTAAATTCGCGCTCACCTTCCCGGACGAGGAGCCGAAAGGTAGTCTCAACACGGACGCCCACTTGCGCTCGGTGTTTTTCGGGCGTTCAGAGACCATACCCTTGATTGACGGGAAACTTTCGTTGGGTGATTTCGGGTTCATCTACTTCGTGGATTGGGATCAGATCCGCGAGAGGAAAAGGGTTTGTGAAGTACATATAATCGGGGAGTAGTCCCCACTCTGCTAGAGTTCAACGTAAAGGTGCATCGTGGCATCGATCACGTTGCCTGATTTAGGCTGGTTATCCACTGGTCGTGGTGTCTCTTGTGCGTAATCCTGTAATCCTAGGTGAACTGCTTTTAAAAACAATAAATTCCATATTGTTCTTTATTTGACGAGGAAGAGCGTTGGGGTTTGTCGACAAAGCGATTCGTTTTCCGGATCAATTGATGATAAACGTTTTGTTGGGTAAGGGGAAGTTTCTTCTCGTGTAACTGCATCGAGCAAATTGCTTGATTAATTCTAACGTCATTTTTGTTGGTTTCGTTTTCAGGCGATCCGCGGGGTTGCCCTCGCCTCTATTTTTGGGTTGAGAGTCGTTCATCTGAAATTGTTTTAAGTATGATGTAAAACGGCGGGGAGTTGGTTTTATTGTTATCGATGCAAAAAAAGGTGAAAAGGCGCGGTTACATGGTCAATTTGTCTACCTTCGCGTAGGTTTAACGTTTAAAATGAGGCGAAATGAGAAGATTATTCAAATTGACCATATTGGGCGTGATGCTGATTTCTTGTCAGACCAACAGCCGGTACACGATTCAGGGTACCGTGGCCGATGAGGTGTACGAGGGTGCCAATGTTTACATGCAACGGATGACGGCCGATGCGATGGAGAACACCGACACGGCGATCGTGCTTGATGGCTCGTTCTCCTTTACCGGATCGGTAGATTCAGCGGTCCTGCGATTTATTGCTTTGGATGAGTCGTTGCAGTCGAAGCGGAGTGCAAGTGTGCCAATTCTACTGGAGCCGGGGACCTTGACGGTAGCATTTGACTCCATCGTGACCATAACCGGTACTGCGGTGAACGATGCTTATACTACTTTTAGGGTGAAACAGCAAGAAGTTAGTCTGGCCCTCCGCACCACCTTTGAAAACTATAACAAGGCGAAGCAGGAAGGTACGCTGACCGATTCGATGGAGGAGCAAGTACGGAGCGACTTTGATCGCCTCAATGGCGAGTTGGTAGGATCGCTTTTTGCCTTCACCAAGGAGAATATGGGGAACGAGCTGGGTAAGCACCTGTTTATCACCTCCCACTCCAGGTTCGAGCCGGAGCAGCAGCAGGAGTTGCTGGACTTGGCCAACGATGCATTCAAGGCTCGCGAGGATGTGGCCCGCGTGATCAAGCGGTTGGAAAACCTAGCCAACGTGGCTATCGGGAAACCGTTCGTGGATATTACCTCAAAGGACCCGAAAGGGAACGAAGTGTCGCTATCCGATTACGCGGGCAAGGGTAAGTACGTGCTGGTCGATTTCTGGGCGGCATGGTGTGGACCTTGCCGCAACGAGATGCCCTATGTGGTGGCCGCGTACAAGAAGTACAAGGCGAAAGGGTTGGAGGTGGTTGGCGTGTCGCTGGACCGCACCCAGGAAGAGTGGACACGGGGGATCAGTGAACTGAAGATGACCTGGCCGCAGATGTCCGACCTGAGCTTCTGGCAAAGCCCTGTGGTGGAAGCCTACGCTATCAGGGGGATCCCTCATACCGTGCTTCTTGACCCGGATGGGGTGATTATCGCGAAAGACCTTAGGGGTGAGCAGTTGGAGGCGAAATTAGCTGAACTGATGCCATGATCGCTGCCTGAATGTACATCAATTTCAAGTAGTCGGTAAGCACGCTTGAGAAACGGTCGAGTCAATCGGTGGAATTTACTATTGGGATGTTTTAAAACGATGAACGTACGTAAAGAGTCCAATAAGAATAGACGATTAGAGCGAGTGAGTAGGAGGTCTCCCCGGGGAGGCCTTTTGCTGCTTTGTTGTCTCCTCGCTTCGCTTCTTTTCACGGGAACACTTTGGGCTCAAGAGCGTCCGTTCACGGTGATTATCGATCCCGGTCACGGGGGCAAAGACCCAGGGGCGGTGGGCGCCACCTCCAAGGAGAAGGAGATCGTTTTGTCAGTGGGCCTCAAGCTGGGACGGATGATCGAGAAGGGGTATCCTGATGTAAAGGTTTTGTACACGCGCAACGAGGATCGCTTCGTGGAATTGAACAAGCGGGCCGAGATCGCCAACAAGGCGAAGGGAGACCTCTTTATCTCCGTCCACTGTAACGCGGTGGACCGGCGACGGACCTCTCCCCGGGGAGTGGAGACGTTTGTACTGGGGTTGCACCGTAGCAAGGACAACCTGGATGTGGCGAAAGCGGAGAATGCGGTCATCATGTACGAGGAAGACTACTCGGTGAAGTACGAGGGTTTTAACCCCAATGAGCCGGAGTCGTACATTATCTTCGAATTCATGGCCAACGAGTTCCTTGACCAGAGCGTGCGTTTCGCAACGATGGTTCAGAACCAGTTGGTATCGAACTCTAACCGGGAGAACAGGGACGTACGGCAAGCCGGGTTCCTGGTGCTAAGGGAGGTTGCCATGCCGAGTGTTCTCATCGAGTTGGGCTATATCAGCCACCGACAAGAGGAGAGTTATATGAAAAGCGAGAGCGGGCAAACATCGCTCGCAACCTCTATCTACAATGCGTTTCAGCAGTTCAAGAGGGAACACGATAAGAAGAGCTACGTTTTTGGTAGTACAGGTAACAGTGCTCCTTCGTCTGCGGGAAGCATCGCTTCGAGTCAGAGCGTTGCGTCCGGTGCAAAGGAGTACCGGGTGCAGTTCTTGACCTCTTCTAGGAAATATGAGAGTGGGGCTTCCGTCTTCAAAGGGTTGCATCCGGTTGACGTGTACAAAGAGGGCACGATTTATAAGTACACGTTCGGTAGCACCAGGAGCCACGAGGAGAGTCAAAGGACTCTTCGAGAAGTGCGGGAAAAATTCAAGGATGCTTTTATCGTTGAATTCGTTGACGGGAAGCGTGTGAAGTAGGGGAGGATATTTCTTCATGTATAGAGCCTCGCAAACTGGAAATTCAGGGGAGAAAAATAGAATTATTCTAAATAGTGATTTTCGTGTGATTGCCCCTGAAACGCATTGCGTGAGTGACTTTCACAACGAAAAAAAGGTTTTATCCGTTTTTTTAAGATCGTTAAAATAATTGTTTGTATTTGCTTGTTAATCAGCTTTATCTGTCACTATCTATTGAGTTATAAGTCTGGGAATGAGCTCCGTACGCCTATACGGCTGATAAATAGGGTGATTTGGAAAATGGTCGATCAAATAGTGATGAGTACATTTTTTTTTCTCGATTTTTTTTTGAATATTTGTACTTCCGTTTTTGAAAAACATTCAAGAGAGAAGGTCAATGTGCAGGGGTTAAGTTAGGGGACTAAATGGAGCTTTCGCTCCCCGAACAAATAACCCAAATAAGTGCCACATGAGGCCCTCTCGTTTTCTTGAAAAGCTAACCAAAATGAGAGCAAAATAGAAGGGGATTCAACGGAAAGGAGCAAAAGATATAGGACTACATGAAAAAGAACTGTCAAGTTTTATGGAACAATTGCTTGGAGGTCATTCGGGACAACATACCCGAGATGGCGTTCAACACGTGGTTTGCCCCCATCGTTCCATTGAATTACAAGGACCGTGTGCTAACTATACAGGTTCCCAGTCAGTTTTTCTACGAGTACCTAGAAGATAAATACCTCGATTTAATCCAGCAGACGCTTTACCGGGAGATTGGCGAAGGGACCATCTTGAATTACCGCATCCTGGTGGAGACCGAAAGCAATACCGCCGTGGAGATGCGTGGTGAGGTCAAGCCTTATACCCCTTCTGATAAGAGGGGAGAAAAGAAACCACCGGTCAAGGTACCCAGCCCTTTCGATCGCGTTGAGCCTGCCCAGTTCGATTCGCAGATCAATTCGAAGTACACCTTCACCAACTTTTTCGAGGGTTCGAGCAACCGGTTGGCCCGCACGGCTGCCGAGGCGGTGGCGATGAACCCGGCTAAGACGGCGTTCAACCCACTGTTCATTCACGGCCCATCGGGCGTGGGGAAGACCCACCTCTGTCACGCCATCGGTTCGGGTGTCCTGGATCGTTACCCCGATAAGAAGGTACTCTACCTGTCGGCTCACCTCTTCAAGGTGCAGTACACCGATGCGCGGCGCTTCAACACCATCAACGATTTCATCAACTTCTACCAGAGCATCGATGTGTTGATTATTGATGACATCCAGGAGCTGTCTGGGCTGGAGAAGACGCAAAACACCTTTTTCCATATCTTCAATCACCTGCATCAGAATAACAAGCAGTTGGTGATGACTTCCGACTGCGCACCCATGGATATGCAAGGGGCGGAAGAGCGCCTACTTACACGTTTTCGCTGGGGGTTGAGTACCCTGTTGGAACGGCCGGACAAGGAGCTTCGCAAGAAGATACTGCAGAACAAGGTGTTGTCCGATGGCTTGTCTATCCCAGAGAACGTGATCGAGTACATTGCCGAAAACGTTACCGAAAACGTGCGGGACCTCGAGGGGATCGTCGTTTCGCTGATGGCTCACTCCATTATCAACAACCGGGATATCGATATGAGCCTTGCGCGTAGGGTGATGGAGCAGAGCATCCGGTTTGAACAGAAGCGGGTGACGGTAGATAAGATACAGGACACCGTTTCGGAGTACTACAACGTGAAGAAGGAGCTCATCCAATCGCCTTCCCGAAAGCGGGAGATCGTGCAGGCGCGTCAGGTAACCATGTACTTCATCAAAAAGCATACCGAGCTCTCCCTGTCGCAAATCGGGTCGCGGGTAGGCAACCGTAACCACGCCACGGTGTTGCACGCCTGCAATACCGTGAAGAACTACCTGGATGTTGACAAGGGTTTCCGGTCTGACCTCGAAGAGATCGAGCGGTTAATAACCTCTTAGGCGTTTCACTACCCCGGCATTTTAATGTTTGATTCTTTTACTGCTTTACCTTTTTGGTTGCATGAATAGTTGCTTGGTCGCTCGACTGTATTTATTCCCAAAGCCTTCAGCAACTCGTTTTTTTATCCCTTGAACGCTTTATCGTTTCATTCTTTCGCCGCCGCTTCGCTTCTTTGCCCCCTGAATGTTATGTCTTCTAAACGGTGTCTGTCACCTTTTCCCGTTGATCACGGTTTTTTACGAACGAAATGAAACAGTTAGTTACATCTTTATTGGGAAACCTGGTACCCGGTCGTATCGAAGCAGGGTGTGATGAAGCGGGCCGTGGTTGCTTGGCGGGACCTGTTTTCGCCGCGGCGGTGATCTTGCCGGAAGGGTTCCGATGCGAGGGGTTGACCGACTCCAAGCAGCTCACTGAAGGGCAACGGCGTGCATTGCGGTCCGTTATCGAAGCGAAGGCCGTTTGCTATGCCATGGGGAGCTGTAGTCCCGAGGAGATTGACGCGATGAATATCCTGTGGGCATCGGTGGAGGCGATGCATCGGGCGTTGGGTAGGCTGACCGTGATGCCGGAACATATCTTGGTGGATGGCAACCGGTTTTTTCCCTTCCGGGATATCCCGCATAGCTGCGTGATTAAAGGGGATGCTCATTTCCTCTCGATCGCGGCGGCTTCGGTGTTGGCAAAGACTTACCGGGATGAATATATGCAACGGCTGCACGAGCAATTTCCCGTTTACGGGTGGGAGCGCAACAAAGGGTACCCAACCAGTGAGCACCGCGATGCCATCGTACGGCACGGGGTTACCGCTCATCACCGGAAGTCGTTCCAGTTACTTGAAAAGCAGTTAAAGATTGACTGGTGATTGAGTGATTCATACGATATATCACCAGTTGTGTAGTGAACTACCTTATTCAACCCGGATAAACCGCCGTCGTTTCCGGTCGTAATTATAGATCTCTCCCTCTTCAATGTGGTAGTACCACCCCATCACGTTTAATTTCCCCTCTTTTACCCGTTTCCGGATATAGGGGTATTTCATCAGGTGCCTGAGCTGCTCTACCACGTTCATCTTTTCGGTGTACTCGCTACGCTCTTCAAGGGTTAGCTTCTTTTTGGCGATTTTTTCCTCCACGATTTTTTTCACCGGTTCTGCCAGTTGAAGCCAAATTTTGGTGTGCGGGAGGTGTTTTAGCTCTTTCTCTTGGTAGTACAGAGCTGCACATCCCCCGCAATTTGAGTGGCCGCAAACCACGATGTTGTTGACGTTCAGTTGGAGAACCGCGTACTCGATCACCGCGGAGGTGGCCAGGAAGGTCTCGGATTTTTTCGTGTAGTGAGGGACAAAGTTGCCTATATTTCTCACGACGAACAGCTCGCCGGGGATGGTTTGGGTGACCACATTGGGTATGACGCGCGAATCGGAACACCCGATAAAGAGGGTGTGTGGGTTCTGTTGATGTGCCAGTGCCTCGAAAAATTCCTGGCGCGGGATGAGCTCGTTCGCTTTAAAATTACGAATGCCTTCGAACAGATGGGCGTAATTGATGGATTCAGGGATATTTTTATCGGTTTTTGAAGATGATGACATGGGCATTGATGTTTAAATGATGTATAATTGGAACAGATGAAACGCTGTTTCGGTTCTTGAAAATGGGCGAAAAAACACGTTTTATCTGCTCTACAGGCGTTTATAGCCGTTTTTTCGCTGTTTTCTTAATGTTTTTTCGATTTCTTTTCGGCATTTGCGAAAATTGTTCGAGTACCTTTTATCCACCTATCACACCTCCTTCATACTTAGTTGTATTCTTTTTCGTTCCAGGTCGATCGATAAAACTCTTACCTTCACGTGCTGGTGCAGCGATACTACCTCGGCCGGGTTCGACACGAACCGGTTCGCCAATTCCGAGATATGTACCAGCCCGTTCTCCTTGATGCCGACATCCACGAAGCAGCCGAAGTTGGTGATGTTGGTGACGACACCGGGTAACACCATCCCCTCCTTCAGGTCGCCGATGACCCGGATATTGGGGTCGAACTCCAGCACCTTCGCCGCGCCGCGGGGATCCTGCCCCGGCTTTTCCAACTCCTGCAGTATATCGGTGAGCGTCTCCGTGCCCACCGTGTCTGTTTTGTACCGGTTAATATCGATCGTGTCGATGAGTGGTTTGTTGTGCATTAGCTCTTGTAGCGGCAAGTTCAGGTCGCTCGCCATCCGCTTCACCACCGTGTAGCTCTCCGGGTGTACCGCGGAGTTGTCCAGCGGGTTCTCCGAGTTGGGTACGCGCAGGAAGCCGGCGCACTGTTGGAAGGCTTTCTCGCCAAGGCGGGGGACCTTTTTCAACTCGTTGCGTGAACGAAACGGGCCGTTCTCCGTGCGCCAGTCCACGATGTTTTGCGCCAGCGCGTCACCTAGCCCTGACACGTAGGTGAGCAGGTGTTTGCTCGCCGTGTTGAGGTTTACCCCCACTTGGTTCACGCAGCTCTCCACCGTCTGGTCGAGAGACCGTTTGAGCTTCTTCGGGTCCACGTCATGTTGGTACTGTCCCACGCCGATCGACTTGGGGTCGATCTTCACCAGCTCCGCCAGCGGGTCGCTCAGTCGCCGCCCGATGGAGACCGCTCCCCGTACCGTCACGTCGTAGTCGGGAAACTCCTCCCGGGCAATCTTGGAGGCGGAGTAGACCGAGGCCCCGCTTTCGCTCACGACGAATAGCTTCACCTCCCTGTCGTACCTCAGATTGGCGATAAATCGTTCAGTCTCCCGACTTGCGGTGCCGTTGCCGATGGCGATCGCCTCGATCCGGTAGGCGGACACCAGTTTCGCCATCTTGTTGGCCGCTTTGGCCACCTCGTTCTGCGGTGGATGGGGGTAGATGGTCTCGTTGTGCAACAGGTTCCCTTGCTCGTTGAGGCAGACCACCTTGCAGCCGGTGCGGTAGCCGGGATCGATCGCGAGGATCCGTTTTTGTCCCAAGGGTGGAGCGAGCAGCAGTTGCCGCAGGTTTCCCGCGAAGACCGCGATCGCCTCGTCATCCGCTTTCTCCTTCGAGAGGTTGGCGAACTCGGTCTCGATCGAGGGTTTTAGTAACCGCTTGTAACCGTCCTCCACCGCGTTTTCCACGTGGTCGGCAGCCTCGCTGTCGTTCTTCACGAAGCGGCGGGTCAGCCGGTCGATACACTTCTCCTCTTCCGGCGAGATAGAGACCCGAAGGAATCCTTCCGCCTCGCCCCGGCGGATGGCCAGTACGCGGTGCGACGGGCAACGGGAGAGCGGCGCGGCGAAGTCGAAATAGTCGCGGTACTTCTCTCCCTCTTCCTCTTTCCCCTTCACAACCTTTGACGTGATGACCGCCTCACGGGCAAAGATATTTCGTACCGCTTGTCGTGCCGCGGCATCCTCGTTCACCCACTCCGCGATAATGTTGCGTGCACCTTTTAGTGCCTCGTCGGCAGAGGGCACCTCCTCGTTCACGAACGTGGCGGCTTTGGCCTCCGGCGAGCCCTGGTGTTGCGCCATCAGCCAGTCGGCTAAAGGCTCCAATCCCTTCTCACGTGCCATCTCGGCACGGGTCCTTCGCTTCGGCTTAAAGGGAAGGTAGAGGTCCTCCAGCTCGGTAGCGTCCCAGCACCCCTCGATGGCTTTCTCCAGCTCGGGGGTTAGCTTCTCCTGCTCTGCTATCGTTTTTAGTACGAACTCTTTCCGCTTCACGAGCTCCATGTACTTCTCGTGAAGTGATTGAACCTGCCCCACCTGCACCTCGTCGAGCCCTCCGGTAACCTCCTTCCGGTAGCGGCTGATAAAGGGGATGGTGGCTCCCTCCTCCAGGAGCTGGACGCAGTTCTCGATAGATCTGATCGGGATGGAGAGCGACTGGGCGATAAGCGCGTGTATGACTGACATTGTAACCGGTTTTAGTTGTAGTTGCAAACATACAAGAATTTTTTGTACCTTTACTCTATTAAAAGGATCCGCTTGATTTTTTCAACGATTTTCACCCCTATACCAACAACGGATGGCAAAGTTAAAAACGGTCTATTTTTGCAGCCAGTGCGGGCATGAGTCGCCCAAGTGGATGGGGCGCTGCCCCGCGTGCGGCGAGTGGTCCACCTTCGTGGAGGAGGTGGTGCGCAAGGATGCCGCTTCCAGGCAGGAGGATACCCGCTCTTTTACCGATCAAAAGAGCGAGCCGCTCACGCTGCGGGATATCAAGGCGGAAGAGGAACCGCGGATCGATACGCGGGATGCCGAGCTGAACCGGGTGCTGGGTGGCGGGTTGGTGCCCGCCTCGGTGGTGCTTATCGGTGGTGAGCCGGGTATTGGCAAGTCGACTCTCGTCTTGCAAACTGCCCTAAAGCTAAAGGGACTCCCCATCCTTTATGTATCCGGCGAAGAGAGTGCTCGTCAGTTGAAACTTCGGGCCGAGCGCATTGGTCTGGAGAACGACGACTGTTGGATTGTCTGCGAAACCGACCTTGATGAGATCTTCCGGCACGTGAAGAGCCTGTCGCCCCAGTTACTGATTATTGACTCCATCCAGACGGTTTTTAGTGATGCGCTCGATTCCGCCCCGGGCAGCCTTTCGCAAGTACGCGAGTGCGCGTCGCTGTTGCTCAAGTTCGCCAAGCAGTCGGGTACGCCAGTTGTGCTGATCGGTCATATCACCAAGGAGGGGAGCCTCGCGGGACCCAAGGTGCTGGAGCATATCGTGGATGCGGTGCTGCAGTTCGAGGGCGATCAACACTACATGTACCGGGTGTTGCGGGCCATAAAGAACCGGTTCGGGAGTACTGCCGAGCTGGGTATTTACGAGATGAACCAGTCAGGCTTGCGGGAGGTGAGCAACCCTTCCGAGCTGTTGCTCACCCAAAACCACGAGGGGTTGAGCGGTGCTTCCATTGCTGCCGCGATCGAAGGCATTCGCCCCTTCCTGATCGAGACCCAGGCGCTGGTCAGCAGCGCCGCGTACGGCACCCCCCAACGGTCGGCCACCGGTTTCGATATCCGCCGGATGAACATGTTGCTGGCCGTGTTGGAGAAGCGCGCGGGCTTCAAACTCGCCCAGAAGGATGTGTTCTTGAATATTGCCGGAGGGTTGCGGGTAAGCGATCCCGGGATGGATCTCTCGGTTATCACGGCAGTGCTGTCATCGAGCCTCGATATGACGGTAGATCCCGATACCTGCCTCTGCGGGGAGGTGGGTCTTTCGGGGGAGATTCGTCCGGTTCACCGCGTGGATCAGCGGGTGCAGGAGGCGGAGAAGCTGGGTTTTTCAAGGATCTTGATTCCCTCCAACAACCTGAAGGGCTATCATAAGAGGGGACCTATCAAGATCGTGGAGGTGCGCAAGGTGAGCGATGCCTTCCGGCTGCTCTTTTCGTAAAGAAAGGGGTAAATCCTTTGCAACTCGAGAAAAAATAGCGTATCTTCGCGTTCGCTTTAAGCTAATTCGGGTTCCACCTATAGGGTACCTTGACCGAGTGGCTAGGTAGCGGTCTGCAAAACCGTTTACGGCGGTTCGAATCCGCCAGGTACCTCTTAATCTTTCCTTTTTTATCATATAAGTAGTCGTGCCAGATTTTTCCCGGCTTGTTAAGATACGGCAACAAATAAACTTTTAGCACTGTCATTAACCTCATCTATCAGGAAGCCTTCCTGATAGAGTTGTCGTGGCGTTGTGCCTTTCTACCTTTAGGGAAAAAACGTTTACTTTCGTGTTGTAATGAAAAAGAAAAAATATTTTTCGCATCTTTGCTAAACGATGTTACATTTAATACTTGAATCTACGGATATTTATTTAAATTTTCTTTCATATGAGATTAATTTGTTTTTTTACAACGATTATTTTTTCAATAACAACATGTTACCTGTATGGACAACAAAATCCTGATGTTGAAGTATGGCGCAAGGACTATGAAAAACGAATGGACGAAGCTGTTCTTAGTAAATTGAAATTGAAGCAAAATCATAAACAGGATCATCTGTTTTCTAATCCAGATTATGTCGTTTACATTCCAAAGGTTGAGCCATGGATTATTGGGGACTTGTATAATGATCATTTTCAAGTATTTGATAAACCAAACGGAATTCTCTTCGCGGTATGGTGCCAGGCTACCGTTGAAGGAGCACTTGACCAGCACATCGCCTTTTCACGAAGTTTCGACAAAGGAAAAACATGGGAAACTCCTCAAATTCTTGCGGGGAACCGAACTGTTGCCGAAGGGTATGCTAATAGTGGCGCCATCGCAAGTTGGGCATTTCCTTTAGTTTCGAAATCAGGACGTATTTACATCCTGTATAATCAGTTCATTCCTGGTAGAGTTTCAACTCATAGGCAACATACTGGAATTATGATGGGGATATACAGCGATGACGATGGCGTCACCTGGTCAAATCCGGAAGAAGTTATTATGCCTTCTCGTTCAATCTACGATGCACCCAATATTCAAATTCCACCGGAATGGGTTGTCTGGCAAAAACCGTTGCGTCTTGGCAAAAACGGCAACTATCTTGTTGGTGTTACCCGATACGCACATCCCTCGGTAGTAAAACATAGAACGGTGACGGAATTTATCCATTTTGATAACATTGATACCGATCCACAAATAAGAGACATTATCCCTCGTTGGGTGCAAACCAATGAAAAGGCGCTCAATATTGGTGCTCTTTGCGAGGAACCATCCATTGTAAAACTGCCGGACGGAAGACTGTTTTCTGTGATGCGAACTGGAATGGGTTGTCCCTACTGGACACAAAGTAGAGATGATGGCGAAACATGGAGCAACCCAAAACCACTGCTTAGAAAAGACGGTGGTGATACAATTCCACATCCAACGTCACCATGTCCGATATACGACGCTAAGGGTAACGAAGCAGCCAGCGGCCTTTACTTTATGTTTGCACACAACACATTTGACCATGCTAAAAGTTCATATCAAAATCGTGGAACGCTTTTCTTTTTTGCCGGTCACTTTCATAAAGACGCTGAACAGCCAGTTTGGTTTGATGATCCGATAGAATTTATCAATCGTCCAACAAACAACTCGTTTTATAGCAGCACAACAGTTCTTGATAACAAAACGGTGTTATGGTATCCAGACCAAAAGTATTATTTGCTCGGCAAAGTGATAGATGCATTTTTTGAAAAATAATTTGTGACGGAAAGGGAAACTTTTGTTAAAATCGCAACATGCTTTTAACAAGCCCTAACGCACGAGGTTGGTTTTTTTTATAATCAAAATTTTATTTTTCAAGTTTGTTAGTTAAAACTATGCACTTTTAGTGCAGGGCTTTAGCTTCTACAAATATTTCGTGTTTTGTGTTGGTGGTATTCCAAAAAGTTATTAGCAGGTAAACATTTTTGAAGAGGTTTGGTTCAAGGGCAACTACTTTTTTGCCCTACGAATTTACGCTGCGCATAAGATTAACGCAATCCGTGGGAATGAAGAAAAAACAGTAAAAAGCGACAATATGTTAGACGTAAAGCACGGAAAATAGGGAGAAACGCGTATCTTTGTTTCTTATTTTATCACTTATGTTGAACATCATACTATTCGGTGCCCCAGGTTCGGGGAAGGGAACTCAAAGTGAAAAGCTGATAGGAAAATATGGCTTGAAGCATATTTCTACCGGGGAGTTGCTTCGAGCCGAGATTAAGGAGAAGACCGCATTGGGTGTGTTGGCCGATTCCTACATATCAAAAGGGCAGTTGGTGCCTGATGACATCGTTATAGGGATGCTGGAAGAACAGATGAAGAGGTGTCGCGATATACCTGGTTTTATTTTCGATGGCTTTCCCCGCACGTTGGTTCAAGGCAAGGCGCTTGATCGCATGTTGGCAAAGTACAACGAGAAGGTGTCGATCGTGCTCAGTTTAGAGGTTGATAATGACGAGTTGATTCAACGTATGCTCAAGCGGGGCGAGATATTGGGACGCTCCGACGATAACAGGGAGACCATTGAGGTGCGGCTACGCGTGTACCATGAGCAGACGGCTCCATTAAAAGCGTTTTACAGTAAACAAGGGAAATTCGTGGAGGTAGTGGGGGTCGGTTCGGTAGAGGACATTTTTAATTCGATGGCGTTAGCGGTAGATCGACTGATAGCGAAGGGATGACGGGAACCAATTTCGTTGATCACGTGAAGATTTTTTGCTGTTCCGGGAAAGGAGGAGCTGGTTCTGTCCATTTCCGGCGGGAGAAGTTTGTACCCAAGGGCGGTCCTGATGGCGGTGATGGCGGTGATGGTGGTGATATCATTTTACGGGGTAACCGGAATTTTTGGACATTACTCCACCTTCGTTACCAGCGCCATATCTTTGCAGGGAATGGCGAGAGCGGATCCGGGGCCAACCGGACCGGGAAGTCTGGGGAGTCGAAAATAATTGAAGTCCCATGCGGCACCTTAGCGCACGACGCGGAAACCGGTGAGTTCCTTTGTGATATCACTGACCATGATCAGGAGGCGGTACTCGTAAAAGGAGGACGGGGCGGCTTAGGGAATGTGAACTTTAAATCGTCTACCAATCAAGCGCCGCGATACGCCCAGCCGGGTGAGCCCCACGAGGAGCGATGGGTGACCCTGGAGCTAAAGTTGTTGGCTGATGTGGGGTTGGTGGGGTTCCCGAATGCCGGGAAATCGACCCTTCTCTCCGTGTTGTCGGCCGCGAAGCCCAAGATAGCGGATTACCCCTTCACTACCCTTGAGCCCAACTTGGGTATTGTGAGTTACCGTGACATGAGGTCGTTCGTGATGGCCGATATCCCCGGTATCATCGAAGGCGCTAGCGAGGGGAGGGGACTCGGCTTGCGTTTCCTGCGCCATATCGAGCGAAACTCGTTATTGCTCTTCGTAATCCCCGCCGATAGCGCCGATATAGAAGAGGAATACGCCATTTTATACAACGAACTGGAACAGTACAACCCCGACCTGCTCGATAAGAAGCACCTGCTGGCCATTTCGAAATCGGACCTGCTGGACGACGAGTTGATGCGGGAGGTTAGCTCGCACCTGCCCGAGGGTATTCCTCACGTCTTTATATCCTCGGTCACGGGGTACGGTATCACGGCGTTGAAAGACCTGCTGTGGCGGGAGCTCAACTCTGATGTTTTATGAAATCGCACCGTCGATACCATTCAAACGTGCAAATCTATTCCGTTTTTAGGGTGTTTGTTTGTTCTATGATATTGAGCCTTTGATACAGTTCCAACATCCTACCTGTTTCGTTGTTAAAATTTTTGTCACATGAAACTACACCCCCAACATGGCAATTTACTTCTTTTCGACCTGTTAGACGGTGAAGAGGCCATCGCTCACTTCAGTACCACCCGCGTGGGGGGCGTGAGCAGCGGTCCCTTCGCTTCGCTGAACATGGGTAACTTCTCGGACGATAGCCCGTTGAAAATTCACGAGAACCGGCAACGTATCGCCCGGATGTTGTACACCCCGGTAGAAAACTTCATCATCCCCCACCAGACGCACGGAAATAGGGTGTTGACGGTCGATGCCGATTTTTTGAGCTTGCATCAAACGGAGGCTGTTGAGGCGCTGTACGGGGTGGATGCAGTGGTCACGAACCAACAAGGCGTGTTCTTGTGCGTCACGACGGCAGATTGTGTTCCCATATTGCTGTACGACAAGGGGAATGAGGTGATTGCCGCCATTCATGCCGGTTGGAAGGGAACCGTGGGGCGTATCGTGGAGAACTGCCTCCGCGAGATGGAGCGGCAGTATGGGACCTCCGCTGGGGATGTGATTGTAGGGATGGGACCCGCGATTAGCCAGCAACACTACGAGGTGGGGGATGAGCTAGCAGAGGCGTTCCGGGAGAAGGGGTTCGACCTCTCCGATAGGGCAATCAGCTACCAGGAGCCCCGTTCAGGTAAGTGGCACATCGACTTAACGGAGATCAATCGCCGAGAGCTCATTCGATTGGGTGTCCCCGAAAGCCAGGTGGAGATAAGCGGTCTCTGTACCTTTGAAAAGCAGGAGCTCTTCTTCTCGGCACGCCGGCAAACCATTCACTCGGGCAGGATGCTTACCGGTATTAAGCTGGAGGTTGGAAGAGCTAAGAAAGGTTAAGAGGTGGAGCGGTTACCAAATCAAGTTTTCGGAAAAACTAGCCTAATACGGAAGAAACTGGGGGACAGAAAACATCGGGGGCGAAACCATTACATTTTCGCCCCCGATGTTTGTCAGTAATTAATCAACGTTTATGCGTTAGGCATACCTCTTGCCTATGGCTTCCCAGTCGATGATACTCCATAGCTCTTTCAGGTGGTCACCCCGCCTGTTTTGGAAGTCAAGGTAGTAGGCGTGTTCCCACACGCCGAAACCCAAGATGGGGGTTAACCCTCTGGTAATCGGGTTTCCTGCTCCGCCCTCTTTCTCGATAGAAAGTTTGCCGTCAGCATCTTTCGCCAGCCACACCCATCCGGAGCCGAACAGGGCAACACCGGCCGCGTTGAACTGCTCTTTGAACTGCTCGAAAGAGCCAAACTGCTCCTTGATCGCTTTGGCTAAAGCGCCGGTCGGTTCTCCCCCGCCACTCTTTTTAAAAGAGGTGAAGAAGAGGTCGTGGTTGTATACCTGTCCGGCGTTATTAAAGATGGCGCCGTCGCTCTCCTTGACCACCGTGATGAGATCGGCGTTCTCGAACTTCGTTCCCACCGTTAACCGGTTCAAGTTATCCACGTAGGCTTGGTGGTGTTTGCCGTAGTGAAATTCAATGGTTTGTTTGCTCATGACCGGCTCTAGGGCATCGGTCGGGTAGGGCAACGCTACTTTTTCAAATTTAGTCTTCATAATCATTTTATCGTTAAGTTCTTGTACTAATATAACGAAATACCGTATTTAATTGTTCGGCTTTATTTAGAAGCGTTCCAGATACTGGTGATCTTCCCCGGGATTCTCTCCGTGAACAAAAAACCTGAGTTCTGGTACTCAGGCTTTTAATTTTTCCATCAAAAGCGCTTTCGGGTTTATCGTTTTTGTCTATCGCCCGTTGTATTTATCGATTGATGGCGTGTATCGCTATCACTGTCCCCATCCCCATTGTATTTATTTATTGATTGATTGATGTTTTGGAAGTGTACGCGGTGATTAACGGCATGTAGTACTATTGCTATTAGTATCGTTCGTCGTGTTTTCCCTGTCCTTTTATTGATGAATCTCCTTCGTTTTAAAGGGGACTTCCGGTTTTGAGGCCTCTTCCGGCTCATTACTTGTTTCTTGGTTGCTCTCGAGAATCTCTTGCGCCCGCGAAATCCACTGGCGTTTACCGAAGACATGTTCCAGGTCTTCGGCGTAGATAATCTCTTTCTCCAGCAATATTTGGGACAGTTGTTTGTGCCCTTCCGCCTTTTCGCTCAGTATCTGTTTAGCCCGTTCGTACTGTTCGGCGATCATCGTCTTTACTTCCAAATCGATCAGTTCGGCGGTATCCTCGCTGTAGGGTTTCGAGAAGGCGAACTCTTGCCCAGATGAGTCGTAGTAACTTAGGTTCGGGAGCTTGTCGCTCATCCCCATGTAGGTGACCATCGCGTAGGCTTGTTTCGTTACTCGTTCTAAGTCGTTCATCGCACCCGATGAAATCTGCCCCACGAAGAGCTCCTCGGCAGCCCGCCCTCCCAAGAGGGCACACATTTCGTCAAGCATCTGGTCCTTGGTGGTGATTTGTCGCTCCTCCGGCAGGTACCAGGCGGCTCCCAGCGCTTTCCCGCGCGGTACGATGGTGACCTTCACCAGCGGATTGGCATGTTCCAAGAACCAGCTTAGGGTAGCGTGTCCTGCCTCATGGATTGCGATGGTTTTCTTCTCATCCTGCGTGATGATCTTGTTCTTTTTCTCCAGCCCACCCACGATGCGGTCTACCGCACTCATAAAGTCCTCTTTCTGCACGAACTTCTTTTTGTTTCGTGCCGCGATAAGCGCCGCCTCGTTGCAGACGTTGGCGATGTCGGCACCTGAGAAGCCCGGGGTTTGGCGCGACAAGAAATCCACGTCCACCGACTCGTCGATCTTGATGGGGCGTAGGTGTACTTTAAATATCTCCTTTCGCTCGTTCAAGTCCGGTAGCTCCACGTAGATCTGTCGGTCGAATCGCCCTGCGCGCAGCAACGCCTTGTCTAGGACGTCGGCCCGATTAGTCGCTGCGAGGATGATAACACCGCTGTTAGAGCCAAATCCGTCCATTTCGGTCAGGAGTTGATTGAGGGTGTTCTCCCGCTCGTCGTTTGAGCTGAACCCCGTGTTTTTGCCGCGTGCCCTTCCCACGGCATCGATCTCGTCGATGAAAACGATGCAGGGTGCTTTCTCTTTAGCCTGGCGGAAGAGGTCCCGTACCCGCGACGCACCTACCCCGACGAACATCTCCACGAAATCGGACCCGGAGATGGAGAAGAAGGGTACATTTGCTTCTCCGGCAACCGCTTTGGCTAACAGGGTCTTACCGGTTCCCGGTGGGCCTACCAGCAGAGCGCCCTTTGGAATCTTGCCACCCAACTTGGTATAGACGCCCGGGTTTTTCAGGAACTCCACGATCTCCTGCACCTCTTCTTTAGCCTCGGAGAGGCCCGCAACGTCTTGAAACGTTACCTTCTGGCTGGAATCCTTATCGAACAGTTGCGCCTTGGATTTTCCCACGCTGAAGACGCCTCCACCACCGGCACCACCCCCTTGCATCCTGCGCAGCATCCATACCCAAACGATGATCAACAGGAGAAACGGTGCGAAAGTGAGTAGTACACCCCATATCTCCGACGTGGTGTCGAAACGGACTTCGATATCATACTCCCGCTCGTTTTTTACCTCTTCAATAAACTTGGAGATGGCATCGGCCGAAGCCCCCTTTACCTGGATAGTCGGCGTTCTCCCCACGCGGTCGGCGTCATCTCCGAACACGTGGTGGATAGACTCTTCACGCACGATGGCCTGTGCGGTACCCTTGTTGTTGTATACCACCAAGCTTTTGATGCGGTTGTCCTTCACGTACTCTTGGAAGTCCGACCAATAGACCTCCTTCATAGTGGTGTCTTGGCCAAAGAAGAACATCCCCATCAGTACCAGGAAGATGATGGCGTACACCCAGTAGGGGTTGAACGGTTTCTTGGCATTGGAGTTGCCCCCTAGGTTGGGGCGTAGGGTGGGTTGCTTATCCTGTTTCTTATCTTTATTGCTGTTGCTCATTGTTTTTGGCCTCTTCCTTTTCTAAAAATTGAAACACGGGGCGTTGACGTTATTTCACCGCGGTCGTTGGTTTCACTTTAACACGAAACGTCAGTGTCATTTCACCGTGACTACCGGTATTTCACCACGATTGTTGGTTTCATTTTATCACGACCGAAAGTTTGTCCTCGACGCTGTATGGATGTAACAATTTTTCAAGGAATATGTTTTAATCTATGGAAGGAATTCGCACGGCTCGTGCATCTTGCCAGAGTAGGTCGATGTTGTAGAAGTTCCTCAGCTCAGGTAGGAAGATATGCACGATCACGCTTCCGTAGTTCATGCCAATCCACTCCGCGTTCTGTTTGCCGTGAACGCGCAACGGGCGTTCCCCCACGTTTTCCCAGACCGATTTTTCCACCGATTCCGCTAGGGCCGAAACCTGCGTGGGTGTATTCCCCTCGCAGATCACGAAGTAGTCGCACACTGTACCCGATATACCTATTAGCTCGATCGTATTGATGTTCTTCCCTTTCTTCTCGTGAATCCCTTCAACGACATGCTTTAAAAGCTCGTTTTTTAACAGTTCGTTTTTTTCTATCATGCTTCTTTTTAAGACGGTTACTACTTTTGCAGCGATACTCGCTTGTGAACATGGTGTGTATCCATGCAAAAATACCCTGCCACTTGTGGGCAGGGTATTTCGGTGAATCCACTATCCCACTGGATGGGAATTACAGGGTTTGTAGCTTCAGGTTTCTCCAGAGCACCCGGATGCTTTTTCCGTCGTGTATTTGAAGTGCGATGCGTCCTTGCGCTTTCCCAATATTCTCGTCCGTTAGGTCCACCATCTCCTCACCGTTCAGCCACGTCTTCACGTTATCGCCTTCCACGCGGATCCGCATGGTGTTCCAATCGCCTTCTTTCAGGATCTCCTCTTTCTCGTCGGGGATCTGTGCCAGCCACCCACGTCCGTGGGATTCATAGATGCCCCCGGTGTTATATCCCTTGGGTGCCACCTCTACCTGCCAGCCGTTCACGATAACGTCCGGCTCGATAAACGAGCGGAAGAATACGCCCGAGTTGCCGTCAACCTCCTGCTTGAATTCGACTGTCAAGTCAAAGTTATCGTAATACTCTCGGGTCGCAAGGTAGCCGTATTGCTTGTCCGGTCCGCTTTCGCACACGAGCAGCCCATCTTTAACGTACCACTTCTCTGTGCCGTATACTTCCCACCCGTGTAGGTCTTTCCCGTTAAAGAGGACAACCTCCTTGGTCACACGGGGCAGTTCCTTGATTTTAATGTTCCGGAACCAGGCCGCTGACCCATGGTCTTGTAGGCAGATTACCCCTTTACGGGCAAGTCCGTATTCGGGTGCGTTTTCCCATTTACCGCTGTTCTTGCGCTCGAACCAGTCGTCCGACCAAGCTTCGAACTCGATCACCTTTTCGCCGTTCAGCCAGTACTCTACGTGGCCGTTATCGAAAATAATCTTGGAGCTGTTCCATTCACCTGCCGGCTTAATAATGGTCTTTGCCGGGTCGGTCGTGTACATCGCGTAGTCGGCTGCCGTTTTCTGCCAATCTTCCAGTGGCTCGGGAAACCCGAGATCGTCAATCAACTGGTATTCAGGTCCTGTTACGTAGGGAACGGCAAATTTCGGGTTCTCTACCACGTGATATAGCACACCGCTGTTGCCCCCGTCCGCGATCTTCCACTCCCAGGTCAACTCAAAGTTCTCGTACTGCTTCTCGGTTACGATGTAGCCATGCTCATCGGCGCCTTCCCCTTTGGCTTGGATCATACCATCCTCCGCGAACCAGGGGGCAGTGAGCTCCGTGCCGTTATAGTCGCGCCAACCGTTTAACGTCTCCCCGTCGAACAAAAGTTCCCAACCCTCTGCCATTTCCTGCTTGGTGAGGGTGTTGTGCTTCCCACCGGTACAGGCAGTTACTAAAATCATCATACCTGTAACAAATAATAAAAGGATTCTAGATTTCATCATCTTTTCTTTAAAAGGATTGTTTTATACTGTAAATCAATTACAAAATACAAAGATATTAAAAGTAGATGAAAATGGCTAACTTTGCCCCGCGATAGTTTGTTAATTTCGCGGTTTTTGGAACTGGTTTAACTATTTTGCTTTGGAGATTATCGATTTAGCAAAGGGGAGGAGGTCGGATGACCCGGTTTTCGTGCCAACGGGAGAGGCGTTCTTTCCGGATGGACAGGCTTTCGTGGCCACGGTTGGTTTCTTTGACGGGGTACACGTGGGTCATCGTTACCTTATCGAGCAGGTGAAGGAGGAGGCACAACGTAGGGGGTTACCCTCCGCGGTAGTCACTTTCCCGGTGCATCCGCGGGAGGTGTTGCAGTTGGATTATCGCCCTTTGCTGCTCAATGAGTTCGAGGAGAAGGTGTCGTTATTGGCTTCCACGGGTGTTGATTACTGCATTAGTCTACCCTTTACAGAGGCGTTGTCTAAGCTTTCAGCCAGGGATTTCATGTGCTGCGTGCTTAAAGAGACCCTTCGGGTGGGTATCCTTTTCGTGGGGTACGATCATCGGTTCGGTCGCGATCGGGCGGAGGGATACGAAGAGTATGTTCGTCACGGTGAGGCTATGGGCATGAAGGTGCTTTTAGCTACCCGGTTTCCGGTGGATGGCGAGCACAGCGTCAGCTCATCTCAGATTAGGAATTTGTTGCAAAGCGGGAACATTAAGGGTGCCAACCGGCTGCTTTCGTACCGTTATACCCTTTTCGGGACGATCGTGGAGGGAAACAGGGTAGGGCGTACCATTGGCTTTCCCACCGCGAATATTCAGCTGCGAGAGCCTAACAAGGTGGTTCCGGCCAAAGGCGTTTACGCTGTTCGGGTTCGTTTGAAGGATGATGAAGTTTACTCGGGCATGTTGTACATCGGGACTCGCCCCACGTTCTACCAGGAGAGTCTGGTTAGCGTGGAGGTGAACCTGTTTAACTTCGACGGTGACCTGTACGGACAATCGCTGAGCGTAGAGTTCATTGATTTCGTGCGTGGCGAGGTGAAGTTCAATTCGAAAGAGGAGTTGGTCGCCCGTCTTCATCGTGACAAGGAAGAGGTAATGAAGATGTTGCTCTGATAACAACCTCCCCTGTCCTTCAATATCTCTGAAGGGATAGACGATTATGAAGATGCCCTTGTTTAGAGCTTTTAGCTGTCAATCATCAACATTTCTAAAAGGGCGGACAATAATGAAGGCAGGGCGCCTTTAATCTAGTAAATTCCCCTATCGTTTAACGCCCTCTGGTAGGCTGCCGCGTTGCGCGCGTGTTCCGCGTGCGTGGTGGCGAAGTTATGTCGTCCCGATAAATCTTCTTTTGCGCACATGAAGAGGTAGTTGTGCTCTACCGGGTTCAGCACCCCGTCGATTGCTTTGATGGAGGGTACGCGGATGGGGCCCGGGGGCAATCCCCCGTGCTTGTAGGTGTTGTAGGGCGATTCCATTTCCAGGTGGCGGAAAAGCACACGCCGCAAGGTGAAGTCACCCACCGCGAACTTTACCGTCGGGTCGGCCTCCAGCCGCATCCCCCGCCTTAACCGGTTGAGGTACAGCCCGGCTACTGTTGGGTACTCGTCGCTGTAGGTCGCCTCCTCTTCCACGATCGACGCGAGGATGGAGACCTCCACCGGGGTCAGCCCCACTCTTTCTGCCTTCAATTTTCTTGTCTCGTTCCAGAACCGGTCGTACTCCCGTTTCATACGGGCCAGCAGGTCGTCGATGCTCGTGTTCCAGTATACCTCGTAGCTGTTGGGGATAAACATGGCCGGGAAGGTCTCCGTGTTGAAGCCGAACTTTTCGGCTTGCCTATTATCCCGAAAGCTTTGGAGCAGCGATAGGCTATCCACCATTAGCTGCTGTGAGAGGCGACCTGCCAGGTTCTCGAAGGCACGGATGTTGTTGAACGTTAGGTTCACGGGTGTCTGATTGCCCGAGCGCAGCTGCCGGATCACTTCCGGCATCGTCATTCCCCTTTCAATGGCGTACCTCCCAGATTTAACGGTATTGGGGTAGTTCATCCGTTCGGCCAGGAGGTGAAAGATCTCTTCCGAGGGAATTGCCCCTTTCTCTTTCAGCTGCTCTACTACCTGCTTGTAACCGGTTCCCGGCATGATGTAAACATAGGTCGTCTCTTCTAACGAAATGGGTTGGAATACCAGTCGGTAGATATAGATGCCGGTCAGCGCGGCAATCAAGAAAAGGATGGCGATAATCCAAAGCACCCATTGCTTGCCCCGCTTCTTCGTTTTCCCGGTTCCCATTTTCTCGTTATTCCCCGTCTTTTCCTTGTCTCCTATTTCCCCCATGTTCCCTTTTTTTCCTTGTTTCCTGTCCCCCCTTGTTTATCCTTTCCTCCATGCTTTCCATTTTTCCCTT
Source organism: Fermentimonas sp. (assembly GCA_050951125.1). Classification (GTDB taxonomy): domain Bacteria; phylum Bacteroidota; class Bacteroidia; order Bacteroidales; family Dysgonomonadaceae; genus Proteiniphilum. The sequence continues at coordinate 176,638 of JBMNIR010000011.1, read as the reverse complement.
GTTAGCCACTTCTTCCATGTTTGTTTTCCCCCTCTGTTTCTCTTTCCCCTCTGTTTTTCATCTCCTCCCTGTTTGCCGTGCAGGAATCGTCACCATGGGGTTTATGCCCTACACGAGATACAATTCCCTACAAGTTGATCGTGTGACATTTACTATCGGAGAGTTTATGCCCCACACGTGGCACGGTTTCCCACGGCTCCATCTCGTGTGTCCCCACGTAGCTTCTTAAGGGACAAAAATAGCGTTTAATTTCGCATTATCAAGGGAAACAGGGGAGGCAAAAGCTAATGAACTGAAATATTCGGCTCAAATCTTCTTTTATTCTTTGAGAAGTTGAAAACAAACTCGTATATTTGCAACCGCCTGGCACTATTAGGGCAATCGGTTAGCTTTGGAAGTGTGGGTGAGTGGCTGAAACCAGCAGTTTGCTAAACTGCCGTACGGGTGACTGTACCGGGGGTTCGAATCCCCCCGCTTCCGCGGAGCATGGGCAAAATAGGGCTGTCTTTTTTGAAACAGCCTTTTCTGTCGTCGCTCGGCAAAGTTCAAACAAGCTTGACTTTTGCTCTCGCTCCTAAGAAATTCGCTGACGCGCTTTTTCTGTCGTCGCTCGGCAGAACTCAAGCAAGCTTGGTTCCACTCTCGCTCCTAAGAAAATTTACTCTTCACTTTTTTTAGCAACACCATACTTGGGATCAACCTTAATCAGGGCGGTTCCGATGATGGTGACGAGACAGCATGCCATGACAAACCAGAAGAAGTTAATGTAACCCAACGCTTCCTGAATAAAACCGGCTACCATCCCCGGCAGCATCATGCTGAGGGCCATAAAACCCGTGCATAGAGCGTAATGTGCCGTCTGGCTTTCACCTTGTGCAAAATAGATCATATACAGCATATAGGCAGTAAATCCAAAGCCGTAACCAAATTGATCGATAACGATACAGCTGCTGATAACGGCCATGCTGGTGGGTTGGGCGATGGCCAGGTAGAGATAGAGTGCGCAAGGCACCATGATGCTGAAAGCCATGGGCCATAGCCACTTTTTCAGTCCCCCTTTCGAGGCGGTAAAGCCCCCGATAATACCTCCTAATGTAAGACCTATAATTCCATACGTTCCGTATGCCAGTCCCACCTGTTGCGTTGACAGTCCCAGTCCGCCCACCTCTACGGGATCCAGCAGAAAGGGATTAAGCATCTTTATTACAAACGCCTCCGGTAAGCGGAAAGTGAGCATGAAAATAATAGCCGGTATTACCTGTTTCTTTTGGAAAAAGGTGATAAACGTTCCAAAAAACTCCTTCATGATCTCCCCGAAGGAGCGTTGCTCGCTTCGATCCATATCTTTCGCGGCGTGAGGCAGCATTCGTTTATGGTAAACGGTCAGAAGCAGGAAGAGCATGGCGAGAAGTATAAAGGTAATGCTCCAGGAGCGCTCGATGCTTCCGGTAGATTTTTCGATGGAACCGGCTATAATAACCAAAACCCCCTGTCCAAATATGGTGGCGGCACGGTAGAAGGTGCTTCGTATGCCTACAAATTTTGCCTGATCTACCTCGTCCAGTCCCAGCATGTAAAAGCCGTCAGCCGCAATATCGTGCGTGGCGGAAGAGAAGGCCATCAACCAGAAGAATGCCAGCGTCAGCTGAAAGAAGTAGGGTGCAGGTATGGTAAATGCCACTCCCGCGAAAGCTACCGCTATGATGCTCTGCATGGTTACAATCCACCATCGCTTGGTTTTAAAGATATCCACGATGGGACTCCAGAACGGTTTTATAACCCATGGCAGGTAGAGCCAACTGGTGTATAGCGCGATTTCGGCATTGCCTATCCCCAGCTTTTTATACATGATTACCGATACGGTCATGACTGCCACGTAGGGTATCCCCTCTGCAAAATAGAGGGTGGGTACCCATGCCCACGGGGAACGTTTTTTTTGCTTATTGTTCATCATGCTGATAAAGTTTTGTCAAGTCAGTACCCGGGTAGTAGTGCGAAAGAATCTCCCGGTAGCTATATCCTTTTTCCCCCATTACCGCCGCTCCTATCTGACAAAGTCCCACGCCATGACCCCATCCTGCACCATGTAGCGTGAAGCGTTCGGGCTTCTCTCTTGCCCCTTCCGTGTGCACCGTGAATGCCGAGGAGTAGAGGTGACTGTCCGACAGAATCCGGCGTATTTCCAGCTCCTTGCCAATTACCACCTCGCCCTTCGTGCTCACGATACGCAACCGAGATATCCTGGAGGAGGGTCCCCGTGTAAGCGGTTCAAGGGTTGTGATTTGCCCTAAGTCTTTGCCTAGTTTCTTTCTCACCAACCCGGAGAGCTCTTCTGCTGAATAGCTCACCTGCCACCGGTAAAAATCGGTCGTGGTGCGATCGTAGAAGTTGAGGACCTGATCCAGGATGTCCGGGTCTTGGGTATCGCAAAAACTCTTCGGGTGACCTTCGATAAAGGCTGTCGCATCCTCCTCGTTGGAGTAGTCAGCAATATTAAGGTATTCAGCTGTCTTAGAGATGTCTGTCGTACCACCATTTTCCGCGTCGCATACCGATAGCAGGTAGGGGAACTGTTTGTCTTCCCAGCAGGTGGCAAACCGTTCGAGTACTCCCCCGCAACATTTATGATAACGGGTATCGGCCAATTTGCCCTCGTAGGTAAGCACCTCTCCGGCTGTTTCCGTTACCGCTATTTGGGCTTTTTCGGTTATCTCCCTCGAGATGCCCTGATACCGCTGGCAGTGGTCGTCGGCACAGACGTTAAATTGCGTATGGTCATCCTTGTCGTACCACTTGATCATATCCCCTTCTTCGGCCAACGTGGCGACTGCCGTTCCGGGCAGTTGGTTGAAGCCTTCAAGCTGTGCCAACACCCAGCTACGTGAAATAACGGTATGCGCCTTCAGGAGAGGTATGCTGGCCGTGCTCTTCATTTCAGATGAGATAACGCTTAACAGGTAGGACTCCACATCTATCAGATTGATCACATGCAGCATTTGAGGTTCTCTGTCTGAAATGATCAGCTTTAGCGACCCGTTGAAAGTTTGGTGCTCTTTCTGCTCCCAGTGAAAATGTACGCCGATGGTTACATCGTGTATGGTGAAGCTGTCGTGTGGTAAAACGGGATGAAACTCCAGGGTTCCTTCCGTCAGTTCCGTCACCTTAAACCGATGCTTGCCGGTGATGGTCGTACCGTAAGATCCCTTGAAATTACCGTGAAAGTCAATGGTGACCTCCGGTGCCGTGAGTATGCCTACCGATAGGGTTGGAATCATATTGTTGGTTTTATCTTTTCGTTTGCCTTTTGGCTTGTCTATTCGCTTGCTTTTTCGTTTTCCTTTTCGGTCGCCCTTTCAGTTGCTTTTTCCTTTTCCTTTTCCTTTTCGCTTCAAGGAGGATGAACTTCTTTGCTCTTAGAGGCGACACATTCAACGCTCTTTTTTCAGTCGCTCTAATAGCCGGTTGAACCTATCGGCGGGAAGAGAGACCTCCTCCATAAGTCGCATCCAGATAGTGCCCGTTATCCGGGAATAGTCCTCAGGACGGGGCAGTACGGCAATACCCGACATGTCGATTACCCCGGGTGAGCAGAGGAACTGCTCATCGCCTTCCCGAAAATAGCACTCCGGGCGGTGCTTACTCCTCAGAATGACCCAGAGCCGCCACCTTTTCGCTTCGGTATGCCTGAGTACCAGGTTTAGCTGGTCGTCGCCCACTTTAATCTCCTTCAAGCCATCGGTCAATAGCGACCATAGTGAGCAGAGTGCGCTGATTGAATTCGCCTGCAGCAACAGTACGGTGCGGGGCTGTTCCTCCACCAGCCTAATCGAACCGCCGTCTCGCTCTATGATGGGAGCCTTCGGGTGCTGTTCCATTAGCGGCAGCGTACCTTGTGGCCCGGCTTGAAAGTGGAAGTGATCGGGAGCCGAGGCGCCACAGGTAGCCCCATTGAAGTAGACATCCAGCAGTTCCGAAAACAGCTCTGCCAGACGAGCCATATCTTCAATGCTGTTGCCAATTAATATTTGATGGTCGTTCTCGTTTTCGTTCTCTTCCCCATTCTGTCCGCTGTTTTGTCTTCCGCTCTGCTTGCCACAATTCAATATTTGAGAACTGTTCTGCCCCCCGTTTTGTTCCCTTTTCGACTCGTTGTCCTTTTCACCGCCCTTTAATCGTTGGGGTATATGGTCGATACTCGGGATGACAAAATGCCTGTCAACAATGGGGAACGGGTTTGTTAAGACGATATACCTGCCTAAGAGGAGCAATCCCTTCTGTTCCGCGGGCAGGTTGTGCCTGCATAAAAAGCAGGGGCGGGCGGCAATGCTTTCGCGGTCGGTCTTGGCAGTCGAGGAGACGATACGTGCCGGGTTGTGTTGCGCTTTGAAAGGGATATGGTTTACAGAGATATCTTTGGTGAGTAGTTGCTGCAAATCGGCGCACCCCTTTTTCATCAGTGGCCAACTGGTCGTCTGTTCGCACCAGAGAGCATTCATCAACTCCTTGATGCTGTTTCGCGATTCCTTTATACCGGCTTTCAAGCCGCCTCTGCTGTTAGGCATCTCTTTTACACTATTATTCTGCTTTTTCCCCCTGTTTCCATCCATAATTCCTAACTGTTCTTCTTCAGTCTTGCCTGCAACTCCCATGTCCGCAGGCTATCTTTATAGAAGTTGTTGGCATTTATCTTGTTGATATCAAGGTCGGCATCGGAGTTGTCCTCCCAACGGCGACAGAGGTAGATGACATCGTAGATACGGCCGATTTTGTAGTTGCGCGTAAATGCCAGTCCCACCGCGTAGTCTTCGCCATAGCTGGTGTTTGGAAGTTGTATTTCGCGCAGAAGGGGGGTGTAGAAGGCACGCGGGGCACCGAGCCCGTTGATGCGGAGCGCATTGTTCCTGCCGTTATCGGGTGTCCACTCCTTATGGTCGATAATACCAGGTGGGATCTCCTCCAGGTTGAAGTTGGTCATCCTGTAGCTCCCGACCACCATTGCACACCTCTCTTGGTGGAAGAGTTGTACGATTTTCTCCAGCGTGTCGGTTCCGTTATAGAGGTCGTCCGAGTCGAGCTGTATGGCAAAACGTCCGCAATGTTGGCTCATCACGGCATGGTTCCAGCACCCGCCTATACCCAGGTCGTAACGGTCGGGACGTAGCACGATTAAGTTTTTATATTCACCGCTTAACCGTTTCAGCTCCTCGTATGTTCCATCGGTGGAGTGGTTGTCGGTCACGATAACGTTAAAGGGGAACGAGGTTTCCTGTTTCACTGCCGACAGCACCGCGTCGGCAATGGTTTTAATCCGGTTTCTTACCGGGATAATCACGCTGGCTTCTACCGGGAAATCGTGGTCCGCAACGAGGTCGATGGCTTGGGGCTCACCCGTTAGCAGGGCCCCTATTCGTTTGAGGTGAGCGGTACATGCCAGTTCCATTTCAATCTGCACCGCCCTGTTTTTGGGATCCACGTAGTCGAACAGCTTTTTGCCACTCGCCCTTGCATCTGTCTCTGCCTCCGTGTAGAGATGTTCATTGACGCGTACTATGTTGCCAAGCTCAGAGAGATGCAGGCGTAGGTCGTAGAAAGCAGCATGGCTGTATTCATTCTCCATCAGCGCTACAGCCTGTTTAAAGCGGTCGGTGGGGATGAGGACCAGCGCACCGAAGTCGAAATCATCTCTTAATGCACCCTGTTGATAGTTGATGGTGGGGTGCGACTTTAGCTGATTATCTATCTTTTTGTACCTGTCAGCATAGAGCAGCGTGGCAGACGTTTGCCTGGCTACGCCCATCCAGCGCTCCAGGGCGAGGTAGCCAAGCTCCACGTCACAGTTTTTAATCTGAAGCAGCAGGTAAGGCGAAGCCACCTTTTCCGCCACCTTTTTTATCGCTTCGGTGGAGTAGGGAGCACCCTCCATCTCTACTATATTTGCGAATCCTGGTTTGGTAGGCGGCAGCTTGGCACTGCCTTTCACCACGAAAATATTCACAATCGATTTCTGAAACTTGGTCATTGTACCGCTTTGTTTAAAAACGCATTGAACGGGTATTGTACCTTAAACAGCTCCATTAAGCGTTCAATCACGTTCCCTTGCATGAAAAATTCGTTATCCAGCTTGCGATAAGTGATAAAGTGCTTGTTTTTTATCAGCTCGATCTCCTTGGACTCTTTCGTGTATCCCCGTGGCGGATTTTTGAGCTTCTCCTCTTCCGATAGTTTCGGGAAAAGTTTTTTGAACGGTTTGTTGTCCAAAATTGCCCGAATTTCATCGGGATGGTGGTAGATGTAATTTCGTATGGACTCCAGCGTGGCCGCATCGGGTGCGTAAATACCCCCTGAAATAAACGACTCGTCCGGTTTCAAGTGGATGTAATACCCTGCCTGTCGGGTTTTCCGTCCCCCCTTGGCAATAAATGCCCCCATGTGTGTTTTGTAGGGTGTTTTATCGGGTGAGAAGCGAATATCCCGGTAAATCCGGAACATGCATTCCGAGGCGGTCACCATGCCTATGCTTTCATCCAACTCGTTGAGCGGCGGGATAAGCGCTTCGATCAATGCGGTAAACGTTTCCCTTGCTCGCTTGTACTCCTGTTTGTGTTCGTTGAACCAGTAGCGCTCGTTATAGATCTGCAAATGTGCCAGAAAGTTGAATAGTTGTTCGAAATCCATTTTATTCACGTTTTATTACTCAAATGTACGCGTAAATTCTGTTTTTGCGTCATCAAACAACATCCATTGTTATTTTTCACTTTTTCATAATCCGCATTGCCAGCAGGCGGCGAAAATCGAGGATGAACATCGTTTCATTATCTGACCGTGAAGGCTGTTGGTTTGTTACTTAGCGCCTTTTCAACGTGTAAATATCCTTCCTCCTGTCCCGCAGATTTCTCACGCTTCCGAACTGGTTTAGCTCGTTCAGCAAGTCTAAGTCCACGTCGGCAATCAGAATCATCTCCGTGTTGGGTGTGGCCTCGGCTTTTACCCCGTTGGTTGGGAACGCGAAATCGCAAGGGGTGAAGACCATGGCCTGTCCGTACTGTATGTCCATGTTGTGTACTTTCGGCAAGTTGCCCCACGCATCCGGCGATGGCGACGTAGCACTCATTCTCGATGGCCCGTGCTTGCGCGCAGTGTCTTACCCGCGAGTAGCCGTTTTGCGTGTCGGTGAGGAAGGGGACGAAGAGAATTTGCATCCCCTCATCGGCCAGCAGGCAGGCGGGAAGTTCCGGGAACTCCACGTCGTAGCAGATGAGGACGCTAATTTTCCCGCAGTCCGTATCGAACGTTTTCACCACGTCACCACCCTGCATCCCCCACACGCGGGCCTCGTCGGGTGTAACGTGAAGCTTTTCGTATTTTTTCCCGTGAACCGTCACGGCGACAAAGATATCCCACGTTGTAGAGGTGGTTGTCACGCATTTCGGGCATACTACCGGTCAAGATGTTGATGTTGTACGAAATAGCCAACTCCGACATGTTGTTGACTATCTCTTCGGTGTATTTGGCCAGTTCACGGATGGCATTGGGCTCCGAAAGGTGGTTGTATTGAGCCATCAGCGGGGCGTTGAAAAATTCGGGGAATAGCGCGAAGTCACAACGATACCCGGAAACGGCATCGATAAAAAACTCCGCCTGCTGCATCATATCGTCCAAGTTTTGGTATGAGCGCATCTGCCACTGGATAAGCCCTAATCGGACAATCTTTTTGGCTATGGTGGCCTCCTCGGTCGGCTCTTCGTAATAGATATTATCCCAGCGCATCAGCACGGCATACTCGTTGCTCTCTTCATCGCCAGGCAAGTATCCTCGGAGCACCCTAACGGGCTGAAAGTTGTTCGATATTTGGAAGTTGAGCACCGGGTCGTCCATCTCTTTCAGGCGCACGCTCCTGATATATTCGCGGGGCGAAAGCTTGTCGGCATACAGGTGATAGTTGGGCATTCGTCCACCAAAGATGATCGATTTCAGGTTAAGTCGTTCGCAAAGGTCTTTGCGGTAATCATAAAGTCGCCTTCCCAGTCGGAGTCCACGGAACTCTTCACTAACAAATACCTCTATACCGTACAACACGTCACCTTTCGGGGTGTGTGCACTGAAATTATCCCTGGTAATCTGTTTATAGGTGTGTTTGTCTCCCAGCTTCTTGTAATCCACGATAATGGAAAGCGCGCAGGCGGCCAGTTTCCCGTTTACTTTGATCACTACCTGTCCCTCGGGAAAATATTGATGAGTTTTTGAACCTGCTCTTTCCTCCAGTATCCACCGGGCTTATCGGAGTAGATTTCAATCATGATCTGCTTTAACTCCTCGTAGTCATCAATGTTCAGGTAACTTAGTTCAATGTTTTCAATGTTGCTTACATCCATACTTATCTATTTTTTAGAAACACAAAGTTACTAAAAATTACTCACAACCGTGGAGTGGTATTGTAACTACCAAGTCAAGCGTTTTTTAACGGATATAGATGACTTCTAGGACTTGATCAGGTAAATTGAATGTTACGGGTGGGTATTCCTATAATATTAGGAACACTCTCTATTTCTTCGTACTGTTTTTCCCCTTGGATGTGTATGATAATACAATTTTTTTTAATTACCTTTGTCTAATGAGACGGGAAATTGTGTACTTTGGGAACATTGTTGTATTATTTAACGGTTTTCAAAAGAAAACGCGAAAAACGCCAAAGAACGAAATTGATAAAGCATTAAAAATTAAAAAAGAATATGATGAGTACAAACAACAAGTTGCACAGCGTAAATGATATGATTGATGAGCTTTACGGGAAAGAAGGCACGCCCGAACGTGAACAATTTCGTCAGGAAGCGTATGATTTTTGCGTAGGTCAAATCATATCCAAGGCCCGAAGGGAAGAAAAAATCACGCAGGCTCAACTTGCCAAAATGCTTAATGTGGATAGAGCCTATATTTCTCGTGTAGAGAGAGGCATTATTTCTCCCAGCGCTTCCACTTTTTTACGTATCATTGATGCATTGGGATTACAGTTTGAAATTTTAAAAACTGTTGCCGTTGCTTAATCTCTCCATGAATCACCCTTTACTTATCACCGCTTGGCCAGTAAACTCTCGATTTCCCGATCGTTTAACACCTTCACGTTCGTGAAGAGGTACTTGGAGTCCAGGAAATTCCCGTATTGGTTGCATTCGTTCACGGCGGCGTCGAGAATTGATTTGGCATCTTTGTCGAAGGTGAAAAGTAGCTGTATGGTGAAGTAGTTCTCCTTGGTGTCGAATTTCTCGATGACCACGTCGGCCTGTTCCAATTGAAAGGTGAATTCGCGGGTCACGATTTCCCGCTGTAAGTCGGTAAAGGGTTGCCGCTCGGTCGTGGTGAAGACGGTGAAGAAGCGGAGCTTCTTGCCGTGGCCACCCAACCCGGACGATATGTATACCTGTTGCTGTCCAGAAAGGTAGGAGCTCAAGATGATGCGGCTGCTCACCAAGGCCATGGACGACCAGTGGGCTAGCTCGGGTTCAAGTGGGCTGCTGTGGTACGTTTCTATTGAGCGGTACGCGCTCACATCGGGGATGGAGGCCAACAGGGTGAGGCTCTGCTTTTTGCGTTCCACGCTCGCATCGGGCGAGAAGAGCAGGGAGACCTCCTCGTCGCGCATGAAAGGCTCGTTCTCCCGGCGCAATCGCTCGAAATAGCGGAAGTACTCCATCTGAACCTCGACCGGAACGAGATCCTCCAAGATATGGAACGAGTCAATCCCTTGCTGTTCCAACGTTTCCCGCAGTTTCACTAATAAATCATCTTGTCCACCCATTATACGCGAAGATAAGATTTTTCCCGTTCAAATGAAACCGCTGCTTGTGAATTAGTAGCCGTTAACGGGGCAAGCCGAAATTGGTCAGGGGTACCAGATCGTTTATGAACTTGTTTATCGAGAATTTACCACCGTTAGTGGGGCGTTGGCGACTTAATTTTCCTGAATTCGACTGTTAATTCCTCGAAAATGTATACATTCGCACGATTAAAGGGTTGGAACTTGGGTGATATGGGCGGCTTTGTGCGCAAAGGCCAACGTGCGAAGACGAGAATGCTAAAACGAACGTGAAAGGTGAGCGCACGAAAGTAGACTCCTAATCAACGCGAGTTCCACTCGTTTTAATGGAATGTGAAGGTTGTGAGGTTTGCGATAAGCGAAAGCAAGGACAAGATTTACCCTGACTATGTAATGAAGCAACTATTCGCTAAACGATCCTTAAGCAGAAATGTCAAAGTTAAGAAAGTTGAGTAAAGAGGAGAGACTTAAAATGAAAATTAAAATAGTAAACAGATCCCGACACCCCCTGCCCGAGTACGCGACGTTGTTCGCCGCGGGTATGGACCTGCGGGCCAACCTGGAGGAACCCATCACGTTGAAGCCGCTGGAGCGGTCGCTCGTGCCGACCGGCCTCTATATCCAGCTGCCCGAAGGGTACGAGGCCCAAATTCGACCCCGTAGCGGGTTGGCCATCAAGCACGGGATCAGCATCGTGAATGCCCCGGGGACGATTGATGCCGACTATCGCGGCGAGATAGGGGTAATCCTGGTAAACCTGTCAAACCAAGATTTCACCGTTCATGACGGCGAACGTATCTGCCAAATGGTGATCGCCCAACATGCGCGGGTGGAGTGGGAGCCAGTGGATGCCCTGGATGAAACCGAGCGGGGCGCCGGTGGCTTTGGCCATACCGGGAAACAGTAAATAGAAGCGTTATTCATGCGATATGTGAAAACCATACGGAAGAGCTTTTGGCTCGTCATCTTGTTTGTCATGTTGGGAGTGTTTCCAGCGTCGGCGAAGGGTTGGCAAGACACTCTCCCAGAGGATATTATTCAAGGCAACGAGCAGCGGAAGTTCGATTACTACTTCTACGCGGCGCTGAACGCCAAGGCGTTGGGCAAGTACGACGAGGCGTTGGACCTCCTGTTGCATTGCCACGCGCTGGACTCGACCAACGCGAATGTTCTCGTTGAGCTGGGCACGTTCTATAACGTGTTGCAGGAGAAAAACAGGGCGCTCGATTTTTTCAGGAAGGCGGTGCAGTACGACGAGACCAACTACTACTACAACATGGTGCTGGCTGGCCTAAGTAAAGAATTAGGCTTGAAGCAGGAGGTGGTGGATATCTATGAGCGGATGTTGGCGCTCTACCCCGATAAGCAGGAGCTTCACTTCGAGATGGCCAACGCGTACGCGGATAACGGGGAGCTGGAAAAGGCAGTGGCCTCGTTGAACGAGCTGGAGAAACGGACGGGTATCACGGAGATGTTGACCTTGAACAAGTTTCGGCTCTACACCATGATGGATAAGAAGGAGGAGGCCTACGGCGAGATCCAGCAGATCATCGACAAGAACCCGACCGACCCCAAGTACCTGGTGCTGATGGCCGAGCTCTTCATGGAGGATAACCGGAATGATGACGCCATCCGTTACTTGGAGCAGGCACGGGAGATTGATCCCGACTTCCCCCCGTTGACCATTGCCCTGGTCAACTATTACGAGCGAACCAACAACCGGGTCGAGGCGCAAGCCGTGCTGACGAAGGCTATCACCTCCCCATCGATGGAGCTGGACGCCAAGCTTCAACTGCTCACCCGATACCTGGCTATCCTGCAGCAGACGGAGCAAGAGCTTACCCAGGCCAATCCCCTTTTTGAATCGCTTTTCGAGCAACACCCCAATGCCTCCCGGCTGAATTTGATCTACGGGAGCGTCCTCATGCTGCAGGAGAACCCGGAAGGGGCTATGGAGCAGTTCGAGATCTTCGCCCGCGAGAACCCCGAAGATCCCGCGGGATATGATCAGATGTTGCGCATTGTCATCCCTAACGAGGATTTCGACAAGGTGGTGGAGATCACCACGGAGGCGTTGAAGCACCTACCCGGGGAGCCGCAGTTCTACTTTTACTTAGGTGGAGCCTATTACCAACAGGAGAAGTACGAGGAGGCGCTGCGTGTTTTCGAGGAGGGACTGGAGAAGGCCAACTTCCCTAATTCCATCGTGGAGTCGAACTTCCACGGGCAAATCGGTGACCTGCATCACCACCTGGGGGACACCGTCACGGCGTTCGAGAGTTACGAGCAGGCGTTGAAGCTCGATCCCCAGAACCTGCACGTGCTCAACAACTATAGCTACTTCCTCTCCCTGCAAAAGAGGGAGCTCGATAAGGCGGAACAGATGAGCGGGATTACCGTCAAGCTGGAACCGACGAATCCCACCTTCCTGGATACCTACGGATGGGTGCTGTTCGAGCAGGGGGCCTACGTGATGGCGAAAATATATTTAGAGAAGGCGATCGAGTACAGTAAAGAGGAGCCCTCGGCCGTGCTACATGAGCATTACGGCGACGTGCTGTACAAGACGGGCGACCCGGAAGGGGCAGCCAGGGAGTGGTTGAAGGCGAAAGAGTTGGGAGGTGACTCGGAGGCATTGGACAAGAAAATCAAGACAGGAGAATTATGAAATACAGGTTTATTATATTCCTTTTAATGGCACTGACCCTGGCAGGGTGCAAGGCGAAGAGACGGGTTGTCGACTTCACGACACCCGTGGCAGAGAAGAGGGACGACGCGCTCTTTATAGATATCCTCGCGGAGAGTTTTCCCTACGAGACGCTGTCCGCACGACTGGATTTGAAACTGACGAACGGTACCCGTGCGCGCAGCTCAAAAGCCCAGATCCGCATCGTGAAAGATAACGCGTTGCAAATCTCCATACAGCCCCTCTTCGGGGTGGAGCTGTTTCGCCTGTACGTTGATCCTGACACGATCGCGCTACTCGACCGGATGGAGAAGCGGTACGTCAAAGAGGCGATCTCCACGCTTAAGGAGCACTACCCGGTGGGGTTCGACTTCTACACCTTGCAGTCGCTATTCACCAACACGCTGTTCGTGGCCAATAAGGCGGAGGTCACACCGGCCGACTTCCGGCGCTTCTCCTACACCCGTACGCCCGACAGCAACTACTACCTCACGGCTAAAGACCCGAAGTCGGATATCGAGTACTCCTTCTCGGTAAACGGCGATAACCGCGTGACCTACACGCACTTGAAACAATCGGAAGAGGAGAGCTCCCTACAGTGGAGCTACAGCCACTTCATCGCCCTAAACCAAAGTGCCTTCCCGCATACGATGAGGGCATCCATCACCTCGGGCGATCGGGCATTCAACACGGAGTTTCTTTTTTCGGATATCGTGATTAACGATGGTACGCGGCTCTCCCTACAGATACCCGATTCGTACACGCGGACTTCTCTGGATGATATCCTAAAAATAATCGGAGATAGCCGATGAAGCGAGTGGTTACCATATTGCTTTTTACAGTGATTGCGTTGCATGCTGTCGCTCAGACCGCCGAAATCGAGGCGCTGCAGAAGCAGCGGCAAGCGCTGCAAGAGGATATCAGCAATACCAACCGCCTCTACCTGGACGTGAAGAAGCACACCACTACCATCTTAGACCGCATTAAGCTAATCAATAAGCAGATTGCTTCACGTAAAGAGTTGATCAACGTGCAACGAAGGGAGATCGAGGCGTTGCGCCAAGAGGAGCGTCGATTAGAGGGGGAGATTGAGCGTTTGAACCGGGAGTTGAAGCAGAAGCAGGAAAACTATGCCAACGCGATCCGGGGGATGTTGAACCAGAAGTACAGCCAAAATAAACTGCTGTTTATCTTGTCCGGCCAGTCGATCGGCGAATCGCTCCGAAGGATGCAGTACCTGCGGGAGTATTCGAAATGGCAGAAGGAACAGGCGGCGGAGATCAAGCGCCAAAACGAGGAGATCACCAAGAAGAGGGAGGCGCTGATTCAAGCCAAGCTGGATAAAGAGAAGGCGCTGACTTCGCTGCAAACGGAGCAGGCTAAGCTGCAGGGCGAGGAGAAAGCACGCCAATCGGAGGTGAAGGAGGCGCGGGGGCAAGAGCGGCAACTACAACGGACGTTGCGGGAGAAGCAGCAACAAGCCAGCCAGCTGAACAGGCAGATCGAGCGGTTGATCGCCGAGGAGGTGGCTCGCCAGGAGCGGGAGGCCGAGGCTCGTCGCCGTGCCGAGAAGGGAGAGGAGCTCGCGGAAGCGGATACCCGCGTGAAGGAGGAGACAGCCACGGATCGGGCGGAGCCCGGCCCGCGGATCGATTCGGGTGCCAGTACGGCATCGGACGAATCGTTCAACCTCTCCAAGAACTTCGCGGCGAACAAGGGGCGGCTACCCATGCCGGTTACCGGTACTGCGACCATCGTGGGGAACTTCGGTGTGAAGCGGCACGACGAGTGGAACATTACCACCAACAGCAACGGGGTGGATATCCAGGCGCAACAGGGGGCCAGCATCCGCTCGGTGTTCGACGGGGAGGTCTCGAAGGTATTCTCCTTCCCCGGTTCCAACACCTGCGTGATCGTGCGACATGGCGACTACTACAGCTTTTACGCCAATATTTACGACCTGTTCGTGAAGCAGGGGGATAAGGTGAAAACGGGACAGTCGCTGGGAAGCATTTACAGCGACCCCGATACGGGAATCGCCTCCATGCACTTCCAGTTGTGGCAAAAGACGACCAAGCTTGACCCGGCACCTTGGTTGCAACGGTAGTGTGTAATAATCCAATAATCAAAAAAACGTAAAACCCAACATAATCATGTCCATAAAGCTTCGCCTTATCGTGATGAATTTCCTCCAGTTCGCCGTCTGGGGGGCGTACCTCACCTCCATGTCCCGTTTCCTGGGACCTGCCGGTTTGGGGGCGCATATCGGCATCTTCTACTCGGTTCAGGGAATCGTCTCGATCTTTATGCCCGCGTTGATCGGGATTATCGCCGACCGCTGGATTCCCGCCCAAAGGTTATTAGGCATCTGCCACCTCATCGCCGCGGCGTTCATGATGACGGCCGGGCTGTACGGGTTGAATGCGACGGGGGGCGTCTCGTTCTCCATCTTCTTCACCCTCTACACCTTCTCGGTGGCCTTTTACATGCCCACGCTGGCCCTCTCCAACTCGGTCGCGTACAGCATCCTCGAGCGGGGTGGCATGGACACGGTGAAAGCTTTTCCGCCCATCCGCGTGTTCGGTACGGTGGGTTTTATCTGCACCATGTGGGTTGTTGATATTTTAGGTTTCCAGACCTCCGCGAGGCAGTTCATCGTCAGCGCATCCATCGGTATCGCTCTGGGGTTATACGCGTTTACGCTGCCCAACTGCCCCGTCAGTCCCCGCGGCGAAAGCAAGAGTTTGTCGCAAGCCCTGGGCCTGGACGCGTTCAAGCTGTTCAAGGATCGCACGATGGCGCTCTTCTTTATCTTCTCCATGTTGTTAGGTGTCTCCCTGCAGATCACCAACGGTTTCGCCAACCCGTTTATAGCCAGTTTCGAGGCGGCTCCTCAGTACGCCAACACGTTCGGGGTGCAACACTCCAATATTCTTATCTCCCTGTCGCAAATCTCCGAGGCGCTCTGTATCCTGCTCATCCCGTTCTTCCTGAAACGGTACGGCATCAAGAGGGTGATTCTTATCGCGATGACCGCCTGGGTGCTGAGGTTTGGCCTCTTTGGCCTGGGCAACCCCGGTAGTGGGCTATGGCTGCTGATCCTCTCTATGCTGGTCTACGGAGTGGCGTTCGACTTCTTTAACGTCTCCGGTTCCCTCTTCGTGGATAAGGAGACACCCCACCACCTGCGATCCAGCGCGCAGGGACTCTTCATGCTGATGACCAACGGTATTGGCGCCACTATAGGGACGCTGGGCGCGCAGTGGGTGGTGAACCAGTTCACGCGTTGGCAAGAGGTGATGGTGAACGGCCAACCCAAGTCGCTCATGATTGGCGACTGGCAGTCGGTATGGTTCATCTTCGCGGGTTACGCGCTGCTGGTGACCATTATGTTCGCGATCCTTTTCAAGTACAAGCACGTGCCGGAAAAGAAGTTGTAACGAGAGCCAAGCTAAGCACAAAAAAAGAGCCATCTCGTTTTGAGACAGCTCCTTGTGCTGCCACCCAAAAGGGTAGGGGTTAGAACCTCCCTTAGGATTTCCCTATAATGGTATCAAACTCCTCTTGAGACAACAATTGGGGTTTGTAGTCGACGCCCCGGGCACGCAGGTTCTTGACAAACGCTTGCAAATGGAAGCCTGACGCAAGCATGAGGTTTGAAAAAACGCGCTTGATGTTTTCGTTGCTCGTTTCGTCAATCGCTTTTTGCAAGTCCAGAATATCTTGCTCCTCTATCAATGCACCCGCGAGCAGGGCATCCTGCAGCGTTTTGGATTCAGTGGTTAGCTTGGTGTATAGCTCTTGCAGTTCCGCGTGATAAAACTCACCGGCAGGTTTGGGTTCCGGCACGTCAACCTTAAACAGGTTCAGGAGATAGATCACTGCTTTTTGATGGACCGCCTCGCTTTTTGATATGTTTTGAAACACCCTTCTGTTGAACTTCTCGTTAAAGTAGACGTAGACATTGTTGGCCAGTTTCTCTTCATCAAGCATATAGAGAAGGTTGGCAATATCTGCCTCTGTCACCTCTCCGGGTGCGGACGGATTGACCTTGCAGGTGTTACATGGGGTTGAAGCCGGATTAGCAGCTATTGACTGATCGATTGATGCTATGGCAGCCAACGATGCCTCTATTATCTCTGTTTCACTCCTCAATTCAGGGTTGAGGTTGTCTTCTGTTGTTGCGTCACAACTTGCAAGCGAAAAAATGGATAACACGCTATAGTTCCCAATAGTGTTTAATGACTCTTTTAATCATGTTCGATTTAATATTCTATTCATTTAAAATCGTGGTTTTTACTTCAATAAAATAGGGGATACACTATCCCCTATAATACACATATGCATATATAAGCAATAGCTATTCTGTAACATTCATAAATCTAGGACTTCTGCCTGGACCTCTTCCGTATCCTTGACCTCTACCTCTTCCAGGACGAACTCCGCTTTGATAATAGTCGCATATCCCGTCATTGTTGTTGTCCACGAAGTTACCGAATCCACCTGCTCCCCTTCCGTATCCTTGACCTCTACCTCTTCCAGGACGATTACCGCTTTGGAAGTTGTCGCAAATGCCGTCGTTGTCTTCATCCACAAAGTATCTGCCCCTGGCATTTCGCCCCTGACCACGTCCCGGTCGAGTCCCGTTTTCAAAGTTGTCGCAAATGCCGTTGTTGTCTTCATCCACGAAAAAAGGACCTCTCCAAGCTTGGGTTTGTGTCTCGGTTTGCACTTTATCAGTGGCTTTTGCTTGTTGATTGTCTTGACCGAAAGCCACTGCGGTCATCATTGCCAATGCAATGGTTAGTAAGATTGTTTTCATAACTATTTAATTTTAATTTTGATTTTCTCTTTCTCTTTCATAATATTGCTTCTGCCCGTAGCCCCTGCCGTAGCCCCTGCCGTAGCCCCTGCCATAGCCCCTGCCCCTGGTGCCACTGTTTTCTTGATAAAAGAGCGGCTCAAAAGCACTTCGCAGTTTTTCAGCTTGTTCACTGTTTGATATCTCTTTTAGTTTCAGGTAATAGGTGCATGTTTCATCTTTTAGTTCCGCATGCAACTCCCCAAACCTTGAGTTTAACTGTTGTAGCCTTGCCGTATCTATCTGCTGTTTGTTCAACTCTTGAAAAATCACCCATTTAAGGCTATCCATTTGCCAAATGATCTGATTGGTATTTGGCTTGAATTCCTGGTTTACATGCCGGAAGCGCTTTATTTGCTCCTGGTTAAATCCCACCTCCTGCATAAAAAACCTTCCAGTCAGCGGATTTTGCCCTTCACCTATGCTAATCACGGTTTCAGTCGCTTTTTTATCTTTCTGTATATGGTGAAAAATGGAAATGATAGTCGTCAAGTTTAGTATTGCCAGCAAGACGATAATCCACACCAGTATTTTGTTCTTCTCACTCATAGCCGATCAGTGTGTAAAGGTTGAGATTTTCCAGTTGTGCATCATTAATATTGATGGATATATAATCCTTTTCTCCTTTTATCATGCTTCCTAATCCAAAACCTGCTGCCATCACTAGGACGATGCTCGCGGCAACTACCGCTTTCTTCCATATCGGAGCACTTTTTACAAGAACCGTGGTTTCGTCGTGTTCCTCAAGTTTCGCCAGCACACGCGTGGCAAGGTAGGGGTTCACTTGCGCCTCTTTTTCTTTACGAATAAAGTCATCTATATGTTCATCCAGCTTCATCTCTCTTTAGCGTTGATTCGTTAATAAAGTTACCTGTACAATTTCTCTTTTGTTTTATAACTTGATAAACTTATTTCTTCGCGGCACTTTTGCCTTTTATACTATTAGACAATCACTCTTCTAATTTCCTACGAGGTGAGCCAACTTTTTTTGCAACTGTTTTTTTGCACGTACCAGCAGCTGCTCTACAGCCCCCTCTGAGGTTTGCATGATGGCCGCGATTTCTCGTTGCGGTAATTCCTCATATTTGCTTAAAATAAATGCTTTGCGCTGTTTTTCCGGAAGCTCATCGATGGCTTTTCGTATGGCTTGTTCTTTTTCGGTGGCTTCAAGTTGTTGATGGGCATTTCGCTCCTCACCACCTCTGTTGAACAGGTTCATCAGGCTATCACCGGCACCCGTCAGGAAATTCCGCCTTTTGTATTTCTTTACGTAGTTGATAGAGCAGTTTAGCGTAATCCGGTAGAGCCATGTGGAAAAAAGTGACTGTTCTTTGAATGAACCCAACGAGCGAAACACCCGGATAAACACCTCTTGTGTGATGTCCTCCGCGTCTTGCCGCGAATGGACAAAACCCATGGCCATTTGAAACACCTGCTGCTGGTATTTCTCCATCAACAGGCGAAATGCTTCCCTATCCCCGGAAAGGATCTTGTCTATCAATTGTTCATCAGACATCTGTTCACATTGGGTTGTTTAATAGCTTAGACAAAGGAATAGTTATTTTCCTACGTTTTAGGTGAAAATATTTTGTTTTCCTATTCTTTTAGGAAAAAGGGCGGCAAAATCACATGTGTGATCTCGCCGCCCTTCGCGTTAAGCTGAATGCAGAACCAAGTTTACCTGGTTATGCTACACTTTTATTCCACTTCCGGTACCATGATCACCGTCTTCACGTTGCCCTGATCGAGCAGTTTCGCGGTGAACGTTTGGACATCCTGTGGCGTGATGGCGTTGACCATTTCAAGGTAGTTGCTATGGTCGTCCTCGCCGTAAAAATACTTGGTGCTCAGGATGCCTAGCCAATAACTGTTCTCCTTCAGGTTCTCATCGTAACTCTTGTTGAGGTACTCCTTCACCTTCGTGAAGTCGCTTTCCCGCGGTCCGTTAGCTGCTATCTCCTTCAACTCGTTGAGGATGATCCCGTTGAGGTGTTCCATCCTTTCGGTGTCGGGATCGGTATCGAACATGATTTGTAGCATGGTCTGCCCTTCCGGGTAGCGGGAGATGGAACCACCGGTACCCACGCCATAGGTGCCTCCCTCCTCTTCCCTCACCTTCTCGGTATAGACGATATCCAGCACCTGATCTAGCATGCTCATGAGTAACTGGTTCTTCTGGGTGCGCTCCATGTTACCGCAGACAACGTTAAAGACCGATGATTTCGGGTTCTGCATGGCGCGTGGGAAGAGGTGCTTCTCACTGCCCTTGCGCAGGTCGAGGGGTACCTTCACGAAGTCCCTTTTGTCTGCGCTGCCCGGTAACGAAGCCAGGTATTGCTCGATAACCGGCTGAACCTCCTCCTCATTGATGTTGCCCACGAAGGTAAAGACGAAGCTGCCCGGGTTACTGAACAGCTCTTGGTACATCTCCATGGAGCGATCGTAATCGATCATCTTCAGGTCCTCTGTTTTCACCCGGGTAGCTAGCGGGTTGTCACCGTAAATCGCGTAGTTCACGGAGTCGCTGAACGCCACCATCGGCTCGGCGTCTTGGTTCTTGAGCTGCGTTTCCATCCGTTGCATGAATGACTGGAAGGCGTCCTGGTCTTTCCTGGGGGCGGTGAAGTAGAGGTAGACTAACTGGAGCATCGTTTCAAAGTCCTTGATGGAGGATGAGCCGTTAAAACCTTGAGTGATAAGGCTTACCGTGGGACGGGCCGATGCCGTCTTCCCGGCTAACACCTTGGGCAGGTCGGTGCTGCTGAAGTTGCCTACACCGCCCAACGTGATCATGGAGCCCATCATCCGGCTGTTGATCGGGTTTTCCTGGGCGAACAGTGAAAAACCGCCACTGCTCGTTGCCGACATCAGGATTTGGTCGTCCTTGAAGTCGGTTTTCTTCAGGATCACCTGCATCCCGTTTTCCAGTGTCCACACGGAGGCGTCCATCGCCTCATCTTGTTCTTTCTTTACCACTTGCCCCGGGGTAGGTGGATTCGCCACCAAGGGCTCATCGATCACCTCGCCGACGTATGGCTCGATCTCCTCGGTTCGTGTCGCGGCCAGGACTCCCAACAGCGCCTCTTCACTTGGGTAAGTCAGTTCCTCTTTTTCGGGGCCGGTTACCGCGATCACGATGTTTTGTTCACCTATAAGCTGGGCGATAGCTTGGTTGATTATCTCCACCGGTATGTTGGGTGCTATCGCCTGTATGAACTGGTACTCGAAATCGATGCCCGGGAAGGGTTCACCATCGGTAAAAGCCCTGACGTACTCTTGCGTGTAGGCGGAGTTGCGCTGCTTATCGCGGTTGTTGTATGCATCCTCGTAGTTTTTGATGATGTTGGTGCGGGCCACCTCGTACTCTGCCGCGGTAAAGCCGTGTCGCTTCACCCGCTCCGTCTCGCGTACCATGGCTGCCAACGCTTGTTCGATCTTATCCTCGGCACTGCTGGCCACTACTGTCCACGCGTCCTTGGTTTTCGACACGAAGTAATCACCGTCGTACGCGTAAGCGGAGGTGAACGGCGCATCGGGCTTCTGGGTGATCTCAGAGAAGCGAAGGTTCATCATAGAGGAAGCCGCGTTGAGAAGGTAGTTGGTAATGTAGCCCAACTGAGTGATCTTCATCTCATCGGGTATGGGGTCGTGCTTGTAGAACAGGAGCAACTGGGTGCCTCGGGCCTCCTTGTCGGTAGCGAGGGCCACGATAGGCTCTTCATTGTCGGGCACCGGGTAGTATACCCGTTCCGCACGCTCATCATCGAGGGGAATGGTAGAGAAGAGTTCCACTACCTTTTGTTCCATCGCGTCGGCGTCAAAATCACCGACGATGATGATGCCCTGCAGGTCGGGGCGATACCACTTGTGGTAGTAGGCCCGGATCTCTTCCGGTTTGAAGTTATTGATCACGTCGATACTCCCGATGGGCATACGGTTAGCGTACTTGCTGTCGGGGTACATCTTGGGAAGCAGTTGATCCCAGAGACGTTGCTGTGCACCCCCGCGGGTGCGCCACTCTTCTCGTATCACGCCCCGCTCGTTCTCCAGCTCCTCCTCTTCGAGCGCGATGGCACACGACCAGTCGTGTAGCACGAGGAGCGCCGAATCCATCAGGTTCTGGTTGGTGGTGGGAATGTTACTGATGAAGTACACCGTCTCATCGAACGAGGTGTAGGCGTTGATGTTGGTTCCAAACTTGATCCCGTTGTCTTGCAGGTAATTGAGCATGGTTTTGTCCGGGAAATTCTTCGTCCCGTTAAATGCCATGTGTTCCAGGAAGTGCGCTAGCCCTGCCTGATTGTCTTCTTCCTGCATCGACCCTACTTTCTGGGCGATGTAGAAGTCGGCCCTATTTTCGGGCATGCTGTTCTGGCGAATGTAGTAGGTAAGTCCGTTTTCAAGTTTCCCCGTCTTGACCTTCGGGTCTATCGGCAGAGGAGGGTTCTGTTGTGCGTAGGTCATCAGCCCGGTTGCGAGCAACAGGAGTGTGATGAATTTTCTCATGTAAGTACGTTTTAAAAATTAGTTATATCCTATCCAGGACTATTTCGAGTAGCTCTTCCGTGGAACCCCGGTAATTGGCGTTCGAGTCGAGGGCAACCCGGTTAGCGATGATAGCGCAGACCGTCATCGCTTTGTGGCCCATTATCTTCGCCAGCCCCGCGATCGCGGAGCTCTCCATCTCGTAGTTGGTGATGAGGTGCTCCCCAAACCGGAACGACTCGATCTTGGCATTCAGCTCGGGGTCGGCAAGGGGGAGACGTACGTGCCTCCCTTGTGGCCCATAAAAACCGATGGCAGAGATGGTGACCCCGCGGATCATGTCGTAACCCACGCGGTCCACCAGCTCGCTATCGGAGCTTACCACGTAGGGCGAGCAGTGAAGAGGCGACCAGTTGACATGGCGCTTGAAGGCTTCTTCGAATTCCACCTCACGTACTTTTTCGGAACCCGCGTAGTAGTGCAGCAGCCCGTCGAACCCGAGCGACTTCTCGGAGACCACGTAAGAGCCGACCGGGCAGTGCGGTTGCATGCCACCCGACGTGCCCACGCGGACCATGGTGAGCTGTGTGAACTCTTCTTTCACCTCGCGGGTATTGAAGTCAATGTTGACCAGTGCGTCGAGCTCGGTCAGCACGATATCAATGTTATCGGTGCCGATCCCGTGGGAAAGGGCGGTGACCCGCTTCCCCTTGTAGGTTCCGGTTACCGTGTGAAACTCGCGGCTGCGGACGTCCACCTCGATATCGTCGAACAGGGATGCGGCTACCGTTACGCGGTCGGGGTCGCCCATCATCACGATCTTGGGTGATAGCTCCCTTGGTTTCACGTGCAGGTGAAACGCACTCCCATCGGGGTTGATGATGAACTCCGATTCGGGTATGATTCGTCTACTCATATGTGTGTGGTTTCGTTGGTTGGCCGTCACTTCTTGTTGTCTTTGCCTCCCCCTTGCGGCCGGGCGATGGCATCACGCATATCGGTATCGGCTTTAATATTCTCCATCCGGTAGTAGTCCATGATCCCGAGGTTCCCGTTGCGGAACGCCTCGGCCATGGCGATGGGTACCTCCGCCTCGGCTTCGATTACCTTGGCGCGGGCTTCTTGCGCCTTGGCCTTCATCTCTTGCTCCAGGGCGATGGCCATGGCACGCCGCTCTTCGGCCCGTGCCTGTGCGATGTTCTTATCGGCTTGCGCCTGGTCCATCTGCAGGACGGCACCGATGTTTTTACCTATGTCGATGTCGGCGATGTCGATGGAGAGGATCTCGAACGCGGTACCCGCGTCGAGTCCTTTACGTAGCACCACCTTTGAGATGGAGTCGGGATTCTCGAGTACCGACTTGTGTGAGGTGGATGATCCGATGGACGAGACGATGCCTTCCCCAACCCGGGCGAGGATGGTCTCCTCTCCCGCACCACCCACGAGGCGTTTGATGTTTGCCCGCACCGTGACCCGCGCCTTCGCGATCAGCTGGATACCGTCGATAGCCACCGCCGAGACGGGAGGCGTATCGATAACTTTCGGGTTTACAGACATACGTACTGCCTCCAGCACGTCACGTCCCGCCAGGTCGATTGCAGTGGCCATCTGGAAGGTCAGTTCTATGTTCGCTTTCGATGCCGATACCAGGGCGTGTACCACGTTTTCCACGTGACCCCCCGCGAGGTAGTGCGCCTCCAGGTTGTCGCGTGTCACGTTCTTTAGCCCGGCCTTGTGCGCTTCAATCATCGCGTAGACGATGGTGTGGGGCGGTACCCTGCGGAGGCGCATCAGGAAGAGCTGTACCAGCGAGATGCGTACTCCGGCAGAGAGCGCGTTGATCCACAAGAAAAACGGCACGTAATGGAAAAAAATCAGCAGGAAGATGATAATCACAACAATCGTGATGATCAATGGGAATGATAATGCCATAATGCTTTTATTTAAATGTTGTTATATAGTGAATGGTTTTTTGTTTGCTCAATTACTCTCTCTTTTTTTAACAAGGATGTTATAGCTTTTCACCCTCACCACCTCAACCTCGGTCTCCTCATCGATAAACTCGCCATCGTACGATTTACCCTCTACCTCCACGTCGTTCACCAGTACCTGGCCGATGGGGTTGAGGCGGGAGAGCGTTACGCCAACATTGCCCACCTCAATCTTCTTGAGGTGGCTGACGTCCACGCTTTCCTCGATATTGGTTTCCAGGGCGATTCTCCGGAGCGAGTTCGATTTGACGAGCCAGACGAAGGTCCCTCCCAGTAGTAGAGCAGAACCGGCCAGCGTGATGTTTCCCGCCGTGCTGCCCAAGAACATATACGCGTAAACGATTCCTCCGATGAGGAAGAGGGCGCCCGCGATTCCCGCGATGCTAACACCGGGAAGCAAGAATATCTCGATAAGCATGAAGATAATCCCCAATGCTATGAGGCCGATTACAACGATGAGGTTAAGTGTCATATTGTTTTGTCCCTTTCTAAGTGTTTAATTGAAAATGCTGCGTATCTCTTGGTTTCTCGCTTGGATCTCCAAACGTTCTATCTCTTTGTAAAGCGTGGATGCCTCCCTCTCCATGCGGAGAATCTCGTTGCGCAAGGAGCCGCTGTCGTTACCCCCGGCGGCGTATCGCTCTCTCTGCCCGGTCAGCTCGTCGTTCAACTCCCGCAGTTGGTTTGACAGTCCCTGCGCTTGGGAGTAGATGGAGCGTGCCTGACTATCCTTAAAGTCAGACAGCGAGTGGTAGGTCACCCGGTCGTTGATCACGAAGGCGAACTCGCCCGTGGTACCCTGCTCCATGACCGCTTTTTCTTGTGCCGATGCCCTCAACACGGAGTAGTCGACATTCACCCTCCACGAATCTCGGATGGAGCTGATCGCGGCGCGGCGTGCCATGTAGGTTTCTTCCTCTCCTTCAATTAGGGTGACCCGCTCGTTGGGGATAAAGGTGTAGACACACACCTGCCCTTCCGGTTGGAAGCGGTCTGACGCGAACCACCCGATACCCTTTTGCTCATCGATGGCCATCATGTAGTCGTTGAAGGGAGAGTTGAATGGCATGTTCAACTGGTTGGGTACCAGGTAGCTATCCGTTGTCAAGTTGTAACGGGTCACGTACAAGTCGTACCCGCCAAAGGATTGATGGTTGGTGGAGGCAAAGTAGAGCGTGAGGCCGTCACTCATCACGAACGGGTAGGCTTGGTGCCCCGTACTGTTAATTGTTTGGGGAAGGGCTTTTTCGTTACCAAACTCGTCGAGCAGCTTCTCCATCGTGAAGAGGTTGGTATTACCAGTCTCGTTGCCCCACACATCGTCACTTCGAGCGAAAAAGACCTTGTTTTGCCGTTCGTTCATGTAGAGCGTTTCCCCGATTTTTGTCGGCCCCTTGAAAAATTGACCCAAAGGCATCAACGAGCCGGCGGCACGGCTTAGGTTGTATGCCGAAAGGAAATCACTCTTAGGAACTACTATGCTGTCGATAAGTTGCACATCCTCCGTACGGTTTACCGCACGTTGCAGCTTGTCGGCATAATCCCTCTCCTGTTCTAACCGTTCCAGCGCTTCGTTGTTTCTTCGATTAGCCTTCTGGTACTTTTCGAACTCTTTTTCTGCCTCCTCGAAGCGGTACAACTTCACGAGTAGTTTCCCCAGGTAGAGGTATCCCTCGGGGATCTTTTTGGAGGAAGCGAACTCGAGGTAACCCTTTGCCTCCAGTATTTTACCCGTTTCATAGAGGCAAACTCCCACCCATTGGTTGATGGGTGCGTTATCGGGCTTCTCTTGATATTCTCGTCGAAAAACGGGTAATGCCTCGGCATACCGCCCCTCCAGGTACCACCCTTTCGCCTCGTCCAGCGATTGCGCATGAAGCGGAGTACCCAGCAAGATAAAAAGAAAAACAGCCTGTATATATCGAATTTTCATAGAGTCATTTAATTTTTAGACGGTTCAAAGATAGCAATTTGTTTCCTTTTCGCTCCATATTTCTCTGGATAATTTATTTTTATACCTTTGTTGTCACGAACTACCCACATTTCATTTCATACGTTATGCACGAGAAAATAGTTGTCCTCGATTTTGGTTCTCCGACCACACAATTGATAGGTCGCCGCGTGCGGGAGCTGAACTGTTATTGTGAAATCTTTCCTTATCACAGGTTTCCTGCTGATGATCAGTTTATTAAGGGCGTGATCCTTTCGGACGGTTCTGAGCCGACTAACACCCCCTCTTCACCGGGTGTTATACCGTTGGTGGGCGCTTCTGCATCGCCAGGAACATATTCTCCTGCGATTGATCCCGCCCCGTTAACGACGAAGTTAAATGAGCTGCGGGGGAAATACCCTGTGTTGGTGGTTAGTCCCGCAGCGCAACAGGGTTTGCGCGGCGGTTTCCCAGTCGGTTTCCCGGTACACGCCACGGAACTTTTTCATACCGGGGAGGGGATGAAGCTACTAGATGATTTCCTCTCGACCTGCGGTGTGACGAGGGACTGGACCCCCGCGTCGTTTATCGCGACCACCGTGCGTCAACTCAAGGAGATGTTGGACGATGACAAGGTGATCCTTGCCCTCTCCGGGGGGGTGGATTCATCGGTCGCCGCGGTGTTGCTGCACCGGGCCATCGGGAAGAACCTCACCTGTATCTTCGTAGACCACGGGTTGTTGCGGAAGAACGAGTTCGAGTCGGTGCTGGAGAACTACGAGCATTTGGGGCTTAACGTGATTGGCGTGAACGCGAAGGAGCGTTTTTACCAGGAGCTGCAAGGGGTGACCGATCCTGAGCAAAAACGGAAGATCATCGGGAAAGGGTTTATCGACTTGTTCGAGAGCGAGGCCCAAAAACTGGAAGGGATCCAATGGCTCGCCCAGGGGACCATCTACCCCGATATCATCGAGTCGATCTCCCTCACCGGTACCACCATCAAAAGTCACCACAACGTGGGGGGACTGCCCGAGAAGATGCACCTGAAGCTGTGCGAGCCGTTGAAGATGCTGTTCAAGGACGAGGTGCGCACGGTTGGGCTGGAGCTGGGAATGGCGCCTCACCTGATTCATCGCCACCCGTTTCCCGGCCCCGGGCTGGGTATCCGTATCTTGGGGGAGATCACCCCGGAGAAGGTACGTATCACCCAGGAGGCCGATGCTATCTTTATCTCTCACCTACGCTCTTCCGGCCTGTACGACCGGGTGTGGCAAGCAGCCGCTATCCTGCTGCCGGTACGGTCGGTGGGCGTCACGGGTGGCGAACGCACCTACGAGTACACCATCGCCTTGCGGGCCGTGAGTTCCATAGATGCCATGACGGCCGAATGGGTGCACTTGCCTCACGACTTCTTGGCGACGGTCTCCAACGAGATTATCCACCAGGTGAAGGGGGTGAACCGCGTGGTGTATGATATTTCTTCCAAGCCGCCCGCGACCATCGAGTGGGAATAGGCTTGGTGCACAACGGGGTAGGGGCGCAGGTTGCGGTTATTCCGGCTGTTTCTGTGGCTCTGGCTGCCTAAGCTCGGGATATGCGATACGTGTGTGGTAGACGGTGAGTAGCTTGTCGACAAACACTTCTTTAACCGTTTGTATATCGCGGAACGTCAATGGCGACGATCTAAAGTAGCCCTCGTTTAACTGTGTGTCGATGATCTTTTCCACCAACCCGCGAATCGATGTCTCGTTATACTCCTTTAAGCTACGTGAAGCTGCCTCCACCGCGTCGGCCATCATCAGGATAGCAGTCTCCTTTGAGAAGGGGTCGGGGCCGGGGTACCTGAAGTTGGCCTCGTTTATATCTTTGTCGGGGTTCGCGTTTTTCCACGAGGTATAGAAGTACTTGGCAACGCTGGTACCGTGGTGGGTTTCGATGAAATCGGTGATCTGTTTCGGCACGTTGTTTTTTTGCGAGATTTTCACCCCATCTTTCACGTGATTGATGATGATGCGGGCACTCTCTTCAAAGGGCAGCCCCGCGTGAGGGTTCATGCCCGGTGCCTGGTTCTCGGTGAAGAAGGCCGGGTTTACCATCTTCCCGATGTCGTGGTAAAGAGCCCCCGTTCGTATGAGTGAACCATTGGCGCCCAGCTTGCTGGCCGCTGCCATGGCCAGGTTGGAGACCTGCAGTGAGTGTTGGAACGTGCCAGGCGCCTTTTCCGACAGCTCTTTCAACAAAGGTCGGTCGATGTTGGAGAGCTCTACCAGCGTGACCCCTGAGATAAACCCGAAAGTGCGCTCCACAAGGTAGATCAGCGAGTAGGAGAAGAGGATAAGGATGAAGTTGATCAGGAAGTAGATCAGCATCACCCAATCAGCCTCCTTCACACTTCCCTCTTGGTGCAACACCAGCCCCAGGTAAACCACGATATAGGTGAAAAGGATGAAGAACGAGCTTTTTATCAGCTGCGAACGCTCTGATAGTTCTTTCAGCACGAAGATAGAGGTCATGGCCGCTAATACCTGTATAACGATGAACTCGAACGGGAAAGGCACCATGAGCGAGCTTAGCAAAATGGTTGCCAGGCTTGCGAACAGGGAGGTGCGTGAATCGATGAACGTGCGAATCATGATGGTCACGATCACGTAAGGGAGGATGTAGACGTTGAACAGGTTCAAGCGAACCGTGATCCCAGTGAGCACCACAAAGAGGACAATGAGTGACACCATGAAGAAAACTCGCTTGAGGTTTTTGTACTCCAACGGCCGGAAGTAGAGCAGGTACATGTGAAAGCTGCTGAGGATCAGCATCACCAGTAAGAGGTGACCCAGGATTTTCGAGGCGTTGGCTCCGCTCCCGCCGCTTCGTTCGTCGGATACCCGTTTAAGTGACGAGAGGATGTTGTAGGTGTGCGTATCCACGATCTCCCCCTGATCGATGATCCGTTGCCCCTGCTGTACCATCCCCCGGCTAATGTCCACCTGTTGCACGAACTCTTTCCTCGCCTTCTCGGAGGTGGTGGTGTCGTAGAGGATGTTTTCGCGAATGTACTCGTTGATGTTCGCGGCTTTTAGCGTGTTAAGCTCGGTCTCTTTCGGCGCATCTGCGAGCACTTTCTCGTACGCCGAGCGGATCGTGTAAAAATTGTCGATCTTCCTGGATTCCGCCACGTTCCCCCTCTTTAGACGCAGGGCGCCGGTGCGGGAGCCTTGAATGCGGTCGTAATCTTCCGAGCGCATGATACCGTTCCCGTAAATATCGACCAGCTTTTTGCGCAAGTAGACCTTCAGCTTGGGGGGAAGCTCCGAGAGCCTGGCGTTCATATTCACATCCACGTCAAAGTTGGCCAACGCATCCGCTTGTACGTCGTCGTTGACGGTAAAGTAGGGCTCGTAGAACTCCAGGATGCTGTCCTGTTCCGCTTTTAGTTGATCGGCCGGCTTGTAGATCGGGAAGTCGAATGGGGCGGTTAACAGGCCGTATTGCCACGGCCTACCTTCATCAAACGAGTAGTTGAAACTGCTTTGACTGGGGAAAATGTAGGTAATTAACAGGATCGCCATAATAAAAATTAGCGGCACAGATAGTTTTGTCCGAATACGGAACTTTCTCTTTTTCTTGGGTGGGGTCGTACTCATAGGGACTATTTTTCATCAAATAAACAAAAAAAAAACGATATATCCCCTTTTTCTCGCGAAAAACCGTGTTAACGTCCGAAAACCAGTTTTTCTGCTGTAAGATTCAATTAAATAGACTATTTTTGTAGGGTGCTGTTTGACGACGAAACTGTGATATGAAAAAAGGGCGAAAGAGTATGCGAATCGGTTTTTGACCGATCGACATTTTAAAGAACACAAAGAGATTTATGCGGCCATTTGATATTGACCTTGTCTACCTGTGGGTGGATGGAAGTGACCAGGAATGGCTGGCCAAGAAGAACCGGTTCCTGGGGTTACAAACTCACTTTAGCGAAGAAGCCATCACGAAAGCAAGGAACGCCGATAACGGGGAACTGATGTACTCGCTGCGTTCAATGGAGAAGAATGCCCCATGGATTCGCAAGGTGTTTATCGTGACGGACGAGCAGACCCCTTGCTGGCTCGACCTGAACAACGATAGGGTAGAAGTGGTGGATATACGGCAGCTGCTATCCCCTGAATCGCTGCCATGCTACAATTCGGTGATTATCGAGCACAGCCTATGGAAGATACCGAACCTGTCCGAGCACTTTCTCTACGCGAACGATGATATGTTTTTTCATAAACCGCTCTCCCCAAGTTTCTTCTTTACGCGGGAAGGCTATCCCGTGGTGCGTTTGCAGCGGGCGTTCATGGGGAAATGGGTGAATCAGGTTAAGCGGTACCTCTCTGTTCCCACTAATATCTATCGAAAAACCATCCATCGTGCCGCCTTGTTAATCGAGGTGAAGTTCGGTAGGTACTACTCGGGAACCCCCCACCACAATATCGACGCATACTTGAAGTCGGACTACAGGAGAGTGGCCGAGGTCGATTTCAAGGAGGCGATATCGGCCACGCTAACCCACTACATCAGGACCGAGGAGGATATACAGCGGATTATTTACCTCTATTACGCGCTGGCTGTCAACCGCGGGGAGCTGCGCTACGTGGGGCGGGGCGAGTCGTGTAGGATACGGCTACATAAGCCTGATTTCTTATATTTTATCAACAAGTACAACCCCTCCCTCTTTTGCCTCAATGACAGTCACCACGCCACCGATGAAGATAGAAAACGGGTAGAGCCATTCTTGCTATCTCTCTTCCCGGAGAAATCTTCTTTCGAGAAGTAATACTTGTTCGGTAGCACAAGTATGCACCGTGGCATTCATTTTCGGGAGGTTGTTTGTTTTAGTACCCAACGACACCCGTTTTGACTCTTAAAGGGAAAATGGCCGTGGGGGCTTTTACCGCTGAAAATCAACAATACCCGTTTTACAGTTCGAAGGCCGATTTCTCGGGTAGTATGGTTTCAAATGCCTGTTCGATGCCCGTCATCACCCGCTCGTAATCGCAGATATGTTGATTATCGTTCAGGCAAACCAGCTTGTAGCTTTGGTCGTAGAGTGCCTTGATCGCTTGCTTGGACCGCAACAGCAGTGGGAACATCTTCGTGTCTTGGTAGGTGTTGTAGGGGTTGAAGTGGGAGCGGCAAATTTGCCAGGTGCGAAACAGTTCCTGCGTGTAATCGTCGGGACTTCGAAAGCGGTTCTCCGAGACGGCCGTGAGGCGGTCGCCCGCGTACTCCCACACCTCTTCGAAGGTCGATTTCAGGTAGGGCTGCGCATTGTGCGGGGTGATGAGGGTAACGAATTTGCCGTACGGTTTCAGCAGGCGAGTGAGCCTCGATTTTTTCCCGTACGAGGGGTGAAACCACTTGTCATGGTCCCGTTTGAGCACCTCCCGTTTATCGAACCGCCCGTTGATGATGCGGATGTTGTTCTTCAAACATTTGGCCCATAGCCCTAGTCCCGAGTTGTAGCGGAAGGCGGCGATGTCGTTGGGCAGTCCGTCCCGAAAAAACCGCTCTTGTGGGAGATGGTTGATAATGAAGAAGTCGTCGTTAAAATAGACGAATTGGTCGGTTAGGTCGGGTATCTTGTGGAGGTAGATCTCGATGAGGGAAGAGTTGAAAACGGGTAAGAATTTCTCCGGGATGTAGTCAGTATGGTTCACCAGCTGCAATTTGGGGTGGGAGGCGTTGAGCCACTCCGGTTTCTGGTCGCACGTGACGAAATGGACTTTCCTAACCCAGGGGGCGAACTTTTCCACTCCCCGGAACCAGTATTTTAGGAACCCGTGGTCCCGAAAGCGAGCTTCTGATACCTCGTTCTTGGTATTGTCGATCTTGCCGGAATATTTGGCGAAATCGGCTTTCCACTTCGGGTCGTCCATATCGACCCAGGTTATAACAAAATCAATTTCCATCACTTTTGTTGTTTATTGATTCGATCGCCCCCTCGATTCGGCGGATGGTCTCTTTCTTACCGATCAGCTCGGTAATCACGAATATGGCGGGTCCCTTGGGTTCCCCCACGATGGCGAGGCGCAACGCGTTCATAATGCCACCCATGTTGAAGCCGTTGTCACTGATCCACTGCTTCGCGACCATTTCCTGATGGTTGGCGGAGAAGTTCTCCATCGACTCGAACAGTGCGATTAACTGTCGCATTTGGTCGGGCGTTTCCTCTTTCCACCGCCTGCGGACCGTCTTCTCGTCGTAGCTCGTAGGTGCTTCGAAGAAAAAGTGGGATTGCTCCCATAGCTCTTTCAGGAAGTGGACCCTATCTTTGACTAGTCCCACGATCCGGGCCACCTTCTCGATGGAGACCGAGATTCCCTTCTCCTCTAAGATGGGGTGAAACTGCTCGGCGATCACCGGGTTGGGCATCTTCATGATGTACTGATGATTGTACCATTTCGCCTTATCGATGTCGAACTTGGCGCCACTCTTGCTGCACCGCTCGAAGGAAAAGGCTTGGATAAGCTCGTCCAGCGTGAACAGCTCTTGCTCCGTGCCGGGGTTCCATCCCAGGAGGGCGAGGAAGTTGATGACCGCTTCGGGGAGGTAGCCAGTCTCGCGGTAGCCCATGGAGAGCTGACCCGATGAGGGGTCTTTCCACTCCAGCGGGAATACCGGGAAACCCAGGCGGTCGCCGTCTCGCTTGCTCAGCTTCCCGTTTCCTTCCGGTTTGAGCAGGAGCGGCAGGTGGGCAAACCTCGGCATGATTTTCTCCCAGCCCAGGTTTTGATAGAGCCACACGTGCAGCGGGGCAGAAGGAAGCCACTCCTCGCCGCGGATCACGTGCGTAATTTTCATCAGGTGGTCATCCACCACGTTGGCCAGGTGATAGGTGGGCAGCTCGTCGGCCGACTTGTAGATTACCTTGTCGTCAAGAACCGAGGAGTTGACGATTACCTTGCCGCGAATCATGTCATCGACCGCGATATCCCTATCGGGTTCAATTTTCACCCGTACCACGTACTGGGTTTTCCGGTCGATCAGCCGCTTGGTCTCCTCTTTCCCTAACGTGAGTGAGTTGCGCATTTGTCCGCGGGTGGATGCGTCGTACTGGAAGTTGGGAACCTCTTTCCTCTTCGCATCCAGCTCCTCGGGGGTGTCGAACGCGATATAGGCCGCCCCTCTCTCCAGCAGCCGGTGCACCTGCTCCTTGTAGATCTCACGACGTTGTGACTGCCGGTAGGGTCCATAGTCACCCCCTTTACGGGGGCTCTCGTCAAACGGCAATCCCAGCCAGTCGAACGCCTCTTGGATGTACTCCTCCGAGCCTGGGACAAACCGGGTTGAGTCAGTATCTTCTATTCGCAGGATAAAATCCCCTCCCCGCTGTTTCGCGAAGAGGTAGTTATATAGGGCAGTACGTACCCCGCCGATATGCAGCGGCCCGGTGGGACTGGGCGCGAAGCGAACCCTTCTCTTTTGATGTTGCATAAATCTTACCTTTTTTCTGTATGGACCCCTTCGGGGTTGAACATTGCGGTTACAAAAATAGAGAAAAATGGTGAGGATCTGAAATTTGAGCCAGGTATAACCTGGATTCGTTTCCGAGGTTAAAAAGCAGGTCGATGACGCTCAGGTTGGGAAGGAACCCTAACTTTTCACTAAAAACCTGGTAGTAGGGGGGCGTGACAAGGCAGGGAGGCCGCTTGGGGTGAATGGCTTCTCTTAGGTCGATGACGCGCTCATCGGTTTGGTCGCCTCGAATAGGTTGCTCAATATAGCGGGAGCTGTATGAAACGGGCGTCTCGATGCCGATAAGTCGGCAGACGAGTTGTCGGAGTTGCTCGTTAAAGTCGTGGAGGAACGGGATCTTCTCTTCGTAAAAGGGCCTGAAATCGTTTTCGTAATAGGGGAAGAAGGGGGTGGAATTATAAGCCGATAGTATCGCGTTCCAGTGGAGGTGTCGCCAATTGGCATGATCCGAGATCCGCGTGTCCCTCATGGGGGCGGTGTCGCTTTTTGCCTTCTCCACCGGGATGCTTAACGTCAACGGCCCGTTAGCTCCCGCGATTATGCATCGGTTGCGGTACGACTGTTTATGGTAATGATCGTGTACCTCGATCTGAGCGCTATGGGCATGAAGCAGCGCGGCGTAGTACTCCACGGGAGCGAGGTAAAAGGAGGGCAAGAGCACTCGTGTCACGCGGGGACGTTCGCGTTTCGGAACAGCCGTTTCCATCGTATCCTCCCTTTAAACCAGCCCCGGTCTTTCTCCAGCGATAACCAGATGAGCTTGGGTTGCCCCACGATATGGTCTTCGGGCACGAAGCCCCACACGCGGGAGTCGGCGGAGTTGTGGCGGTTGTCGCCCATCATGAAGTAGTAGTCGAATTTGAAGGTGTAGGAATCGGCCGCCTCCCCGTTGATGTAGACCACCCCGTCGCGGTAGGCGAAGTCGTTCCCTTCGTAGTTCTTGATGCAGCGCTCGTAGGCTGCTACTTTGAAGTCGACGTCCCCATCGAAGGTGAGAGTCGCCCCTTTCTCGGGTATCCATATCGGTCCGTAGGTGTCCCGGGTCCACCCACCGTTATGATCGAGCGGGTAGTAGTAGCCTGTGCTGGGTTGCTCCTTCTCTTTGATAACGTTCCAGACGAAAGGTTTGGCCTTTACTTTCTCTACCATCTCTTCCGTCATGGGGATACTAAAGTAGAGCCTGCCGTTATTTCCGTCGCGGGCATACAACCCGAAAAGTGCCATGCTCAGGCTGTCTACCCCGGTGAGGTCTTGCGAGCGAGGCATTGGCTGCCCGTAACTCTCAAGTGTGTAGTCGGCCTTGTTGATACCCAGCTCCATGAAGAGCTCCGTAGAGATTTGGGTCCCGTTGGTATGGATCATGTAGTTGTGTTGCGCCAAGCGGGGGTTGGGTAACTGTTGTCCATCGATGTATACCGTGTCGTTCCGCATCTCCAGGGTTTCTCCCGGAAGCCCGATACAGCGTTTCACGTAGTTCTCTCGCCGGTCTACCGGGCGGTACACTACCTCGCCATATGAGCGCTTGTCGGCACGTATCCCGGCGCTGCCTTCAGGATGGTGCTTGGCCAGGGAGTAAAAGTCCTCGGCTTGCCGGTTTAGTGCCACCGTGTCGCCCGTGGGGAAGTTGAAGACCACGATATCGTTGCGTTCTACCTCCCCGAATCCCTTCAGTCGCCGATACTTCCATTGTGGTTTCTCGAAGTATGATTTACCCCCCACTACTGGCATGGTATGTTGCGCTAACGGGAACGAAAGCGGGGTGATGGGTGAGCGGGGACCGTAGCTGAGCTTGCTGACCGCTAGGAAATCGCCTACCAGCAGTGATTTCTCTAACGAGGAGGAAGGAATCTGGTAGTTCTGGAAAAAGAAGGTGTTGATGAAGTAGACCGCGATCAACGCGAATATGATGGCGTCGACCCACTCCATGGTTTTACGGACCGCGTTGCTTTTCGATCGCTTCCAGAAGCCCCAGGGTAAGAACTTGGTGATGTAAATGTCCAGTATCAAGGGGAAGAGTAGTAACACCCACAGCGAGCGTGCCCACGTGGCGAACAGGAGGGTGAGCACCATCCAGGTACTACACCAAATCCACTGGTGGCGGCTCGCGTTCTGAAATCGCTCGCGTAAGGTTGGACGAGCGGTTTTATCCTGTCGGGCTTGCTGATGGGTAGACGGTTTTTTGCTCATGTAATATCGTTGTTTTGTTGCTTGATTTTTTCATTTAAAGTTTAGCAGGTCGCTCATCGTGAGGAAGCCCCTCTTCCCTTTCGTGAACTCCGCGGCCATCACTGCACCTAGGGCAAACCCTTTTCGGCTTTTCGCCTCGTGGGTGATGCGGATAGAGTCGATTTCCGATTCGTAGATCACGCTATGGATACCGGGCACCTCGCCTTCGCGAAACGCTTCTACGCGCAACATGGTGGGGTCATCAGGCTCGTCGCCCTTAAGTGACCATCGTTTCTTTCGGCCCAGCCGTTTCAGGATACCTTCGGCAAGCGTGATCGCGGTGCCGCTGGGTGCATCCAGCTTGTGGATGTGGTGGGTCTCCTCCATCCGCACGTCGTATTCGTCGAACCGGTTCATCATTTGGGCGAGCGTCTTGTTGAGCTCGAAGAAGAGGTTAACGCCCAGGCTGAAGTTGGAGGCGTAGAAAAAGGCCGTTCCCGCTTGCTTACACGCCTCCTTTACCCGGCTCACCTGCTCCAGC
Organism: Fermentimonas sp.; assembly: GCA_050951125.1. Taxonomy (GTDB): domain Bacteria; phylum Bacteroidota; class Bacteroidia; order Bacteroidales; family Dysgonomonadaceae; genus Proteiniphilum. Next base: position 140,652 of record JBMNIR010000011.1, on the reverse strand, counting down.
CACCCGGTTGTGCCGGAAACGACTGGTACACCCGCCTTAAAGGCGAGCAGGTAGTTCCTAACGGCGCTGGTGGGCGCGGTGAACTCGATTGCCACATCAGCACTTTTGAACTCGGGGGAGGCGAACTTCTCCTCTTCGTTCAGATCGATGGTGACAACGATCTGGTGACCCCTCTCGCGGGCCACCTTTTCGATCTCTCGCCCCATCTTGCCGTAACCGATAATTGCTATTTTCATTCGACAAAAGTACATGAAAAAACAGCTTTATCCAAGCACACTGGGTAAAAACATCAGGTTCAGGTCACTTGCCCCCCTTGAGTTACCCTGACATGCTTTCCTTTTTTCATCCTTCCCATGGTTTTGAGCCACCCATGCTCCTTGTACCACGCAACTGTTTTGGTGACACCTTCCTTTAGTTTGTGTGCGGGCGTGAAGTCGATGGCTTCACGAAGGGGGGTGATGTCGCACGCCCAATTGCGCTGCTTCATGATGTTGTACTTGTCGCTGTTAAAGGTAGTGGTTTTCCCGAACAAGGCGGCCCACTTCTCGCTGAGGAGCGCGGCGGGCTTCACGATCCACAAGGGAACCTTTACCCGCAGCACCCGTTTTCGTTGCAGCGCCTCTTGCACGATCGCATTGAACTCGCTGTCGGTATAGCTGTCACCGTCCGATATCAGGAACTCCCTTCGGGTAACCTCCTTCTCCAAAAGCATGAAGATTATGTCCACGAGGTCTTCGCTGTAGATGAACGACAACTGCTGCTCCTTGAAACCGGCTCCCACGTTCACCCCGCTTTTAACCGCCTTCATAAGGATGAGGTAATCCTTGTCGCGCGGGCCATACACGCCGGTGGGGCGAAGGATCAGGTAGGGGAAGTTGTCGAGGCCCTTCAGGTAGTTTTCTGCTTGTAACTTGCTCCTTCCGTAGGCCGTGTTGGGGTTGGGAACGTGATCCGCCCGAAAGGGAGTGTACCCCACCTCATCGCCCACGCCTAGGACACCGAGTGTGCTCATCAGCACGAAGGCGTCGGGTTGCAGCCCCTCCTCGATTAGCACGTCGACCAAATGACGGGTGTATTCGTAGTTTACCCGGTAGAAATCCGCTTCGCGGAGCGCTTGCGTGGCCCCGGCGATATGGAGGATGTAGTCGAAACGCCCGTGTTGGTCCATGAACGAGTGTAGCTGTTCCCTTAGTTTCTCCTTGTCGTGGTACGGCAAGTCGATGAAGCGAATCCGCTCGTCTTGCAGGTAAGCACGGCTGCTGCTCTTTCGGATACCGGCCCACGTGTCGAAACCCAGTTCAAGGGCCTTGTCCACTGCCGTGCTTCCGATAAAGCCGCTGGCCCCGGTGATAAGAATTTTCTTCTCGTTCATGGCTTACTTCTCATTATGGATCGTTCTGCAAAAATAATGATTGCTGCCCTATTTGCGAAATTTGGTTGCACCCTTTTGGTGGATGTGAGAAAGGTGAAACATAGGGGGAGTATCATTTTTTTTTTATTACTTTGCAGTAGCGAAAGCCAAATCAAGATTATGGGTAAGAAAAAGAGAGCTACTCCGCCGGCACACCGGATTAGAAGGAGTGAGTTAATAGATGCAATCAGCGAGTTCCTCACGCTCAATAAGGAGAAGCAGTTCAATTACAAGCAGATTGCCGCGGCGTTAAACGTGCAGGGCGAAGAAGGTAGAAGGGTGCTGGTAGGCGTGCTCGATAAGATGCGCGACGACGAGTTGGTACTGGAGTCGTCTCGGGGCAGGTATCGGATTAACGATCGGGGATTGATCCTCGAGGGCCGTTTTGAGCGCAGGAGCAACGGGAAGAACTTCTTTGTACCGGACGATGATGGGAACATCGTTCATATCGCCGAGCGCAATAGCATGCACGCGATGAACGGCGACCGGGTACGGGTGCAGCTGCTCGCGAAACGGAGACGGTCGGATACCGAGGGGGCCGTGATCGAGGTGCTGGAGCGCGTGCGGAATCGTTTCGTGGGGGTGCTGGAAGTACAGCGCCATTTCGCTTTCCTGGTGATGGATAGCAAGTATCTTGCGAACGATATTTTTATCCCGAGAGAGGAGTTTAACGGGGCAAGGGATGGCGACAAGGTGGTAGTCGAGATCGTGGAGTGGCCGCGTAAGTCTAACAACCCGGTGGGGAAAGTAGTGGACATACTGGGGCAACCGGGGCAAAACGATACTGAGATGCACGCGATCCTAGCGCAGTACGGCTTGCCCTATACCTACCCTAAGCAGGTGGAGGAGTACGCGGCAAAAATAGACGATACCATCGGGAAAGAGGAGATTGCTTGTCGGGAGGACTTTCGCGATGTCTTCACGATTACCATCGACCCGAAAGATGCGAAGGACTTTGACGATGCCCTCTCGTTTCGTGCGATAGGCTCCGACCTGTGGGAGCTGGGAGTGCATATTGCCGATGTGACCCATTACGTGAAGCCCGGCGATCCTGTCGATGTGGAGGCGGAGAACCGGGCCACCTCTGTCTACCTGGTAGACCGTACCGTGCCGATGTTGCCGGAGCGGTTGAGTAACGAGCTCTGTTCGCTGCGTCCCCGCGAGGAGAAACTTTGCTTCTCGGTTATCTTCCAGCTGAACCAAAATGGGGAAGTCCAACAATCGCGCGTTGCCCGCACCGTCATCAAGTCGAACAGTCGGCTTACCTACGAAGATGCGCAGGCGGTAATAGAGACCGGGAAGGGCGATTTCTCGGCCGAGCTACTGCAGATGAATCACTTGGCCCAACGGTTGCGAGAGCGACGCTTCGCTAACGGGGCCATCAACTTCGACCGGTACGAGGTGAAGTTCAACCTCGATGAGAAGGGTAAGCCCTTGGGAGTCTACTTCCAGGAGGCGAAGGAGTCGAACCACCTGATCGAGGAGTTCATGTTGCTGGCGAATAGGGCGGTTGCCGAGCTAATAGGGCGAGTGCCCAAGGGGAAGAAAGTCAGGCCGTTCGTCTACCGGGTGCATGATGTACCCGACCCGGAGAAGCTGGATGCGTTTAACACCTTTATCCTGCGCTTCGGGCATAAGATAAAGGCGTCCGGTACCAAGGTGGAGGTGGCCAAAAGCATCAACTCGCTATTGGATAAGATACAGGGTCGCCCTGAGGAGAACCTGATTGAGACGATCGCGATAAGAACCATGTCCAAAGCCCTGTACAGCACCAAGAACGTGGGTCATTACGGGTTGGCGTTCGACTACTACACCCATTTCACTTCACCCATTCGCCGCTACCCCGATATGTTGGTCCATAGGTTGCTTACACGCTACCTGAACGGGGGCAAGGGTGTGGATCAGGAGGGGCTCGAAGAGCAGTGCGAACACTGTTCCCAGATGGAGCAGGTGGCGGCGAACGCCGAGAGGGACTCCATCAAGTACAAGCAAGTGGAGTTCATGGCCGATAAGGTGGGGAAGGTGTATGACGGTGTGATCTCCGGCGTGACCGAGTGGGGCATTTACGTGGAGGTCAACGAGAACAAGTGCGAGGGGATGATCCCTATCCGTGATCTGGATGACGACTTTTACGAGCTGGATGAAAAGAACTACCGGCTGGTCGGAAGGCGCACTAGGCGAGAGTACCGACTGGGGCAAGCTTTGACTATACAAGTGGCGCAGGCTAACCTGGAAAGGCGACAGCTTGATTTCAGTCTGGCGTAGCTGTTTGTCCTGTTTAAACTGACCGAACCATGACCTTTTCCGAAGAGATCAAGCAGCAGGCCTTGTCACTAGGATTTGACGCATGTGGCATTTGCCGGGCGTGCGACAGCGGCAAGGAGGAGCGGTACAGGCAATGGCTATCGGAGGGTGGTCACGCCGGGATGAGCTATTTGGAGCGCAACTTGGAGAAGCGGCTCGATCCGAGGCTGCTGGTGGAGGGTGCTCGCTCTATCGTTTCCGTGGCCCTTAACTACTACCCCCACCAAAAACAACCCGCTGGCGCTCCTCGCTTCGCGTATTACGCGTACGGGAGGGATTACCACGAGGTGATGTGGAAGAAGCTGGAGAAGCTCTTCTCGTTTATCGAGGGACGTTATCCCGAGGTGAAAGGTCGTTGTTTCTGCGACTCGGCGCCCGTGTTGGAGCAGTTTTGGGCCACCCAGGCGGGTATTGGCTTCGTGGGGAAGAACACGTTGCTGATTATTCCGGGGCGGGGGTCGTTTTTTTTCCTGGGCGAAATTATCCTTTCCCTTGAGCTGGAGTACGATAGCCCCATCGATGAGCAGTGTGGGGATTGCTGTCAATGTCTTGACTTTTGCCCTACCGGCGCCATCGAACGGCCTTACTGGCTGAATAGTGAAAAGTGTATCTCGTATCAAACCATCGAGAACCGGGAGGAGATCCCTCCTGGGGTGGTTTCCAACCTTAGGAACAACGTGTTCGGGTGCGATATCTGCCAGCTGGTCTGCCCGTTCAATCGGGACGCTTGCCCGCACGACACCTCTCAGTTTACACCGTCGGAAGAGTTTCTTTCCCTCGACTTGGAACGGTTGACGGAGATGGACGAGGATGGCTTCCGCAAGCTGTTTCGTCACTCTGCCGTGAAAAGGGCTAAGTTTGCCGGGTTGAAAAGGAACGTGGCCGCGATTTCCAAAACTCGCGACAAATAGCTATTTTTGCCCTTGGTAATGGAAGAGAGATTCGATATACATAGCCAACGTCAACTGCAGGAGGAGGAGCGCGAATTCGAGAACAGCCTACGACCCCTCGCTTTTGACGATTTCAACGGTCAAGAAAAGATCGTGGAGAACCTGAAGGTATTCGTGAGCGCCGCCCGTATGCGGGGGGAGTCACTTGACCACGTGCTGCTACACGGGCCGCCCGGGTTGGGCAAAACCACCCTCTCGAACATCATCGCGAACGAGCTGGGCGTGGGCTTCAAGGTTAGTTCCGGCCCGGTGCTGGATAAGCCGGGTGATTTGGCCGGTATCCTCACGTCACTCGAACCCAACGACGTCCTTTTCATCGATGAGATCCACCGCCTCTCGCCGGTGGTCGAGGAGTACCTATACAGCGCGATGGAGGATTACCGTATTGATATACTGATTGATAAGGGACCAAGCGCCCGTTCCATTCAGATTGACCTGAACCCGTTCACCCTTGTCGGGGCTACTACACGCAGTGGCTTGCTGACTAGCCCGTTGCGCGCGCGGTTCGGTATCAACATGCACCTCGAGTACTACGAGGTGGAAACGCTCACCGGCATTGTATTGCGCTCGGCGGATATTTTGCGCGTTCCCTGTGAGCCCGCGGCCGCCAGGGAGATCGCCTCCCGGAGCCGGGGAACCCCCCGCGTGGCAAACGCTTTGCTTCGGAGAGTGCGCGACTTTGCGCAGGTAAAAGGGAACGGCTATATAGACCGTGCTATCTCCGCGTACGCGCTGGAGGCGTTAAACATCGACAAGTACGGCCTGGACGAAATAGATAACAAGATATTGTTGACCATCATTGATAAGTTTAAAGGGGGACCCGTGGGAATCACCACGATCGCCACGGCCATCGGGGACGACGCCGGGACCATCGAAGAGGTGTACGAGCCTTTCTTGATCAAGGAGGGATTCATCAAGCGGACCCCACGTGGCCGGGAGGCTACGGAACTCGCGTACCTGCATTTAGGGCGCAAGCGGGCGAGCGAGCAGGGCACGCTGTTTTAAAGCGAAAACGAAAGTTGTGTCCCGTTAGAAGTTGCTGAAAATCAACTCCAGTTTCAAGTTCCCTTTCCGTTTGTCCAGTATGGCCGCCGTGGGCCACATCTGGTTGTGGATCGCGGTCAATACTTGGGTGGTACCGCCATAATAGCTAGTTTGGGCGGTAGTGAAGGTGGCATCCACGGGGATTAGGTAGTAGATCAAGTTGAAAGGTTCCCCACCGCTTTCCCGATTCTTCTCGTTGTAATGGTTGATCATGGTGGAGATGTTATTGAACTGGTAGGAATAAGTGGTCCGATCGAACGGGTCCGAGAGGAAACTGGTCACATCGTCCTTTAGCTTGCGGTTTTCGAAGAATCCGGCGAGCGAGTCTTCGTTCACGAGCAGCAGGTACTCGGGCGGGTTGAGCTTAACCATTGGATTTTCCAGTGCGTCGGGCATCGCGTACACCGTGAAGTTGGCCAGGTTCAAGGCTTGCGACTTCAACTTCTCGTGGATTTCCGGTTGAGAGAGGGGGAAGGTAATCTTGGTGTTCACACCTGCTGGGGTTTTCACGTAGGTATAGTCGCTGTTTTCCACCAAGAGTTGCTCGTTTTTATTTTCCACGTGGTTTATTTGTGTCACTTCAGGGGTAATGTTCAAGCGAAATTTGGATGTTCGGATGGTATCGGCACCCTTGGACGATCCCCCTTCATCGGTATAGTGGTAATGTACGTCGAGCGAGGTTAGGTTTACGCTGAGGATGGTACTATTGCCAAAACTGGTGGTGAAGTACAAGCCGGGGAAGTACTCCCGAAAGGTATCCGCGTCGGCTAATTTGCCACGCCCCTCTTTCTTGTACTCCGTGAGGAAATTTTCACCAATTGCTTTCGGTAATTGCACGTTGATGTCATACACCTTGTACTCTTCTGCGGTATACCCCGAGGTATAGGTTTCTGTGTGGTACGTTGCGCTTTTTCCTGTAAACAGGCGAGATCCCAATGGGGTCGACATATCGGCGAACGCCTCGGGGTTGACATGGGTGTAGTTGCCCAAGCCTTTTAACGATTTCGTGACCTCGTAGATCGATAGCCTCATGGGACTCAACGAATCGCCCATCATGGTGGTGTAGGAGACCACCGCCCTCACGGAGTCGATTACAGCGCCCTCCTTGAACTCCGCCCCCGGGGAGAGGTAGAACTCACCGATGTATTCCGACTTGATGGAGCCGAACACTGGGTCGATGTATTCGCCTAACACGGGGTATTTGGTCTTGGAAAATACCGAGTCTACTTGCACCGTCGTGGCTTCCAGCATTAGCGTGTCGATGCCTACGGCAAGGCGATCTCGCTCCGGTTGGATGGTGAACCCGACTTGGCGGAGGTTGTCATCGCACGAAACAGTAAGTACGGCGAAAAAGGTGATGAAAAGCCCTTTGTATAAGGATTTCAACTTCATTCGATTCAAAAAAATGGTTTTAACCCCACAAATATCAAAAAAAAATACGTTACTAAAAAGCTTGTGAGCCTCTTTCTTCCGCTTTTTAATGATATTTTGGATCGTTGCCTGTTGCCTAACGATCCTGTCGTAGGAGTTCGCTCAAAAGGAGACCTCGATTAATGGCGTGAAACCAGTTACCCCACGATCTTGTCGTAGAAGGAGTTGATGCTATCCACGTAGTTGTCGAAGTTGGCCTCAAAGGGGAGGACGGGCGTTTGCTGCTCATCGAGGTATGCTTTCACCTCTGTGTTGATGGTTTCGTTTCCCAGGATGATACCATTTGAAAAGTCGATTGCCAATTTCATCAGGTTTAGGTAGTCCATGGAACCTCGCGCTTTCACCCTTTCTATTTCGGGTTCACCGATTCCTTCAAACCGTAGCTTATCGGCTGTACGCATGTTGAACGGTTTTTTCATTTCCTCATCGTAGAGGGAGTAAATCACCTTGGCGTCTTTAAAGCAGGGATCGTCGGCGTATCCTTTTTTGACGTAGAGGGGTGCCAAAGCGCTGAACCACCCGTGGCAGTGAACCACGTCGGGTACCCACCTTAACTTCTTAATGGTTTCCATTACCCCACGAACGAAAAAGATACTCCGCTCGTCGTTGTCGTCGTACTCTTCGCCGTTTTCATCGATCAGGGTTTCTCGGTTCTGGAAGTAATCTTCGTTATCGATAAAGTAAACCTGCATCCGGGCCGCCTGTATCGAGGCAACCTTGATAATCAACGAATGGTCGGTGTCATCGATGATGAGATTCATCCCCGAGAGGCGAATCACCTCGTGAAGCTGGTTGCGCCGCTCGTTAATGTTTCCATACTTGGGCATAAAGGTGCGAATCTCTTTTCCTTTTTCCTGAATAGCCTGAGGCAGGTGCCGTGAAATATTTGAAATGGGCGTTTCGTCAAGGTAAGGATATATTTCCTGCGAAATGTACAAAATTTTTTTCTGAGTCATGAAGCCAATAATCTTTGTTTGAGTACAAAGATAATAAAAAAAATCCACATGATTACAAAATAAAACGGTGAATAAATTTTAACCACCAGGTTATTAACTGGTTGCGTTGTCTTTTTAGAGCTTTCATCACGGTTGTTAAGCACCTTTATGAGTTGCGATTGTTTAATGCGTAACGCCTTGATTTCACGAATTTATATGTATCTTTACCCCTCGAAGAGGGCGGCAACGATGATCGTAGGTGATTGATTGCGTGTTGCGGTGTATATCCGTGTGTTGTGGTGTTAATTGCATCGTGCGTTACGGTGTTTAACCGCACGTTTCGAATGTGTATCGCATGTTACAGTGTGTGTATTGTGAATGGTGTGTTGCTCGCTTGTTGTATGAACCAGAAGGGAACAAACTGGAAAAGGGATGCAAAGAAGATGGAGGGTACTGTGTCTCATGTTGCTCCTCTGCTCCTGGGTAGTGCTGAACGCTCAGGAGCAAAGGTGGCGGGTGGGATATGACTTTTTTTTCGACAACCAGGAGTACGCCGGGTCCACTTTCGCACCGGCTCAAACGATGAAGGGGATGTGGCTGAGCCCCATGTGCGGCATCGCCTGGAAATCGGAACATTCATCCAATGCCCTTTACGCGGGTGCGTACCTTTTATCTATACCGGGGTCGAAAGAGACGATCGATAAGTTACAGGCCCTCCTTTATTACCAGTACGATTCGCCTAAGGTGCTTTTTCGCGCGGGTTCTTTCCCCAGGGGAGAGGTGCTGCCCAATTATCCCAACCTTTTTTTAGCGACTCTATCGCTTATTTCAGGCCGTTGATGCAGGGGCTCTTTTTTCAGGTGGGTCGGGGTAGGAACTTCATGAATGTCTGGATGGATTGGACGGGTCACGCCACGGCCGATACCCGGGAGAGCTTTTTCGTGGGTGCATCGGGGAAAGCCACCACCGGGCTTCTCTTTGCCGATTTCCAATCCTACATGTTTCATTACGCGGGCACCCTGCCAATGAACCCGGCTTACGGGGTAAGCGAGCAACTGCAGGGCCTCTTTTCGTTAGGCGTGGAGCGAGATAGGGAAAACGGCCTCAAGGGAATGGCGTCGGTCGGGCTATTTATCGGGTTTGAGCGAGACCGTAATGCCGATGAGTCGTCCTTGCCCGTGGGGTTCACCGCACGTGCTAACGCTGAGTTGCACGGGATAGGTACCGAGAACACCTTTTACGCGGGCGATGCCCGATCGAGGCTCTTCTCGCGGTACGGTACCGATCTGTACTGGGGGTCTCGGTTTCTGCAAGGCTCTCCTTACCTGCAAAGCAAGTGGTACATCCGGTTGATGGAGTCGGGCTACGTTGCTGTAAAGCTAAACGGCAACCTACACGTGTCGCAAGGTGAAGCCATGTTTCAGCAGGTGCTGACCGTTGCGGTATCGGTGGACAACTTTTCCGAGCCGGGAAGCGGGCGGCCAATCTTTCCTTGGATGAAACTATTCCAATAAGGTTGTTCACAACGAATAAACGGCAGGATATAACTACATGGTTGGAAGTCGCGTGGCTGGAAGTAAATAGGAATATGGTAGGGAATAAGTTAACAGCACGTATACATAAAGGTGATATAGATAAACGGTGGGAAACAAGTTAAACGATACGATGGAATCAATCAAACAGCAAATTGAGCGGTTACGAGCGGAGCTGCACGAGCATAATTACAACTATTACGTGCTGTCGCGGCCCGTTATCTCCGACTTCGAGTTCGACCGGAGGATGAGGCAGCTAATGGAGCTGGAGGCGGTGCACCCGGAATATTACGACCCCAACTCCCCGTCGGTACGGGTGGGAAGCGATATCAGCAACCGCTTCACCCAGGTGGAGCACCGCTTCCCGATGCTTTCGTTGCAGAACAGCTATTCCGAAGGGGAAGTGGCCGATTTTTATAACCGAGTTCAGCGGGCGCTGAACGAGCCGTTCGAGATTGTTTGCGAGTTGAAGTATGACGGCACATCGATCTCGCTGGTCTATGAAGAGGGTCGCCTGGTACGGGCAGTTACGCGGGGCGATGGGACCAAGGGGGACGACGTGACAGCCAACGTGCGTACCATCCGGAACGTACCGCTGCTCTTGAAGGGCGATGGTGTTCCCGAGTACCTTGAGGTAAGGGGCGAGATCGTAATGCCATGGAACTCGTTTGACGCGCTCAACGAGGAGCGGGAAGAGCAAGGGGAGGAGCCGTTCGCGAACCCCCGCAACGCGACCTCCGGCACGATAAAGCTGCTCGACTCGCGGGAGGTGGCCTCCAGGGGGCTGGTGTCGTACGTGTACAACGTGACCGCCGAGTCGCTGCCCAGCGACAGCCACTACGATAATTTGGCGCAGGCAAGAAAGTGGGGTTTCAACGTGTCGACCGCGATGAGGCGATGTGATACCCTGGGGGAGGTGTTCGATTTTCTGAAGCAGTGGGACGAGAAGCGAAAGGAGCTACCCGTGATGACCGACGGGGTGGTGCTGAAGGTCGACTCGCTGGTACAACAGCGCAACTTGGGCGCAACCTCCAAGTTCCCCCGCTGGTCCATCGCCTACAAGTTCAATGCCGAGCAGGCCGTCACGAGGCTGGCATCGGTTTCCTACCAGGTAGGGCGTACCGGGGCGGTCACCCCCGTGGCCAACCTCGACCCGGTGCAACTGTCGGGGACGACCGTCAGGCGGGCGTCACTCTACAACGAAGACGCGATCGAGGCGCTCGACCTTTATATTGGCGATCAGGTATACGTGGAGAAGGGGGGAGAAATCATACCCAAGATTACCGGTGTGGACCGGGAGGCCCGCTTCATGTTGGGCGAGAAGGTGACTTTTATTCGACGATGTCCCGATTGCGGGACCCCGTTGGTGCGTAACGATGACGAGGCGGTGCACTATTGCCCCAATAGCGAGGGGTGTCCCCCGCAGATAAAGGGGCGTATCGAGCACTTCGTGAGCCGCCGCGCCATGGATATCACCATGGGACCTGAAACCATTTCGTTGTTGTACGATAATGGGTTGGTGCATGACGCGGGCGACCTTTACCTGTTGCGGTTCGACGACCTGGTGCATCTAGATCGTTGGGGGGAGACCAGCGCGAACAACCTTATCGAGAGTATCGACAAATCAAGGGCTGTGCCGTACGAGCGGGTGTTGTTTGCCCTGGGAATACGTTTCGTTGGCGAGACGGTGGCTCGTAAGTTGGCGCATGCTTTTCCCGATATCGACCTGCTGGCCAAGGCTTCCGAAGAGGAGCTGACGGCGGTGGAGGAGATCGGCGAACGGATCGCCAGGAGCGTGATCGACTTCTTCGCGCAACCGGACCGGGTGAACCTCGTGAGCCGGCTACGGGAGCAGGGGCTTCAGTTTGCCTTAAGCGAGGAGGCGCTTTCTACCCGAACCGATAAGTTGGAGGGACTCATCATCGTGATTAGCGGGACCTTCGAGCTGCATTCGAGGGATGAGTACAAGGCGATGATCGCTCAACATGGCGGGAGAAACAGTGGCTCGGTATCGAAAAATACAGACTATATCCTTGCCGGAGAAAACATGGGGCCGGCCAAGTTGGAAAAGGCACGTAAGCTGGGGGTGAAAATTATCGATGAGAAAAGCTTCCTGGAAATGTTGGGATAAAAGGGATAATCATTCGTTCATGGAGAAGTTGTGGTTGCCGATATGGTGACCATCGGCGAAGAGGTCAACTTGGTAGGTACCAGCCATAAGGAACTCTTCAATATCCCAATAGAGGGTCACCGGTATCTCTTCCCCTCCATACTCAACGGTACGCCGCATGGAGTACTGGATATCCCTGTTCTCATAGGGGAACGTGTTCGATGCGCTTTTGGAGAGAAGCGACCCGTCGGGGCCCATCAGTCGGGCGTAGATGGTGCGCTCCCCGGGCTCGGCGGTGATGTTGCGGGCCACCGTGAACGAAATAACGAACTGGGTGCTGCGGCTTAAACGGGTCTGTTCCCTGCCGCGGTCGTTGACTGCCTTAGCGCTGATATTCGTGGCTACAAGTTGGGCGGCCAGTGATACCTTTTCCGACAGCTGCTCACGTTCTTGAGACACCTTCCGTAAGGTTTGACTGGTTCGCTGGTATTGGTCGGATATTTGGCGGTTCTCGGCGCGTAGTTCCTCGTTTAGTCGGTTGAGGGAGTCAATCTGCTGGACGTAGGATCGGAGGATTTTGCGTAGCGTGGCCAACTCTTCCTTCAGCCGCTTGATCTCCGCCTTGTCGGCGGCGCTGGTCAACCGTAACTCTTCCTGAAGACGTTGTACTTTCGCCTGTTCGTTCTCTAGCTTGTACAGCAGCGAATCGTTCTGAACGCTGAACTTGAAGCCCTCGTACTGAAGCGAGATAGCCTCGTACTCGTCCTCTAGATCCTGCTTGTCAATCACGAATTGCTCTTGCATATCGCTTATTTGCCGGTTCCGGGTGATCAAAAACCCGATGAGAATGGCCAAGGCAATGGCCAGCACCGCGATCAGGGCAACCAGCTGAGGCGTCCGCTCTTTATAGTCTGTCTTCATCCAACTATTATTTCAGTCCACTTTTTTCTATCGACGGCAAAAATAGAGGATTTCACGCTAAAACCCAATGTTTCAAGGGGCTTTTTCATATATTTAAGAATTGGTTTAGTGAGGGTGGTCTAGCTTGCGGCCATTTCTTCGGTCTATTGCTCTTCTCTTTGATCTTTTGGGATTTTCTTCTGTTTTGGAGTTTTATTTAGGGCTAGCTTGTATGGCTCGTTAAATTTTTTGTTGTCTCTCTCTTTGAATTAGTTTTAAGATGGCTGTTCTCGCTGCTCAAAAAATGGAGAGCTTCGTTTTCGTGGTGAACTCCTCTAGGAAGAGCATCCCCTTGTGCGAGTTTCCTTTCTTGTTGAGGCGGGGGCTCCACACCGCGATGCTGTACCGCTCGGGATGAACCGCCACGATACCGCCACCCACGCCGCTTTTGCCCGGTAGGCCTACCTTGAACGTGAACTGCCCGGCCTCATCGTAGAAGCCGCAGGTTTGCATCAACGCGTTGGTGCGCTTGGTTCGGCTGGGCGAGAGGATACGTTGCCCCGAGTAGGGAATCACCCCGTTGTTGGCCAGGAACAGGAAGGCTTCGGCGAGCTCCCGGCAGCTCATCTCAATGGCACAGAGCTGGAAGTAGAGGTCCATCACCTGATTGATATCGTTGTGGATGTTCTGGAACGATTTCATCAGGTTGACCAGCGCGTAGTTACGGAAGCCGGTCTCCTTTTCGGATTGAGCCACCCTCGGGTTGAACTGTATGGAGCAGTGGGGCGTCAACTCGTGTATGAACGAGAAGATCTCGTCCATGGGAGAGGCGAGCTCACTCACCAGTATATCGCATACCACGATAGCGCCGGCGTTCACGAAAGGGTTCCGGGGAATCCCTTTATCGTACTCCAGTTGAACCAGCGAGTTGAAGGGCGTGCCCGCTGGCTCCAGGTCCATCCTCTCCCAGATATCGCTTTTCACGCGGGAGTATGCGAGCACGAACGAGAAAACTTTGGCAATACTCTGGATGGAGAAGCGCTTCTCGGCGTCACCGAACGCGTATTTTTCACCGTCGATAGTAGCCAGGAACACGCCAAACTGGTCTGGGTTTACCCGCGCCAGCTCCGGTATGTAGTCCGCTACATGCCCCTCATCCTCAACAGATTGGAGCTCTCGGTAGATCTCCTGAAAGATGGTTTCGTAATTCATGATCAGTCAAAGATAAAGTTTTTTCCTATCTTTATCACTTTAAACGCGAGAAATTTGCGAAGCGAGTTTGAAAGCAAAAATGAAAAAGGTATCGATATGCAAAATTACAACGAAAAACGATAAAAATATGAAGAGATTGTGCACAACGTTGCTGTTAAGTCTCTCTTTGGTTTGGATGGTTTCCGCCGATGAGGGGATGTGGATGCCCCACCTGCTGAAGCAACAGAAACTCCAGGAGATGGAAGCGTTGGGGTTGGAGTTGGATGACCGTGACATCTATAATCCCGAAGGAAGCTCACTGACAGATGCGGTGGTTCAGTTCGGTGGGGGATGCACCGGTGAGGTGATCTCGTCGGAAGGGCTCGTGCTCACCAACCACCATTGCGGTTACGGTCAGATACAGCGGCATAGCTCCCTGGAAAACAATTACCTCGATGATGGCTTCTGGGCGAAGACGAGGGAGGAGGAGCTGCCCAACCCGGGGTTGACCGTTACCTTCACCCGCTCCATCGAAGAGGTGACCGACTGGGTGAAGGCCTGTTTAGAGAGGGATAAGGAGAAGGATGAAGATGGTATATTCTTTTTGTCGCCCAGTTACTTGAACCAACTTGCCCGTGAAAAGGTGGGCGAGGCGTTCTTGAGCGCGAATCCCGGAACGGAGGTGGAGATCAAGCCCTTCTTTAACGGGAACCAGTACTACCTGTTCACGAAGAGGGTCTATTCCGACGTGCGGTTGGTGGGGGCACCCCCTAGCTCCATCGGTAAGTTCGGGGCCGATACCGATAATTGGACCTGGCCCCGCCATACCGGCGACTTCGCGCTGTTTAGAATATACACCGACCGAGAGGGGAACCCCGCGGAGTACGCCGTTGATAACGTGCCGTTGAAGCCCGAGCGGTGGTTGACCCTCTCCACCAAGGGGGTGAGCGAGGGGGATTTCGCCATGATGCTGGGCTTTCCCGGAAGCACCCATAAATACTACACCTCATGGGAGGTGGAGGAGCGGCGAGATATTGACAACGACGTTCGGATACGCATGAGGGAGGTGCGGCAACAGGCCATGCTGGAGGAGATGTTGAGCGACCCCGCGGTCAAGATCCAGTACGCGTCCAAGTATTCCGGTTCGACTAATGGTTACAAGAACGCGATCGGTACCAACTGGGCCATTAACCTGCGCGATTTTGAACAGGTGAAGCGCGATCAGCAGAATCGCCTGCTGGAGTGGACGGAACGGAATAACCAGCCACGCTACACTGAAGCATTACGGCAGATTGAAGCGATGGTAAAGGAGCGGGCAGATTGGCGCTACCGTAGCTGGATGCTGAGCGAGGGCATCAGCCGGGGCGTTGAGTTTGCCAGCGTACCCAGGGGCGGGTGGTCTCGACTGAACAAGGTGTTGGAAGAAATTGGCTCGAGGTGGGGCAGACGATCTCGCCACAAAGAGGGACTGGACGGCGCATGCCGGCAGTTGATTGACGATTACGTACGTTTTGCCAACAAGGACTACAATGCTAGCGTAGACCGAAAGGTGTCGCTCGCGATGATCACGGAGTACATTCGGCTTATTGACCCGGAGCAGCAGCCCGCCTACTTTAAACATATAGACGACCAGTTCAATGGCGATGTGGAGGCCTTCGTGAATCATATCTTCGACAACTCCCTCTTTGGGAACCCGAAGAACTTCGAGCGGTTCAAGTCGGATCCCCGCGCTTACCTGTCTAGAAAGAAAAACAGGACGGCACTAAGGGAAGACCCCATGTTCCGGTTCGCCCAATCGGTGAGCGAGGAAGCACTTGCGCTGAGGACGGCACTGGAGGAGTTCGATATCCCCTTTTCCCTGGCAAAGCGGACCTACCTTGAGGGTATCCTCGCCATGGACGGTCCCTATACCCATTTCCCGGATGCCAACCTGACGTTGCGGCTCACCTATGGGCAGGTCAAGGGGTACCGCCCTTCTGACGCGGTAAACTACGTTCACCAGACTACGCTGGACGGGGTGATGGAGAAGGAGGACCCCGACAACTGGGAGTTCGTGGTTCCGGGGCGACTGAAAGAGCTCTACCAGAAGGGTAACTTTGGGGGTTACGCCTTAGACGATGGGCGGATGCCGGTCAACTTCGTGGCGACGACCCACACCACGGGCGGCAACTCGGGTAGCCCGGTGCTTAATGCGAAGGGGGAGTTGATTGGTATTAACTTCGACCGGAACTGGGAGGGGGTAGGAGGGGATATCCAGTACCTGCCCGACTACCAGCGAAGCATTATCGTGGATATCCGGTACGTGTTGTTCGTGATCGACCGTTTCGCGGGGGCCGACCATTTAATAAAGGAGTTGGATTTGAATTAACGTTTGTTGTTCCCACAACGTGTCACGATTGCCGTGACGAATTACAATTTAAAAAACGGGTTACAGCTTCCGCAACGCGTTATCAAAATCTTCCTTGATGTCATCGATATGCTCGATGCCGAGCGAGACACGCAGCAGGTTTGGGTGAACCCCCGCTGCCACTTGCTCCGCCTCCGACAGTTGTTGGTGTGTGGTGCTCGCGGGGTGAACGATTAGCGTCTTGGCATCGCCCACGTTCGCGAGATGGCTAATCATCGATAGGTTGTCGAGAATTTTCGCGGTTTGTTGCACGTCGCCCTTCACGAAGAAGGAGAGCACGCCTCCAAATCCCCCGTTCTTGAGGTACTTTTTGGCCAGGGAGTGGTATTTGTTCCCCTCCAGTCCCGGGTAGTTCACCCGTTCCACCTTGGGATGGTGCTCCAGCCAGCGGGCCAGTTCCAGCGCGTTAAAGTTGGTTCGTTCTGCACGCAACGAGAGCGTTTCCAATCCCTGGAGCAACAGGAAGGAGTTGAAGGGGCTGTTTACCGGTCCCATATCGCGCAGCCCCTCCACCCGGCAAAGGGTGGCGAAGGCGATATTGCCGTGAGGCGACCCCTCCCCGAAGGTCTCCCAGAAGTTCAGGCCGTGGTACCCTTCCGAGGGTTCGCTGAACATCGGGAACTTTCCGTTGCCCCAATTGTAGTTACCCCCGTCAACGATTACGCCCCCCATCGAGGTGCCGTGGCCGCCAATCCACTTGGTGGCCGAGTGCAGGACCACGTTGGCTCCCCACTCGATCGGGTTGAAGATGTAGCCACCCTGTCCGAACGTGTTGTCCACGATCAGCGGGATGTCATGCGTGCGTGCCACAGCGGCAATCGCCTCGAAATCGGGCACGTTGTATTCCGGGTTCCCGATGGTCTCCAGGTAGATTGCCTTGGTCCGCCCGTCGATTAGCGAGGCGATGCTATCCACGTCGTCCCCATCGGCAAAGCGTACTTGAATACCCAGCCGTGCGAACGACACCTTAAACTGGTTGTAGGTACCACCGTATAGGAAGGAAGTGGAGACGATATTGTCGCCCGCGGAGGCGATGGTGTGGATCGCGATAAACTGCGCGGCGTGGCCCGAGGAGGTGGCCACGGCGGCAATACCCTCTTCCAGGGCAGCCATCCGTTTCTCGAACACCTCGGTGGTGGGGTTTTGCAAACGGGTGTAGATGTTCCCGAACTCTTTCAGGCTGAACAGGTTGGCGGCATGCTCAGCGCTCTTGAAACTGTACGCGGTGGTTTGGTATATGGGAACCGCCCTTGCACCGGTGGTGGGGTCCGGTTCCTGCCCCGCGTGCACTTGCAGGGTCTCGAAATGTTTTTTTTTCATCTTTTCTGTTTTTCCGCAAGTAATCGGTCAACACTTTTGGCAAAAGCGGTTGACTGAAACTTTTAAACTTGATTTGACCGTTACGGATGGATACACTCCGTGTAATTCCAAACGACAAAGTTACGGAATTAAGCGAAGCGTATCACGAATAACTTTGAAAAAAACAAATGAGTAATTTATTTCAATTAGTTTCCCACATACATCCCTTTAATCCCTTGAATGATTAACGTTTCAATGGAGGGGTCCCATTTAGCAGGCAGCCCGTAAACACGCTGTGCGGTATCCCCCTCGTATCCCCCTTCCTCGAGAACCTTTTTAGAAGGTATATACCCCATCACATCATTGGCATACCCCATGACGAAGATATTTTCCCCGAAAATCTCTTTCAGGCTGATGGTGTACGAGATAAGCAGTTCCCCCCCGAGAATGAACATAGCTTGTTTGCCCATCCGCCAAAAGCCCACGGGGAATGGATAGGATGTAATGACAGGGTTACCCGATTGCATATCGTGTAGCATTCCCTCCGCCCACTTGGCCTGGTAATCCGTGCCCTGAGCGATCTTCTCCAGTTCGGTAGCCGGGAGCGGCTCCTCGAAAGGCAGGTCAATTTCCGCGTAACCGGTGACTAACACGCTCTCTTGTCGCTCCATATCCTCCGAGAGGAGCCTCTCCACGGAAGCCGCCAACTCCTTACCGTACTGCTTGGCAAGCCCTACGGTTCGCCTGGGAATGGGATTCTGATCGGCCCCACCACCTTGAAAAAACATGGCCGTTGCACCCGGGTAGAGCTTCTCGAGTTCAATTTGCGCGAACCCCGGGTAATCTCCCGATATCTTATTGATCGAGAGGGTGGTGGGGTGACAGGCATATCCAAACACGATCGCCAGGAGGCTGTTGTCGGCTCTTTCAATTTTTATCACGGGCACCGAGTAGTCGTTGGGACCTTTCAATTCCGTGAGTGGCGTGATGTTGACCTCCTGGTTGTTCCTACGGTTCACCTGAAATCTTAAGACGCCGTTTCCCGTTGAGAGGTAGGCGGGTTGCAACCGATGCATCGCCTTGTCGATCAGCCCCTGAAGCATCTCTTTTAGCTGTCCCGTGTACCGGTCGACCGTGTCCCAGTCACTTTCGCTCATCGGGTAGATATCTTTCAGCGCCCTCGACACAACCGGACCGGTGTGCGTATGTGACGTGCTAAGGATAACTCGCGAGTTATCGAGGCCGTACTTGGCTTTCACCCAATCCTTGAGTTCATTGGAAAAATCCCGGGGTATACCCAAGAGGTCCATCGTTATCAGCATCGAGCGATTTCCCGACGCGTCTTCTAGTACCAAGGCTTTCGCCCATAAATCATGTAGTTTCCCTTCCGATGGCGAGGTCCTACTGGCATAGCCCCCCATCCATACCGGGTAACCAGGGGTAATCACCGCGCTGGCTACCCCCGCTTTCCACAGGTAAGCATCGCCCGAACCCGGAGCGGCATGCACCGTCACGGTATAGAGCAACAGCAGGAGAATAGGAATCAGTCGTCTTATCTTCGTCATCACTTTATCATCGTTTGTTCATCATCACTTGTTGATCTTTCGTATTTATTTGTTACTTGCTTTCAAGCTTGACTGAAACTCATTTCACGACCCATCAACTGCTTGTTCGCTAAAAGAAAAGAACTCGCGACTCATGTCGCTCAAACAGCTTTTCTTTTTTAACGCGAACTTCGCAGGATGTGTCCCCGTAAAATGAGCTAAGGTCTTCGCTTTGAAAGCAAGCAATAATAACGACACAACATGCGAAAGTTAAGCTACTTTTTCATGATCGCCTCGGCGTTCATCTGAATTTTACGAATGGCCGTCGCTATGTTCCGCATATCCGCTTTCGGGGCCAGCAAGAGGTTTTGACCGAACCATACAGCCTGCTCGTTACACAGCTTCTCGTTCATGGGACAGTCGTTCTCCTCCATGTACCTCTCGTAATCAAGCTCCCCTTCCGAATAGAACTTCTTGAAGTACTTGCTTTCAAAGGCGTTTTTCAAGAATGGCATCTTGTTGAGCTCCGTGTACCCGCTCGAGCAGGGTACCCCCTCGGCACGAAGAGCTTCCAAGAACTTGGCCCTGGGCATCCCCTTGAAAGCGTCCGCGTGGTAGGTAAAGGGGAAGAGGTGAAACGCCGCTTTGGTGACACCATCGTAGAGCTTGTAGGGCACGATTCCCGGTATTTCGTCGATGAGCGACTTGAGGTAAGTCGCGTTCTCGTTTCGTGTCTCCGTCTGTCGCTCCAGGCGCTCCAATTGGGCTAGGCCGATGGCGGCCTGGTATTCTGTAAGGCGCAACTTGGTCCCGATCATCATCGTGCCCGCCTGGTACTGGCCCGCGGTGGAGCCGTACGGGTTGCCGTAGTTGTGGTAGGAGTAGCACTTGTCCATGAACTCCTCGTCATCGCTCACGATGGCACCGCCCTCACCGATGGGCATGTTCTTGGAATTTTGGAAGCTGAAGCACCCCGCGTTCCCGAAGGTGCCCATTTTTTTTGCCGTTTATCTCTGCCAGCCATGCTTGGCACGCGTCTTCCACGACCAGGAGGTCATGTTTCTTCGCGATGTCCATGACGCGCCGCATATCGCACGGCAAACCGAGGATGTGCACCGGTAAGATAGCCCTGGTCCTAGGGGTTATCTTCTTTTCGATGTTGTCGGGATCCATCTGGAAGGTCTCCGGGTCAATATCCACGAAAACCGGTATGGCGCCATTCAGCAAGATACAAGAAACGGAAGCGATAAAGGTGTAAGGGGTCACGAGCACCTCGTCGCCCCACCCTATTTCCAGTTGTGCTAGCGAGGCGTTCAAGGCATTTGTCCCGTTTACAACCGAAAGGCATCTTTTGGCTCCCACCGTTTCCGCCCATTTTTTCTCGAATTCATCCACCACGTGCGAGCGGGACCAAACACCGCTTCTCATTACCTCGAGCAACCTCTTTTCATCGGTGGCCGGATTCCACTCCGGCCACTTTGGCCAAGTCCCCGCGTGCGCTTTGGGTCCTCCAAGTATAGCCGGCTTGGCATTGCTTTCGTTCGACTTAACCCATATGTTCGCGGCGTTGCTTTTTGAAACCGCCAGCATGGAGGTTCCCCCGACGATTCCCTTCTTGATGAAATTTCTCCTGTTCATTTTCACGCTCTCCTTTCTGTTTATGTTGCAAACTCTCCTCGCTTAAAGAAGTATGATTGCCTGGTAAATTATCATGTAATATAGACCAATCGCTTGATACAGGGTATTGTCTAGGCACTTTCCGGGAAACTTATTTTATTTCAATCTTGATTAAATCATCAACCGTTTTCCCCTCGTGATTAAATCGGGCCACTGTATATACATCGTTGTGATCGCCCACCGCTATCGAGTTCACGTAGGTCGGGAAGCTCCCGTCCTCGTAGAACACGGCACCGTGATCACGGTATTTTCTCGTGGGGATATGGTACGTGACCAGGTGCAAATGCTCCAACCCTTTTGGTGCGCCCATGTTGATTTTATCCACACCGGCCACTCGCTTGCCATCTTTATAAATAGGTGCCCCGGTGAGGTAATATATCGTGTCGTTCTTTATTTTGAAACCCAGGTAGCCGTAGCTGAATTGATCATTCATCCCGCTTTTCTTGGAAGGTTCCGAAGTGATGCGATCCACTATTTCAATCTTCTCATTCTCCGGGTCGAACGTGAACAGGTAGCCCGAGTTCCCATGTACGCCATACGCCTTGTTCTCCGGGGCGTACCATTGAATCTTCCTCCAGTTATAGCCCATGCTGCCCGCGTCTCTTGGATCAAACTTGCCGAAATAGTCCAGCCTCAGGTTCACCTCTGTCAGCATTCTGGGAGCCGCACCCGTGATGGGATCGTATTCGAAGATATCCCCCTCTGACGTCGAGTAGTAAACGCGCCCGGTATTCGGGTTAACCAGTAGCGAGCGGCACAAGACCCGGTAATCATCTCCCCTCGTGCCGGCCTCACCCGGTCCGCTAACCGGTCCCAAGTCTCTCAACACGTCTTTTTCAACATCGTAATGGAGGAGGTAGCCAATGGGCCAGGTGATTGCATAAAGATGTTTTCTTTCAATATCCATGGTCATCGCTAAAACCCCTTCTCCCTTTGGGGCAATGGCAAGGCTTTTTACTTCTCCGGTTTTCATGTCGTAGTACGCGAAGTGTCCACCGGGGTACAGCTTGTACCCTTCCGGGGGATTCACCGGCATGGTTTGTGCGCCGTCAATCATCTCGTAAAAGCCCACGTGCGTGGCGAAGTACAACTTCTGGTCTACCTCGTAAAACTCGGTGTGGCTTTTCCCTTGTGGAATGTAATTTTGTTGTTTTTCGCCGAGCACATCAGACAGGTCCGCTATAAAAGCGGTGGAGTCTGATTTTGGGTCATAAACGTACAGTTGCGCCCCGACGTCATGCCTCATGGAGCACAACACGTAATAGACACGCCCATCGCTCGCCTCGGAAATAGCATTGTAAGTTTCATGGGCATCATCAAATCCCGAAAAATAGGTTTTTGCGATCATCTTTTTATGTTTTTGGTGAATTAAGTGTATTTCTTGTGTTTTTATGTTAAAATATCACTGCACGCTGCCATGTACGCTTGATTTCTTTTCTAATACCGATAAGGTGTTTTCAATAGAAGCACTCTACTTTGCAATGGTGTTATTTCCCGTGGTGATGAAGTGGTTGATGATATCCTCCTTGATCTGTATGTTTTTAGGATTCTTGACGGTCATTAAAAAGAGTTTCTTTACCATGATGGGGCATGTTAAATTAAAAAATGCAGCTTTTTGTTTCCCGAGCGGAGACAAATATACGAAATGTTTGAGAACAAAAAAAGAATGGGTGAATGTCATATGATTACTTTATCTTTTTTTCAGTGTATGGAACTATTTCGATAAGCCAAACGGGCAGAGGACAAGTTCACTTGGACTATGCCGTGGCGAGGAATAGTCTAACTTCAGTGAACTATTTCGATAAGCCAAACGGGCAGAGGACAAGTTCACTTGGACTATGCCGTGGCGAGAAATAGTCTAACTTCAGTGAACTATTTCGATAAGCCAAACGGGCAGAGGACAAGTTCACTTGGACTATGCCGTGGCGAGAAATAGTCTAACTTCAGTGAACCTTTGATGTTTAAAAATAATCATTCCCAAGGGTGTTTAATGATTATTTTAAACATGTCTCTCATATTTTTTTAATACCTTTGCGACGTCAATTTTTCAAAAAACATAAATTAATTGAGCATGAAGTACTTTTATCTTGTTCCCGCTGCTTCAATCGTAGCGTTGGTTTTTGCCTACTACTTCTTCAAGCAAATGATGAAGGAGAGTGAGGGTACTGAGAAAATGAAGACGATCGCGCAGTACGTGCGTGATGGGGCTATGTCCTATCTTAAACAACAGTATAAGGTAGTGACTATCGTGTTCGTGATTATCGCGGTTCTTTTCGCGGGGATGGCCTTCTTTGGCCTTCAAAATAGCTGGGTGCCGTTTGCCTTTCTGACGGGCGGTTTCTTCTCGGGCTTGGCCGGTTTCTTTGGTATGAAGACGGCCACGTACGCCTCCGCGAGGACAGCTAATGCCGTGCAGCGCTCCCTGAATAGCGGTTTGAAAGTCGCCTTCCGCTCGGGTGCCGTGATGGGACTCGTGGTGGTGGGGTTGGCCCTGCTCGACATCGCTCTCTGGTACCTTATCCTCGACCACTTCGTGGAGGAGGCCACTGCCGGGCATAAGCTGGTTATGATTACCACCACCATGCTTACCTTTGGTATGGGGGCTTCCACGCAGGCCCTGTTTGCCCGCGTGGGTGGGGGTATTTACACCAAGGCAGCCGACGTCGGCGCTGACCTGGTAGGTAAGGTAGAAGCCGGAATCCCGGAAGATGACCCGCGCAACCCGGCAACGATCGCCGATAACGTGGGCGATAACGTGGGTGATGTGGCGGGGATGGGTGCCGACCTTTATGAGTCCTACTGCGGCGCGATCTTGTCGACCGCCGCGTTAGGGGCGGCTGCCTTCAACATGAACCCCGTGATGCAGCAAAACGCGGTGTTCGCCCCGATGATCATCGCGGCCATAGGGGTTCTCCTCTCTATATTTGGTATCTTCTTGGTACGCACCAAGGAGGACGCTACCATGCGCGACCTGACGAACTCCCTTAACCGGGGGGTGAACGTGAGCGCCATCCTGATCACGATCTTCACGTTTGGTATTCTCTACCTGCTGGGCTTCAGCAACTGGCTGGGTCTCTCCTTCTCCGTGATCGCCGGCCTCCTCGCCGGGATCATTATCGGGCAGTCCACCGAGTACTTCACCTCTCACTCGTTTAAGCCAACTAAGACGATTGCCGCTAGTGGGGAAACCGGACCGGCCACGGTCATCATATCGGGAATGGGTACCGGTTTAATATCGACCTCGATACCGGTCTTGACCATCGTGGTGGCTATCATCATTGCTTACTTGGCTCCCATCAATTTCGATGTGGCAAACATGGTGTCGGCGGGTAATTTGAGCATGGGACTGTATGGCATCGCGATCGCCGCGGTGGGTATGCTCTCCACGCTGGGTATCACCCTGGCCACTGACGCGTATGGTCCTATAGCGGACAACGCCGGGGGGTAACGCCGAGATGAGCGGATTGGGGTCGGAGGTGCGGAAGCGGACCGATGCCTTAGATGCGCTGGGGAACACCACGGCTGCCACGGGTAAGGGGTTTGCCATAGGATCTGCAGCACTAACCGGTTTGGCGCTGCTGGCTTCCTACATGGAGGAGGTGCGCATCGGGATGGTTCGCTTGGGTGAAAACTTGATGCTCCTTTCTAGTGGGGAGACGGTGGAGGTGGCGAAAGCCAGCCTGGTCGATTTCATGGATTTTTACCAGGTGACCTTGATGAACCCGAAGGTGTTGGCCGGTATATTCATCGGCTCGATGATGGCGTTCCTCTTCTGCGGTCTCACGATGAATGCCGTGGGAAGGGCGGCGCGAAAGATGGTTGACGAGGTACGACGCCAATTCCGTGAGATAAAGGGGATTCTCACTGGCGAGGCTACGCCCGATTACGAGCGGTGCGTGGAGATCTCTACCCGAGGTGCACAGCGAGAGATGCTGTTGCCTTCGTTGCTGGCCATTCTCGCGCCCGTGATAACCGGGTTGCTTATGGGAGTAGCTGGCGTGATGGGGCTGTTGGCGGGTGGCCTGGGCTCCGGGTTCGTGTTGGCCATATTCATGGCGAATTCTGGTGGTGCATGGGACAATGCCAAAAAGTACATCGAGGACGGTCACCATGGTGGTAAAGGGAGCGAGGCGCACAAGGCCACGGTTGTGGGCGATACGGTTGGCGATCCGTTCAAAGATACCTCTGGCCCGTCGTTGAACATCTTGATCAAGCTGATGAGCATGGTCTCGATCGTGATGGCCGGGCTAACGGTCTCCTGGAGTTTGTTGTAAGAATTAATTTTCCACTAATTCAACAATTCAACAAATACAACTGATAATTAATAATTAACAACCGATAGCTAACAATTAACTAACAACAAATCCAACAATGAGCTTTCTAACGAACGACAAATTGACTATCGTTGGAGCGGCCGGAATGATCGGTTCTAACATGGTGCTGACTGCCGCTATGATGCGTTTAACACCTAACATTTGCCTTTACGACCCATCCACGTTGACCCTAGAGGGAGCGATCGAGGAGATGCGTCATTGCGGTTTCGAGGGGGTGAATTTCACCTACTCCGCCGATGTGAAAGAGGCTTTCACCGGAACCAAGTACATGGTATCCTCGGGTGGCGATCCCCGTAAGGAGGGGATGACCCGCGAAAACCTGTTGAAAGGCAACGCCGAGATAGCGGCCCAGCTTGGTAGGGATATCAAGTCGTACTGTCCGGACCTGCAGCACCTCACCGTTGTCTTCAACCCGGCCGATATCACCGGTTTAGTGGCGTTGATCTATTCCGGTTTGAAACCTTCGCAGGTGACCACGTTGGCGGCGTTAGATAGCACCCGTTTGCAGAGCGAACTGGCTAAACATTTTAGCGTGGAACAGAACAAGGTGACCGACGCTCGCACCTACGGGGGGCATGGGGAGCGGATGGCTGTCTTCGCTTCCACCGCGAAGGTAGACGGTATACACCTGACCGATTTGATTGGAACGAGTAAACTGACTGATCAAGAGTGGGTCGACCTTAAGGCACGTGTTACCAATATGGGAACCAACATCATTAAATTGCGCGGACGCTCCTCCTTCCAGAGTCCCGCGTACATCTCGGTGGGGATGATTCGTGCCGCCATGGGGGGTGAGGCTTTTCCCTGGCCTTCCGGCTGCTACGTCAACATCCCCGGGTTTGAACATATCATGATGGCGATGGAGACCACGCTTGATAAAAACGGTGTCTCCTTTAGTAAAGTGAAAGGAACGGACGCGGAGATAACCGAGTTGAAAGAGAGTTACGACCACCTGGTGAAACTGCGTGATGAGGTAATCGCGATGGGCATTATCCCCGCGGTAGATCGGTGGAACAGCTTGAATCCGAACCTTTGATAGTATCATTTGCACCTTACGTATTTAATAAATAAGGGAAAAAGTATCAAAAAGTATCATTTTTTAGAAGATAATCTGTAGTCATGAGCAATCAAATTACAAGAAGAAAATTTATCAAGACCGCCGCCTTTGGCGCGGCGAGTATGGCCGTTTTACCCCAGTTTTTAGCTTCCTGCAAGCAAACGAAGGGGAGCGACGGTGAAAAGGGCGTTATCTGTCTTGGATTCATCGGGTTGGGGCGGCAAGCCATGTACCTGATGAACGGGTTTATTGGGATGTCGGGCGTGTTGGTCGTAGCCGGTAGTGACGTGTACGGTATTAAGAGAGAGCGTTTTGTAAAACGTGCAATGGCCCATTACGCTGGCACCGACCAGAAGGTGGATGTGTACGAGGACTACAAGCAGCTCATCGCTCGAGATGATATCGATGCTGTGATCATCGCCGTTCCCGACCATTGGCATGCGCACATGGCGATTGATGCCTGCAAGGCGAAGAAAAACATCTACCTGGAGAAACCATTGACCTTCACCATCCGGGAAGGGCAACTGCTGGTGAAGGCAGTACGCGATAACGGGGTGATCCTAGGTGTGGGGAGCCAGCAGCGTTCCGACGCCAATTTCCAGCACGCGGTGAAAATGGTACAGGAGGGAAGGCTGGGAGCCATTGAGAAGGTGAACGCCTACGTAGGTGCTCCTCCAACGCCGTACGACTTGCCCGAGGAGCCGGTACCTGCCGACTTGAACTGGCCGCTCTGGCTGGGCCCGTCGGAGTACGTCCATTACAACTCACAGTTGAATCCGCCCATCTCGCTCGATCCCGAAGAGAACGAGCAGTTCTGGGGCGCTTGGCGCTGGTACAAGGAACTGGGCGGTGGGTTCACGACCGACTGGGGAGCACATATGTTCGATATCGCTCAGTGGGGATTGGGCATGGATGAAAGTGGACCGGTAGAAATTATCCCTGCCGGGTATAAAGAGACCAAGTTCCTGACCTACAAGTACGCCAACGGGACGATAATGACTGAAGAGCCGTTTGACGAAAAACAAACCAAGGGCGTGAAGTTTTGGGGTGATAAGGGATGGATAGAGGTGTCGAGGGGGCATTACGTGGCTTCCGATGAGAGCTTTTATCCACCTGCCGTTGAGGCAACGGATGGAGCTTACGAAACGAAGATTCCCCATTTGGCCAATTTTATCGAGGCGTTGAGGAGTGGTACCGATCCGATCGTGCCGGTTGAAATAGGGCATCGCTCTTGCACCGTTTGCACGCTGGGGAATATTGCGTATGACTTGGGACGGCCCATCAAGTGGGATCCGGCGGTTGAAAAGTTCGTGGACGATCCAGATGCCGAAGCGAACCGCCTGTTCAACAAGAGTTACACGGACGGATATCCCCTCGGGTAATCTCGGCGTGTGTTGTGTTATAGGGTTTGTGATGTTTTTATTACCTGTTGATGCTTGAGAATAGTGTGGTGTCCTTGCTTGGGTAGCGTGGATCATTGGCTATACGGTGTTTGTCGGCAGTTAGGGGGTTAATGATTCCCGCTGTGCGGCTTAAGTTGTATACCCAGTTCATCCAACTGCTCTTTTTCCACGCACGACGGCGCATCGATCATCACGTCGCGTCCGGCGGTGTTTTTGGGGAAGGCGATGGTGTCGCGAATGCTGTCTAGCCCCGCGAAGATGGAGACGAACCGGTCGAGGCCAAAAGCGATCCCGCCATGCGGTGGTGCACCGTAACGGAAGGCGCTCATCAGGAAGCCGAACTGTTCCCGTGCCTTCTCCTCGGTGAAGCCCAACACGGAGAACATCTTCGCCTGCAGCTGGCTGTCGTGAATACGAATGGATCCACCCCCTATCTCAACGCCGTTGATTACCAGGTCGTAGGCGTTTGCGCGTACGGCACCGGGATCGGTGTCGAGCAGGGGGATATCCTCTGTCTTGGGCGAAGTGAAGGGGTGGTGCTTCGCGAAAAAGCGATTCAGCTCTTCGTCTTTCTCCAACAGGGGGAAGTCGACCACCCAAAGGCACTCGAAGCGGTGCTTATCCCTCAGGCCCAATCGCGACCCCATCTCTAGCCTCAACTCCGATAGCTGTTTGCGCGTTTTCTCGGTTTCACCGGCGAGTATCAGGATCAAGTCGCCGGGTACCGCTTCACAGCGCTCAGCCCACTTCCGGAGGTCCTCCTCGCTATAGAACTTGTCGACGGACGACTTAAGTGTTCCGTCTTCGTTGTAGCGCAGGTGAATTAACCCTTGCGCCCCGATTTGCGGGCGCTTCACGAAGTCGGTCAACTCGTCCAGCTGCCGGCGCGTGTAGGATGCACACCCCGGCACGCGGATAGCACCCACGTACTCGGCGGAGTCGAACACCTTGAAATCCCTTCCCATGGTGAGCTCTTTTAGCTCGACAAACGTCATCCCGAAGCGGGTGTCCGGTTTGTCTGACCCGTATAGTCTCATCGCGTCGGCGTAGCTCATCCGGGGAAATGGGGGGAGGTCAATCCCCTTGATCGTTTTAAAGAGGTGCTTAGTGAGTCCCTCGAACGTGTTCAGCACATCATCTTGATTCACGAACGACATCTCGCAATCGATCTGCGTGAACTCCGGCTGACGGTCGGCCCTCAGGTCCTCGTCGCGAAAGCATTTCACGATCTGGAAGTAGCGGTCGAACCCGGCCACCATCAGCAGTTGCTTGAACAGCTGAGGAGACTGCGGTAACGCGTAGAATTGACCCGGGTTCATCCGGGAAGGAACGATGAAGTCGCGGGCGCCCTCGGGAGTAGAGCCGATCAGTACCGGGGTCTCTACCTCCAGGAACTTCCTATCGTCGAGGTAGCGCCGGGTTTCCAGCGCCATCGTATGGCGCAGCTCCAGGTTCTGGCGCACCACGTCGCGGCGCAGGTCGAGGTACCTGTATTTCATGCGCAGTTCATCGCCTCCATCGCTATCGGTTTCAATGGTGAAGGGAGGCGTTTTGGAGGCGTTCAACACCGTTAACTTGTTAACGATGATCTCGATTTCCCCTGTGGGGATGCGCGGGTTCTTGCTGCTCCGCTCTTGGACGGTTCCGGTAACCTGAACGACCCATTCGCGGCCCAGGCTGTTGGCTTGCTCGAAAAGGTGGTGGTTTACCTCCTGGTTAAACGACAATTGAGTAACGCCGTACCGATCCCGCAGGTCGATAAAGGTCATGCCTCCCATCTTGCGAATTCTGGATACCCAGCCACTCAGGGTGACCTCCTTGTTCAGATTCGAAAGGCGAAGTTCGCCGCACGTGTTGCTCCTGTACATACTGATTTTTATCGTTTAAGCTATACTGCTTGTCTTTTGTTTACCTTTAAAATTTGTACTGTGGTATTTTTAATAGCTCTCCATCCCTCATGGCCGATTGGTGAGCGACGATGCCGCTAACCGTCATGTTGAGCGACATGGCCACATCGACGAGCGGTTTCCGATCTTCCAAGATCGCGCGGATAAACTCTTCGGTAAGGTGCCCGTGAGAACCGCCATGTCCTCCACCTTTCACCCCGGGGGGTAAGGCCGGACGGGTCAAGTCGGGAAGGGGTTGCTCTATCCCCTCGTACTTGTCGTAATAGGAGGCCTTGGTCCCGCGTACTCTCCCCGTCTCCGACCCGTACCCGTGCCCCATCGTATCAGCGCTCCTGCCCATTCGGGCCATCCCTCCCTCGCTCGTGCGGTACAGTGCGATTTCGGTAGAGAACGGGTTGTTATAGATGTTTTGGTTCGGTTGGTATCTTTCCATGGCACTGGGCATGCCCATGCAAGAGACCTCGAGGAATGTCCCGTTGGTCACCGCGATGTAGTAAGCATCGGAGTGCGTTGGGTACCACTGTGGGGGCATCCCGTGGCGCCAGTTTCTGAAGGAGTCTATTCCTTTTTCGGAGTAGTGCCAATACTCGCCCTCCGCGTAAACCAGCTTACCGAGGCAGCGGGTGTGGTATAGCCGGTGCATGGCGTACAGGTTCTCACGAAACATGGAGGTTTCAAACATCATGTATTTCAGGCCAGTCCGCTTTACCGTCTCGAACAGCCGATCGGCATCCTCCAATGAACCAAACACGGCGGGAACTGCGCAGCCCACGTGCTTGCCGTGATTGAGCGCGTCGATGCAGTGTTGCGCGTGGCTAGGCGCATCGGTGGCGATAAAGACGGCCTCGATTGAGTCATCTTTGATCAGCTCCTCGAGGGAGGGATAGGTTTTGTTGCACCTCGTTACCCTCGCCAGCTCGGCGCAACGCTCTGGTATCAAGTCGCTTACGGCGACCACCTCCACGTTGGGGTGATCTTGAAAGCCAAAGGCCGCGGCAAACCGACACACGCCGTACCCAATCAGGCCCACGCGTACCTTGCGGTCCGAAACCGGTTGCCATATCTTTTCTTGAGAGAGTAGGGTCCCCGTGTCTTCAAAACCTTGAATGTTGGGTCTGGTTGGCGGCTGTTGATTCTCACCATAAACAGATCGCACACCAGCAATGCCCGCGCTGGTACCTATAATACCTGTGCCCGCACCTATACCCGCGATTTTCAGGAAATCACGGCGATTGAACCGTTGATTTTGTTTTTCGTTTTTCATTTTTCCCCTGTTTTAATTTCCATGATAGATTCCAATTTTCTTCGGTGGACGATCTTCAATGGATTTCTACACTTTTTCGATGAACGCTCTTCGAAGATATGTCCCCGTTGTTTGAACGCGTGTACATATTGCATTTTGCAAAAATAGGTAAATTGCTGGAGATTGTGCTTCTCATTTCAAAATCTTTTCGTGTGGATTACGGGCTCTGTTGACACCTAACGTTTTACAATCTGCGCGCTGCAATGTTCGCGTTAAAAGTTTGATTATGTTTAAAATTAATTGTACTTTTGCCATCGCTTTTGAGAAGCCTCCTAGGCTTGCCGTGGAGCAAAAGCGTGGTATCGCCTAAAACGTAGCCTGCCAGAAAGGGGGTGCCGATGGGAAAGGAGCTTTAAAACGAAGTCGTTTGCTCTATTGGAGGCGTTACAGAAGAAATTTCGGGGTGTAGCACAGTCCGGTTAGTGTACCTGCTTTGGGAGCAGGGGGTCGCGAGTTCGAATCCCGCCACCCCGACGAGATTTAAAAGGCTGTATATTCGCTAATTAAAAACAAAAGCGAGGGGGTGTAGTTTCACGCCCCCTCATTTTACTTAACCGTGACGTTTAGGACGTCGCTGTTGCTCCACTTGTCTACCCATTGTTTAACCTGCACGGGTACGTCAGAGCAGAGAAAGTCGCAGCCAAGAGCTACCCCCAGTTGAAAGTCCTCCAGGGTCTTGCCCGGGTAACAACTCACGAGAATTCCTGCGGCGTGGGCGGCTTTCACGCTGGCACGACTTGTCCCGTCTAATGTGCACCCCAGCCTATTTATACCTAAATCCAAAGCCTCCTTGATGACCTCATCGGAGCAGGGCTTAGGGGTGATGAACAGCATATCGGCATCAGGGTACTTGGCCTTTATGTACCGTAAAGGACGTTTATCGAACGATGTGAACAGGTAGGTTGAGGAAACGGGTTTCTTGGCCGTTACCTTTTCGTACAGTTGGTCACAGTACTTTTCGAGCTTTTCCTGAGGGTAGTTTTTTTCATTGGTCTTCATTTCAAACTCAAGGTAAATACCTGGTTTGTCAGCAAAAAAATCGATCACTTCATCAACGGTGGGAATGGGATTGCCCTTTTTAGTTCGTACCGAGCGGAGTTCTGCCCATGTCATCTCCTCAATGTTGCCCTTTTGCCCGGTCATCCTTTCTAGGGCAGTATCATGGAAAATAACAAGCACCCCATCTTTAGTTATTCGCACGTCGGTTTCGAATCCCCGCAACCCGTTGTTATAGCTACTCTCGAAAGCAGCCATCGTGTTTTCATCAAATTCATAGGCACCTCCGCGATGCGCGAACAATTGAACGGTTCTACCTTGGCTTGAAACCGTTTGAGAGTAGAAAACGAATGAGCAAGTCACTAAGCAGCACAAGCTAATAATTTTTTTTAGTGTATAGGTCATCATTTTAAATTTAATAATGCTTTAATTTTATAATTCACAAGCAAAGGTAAGGGTAAAAGCATTAACAGCAAAGTATTGTTTTAAATTTTCAAAAAATGGACTTGGTGGGATTTTCTTTCAATTTTATCGCTTGAGTTGTTTTTGAGTATGGTTGTTTTTATGTAGATTTGCGGTTGTTATTTGAGTGTTCATTTAACGCGACACGGGAGTGGTAAGAAGGCGGTACTACTTTAAAGATGTTGACTATGAAGAAGATATTAGTACTGGTTGATTACTCTAGTGTATTTAGCAGGCAGCTTTTAAAGGGGTTGATCAGGTATTCTCGGGAAAATGAAGAGTGGGTCTTTTATAGATTACCTGCCTATTTCAAAGCTTTGTACGGGAAAGAGGGGGTTGTAGAATGGGCAAAAAAGTGGGCAGCCGATGCCATCATAGCGAGGTGGGATCACGAGGGGACCAATTTGCTTTCGACTCTAGGAATACCCGTTGTGTTACAGAATTACAGGAAAAGAAGTCCTTATTTTTCAAACATCACCGGCGATTATATCGGAACCGGTGAGATGGCGGCACGTTTTTTTGTCGACCGACGATTTAAAAATTTCGCCTTTTACGGCAATAAAGGGGTGGTTTGGTCTATGGAACGAGCCGAAGGGTTTAGAAGGGTAGTTATTGAGGTGGGTGGAAACTACTACGGTTTCGAGAGTAAAAATCTTGAAGGTGAGGAATGGAGCCAAACTCACGTTGAACTGAGAGAGTGGTTGTTATCCCTTCCTAAGCCTGTTGCCCTGTTCGCGTGCGACGATAACTTCGCGCTGCGTGTATCCCAAATATGCAAAATAAATGGGGTGAAAATCCCCGAGGAGATATCGTTGATGGGGGTCGATAACGACGAGCTGTTGTGTAATCTATCCGATCCGACCATTTCATCCATAGCTCTCGACGTGGAGCAAGGGGGGTATGAAACGGGTCGCTTGATAGACCGCTATTTCAAGAAAGAGAGGGATGAACCCTTTAATATTGTTATTAGGCCAACCCGGTTTGTATTGAGAAAATCGACTGAAAACTACGACATAGACGACGAATATATACTAAAGGTGGTGAAGTATATAGAGGCAAATTACCGCTTTCATATCGATATTGACGCGTTAACGAATCTGGTGCCGCTGTCGCGTAGGAATTTGGAGATGCGTTTTAAAAAGGAGATGGACACGACCATCTATCAATTTGTTTTGCGATGTCGGGTGGATTATTTTTCAGACCTGTTGGTGACGACAGATAGAGCGTTGTGCGACATGGCTTCGGAATCGGGGTTCGTGGATTGCAAAAACATCTCTCGTACTTTTAAGAAGTTTAAAGGGTGTACCCCGATTGAATATCGTAAGCGGTTTCAAGGGTTGTCCTATTTTTGAATTCATTTGTTTAGCGTGCGTTTTCGAAACTTGTTTCCGAGACACGGTTTTTGTTTTCATTGGCTCAAAAAGCGCAGGTGCGCTTTCGTGGAATAGGCGTTTCACGTTTGCTCCCTTTTGCCTCGGGTTGACTTACCGCGATAATGCTCGATTTATTTAAAACATGTATAAACAGTAACGATTATGAACAGGAGGAATTTTATTAGAAACGCGGCGGCGTTGTCTGCACTTACGGTGTTGAAACCCAACACGGTTTTCGCTACCAACAGCAATTCGGCAGTACGAATAGGGGTGATCGGGTGTGGTAATCGTGCTAGAGGAATAGTTTCGGCAATGGCTGAAAAATCGAATATGGCTATAACTGTCATGGCCGATTTGTTTGGCGACAGGCTAAAAAGTTTCGCCGAGTTTGCTAATGATGTCAATAGGCAAAAAGGGCACCCCCCCATGAATAAAAACAGCATGTACGTGGGTCACGACGCGTACCTGAGGCTGTTACAAAACGGAGACGTGGACGCTGTGATTATCGCGTCGCCCGGCTATTCTCATCCCCAGATGATCGAAGATGCGGTAGCCGCTGGAAAGCATTTCTATTCAGAAAAACCGATGGCAGTAGACGCTATGGGGTGTCAGGAGATTATTAGAACGGCTAAAAACATCAATGGGCGAGTCTCGGCATTCAACGGGTTTCAAATCCGTTACGCTACACCCTACGTGGAGATGGCGAGTCGGATTAAACGTGGTGATATTGGTGAGATAGTTACCGTACAGCTTTACTATTTCTCCTCGGGTGCGAAAATAATACCGTGCGATGGAGTCTCTTACGATGAGATGCGTATTCGCAACCACTACCATTTTCACGAGATATCGGGGGGCTGTTATCTCGACCAAGCTATCCATATGATCGATACCTGTAACTGGATTTTGGATAGCAAGCCGTTGTTCGCCTTTGGGATGGGGAACAGAAGGGGAGGTCCAGACTATGGTAACGCTTGGACCAACTACCAAGTTGTTTACGCCTATCCCAACGATATTAACGTTTCCGTACACTCTTCTAAGTTCGGTGACACTTTTGGTGGAGTGTGTGCGCGCTTTATCGGGACCGATGGTGTTGCTGAAGCGCACTACAGTGGAGGTGTGTTTATCAACGGGAAGAACGTGTGGGATTCGGGCATACTGCGTTCTTCGAGCGAGCTTACCCCCGAATCGATTGCGCGGGGTGCGAAAACGTCGTCTCTATACGATGCCGATATCAATAAAATGAAAGCCTTTATAGATAGCATAGTGAATGGCCATTATGAAAATCAGCTGGAGTGGGGCTGCGATTCTACCCTTAGCGCGATAATGGGAAGAGAGGCGGCTTCAACGCGGGAGAAGGTTACTTGGGACGAACTGGTTTATACCCCTCAAAAAATAGACCCGAAGCTGGATATGAAGCAGTTTACATGAGAGAAAAGAGTTTAAAGTAGGAAGAGAAGCATGAAAAGAGCAGATAATGCGTTTTTTGAACCTATTTGTTCGTTATTATTAGCTCGTTTGTATTTTTGATCGTCTATTTTAGCAAGGTCTGCTTTAATTTAGCTTATAAAGCTGTAAGTAGTGGTTCAACCTGATTGTTAAAGTAGACGTGCAAAAACAGAAAATTTTATATCGGTCGGGTTTGGAAGATGTAAACTGCCCTTATGTAAAAGTCAGATAATCTGTAATCGTGTGATAGACATAGTATTTGTAAATTTAATTAAATAGTGAAAAAATGAATCGAACCCCCTCTAAAAGGGTCTTTATTACCTCTATGGTAATTTTGGCCGTGATGTACTCCGTGTTCGGATTGGTCTCGTGGGTCAACGCGATACTGATACCCTATTTCAGGATTATCCTGGAGTTGAAAAGCAATACCCAGTCCTACTTGGTAACGTTTGCTTTCTACATTGCTTACTTTGTTATGGCCATCCCTTCGGGATTGTTGCTGAACAGGGTGGGATACAAGCGGGGTATCATGTATGGATTTATTTGCCTGGCGATAGGAGCGTTAATATTTGTTCCCGCCGCGATAATAAGGCAGTATTGGCTGTTTCTTATAGGTTTATATTGTATAGGTACGGGCTTGGCGATACTGCAAACGGCAGCTAATCCGTACGTTACAATTATAGGCCCCATCGAGAGCGCCGCGAGGAGAATGAGCATTATGGGAGTCTTCAACAAATCGGCCGGTATACTCGCTCCGCTAGTTTTCTCCGCAGTGGTGCTGGAAGCCGTCGATAGTACTATCGTGTCCAGCCTGGAGGCGGGAATACTAGCGGGCATGGAGAAGGAGATGGCGTTGCAACAGTTAACACAAGCGTTGATACCCCCTTACGCTATTCTCGCTGCTATACTTTT
The DNA here is from genome assembly GCA_050951125.1 of Fermentimonas sp. Taxonomy (GTDB): domain Bacteria; phylum Bacteroidota; class Bacteroidia; order Bacteroidales; family Dysgonomonadaceae; genus Proteiniphilum. Next base: position 104,724 of record JBMNIR010000011.1, on the reverse strand, counting down.
GGTGGTGGGCATAGCCATTAGGTTTTCTGTTCTCCCTGAAATTGAGCCGGAAGAGGAGGCGGACGAAGATATGGCTGTGGCATCTAAAGCCACAACAAAAGCAGATTTAGAACATCCTAAGGATATCAAAAAGCCAAAGCGGCTTATTGATTACCCGTACCTTATTTTCGGTGCATTGGCAATATTTCTGCACGTCGGCACCCAGGTAATCTCCATCGACACCATTATCAACTACGCGGGCGGTATGGGAATAGGGCTTATAGATGCTAAAGTGTTCCCCTCGTACACGCTCACCTGCACGATTATATCCTATATGTTGGGGATTATTCTTATTCCTCGGCTTGTATCGCAGAAAACAGCCTTGAGATTTTGTTCTACGCTGGGCTTGATACTCTCTTTAGGGGTAGTGTTGCTTAATTTTTCGGTCTCGTTCCTCGGGCATTCGGCCAATATTTCCATCTGGCTGCTTGCTTCGATAGGCTTTGCCAATGCCTTGATTTACGCGGGAATATGGCCATTATCGATTCATGGGTTGGGCAAGCTAACCAAAACGGGTTCCTCGCTCTTGATCATGGGGCTGTCGGGCAATGCTATCTTGCCTCTTATTTACGGTGCTGTTGCTGACGTGCATGGGTTACGAGCCGGTTACTGGGTGTTGGTTCCCTGTTTCTTGTACATCATGTGGTTCGCGTTTCGCGGTCATAAGATTAAGTCTTGGAAGAGGGTTAAACCTGTTTAAGCGTTGTCGGGACTAGATAATAATAGGCATAGGAAATAGCTACTTTATGCATGTTTTGTTAAATAAAAAGGGGTGAAAACCATGGGCAGATTGATAATAGATAATGGGAAAATTATACTCCCCGATACATTTCTGGAGGGGTACGCGGTGGTCTGTGATTCGGGTAAGGTTGCACGGATACTCTTGTCATCGGAGCTCACATTGACGGATAATGACAGGGTTATAGATGCTTACGGCAACTACATCTCCCCCGGCTTTATTGATATCCATACCCATGGTGGTGGCGGGCACGACTTTATGGATGGAACCGTGGAGGCCTACCTTGGAGCAGCCCGAATGCATGCCATGCATGGAACAACGGCACTGTTGCCCACCACCCTTTCGGCTACGGTAGAAGAGATGTTGACCTCATTCGAGGTGTACCGAGAGGCTGACAAACAAAACAAAGAGGGGGCTCAGTTTATCGGCCTACATCTTGAGGGACCCTACTTCTCCTTTAATCAGCGGGGAGCGCAAGACCCCAAGTATATTCGGAATCCCGATCCAGAAGAGTATAACCGTGTATTAGACGCGTCAGACGACATTCGTCGCTGGAGCCTTGCACCCGAATTGCCGGGTGCGCTTGAATTTGCCACACTGTTGGTTAGTCGTGGTATATTGCCCTCCATAGCTCACTCTGATGCCGTCTACGAGGAGGTGCTGGATGCCTACGATGCTGGCTTTACTCATGTAACGCACCTCTATTCCGGTATGTCATCGGTAACCCGTAGAAATGCCTACCGGTTTGCTGGCGTCGTAGAGGCGGCCTACCTGATATCGGGTATGGATGTGGAGATCATCGCCGATGGCGTACACCTGCCCAAATCGCTCCTTCAGTTCGTCTACAAGTTTAAAGGTCCCGATAAGACCGCACTCTGTACCGACTCGATGAGAGGAGCCGGCATGCCGGATGGCGAGTCCATATTGGGCAGCTTGGAGAAGGGACAGAAGGTGATTATCGAGGATGGGGTAGCTAAGTTGCCGGACCGCACCGCGTTTGCCGGTAGCGTTGCCACCACCGACCGCTTGGTACGGACTATGGTACAGTTTGCCGAGGTCCCCTTGGTAGACGCGGTGAAGATGATGACTCTCACCCCCGCACGTATCATGAAGATCGATGGGGCGAAAGGGTCCATTGAGGTGGGCAAGGATGCCGACTTCGTTATTTTCGATGAAAAAATAGTTGTTTCACACACGATCATAAAAGGAAAAGTCATATATGGGAACTAAAGTAGACGTTATCACATTCACGAAGGGAATGTTAGAGGTTAGAATCTTTCCGAATCGGGATGAGATGGGGCAAGATGCGGCGAAAGATGTTTCGGTGGCTATTCAGGAGTTGCAGAAAACCAAAGAGGAGATCAACATGATCTTTGCCGCGGCACCCTCGCAAAGTGATTTCATGAAAGCGTTGATCAGGGACAAAGCTATCCAGTGGGACCGGATCAACGCATTTCATATGGATGAGTATATTGGATTGGAGAAGGATGCATCCCAGGGATTTGGCAATTTTTTAAAACGACATCTTTTTGACCATGTGCCTTTTAAAAGCGTGAACTTGTTGAATGGTCAGGCAGAAGACCCCGAGGCCGAATGCGAGCGCTACTCGGCCTTACTCAAGCGTTATCCTGCCGATATCGTCTGTCTCGGTATTGGTGAAAATGGGCACATCGCGTTTAACGATCCTCCCGTGGCCGACTTCAAGGATCCCAAGGCCGTTAAGGTGGTGGAGCTGGAGCTGGCTTGCAGGCAGCAACAGGTGAACGAGAAGCTCTTTAACGGTATCGACTTGGTGCCGACGCACGCGATGACGATCACCATTCCCTCGCTCATCAGTGTCAAACAGATGTATTGCATGGTCCCGGCTGCCAATAAAGCGGAGGCGGTTTACCGCACGTTGAACGATGAAATAAGCGAAGCATGCCCCGCCACGATATTAAGGAATAAAAAAGGGGCCATCCTCTACTTGGATAGAGATAGTGCTTCTTCATTAGAAGAAGTTCATGCCGGTTAATCGTTCATTATCAAGGTTCCATACACTTTAAATGCACTTTAAATACACTAATATAAATATAAAATTATAATCGTATGAAAGTAAGAATATTTTTATCAATCTTATTATCCGGTGTTTTGTTTGTATCGCACGCTCAAGTGAAGATAGGGATGATTGGACTGGACACATCGCACTCCATTGCATTCACCAAGTTCATTAACGGGGACGCGGAGGAGTGCAAAGATTTTCAAATCGTTGCGGCTTATCCCCACGGCTCCAGAACGATCAAGTCGAGTTACGAGCGAATTCCAGGCTACGTTGAGCAAGTTGAAAAAATGGGGGTAGAGGTTGTCTCCTCCATCTCGGAGCTCTTGGACAAAGTAGACTGCGTTCTCTTGGAAACCAATGATGGGAACCTACACTTGGAGCAGGCGTATGAAGTATTCAAGGCTGGGAAGATCATGTTTATCGATAAACCTATAGGGGCTAACTTGGCTCAGGCTATAGCGATATTCGAGTTGTCTAAAAAATACAACGTCCCCATCTTCTCTTCCTCGTCGCTTAGGTACGTTCCCGAAAGCCAAAAGTTACGCGGCGGCGAACTAGGCAAAGTGGTAGGGGCCAATTGTTTCTCACCGGCAAGTTTAGAACCGTCTCATGCCGATATGGCGTGGTACGGCATACACGCCATTGAAGGGCTTTTCACCGTTATGGGGACCGGCTGTGAAACAGTGACCCGGGTATCTTCCGAAGGAACCGACGTTATTGTTGGGCTATGGGACGATGGGAGAATAGGATCGATCAGGGGTATACGCGACGGGAAAGCCCCATACGGGGGGTACGCGTTCACAGATAAAGGGGTCGTGTCAACTGGTCAGTATCAGGGATACGAAGCGTTGGTGAGGGAGATATTGAAGTTTTTCGAGACCCGCGTTCCTCCCGTGAGTGAAAAGGAGACGTTGGAGATATTTGCCTTTATTGATGCCGCTGACGCCAGCAAACACGCGGGGGGCAAACCCGTTTCTACCCAAAAGGTATACGAGAAAGCTGCCAAAGAGGCTAAAAGACTAATCAGCAAATTAAAGTAGTTGCCGCAATGAAAAAAATGCTCATGGCTTTAGCGGTTTCAATGCTGCTGTTTTCTTGCACGGGGCGAGGTGGCGATGGCAAAAGCCAGCAGTCGACATTTACCGGGAAAGCGGGAGAGATAAAGCTTATCGTCCTCGCTCCCGGTCATTTTCATGCCAGCCTGCTTCAAAAAAGTGAAATGGAGCAGGTGAACAAGCAGTTGTATATCTACTCGGAAACCAAAGATGCCGGCTTAGCGCAATACCTTTCGGCTATTGAGTCGTTTAATGCGCGGGAAGTGGAGCCAACTCACTGGGAGAGTAATGTTTACATGGGTTCCGATTACTTGGAGCGCATGCTTTCCGACCAGAAAGGCAACGTTGTGATCCTCGCGGGCAACAACCGGGACAAAACCGAGTATATCCTCGCGTCGATAGATGCCGGCTTCAACGTGCTGTCGGATAAGCCAATGGCGATTAATCAGGGCGATTTTCACCTGCTGGAAGCCGCGTATGAGAACTCGGTAGAGAATGGTGTTTTCCTCTACGACATGATGACCGAGCGGTACGATATGCTCAACATCATCGAAAAGGAGCTGGTAGCTGATGTAGAGCTGTTCGGTGAATTGCAAAAGGGAACGGTTGACGAACCCGCCGTGTTCATGGAGAGCACGCACCACTTTTTCAAAACGGTAGCCGGCAGCCCGTTGATTCGCCCCGCTTGGTATTACGATGTAGAGCAGCAGGGTGAAGGGATCGCTGATGTTACTACCCATTTAATCGATCAGCTGTTTTGGAAATGTTTCCCTGATCAGGTGATCGACTATAAAAACAACGAGATTGCCGATATCACGGCCGAGCATTGGCCTACGGAAATCAGCTTGCCTCAATTTACCAGTTCGACCAACGAGGTCGATTTCCCCGACTACCTACAGAAGTACCTCGATGGTGACCTGTTGAAGGTGTACGCCAACGGCACCCTTCATTTTACCGTGAGGGGACACCATGCCGGGTTAAAAGTACTCTGGAACTGGGAGGCACCTCAAGGCAGTGGCGATACCTTCAAGTCGGTGATAAGGGGTACGAAAGCCACCCTTAGAACGGAGCAGGGCAACGAGCAAGGGTTCGTGAAGCAACTGTACGTTCAACGTCCGGTTGGGGTGGAGGAGGGAACATTCGAGGCAAGCTTGAAGGCATCCATCGAACGCCTTCAAGCGAAGTACCCGTTTCTCTCCTACGAGAAAATGGCGTCGGGCGACACTTACTTGATTCATATCCCGTTGGAAAACAGGGAGGGGCATGAAACTCACTTCAAGTACGTGGCCGAACGTTATTTTAAATATTTGGTGGAAAGAGATATGCCCGATTGGGAGAAAACCAACACGTTGACAAAGTATTATATTACCACGAAAGCTGTTGAGGTGGCAGGCGCAACGAGATAAAAGAGGCCATCGGTCGATAACATGTACATGGAAAGACGAGGGGTATGACCTGGATGTTGACCTAAACGACATCAAACTATACGCTGTGCTGCAATAAATAGTCTAACTTTAGTGAACTATTTCGTTAAGCCAAACGAGCAGAGGACAAGTTCACTTGGACTATGCCGTGGCGAGAAATAGTCTAATTTCAATGAACTATTTCGTTAAGCCAAACGAGCAGAGGACAAGTTCACTTGGACTATGCCGTGGCGAGAAATAGTCTAATTTCAATGAACTATTTCGTTAAGCCAAGCGAGCAGAGGACAAGTTCACTTGGACTATGCCGTGGCGAGAAATAGTCTAATTTCAATGAACTATTTCGTTAAGCCAAGCGAGCAGAGGACAAGTTCACTTGGACTATGCCGTGGCGAGAAATAGTCTAATTTTATGAATGCACTATATGGAAAAGATTACTGAACAACCTTCGCTGTACCATCATTTGGAAAAGATGTCCGTTGAGGAGTTGGTTAAGAACATCAATAACGAGGATAAAAAGGTGGCATTGGCCATAGAGAAAGTTTTACCCGATATTGCCGCGTTGATTTCCGCGTTAGAAGTTGTTCTTAAGAAAGGGGGCAGGCTGTTTTACTTGGGTGGTGGCACCGGCGGTCGCCTTTCGGTTTTAGACAAGGTTGAACTGCCCAACACCTATGGTATCGAGAAGGGGGTATTCAACTGTCTTCTGGCCGGTGGGGAGGAGAGGCTGTTGGAAGTGTTGGAGGAGAAAGAGGATGACGAGGATGACGCGTTGAGACAGATGAAGCTCTACAATGTTTCCGATAAAGATTTCGTCATCGGTATATCTGCCAGCGGTACCACCCCCTACGTGTTGGCCGGGTTACGAAAATGCAAGGAGGATGGCATCCCCTGTGGCTGCATCGTGGGCAACCCGGGCTCACCGATAGCCGCGATGGCTGATTATCCCATTGAAGTGATCACCGGGCCGGAGTTCGTGACCGGTAGCACGCGGATGAAGTGCGGCACCGCTCAAAAAATGTTGCTTGACATGATCAGCACCACCGCCCTAATTCGCTTGGGAAGAGTGGAAGATAACCGCATGGTCAACGTGCGGCTCATCAACAACAAGGTGATTGATCGATCTGTAAAAATGATTTTGTCACTAACCGATATTGGCGACTACGATAAGGCGAAAACTATCTTGTTGCAATGCGGGAACGTGAAGAAATCGGTTGATTACATTGCCAGTAAAGCCAGTGACCATGACGAGTGGGAAGGCGATTGAATATTGCAGCGAGGTAATTGCTCTCAACCGGATCAAAGGTTTTTTGCAGACCATTTGGAGGCCTACTTTGCCGGCCTGTTTCGAGCAGCACTGTGAGACGATCGACCAAATGGGTAGCGTGATTCAATCTTAAAAAAACAAATCGTATGAAACGAGCATGATAACCGTTCTTATACAATAACACGATTAAATGCGAGTTCCATATACCAAAAAGTAAAAATGAAAAATCATATGAAAACAATTAACCGAAGAAATTTCATTAAATCGTCAGCCATCGCGGGTGCGGGGCTGACTTTAGCGCCCGGCCTCGCTCTTAGATGTACCGGTCAAAATAACGCCAAACCCGTTCTTTTGGGTGGCCGTAAACCCAGCTACAGCTTCTCGAAATGGCCGATTTACGATCAAACCGAAGAGAAAGCTCTTTTGGAGGTACTGCACAGCAGTCATTGGGGTCGCCTCAGCGGCACGATGACCAAGAAGTTCGAACAGGAGTACGCGAAGATTAACGGGACCGCCCACTCGCTGGCCGTGTCGAGTGGAACCAGCGCGTTGTTTACCATGTTTGGCGCTTTGGACGTGGGCCCGGGCGACGAGGTAGTGCTGCCTGTTTACACGTTCGTCGCCTCTTATAACGTGGTGGGGCTTAATTACGCGCTGCCTATCTTGGTGGATACCAACATCGAAACTTTTCAGGTCGACACGAAAAAGATGGAGCAGGCGATTACCCCGCGGACCAAGCTCTTGATGCCCGTTCACATCGGGGGGGCTCCTGCCGACCTCGATGCCGTGATGGAAATGGGTAAGAAGCACAACCTGCCGGTCATCGAGGATGCCTGTCAGGCTCACTTGGCCGAATGGAAAGGGCAGAAAGTGGGCTCTTTTGGCTTAGGAGGCGCATTTAGCTTCCAGGCATCCAAAAACCTGAATTGCGCTGAAGGGGGTGCCATCACCAGTAACGACCAGGAGTTTATCGAGCGCTGTTACATCTTCCACAACCAAGGTCAAGGAGGAGGGGGCACCTCGTATGGAACGGGCTCCGGCACGAGGGGCAGCAACCTGCGCCTCACCGAGTTTCAGGCCGCGTTGCTGTTGGCCCAAATGACTCGGCTCGAGGAGCAGATGCAAATTAGAAGCGAGAATGGCGACTACCTCACCGAGCTCTTTAACGAGATACCCGGTATTACACCCGCGAAGGAGCATGAGGGTACGACCAGGAACGCGTATCACCTCTACATGTTCCGTTTTGATAGCGCCCATTTCGATGGTTTAACCCGGGATGAGTTCATCAAGGCGCTCACCGCCGAGGGGGTTCCCTGTAGCTCGGGTTACGGCCAAATGAACAGCAGCGAATACGTGAGGGGGCTGGCCGAAAACAAGCACTACCTGAAGGTTTACGGTGAAAAGACCATGAAGGAGTGGCTCGAGCGGAATCATTGCCCGCAGAATGACAAGCTTACCAAAGAGCAGGCCGTATGGTTCACGCAGCCCATGTTATTGGGCGATCGTTCGGATATGGACAAGATTGCCGAAGCGGTCCGCCGTATCCAGAAACACGCGACCGAGTTAAAAGGTTAGCCGGTAATGCTTGGAGAAGCGGGTTTCATCGGTTTAGTTGTTCTAGTTGGGTAAGGGTGAGATACTTGCATGGGAAAACGAGAATGTTGACCCGTGTACGTGCAGACGTTAAATATTGGTGACTGGAAGTTGATCGGGTTATCTAGGAAGGCGACCGCCGAGTTTTCTATTGCCATTAAAACTTGTGGCCCAAGCAGAAGGTGTCTGTAGCCGCGTACACGAATGATACGCTCAGTTACCTGGCCACCGACCCCCACATCAAGGCAAAGGATTACGAAGGGCACGACTCTTTCTTTTGGTACGGTCAACCCAATCACTTCCCTTTGGGGACGTTTGATTTGGTGGTGAACCGCATCAAGGAAAATAACCGGTAAGGAGGAAGGGATTGCAAAACAGACAGGATGTAAACAGACAGCTTATATAACAGACGATATGATTTTAATTGCCGACAGTGGATCTAGCACAACTAACTGGACGTTGGTTGACGATCGGGAAATTGTTTTTCAGTTCGAAAGCGAAGGATACAACCCCTGTTACAATAGCAGCGACGAGATCAAGCGTTCCCTTTCGAAGAGCCTCCCCGAAGGGTATGATTGGAGCAAGATCAAGTTGGTCGCGTTTTATGGCGCGGGTTGTTACGAAGACAAGTATATAGTGATTGAGGATGCCCTGCGTCCGTTATTCCCCCACGCGCGGTTTGACGTGGCTATGGACCTGGTCGCCTCGGCACGGGCCTTGCTCGGGAACAAGCCCGGCTTCGCGGCCATCCTGGGAACGGGAACCAACTCCTGTCTCTATGATGGAACCCGTATTACCCATAACGTGGACTCCATGGGATTCCTTTTGGGAGACGAGGGGAGCGGGGCGTACATGGGCAAGCGGATCATCGCCGACTTTATCCGGGGACACATGTCTCAGGAGGTTTCCACCCTATTTTACAACACCTACGGGCTTACCCCCGGGGCGCTGGTAGACAACGTGTACGCCACCTCCATGCCCAACCGCTACTGTGCGTCGTTCACCCGCTTTTTAAGCTTCGACGCGATGGCCAAGAGCGATTACGCTGAGCGAGTGAAGCGGGACGCTTTCCGTGACTTCTTCAACAACATCGTGGTCTACTATCCGGGTTATTCCGATCACCTGTTCAACTGCGTGGGCAGCATCGGTTGGGTGTTTAAAGATACCCTTGCTGCCGTGGCGGAAGAGTACGGGATGAAGGTCGGCAAAATCGTTCAGAGTCCCATGGAGGGGCTAATCGCCTATCACCACGTGTAACTGATCTTTATTCAAATTCATACATTTAATCAACGTCATTATGGAAAATAAGAAAAACAATTCGAGTTACTTATTCCCCCTTTTGATCGTCGCGGCCGCCTTTTTCATCATCGGCTTCGGGGTGGGGATAAACGGTATTATGGTTCCCATTTTAGAAGGGGCCTTTTCCTTGAGCAAGGGAATGTCTTACCTGGTGTTGACCGCCACGTTCTCTGCTTTTTTAATTTTCGGTAGGCCTTCAGGAATGCTCATCCAGAAGATCGGCTACAAAAGGTCCATGGTTATAGCCCTGCTAATCATGGCGCTGGGCGTGTTGCTGTTCATCCCGTCGGCTCGCATGAGCACTTCGATGGCCGGTTTTTACATGTTCTTAGCAGCATCGTTTGTTGGGGGTATTGGGAATACCCTGTTGCAGGCGGCCGTGAACCCCTACGTCACTATTTGCGGCCCGATTGAGAAAGCCGCTCAACGCATGTGCTTTACGGGGATTATGAACAAGTCGGCTTGGTACTTGGGCCCCATCTTCCTTAGCCTGTTTATCGATGTGACCAACCCGGTGCTCGACCAGGCCCACATTCCTTTTGGGCTTGCCGCTGCTGTCATCATCCTTCTCGCCATCGTTATCCACTTCGTCCATCTGCCGGAAGTGAAGGCCGAGGGAGAGGATGAGGACGAAACGAGTGCCGCCACGCAGGACAGTTTCGTGATCGCCGCGAATAAAAAAAGTAGCGTTTGGCAGTTCCCCCATCTCATTTTAGGGGCGATCGCCCTGTTCGTTTACGTGGGGGTGGAGACACTTCCCATGGCATCGGCGATTGATTTCGCGAACGCCATCGGGTTAGAGAACTCGGCTCATTACTCGGGCATCGTTTCTTTAGGCCTGGTAATCGGGTACATTGTCGGCATATTCCTGTTGCAGGTCGTGCGTCAAAAACAGGCGTTAATCGTGTACACGTTCATCGCGATAGCTGCCTCCCTGTGCCTGATTTATCTTCCCGTGCAACAGGCCATTTACACCCTGGCGGTGCTGAGTTTCACCCATTCAATCATGTGGGGGGCTATTTGGGCGTTGGCCATTGGCAAGTTGGGAAAATTCACCAAGGCCGGCTCCTCTGTCCTGGTGATGGCGATTGTCGGGGGCGCTATCTTCCCGCTGATTTTCGGTTTTATTCTGGACGCTGTGAAAACACCCGGGGCGGCGATCACCGCGGAGAATTTTCAAACGGGCTACTGGTTGTTTATCCCCGGCTACCTGTACATCCTCTTTTATGCCACCTTGGGCCATAAAATCGGGTTGAAAAAAATGGGAGGTGGATCGTATCGTTAAAGCCCATATCGCACGGGGGCCTTATTCGATGGAGATCTCCTGTAACGACTCCACGTTTAGGATTAACAACGTTTTCGTTGGAGACGTCTGATTTTGCAGCAGTCAATCCAACATGTTTAAATCACTTTTGACTATTACATCGAACTCAGGTTATCTTATCCGAGCCGAGGTATACTGTTGGAAGAATTCAGGCATACGGAAATGACACGAGTGGCGAACATTATGGTAAAAATGAAGAGTGATTTTTTCACAAAAATATATTAAATAACGTCAAAACGAGAAGGCTCCTTCTGAAAATCGCTATTTTTATGGTTTCAAAAAGGCGAGTTTTCAGAGAGGGCTCGTAACTTAATTTAATCAAATATTATGACAACTAGGAGAGAATTTCTAAAGAACGTGGCCTTGGGTAGCTCGGCGCTTTCATTAGGTGGCGTGTTGCCCGGTTTTAGCGCGTCGAGTTACAAAAACATTCTCGGTGCCAACGAGCGCATTCGCATGGCCGGCATAGGGGTGAATTCACGAGGAAACGCCTTGGCAAAAGGCTTTGCCAATGAGAAAGAACAAGGCTGCATCGTGACCGATATTTGCGATGTGGATACTCGGGCAATAGAGAGATGTATACAGTCGGTTGCAGAGGTTGCCGGTAACAGACCAAAAGGGCATAGGGATGTTCGTGAAATGTTGGAGTCAGACAGCTTTGATGCCGTGTTTATAGCTACTCCCGATCATTGGCATGCCGCGGGGGCCGTTATGGCGATGCAAGCGGGGAAACACGTTTACCTGGAGAAACCTACCAGTCACAATCCGGCGGAGAATCAGATTTTAATCGATGCCGAGAAGAAATATGGCAAACGGGTTCAAGTGGGTAACCAGCGGCGCTCATGGCCCAACATTAAGCACGCGATGGAGGAGCTGCATAACGGGATAATCGGAAATGTCATCTATGGCAAAAGCTGGTACTACAACAAGCGTCCATCGATGGGAATCGGCAAGGAGGTAGCCGTACCCGATTGGTTGGATTGGGATCTCTGGCAGGGACCAGCACCCCGGTTACCGTATAAAGATAATATCGTTCATTACAACTGGCACTGGAGATGGCATTGGGGGACGGGTGAATCGCTGAATAACGGGATGCACTATATCGACCTGCTCCGATGGGGCATGAAACTGGATTACCCGGTACACGTGGATTCGGTGGGTAGCCGATTGCACTACACGGACGATTGGGAGACGCCCGATACGCAGCTGGTTAACTACCAGTTCGGCGATGACAAGGTGATAACCTGGGAGAGCCAGAGCTGCATTCGGGGTTCAATAAACGGGCATGGTAGTGGGGTAACCTTCTTTGGCGATAAGGGAAGCATGTTTATTGGTGGTGGGAACGAGTACGATGTATACGACTTAGATGGGAAACTGGTCAAGCATATCAGTAGCGATATGGTATTTGAAGCCGACAACCTGGTTAATCCCACGCGGAGCCTTGACGCGTACCATTTCCAGAACTTCTTTAACGCTATCCGAAAAGGCGAGAAGCTGAATTCCCAGTTAAAAGAGGCGTGCATTAGTACGCAGCTCATGCAGCTGTCCAATATTTCTCATCAGCTTGGGAAGTCGTTAAAAGTTGACCCACAGCGTGGTACCATAATCGGAGAGCAAGGGGTAGATGGCTTGTGGTCACGAGAGTATGCCAAGGGGTGGGAGTTGAAGGTTTAATGATTATTTAATCGTCAAAGGTTCACTAAAGTTAGACTATTCCTCGCCATGGCCTTGTCCAAGTAAACTTGTCCAATGCTCATTTGGCTTAACGGAATAGTTCACTAAAGTTAGACTATTCCTCGCCATGGCCTTGTCCAAGTAAACTTGTCCAATGCTCATTTGGCTTAACGGAATAGTTCACTAAAGTTAGACTATTTCTCGTCACGGCATAGTCCAAGTAGACTTGTTCTCTGCTCGTTTGGCTTATCGAAATAGTTCACTAAAGTTAGACTATTCCTCGCCATGGCCTTGTCCAAGTAAACTTGTCCAATGCTCATTTGGCTTAACGGAATAGTTCCATACACTGAAAAACAAAGATAAACTAATCGTATGAAACGAGCATGTAAATCATTTACACCCATGACAATGATTAAAGCGAGTTCCATACGATACATTTGAAAATAATAGTTTTAATCGTATGAAAAGATTTATTACATTTTGTGCCTTTTGCTTACTGTTTTTTGCCTCAACTTCGCTTTATGCTTCGGGATATGGTGATAATGGCATATCGCGTGACTCGTTAGTGTTGTTTGATGGAACTAACCTCGATATGTGGTACATGTTTATAAAAGGCAGGGGTGTTAACAGCGACCCTCGAAACGTGTTCACTATCGACGATTCGGGTTACCTGCGAATTTCGGGAGAGGAGTGGGGATGCATCACCACCCTGGACGAGTATAGCAACTATAGAATTGTTTTGGAGTACAAATGGGGTGAAGAAACGTTCTCTCCCCGCGAGGATAAGGCAAGGGATAGCGGGCTGTTGATGCACTCGGTAGGTGAAGATGGGGCTCATGGAGGGATTTGGATGTGTTCCATCGAGTGCAATATCATCGAGGGGGGTACCGGCGACTTTATAGTGGTTGGCGATGGCAGCGAAAACTTTTCAATCACCTCCACCGTAGCTTCTTCAGAAAAAGGAAAACCATATTCACCCTCTGGCAATCCCCTGACGATTAATAAGGGACGTATAGATTGGGAGCATAGGGACCCGAATTGGCTTGATAAAAAAGGGTTTCGGGGCGAGAATGATGTTGAAAACCCCGTGGGTGAGTGGAACCTTCTCGAGTGCGTGGTTGACGGTGACACCATTACTGTTTTCCTGAATGGTCAATTGGTAAACCATGCTTACGATGTGAAACCTAGTAGAGGTAAAATTCAGTTGCAATCCGAGGGTGCGGAGCTCTTCTTTAAAAGGGTAGTGCTGTTTTTTTAATTTCATCACTCATTTTCACATAGAGAAAAATGGTGTTTTTTAGCAACACCCGTTTTCACCCGATGCATCCGACGCGTACTGGGTGTTTGAATAACAAACCTAGTTGTCAAGTTACCCATGGGTAGCTGACATGGAGAACAGGCTCGGTTCCTGCCGAGCCTGTTCTCTACTCATTGTAAAGCTTTAAACGAATATGATGGCAACACGGTCAAATCGTCTCTTGTCGTTGGATGTCACGCGCGGTATCACCATTGTTCCTAGCTATGCTGTCAGTAGCCTTGGACATATTAACCCCGGTGACAGGTTACCTGTCGCCGGGATTAGCGTGGGTGGCAAAGGAAAGTTATCATTACTTTTGAAGATTAGAGTGTTTTTTAAAGGCAAAATATCATTATTTTTGGACATTACACCGAAAATGAAATGTTATTGGATAATCCCCTTGCTGTTCCTGTTGGTTGTGTTGCCTCGCGTTCAGGCGCAAGCGGTCGCGGTAGAAACCGTTGAAATAGTAGGGGCTGGTGAGATAGGTATTGCCGTTTTTGATGTGGACGCCACTCCCCCGGTGGGCAGCGAGCTCACCTACCAGGTGATGGAGAACTCGGGGGAGCTGTCACTTAGGGCAAGGGGCGTTGTCCTTTTGGGTGATGCTGAGCCCATCGTGTTGTGTGCAATCGATTGGATTGGAATTTCTAACGAGTCGCAAGATGCTTTCAAAGAGGCGCTGGCTGAAGCGGCCGGCACCATCCCCGATAGGGTGGTGGTGCACACTGCTCACCAGCATGATGCCCCGATAAGCGATTTCACGTCGGAGCGGATGTTGATAGAAAATAACCGCCCACCCGGCAGTTTCGATGGCACGTTCGACAGGGAAGTGATCAGGCGGTTGCAAGTCGCTATTCGCGAATCGCTTCAGCGAGTTAGACGGGTCACGCACGTTGGGATGGGAAGCGGCCAAGTGTTTGAGGTTGCCTCTAACCGGAGGATTAATAAGAGAGATGGTCGCGTGTTGACCATGCGTGGCTCCTCTTGTAAGGACTCCCTCTTAAGGGCTATGCCGGAAGGGTTGATCGACCCCGAGGTCTCCGTCGTGAGCTTCTGGGAAAACGACACCCCTGTGGCCGCGTTGAATTTTTACGCGTGCCACCCTCAAAGCTATTACCTTACCGCGATAGCCAATCCCGATTTCCCGGGGATAGCCCGTTTTAGGCGGCAGCTTGCCGTTCCCGAGGCGCTGCAAGTTTACTTTAACGGGGCAGGGGGGAACGTGGCGGCCGGGAAGTATAACGACGGGAGTCACGTGACCCGCCTTCACCTGGCAGAGCGGTTGGCCGACGGGATGGAGCGTGCATGGCGTGACACGAAAAGGTACGATGTCCGCTCCAAGGACTTGGGCTGGAATACCGAGTACCTGTTCCTCCCTTACGATGACAAAGTGGCCGAAATTGAAAAGGAGATGCTGACGGCCAACAGCCGCTTCTTGGCAAACAACATGGGACGCCTCGGCTGGTACAAGCGGAGATTAGCAGGAAAGGGAATCGAGACCGCATGCTTGCGGGTGAGTAACGCCCGCGTGCTGTTCATGCCGGGGGAACTCTTCGTGGAGTACCAGTTGGCAGCCAAGGAGATGGCCCCTGACCATTTCGTGGCCATGGCGGCTTACGGTGACTACGGCCCCTTTTACATCGGTAACAAGGAGGCGTATGACGAGGGTGGATACGAAATCCTGTCGAGCCCGGTGACCGCCGAGTCGGAGGAGGTGATCCTACAGAATATCCGCTCCCTGTTGAGCCGGAGTATGGAGCCCAACGGTAGTGATTTGCTCACCTACACCGGATCGAGGGGTGAACGTTTGCCCGTGACCACGCCGCGAGAGTGGGACAGGAAGCGGGAAGAGGTGTTACAAAACATGCAGGAGGTGATGGGCCCCCTTCCGCGTGGCAAGCAGAACTTTAAAGTGAATTACACCGAAACGGAGGAGTTCCCCAGCTATACCCGCTACAGCATCAACTTCCAAGCTGCCGCCGGGGAGACGATCTACGCGTACCTGTACTGTCCAAAGGGCAACGACAAGCGGTACCCGGCTATGCTGGCGTTGCACGGCACGGGCGACGAAGGAAAGAGGATAGTCGATGGGAGCACGACTAGGAAAAACAGGGGATACGCGAAAGAGCTGGCCGAGAGGGGATACGTGGTGATATCGCCAGATTACCCGAGTATGGGTGAGTTAAAAGGGCATGATTTTGAAAGCGACCGATACGATTCAGGTACCATGTTGGGAATCTTTAACCATATCGCTTGCGTGGACCTACTTCAAAAACTCCCTTACGTGGACAGGGAGAAGATAGGGGTGATAGGGCACTCCCTGGGAGGGCATAACGCGATTTTCGCTGCCGCGTTCGATCCCCGTTTACAGGTAATCGTTACTAGTTGCGGGTGGACCTTAATGGACTATTACAACGCGGGAGAACAAACTACCGCACGTTTCGGTGGGCGCCTAGGACCTTGGGCTCAAGATAGGTACATGCCTTTCGTAAGAGAAAAGTATGACTTAGACTCGGGGAAACTCCCTTTCGACTTCGATGAGATCATCGCGTTGTTGGCTCCCAGGCCCTTCTTCTCTAATTCCCCCGTTCACGATATGAACTTTTCGATAGAGGGCGTGAGAAAAGGGATTAGTCACGTGAAGCAAGTGTATCGCTTTATGGGCGCACCAGGTAACGTGGTGCTGTCCTGTCCCGATGCCGAACATGATTTCCCACCCGAGGTTAGGGAGGAGGCATATTGTTTCATCGATAGCTTCTTGAAAAACTAACCCTTGTAGGGTTTTACCTATTTTTAATAAGCGTGATGTTCGACCAATTCAGTTACGGGTATTTGGGATTCCAGATCGATCAGGAGAGAACCATCTTTTACCTGACAGAAGTACCCATATTATTGGAGATTTTGTGAGGATTGATCTTAAAAAATAAAGCATTACTAACCATTCAATCATAGATTATCATTTATGGCGATAAGAAGTTTTACTTTACAAAAAACGTCCGGGAGATTGGAGTCTCTTGACGTCTTGCGGGGTTTCGACTTGTTTATGCTGGTGTTTTTTCAACCGGTTTTCGTCGCGCTGGCAAAGCATTGGGCACACATCCCCTTTTTCAAATTCATGTTGCACCAATTTGGTCATGAACAGTGGATCGGATTTCGGGCATGGGATTTAGTGATGCCATTGTTTTTGTTTATGGTAGGGACTGCAATGCCATTTTCATTTGAGAAGTATAAAGGTAATCCGGACAAATCAATCGTTCATAAAAAAATCATTCGCCGTTTTGTCATTCTTTTTATATTGGGAATGGTTGTACAGGGCAACTTATTAAGTTTGGATCCCCTGCAATTTCGTTTTTATTCGAACACGTTGCAGGCAATCGCGGTAGGTTACCTGTTTGCAGCTTTTTTTCAATTACACTTATCTCACAAAAATCAATTCATTATTACTGCTGCTCTTCTGATAGGATATTGGGCGTTGCTGACCTTTTTTGGCGATTTTACCCCGGAAGGAAATTTTGCTGAAAAAGTAGATAGAATGGTTTTGGGGCGATTTAGAGATGGCGTTACAGTTAATCCTGATGGGACCTGGCAGTTTTCACCTGATTATCGCTACACTTGGATTCTTTCGAGTATGACATTCATTGTTACGGTAATGTTAGGAGTTTTCGCGGGAAGAATCATGAAAAATGGTGTAAATAGGGTCTGCTGAAAAACCTTACGCGACTTTTACCATTTTGTAAGACGACGATAGGTTTTCCATCAGTTTTAGTTGAGAAAAAATACAAAAAAAACGTTCTTTGAAAAATTGCCAAAAAATATCCTCCATTGCTCGCAGGATATTCATTACAAACACGATAGATGCCACCCAGCTCTCGTGAGTATCAGCCAAACGTGCCTTTATCTTGTTCAGATCGTAACCGGCTTTCCCTTGTCCGAACTTGCCTTCAACTTGATTACGCTCGTTTTTCTCTTTCTTGAGTTTTTCTCGTTGGTACCTGCTTAGTGTCTCCTTCTTCGGCTTTCGACCAAGCGGCCTTCCCGTGTGACGAATGCCCAGTCCCTTCAGGTAGTTCCTGTTGTCGCGAGACATGTAAATATCATCGGTTTGAACAAGTTCAGGGTAAAACCCGTGGAACGCTTTATAAGCTTCCACCTGGTCTTTAAGAAAAGTACCCTCGTTAAAAGCCTCGAAGTCAAACTGGTTAATCCTGGTGTAACCATTTACCAGGCTGACGTTGATTTTAGAACCGAATTCAACCCTCTTCCCGTCTTTACCGCGAACGATGGGACGGATAAAAGGTTGATGAATAGAGACGATGCGATGCTCGATACTATTAGTACGAGTGCGATACATCTGTTCCTGCTGACGGTAGAGTTCCTGTATGGTTTCCCAGTACACCTGTTCTTGCTTGTCAAGCACCTTTATTGCGAGTTCATTATTATCCAGTATGTTACGAATGTAGTTGATGTCTCGCTTCAAGTACCCTAACTGCTTTCGGATACCTTTACGGATTTCCTTTTTGCTTTTGTTCTTTTTCTTTGCAAGCTTCAAGTAGTCTTTACGGGCAACGCGGCGATAGGTTCGGGGTCTTTCTTTGATGTCGAGAACTTTAAGAAGCTTATCGAGTAATTCTTCAGCTTTTTCACGGCTTTCATTCAACAAGTTCAGGTCCGTTGGATACTTGATGTAAGCATCGCAAACCGTTGCATCCAATTGCAGTTTTCCTTTATTGGGAACGGGGTTTTTCGCGCTTTCACTCGATTTTGAAGTGTCATCGGGATGGACGTCCCCGTCACCCTCATCACCAACATCCTTATCGTCAGCGTTTTGATGCTCGATGCCGAGTGCTCCTGAAATGACGATTTGATTCATCGCGTCAAAAGCTTCATTGCCCAGGCGCTTACGAATATGCACGAAAAGGCTGGGGTCAAACACAGGCTTAAACGTGAAATGATCAAGCCCCAGGAAATATTGCATGTAGGGGTTTTCTTGAATGGCTTCAATGGTTCCCCGGTCATCCTTCTTTTCCAGGTGCTTGATAATCAAAGCGCCAATAACGATACGCGCGTCTATACTGCTTGCACCCATGTTGGGAGAAAAATTTTTGGCATAAACCTCGGCTAGCTTGTCCCAATCAAGCATTTTAGCCATTTTAACCCAACGATTGCTTGGGTCTAGTTTACTTTCAAAGTCGGTATGAAAGTCAAAAATAGACAACTGTTTTTGTGAACGATATTTGAACATAACTGCAAGGATTTAGATACAAATTTAAATAAAACCTTGCATTTTAGCAAGAAAAAATAGATATATTTTACTGGGTATCAAAGTGATGTGACTTATTCAGCAGACCCTAAATAAGAAAAAAACATGCGTTACGTTGTTGGTTTGGGGAATAGCCCTAACCGGTGCCGGACTGCTAATGAGTTTTCAAACACCGATTATCAAAAAGATTTGGACAAGTAGTATGACATTATACTCGGGTGGTTTATCCTTTCTACTGATGGCGTTATTTTATTATATTATTGATTACAAAAAGAAAACGAAAGGACTAAATTGGTTGAAAATTTATGGAATGAACTCCATTGTTGCATATATGCTTGGTGGAGTCATTAATTTCAGAAGTGTTGCCAGTTCATTGCTTTGGGGATTTGAAAAACAGATTGGCGATTATTACCCGGCACTACTTACTTTTGCCAACTTCTTAATTATTTTCTTTATTCTTCAAATGATGTATAGAGCCAAACTATTTATAAAAATTTAAATGAATAACGGGGTGAATTGTTCACATATTCGTTCGGTTAGCAAGATCAACGATTTCGTCAATGATCTTCTTTTCCAATCCCGCTTTCCATTTGGCAGGGAGGTCGAATTCAAAATGCTCGGTATATTGGTCAACTATCGCCAAATTTTCACTGTCGATAGGGTAAATATTGATCAGGTTCTTACTCGTGACGGGCCCGGAATGGGTGTGAGAACAGTTCAGGATAACTTGTTCCTTCGACAGTCCCGTCTTTTCGAGCAGTTCATCCTTGACGCGATCGGATACGGCCTTCGAAAGGCCGACCAAGTCGCAAGTGATGATGAGGGCACCCTTCTTTCCCGCGTCCTCGAGGTAAAGCGCCTTGGCCCACAGGTCGTGAACCTTTCTTTCGGCAGGACGCGTGCGGGATGAATACCCTACCATTCACACGGGTTCTTGGGGGGTGATGACCGTCGCCGCAACCCCCGCCTTCCAGGCTAAATCACGAGATGTGATAAATTTTTTCCCGTCACCACCCGTTTTGGCACTGCAGCACATCCCAACCGATAATAGGCAAACGGCACCGGTAATCCTCTTTTTTCGCGATGAGATGTGACCTTTACCTGCTGATTGCCGCCCTTTGAACCACGCTCCACGTGGATCACTGAAGATTAAAATAGATGCCATAATAAAAAATTTATAAGGTTATTATTTTTATTATATATCTTTTCCGATTCGGCAGAACAGACGATCCGGATTTCATGGTTGATCATTTTTCCCAATATTCTGGTAACTTCAACGATCATACATCATTGACAAGCGGGGGAGTCATACCACCGGCAATCCATATCTTATCCTGAAACACGAAGGCGGAATGTCCGTGCCGCTCTTTCCATTTCAAGCCTTCGGTTTTCAATTCCGTCCAATTCTTCCCGTCGGTCGAGTACCATATGTCATCCCAATTCTTACTTGGGTTTCCCGACCATCCCCCTATGCCCCACATGCAGTCCCTGTAAACCACCGAAGAGAACCATATCCTCTCGTGCCATCCACCCAGTATCCACATGTACCCCCTTGTACACGAGTTCCCCCTGGGAATCCCGTGCTTACCACCCGGCACTACTGCTTTCCTGCTCCCACTTGATGGAGGTGGATCGCGAGGAAGAATTGTCATTCTCTCTATGAATTTGCTCCTGTCCCCGGGCAAAGCAGGATATACCTGTAAAGAGCAGTAAAAGTATACTCTTGATTGTGTGGCGTTTTTTCATTCCCCACGCTACTTGAGCTTCGCGATGTTATTGTGGATTTTGTCGACCGCGTTAACGATGTCGTCCATATCTGATCTCGTTCCGAGCATAAGCCCACCGTGCCAGATCCAGAGCGCGGAGTCAAAGGTCTTGATCAACTCGGGGCAGTGGTTCCTTTCCTTGTACGCTTCAAAGTTCAGCTCTTCGGCGCTGTAAAACTTCTGGTAGATGTCAGATTTGAACACTTCATCAATCATGGGCTGAGCGTACAGGGGATCATTCGGGTACCCTGACCCGATGGGAACTCCCTCGGCGTTAAGTGCCTCCATGAATCGCTCGCGAGAAACTCCTTCCATCTTGTCTTGGTTATACACCATCGCGTAGATGTAATACGATGCCTCGGTAGCCCCTTCGTGAAGTTTCACGGGAGTGATACCGGGGTACGCCGCGAGCTTCTCATTCAAGTACGCCCCGTTCTCGTTTCGAATCTTGTGTTGCTCTTCAAGCTTCTCCATTTGGCATAGCCCTATTACGGCTTGATATTCCGACATCCTGATTTTGTTGGCCAAGATGAGAGCCGTGATAGAGCTGATCTGCCCTGACACCGAGCCCGACGCGTACCCAAAGTTATGGTAGGAGTAGAGGCGGTCATAGTACTCGGTGTTATCGGTCAAGATGCCCCCTCCCTCGCCAATGGGAAGGTTTTTTGAGGCCTGGAAGCTGAAACAACCGGCGTTGCCGAACGTTCCTACCCTTTTGCCGTCGATCTTCGCGAGGTGAGCCTGGCAAGCATCCTCGACCACGAACAGGTCATGTTCTTTAGCGATCTTCATGATCTCCGGCATATCGGAGGGATAGCCACATATGTGAACCGGAAGGATACCTTTGGTACGCGGTGTGATTTTCTCCCTGATTTTCTTGGTGTCTACCTGGAAGGTCTCGGGGTCGATGTCTGCCCAAACCGGCATGGCACCCTTGTACAGTATTCCGAAAATCGAGGCGCTGAAGGTGTACGGAGAGCAGATTACCTCGTCGCCGGGACCAATGTCAGACTGCATCCAAGCGGCACTTAAGGCGTTCGTTCCATTTACCGTGGAGAGGCAATGTTTCGATCCGTTCATCTCGGCCCACTTTTGTTCAAATTCGGTCACCTTCTTGCTGCGCGACCAAACGCGTTTAGCCATCACTTCGTTCATTTTGGGATCGAAGTTCTCAGAATCCCATTGTGGCCACGGCTGCCACCGTTTGTCTTTTCCCCTCACGGGTTTCCCCCCCAGCAGAGCTAGTGAACCGGACGTGTCTTGTGTAGTTGCGAAAACGGGGGTCATCCCCGAAGCGGCGACCATCCCCGTGGCAGCGGCCGCTACTGTGCCGATAAAACGCCGGCGGCTAATTTCTTTACTTTTCATTTTTTCTTTCTTGTTTAAATTGGTTTTTTTCGTTGTTCTACAAATTAATCTCTTCAGAAAAAGAGAGGGCAGGGTTAAGTAGCAAGTGCAATATTATATAAAATATTTGTAAAACTCAACCTTCGGGGTGTTGAAATTCAACTTCTTCCTCGGCCTGTTATTTTATTTGTACTGTATTTGCTTGATCTGTTCACCCGCCATCTCTTGCACCAATAGCTAGGAGTAGTCTCTCCCCGTTTATTTCGATTGCACTTCATCTCCCTGTAAACCGTGGATTCGCTGACACCTATTGACCTCACGATTTCACTTTTTGTCAACCTTAAATTCAACTTGAAAATGCAAAATTTAAGTGTTCTGCTTGTGGTTTGATTCGACCATCTTTATTTGTAATTCGCTGATTTGTCATGGATGCATTTTAGATGAATGAAAGAGCGGAGAAGTCAGGAAATAAAATTAATTTAAAAGGAGATAGTTTAAAGAAAAATCAGTAACTTTGTCAAAATGTTAGTATAATAAGTCAAAATGTTAATGCAATCATCCTGCGCACAACATCAGAATATCTACATATATTGGTAGCTTAGGGGGGGTAGGAGTGACCTGTATAGTAAATCACAGGGTAATGGGATATGATTCGGAACATTTGGTCTTTTCAAGAGTGATCTTTATAGTAAACGGCAATGTAAAGGGAACATGGTTCTGAATATAGGGGTTCGCGGGAATGATATGTATAAAAACTTTTGTAATGAGCAGTAATAACCGAGGCAGGTTATTGGTGATAACCATTCTGGGACTTCTTTTTTGCGTACATAGTTGCAATGAGCAATCAATCGGTGAAGGGGAGGAGATTATTTTCCGCGATCCCGATAACGGCACGGTTACCGATAGGTTATCCATCATCGATGGGGTGCCTCTAGACATGGTCCTTATCTATGAAGGGGGAACCCACAGAACCATCAAGTGGAACAAGGAGCATTTTGCACCCTATGTTTCGGCTCAGGTGGACGGCAAGGAGAGGTGGCTGTTTGATGGTTTTCTCTTTCTTGAGATTCACGATGGAAAAGATAGGGGGTTTGCCTCGGGATATCGGGAAAAACCTGCCCGCAAGAGCGAATGGGAAGCGTTGCTGAACGGGTACTTCACGCCCGGAAACGCGATTTGTGCTCTCGACGATCAGGTTGGTAAGGTCAGGGACGGCAAAAATATGGAAGGTGATTTCCGCAAGCGGAAAGTGGTTATCGCCATCCCTGAACCGATTCCCAATCAAAAGGACTGGGGAGAATTGGATGGACGAAGTCTTAGCTTTACCAATAGGAGCGACCGTGTGGCGGCCTGCCAATGGTACGTGGATTACGCGGTGAAGCTGTTCGGCAATGCGAAGTTAAAAAACCTGGAGCTCACCGGGTTTTACTGGTTGGCGGAAGAGGCAACCCATACCCGCGATATGGTCAAGGAGGTGGCCGGTTACCTCGACAAGAGAGGGTACGATTTCTATTGGATACCCTATTACTTTGCCGATGGTTACTTTGAGTGGAAAGAGTTGGGCTTTGATGTCCCTTACTACCAGCCCAACTATTTTTTTAATGAGGATATCCCGGTGTCAAGGATAAAAGAGGCTTGCTTAAGGGCCAAGCGACACGGGATGAACCTGGAGGTGGAGTTTGATGAAAGGGCACTTACCGGGAGAGGCAATTGGGGCTATCGGTTACACCATTACCTGGATGTTTTCGAGAGCGAAGCGGTGCTGTACAAGGTCCACTTGGCCTACTACCAGGGTGGGGATGCCTTTTACCGACTAGCCCAATCGTCTAACTATCAGGACGGGTTGCTGTACCAGCGTTTGGTGAATGTTATCGTTGAACGACAAAAACGGCTTGCCACCGGCGAGTAATATAAGCGTTCAACCGTCGCGAGCTTGGTGAACGGGTTGGTGACGGTTCTTATGAAGCCTTAACGATATTGAAACGAGAGAGAATGGATTATTAAACATTTAATTGATGAAAAGTATGAAACCGACATGTTTACAATAATCATTAAACATAAAAGGTTCATTGACATTAGACTATTCCTCGCCATGGCCTTGTCCAAGTAAACTTGTCCAATGCTCATCTGGCTTAACGGAATAGTTCACTGAAGTTAGACTATTCCTCGCCATGGCCTTGTCCAAGTAAACTTGTCCAATGCTCATCTGGCTTAACGGAATAGTTCCATACACTTAAATTTATAAATTAAAATCGTATGAAAAGAGATCAAGAGAATCGCATCTGGAAGAGGGGGGCATGGCTTACCTTTATCCTGCTGTTTTCCGGTTTACCGCTCATGTTCGCGCAATCAACGGTAACCGGTACGGTGAAAGATGCCAATGGTCAGAGTCTAATAGGGGTAAACGTCGTGGTGAAGGGAACCACTACCGGTGTAAGCACCAACGTGAACGGTGAGTTTAGTGTGAGGGTTCCCAACGCTAACGCGGCGCTGGAGTTCTCCTACGTGGGCTATCAAACGGAAGAGGTAAACCTTCAAGGTAGAACTGTTCTTAACGTGATTATGCGCGAAGATGCGGCACTTTTACAAGAGGTAGTGGTGGTAGGGTATGGCACGCAGAAAAAAGAGCACGTTACCGGCTCGGTGGCACAAGTGAACGCCGATGACCTTATCAAGGTACCTACTGGCAACCTCTCTAACGCACTGGTTGGGAAACTACCGGGATTGGTATCTATGCAGAAATCGGGGCAGCCCGGGAACGACCACGCCAACCTCTTGATTCGAGGGGTAAGCACGCTGGGTAACGCTGCACCCATGGTTATCGTTGACGACGTGCAACGTAACTTCAACAACCTTGACCCAAACGAGATTGAAAGTATCACCATCTTGAAAGATGCCTCCTCGGCTGCCGTTTACGGTATGCAGGGGGCCGGCGGCGTTATCCTGGTTAAGACGAAACGGGGCACCATGCAAAAAGCGCGCATCACCTATTCGGGTAAGGTTTCGTATAACCAGAACACCAACTATCCCAAGTTTTTAAATGGCCCCGATTTTATCAAGTGGTATAACAAGGCCCTGGATATGGACGGGTTAAAACCGCTATTCACCGAGGAGGTGTACAACAAGGTGGTAAACGGTGATCCCGAAGGGAAGTATGCCAATACCGACTGGTTCGATGAGCTGATGAAGAAGGGGGCCACCTCTACTCACCATAACGTTTCGGTGAACGGGGGGAATGAGAACGCGAAATACTTCGTGTCGCTAGGCTACTTCGACCAAGGAGGGATTATCGATAAGTACTCATTTAAAAGGTATAATTTACGGTCCAACTTGGATATCAAGCTGGCGCACGGGTTGAACCTGGGGCTCGATATAGGGGCACGTCAGGAAAGACGAAACCAGGGCTACTACTCGGTAAGCAATCAGGCGTGGAACAACCCTATCACGCTGGCACAGCGTATGATGCCCATCACTCCCACGGAGTACGAGGGACTTCCGGTAGCAGCGAATATCAGCACGTCGGCAAAATTCAACCCAATGGCCTTCAATAGCCTAACGGGATACAATAACTCAATTATGAACGTGCTGAACAGCTCACTAATCCTGTCGTGGAACCCCGTTTTTATACAGGGGCTTACCCTGAAGCTAAAAGCATCGTATGACAAGGATTACACCACCTCGAAATCGTGGGCGGAAACGTTTAAATTGAACAGCTACGACCCCGTTACCGAGGAGTACAGTATCGTGATCCCCGAGCCCCAGGTTAAACAAGTTGATGTGGCGGTGTTAAGAAACTCTTCGGGGCAAGCCAGCAGGCTAACCTTGCAGCCCTCCATCAGCTACGACCGCACGTTCGATAAACACGCGGTCTCCGGGTTGCTCCTCTACGAGCAATCGTCGTATGATACCGAAAACTTTACCGCTGCCGTTCAGGGGTTCGATCTAACCTCGCTCCACGAGTTGACCTTGGGAAAGGAGATCGCGGGCAAGCAGAAAACAAGCGCGATAGCCGGGGGTAGCTACCTGTTTAACCGTGCAGGATTCGTGGGGCGTGTGAATTACGCGTACGACAGCAAGTACCTGCTGGAGCTGGTGGCCCGCTACGATGGGTCCGTCCGTTTCCCCAAGGAGAACCGGTGGGGTTTCTTCCCCGCGGCATCTTTCGGGTGGCGCATGTCGGAAGAGGCTTTCTTCGCACCGTTGAAAGATCAAGTTGAAAACTTTAAAATCAGGGGTTCCGCCGGTCTGCTGGGGAACGACAGGATCGGGGACTTCCAGTACCTGAACCTGATGAGACCTAACCCCCCCACACTCTATATTGGCGATAGGGAATACATCTCTATCTATACGGCGGGTAATGTGAACCGGGATATCACATGGGAAAAGACGGGAACCTACAACATCGGGTTTGAACTGATGCTGAACAGGGGTATTTTTGGTATGGAGTTTGACTACTTCTACAAGCTCACCAACGACATCCTCATTCCCAGTGGGGGTATCTATCCTCCCTCCCTCGGCGGCAATCACCCCAGTACCATCAACGGTGGAAAGGTGAGCAACAAAGGGTTCGAGCTAATCCTAACGCACCAGAACAATATCAGCGATTTTCACTATAGCGTGAGGGGCAACGTGAGCTGGTCGCGTAACAAGGTCCTGAGGATGAACGAAAGTCCCAATGTTCCTCACTACCAAAAACGAACCGGAAGGAAGATGGGCGAAAAGATGGGGTTCATTGCAGAAGGACTCTATCAATCGGACGAGGAGGTTATCAATAGCGCTACTTTAGCCCACCTGAACAAAAATCAGATCCGCCCGGGCGACATCCGGTATAAAGATTTGAACCTGGATGGGAAAGTGGAAAGCTCACAGGACTACACCTTTATCGGGAACAGTAACCTACCTGAGCTCTTTTACGGGTTAAACATCGCTGCTTCGTGGAGGAACTTCGACCTCTCGCTCTTTTTCCAGGGAGCTGCCATCACCGACGTGTTCTTAAGCGGGGTATACGATAACGGGTACGTGGATGCCACCATTTACACCCGTCCGTTCCACGGGAACGGGAACTCGCCCTATTTCCTGATAGAAAACAGCTGGACACCCCAAAACCCCAATGCCGAGTTTACCCGACTAACCACGATAGCAGCAGAAATGGGTAACTGTAACGGGTGGGCTTCTGACTGGTGGCTGCGTGACGGTAGTTACCTGCGCTTGAAAAATGCCCAGATAGGGTATACGTTGCAGAACGAGAAAATCAACGCCGTTGGTATTGATAATATTCGGTTTACCCTGACGGGTGGGAACCTGCTCACCTGGTCTGAACTGACCAAGTACAATATCGACCCCGAGACTCCCGAGATCACCAACGGGTACTACCCGCAGCAGCGGACCTATGAGTTTGGAGTAAGTCTCACGTTTTAAAAATAAGTATATCGTATGAAACCGACATGATTAAAATAATCATTAATCATCCTTGAGAATGATTATTTTAAACATCAAAGATTCCATACATCGAAACAAAAAAGATAAACTAATCGTATGAAAACAATAAAATATATATTACTATTCGTAGCGGCAGCCTGTTTGTTTTCCGCGTGTTCCGACTATTTGGAGCCGAAGCCCAGGTCAAGCTATACCGAGATGGACGCGTGGGCTTCACCGGAAAACACCTATCTCTACATCAACGGCTTCTACAAGCCCATTTACGAGTATGGCCCCTATGGTTTGAAATATGCTGGCGTGAGCCTGCATGACGGCTTTTCCGATATTCTCCGTTACAACGCCAACGTGATGGGCGGATCGGGCGGCGACGTTAATAAGGTGGTCTATACCGGTAACATAAGCCCTCAAGGGAATATCCTGAGCGACTACTCCTACGAGTACAACCGTATCCGCCGTATCAACGAGTTCCTGTACGGTTTAGAGAACTACGTGAAATATGCCCCGGAGGTGAAAACCCTGATGGAGGCGCAAGCCCGCTTCTTCAGGGCTTACCTGCACTTTATGCTGGTGAGGGGACACGGCAGCATCATTATCCGTGATTATATTGATGGCCCCAACGAGGCTTTCAAGGCGAGGAGCCCGGAGGAGGATTGCTGGGATTTTATCGAGAAGGAGCTTGAGTTTGCCGCCGAGAACCTGCCCGACGAGTGGGATAGGGCCAATTTCGGGCGCCTTACCAAGGGGGCCGTCTACGGCTTCATGTCGCGCGCCATGCTCTACGCGAAACGTTGGGACAAGGCAGTTGAAGCTGCCCAGAAGGTAATCGACAAGGAGGGTACCCTCTACGGCCTGATGCCCAACTACGCCGATGTGTTCAATCAAACCGATTTTTGCAAAGAGACCGTGATGGGCTACCGGTTTCACGGGGAGCTGACCCACTCCGTGTTTATTGATAAGGAGTACAGCCCCAAGGGAGATTTCCCGGTAACCGATACGGGAGGGAAATGCTTGGCCGTACCTACGCAGGAGATGGTCGACTCCTACTACATGGCCGACGGCACCAGGTTCGACTGGAATAATCCCACCCATGCCGCCAATCCTTACGAAAACAGAGAACCCCGTTTCTACGCTTCTATCCTCTACAATGGAGCGCAGTGGAAAGGGCGCACCATTGAAACGTTTGTTGGCGGTACCGATGGGTTCAAGCCGTTTGGCGTAGAAGATCATCCTAACTCAACTACCACCGGCTATTACTTACGGAAGTTGTTGAATGAAAAAACCACCGACATCAACAAGAAAGGGATCACCTGCTGGAACGAGATACGTTACGCCGAGGTGCTACTGAATCAAGCGGAAGCGCTCAACGAGGGCGGCAAGTCGAGTCAGGCACTTATCCCGTTAAACAAAGTTCGCCAGAGGGCTCAGCTACCCAATGTAACCGAGACTAATCAAGCGACCTTGAGGAATATCATTCGGGAGGAGCGAAAAATTGAACTCGCCTTTGAAGGGCAACGCTATTGGGACTTGAGACGTTGGAGAACGGCCCTCGATGTACTAGGAGGGAAACGGATGCACGGGATGAAGATCACGAAAAACAACGATGGCTCATTTAACTACGAGATAGTGGATTGCGATGGGAAAGACCGTTTCTTCGAGGAGCGCTACTATAACTTCCCCATTCCCGCTTCAGAGATTCAAAATAACCCGGAGTGTAAACAAATTGATAAATGGTAATCATGATGAAAAAGATAAATAGATATTTTATATTGTTGTGGATTGTAAGCCTGCTGCCGGTACTGTTCGCTTGCGAGGAGGCCGACACGCTGGTACCCACGACAGGAAACGAGGTCACGGGCATTCGGATTATGCTCCCGGATGGGACCAATGCCGACTTTGCCGTTACTCCTGATGACAAAAATGTGATCAACGTGGAGGTGTTCGGGCCGATGAATACCGATAGAACCAAGGTACGTATGTCGGTAAGTCTACCTAATAACGCCACCGTGGTCTCTCCCAGTCCCCTGGGCGAGTACATGGACTTTACCAAGCCCGTCAGCTTCGAGGTGGTGGGTGCGGATAACGCGAAAAGGAGTTATACCGTTAATGCCTCCTTTACCCCCAACGATGTTTTCCAGGTAAGTCTCACGTTACCGAACGGTACTGTGTTTACCGGGCAGTCGTCACCCAACCCCAATGATACCATTATCGTGGAGGTGAGCGACAACTACACGGAGCAGCTGCCGAACATCAAGGTGGGTGCGGCACTTCCCGGAAGCGCGACGACAATTGCACCGTTCCCCGCCACCAGCGACCTTACTTCACCGGTCAGTTTCACGGCAAAGGGGGCGCATGGCATTCAGGGGGATTATGTTATCAAGGTTAAAATGGTGCCTGCCATACTGGAGATCAAACCACTGTGGAACAAAACCGCGACGGAACTGAATTTTGTAACGCACAACAACGGCGCGGTAGCGATTAGCGGCGACTACCTGGTCGTGCACGAGCGGACCAAGTTCGACTACTACAACATTACCGATGGTAGTAAGGCAGGAACCATGTCTTTCGAGGGCATCGACTGGGCAAACCTTACCCGTACCGTGCCGCTCTTCATGGCCAACGACGACGCGGGTAACATCGTGGCCACCAACTTCTACATGTCTCGTTGGATGCCTGCAGGCGGCAACAACATCATCCACATGTACTGGTGGGAGGGGGTTACCGGTAAACCCAAGCTGCTCTTCTCGTACGACGTGCAACTGGGTGAGTTGACGGGGAACATTGACGTGGGCCGAAAGATCTACGTGACGGGAGATATCCGGGAGCACGCGTTCCTATACATGGGCGTGTCGTTCCAGAACATGTTCTTGCGCTGGGAGATTAAAAATGGTGCACCGGTATCGAATCAACCCGAGAAAATCACTTTCAACCCCGGATATCAAATGGGTCAACTGAATACCATCGTCCCGATTGAATTTGGCAATAATAGTAACTACTTTATTTCCCGGTTTGATGGTGGAGAAGCAAAAGTGGCCATCACCTACATGAGTGGAACCACCCACACCCCGATCTATAAATCGGAGCATCATATTCAAGGTATATTTCACCAGTGGCTGGGAGGCGGCGCTTCCTTCGACTACCTGGATCTGAAAGGAGCCAGGTACATATTCATCATCGAACAAAACGCCAACAACTGGATGAAGCAGGTGTACAATGTGCGGACGGTGATAAGTGAGCCTGAAACCACCAGCAAAAACCCGCTGGACTACCTGGTACCCGGAACCCGTGTTTGGAACGGCTGGACACCAATGGATCCCAATTACGGTGCCAACGGGAACGTTACCGGTGACGTGGTGACAAAAGTTGCCGACGACGGCGAAACGGCATATGTCGCACTCTTCTGTACCAACGCGGGCATAAACGTTTGGCGAGTTAATCTAAAGTAAAAATATGAGTACGAGAGATCGAGATAGGGGAGACTATCTTCCCTGTCTCGATTTAATTATGCTAAGGCGAGCAAATACCTACTACGTGAATATTTGCGACAAGCCGAATGCAGAGTCAAGCGAGCAAATATCTACTACGTGAATTTTCGTGAAATATAAAAAGCCTTTTAAAAACTAGAACGATGAGGTTTAAAATCATACTGTTGACCTTCTTGTCGTTGCTGTTCGTGCGTTGCTCCGGTAACGGGGAGTCGCCCGATATAGACTTCAAGTATATCACCGATGTTGACGTGCTTTCCCACCAGGCGCATAACGTGAAAATCGATAATTTTCAACGAACAATCGAGTTGCTGTTCGAACGGGGAGGCGATCTCTCAAAAGTGGAACTGAAGCTTACCTTGGCCAGCGGCGTTGAGATGGTAGCACCTCAAACGGTGACCGCCATGTACGACTTAACTAGCGTGGCTGAAATTCGACTTAAAAAAAACAACGACGTCGCCACGTTTAAAATATACGTGCGTTTCAAGTCAGCTTCGCTGGTTGTCTCCACCTCCCATTGGGAGAAAAGAGAAGGTTTCGGCACCCTGCCGGACTATATCTCGGTCTATAGCTACAAAAAAGATATCTCGGGTAAGCTCACACGGGCATTCATTGCCGTGGCCGATATTGGGGAGGGTAAAGGAAGGTTCAAGGTTTTGGGCGAGAAGAAGGGGATGGCCACGCTCGCCCAGTTTTACACCAACAACACCAAACCCTCGGTCATCATCAACGGCGGCTTTTTCTGGAATGGTACTTCCCTCAATCTTTTGATTAAAAACGGGGTAACCGTTTCAACCTCGGAGCCAATGGTAAACAGGGATTATAACGGGCAAGCGACCCCCTACTATCCCACGCAAGGAGCGTTCGGGTTGGAGGAGGATGGCTCTTTTTCGGCACAATGGGTCTATCACGTTAGCGGTACACTTTACGCCTACCCGCATCCGGCACCCAACGTGGCGGGAGAGAAGCCGCAACCGCGACCCTCTTCCACTTTCCCTGCTGGTGCGAAGGTGTGGACCCCTGCCGAGGCGATAGGCGCCGGCCCGCTGCTGATAAAAAACGGCGAGTACAAGAACTTGTGGGAAAACGAATTGTTTGACGTGGCAAGTGGTGTGGGACCTACCTACAACCATCCGCGTTCCGCGGTGGGTTATCATCCCAACGGCTACGTGGTCTTTTTCGTCTGTGAAGGAAGAAACAAGACACCCAACACGCCCGGCATGACGCTGAAGAACGTGGCCGATATCCTGTTGGAGCTGGGTTGTATCGAAGCCATCAATTTAGATGGCGGGGGCTCGTCGTGCATGTTGGTGAACGGCGTTGAAACCATCATCCCGAGCGATGCAAACGGGCAACGTGCCGTTACCACCGCTTTGGCGATATATTAACTATTGAGTTAAAAGCAGAATAGGAAATAAGCTGTGGAGTACAAAAGTTGAACAAGAATGGGTAACGGAATAATAAGAAAAAGGTGTAGTATTGTCCTTTTATTCATCATGTTTGCCCATGTTGCCGCGCAAGATTATAAAAGCGGAGCGTGGAACACGATAAAACCCTACTTTATACCGCCCCCGGAGTTTCAAGGCGAGTACGGGGATTATCGCTCAACTCGGCTGTTTTACAATGGCGATTCGGTGCGAACCGCGGAAGATTGGAGCGAACGAGCACGAGAGATTCGTGACAAGTGGATGGAGATGATGGGCGAATGGCCCGCCATCCTAATCAACCAAACGTTTGAGATCATTGCAACGGAAAAACGGGAGGATTTCACCCAACATCGCGTGCGATTTTACTGGACCCCTAACGAACAGACGGAAGGATACCTGTTGATACCTGATGGTGAAGGTGAAAAGCCCGCGGTAATCACCCTCTTTTACGAGCCCGAAACGGCGATAGGCGATGGCAAACCAGATAGAGATTTCGCGTACCAACTCACCAAACGGGGATTCGTGACCCTCTCGTTGGGAACGACAAAAACCACGCTAAACAGAACCTTCTCCATCTACTACCCCGGAATAGAGAATGCAACGCTACAGCCGTTATCCGCGCTCGCGTACGCGGCGGCTAACGCCTTAGAAGTGTTGGCAAAGGTGAGGGAGGTGGACCCGGACAGGATTGGGGTCATGGGACATTCGTACGGGGGAAAGTGGGCCATGTTTGCCGCTTGCCTATACCCCAAGTTCGCTTGCGCGGTTTGGAGCGATCCGGGCATCGTGTTTGATGAAAGCAAAGGCTCCAACGTCAATTACTGGGAGCCTTGGTACTTGGGCTACTATCCCCCGCCTTGGACCAACACTTGGTCCAAGACCGGTGAACAGGGTAAAGGGTTGTATCCAAAACTCAGAAGCGAAGGGTATGATTTGCATGAGTTACACGCTTTAATGGCACCCCGCCCCTTCCTGGTATCCGGGGGTTCATCCGATCCGGTAGAACGTTGGATCCCCCTGAATCATACCATTGCCATCAACGAGTTACTGGGATTCGATAATCGAGTGGCGATGAGCAATCGTCCGGACCATGCCCCTAACGAAGCATCCAATGAAATAGCGTACGCCTTTTTGGACTATTTCTTGAAGTAGATCTCTTTCCTATTCTTAAGGACTATATACCCGTGAGAACGATTTATAGGTTTGTTTTTGTTTCTTTTATTTGAGGCTGCTCCGAAAACCGCAAAACTCGATTCTAGCGGTTTGCAATTTGCTGATAACTAATGGGCATTTTTGGTGATTTTCAGCAGGTTCCCACATGATTCGGTGAAAACGTCTTCTCGTGGTTGCGTTGGTTTACTTCAGTTGGTTCATGAACGCTGAAAGCACGCGCATTTCTTCTTATAGTGTTAATAAACTAAAAAGATTACATTCTAAAAGCGTTTTGAATAAGAGTATATAATTCATTTGCTTTTAACTCTTCTATCATTTCTGTCGCTTCGTCTTCATGAATCGTTCTTAGTGGAAGGCGGCACGGGCCACAATCCATACCCGCGATTTTCATAAGGTGTTTTCCAGCCACGATACCTCCACCATGCTTGCTTATAATGTTCATTAATCTCACCGATTTTGATTGGAGTTGTCTTGCTAAATCTATATCGTTGTTATTAAACGCATCTATCATTTCGTAATACAACTCGGGGATCAAGTTGTAGGTTGTTCCAATACCCCCTTTGACACCGAGATTTAACCCACAAAGTAGCGTTTCGTCCGATCCGTGCAGGATGTCAAATCGCGTATCGTCGTAGCGAATGCATTGTTGCATATCCATGAAATTGTTGTGGGTGTATTTTATCCCGACGAGATTGGGTATTTCGTTTTGAGCCTCCCGTAACAGGTCAATCATGTTGAAATTGATGCCGGTTCTAACCGGAATATGATAGTAGTAAAACGGAACGCTTGGGACCACGTCCGCGATTATCTTTATATACGATACAAGATCCCCGACCGTTTTGGGTTGAAGAAAGGTTGGCCCCATAACCGATAAAGCATCTACTCCCATGGCTTCTGCATGTTTTGCTAATGCCTGTGAATCCTTGTACGAGTTGGCACCGATATGAACGATAAGCTTAAACGTTTCCGAGCGTTCTTCTGCCCATGCATTCATAATGGTTTTCCTTTCTTCCACGCTCAGCAGCATTCCTTCCCCGGAAGAGCCAAGGATAAAAGCCCCCTTTAGCTTCTTTTCCTTTAATTTATCCGCGTAAGCCGGTATTATATCCCTGTTAATTTCTCCATCCTGATTGAAGGCTGTAAAAACGGGTGCGATTAAACCTTCTATTTTAGAAAATTGTATCATGAAATTATATTTTACCTGTTTTGTTCCCTGCTGATAATTTTTTCAACAAATATTTTAAATGCTTTTGATAGACCTCACGCGGTTGAATTTTCTTTTCTTTGCATATAGATGCCGCCAATCCAACTACTTCCCCCATCATGGATAGGGTTCTCATCACCCTTACCGTTCCCAGCGCCACGTGAGTGACGCTGATATTCCGTCCCGCCATAAACAGGTTCGTGATGTTTCGGGAATATAGGCAACGGTAAGGTACCGCGTAGGGTGATATCTGATGTTGAACCGATCTTGACAAAAATGGTTCTTCATCAAATTACCGGCAATTCACTCCTCTGACAGCGGTAATACGATCCCCCTCTTTTATTACTTCCAGCACGTGGGTCTGCAAAAACAGGGAAATATTTTCTTCCGCTTTCAGGGTTCGTAGCTTTAACGCGTCTTCATAGTTTGATGCGGGACCGCCATTGTGAATCTTTTTTTCAGGATACTTCTCTATAACTTCAAAGATCCTCTTGCTTCTTTCCGATGTCGGATCCCTTTCAGCCTCCCATAACGTCCAATGGCCAATAGGGCCAAATTCATCGATTAGCCTGCCTAATTTAGGGTAGGGTTCTTGGTAAATGAGTCCTGACAGTCCTACGCGCACCTCTGAACTGTTATTGCCACCCAGTATTTCCCTATTATGTACCAGCGCGACCTTACAGCCGTTTCTGGCAGCAGATATCGCAGTGGAGATACCCGCGATACCTCCTCCAACGACAATGAGGTCGAAGTGGTTATACTCTTTAATAGGGGATGGGTTGAATTGTTCACGAAATAGTTTCAAGGAAA
This sequence comes from Fermentimonas sp., assembly GCA_050951125.1. Taxonomy (GTDB): domain Bacteria; phylum Bacteroidota; class Bacteroidia; order Bacteroidales; family Dysgonomonadaceae; genus Proteiniphilum. The sequence continues at coordinate 69,064 of JBMNIR010000011.1, read as the reverse complement.
GCAAATCGTTTGGCGGCACCAATTCGTGATCATTCGTGATAAAGATCGCGTCGCACCTACCGTTGAATCCCGACAAATCATGGAGAGCGATTTCCATGTTGCCGCTCTCCAGTTCTATTTTGCCTCCATCCTGCCAATGCCAAGTTGCCTCCTTAGTGCCAAACGTTACGGGTAAGGGCTTTTGGTTGATGAGTACCTGAAATTTTCCCGGAGCGTGATCATTATTCCAAGTGGCGACCCAGTTCCTGGTTCGAACCCAAACTTTATACATGCTTGGTGATTGGATGGTGATCGTGGTTTTAGCATCCTTTACAGGCACTCCTAAACCATGGGCCATTAGATAGGCTGAGCCGATGGACGGGATACTCTGTTGATCTATCACCCAACCACCTATCTCTTTAAAATGCTCTGCCTCGATGAAAATATGCTCCATTTCTTCACCTTTTGATCCCGTTAATTTCTTCCCATGGAAACTCTAACCTAACGATATCAGGTAATTCGCTCACTGATTTTACATACGTTACGGTGTTGAAAAATGTTTTGCCACTCTTTTCGGTAAAAAAAAATTCAGCGTAATATGCATCTCCAGGGCGTTGATCCAGGGTGACATACGTTTCCGGGTGCAGGGTTTCAGGGTCAATCTTGTATAAGTTGAGACTGTAGGGGTCCGTGTAATCTCTTCCCAGCAAATAGATCGTTCCATCTTTCAGAAAAAGTCTCGGTCGCCCGATAACACCTTGAACGCAATCGTGATCTTCAGTTAAGTTAACCTGTTTCACCAGTTTGAAATTGTTGTCGGTTTGAAATACCCGTTGTTGACCATCATATCCGCGTGTGGTTACAATAAAACCTTCGCCATATTTAACAAAAGAACTTTCATTTATATCTATTCCTCCAAACTCCATGCTCAAATCGCGAACGAACTCCCAAGAATTTCCATTGTCACCTGATTTGATAACGTGAACCTTACCGTACTTCCATCCTTCTTCTCCTATTTTCCCCAGCAGTTCGGGAAAAGTCATCACTAACATGTAAACATGTGATCCAACAGTTATATCCTCGAAAACATATCCGTATTCGATCCCGTTTACCGGTTCCATTTTTTTCATTGGCTCAAAGTTTTCTCCATTATCTAGTGATCGCGAATAGTAAACGCCTGTTCGGTGATTCTTTCTATAATTGGGTGTGGGAACTATCTTCTGCACGTCAACGTAATTAACGATATCACCATTCGGGAACTTCACCCACTCCCCCATTTGGAAAATTAATCCATAAATATCGCCAACTATTCTCGTGTAAAGCTCCTTCTCCTTTATGACATCATACTTCATGACTTCCAGTTTGGCCCCTGGGTCTCCACCATGAGCCTCACCACGCTTGTATGAAATCAATATCGTAGAAGGGTCGATTTGTAATACGGATGGGAAAGCAAGGTAAGGCCATTGTTCCAAATCTTCGGATGCTTTCAGTACTTTTTCGCACTTTGTTCTGTATTTTAATTGGATGCACTTCTCATTTTTGATTGAATCTTGCTTGATACTTACTGGATGTGAATAAGAGATGAAAATATTAAGAAATGACACACCAACTAAAAGTGTTATAATCACCATATAAAAATGTTTCATATTTTCCAATTAAAATATATTAATCACGTTGAAATAATATTGCTACATCCAACAAGGTCATATTTTCAGATTTTAACATGTACTCTATTTCTACTTCATTTATTCCTTGTTGTATAACATTTTGAGGAACGGCAAAAAAAGAAAGCCCATCATTTGACTTTTTTGAAAACTCAAGGTCCGAATTATTTAATTTCACTTTTATGTTTTCTGGATTTCCATCTTTTGTGTAAAGTATTAGAGAAACTTTTGCCTCTACACTTTCATCTCCAATTTCAAATTGGACTTTTAACGGATCTGCTTTGACGGTTACCGGATGTTTCGGTGTAACAAGCGGCAGGTTTACATAACTATCCCCGTTGACCAAATAACTCCTTGGGGTGGCATGTAAGTAGGTGGCAAAATACAAATTGTTTTTGTTTTTCAACTTCTGTGGATTGTCTATCTCTCTCAGATACTGGCTACGCGTTTTATACTCATTGAATATGTAAAGTCCATCTACCCCTGCCTGCCATGCGGCTGCACTTCTAGCACGATAGACAGGGTCTTGTCCACGTTTGAGAGAAGGGTGTTCGTCTGTTATTCGAGGTTCACTTAGCCCGGCATAAACCTTTACCCCGTATTTGTGACCCTGTTCCACCAGGTAACTCCAGAAATTGAGTCGGAAATAGTCACTGCCCACGACAATATCTATTAGCCCTCTCTGCATCCACTCCTCTAAATCTATACCAACACCTTTGCAAAAATCAATTGAATCGGGGGTCCTTACTAAAATTAATATGGGCTTGCCTTTTTTCATACCCACCCTTTCCGTCATCTCGCGGATTTGCGAGAGCATATCAGTTAACATGGCAAGCTGCGCGGCAGATGCGACCTCACCTCTAGCCACCTCTTTAAACAGGTACAGATGTCTGAAAAAATCTAACTCTATACCATCAATATCATAGTTTTCGCATACTTCAGTATAATACTGTACACATAAGTCACGGATCTCTTTGTGTGAAAAATCAACGGCACTCCAACGACCATGCGGTAACCTTTCCCCGATGTAGCCAAAAAGATACTCAGGATGCGCTTGTTTTAATTTAGAGTATCTCTCGTAAGGTTGATCAACTCTGTGAGCAACATCATGCGTGTCATTTATCCTATTCGACCAAAAGATTTCAAAGTTATTTTCACGAGCAAACTTAGCGACAACCTCTAAGGGGTCGGTTCCTAATTTTACAAATTCCGGTGTTACATTTTTAGTCCCAGGTCTTTGGTGTGTCAATGTTAGAAATTCCCCTATTTTAGTATTGTGAGTAAATTGGCCAAATGATGAAGTAATTGTACAATATGAGATAGTGCTTACATTAGATCCTACCAAACCACCTAAACGATAATCTAGAAAATTTTGAATGCTGAATACCCTGTTAGACGGGTACAAATAAACATCGGTCCCGTCGAAATTGTGGATTATGGAACGGGGACGGTTCAAATAATTCGCACGAATTGACCGATATTCCGTTAAATCCTTAATCGGCTTGCTTTCTCCGGTTGGTTTTTCTATCGATGATTTTTCACAGGAGGCAGCTGATAGTAAAATCAAGATACATGCTAGGAAAAAGATTTGACACAGCTTCGAAAATGTGATTTTTACTTTTTTCATAGGCATATTTGTTTTTAATGGTTTATTATTCACCCCTTTACACTATTAGTTTTTGATGTCACCAGTGTTCGGCTAATGATAGCTGAATTGCTTAATAAAAATCTCACATTTTTTCCCTGTTGTTTCTTAAAATTATCAACCTGTTGTTGATTAAACTCAAAAGCAGGCCAAGAATAATACCCGCGATGAGTGAGAACGTGGTAACCCATAGCGACGAGATGCCGAATATTCCCCAAAAAGCAATTGAAATGGCTGTCAACAATGAAAATAAACCAGCACATATTGTCGATCTTTCGGTGGCATTTGGCACGAACAAGGCCATAAAGAATAAAACAAATAGGGGGGCGACTACCAGATTAACCACTTTTTGGATTACATCGAATAGGTTCCCCGTAACGTAAGGTAGAAAGAATATGGAGAGGGCGACTGCAATTCCGAGTATGAACGAGATTCTTTTAATCAATTTTAAATCACTGTTGTTCTTGGATGGCTTTTTTCTACCTCTCTTGTTCTTGAAGATGTCTTCTAGAATTACGGTAGAACTTGAGTTCAAGCCAGAGGATAGGCTTGACATGGCAGCGGCTAACAAGGCGGCTGTAATTAATCCCGTCAACCCGGGTGGAAGTCCAACCCTTATGTATAATGGAAATAGCGAATCGGCATGATCGTGTATGGATCCGCCACTTCCCATCATGTCAGGATTATAAAAGAAAAAAGCCATCACGCATATCCCCGTTATAGCCAGAAGAATTTTAATAAGTCCACCCCCCCACAGCGATATGTTGTATGAGGATGCAGCTTCTTTTGAATTTTTAGTCGATAAATACCTTTGTATGGCCATTTGATCTGACCCCGCCGTGCACACTTGTATGACCAATATGAGTATAATAATATTTCCTACGGTCATCCTTTTATTGGGATGAATCCCCCAGCTAATAGGCTCCCAGTGGGTATATATGGAAGGATTAAAAAGTGATTGCCCCGGGCTTAGCTGGCTGATTACGAAAATAATGGTCAGTATAAGTCCCAAGAACATGATAAAGGATTGAGCCACGTCAGTTTTGACCACGGCTTTCATTCCACCCATGGTAGTATATACAACCGTCAATATTGACAGGACAAGACTTATGTAAGGAACAAGAGAACGGTCAATGTTTAATATGGGAACCAAAGCGATATCTACGGTGGCATACATAATCGTTGTCATCCATAAAAAGCGCAAGCATAAAAAGAAAAGCACGGCAAGCTTCCTCGTATTAGCTCCCAGACGAATTTCTAACATTTCATACGCACTTTTGACGTTCATTTTCATGAACCTGGGAATTAAGAATTTCCCAACAATCCAGTTTGCCAGGGGTAGTGCCAAAATACCCGCTAAAAAAACCGGTCCATGCTTAATCATTTCGCCCGGGTATGATAGATAGCTTAATGTGCTGAAGAGAGTGGCAAATAATGAAACGCCCACCATAAATGGTTTCATTGTTTTGCCCCCTAGGATATAATCTTCAGCCGTTTTGTTTTTTCGTGAAGCTAAGTATCCAATTGCCAACATTAGCAAAAGATATACGGTTACAATAATCCAGTCTATGATTGAAAAATTCATCTTTGTTGTTTCTTTTTATAACCAGATGTTTTTCGTTGTTTTTCTTGTTTCAACTCTCAATTGCCTTGATTATGTCAAGATGGATTGCCTTCAAGTTATCACAATTTAATTTCTGGTTAAAAATTGCAAACTCTGAACTGTCGTAAAGTCTAAAACGCATCGATAGTATGAAATCGATCAACGTTTGGTTCTTCGCGATTTTGTAAATGACGGTGTGAAATTTTATCTCGTCTTCTGTTGATAATCTGACATCCCTGTTTTCAATCAAATGTAAAGGAAGCACCTCGTGCAAATCCCTGATGTGCTTCTCCTGCAAACTTTCAAAAAAAGAGGGTATTATACCGATCTCAAGAATATACCGTAAGTCAAGTAAGTCAAGATACCGCTGACTCTCATCGAACAAGGAGATTTTATTACGAACTCAAATTAATGGGCATAACAGCCGTGTGACTTTTTTTGTTTTTAGTAGGGATTATTGATAGCTTACGGTGCTACAACGCTCGTTTCGGGACAAAGAAATCGTTTTGCGTTAGGCCGCATTTTTTTGCAACCTGCAGGCAGTAATCGAGTCGCCCCATGGTGTAGTTCCGGGTGTCGGAGCCGAACGTGAATTTTAAACCGGCCCGTTTCGCCATGGTAATGAACTCCTCGTGAGGGGTGCGTGCCGTGTTGTTGATCTCGATGGCTATCCCACGGGCTTCAGCCGCTTCAATAATCCGGTTCAAGCGCTCCTTTGTCCACAGCTTGTAGTAGTCCCGCGCCACGTTGCCCGGCAGGTACAGCGGCCAGCCCAGTATATCGAGCGGCTCGGGGTTTGTGATCACGTTGATCGTGTGGTCGAAGTAGCGCTGCATGAAGATCTCCACGTCACCGATGTAGGAGCCTATCTCCCAGATCTTCAGCTCGTCCCCGTACTCGTTGCCGTTGGGCAGCACCTGCGGGTCCATCAATACGTAGTCGGCTTTCCGGATCAGTTCCGGCGATAACCTTTTACTCCAGCCTAATACCATTGGTTGTAGTCCCACGTACACGGGGTGGGGGAGCGTCTCGTCGAAGTGCTTTTTTAACGCCTCGTCGTCCCACATTTTCCAGGGTGCCACGTTATTCACCACGCCAAATTGAATTCCCGTTTTTTTCCCAACGGCCACGACATCTTCAATAGTAAACTCGTTGGTAGTGTGCACGTGCAGGTCCATCAAGCGGTACGGGCGGTCGTGTTGATCTCGTGCGCTGACCCGGTCCGCGTGGCTAAATAACTGGCTTGCTAGCAGAGGGGAGGCGGTAACGGATCCGCCAACTATACTTGCGCTCTTCAAGAAGTTTCTTCGGTTCATAACGAATGCTGTTTGAGTAAGTTCATGGGTACCTACCGCGAACCTACGTAAAAAAATTCAATTTTCGATCGAATCGTTCATTTTTTCACGTTTCCGAGTGGTAGCGAAAACGGGAGCGGGAATGAGAATGGGAATGAGAATGAGAATGAGGGGCGGGAGTAAGAATAAGAATTGTCAATCCAATTTAATTTCCGATCCCGGCGCGGGTATTCCGAAGAAAAACATGTACATTCGCGTGAAATTTGCATGTAAGGTTATCACGTGAAATATCAATGAACCTATGTTAGTAAAACCGTTTAAAGGAGTTCGTCCACCAAGGGAGTTCGCGGAGGAGGTGGCATCGCGCCCTTACGATGTGTTGAGTTCCGAGGAGGCTCGCCAAGAGGCTCGAGGAAATGAAAAGTCGCTTTACCGCATTATCAAGCCGGAGATTGATTTTCCCCCGGGAAAGGATGAGCATGACCCGGACGTGTACGAGAAAGCCGAGGAGAATTTCCGGCTGTTTCAAGAGAGGGGTTGGTTGCTTCAGGATGAGAAAGAGAACTTTTATCTCTACGCGCAAACCTTGAACGGTAAGACGCAATACGGTTGGGTGGTAGGGGTACACGTGAAGGAGTACACGAGCGGCAAGGTCAAGAAACACGAACTTACCCGCCACGATAAGGAGGAGGATAGGATGAAACACGTGCGGGTGACCAATGCGAACGTGGAGCCGGTCTTCTTCGCGTACCGCTACAACGAAGCGTTGGGTGAAATCGCCCGGGAGGTGACCGCCCGGGAGCCCGAATACGACTTCGTCTCCACCGATGGGGTGGGACATCGCTTGTGGTTGGTGTCGTGCGATGAGGATATCCAACGCGTTACGAACGCTTTCGCCACCATCCCCGAGCTGTACATCGCCGATGGACATCACCGCACCGCCGCGGCCGCCCTGGTGGGAGCGGAGAAGGCCCGGAACAACCCCCGTCATACCGGGAATGAAGAGTACAACTATTTCATGGCGGTCTGCTTCCCCGATAACCAGTTGACCATCATAGATTACAACCGGGTGGTGAAGGATTTGAACGGGATGACTCCCGATGAGTTCATTCAAAAGCTGGAACGCGATTTCGTGGTAAAGCCAACGGGGTCGGAGATTCAAAGGCCGAACGAACGGCGTAACTTTTCTATTTACCTGGATGGCAGGGGCTTTAGTCTCATCGCGAAGCCGGGCTTGTACGACGATAACAATCCCATCAATCAACTCGATGTCACGATCGCCTCGAACCTTATCCTCGATGAACTGTTGGGCATCAAGGACCTAAGAAGCGACCAGCGGGTCGATTTCGTGGGGGGCATCCGTGGCTTAGGTGCGCTTAAAGAGCGGGTGGATAGTGGAGAGATGGCCCTGGCGTTGGCTTTGTACCCCGTTTCGATGGATCAGCTAATGAAGATCGCGGATACCGGGAACATCATGCCGCCAAAAACTACTTGGTTCGAACCGAAGCTGCGCTCAGGCCTCGTGATTCATACGTTGGCATAAAAAAACTACACTACCTAAAGCAAGCAGCGTAGTTGTCGCTGTCGGGATGAGAAGATTCGAACTTCCGACCCCTCGCCCCCCAGACGAGTACTCTAAACCGGACTGAGCTACATCCCGAAAACGTGCCTGCAAAAGTATTACATATATTTGAATTATGCAAATTTCCTCCCCCTTATCTTTAATGTATATTATGAAATTATATGGCGATACATAAGAAATAAAGTTGTTAATTTGTGGTCTAATAATTGATGTTGAGGGGTTGGCTACATGTATTTTACCCGTTGGCGTTGCTTTTTTACATGAATTGTTCAGGATGCCTTACAAGCGATGCAGCGCGAGTTTCAACATGTGATGTAGTATGAGTCCCAAGCGATTTAGCGTGAACCCCGAGAAAAAACGTGAATGAATGGTTTTTACTGCAAGACAAATTGCTGACTTCTTACAGGGAGAGATCGTTGGCAATCCCGATGTTACCGTGTCTGATTTTTCGAAAATCGAAGAGGGTAAGGCAGGCACGCTCACCTTTCTCGCTAACCCTAAATATACCTCCTACATTTATACTACCGAGGCCGATGTCGTGCTAGTAAATAACGACTTCGTCCCGGATAAACCCGTCAAGGCCACGCTTGTTAAAGTGCCAAACGCGTATAAGGCGTTGGCAGCGCTGTTAGAGATGGTGAGCGTCACCAAGCCGCCCAAGGCGGGGAAGGAGGCGATGAGCTTTGTTGCGCCATCGGCCCAACTTGGCGAAGGGGTTCACGTGGGCGCCTTCGCTTACGTGGATGAGAACGCGGCCATTGGCGACCGCTCGGTTATCTACCCGCAGGTCTACATCGGCGAGAACGTGAAGGTGGGCAAGGATTGTATCCTATACCCTGGCGTGAAGGTGTACCGCGATTGCGTTATCGGCGACCGCTGCATCATCCATTCCGGGGCGGTCATCGGCGCTGATGGGTTCGGCTACACCAAAGAGAGCGAAAGGTACCACAAGATCCCGCAAGTGGGTAACGTGGTTATCGAGGAGGATGTGGAGATCGGCGCCAACACCACCATTGACAGGGCCGTGATGGGTTCCACCGTGATCCGTCGCGGCGTGAAGCTTGACAACCTGATACAGGTGGCCCACAACTGCGATATCGGCGAACACACCGCCATGGCAGCGCAGGTGGGCATTGCCGGGTCTACCAAGATTGAGGAACACTGCGTCTTGGCCGGGCAGGTGGGCATCGGAGGGCATATCACCATAGGGAAGAACTCGCAGATAGGGGCCCAGTCGGGTATCATCAGCAACACCAAAGAGGGCTCAGAGGTGATGGGTTCGCCCGCCATCCCTTTGAAAAGTTACTTCAGGTCAAGCGTCATCACTCCTAAGCTCCCCGACATGTACAAGCAGCTGGCCGCGCTGGAACGGGAGGTTGCCAAGCTTAAGGAAAAGCTGGACGGGCAGGAGTAAAACCACCGTTTTTCCCATTTATTCAAAAATCACATCGAGATTCTGGCTGGATTTCGCACTTTTGGTTGTATCTTTGCACAAAAATAGCCAAAATGTGTAGTTAAAATTTGATGCAGTGAAACAGAGGACAATACAAGAGAGCTTCACGTTGCGAGGAATCGGCATCCATACCGGGTTCGACATCGAGGTGACCTTCAAGCCTGCCCCCGTTGATCACGGGGTGAAGATTAAGAGGATCGACTTAAAGGATCAGCCCGTTATCGATGCGCTGGCCGAAAATGTTGTGAACACGAAGCGTGGAACCGTGGTGGGTAAGGATAATGTGATCGTGAGCACGATCGAGCATGCCTTATCGGCACTTTACGCCCTGGGAATCGATAACTGCCTGATTGAAGTCAACTCAGCGGAGTTCCCCATTCTCGACGGCAGCGCGATTGAATACGTGAAAGCCATTCGGGAGGTGGGCATTAAGGAGCAAGCGAAGGACAAGGATTTCTACGTGGTGCGCAAAAAGATGGAGGTGGTCGACCCCGAGACCGGGTCGAAGCTTACGCTGTTACCCGATACCGATTTCTGCATCAACTCCTTTATCGAATTCGACTCGCGCATCATCCCCAACCAGTCGGCTACCATGGACTCGGTGACCGACTACGAGACTGAGATTGCACCCGCACGTACCTTCGTCTTCGTTCGCGAAATTCAACAACTCAGGAAGGCGGGGTTAATCAAGGGAGGGAACCTGGACAACGCGATCGTGATCTACGAGAGGAAGTTGCCACAAGAAGAGCTGGACGAGATAGCCGATGCGGTGAACGTGCCGCACCATGATGCCAACGAGTTAGGTTACCTTAACAACCGCGAGCTAGTGTTCCCCAACGAGCCGGCACGCCACAAGCTACTCGACATCATCGGCGATATGGCCCTGGTGGGGAAGCCCATCAAGGGACGCGTGATCGCTGTTCGCCCAGGGCACAAGATCAACAACCAGCTGGCGAGGCTCATACGCCGCGACATCAAGCTCAACGAGGTGCAGCCACCTATCTATGATGCGCATACCGAGCCGGTGATGGATAACATTCGCATTCGCGAGTTACTCCCGCACCGCTACCCGTTCCTCTTGGTCGACAAGGTCATCCAGATGACCGATACCTATATCGTGGGCGTGAAGAATACCACGACTAACGAGCCCTTCTTCGCGGGGCACTTCCCGCAAGAGCCGGTTATGCCGGGCGTGCTGCAAGTAGAGGCGATGGCGCAGGTGGGCGGCCTTTTCGTACTGTCAAGGCTGGACGAGCCGGAGCGCTACTCCACCTACTTCCTGAAGATCGATAACGTGAAGTTTCGCCACAAGGTGGTTCCCGGTGATACCCTCGTCTTCCGAGTGGAGCTCACCAGCGAAATTCGTCGGGGTATCGCGACCATGCGGGGACTGGCGTTTATCGGTGACAAGGTGGTCTCGGAGGCCGACTTCACGGCGCAAATCATAAAGAACAAGTAAATGAACGTTCGCGTGCCGTGAGGTGGCCGTTTTGCATGGACCATCCCCGCGGCGGTGCGAATGTGGAACAGATAACATGAATCGAAAGCTATGACGACTGTTTCATCTTTAGCGTTCGTGCACCCCGAGGCCATCCTGGGCGATAACGTGGTGGTGGAACCTTTTGCCTACGTGGATCGGGATACCGTGATTGGCGAAGGTACCCGAGTGATGGCTCAGGCCACTATCCTGTCGGGCGCTCGAATCGGAAAAAACTGCGTGATTTTCCCCCATGCCATCGTATCGGCCATCCCCCAAGACCTCAAGTTCCAGGGAGAGGAGACCACCGCCATCATCGGCGATAACACCACCATCCGGGAGTGCGCCACGGTGAACCGGGGTACCGCCTCGAAAGGGTTCACCAAGGTGGGCGATAACTGCCTCATCATGGCCTATAGCCACGTGGCGCACGACTGTATCCTGAAGGATCACGTGATCTTGGGCAACACGACGCAGTTGGCGGGTGAAGTGGAGATCGACGACTACGCCATCTTGAGCGGGGGCACTTTGGTGCACCAGTTCTCCCGGATCGGCGCGCACGTGATGATCCAGGGTGGTTCGAAAATCCCGAAGGATATACCCCCGTACGTGATGGTGGGACGAGACCCCATCGTTTACGTGGGGCTCAACATCGTGGGGTTACGTAGGCGGGGTTTCACCAGCGAGCGGATTAACGCCATCCAGGAGGTCTACCGCTTGCTCTACATGTCGGGCCTCAACGTTACCCAAGCCACGGAGCGTATCGAGAAAGAGCTCCCGCCGTCGGAAGAGCGCGACTACGTCTTGTCGTTTATCCGTTCCTCCGGGCGAGGTATCGTCAGGGGAAGCATGGAGGGGTGATCGCGGGTCTGGGAGTGGATCTTGAGCAGAACAACCATGCTGTACCCATGTGGTGGCAACCACGGGAGGTGTGTCTATGAAGGAAACCCTTTTTTTCCCGGCCGAGTGGCACCCGCAGAGCGGTGTTCAAGTGACTTGGCCTCATCGAGATACCGACTGGAAGGATAACCTGGAGGAGGTGATCGGCTGTTACGTCGCCTTCTCGAAAGAGATCCTAAAGCGGGAGAAGCTACTGGTGGCATGTCGGGATGCAGGTGAAGTATCGGCTCACTTTACCGCTGGAGAGCGTGTGAACCTTCTTCTGCACGAGCTCCCTAACAACGATACCTGGACGCGTGACCACGGCGGCATGGGGTTATTTGACGGGGGACGACCCCTGCTGGTCGACTTCGGCTTTAACGGCTGGGGACTGAAGTTCGCCGCGAACCACGACAACCAAATTACCCGATATCTCTACGAGCGTTCGGCCTACCGGTCGGAAGTGACCTACCGGAATCGGCTGGATTTTATCTTGGAGGGGGGCTCTATCGAGACCGACGGGGCGGGAACGCTCCTGACCACCTCCCGTTGCCTGCTCTCGCCCAACAGGAACGGGGCGCTCAACCATGAACAGGTAGAGGAGCGACTAAAGTTGACGCTTGGGGTTGAGCGGGTGCTCTGGTTGGATCACGGTTTCCTGGAAGGTGACGATACCGATAGCCATATTGATACCCTGGCCCGTTTTTGCGACGAGGCGACCATCGCTTACGTGGCGTGCGACGACGAGGAGGATATTCATTACGGTGAGCTGAAGGAGATGGAGCGGGAGTTGAAGGCTCTCGTGACTTCGAGCGGGGAGCCCTACCGGTTGCTGCCGCTGCCCATGGTGGATGCCCTGTATCATGAGGGGCGCCGCTTGCCCGCTACCTACGCCAACTTCCTGATCATCAACGGGGCGGTATTGATGCCCTTCTACGGATCCCCGAAGGATGGTGTCGCGAAAAGGCAGTTACAGGTCGCCTTTCCCGAAAGGGAGGTGATCGGCATCGATTGCCGGCCGCTTATCAAGCAGTCGGGTTCGCTGCACTGCGTGACGATGCAGCTCCCCGCGGGGTTCTTGTAATTGTTTATTCGGATCAATATTTTTTTGCTTTCAAAGCGAAGACCTTCGCTCGATATGCGGGGACACATCCTGCGAAGCGAACTTGAAAGCAAAAAGACAACACAACAACACGCGAAAACGAATAACTATGAAGATAGGAATTATACAACAGGCCAATAGCGCGGATGCCGCGGTGAACGTGGCCCGCCTGGAAGAGAAGATCGCGGCGCTCGCCAAGGGTGGGGCAGAGTTGATCGTGCTGCAGGAGCTGCACAACAACCTCTACTTCTGTCAAACCGAAAAGGTGGAGCTGTTTGATCTGGCGGAGGCGATACCGGGTCCCTCTACTGACACCTTCGGCGCCTTGGCGAAAAAGTGGGGGGTGGTCGTCCTGTTGTCGCTATTCGAGCGGCGGGCTCCCGGCTTATACCATAACAGTGCCGTGGTGATCGAAAGGGACGGCAGCATTGCCGGTATGTACCGGAAGATGCATATACCGGATGACCCGGGCTATTACGAGAAGTTCTACTTCACGCCGGGCGATACCGGCTTCAAGCCCATCGACACGTCGGTGGGGCGACTGGGTATCCTGGTCTGCTGGGACCAGTGGTATCCCGAGGCGGCGCGGCTGATGGCGCTTGCCGGGGCGGAGCTACTGATCTACCCCACGGCCATCGGGTGGGAGTCCGGCGATAGTGACGACGAGAAACAGCGGCAGCGAGACGCGTGGATCACCGTGCAGCGGGGGCACGCTATCGCCAACGGGTTGCCCCTGATCACGGTGAATCGCACCGGGCACGAGCCCGCCCCGTCGGGACAAACCAACGGCATCCGGTTTTGGGGAAGCAGCTTCGTCTGCGGGCCGCAAGGTGAGTTCCTGTACCAGGCCCCGGAAGGGGAAGATGCGCGGGTGGTGGAGGTCGACCTGGCACGAACCGAGCAGGTACGCCGTTGGTGGCCCTTCTTCCGCGACCGTCGCATCGATGCTTACGGCAATCTCACCAGGCGCTGGATCGATTAAAACGAGAGAAAATGAATGCACACCTTCGACAGCACCTCCGCCGCTAACAAGGCCACGATAAAAGCTATCACCATTTTTTTCCCCTTGGAACCTGTTGATACCTTGAACCCGTTGTACATCAAGGCGATAACCCACACGATAACCGGTAGTGAGATCATTATGAAGAGCAAGAGCAATGGGTAGCCGAGGATCGTCAGCGGGTTCTGAACCAGTTGATCCACGGTGGGATAAGTGACGAACGGCGATAGGATCGCCAGCAGGAGGAACGGTGCCCGCGCGAGCGTCATCGTCCCCAGGATATCGATGAAACGTACGTTCTTGGAGATAATCAACGCGGCCACGTACATCGCGACCACTACAGATAACAGGCTTATCCCCGTCACCGCGAGCGATTGAGCAATCCCCACGTCGTTAGTAAAATGGGCATCGATGACCCCATCGAAGAGCAGGTTGCCGTAACCGCCCAACAGCGCGGAGACTACAACAATCACCAGACCAACCCAAAACGCTTGCCAGCCGGCAACGCGCGTGAAAGGGTTCCAGAGCAGATTCCAGTTGTTACTTTTCATTTTCATACGATTATTTTATCCTTTTTGATTCGGTGTATGGAACTCGCTTTAAACATTCACTAAAGTTAGACTATTCCTCGCCATGGCCTTGTCCAAGTGAACTTGTTCAATGCTCATTTGGCTTAACGGAATAATTCGTCATGGGTGTAAATAATTTACATGCTCGTTTCATACTCCTCCATTTTTTGAATGATCTCATTAAGCATATTCCGCACGGTGGGGTAACTTAGCTTCAGTTCCGCCGACATGCTTTTCAGGCTGCCGCTGTTTTTCACGAAGCGGGTGATAAAATGCAGCTCCTCCTCCGACAGATGGAGAAGGGTTGGCAGTTCGTAGAGGCCGGTCACCTCTGTGCTACAATTCCCGCACTTCAGGGCGGTAACTTTGAGCCGTGCTTGACAACTCGGGCAAGATGTAGGTAGCATATTGTACGTTTTAGATTGTTACATGAATACGACACAAAGATAATAATATTATAGATATAATCAAATTGTAATTGAATATTATTTATATTATGTTCAGTTTTATTGCTATAAGCTATCAAAAGAATTTTAAAGCAGTACTTTGGCGTAAAAAAGGAGCACCTTAAAAATAAGGTACTCCCGGGGTAGTGTGCCGTGCACGCGTGTCATCTAGGTGATGCAAGTTCACCATGGGGGTAAGCGACGACCAATCATTACTGAAGCCCTAAAGTCGCTCGGGGAGTGTCCCTGTAAATGTTGCGACAAGGCTATCCCTCGTTAGTGCACAGTTATGAATTACTTACATCGTAAAACCTCTACTTCTGCCAAACCGGGCAGGTGCGTCGCTGGTGGTCCTTTTTCCGTGTCCGCCGCATCGATGCTTACGGCGATATCACCAAGCGCTAGATCGATTAGTTTAGTATAGGAAGCCAAATATCCACAGCGGGATTTCGTTTTTAAAACCGGTTGTTATCCCGTCGAGGGCGAGATAAGCGTTTTTTAAATCTTTTATTTGTTTCGATGTTTTTTGTTTGCCGCCTACCTCAAAGTAATATTTTTCATTGATACAAAAGTCGGTCTGTTCAGTGTACGTTACTTTATGTTGCTGTTGTAATTGGTTAAAGAAGAAGGTTTCACGCAGGTTTCCAATGTCTGGATTATCTGCAGAAAGGGCATAGTTATAATTGGTGTTTTGCAGGTAAATTTTTTTGGGTTTAACCATTTGACGCATACCGGTAGCTTTCTTTTTGAGAAGCAGAATGCAGTGTGATTTCTCGAGAAGATGTAGGTAATTCATCAAGCTTGTCCGTGTAACATCTGTCATCTGGCTTAACTGTGAGATGTTAGGTGTAAAGGGAACCATTTCCGAAAGTATGTAAAATAGCTTTTTTATCCGGTTTATCGAGTAAAAGTCAATGCGTTGCACGTTGGGTAGGTCGTTTTCGATTATGGTGTTAAAGGTCTGCAAAACTCGTTCACCGTATCCCGCTACATCTTCTTGGTAGTACGGGTAATAGCCCTGTTGCAGGTATCTGTAGAAAGAGGGGAGGGGGATTATTTCCTTGTTAAGCGCGTGAGCGATTGAAACATGATTTTCAAGAATGTCTTCGAGCATGAAAGCTTCATGTCTCTTGTTCAATAATCCTTCAAAAATTAGAAACTCGCGAAATGATAAACCAAACAATTGGTAATGTCTCACCCGCCTACTTAAATCGGCATCTGCCTTGTAGATTTCTAACATGGATGAACCCGTGAAAACGATTTTGAGCCTCGGGAAATCGTCATAAATGTTTTTTATCTCCCGTGACCAGGTCGGGTATTTATGTACTTCATCCAGGTACAGCTCCTTCCCACCAAGCGAGTGAAAATCCTCGGCAAGTGAATATAATTTATTAGCGGTAAAGTAAATGTTGTCTAGGCTCACGTATAGTGCCTTCTCAGGATGATTGCCGTGTTGCTCTTTCACGAATTGCAAAAGCATTGTTGTTTTTCCTGTACCCCGTGCTCCTGTAATAGCAATTAAACGATTGCTCCAGTCAATTTGATTTTTCAGGTAGCGTTCAAAATGGATGTCTGTAGCATCCAGTTTCCTATATAATGCTGAAAAGAGTTGCTTCATACGATTATTTTTTCTCAAAGATACGAAATGTATTTTTCAAAATACAAAATATCGGTGTTTTTGTATTCTAGAGAATGCATTTTTGAGGTTTAACCAGTGTGTTTTCGCTTAAGCTTCAATTACAATTGAAGGTTTCCTTAAAAATAGGGAGTACTTCAATTACAATTGAAATATTTTTATTATTTTTGTTCACCCGATTTGGGTAAGGAAGTTCGCGCTTAGTTTTACATACATCACGAGACGATGCAAAGAGAATACATAAAACGCACCCTATATTTAGACAGAATCGCTCCATTCATTGACAAGCCACTTGTCAAGGTACTTGTTGGTCAGCGTAGGGTTGGAAAAAGTTACATGCTACTCCAGTTAATGGATACTATTCGGGGCGATGATTCGAATATCATTTACTTGGACAAGGAGTTGCATGTTCACTCTTCGATCACGAACGATAAGGAGCTATACCATTTCGTGGAATCGCACTTAAAACCAGAAAAGAGAAACTACCTGTTTATCGATGAAGTTCAGGAAATTGAGTCATTCGAGCGTTGTTTACGGAGTTTGTTGAACGAGGGTAGGTGTGATATTTTCTGCACGGGTAGTAACGCGAATTTGCTGTCCGGTGAGTTGGCAACGCTGTTGTCCGGACGATGCATAGAGTTTCGTGTTCACTCGTTAAGTTACACGGAGTTTTTAGAATTCAATCAATTGGAAGATGCTGACGAGAGCTTATCACACTACCTGACGTTAGGGGGAATACCTTTTTTGTACCATTTTGGACTTCATCGTCAACCTTCGTTCGAGTACTTGCGCAACGTCTATTCCACCATCCTGCTGAAAGATGTGGTGGCTCGTGAAAACATCAGGAACGTATCTTTTTTGGAAAACCTGGTGATCTACCTCGTAGACAATACCGGTAACTTGTTCTCGGCATCGAATATCAGCAAATACCTGAAATCGCAAAACTTGAAAATACCCACACAAACCGTTCTCAATTACCTACGTGCATTGACAAATGCTTTCTTTGTTTATCGCACACCACGCATCGATGTGAACGGGCTGAGGATATTCAAGATCGGAGAGAAGTACTATTTTGAAGACCTCGGGTTGCGCAACGCTATTCGCGTGTTTAATCCAGCCAACGAGGTGAACAAGCTGATGGAAAATGCGGTGTTCATGCACCTCCTTCGAAACGGGTATGAAGTTTACGTGGGTGATAACAAAGGTAAGGAGATAGATTTCGTGGCCGTGCGGAACAACGAGCGGATGTTTATTCAGGTAGCCTACCGGCTTTATGACCAACGTACCGTGGATCGCGAATTCGGGAATTTAATGGAAATAGCCAATCATTACCCGAAACTGGTAGTGACCTTGGATCCCATACCAATGGTATCAAGCTACCAAGGCATTAAGCAAGTACATCTTCGCGCTTTCTTGAGTGACGATACCATTTAAGACTATCTATTGGTCAAGCGGCAGAATTAGTGTAGGTGTCCCTTTCGCCTTGTCCGTTATCGGCGTCCCCCGGAGCTCCTGCCGGAGCTGCTCCGTTCAGAGGAGCTCGACCGGGTCGTCGCGTCTTTGTTGCTTCGGCTGCTGCTGTTGGTTGTGCCGCTTCGGTTTACGCTTCCACTAGTCGTGTTCCTATTGCTGGAGGAGCTGGACCTTACCGTGCCGTTGTTTCCCCTATTCGTGTTCCGATTCGAGGAAGAGCTTGATCTCACGGCGGTATTGGCGTCACTCCGATTGGAGGAGCTAGACCTCACGGTGGTGTTGCCGCTACTCCGGTTGGAGCTGCTGCTCGTGCTGCTTCGGCTTACGCTGCCACTGGTTGCGCTCCGGTTGCTGCTGCTGGTCCGGGTGGTGTTCACCGTGCTCCGGTTACCGCTGGTCGTTCGGCTGGCGGTTGCTTCCGGTCGGTACACCCTTACCGCGTTGTTGTCCACCACGGTGGTTCTGCCCGAGTTCGTGCGCAGGTTACTGCTCTCCACCCGGTGTACGGTGGCGTTTCTGCCGGTGGCTTGTCTGTACTCGGTGGGGGTTGGGCCGCTATAGTAGCGGTTGTTGTTGTACACGTAGGTGTTGTTGATGATGGTGGTGTTGTTATAGATGGTGGTGCTGTGGCGCCTGTAGTACTTGTGCATGCCGCGGTTATACATGTGGCGCGTGGGCAGGAAAGTCCAGTAGTGCCTTGGCAAGGTTACATGTACGTGGATGTTCACCCTGGGCCCTAACGGCGCCCACCCGTAGTAGCCGCCGCCGCTTCTCCACGTTACCCATGCCGGTGCCCATTCGTACCCGGGGACCCAGGCCCAGCCATAGTAGTTGTCCCAGTACCACCTCCCGTAGTGGAACGGCGCCCATCCCCACGAGTAGTTGGAGATCCACATGTTGCCGTGGTTGGTCATCACCCAGTAACCATTCGTGGCGTAGGGATGAAAATCCCTGCCCACGTTAGGTATCCAGACGCGCCCGTAGGAGTGGCTGTTAATCCACCTGCCGTAAGGCCTCAACTCGTGGTAAAACACGTTGAAGCTAATGCCACCGCCACGGTTGTAGTAGCCATCGTCGTAGTACCTGTCATCGTAGTACCCGTACTCATCGTACCCTTGCCCGTAGGCGTAGTCACGATGGGAACCGCAGGCGCAAAATGTCAGCGCAATGATCGCGAGAACGAGGGGGTGTCTTAATGCTTTCATACCTGTAGTCTTTAGAGGGTGAAACTTCGGTTGTTTATCATTAAGACACTCAATGAAAGGAATGGTTTAATCCCTTTAATCTTCCTTTTCCTGTTCCTCGTACTCCTTGAGTAGCTTATCCTGTAAGTCGCTTGGGACCAGTTCGTAGTTCGCGAACTTCATGGTGAACGAACCCCTTCCACCGGTGATGGAGCTCAACGAGGTGGAGTAGGTACTCATCTCTTTCAATGGAACTTTTGCTTTTAGCTTCTCGAAGCGCTTTTCGCTCTCCATCCCCATGATCATGGCGCGGCGTCCCTGTAGGTCACTCATCACGTCGCCCATGTACTCGCCCGGTATAGAGACCACCACGTCGTAGATCGGTTCCAGGATTTTGGGTCCCGCGTTCCGGAACGCCATGCTAAACGCGTTCCGACCGGCGAGCATGAAGGAGATTTCGTTGGAGTCCACCTGGTGCATCTTGCCGTCGTAGACGATCACGCGTACGTCGCGGGCGTACGAGCCGGTGAGCGGCCCCTGTTCCATCCGCTCCATGATCCCCTTCAGGATGGCCGGTAAGAAGCGCGCGTCGATGGCGCCTCCCACGATGCTGTTCACGAATACCAGCTTGCCGCCCCAGTCCAGTTCTATCTCTTGTGTGTCGCGGTTTTGAATCTTGAACTCCTGCCCGTTAAAGCGATAGATCTCGGGCAGCTCCATCCCCTCGGTGTAGGGTTCCACGATCATGTGTACCTCCCCGAACTGGCCTGCACCTCCCGACTGCTTCTTATGCCTGTAATCGGCGCGTGCCGCCCTAGTGATGGTTTCGCGGTACGGGATCTTGGGCTCCATGAACTCGACCTCTATCTTGTCGTTGTTTTCCAGTCGCCACCTCAAGGTCTTCAAGTGGAACTCGCCTTGGCCCGAAACGATGGTCTGCTTCAGCTCTTTCGATATCTCTACCAGCCACGTCGGATCCTCCTCCCTCATGCGGGTGAGCGATTCGCTCAGCTTTTCGGAGTTCGATTCGCTTACCGCGCGGATAGCCCTTCGGTAGCGCGGCTCTGGGTACTTGATAAAGTCGAAGAGGTGTTCGGAACCCCTGGCGTTCAGCGTGTTGCCCGTCCGTACATCTTTCAGTTTCACCGCGGCGCCGATGCTGCCCGCTTGCAGTTCCGTCGCTTTGGTGCGTATTTGACCGGCCACGGTGAAGAGTTGCGCGAGGCGCTCCCTGGACCTTCGGTTAACGTTGGTGAAGTCGTCCCCTTCTGTTACCGTTCCCGACATCACCTTGAAGTAAGAAACCTCCCCGATATGCGGTTCCACGGTCGTTTTAAAGAAGTAGAGGCTGGCGGGTGCTTCCGCGTTGGGTTTCACTTCCACTCCCTCCGAGTTTTTCGGGGCGGGCATGTCGCTGGGCGAAGGTGCCACCATGCTCAAGAAGTTCATCACGCGGTGCACGGCCATGTTCTTCTCGGCCGAGGCGCAGAACAGCGGGAAGAGGCTGTGGCTAAGCATTCCCTTGTGAATTCCCAGGTTCATCTCCTCTTCGGTTAGCGTACCTTGGTCGAAGTACTTCTCCATCAGCTCCTCGTCGTTTTCGGCTGCCGCCTCCAGCAACGCTTCATAGTACTCGTCGGCTTTCGCCTTCTCGCTCTCCGGGATATCGAGTACTTCGGGAGCGGTAGTGCCCGGCACCCATTTGTACAGTTTTTGCTTGAGCACGTCCACGATCCCCACGAACGAGGTGCCGCTACCCACCGGGTATTGTATTGGCACCACCTTGTTGCCGTAGAACTCTTTCAGGCTGGTAAGGGTGTTTTCGTAATCGGCTTTTTCATGGTCCATACGGTTAATCAGCAGCACCATTGGCTTTTGCAAGTCGTCCACGTAGCGGAACTGGTTCACGGTGCCCACCTCCACCCCGTTAGACGCATCGAT
The DNA here is from genome assembly GCA_050951125.1 of Fermentimonas sp. Taxonomy (GTDB): domain Bacteria; phylum Bacteroidota; class Bacteroidia; order Bacteroidales; family Dysgonomonadaceae; genus Proteiniphilum. The sequence continues at coordinate 48,136 of JBMNIR010000011.1, read as the reverse complement.
CAGCATTAGCGCCGTTTCGCTCACGTTTAAGGCGGTCACCACGTTGCCCACGAAGTCGTCCGCCCCCGGGCAATCGATAAAGGTCATCAATTTGCCTTTCCACTCGTACGAGAAGACGGTGGAAAATACCGAATAGCCGTATTCTTTCTCCACGGGGAAGTAGTCACTCACGGTATTTTTTCCCTCAACGGTGCCGCGTCGATTAATAAGACCACACTCGAAAAGCATCGCTTCCGCGAGGGTGGTCTTACCTGTTCCGGCATTGCCAATAATTGCAATGTTCCTGATTTCGTTTGTTTTATACACTTTCATGATTAAAATTATATTAAATGTGATTGATTTTCCATTCTCCCGTTTGGATTCGTTTTGGCGATTGTTCGTTTCCGCGACTTTCCCGTTTGAACCCGTTTGTCCGTTAGCCCTCATTAACCTTCCGTGCCGTTCGGGTCACGTGCTCGTCGCATTGCTTGGCAAAGAAAAAACTTTGCAGTGGCGGGAAACGACTGCAAAGTTATCTTTTTTTCAAACGCGATGCAATTTATATAAGATGCAATTTGTAAAAAATGAATGATATAAAAAATGTTGCGGTTATGTTACATAACATAAAGAACTTTTATGGGATCTATATTGTTTATCACGGAAACCGCGTTTTCACGATACGTGCCAAATTCTTCGGGGTGATCGGTTGCTTTGCCGGGGGAATCACTTCTCAAATGTGAAGATTAGGCTCATTGACGGTTTTCAAACATTCAGAATAGATGGATTATTTTTACAGTTCGCCCTCCGACGAGGTGTTGCGAAGATTCAACGTTTCCCCCCAAATCGGGTTGACCAACCACGAGGTATCCAGGCGGATCGAGGAGTACGGCTTTAACCGGCTTGCCGCGAGAAAGCGCAAAACGGTTGCCGCCATGTTTTTCGACCAGTTCAAGAGCAGCATGGTGGTCATCCTTTTGATTGCCGCCATCGTCTCCGGCGTGATCGGGGTGATGGAGGGGGAGGGGATGATCGAGACGTTCGTGATTCTTGCCATCCTGATTGTTAACGCGATTATCGGGACGGTTCAGGAGAAGCGGGCTCAATCCTCCTTAGACGCGTTAAACAGGATGAGTTCTCCCCACGCCAAGGTGCTGCGCGAGGGGCAAGTGCACGAGGTCGACTCGGTGGAGGTGGTGCCCGGTGACATCCTCATACTCGAGACCGGTGACATCGTCTCGGCTGACACCCGGCTGTTTGAAACCTATAACCTTAAGGTACAGGAGTCGGCTCTCACCGGAGAATCGGTGCCGGTGGAGAAGTCCCACGAGGTCCTGCCCGACGAGGAGGTACCCTTGGGCGACCGCTACAACATGGCCTTCTCCACTAGCGTGGTCACCTACGGCCGCGGCAAGGGGGTGGTGGTAGGCACCGGCATGCTGACGGAGGTGGGCAAGATCGCGCACATGCTACAGCGCACCGAGGCCGTTGAAACCCCCATGGGCAAGCGCTTGGAGCAATTGGGCAAGGTGTTGGGTCGCGTGGCCCTCGCGATTTGCGCGTTCATTTTCATCGTGGGTACGCTGTACGGGAACGACTGGCTGGAGATGTTCATGATGGCCGTGAGCTTGGCCGTGGCAGCCATCCCCGAGGGGCTGCAGATCGTGTCGACCATCGTGCTGGCAATGGGGGTGCAGCGGCTCGTGAAGCAGAACGCCATCGTGCGTACCCCTCCCCTCCGTCGAGACGTTGGGAAGTACTACCGTGATCTGCTCCGATAAGACGGGAACCCTTACCCAGAACAAGATGACCGTGGTAAAAGGGTGGGTGCCCGACGGCGAGATCGACTTCGGGGATGATGCCGGGATCCTCCCTGGTAAACAGTGCCCTGTTATGCAGTGATGCGCACCTGAAGCGGTCGGTCTATGGAACGCCCGAATTCACGGGAGACCCCACCGAGACCGCCATCGTGGAAGTCGCGTTGAAGTGGGGTATCGACAAGAACGAGTTGGAGCGGCAACGTCCCCGCGTAGGGGAGGTGCCCTTCAATTCCGAGCGGAAGCGGATGGCCACCGTTAACCTGCTCGATGACGGCTGCTACCGCGTGCACGTGAAGGGAGGATTGGATGAGGTGCTCGCCGTCACCACCCGTGTCCAGCAGGGGGGCGAGGCGCACGCTATCACCGCGGGTGACCGGGCGGCCATCGAGACTGCCAACCTCCGCATGGCCGAGTCGGCCCTCCGCGTGTTGGCGGTTGCCTACAGCGATATCGACACCCTACCGGATAACATGGAGGCCGACAGCGTGGAACGGGAGCTGACCTTCGTTGGGTTGTTGGGCATGATAGACCCGCCACGCCCCGAGGCGATCGAGGCGGTCGAGAAGTGTCGGACGGCCGGCATCCTCCCGGTGATGATCACGGGCGACCATAAGGCGACGGCTATAGCCATCGCGAGCGGGATCGGTATCTACCGTGAGGGCGATCGGGCAATCACGGGTACCGACTTGGCCGGGATGGATGATGAAACGCTTTACCGGGAAGTGGTCGATTTACCCGTTTACGCCCGGGTGGCGCCCGAGCACAAGGTGCGCATCGTCCGCGCGTGGCAATCGCACGGGCAGATCGTGGCGATGACAGGCGACGGGGTGAACGATGCCCCCCGCGCTCAAGCAGGCCGACATAGGGGTATCGATGGGCATCACGGGGACCGAGGTGGCTAAGGATGCCTCTGACGTGATCCTTACCGATGACAATTTTGCCACCATCGTGAACGCGGTGGAGGAGGGGCGTCGCATTTACGACAACATCCTAAAGGTGATTCAGTTCTTGTTGTCGGCCAACGTGGGCGAGGTGCTGTTGATCTTTATCGCCTCCCTGTTCAACATCGGCAACCCCCTCACCCCGATACTTATCCTCTGGATTAACCTGGTGACCGATAGCCTTCCCGCGCTTGCCTTAAGCCTTGATCCCGCGGAGGAGGACATCATGACCCGTGCGCCTCGCGACCCGAAGCAGGGTTTCTTCACCAGGGGGATGCAGTGGCGCATTTTTTATCAGGGCACCACCATCGGGTTGATATCGCTTGCCGCGTACATGATAGGTTACGCCGATGGCGGTCAGCCGTTGGGGCAAACCATGGCGTTCGCCGTGTTGGGTTTCTCGCAGCTTTTTCACGTGCGTAACCTGCACTCCAACAGGCGCTCCTCGTTCCGGACCGGGCTGTTGTCCAACAAGTCCCTGTTTGGAGCCATCCTGGCTTCCTCGTTGCTGATGTTCGTTGTGCTGCTGCCGCCTGGCGTGATGGAAGTGTTCGATGTCGTGTCCATGGATTGGCTCCACTGGCTCTACGTGGCGGGTCTCTCGCTCGTCCCCATCGCGGTGGTGGAGTTGATGAAATTGTTAAGGGTCAACCAAACCAAGGACGAACGGTAATTTGCTCGTTCCCACTTTCAACGGCACATCAGCACCTCTTCAATGGCTTTCGCTATAAGCGGGATCCCTTTTCGGATCGCCTCCACGTCGGTATTGCAAAACGATACCCGCATGAAGTCGTTCTTCACCCCATTCGGGTCGAAGGTTTTACCGGTGACGAAGACGGTGCCCTTCTCGATCGCCTTTTTCAAGATCGCGGTCGCATTAGTTCCTTCCGGCAGTTGCAGCCAGGTGTAGAAACCGCCCCTGGGTCGCTCGAACGATACGCTTGGCGGCAAGTGCCTTTCCAGCGCCTCGATCATCGCCTCGCCCCGCTCCCGGTACGCTTTCCTCATTTCGGCGGTGTAACTGTGGATGTAGCCACCCCGGATAAACTTGTCCGCGATCACCTGCGATAGGCTGGGGGAGCAGGCATCGATCGACTGCTTGATTAGCTCACACCGCTTGTATATCTCCTCCGGTACCAGCATCCACCCCAACCGCAACCCCGGCCCCAGTATCTTGGAGAAGGAGCCGGTGTAGCAGATATCGATCCCTTCCGGGTCGATCGCTTTCATCAGCGTCATCTCCGGGAGGTCCTCCTCGTGGAAGTAGAGGTCGCTATACACGTCGTCCTCAATGACCGGTATATTCTTTCCCTTGAGCAGCTCCATCATCTGCTGCTTTACCTTGCGCGAGTAGATGATGCCCGCCGGGTTATGGAAGTTGGGCGTGTAGTAAAGGAATTTCGGGGTTGGTCGCGTGGTTTCGAGTCGCTCCTTCAGCTTTTTCACGTCCATACCGTCGCCCTTCAGGGGTACTGAAACCAGCTCCGCCTGACAAGCGCGGAAGGCGGAGAGTGCCCCGATGAAGCTGGGGGCCTCTACCAGCACCGGGTCTCCCGGGTCGGTGAACGCTTTGGCCAGGATATGGATCGCCTGCAGCGAGCCGGTGGTGATCATCAGCCGGTTGCTTTTCACCGGGAATCCCTTTTTCTCCAGGTAGTCGGCCAGCGACTCCATGAGCGAGGGTAGTCCCGCGGTGGGCCCGTATTGCAGCGCCACTTGCTTCTCCCTATCGGTCAGCGATTGGTAAATCCGGTCGATTGTCTCCAGCGGGAACAGGTCGTTTCCCGGCATACCACCGGCGAAGGAGATCATATCGGGAGCCGTTGCCAGGCTCATCAAGTCGCGTATCTCCGAGGAGCGGAGCGTGGCGACGCTATGCGCGAAACGAGTCATATTATGTTGGCTGTTAGTAGTTGGCTATTGGCTGTTAGCTATTAGCTATTGGCGTTTACAGTTGGTAAATATCATTTTGCGACAATAGTGTTACCCCCCTCTCCTCCAATAGTTTCGTCACCTCCGTGATATTCTCGGTTCGGATCACGCCCAGTGCGACGTCATCGTTGGAGAACGCGTACATGTAATCGACGTTCACCTCTTTCTCCGCCAGTATTTTCAATATCTTGTAGAGCGATCCCGGCTCGTCGGCCATGTTCACGCAGGCCACGTCCGTGAGGCCGATCGAGAATCCCTCTCTTTCCAGCGTCTCCTTGGCCAGTTGCGGCCTTCCCACCACCATCCGCACGATACCGTAGTCGGTCGTCTCCGCCACGTTCAGCGCGATGATATTGATATCGTTCTCCGCCAGTATCCGCGTCAGTTCGGTGAGTCGTCCCGACCGATCCTCCAGGAAAACAGATAGTTGTTGTATGTGCATCTCGTTGGTTTTTAAAATTCCGTTGCTTTTCTTCACCGGGTAACATGGTTTTTCCCTTGTTTCCTCTGTTTTAGCGCAGGTCGATGATCCGTTGCGCTTTTCCTTCCGAACGTTGGATGGTGTTGGGTTCCACCAGCTTGATGATGGCGGTGATCCCCAGCATGCTCTTGATGTTCGCCTCGATCCGTTTCCGGATTCCTTCTAGCACGCGGATGCTGTCCGACCAGTTCTTCTCGTCGATCTCCACCTTCACCTCCAGCGTGTCAAGGTTATGTTCCCGGCGGATCACCAGTTGGTAGTGCGGTGAGGCTTCCGACATGGTCATCAGCACCGCTTCCACTTGCGACGGGAAGACGTTCACGCCGCGGATAATCAGCATGTCGTCCGTCCGTCCCAGGCATTTCTCCATTCGCGTCAACGTTCGTCCGCAGTCGCACTTCTCCCGGCAGAGCCTGGTGAGGTCGCGCGTGCGGTACCTCAGTAGCGGCATCGCCTCCTTGGTCACCGTGGTAAACACCAGCTCGCCGATCTCCCCATCGGGGAGCACCTCGAGCGTTTCGGGGTCGACCACCTCCGGGATGAAATGATCCTCGAAGATATGGTTCCCTTGTTGGCATTCGCACTCCATGGAGACCCCCGGTCCCATCACCTCGCTCAGCCCGTAGATGTCGTAGGCGGTAATGTGTAGCAGTCTCTCGATCTCCCGACGCAGCTCGTTGCTCCACGGCTCCGCCCCGAAGACGCCCGTCCGCAGCTTCACCTTTTCCGGCGAGATCCCTTCTTTTAGAATGCTTTCACCCAGGTGTGCCGCGTACGAGGGGGTGCAGGCTAGCGCCGTCGCGTTGAAATCGGTCATGAACTGCAACTGCTTTCTCGTGTTGCCGCTCGATATGGGGATGACGGTCGCCCCCACCTTCTCCGCGCCGTAGTGTAGCCCCAGTCCCCCCGTGAAGGGGCCGTAGCCGTACGACACCTGTATCGTGTCGTCCTCGTTAACCCCCGCCATCACCAAGCTTCGGGCCACCACCTCCGCCCAGGTCTCGATATCCCGCTGGGTGTAGCCCACAACGGTCGGTTTCCCCGTCGTCCCACTCGAAGCGTGTATCCGCACCACGTCGGTTCGCGGTACGGCGAGCAGCCCGAACGGGTAGTTCTCCCGCAGGTCATCCTTAGTGGTGAAGGGGAGCGCTTTCAATTGATCCACGTCCCGGATATCTCCCGGCTCGATCCCCAGCCCCTTCAGCCTATTCCTGTAGAACGGCACGTTGTGATACATCCGTTCTATCATCGCGGCGAGCTGCCTACTTTGCAACCGCCGCATCTCCTCTCTATCGGCACACTCCCTTTCGGGGTTCCATATCTTATTTGCTCTTTTCATCTTTTTTTATTGCCTGCGCTCTTCCCAGCCTGAACGCGTTTATATTCATATTTACCACCTCTTCGCCTTTCCGCTCGAAAAATCGCGCTATCGCCGCCTCCAGCCGCTCTGCGCTAATTCCCAGGTAGGGCGACGCTGCTCCCAGCATCACCACGTTGCCTGCCCGTTCGCTCCCCGCTTGGCGTGCCGGTGGCTCTGCTTCTACCAGCAGGTGTTGGGCCGACTGCCGGATGATCGCCAGTACCTTCTTCCTGTCCGGGTAGTTCCCGATATTCTCGATCGGCTCGGTCGCCGCCACGATCACCCCCTCCGGTGCCAGGAAGGGAAGGTAGCGAAGTGCCTCCATCGGCTCGATGGAGAGGATCAGGTCGGCCTTGCCTAGGGGAATCAAGTCGGAGAAGATCTCCCGTGACGAGAGGCGCAGGTGCGATTCCACCGCCCCTCCCCGTTGACTCATGCCGTGAACCTCCGCCTGTTTCACGTGTAACCCCAGCTCCATCGCCGCGAGGTCGATAATCGCCGCGATGGTCAGGATCCCTTGTCCCCCTACTCCCGCTATAATGATGTTCTTGTTCATTGCCCTGTTTACCGGTTTCTCTTTCTTGCTTTCCTTTTCAACTACTTCCGCGCATTTACTTTCGTTCGAACATTCTTTATCGTCACGCTTTTTTTCTTTTCCTTTTCGCCGTCTGCACGCACTCCCGTTGCGCGATGATAACTGAGACCCCCTCGTATTCCAACTCCTTCCGTATCACCCTCACGTTCTCCTCGTGGTTTCGCTTCAGCGGCACCAGCGTGCGGATATGCTTCTCTTCCACGCCGATTCCCTTGCAGATATCGCGGAAGCGCCCGGTTCCCGCCGAATCCTGCCCTCCCGTCATCGCCGTGGTCTCGTTATCCGAGATGATCACGGTAAGGGGTGAGCGGTCGTTCACCGCGTCTAATAGCCCCGTGATCCCCGAGTGGGTGAAGGTGGAGTCGCCAATCACGCACACCGCGGGGTGCATGCCCGCGTCGGCCGCCCCTTTCGCCATGGTGATCGCCGCGCCCATGTCCACGCAGGTGTGAATCGCGTTGAATGGCGGCAAGGCCCCCAGCGTGTAGCAGCCGATATCGCCGAACACCCGGTGGTTCGGGTAGGATGCTAGCACCTCGTTTAGCGCGTGGAACAGGTCCCGATGGCCGCACCCCGGGCAGAGCATGGGCGGTCGCCCCTTCACGATAGCCGGCATGGCCTTGGTTTCTATTGTCTCCACTCCCAGCGCTTTCGCCAGCAGGTTTGGAGAGAGCTCCCCCGTGCGGGGTAGCGTCCCGTCCAGTCGACCCCGCAGGGCATCATCGCCGCGGTACCCCTTCAGCAGCTCTTCGTAAACCGGGTACCCCTCCTCGGCGATCAGCAGGGTGTTATGCTTCTCGATGAAGCGGTTCACCAGTTTCCTCGGGAGCGGGTAGGTACTTACCTTGAGTACCTCTACCGGCAGGTTGTAGGCGCGAATCACCTCCATCGCGTAGTTGTAGGCGATACCGAAGGCGATCACGCCTGTAATCCCGCTTGTAATCTCGCCCGTTATATCACTTGAGCTTTGGGTAGCCGTTTTCCCTTGGCCAGAATTCCCGTCGCCCCACCGCTTAACCCAGTTAAAGGGTGCCGCTTCGGAGAGGGTGACGAGCTCTTCCTGCTTATCCAGCAGCCGCTGATAATTTCCCCGTGCGTTAGCCGGTAGCAAGATCCACTGCTCCTTCTCCATGGAGGGGTCGAGCGGGTTCTGCCCCTTCGGTTCACCGCGTTGAACTATGGACCGGGAATGCGAAAGTCGAGTGGGCACGCGTAGCATCACCGGGAGTCGGCTCTTTTCCGACAGGTCGAACGCGTACCGTGTCATTTCGTATGCTTCTTGCTGATTGGCTGGCTCCAGCACCGGGATCATGGCGAATTTTCCGTATACGCGGCTATCTTGCTCGTTCTGTGACGAGTGCATGGAGGGGTCGTCTGCCACCACGATCGTGAGGCCCCCGTGTACGCCCGTGATGGACGCGTTCATGAACGGGTCTGCCGCCACGTTGAGTCCCACGTGCTTCATGCAGACCAGGCTCCGTTTCCCCGCGTATGACATGCCCAGTGCCGCCTCCAGGGCGGTCTTTTCATTGGTGCTCCACTTCGACCGTATCCCTTCTCCAGGGTCTCGTTGGGCCCGTTGTATAAATTCGGTGATTTCGGTAGAGGGGGTTCCGGGGTACGCGTATACCCCTGAAATCCCGGCGTCTAATGCCCCTTGCGCGATTGCTTCGGCACCCAGCAATAGTTCTTTTTTCATATTTATGTTCACGATGGTTCGCGGTTGGTGGTTTTCCAAGCTACCGCACCCAAAACGTGCGATTTGTTATAAAAAAAAGAGTTTAGGATACAAAAGTAAGAAAAATCCCCGGCTATCCTGCCATATTTTTTAAATCACTGAAAAAAGTGTCCAGTGTTACGCGGCCTTTCGGGGTGTTTTCTGTAATTGGCGTTCGTCATAACCATGCATCGCTTCGAGGTGGCACACTATGCCAATCTTTTGCAGCTAAAATGAGCAACCCGTTAAGCTTTTCAGGTTAACGGGTTGTAAGTTAATAATTTTTCCCCAACGCGGAGCTTTTCCCCAACGGTTTCCCGTGGCTGCATGCTTTGTTCAGGGTTTAGCGGCGACCGCCCCTTGGCCCCCTGGGCCTTTCTGGTCTTTCTGGTCTTTCAGGTCTTTCAGGTCTTTCGGGTCTTTCGGGCCTTGTTGACTCCTCTCTTGACCTTTCGGGTTTCGGAAGCAATACTTTCCGCGAGAGCTTGAACTTGCCGCTTCTGGGGTCGATGTCGATCAATTTCACCTCGATCTTGTCGCCCTCCGCGATGCCCGCTTCCTCTATATGCTCCAGTCGTTTCCATTCGATCTCGGAGATGTGCAGCAGCCCATCCTTCCCCGGCAGGAACTCGCAGAAGAGCCCGTACGGCATGACCGACCGGACCGTTGCCTCGTACACCTCGCCCACCTCGGGAACGGCCACGATACTCCGGATCTTGGCCAGGGCCGCTTCGATCGAGGCCTTGTCGCTGGAGGATATCTCTACCCGTCCCACGTTGTCTATCTCGTCGATGGCGATGACCGTGCCGGTCTCCTCCTGGATGCTCTGGATGATCTTTCCACCCGGCCCGATCACGGCGCCGATGTAATCCTTCGGAATCTCGATCACCTCGATGCGCGGCGCGTGCGGCTTGAGGTCGGCCCTCGGCTCCGATATCGTCTCCATCATCTTGTTCATGATATGTTCTCTGCCCTCTTTGGCTTGTGCCAGGGCCTTCTGCAGTATCTCGTACGAGAGGCCATCCACCTTGATGTCCATTTGGACGGCGGTAATCCCCTCGCGGGTGCCGCACACCTTGAAGTCCATATCGCCCAGGTGATCCTCGTCGCCCAGTATATCCGAGAGGACCGCGTAGTTCCGTCCCTTGTTTTCCGAGATGAGGCCCATCGCGATGCCGCTCACCGGCCTTTTGATGGTCACCCCGGCATCCATCAGCGCGAGCGTTCCCGCGCAGACCGTGGCCATGGACGATGACCCGTTCGACTCCAGGATGTCCGACACCACCCGCACCACGTAGGGGTAATCATCGGGGAGCATCCGCTTGAGCGCCCGGTGAGCCAGGTTCCCGTGGCCGATTTCCCGTCGGCTGGTTCCCCTTTGCGGCCGGGCCTCTCCCGTGGAGAAGGGCGGGAAGTTATAGTGTAGCAGGAAGCGGTCGTACCCGTGTACCAGCGCGTCGTCCACGATTTTCTCGTCGAGCTTGGTGCCCAGCGTGACCGTGGTGAGCGATTGCGTTTCGCCGCGGGTGAAGAGCGCTACCCCATGCGGTCCCGGTATGAAGTCCACTTCGCTCCATATAGGCCGTATATCGGTGGTCTCGCGGCCATCCAGCCGTTTCCCCTCGTCCAGGATGCAACGGCGCATCGCTTCTTTCTCCACCTGGTGGTAGTAGCGTGCTACCATCTCCGCTTTCTCTTCTCGTTCCTCTTCGGGGATCGTTTCCAGGAAGTCGGTCTTGATCGCATCGAACGCATCTCCGCGCTCTTTCTTGTTTGGGTTGCAGGCCAAGGCTACATCGTACGCACGCTGGTAGCACTGCTTCCATACTTGCTTCTTCAGTTCCTCGTCGTTCTCCTCGTGGCAATATTCCTGTTTTACCGTTTTTCCCGCCATCTTGGCCAGCTCCAGTTGCGCTTGGCATTGTACCTTGATCGCCTCGTGCGCGAACTGAATCGCCTCCAGCAGGTCGGCTTCCTGTACCTCGTTCATCTCGCCTTCCACCATCATGATGTTGTCGATGGTGGCGCCCACCATGATATCCATGTCGGCCTTCTCCAGCTCCTTGAAGGTGGGGTTCAGCACCAGTTGCCCGTTGACGCGTGCCACGCGTACCTCCGATACCGGCCCGTTGAACGGGACGTCGGAAACCGCCAGCGCGGCCGATGCGGCCAGTCCCGCCAGCGCGTCGGGCATATCATCCCCGTTGGATGAGAAGAGTATCACGTTCACGAACACGTCAGCATGGTAATCGTCCGGGAAGAGCGGTCTCAGTGCCCGGTCTACGAGGCGGCTGGTCAGTACCTCGCTGCCACCGGGTCTCCCTTCGCGTTTCAGGAACCCACCCGGGAATCTCCCGGCAGAGGCGAACTTCTCCCTGTATTCTACTTGTAACGGCATGAAGTCGGTACCCGGGGTGGCCTCTTTCGCGGCGCAAACGGTTGCCAGTAGCATGGTGTCGCCCATCACGACTGTCACTGCCCCGTCTGCCTGTTTTGCCAGCTTCCCCGTTTCCAGCGTGATCACGCGCCCGTCTGGCAGCTCGATCCGCTTGCTAATTGGATGTGTCATAAAATTTTATCTAAAATATCTGTAAAAATCCCCCAAAGTTACACAAAGTTTTGGTTTCTTGGTGCATCGGGGGGATTAAATAACGCGAAAAGGAATGACGAACACGATTGTCACCCCTTTTCGCGTGAAATGTCAATACCGTTACAGTCCGCTGAAATCCACCCCTTCGAACACGAGGGAGGGAATACGGAGTGACGAGTTGGGTCGCGGGTCGTTCCCCGTTTCGGCGAGGCCGTTCCAGAGGTCGATCATGTTGCCGGTAATGTTCATCTCGGCGAGCGGCGTGGCGAGCGCGCCGTTTTCCACCAGGAACCCCTCTATCCCGTACGAGAAGTCGCCGGTTGAGCTGTTGCAGTTCCCGCCGTTGAAGCCGGTCACGAGGATGGCGTGGTCCAGGTCGGCCACCAGCCCGTCGAGGTCTTTCTCCCCGGTTTCCAATAGCAGAACCGATGGTCCCGAGATGGTCGGTTGCACGCCCATCTTCTTCGCGTTGTAGGTGTCGATGTAGTAGGTTTTCAGCACCCCTTGGTCGAACACTACCCTTCGCTCGGTGGCTACCCCTTCGGCATCGAAGTAGCGTGCGCCCGGCGCACCGATCAGGTGCGGATCGTCCACGAGCGTGAACTTGTTGCTCCCTACCTTTTTCCCCAGCCTGTCCAGCAGGAACGAATTCTTCTGTTGCAGGGCCGATCCCGCGATGGCGCTCAGCAGAGGGTTCAAGAGCTGCGCCGAGTTTAACGGGTCCACCACCATGGTGTACTTCCCCGACCGGGTTTTCCGTTGCCCTATCTTCCGCAGGGTGCGCTCCAGCGCCTTTTTCCCGATCCCTTCGCGGATCAGCTTGTCGAGGTGGAGCGACGATTCGTACCAGTAGGAGGAGGGTCGTGCCTCTCCTTCGCCCCTCACCGCCACGCTGGCCGAGAGCAAGCACCAGGAGCTGGCCGTTTCGCCTTCGAAGCCGTTGCTGGTGATCAGGTAGCTGAAGCTATCGCCGTCGCCGTACGACGATTCTACCGAGATGATCCGCGGGTCCTTTCCCATCGCCTCCCCGGCCACGGCTCGCGCCATCGCCACCTTCTCGTCGGGGTGCAGGGCGCCCACCTTCGGGTCCATCAGCTGCAGGTCGGGCTTGCTCCCCTTGTAGTAGCGAGCTTCGTCCGGTAGTACCCGCGCCTCATCTTTCGCCAGGAAGCGGGTGGCCTCGATCCCGTTCGCGATGAACCGCTCCAGTTCCCCCTTCTCCAGCCGGTTGGTGGAGTAGGTCCCGTAACGTCCGTCCACGTAGAGGAACAGGTTCATCCGGCTTTGCGCCGACTGTTGCAGCCTGTCCATCTTGGCGTCGCGCAGCTCGAACGACGAGCTCGAGCCCTGGTTGAGCGACACCTTGGCCGCTTGGCACCCGTTCTTCAACGCCTGTTCCATCGCCCATCGGGTCAGTTCCTTGTATTCGTTTGTTATCATTGTTCTGTTCCGTTTCGTTTGTTTGACTCTCCCCACTCACGTTAACTCTCCCCGCCCACGGTGAGCTTGCTCACCAGCGCCGATGGCATCCCGCAGGTCACCGGGCAGGACTGCCCGTTTTTCCCACAGGTCCAACTCGCGTTGTCGATCGCGTCGTTATCGGCTACCATGGTGATGTCTGCCAGCGCCTTGGGTCCGTTCCCGATGATATTCACGTCTTTGATGGGCTGGGTGAGCTTCCCGTTCTCGATCAGGTAGCCCGATTTCACGAAGAAGGTGAAGTCGCCCGCCCCTATCTGCACCTGCCCGTTGGTGAAGGTGTCCACGTAGATGCCGTTCTTTACCGAGGCGATGATGTCTGCCTCCTTCACGTTGCCCGCCTCCATGTAGGTGGCCCGCATGCGCGGTATGGGCGTGTGCCGAAACGATTCGCGCCGGCCGTTCCCGGTTGAGGGGATCCCGTAGTGTCGCGCGCTCACCCGGTCGTGCAGGTAGCTGGTGAGCACCCCCTCCCTGACGATGTAGGTTTTTTGGCCGAGCGTACCATCGTCGTCCACGTTCACCGATCCCCGGTTAAAGGGGATGGTGCCGTCGTCCACCACGTTAATATGCTCGTTGCAAATCTTCTTGTTCAGCTGGTCGGAGAAGATGGAGACGTTCTTCCGGTTGAAGTCGGCCTCGAACGCGTGGCCGATGGCCTCGTGCAGCAGTATCCCCGAACCACCCGCGCCCATCACCACCGGCATCTCGCCCCCCTTGGGCTTGATTGCCTGGAACAGGATGGCCGTTCGCTCCACCGCCTCCCGGGCGATGAGTTCCACCACGTCGTTTGTCAGGAACTCGAACCCTTGCCGGTAGGCCCGCGCGGAGCGGCCGTTCTCGAATTTCCCGTTCTCTTCCATGATGCAGACCGCGCTCAGCGTCACCATGGGGCGGTAGTCGTAGTAGCTCACCCCCTCGGAGTTGCAGAACAGCACGTGCGAGGTGCTGTCGTTGAGCGATGCCGACACCTTTTGCACCCGCTTGTCGAGCGCGAAGATCCGGTCGTTCAGCTTCTGCAGGTAGGGCATCTTCTCCTTCAGCACCACCTCCTCCCATGGGGTTGTCACGGGGTAGTAGTTGGTTGTCAGCCGCTTCTCTGTCAGGGCCACCGGGTTGACCGTTATGCCCCCCTCCGCGATGCGCGCCGCCGTGCGCGCCGCGTTCACCATCTCGTTGAGCGTCACGTTCTCGATGTACGCGTAGCCCGTTTGGTCGCCCTTGAGAACCCGCACCCCCATACCGAAGTCGATGTTCGAGTGGCTTCGGTTCACCGCACCGTCTTGCAGCGACGTGCTGTTGCTGAAGGTGTGCTCGAAGAAGAGGTCAGCGTAGTCACCTCCCTTCTCCAGCGCCGCGGCCATCGTCTTCCGGATATCGGCGTCGGTCACCCCGAAGTGTTCCATGGCGGCCGCGACGCCTCTCTTGGCCCCTGTTGCCGGCCCTGTCGCGGTGACCGCTTCGGCTTTTCTCCCGGGCAGGGTCGATGCCAACGCCGGCACGGTAACCGTCCCGGCGAGCGCCAAGCTGCCCGTTCTAATAAATTTTCGTCTGTCCATAGTTACATGATAGAAAAATTTTCCCCCGTAAGGGGTATCGCGAAGGTAAAACATTATCGGCAATAGAGCAACACCAAGTACTGTACTTCTAAGTTGACCGAACAGCTAAATTAATTGGCCGAAAAGTGAAAAACTTTCAAAAAGGCATAATCAAACCCCTTTGCGCATCGTTTTCACGCTTAAATCTACTCCGAACGCGTTTTTTTTCCGTTTAATTTTCCTTTCTTCATTCTTTTTACTATTTTTGTAAATCGAAATGCGTGAAAAACGGGTGGGTGGCGTGGCCTACGACACCCCGCTATTCACCTATTATAATATATGGTGTACCGTTCTGTGAGGGCGTGTAGTTGCGGCGTGGGCATAAAAACGCGGGTTTTTTGCCCCTGGCACGCGAAAAATTATTTTTTTTTTCGCAAAATGTTTGTCGGTATGAAAAAAGCAACTATCTTTGGGGCGAGTTTAGGTGTGTAGCTCGTTGGTTGTTGCCTAAATTCGCTTATTGAGTAAAAAAAGCATTAAAAGTTGTTGCAAGTTAATCCAGTTTTTTGTAGCTTTGCGTTTATAGTATAGTATGAAAAGGCAACATGGCGTGGAAGGTAACACGTGAAACTTTAACGATACAAAGTAAATTTATTATCAACTTTCTTAATTATTAAATTTTTCGTATATGAAAAAAAATCCATTTAAATTTTTAGTCATGGCAGTACTTGCTATGTTCGTGGCATTTACTGCTTGTCAGGACTATGATGATGACATCAGCAGTCTGGAAAGTAAAATTGGCAACCTCCAGCAGACCTTGAATGAAATCCAGAGCAAGATTGATGGGGGAGCCGTTATCACCAACGTTACCTCAACGGCTAACGGCATTACCATTACCCTTAGCAACGGTAAAAGCTATAACATTACCAACGGTAAGGACGGTGCTGACGGTGCTGACGGTGCTGACGGCTCCGTGGTCACGATTGGTGAGAACGGCAACTGGTTTATCGACGGCGAAGATACCGGATTTGCCTCGAAAGGTGCTGACGGTGCTGACGGTGCTGACGGTAAAGACGGCGTTTATTATGAGCCAAACGCGGATGGGTTCTGGCACAAGATCGATCCCAACACCGTTCCTGCAACCGATACTTCCACAGGAATTACTTGGTTGCCCGAAGGTACCCTCACGGGTGTCTATAACCCGGCAGACGGTACTGTTCAGTTGAACAACGTGAAAGGGGTTGAAGGACCGTACATCCTCGGTGCGAAGGTACTCACCAGCCTGGTGTTCTACCCCGAGCTCTACATTGATGGTGTTGAATCGCTCGAGTTCCGTCCCATGGTGTTCAACTATGGCAATCCGGAACCCGTCTTCACGTGGGGTTGCGAGATACTGCCGCTTATTCCCCCGGAAGAGCCTGATGTACCCTGTATCGCGACCATCGGTGAGGAGTACGTGTACGCCCCGGGTCTAACAGTTCGCTTCTTAGGCTCCAAGCCCGTGCCGGCCGCGTACCACGTGAGCCCCTCGGCGCTTAAGCTTGCGATGATTGACAAGGACAACCTGGAAGTTACCTCGCACGGGGCCGAGTTCAGGTTCAGGTTAGGTGGCGTGGAAGACGACAACGACAACCCCTTCACGGCAACCTTTAAGAAATTAGAGAAGGGCAAAATCTTCGTTGACTACGACGTGAACTACGTGAACCTGGCGAAAGCATACGGGGTGCAGCCCCTCGTTCCTGAGTTGATTAATGGCTCTAGCTCTAGCGTCTCTACATTCAACGAGGGTGTTCTCGCGCTGCAGGTACCGCACTCCAAGGCTGCCTTAAACATGCTGCCGAACGGTGCGGACATGTATGTCACCTCTGATTACGCACAGTTCCATATCCACCCGATTGACGCGTCGAAGATCGATATCTTGGTACCGGTCGCTACTGAAGTTGATGGTACTGATGTTCTGTCTCCTGCAGTGACGCCGGAGTTATACCGCACGCTGCCCGACTACCTCGGGTTGACAGAAGCCCTTGGCACTCCCGAGTCCTACTACGTTGGTGACCTTGCTACACCCGTTAGGGCTTATGCCGCCAAGAAGGGTGCTAATTACAATCACCCGGTTAGCTACGTTGTGATGGAAGAGGGCCAGACCATCAACCTGATCGACTACGTGAGGGCCGGTCTTTCCGAAACGGCTGCTGTGGATGGTCATGAATGCGAGTACGTTCCCTTGTATGATTCCAACAACGCTCCCAACGTGTTCGATCCCTTTGCTTACAATATGAAATGGGAGTTCGCACTGCTTGACAGCAACGGTGATGCCATCGTTTACGAGCATATCGACAGCGAAACAGATCAGCAGCAGTTTATAGACCTGATCGACCCGGTTAAGGGTACTGTCAAGGCTAAAGTTTACGAAGATCCCGCTCATGGTGCCGCGGTGGGTCGCGAGCCCATTGTCCGCGTTCGCCTGATTTACGGTGATGACTGCTTGATAAGCGAGGCGTTTATCAACATCAAGATTGTTAAGGATTCTCTCGATGACTTAGAAATTACTATCACTGCTTCTGGTCATAACGTGGGTTGCGATCCGCTGACCGCTACGCTCACCACTGAAGAGATGAACAGGCAAGTTTACAACGTGCTGGGTATCTCCAAGGAGCTGTTCAAGCAGCGCTATGTTGGTACTACTGGTATCTTCGGCACGATCTACTCGAATGTTGATGTTTCCATGCTTACTGGTAACTTCGCTTGGGACATTGATGCAAACACTGGCTTGACTACCGACAAACCTGTTTGGACTGTATCGCCGTGTGATTGCGAATTCGATTGGGTAACCGAGTATGCCAAGGTAAGCGGCTACGTGACAATCACACCGCTTGATGGCGTTGGCCCGAACATCGTGATTTACTTCTACGGCGAGTTGAGGTCACCGACCATCGACTTAACCGAGGATGATTTACAAAAGGCGTACTGGCTTGACGACTTCTCCGCCATCAAGCACAACGTGGCCGTACCGGTTATGCCGAACCATGCAAACCCGAATTACTGCACGTTCAACAACAACCTGAACGAGGCGTTCAAACAGCGTCTGTTAGGACACCTCTGGCTTGGTGAAAACTATATATTCTACCGCTACAGGTTCGCCGATGCCGACAAGCAGATCACGGGCTTGAAGTACTCTGATGGAGGTGATATCGTCATGTCCGTAAGTGATGACAGAAAGACTCTGTATGCTTCTACGCCCGGTTACCAGAATGGTGCTCTACGGGCAGTAGCTACGATTACAGACCATACTATCTTAAACGGTCAAGACATCTTGAGCTATCAGGATAACAGGTTGGCCCTGTACTTGCTCAACTTGGGCAAGCAAACGATGTGGGCGAAACTCACCATTGACGCGTGGTGTAATGATGTAGGTCGTATCGACATGAACTGCGAGAAACTGACGGTTAATATCAACGGTAATGACGAGTTCAAGGTGGTATTCTTACGTCCGTTAGAGATCGTTTCTGAACACAAAGAATACTTCCAAGACGGTGCTACCGGTGGACAAGCCGGCTCGTATATCACGGCGTCTAAGCTCTGGATGCTCGAGGATTGGAGAGGTATTCAGTTCAATCAAACATCTCCTACAACTCCTGTTGACCAAACGCACCTCTGGAACTTCTACGGCGTTGAGTCTGTTCAGATACGTCTCACTCAATCGGTTGGCCCCTTCACCAGTACTTTAGTCGAGTGGGACGGCAACGGTGATTGGGAGACCATACCGAACACGATAGAAGTTGGTTGGCAAACCGGGTCGGGTGAAACCTATCCACGCGTTACCTACTTGAATAACGGTACTCCGTTAGACAATTGCAACCTCCGCTTCCCGGTAAGGATTACATACAAGTGGGGTTACCGCGTCAACTACTGGATTGTGGTACCGGTCAAGAAGACCTTGGGTCAATAAACGCGCTGAACAACTAACCCTTAGGGGTTGCATAACCCCCGAACGGTTATAGATAAATGGAAAAAGGTGCCTGCACGATGCAGGCACCTTTTTTATGCATGCTGCACGGGAAAATCCGGGTTTTTTATTCATTCTACATGGGTCAGTCCAATTTTTTTATTCATTCTACACGGGTGAACCCGATTTTTTTACGTAGATTTGTAACCTAATTACCGCTCGGTTAACCCCGTGTTCGCTTCACCGTCCCGCGTTGCTCGCGGTAACGTGCAAACGGCGACCATCGCGACGGGTAATAAACCGAACGGTGCAAAAAACTATTCATATGAAAATAAAATTGTGGCTACCCGTCTTACTATCGGGGATCGTGATCTTTTCCTGTACCGATCTCGATGATATTAACCGAAGGCTTGACGAGTACGAGCAACGCCTCAACGCGCTGGAGCTTTCGGTGGCGGGGGTTAACCGCGATATACAATCGCTGCAACAACTGCTGGACGCGCAGTCCAAGAAAATTGGTATCCTCTCCTACCAACCGTTGCCCGACAATAGCGGTTACCAACTCCTGATGAGCGACGGCTCTAAAATTACCCTTCATAATGGGCAGGCGGGGGCCGATGGAGAAGATGGGCTTACCCCGACAATCGGCGTGATGGCCCACACGGATGGCCTACTCTACTGGACACTCAACGGCGAGTTCCTCTGCGATGCCGATGGCAACAAGGTGAGGGCTTCGGGTAGAGATGGGGTAACACCGATACTCCGGGTGAACGCTGACGGTCAATGGGAGATGAGTATCGATGGTGGCACCTATTGGACGTTGGTGACCTACGAGGATGGGACGACGCCGGTCAACGCGGTCCTCTGGTTCGAGCTGACCGAGACGGGGGAGGGTCTGCAAATTACCTACGGCGACCAGACCTTTGTGATTCCGTTCGTGAAGGCGGCATCCATTATAGCCGATAAGCGCTACCTGGTGGCAGATGGCGTGGACCTGGTGGTGCTACGCTGCGTGCTCACCAATGATAACCGGGATGTTACCGCCAATACCACCTTCTACGCGGATGGTATTGAGCTGGAGGGGAACACCCTGCAAACCACCGAACCGGGTGAATACATCGTGAGTGTGAAGTGCGACAACGTGGTTGCACCGGAGATCGTGATAAAGGCCGGCACCGAGTTCACGCCAACCCCCAAGCTGTACGCCGAACTTTACACCGCAACCTGGTGCCCATTCTGCCCCCCGGGCTTGAGGCTGATAGAGGCGCTGGGCGAACACCCTCAAGTGGTGGCCATGAACATGCATTTAAGCAACAGAAACCCCGATCCGTTTTTTCACGAGGATGCCGCACCCCCCTTTTTCGACTTGGGGGGCACCAATATGCCTACCATTATACTGGAACGAAACTCGACCAAGCTACTCAACTTACTGGCCATACGGGATACCACCGCGGTAAAAGTGATCAACGCGCACCTGAAAACGAGCGTGCCGGTGGGGATAGCGATTAAAAGCCAGTGGGAGGCGGACGATAAGCTTCGCGTAACCCTCTTTGCCCGGGCTACCGAACCGCTCGCCGACCTGAAGCAAGTGGTGATGCTGTCGGAGAACAACCTGGTGGCCGACCAAAGGAATAATTTGGGCGACCCGGTCTTAGTGGACTACGTGCACCACTACATCTTCAGATACGTCCATCAGGATATCTACGGCCAGGAGATAACCCTTGAAGCCGATAACCGCTTGACCACCGAGCTGCTGATTGATGTGGACCCCGCCTGGAAGAGAGAGGACCTGGAAGTTACCGTGCTCATTACCGGCAGTGATAACCGGGTGATCAACGCGCAAAGGGCGAAAGCGGGAGGCAGCGTGGGGTATTAGCGTGATGAGCACTCCCGTGCGACGCTATCTTATTGGGTGACCCCAAGTTCTAAAAGCAAGTGCAACACCTATCTGTTGCACTTGCTTTTTTTATGTGCGCTACGCATACCATACATCTATAGGGTGCAAGTCCCGAACGTGCCTGCCAATAGGAAACGTTAGTCAACGGCAAGGGTGTTGCCCGCGAGGGCAAATCTGAAGGAAGCCAGCGACAAAGCCGTGAATGAACGGACAGGAACACGATACGAGGCTTACCTTGTGGGTAAGTGGGCATTGGACCACGAAGCCCGATAATTGGACGTAAAGCAAGGGTAGTAAATCGTGTCACTCACGGTGAAAGAGGTATGAGTTTACCGTAGGAGGTCTGTATAAGACAGGTGGAGGCGAAGACGAGCGAACTGTTGTAGCAAAGCCGTTATACAGAAGTCAGCAGACGCCATAGTAGCCAGGAAGCTCTTGTAACGAGAGTGGAGCGAAGGGCAGAAACATTAGAGCTGATGAGTTTTTTTTTAGAATAGTAAAAGCCAATGCCAAGGGGCAGAAAATAACCTTATACACAGATGAAGCGAAAGAAAGGAGCAGAATGTTGTATTCAAGGTAACCTTTTCGTCACGGACGTACCCGTATGGTACGAAAGTGACGGGAAGGTCAGCCCCGTGTGGCTTTCTATATGCGAAGAAGAACGTAATCAGACGAGAGATTTGATGGAACGTTTGACGGGCTATTCAAATTTGCACGAAGCCTATCAACAGGTACGCCGCAACGGCGGGAGCAGCGGTGTGGACAAGCAGAGTGTCGAAGAGTTCGGCACATGGTTCAGCAACCATTACAAGGAACTTCAAAACGATTTATTGTCCGGCACGTATGTTCCCCAACCGGTTAAAGGCGTTCAAATTCCCAAGCCGAAAGGCGGTTTCCGTC
Source organism: Fermentimonas sp. (assembly GCA_050951125.1). Classification (GTDB taxonomy): domain Bacteria; phylum Bacteroidota; class Bacteroidia; order Bacteroidales; family Dysgonomonadaceae; genus Proteiniphilum. The sequence continues at coordinate 26,964 of JBMNIR010000011.1, read as the reverse complement.
AGCTGGGCATTCCCACGGTCAAAGACCGGGTAGTCCAACAGGCGATAAACCAAGTCCTACAACCCATTTACGACCCGATGTTTTCCCCTTCGAGTTTCGGCTTCCGCCCACGACGAGGTGCTCACGATGCCCTGCGTCGAGCGTGCGAAATCGTTAAATCGGGGAAAAGTACCGTCGTTGATATAGACCTGGCCAAGTTCTTCGACGAGGTCAACCATCAACGCTTGCTTTGGCTTCTGAGTACACGGGTAGGGGATAAGCGCTTGCTATCCTTGATCAGTCGCATTCTGAAAACCGGTATACTTCGGGACGGGCTATGCAGTCAGCGTGTTAAAGGCACACCGCAAGGCAGTCCTTTAAGCCCATTGTTGTCTAACATCGTCTTGGACGAGTTAGACCAAGAGCTGACACGTCGGAACTTGGACTTCGTACGCTATGCCGATGACGTTCAGATATTCGTGGGCAGCTGCAAGGCAGCCGAACGAGTATATGATAGCATAATAGGTTTTATCGAAAACAGAATGCTCCTGAAAGTCAATCGAGAAAAGAGCGGTATCAAGCCGAGTTACAAGGTGAACTTTTTAGGCCATAGCCTTTTACGAGGAGGGAAGTTAGGACTAAGCAGGTCAAGCGAGGAACGATTAAAGATGAAGCTCAAATCCATTACCCGACGTAATCGCGGGGTAAGTTTCGAGCAAATCTTGCGAGAACTGGAAATGTTGCTAAGAGGTTGGTTACAATATTTCAAGTACGCTTCAATGAAAGGCAAACTTGAAAAGTTAGACGGTTGGCTTCGCCGCCGATTAAAATGTTACCGTCTAAAGCAATGTAAACGAGTAATCGGTATCGTTCGTTTCCTCACCTCACTTGGAGTTGAGGAAACATTAAGTTGGCGTACTGCCCTTAGTGGCAAGGGATGGTGGCGACTGTCTAACAGTCCCGCCCTGAACATAGGAATGAACAACGTTTGGTTTGCTAAACAAGGCTATTACAGTCTATCAGACAGCTACAAACAGTTGTTTCGTAATCCACTCTAATGTAACCGCCGTACACGTAAGTACATACGGTGGTGTGAGAGGTCGGAAAATAAAATAGGAGGAAAACCTATTTTATTTTCCTCCTACTCGATTGGCAAAGTTGAATAAAGAATGAATATTATTCAATAACAATTTGATATTATTGAATAATATATTATCTTTGTGATGCATTTATGTAATAATTTAAATTGAAGAAATATGTTACCCACATCTTGCCCGAGTTGTCAAGCACGGCTCCAGGTTACCGCCCTGAAATGCGGGCATTGTAACACCGAGGTTACTGGTCTCTACGAGCTGCTGGCCCTGCTACGCCTTTCGGAGGAGGAGCTGCGGTTCATCACCCGCTTCGTGAAAAACAGTGGTAGCCTGAAGAGCATGTCGGCGGAGCTTAAACTAAGTTACCCTACCGTGCGGAATTTGTTAAATGAGATCATTCAAAAAATGGAGGAGTATGAAACGAGCATGTAAATTATTTACACCCATGACGAACTATTCCGTTAAGCCAAATGAGCATTGGACAAGTTCACTTGGACAAGGCCATGGCGAGGAATAGCCTAACTTTAGTGAATGATTAAAGCGAGTTCCATACACCGAAACATAAAGATATAATCATATGAAACGACTGTTCTTCCTCCCTTTGCTCCTGCTTTCCTCACTTGCCGCGTTGTCCCAAGATATTACCGGTAAGTGGAGTGGTGTGCTTAATGTTCAAGGCACACGACTCAGGATCGTTTTCAATATAGAGAAAAAAAGTGAAACGTACCTGTCCACGCTGGATAGCCCCGATCAGAACGTGGAGGGTATCCCGTGCAACGAAACGAGCTTCGTGGGAAACACTTTGAAAATAGGGGTGAACTCCATTGGTGCTCGCTACGAGGGCACGCTTGAAGGCGATAGCATTAAGGGTGCTTTCACCCAAATGGGTGCGACATTCCCGCTGATTCTTACTAAAACCGAACCGGAAATCATGCCGCTTCATCGCCCCCAAGAACCTAAGCCCCCGTTCCCTTACTATACAGAGGAGGTGACGTTCACAAACAAAAGGGATGGAGTCACGCTCGTCGGAACCTTGACCCTGCCGGATAAAAAGGGAAAATATCCCGCCGTGGTGCTAATCTCAGGGAGCGGCCCCCAGAATCGAGACGAAGAGATCATGGGACATAAACCTTTCCTCGTGATAGCCGACCACCTGACCCGGAACGGGATTGGCGTCCTTCGTTATGACGATCGGGGTACGGCACACTCCACGGGTGACTTCAGCAAGGCCACCACGCTCGACTTATCGTACGACGCGGAGGCTGCCCTCGATTATCTGATGGGTAGGAATGAGGTGAACAGGAGGGAAATCGGGTTAATGGGACATAGCGAAGGGGGGATAATCGCACCGATGGTGGCTTCTCGTAACAAGGATGTGGCGTTTATCATCTTGCTTGCCGGTACGGGCGTGCGTGGCGATAAGCTACTGCTGATGCAGCAGAAAGCGCTGGCAATAGCCTCGGGTATTCCCGAGGAAGCCATTTCGGAGAATGAAAAACTGAACGCTTCCTTGTTTCACGAAATCGTGAACTCCAAGGATACAATTAATCTACGGGCCAACTTGACCCAAACGTTACAGTCTGCGTTGAACGAAAATGATGAGTTGAAGAAAAACTTGACCCAGGAACAGTTGAGCGACATGGTAAAAGAGACGGTCAATAGGCTGATGTCGCCATGGGTGTACTTTTTTCTCAAACATAACCCTTACCCGGTGCTGAAGAAAGTGAAATGTCCCACGCTGGTGCTAAACGGCACGAACGATTTACAAGTACCTGCCAAGGAGAATCTGGCTGCTATCCGCCAAGCATTTGCAGAAAGCGGAAACAAAAAGCTGACCGTCATCGAACTAGAGGGGCTAAACCACCTGTTTCAAGAGAGCGAAACCGGATTGCCCAATGAATATGGCGAAATCGAGGAGACTTTTTCACCCAAGGCGTTAGACGCGATTACCCTGTGGCTGAAAAAGAAAAGGTGAAATAACTGAAAATGTCTACTTTTGTGAAAATCGGCAACGGGAAATTATCACCAATGTCTACTTTGGTAAACTATTAACATCTTAAAAAAATTTTAGTGTCCACTTTTTGAAGCTGGTACAAGCTGGTGAATGGAATCCGGCCAAGTTGGTGAATGGAATCTGGCCAAGTTGGTGAATGGAATCCGGCCAAGTTGGTGAATATTTTTATAAAGTCTTGCTAAACAGCCAGAAAATTGTTACCTTCGCGTTGGTAAAATCGAGCCTAAATAAACGAAAAGGAGAACATGAAAACACCTTATATTCCAAGAATCGCGGATAAATTATTACGTCATCAACTTGAAGCATCGGGAGGCGTGTTGATTCAAGGGCCTAAATGGTGTGGAAAAACTACCACGGCACAACAACAGTCTAAAAGCGCACTGTACATGGACGACCCGAAAACACGCGGAGCCAACCTGCTGTTGGCGGAAACGGATCCCGAAATTTTGTTCAAGGGTGAAACACCTAGGCTGATTGACGAGTGGCAGTTGGCTCCAAAGTTGTGGGACGCTGCAAGGTTCGAGATAAGTTGCCGAAGGCTACCCGGACAGTTCATCTTCACCGGATCTAGCGTGCCACCTGATATGTCGGAGATAACCCACTCCGGGACAGGTAGGTTCGCGTGGCTCACGATGAGGCCCATGAGCTTGTGGGAATCGGGGGACTCCAATGGAAACATCAGCCTTAACGACCTGTTTCAAGGAGAGACGAGCCCTGCCCTTTCTAAGGACATCTCGTTGAACGAGTTGGCTTACCTCACGTGTCGCGGTGGGTGGCCGGGCTCGCTTGTTTTAAATCGTCAGGCTGCTTTGCGACAGGCGACTAACTACGTTGACGCGGTGGTGAGGAGCGATATATCAAGGGTTGATAACGTGAGTCGCGATGCAGCGTTTGCCCGGCGGTTATTGCGTTCGTATACCCGGCATCAGGGCCAGCAGGTCTCAATTAGAACGATACATGAGGATTTGATGAGTAACGAGCCCGAAAGCATGAGCCAAGATACAATCGCCTCGTATATAAACGCGTTGAAGAAAATATTCGTTATCGAGGATATGCCGGCATGGAACCCAAACCTTAGAAGCAGAACGGCCATACGTACTTCCGATACCCGGTACTTCGTTGACCCGTCGATAGCAACCGCCGCGTTGGGGCTTGGCCCTGAAGACTTAATAAGGGATATGAACACTTTCGGGCTTTTTTCGAGGTCATGGCCGTACGTGACTTGCGCGTTTACGCCGATTCGCTGCTCGATGGGCAGGTTTACCATTACCGCGATAAAAACGGCCTGGAGTGCGATGCGGTGCTGCACTTGCGTAACGGTAAGTTCGGGTTGATCGAGATAAAGCTGGGCGGGGATAGCTTGATCGAGGATGGTGCAGAAACCCTCCGAGAACTGGCTGACAAAATCGATACCACGAGAATGAATCGACCCTCCTTCCTAATGGTTCTCACGGGGGTGGGGCAGTACGCCTACCGACGGAAAGATGGCGTTTGGGTGGTGCCGATAGGGTGTTTAAAGGATTAGCTCCAGCAAAAAAACGTGCCGATAAAATTACTCTTATCGGCACGTGATGTAAGACCCTATACGAGGTGAAACTGCGGGGTGATTAGATCCACTTCATGTAGGCGAAGTCGTTGCGATGCGGCAGGTCGGGGTTCTTCGGGAATACCCGTAGCCCGTACTGGCGCGTCCCGGGGTCGTTCAGGCTCTGGGAGGTCTCGAAGTAGAGTCGGGAACCTTCCGTCTTGACCAGGTTGAACTCGAACGACTCGATGAACCGGGGTCCCTTGTGTAGGTTGTCATGATCGATAACGACGACCTCCACGCCAATATCGCAGGGGAGGTTCTTCTTGTCGATCACCACCCGACCATACACCTCTTCGGGACCGTTGTTGACCTTCATTTTCACGTTGGGGTTGAACTCCACCTTCACCACCTCCAGGGTGTCCCATTGAGAAGCGGTCGCCTCCTTCCACTTGACGATCTCCTTGACCTTCGCGTAGTTGTTGGCCTGAATGCGCCTGGAGCGTTCCGCCAGCTTGTTGTAGAAGCGGTTGAAGTAGTCGTCCATCATCCGCTTGGTGTTGAAGCGGGGGGCGATCTCGGCCATCGACTTTTTGATGTACTGCACCCACTCGTGCGAGTAGCCGTTGCTGTTGTGGGCGTAATAGAGCGGGATGATCTCGTTCTCGAGCATCGAGTAGATGGTGGTGGCGTCCAGCTCGTCCTGATAGGATTGGTTATCGTAGGTACGCTTGTCGGTGAGAGCCCACCCCGCGCCTTCAACGTAACCCTCGTACCACCAGCCGTCGAGTACCGAGAAGTTGAGCACGCCGTTCATCTGCGCCTTCTCACCGGAGGTACCCGATGCCTCCTGGGCCCGGGTGGGGGTGTTGAGCCAGATGTCCACGCCGGAGATCAGTCGCTTGGCCAGCCGCATGTCGTAGTTCTCGAGGAAGATGATTTTCCCCAGGAACTCGGGACGACGCGATATCTCCACGATCTGCTTGATAAGTCCCTGACCTCCGCCGTCGGCCGGGTGCGCCTTACCCGCGAAGATGAACCGAACCGGGTACTTGGGGTTGTTCACGATGCGGGCGAGCCTGTCGAGGTCGGTGAAGAGGAGGTGTGCCCGCTTGTAGGTGGCGAATCGACGGGAGAAGCCGATAAGCAAAGCGTTGGGATGCAAATCTTCCAGCATGGTCATGATGCGGGATGGGTCGGCCTGGTTCTTGAGCCATCCCTCCTTGAACTCCTCGTGGATGTAGTCGATGAGCATCTTTTTCAACTGGCAGCGCAGATCCCATATCTCTTGGTCGTTCACGTTGTAAATCTTTTGCCAACGATCCATGTTGGACTGGTCCTGGAAGAATTCTTCCCCGAAGTGCTTTCGGTACATGGTCTTTGCCTGCGAGGTGGCCCAGCTAGGCAGGTGAACCCCGTTGGTCACGTAGCTCACGTGTGACTCCTCCGGGAAGTACCCCTTCCATAGCGGCTGGAACATCTGCTTCGACACGGTGCCGTGTAGCTCGCTCACGCCATTGGCCTCCTGCGCCGTGTTGAGCGCGAAGACGCTCATGGAGAACTTTTCGTTGCTGCCGGGGTTGGTGCGCCCCATGTCCATGAAGCGGGACCAGGGGATACCGATTCTCTCGACGATGGGGGCCAGGTACTTCTGTATAAGTGGTTCATCAAAGTAGTCGTGACCCGCGGGTACCGGCGTGTGAACCGTGTAGAGCGAAGAGGCGCGTACCACCTCCAGGGCCTCGTTAAACGATAACCCCTCCTCCTTCACGTAATCGCGCAGCCGCTGCACGCTGATAAACGCGGCGTGGCCCTCGTTCATGTGGTACACCTCTTTCTTGATGCCCAGCTTCTTCAGGAGGAGCATACCGCCAATCCCCAGGAGGTACTCCTGCTTCATGCGGTTCTCCCAGTCGCCCCCGTACAGTTGATGGGTGATGGAGCGGTCGAACTCGCAGTTCTGCTCCAGGTCGGTGTCCATCAAGTAGAGGTCCACGCGGCCCACGCCCACCTTCCAGACGTTTGAGTAAACGGTGCGGTCATGAAATGGCACATCCAAGATCATCGGCGTACCATCGGGGTTCATCACCTGGGTGATGGGAAGGCTGCCGAAGTTCTGCGCCTCGTAATTGGCGATCTGTTGCCCATCTACCGACAGGCTTTGCGTGAAGTAACCGTAGCGGTACAGGAACCCCACGGCCGTCATGTCCACTCGGCTGTCGCTCGCCTCCTTCAGGTAGTCGCCGGCGAGTACGCCAAGACCTCCCGAGTAGATCTTTAGCACGTGCGATAAGCCGTACTCCATGCTGAAGTAGGCCACGCTGGGGCGATTGGCATCATAGGGCTGGTTCATGTAGCGCTTAAACGTGTCGTAAACGTAGTTAAGGCGCTGCATCAAATCTTTGTCTTGTATCGCTTTTTCGGTGACGCCTGACTGCAGGTTCTGCATCATCACGACCGGATTTTTCTGGCTTTTCTCCCACTCGATCAGGTCGATATCTTCGAAGATGGCCCTTGCCTCTTCGTTCCATACCCACCATAAGTTGTGGCTTATCTCCTGTAGCGGCTCCAACTCGGGTGGGAGTACCGCGTGCACGTGAATGTCCCGCCAAATGGGACTGTTCGAATAACTCGATTTAATAATCATTGATGTTCGTTTTTTTTATCTGTTAATTACGTTTTCTTTTGATTTTGTTTGACTCAGGTATCTTCCATTGTCTTCGCGGTCTTGGTGCCCCCGTTACGTTTCCGTTGTGCGGTTTGAATTGTAGCGTGAATTACCTTACTCGTGATAACCTAATGGATTTCGTACGACAAAGATAACGCTTTTATCGCACATTCGGTTTACAGGGTCTCGATAATCGGAGGAATGAATGATGCAATGCTTTGCGGTAAGCCTCCTGGTAATGAACGATGAAGTGGGCCCAGTCCGCCTGGTTGGATAGCTCGGCCGCCTTACGCTTGAGCGTGGTCACCCGCGTTGTATTTTTTAACGAGAAATCTCGGATGACTGATGCGATTGTCTTCATCGCTTCCTCGTAGTTTTCATCATCCCGGTGAATGACCTCCACCCCGTTATGGAACAGGGATTTCCGTTGGCCTTGTTTCCCCGCCCAAGCACCAAAGCCCGAAAGGGAGGTGGTAATGGTGGGGATGGAGAAGGCCACGCTTTCGTGAGGGGTGTAGCCCCATGGCTCGTAGTAGGAGGGGAAGAGCGATAGGTCGAAGCCAATCAGCAGGTCGTAGTAAGGGAGGTTGAAAATGCCGTCGTCGCCGTTCAAGTAGGAGGGAACGAAGAGGATCTTCACCCGGCTGCCGGGCGCGTAGCTGAACCCTTGACGCTTGATATGATTCGTCACGGCGTCGTGCCACGGATCTACCAGCTCGTGCGTGGTAAAGGGAAACGGTTCGTCTTGCCCCGGTTGGATGGTCTTGCTCGATGGAGCAACCGCCTCGGTGACGGCATCTGCCCCCGTGAGGTTTTTTCCCTCTTCAAGGGTTTCCTGAAGCGTCTCTCGCGGCCCTTTTATCCAGGCCGGGACCATGATAAAGGCAATCACCTCTCTCTCCATTCCTTCCATGGACTGCAGCCGCTTCATAGCGTCGATGAACAGGTCGATGCCCTTGTTCTTGTACTCGTATCGCCCGCTGGTACCCACCAGCAACGCGTTGCGATCCACCGGATGACCCAATACTTTTTCCGCCACGTTGAGCAGGGTATGTCGTGCCCTTGCGCGGGCCTCGTCGTATGCCTTACCGGTGGGGATGAACCCCTTTTCAAAGCCGTTCGGGGTCACCACGTCGGGCTGCCGCCCGAGGAACTGGACGCACTCCCGGGCGGTGATGTCGCTCACCGTGGTAAGGCAATCGACGTTCAGCGCGGCCTTCTTCTCAATGGAGTGCTTGGCTGCCATGTTGAGCATGCTCGCCATCTGATCGCCGTCGTACGCTTCCAAGTGGGTGTAGAGGGGCAGGTTGTTGCTCGCGATGGAGCGACCAATGGAGGTGGCGTGCGTGGTGAAGATGGTAGCTACCTTGGGCACGTGCTTCTTGATGTAGAGCGCACCGGCACCCGTCATCCACTCGTTGAAGTGGGCGATCACGTTCTCCGTCTCCAGGTGGTGAAAGCGGTAGAAGCTCTCGATAAGCATTCCCGCGGTGTAGGCGAAGACAGTCGACTCGTGGTAGTCACCGTAGGCCGAGATGGAGTCCACCCCGAAATCGGTCCACATCTGGGCGTAGATGTTGTTTTTCCATTGGAGGAACGGTTCAAACTGCACGAGGAGGGCTATCGGGCTCCCCGGCACGTCCCACCGGCCGGCACGTACCTTGAGACCGCGGTTCGCCCGCGCATGCTCCCGCCAGGACTTGTACAGGTCGGGCTCCTCGATGAACCAGGGGTTCTCGTCGCCCTGCAGATCGGGGCCGATGAACAATACGCGGTCCTCGTAGAGCCGTTGCAGCGTGTTGGCACGGGTGGATAGCACGGTGTAAATACCGCCCACCTTGTTGCACACCTCCCAGCTGGTTTCGAATATGTAATCGGGGGTGAGTTTTGCTTCTATTTGCATATGACTGTTCTTTCTCTTTTTCAAGGGGACAAAGATAATAAAAATAAATTACCTTTGCAGTTTCATGGCAATGCTTGAACCGATAGAGATTACCCGGTTGCAGCAGCGGGTGGAGAAACACCCCAACGTGGCGGCTGCCAGCGCGATGCTGGAGAAGGTGAAGGTGCTCTCCGTGATGGGGTTGCACGGGTCGTCACGTGCCCTTTTCTCTGTGAGCCTCTTCAAGAAGAGACCGGGTACTTACCTCTACATACTGAACGATGCCGAGACGGCGGGCTATTTCTACCACGACGCGGTGCAGGTGATGGGCAGCGAGCGGGTGCTCTTTTTCCCATCGGCCTACAAGAGGGCTGCAAAGTACGGCCAACTGGACGCGGCGAATCAGGTGCTGCGTACCGAGGTGCTGAGCCGTATACAGGACCCCGATGAGCCGCTACTGATCGTTTCTTACCCCGATGCGCTGACCGAGAAGACGGTGTCGGGTGAGCACCTCGAGAAGAACACGTTGAAGGTAAAAGTGGGCGACCGGCTCGACCCCTCTTTCGTGAGCGAGGTGCTGGAGTCGCTCGGCTTTCAACAGGTGGATTACGTCTACGAACCGGGACAGTATGCCGTGAGGGGCAGCATCTTGGACCTCTTCTCGTTTGCTTGCGAGTACCCGTACCGGGTCGACTTCTTTGGCGACGAGGTGGATACCATCCGCACGTTCGAGTTGGAATCTCAACTGTCACGGGAGAGGCTCAACGAGATACGGGTGGTGCCCGACCTCACCCGATCCGCCACCCGGAGCGCTTCCCTGTTTGACTCCTTGCCCGCGAACGCGGTGGTGGGGATCGAAGACTCGCGCTGGGCCTATAGCCGGGTGGTGGGACTGAACGAGGAGGAGCCCCGCCTGGACCTGAAAGGGGAGGGGTTCGTGAAGGCGGAGCTGCTCACGCTTAGGGAGTTCAAGGAGGCAATTGGCCCCTTCAAAAAGTTGACGCTGGACGCGAAGGGGGTGGATACGCCTGATGCAGTCCTCTCGTTTACCACCTCTCTACAACCTCTCTACCACAAGAATTTCGACTTGCTGAGCGATTCGCTGCACCGCTTCATGGACGATGGCTACACCATCTACATACTGAGCGATAGCGAGAAGCAGCAAAAGCGGCTCTTCCATATCTTTAACGATCGGAACGACCCCATCCCGTTCGTGCCGGTGACCAAAACGTTGCACGAGGGTTTCTCGGACGAAGCGCTGAAGATTTGCTGCTTCACCGACCACCAGATTTTCGACCGTTTCCACAAGTATAGCCTCAAGTCAGATCGGGCACGGTCGGGCAAGATCGCCCTTACCCTCAAGGAGATAAACCAACTACAGATGGGCGACTTCGTGGTGCACCTGGACCACGGTATCGGGCAGTTCGCGGGGCTGGTGAGGTTGCGCATTGGCGAGAAGGTGCAAGAGGTGATCAAGCTCACTTACCAGAATAACGATGCGGTATTCGTGTCGATCCATTCGCTGCACAAGATCTCCAAGTACAAGGGGAAAGAGGGGGAGGCGCCGCGGCTCAATAAGCTGGGCTCCGGCGCGTGGGAGCGGGTCAAGCAGTGCGCCAAGTCAAAGATAAAGGATATCGCGCGCGATTTGATCAAGCTGTACGCGCAACGGCAGCAGGAGAAGGGATTCCCCTTCTCGAAGGATACCTATCTGCAGACGGAGCTGGAGGCCTCGTTCATGTACGAGGATACGCCCGACCAGGTGAAGGCCACGCGCGACGTCAAGGCCGATATGATGAGCGACCGCCCCATGGATAGGCTCATCTGTGGCGACGTGGGGTTCGGTAAGACGGAGATCGCCATCCGGGCGGCTTTTAAAGCGGCTATCGATGGGAAGCAGACGGCGCTGCTGGTACCGACCACGGTACTGGCCACGCAGCACTACCACACCTTTCGCGAGCGGCTGGAGAACTTCCCGGTGAGGATTGATTACCTGAGCCGCGGTCGCTCGGCCAAGGAGCAAAAAGAGATCCTGGCCGACCTGGAGGAGGGTAAGATCGATATTCTGATCGGGACCCATCGGCTGGTGGGGAAAGACGTGAAGTTCAACGATCTGGGGCTGCTAGTGATTGACGAGGAGCAGAAGTTCGGGGTGGCCACCAAGGAGAAGCTGAAGCAGCTGAAGGTGAACGTGGACACGCTCACCATGACGGCTACCCCCATACCGCGCACGCTGCAGTTCTCGCTCATGGGGTCACGCGACCTTTCCATCATCAACACGCCCCCGCCTAACCGCTACCCGATACAGACGGAGGTGCACACGTTCGATACCGATGTGATTCGAGAGGCGTTGAACTTCGAGCTGAGTCGCAACGGGCAGGTGTTTATCGTGAATAACCGCGTCCAAAACCTGTACGAGCTGGAGGCATTGGTCAAGCGAGAGGTACCGGATGCGCGGGTGGTCGTGGGGCATGGGCGGATGGATCCCAAGCGGCTCGAGAAGGTGATAGCCGACTTTATTAACCACGAGCAAGATGTACTGATCGCGACGACCATCATCGAGTCGGGCGTTGATATGCCGAACGTGAATACTATCGTGGTGATCGATGCGCACAACTTTGGGCTGAGCGACCTGCACCAGCTGCGGGGCAGGGTGGGGCGGAGCAACCGAAAGGCGTTTTGCTACCTGCTGGCCCCGCCGCTCTACACGCTGAACGATGATGCCCGCCGGCGGCTGCAAGCCATCGAGAACTTCGCCGAGCTGGGAAGTGGGTTGCACATCGCGATGCAGGACCTGGATATCCGGGGGGCGGGCAACCTGCTGGGGGCGGAGCAAAGCGGCTTTATAGCCGACCTGGGGTACGAGGCGTATCAAAAGATACTGGCCGAAGCGGTGCAGGAGCTGCGTAAGGATGAGTTCGCGGAGCTCTATAGTGAGCCGTTGGGTAACGGCGAGGATGGTGATGGGGTTTTCGTGCAGGACGTGCACGTGGAGAGCGACCTGGAACTGATGTTCCCGGTGACCTACATCCCCAGCGATGCCGAGCGCATAGCGATCTACCGCGAGCTCGACAGCATAAAGGGCGAGATGGAGACCCTAGAGTTCACCAAGAGGTTGGAGGACCGGTTCGGACGGATACCGATGCAGGGGAGGGAGTTGATCCGGATCGTGCGGCTAAGGCGACTGGCCCAAACGGTGGGGATAGAGAAAGTGGTGCTGAAGAACGGGCAGATGGCGCTGCACCTGGTGGCCGACCCGGAGTCGCCCTTCTACCAGTCGCCCGCGTTTGACAAGTTACTGACCTTCGTGCAGACCTACCCCCGCCGCTGCCTCTTCCGCGAAACGGGCAACCGCCGCTCGCTCGTCATCCGACACGTGGAGAGCGTGGAAGATGCGGTCGCGATCCTCGACGAGGTGAATACCCGAAAGTGCAGCGAAGCTGAATAGTCGTTATAAAATAGTTCTTGCTTTCAAGCTCGACTGAAGTCCGCTTCACGACCCATCAACTGCTTGTTCGCTAAAAGAAAAAAACTCGGCTTTGCCTCAAACAACTTTTCTTTTTTAACGCGAACTTCGCAGGATGTGTCCCCGTGAAACGAACTAAGGTCTTCGCCTTGAAAGCAAGAACGTCAAATAGTAATAGGCAAACACTGTGCGCTCCGGCGCGTTACTTCTTCTCCGAAAGTGCCTCGAAAATGAGCTTCTCCAGCTCTTCCGCGAGCTCGGGATTGTCCTTAACCGCTTGCTTGGCCGCATCGCGCCCTTGCCCCAGTCGGGTATCGTTGTAGCTGTACCAGGAGCCGCTCTTTTTTATGATGCCGAGGTCCGATCCCAGGTCGATGATCTCCCCGGTTCTTGAAATCCCCTCCCCGAACATGATGTCGAACTCCGCTTTCCGGAAGGGTGGCGCCACCTTATTCTTCACTACCCTTACCCGGGTGGGGCGGCCAATCTGCTCCTCACCATCCTTGATGGGACTACCGCTACCGCGGATGTCGAGCCGCACCGACGAGTAGAACTTTAGCGCGTTTCCACCTGTCGTGGTTTCTGGGTTCCCGAACATGATCCCGATCTTCTCCCTCAACTGGTTGATGAAGATGCAGGTGGTGTTCGTTTTACTGATGGCGGCGGTGAGCTTCCGGAGGGCTTGCGACATCAGCCGGGCTTGCAGGCCGACGTTGGAGTCGCCCATATCGCCTTCGATCTCCTTCCTGGGCGTCAAAGCGGCCACGGAGTCGATCACGATGATATCGACCGCCGAGGAGCGTATCAGCTGCTCCGCGATTTCCAGTGCCTCCTCCCCGCTGCTGGGCTGCGATATAAGCAGCTCGTCGGTGTTCACGCCCAGCTTTTCGGCGTAGAAACGGTCGAACGCGTGCTCCGCGTCGATAAACGCCGCGTAACCGCCCGCCTTTTGCGCTTCCGCGATGGCGTGGATGGCCAGCGTGGTCTTGCCGGACGATTCGGGACCGTAGATCTCGATGACGCGTCCGCGGGGGTACCCGCCCACGCCCAGTGCCACGTTTAATCCGATGGAGCCGGATGAGATGACCGGGATCTCCTCCACTTTCTCATCGCCCATCTTCATGATAGACCCTTTCCCGTAGGTCTTCTCTATCTTGTCCATCGCTGCACGCAGCGCTTTTAGTTTTTCACTGTTCTTGGTCTCTTTTATCTCTTCTGCCATGATTGTAATTCGATTATTTAATGTGTAATTAGTAAAAAAGCAATATTCACGGATAATACAAATATACTCAATTTACCAGAGGTTAAAAAGCGATTCCGCAAGAAAATTCATACTAGCCCGTACATGCCCCCGGGCAGTGCCTCCACGAGTTCTTTCATCTCCAACTCCAGCAGGGTCATGAAGAGTTCCGGTACCGGGGTGTTGAGCTCGATACCCATCGCGTTCACCTGCATCGTCCCGGTTTGGGCGAGGAGGGTTATGATCGCCTGCTCCTCTTCCGATAGCTCGGTGAACAGTTCCGTTTGGCGAGGGATGTTGGGCGTTGTCGACTCCACCCAGCCCATGTGCGCGATGAAGTCTGCCGTGCTGTGCAGTAGCAGCGCCTTGTTGTCGGCAATCAGGCGGTTGCACCCGTCGGACACCTTGTCGTTGACCCGTCCGGGTAGCGCGAAGACCTCCCGGAAATAGGAGTTCGCGATGTCGGCGGTGAGGAGCGATCCCCCTTTCTTGGGCGACTCTATCACGACGACCGCGTCTGACATTCCCGCCACGATGCGGTTTCGTTTCACGAAGTTGTGCCTGTCGGGGTTGGTACCGCTGGGGAACTCGGTCAGTAGTGCTCCATCCTCCAACATTTCGACCGCCGTTTGCCGGTGTAGGCTCGGGTAGATCCTGTCTAGCCCGTGAGCCAGCACTGCCACGGTGGAGAGCCCGTTTTGCAGGGCAGCCCGGTGGGCGCAAATGTCGATACCGTACGCGAGGCCGCTCACCACCTGTACATCGGGAAAAGACGCGGCGATCTCCGAGACGAACTCCCGGCAGAAGCCCTCCCCGTAGCGGGTGGAGCCGCGGGTACCTACGATGCTGATGGTTTTCTCCCTATTAAAGTCGGCGTTCCCCTTGCCGTATAGTAGAATGGGAGCATCCACGCAGTTGGCCAGTCGCCTTGGGTAGTGTTCATCGGTGAAAAACAGGAGGCGGAGCTGGTTCTTCTCCACGAACGCCAGCTCTTTCTCGGCCCTATGGAGCACGTTGGGATCCCGGATCTCTTCGATGAGTCGCCTCGATATACGGGGGATGGTCTCCAGCCCGCGGATATCACCCTTGAAAACCGCCTCTTCGCTGCCCATCACACGCACCAGTTCCCGCGCGTGGGCTACTCCCACGCCTTTCACTTGGGTAAGGGCGATTTGGTAAAGCGGCCTGTTTTTCATAGCATCGTCTCCTTCTTAAATAGTCAGCTTTCATGTTTTCGCTTTTATTTGCTTTCAAGTTCGCTTCGCAGATATTTGCTCGCCTTAGCATAGTTCAAACGAGTTTGACTCTGCATTCGGCTTATGCAAATATTCGACTGAAGCTCGTTTTACGACCCATCAACTGCTTGTTCGCTAAAAGAAAAGAACTCAGCTTCGCTGCACTTTTGCTCGCAACGGCATATATGAACATGTTCATCTCTGCTCGTCTTGCTTAACGCAAAAGTTCGCATTGCTTCAAACAGCTTTTCTTTTTTAACGCGAACTTCGCAGGATGTGTCCCCGTAAAACGAGCTAAGGTCTACGCACTGAAAGCAAATAACAATAGTACAACACCTGCAAGTAGTCTTTAGATGTAATCCTTGAACGCTTCGTCAAACACCTCGGGCTTCGACAGCTTACCATTAACCAAGTTCACCACCTCGATCTTGGCCTTCGCGCACAGCGCGTTGTCCCTTAGCCGGATGATCTCCTGGTGAAAGATGAACTTCACGTTTTGTCGCTCGATCCGGGTTACGGTGCAAACGAACTCGTCCATACCGATAAGGGGTACCTTGTACCGTATGTCTACCCGGGCCACCACTGCATCGATCCCCTTCAGGTGTAGCTGGTAGAAGTTTAGCCCTACCTGCTCCAAGAACTCGTGACGGGTGACCTCGAAGTAGTGCTGGTAGTTCGCGTTGTTCACGTGCCCCTGCACGTCGCACTCGTAGTCGCGTACCTTCATCCGGTACTCAAATATCGCCTTCATATCCCTTTTTTCTCGTTGTTGCTCGTTCGTCACTGTTTAGTTTATCACCACCGTTTTTGGTTATACCTGCTTACCGTTGTTTTTTAACCACTCCCTCGCGTTCACGAACGCCTCCATCCAGGGTGTCACCTCCTGCTTCCGGTACTTGAAGGGGTAGTAGGCGTTCTGCCAGGGGAAGATGGCCCGTTCCGGGTGGGGCATCATCGCCAGGTGCCGCCCATCCTTGGAACAGAGGGCCGCGGTGGAGAAGTCCGACCCGTTGGGGTTCCCCGGGTATTCATCGTACAGGTACTTGGCGGCGATACCGTAGTGCGCTTCCCCTTCGGGCAGCACGAAGCGCCCTTCCCCATGAGCGATCCACGCACCCAGTTGGCTACCCTCGAGCGACTTCAGCATGACCGAGTTGTTCTTAGGTATCGTGATGCTCACGTAGGCCGATTCGAACTTACCGGAGCTGTTGGGTTGCATTTTCGGGTGGTTCTCTCCCATCTCGGGGTAGAGTAGTCCCAGCTCCATCAGGAGCTGGCACCCGTTGCATACGCCCAGGCTCAGCGTATCTTCGCGAGCGAAGAAGCGTTGTAGTGCCGTTTTCGCCTTCTCGTTGTACTTGAACCCGCCGGCCCAACCTTTGGCGGAGCCCAGCACGTCGGCGTTGGAGAGGCCGCCGCAGAAGACGGCGAAGTGAACCCCATCCAGCGTCTCGCGGCCCGTGGTGAGGTCGGTCATATGCACGTCCTTGACGTCGAACCCGGTCAGGTAGAGCGCGTAGGCCATCTCCCGCTCGCCGTTGGTCCCTTTCTCGCGGATGATCGCCGCGGTGAGGCCCGATTTTTCCACCCGGTTGGGTTCCAGTCCCATATCTTCCATCTTCCCGATGAAGGAGGATGGAATCTCGAACCGCAGTGGCTGTTTCTTGTAGTTGTCGAACCGTGCTCGCGCATGTTCCTCGCCGCTCTGTTCTCGGTCGAAGAGGTAGGAGGTCCTGTACCAGGTGTCCCGCAGCGCGTCGATATCGAACTCTTGGTAGAACTCATTCTTGGAGATAATCAGCTTTCGTTCCTCGATGGGGCGTGCCACGATCGCGAAGCCCACGCCGTAGTCGTCCAGTATCTTCTCTACCAGCCGGTGATGCTTCACCTGGATGAGCACGCCCGGGTTCTCGGAGAAGAGTACCTTGATGAGGTCGGTATGGCGGATCTTGTCCAGCCGCGCCTCGAGACCCCCACGCGGGTTGGCGAAGCACATCTCCAGCATGGTGGTAATCATCCCCCCTTCCGAGATGTCGTGCCCGGCGAGGATAAGTCCGCGCCTTACCAACTCTTGCACGGCCGCGAACGCGTTCTTAAAGTACTCGGTATCGGTTACCGTGGGTGCCTCATCGCCTACCTTGCTCAGGGTCTGTGCGAACGCCGATCCCCCCAGCTTGAAGACGTCGAATGAAAAGTCGATGTAGTAGAGGTAGGTCCCCTTGATGTAGGCGAGTACCGGGGGAACGATCCGGCGGACGTTCTGCACCTCGGCCGCCGCGGAGATGATCACCGTGCCCGGCGAGTAGACCTGATCGTCACCGTACCGTTGTGTCATGGAGAGCGAATCCTTCCCGGTGGGGATGTTGATCCCCAGCGCGCAGGCGAAATCGGAGCAGGCCTCCACCGCCTTGTATAGGCGGGCGTCTTCGCCGGGGTTACGGCAGGGCCACATCCAGTTGGCGCTCAGTGAAACGCCCTCGAGACCCCGGGTGAGGGGGGCGAACACGATGTTGGTCAACGCCTCGGCCACCGCCATCACCGACCCGGCGGCGGGGTCAATCATCGCTACCTGGGGCGCGTGCCCTATAGAGGTAGCCATGCCGGCATATCCCCTGTAGTCAAGCGCGATAGCCCCGCAGTCGCTTAGCGGCAGCTGTATCTCGCCCTGGTTCTGTTGGAGGGCCACCTTGCCGGTCACGGAGCGGTCCACCTTGTTCGTGAGCCAATCCTTACAGGCGACCGACTCCAGCGTGAGGACGTTCTCCAGGTACTCCTTAAGTCGTTTCAACTCGTACTCGGGCGCGCTGTACTCCTCGACCACGGTGCTGTCTTCCATCACGGTCATCGGCACCTTCCCGAAGAAGTCCGATAGCTCCATGTCGATAGGTTTCTCGCCGTCCGCCTGCCGGAAGGTCAGCCGTTGGTCGCCCGTGGTTTCTCCCACCACGTAGAGGGGTGCCTGTTCCCGCTTGGCGATTTGATCGATCCGCTCCAGCTCTTCCTGGTTCACCAGCAGCCCCATACGCTCCTGGCTTTCGTTGCCGATGATCTCTTTGGCCGACAGGGACTTATCGCCCACGGGGAGTTTATCCATCTCGATCATGCCCCCCGTCTTTTCCACCAGCTCCGACAGGCAGTTGAGGTGTCCCCCCGCGCCGTGGTCGTGGATGGATACGATGGGGTTGTCGTCAGATTCGGCCAAGGCTCGGATCACGTTAGCCACCCGCTTCTGCATCTCGGGGTTGGCCCGTTGCACCGCGTTCAGCTCGATGCCCGAGGAGAACTCGCCGGTGTCGACCGACGATACGGCACCCCCACCCATCCCGATCCGGTAGTTATCGCCGCCCATCACCACCACTTTCTGGCCACTCTTCGGCTCCTCCTTGAGGGCATCGCGGCGGTTGGCGTAGCCGATACCCCCGGCCATCATGATTACCTTGTCGTAGGCGAATTTCTTGTAGTTCTCGGTATGTTCAAAGGTGAGCAGCGACCCGCAGATGAGCGGCTGCCCGAACTTGTTCCCGAAGTCGGATGCCCCGTTGGAGGCCTTCATCAGTATCTGCTTGGGCGTTTGGTAGAGCCAGTCGCGGGGCGGCATCGCCTCTTCCCAGGCACGTCCCTCCTCCATACGGGGGTAGGCGGTCATGTAGACCGCCGTGCCGGCGACCGGTAGGGCTCCCTTGCCGCCCGCCAGCCTGTCGCGTATCTCCCCTCCCGAGCCAGTGGAGGCGCCGTAGAACGGCTCTACCGTGGTGGGGAAGTTGTGCGTTTCTGCCTTGAGCGACAGCACGCTCTCCACCTCCTTGGTGCGGAAAAAGCTGGGACGGTCGGCATGCTCTGGGATGAACTGCTCCACGGTAGGTCCCTGCACGAACGCCACGTTGTCTTTGTAGGCCGATACCAGCCCGTTGGGGTTGATCGAGGAGGTCTTCTTGATCAGTTGAAACAGCGATAGCTCCTTCTCCTCGCCGTCGATGATGAAGGTGCCGTTAAATATCTTGTGGCGGCAGTGCTCGGAGTTCACTTGCGAGAAGCCGAACACCTCGCTGTCGGTAAGCTTGCGTCCCATCTTGCGGCTCACCTCCTCCAGGTAGTCGATCTCGTCGGTACTGAGTGCCAGCCCTTCCTCCTCGTTGTACGCCGCGATGTCGTCGATCTGCATGATCTCCTCCGGCTGCCTGTCGTTCACGAAGAGGGCCTGATCCAGTTGACGGTACCTCTCTTGCAACATCGGGTCGAAGTCGTTCGCACCGGTGCCCATCGGTGCCGGGATGAACTCCTCTATCCGGGTGATCCCTTCCACGCCCATGTTCCGGGTGATCTCCACCGCGCAGGTGCTCCAGGGGGAGATCATTTCGCGTCGGGGGCCAATGAAGGCTTGCTCTACCACTTCCTCTTGGAGGAGTTCCGCTTCCCCGAAGAGCCACGCAAGTTTTTGCCGGGTTTCGGCTGAGAAATCCGATTCGGTTTCCACGGCGATGACCGTGCGCGAAGGTGTCCTGAAAAATGCAATCATACTCTTTTTCGCTGTTTTTCTCCTGTTATATGACTACAAAGGTAGTGAACTTTTTCGTTAAGTCAAATGCGCAAAGACAAGTTTGCTTGTCTTTACCATGACGAGAAAAAGTTTAAACCCCGTTGAACTTTTTCGTTAAGTCAAATGCGCAAAGACAAGTTTGCTTGTCTTTGTCATGACGAGAAAAAGTCTAAACCCCGTTGAACTTTTTCGTTAAGTCAAATGCGCAAAGACAAGTTTGCTTGTCTTTGCCATGACGAGAAAAAGTCTAAACCCCGTTGAACTTTTTCGTTAAGTCAAATGCGCAAAGACAAGTTTGCTTGTCTTTGCCATGACGAGAAAAAGTCTAAACCCCGTTGAACTTTTTCGTTAAGTCAAATGCGCAAAGACAAGTTTGCTTGTCTTTGCCATGACGAGAAAAAGTCTAAAGATGAAAGCGGACAGCAACAAAAACAGATGTGAACTTGGGTTTTGTTGGTTGTAATAATGCGCGTACCTTTGCAGTAAACGAAAGGACATGTTAGAGATAATCGCCAAAGGATTCCTGATAGGGCTGCTGGTCTCCTCGCCCATGGGACCGATCAACATGCTGACCATCCAGCGCACGCTCGATAGAGGGCGCTGGCATGGATTCGTGACGGGGTTGGGTGCGATGTTGTCCGATCTCACCTACGCGCTGATCACGCTGGTGGGGATGAACTTCGTTGCCGATTTCATCACCGAGCAGGAACGCTGGTTTCAGGTACTGGCGGGGGTTATCCTCCTCATTTTCGGCTTTGGCGTGTTCCGCTCCAACCCGTTGAAAGATTGGCAACCTGATGTGCTACCCGATGAAACCCGTTACTTGAGGGATTTTGGCTCCTCGTTCCTGCTTACCTTCTCTAACGCGGCCATCATCTTGGTGTTCGTCGGCCTATACGCCCGTTTCTCGTACAATCCGTTGGCGGGGGGTACCCGTTTCTTCGTGGCGGGGATGGCCGCTTTCATCGCGGCTGCCCTTGGATGGTGGTTCTTTCTGACCACGCTCGTTTCCCGCCTCCGCAAGCGATTCAACCGGAGGGGGCTGGTCATTCTTAACCGGACCATTGGCTCTATCTTGATGCTGATTGGCATCGGTGGCCTTTTAATCGCGTTTTTCCCTGACTTGATGTAGTGGAGTAGTTGCTAGTTTTTAGCTGAAATGCTACGCACTTCATTTCTCACCGCTTCCCGGCCAAATTAAAACAGAGGTGTATTAGCTCCCAGCTCGATTACCCTTAGGTCGCGGATATCACCATCGTCCAGGACGAAGCGCAGGAGAGTGCGGACCTGGTGGATACCGTACCACCCGGCGGCGCCGGGGTTCATATGGAGACACTTCAGCTTCTTGTCGTACATCACTTTCAGGATGTGAGAGTGGCCGGCGATGAACAGTTTTGGCGGGCTGGCTTTAAGTTGGGCACGTATCGAGGGGTCGTATCGCCCCGGGTAGCCCCCGATGTGCTTGATCAAGACATCCACCCCCTCCAGCGTGAACCGCGTGGTGGCGGGGTAGGCGGCACGGGTGGGGCCGTCGTCGATGTTGCCATGTACCGCCCGAAAAGGCTTCAGCCCTTCAAAGCGTTGGGCCAGCGAGAGCGAGCCAATATCGCCCGCGTGCCATATCTCGTCGCACGTGGCGAAGTGCATCTCGAACTTATCGTCCCAGCAGCCGTGTGTATCGGATAACAACCCAATCTCCTTCATCGTTTTTTTTATTCGGTCAAAGTTATTATTTTTATCCCGTAATTCAAAGCAACGTATGAGCGAGTCAACCTACCATTTTTTCAAGCGCGACATCAGTTGGTTGTCTTTTAACGAGCGGGTGTTGCTGGAGGCGAGGGACGAGCGCTTGCCCGTTTACGAGCGCATCAAGTTTCTCTCTATCTACTCTTCCAACCTGGAGGAGTTTTACAAGATACGCGTTTCGGGTTACCACAGCTCGTTGCTCAAGAGCATTAAGCGTGACGAGTCGGTGGAGGAGTCGCTGAACACCATCAGCGAGATTAACAGCATAGTTACCGAGCATGAGCGGGAGTACAACGCGATCTTCAACGAGATGATCTTGCCCGAGCTCAAGCGGAACGGCATCGTGCTGTACCAGACGCACGAGGTGGAGCCCTTTCACCAGGCGTACGTTGAGCAGTACTTTAACGAGGAGGTGTTCCCCTATCTCCAGCCGATGATCATCCAGAAAGACGTGATCCACTCCTTTATCCAGGATGGGCGTATCTATCAGGCCATCAGTCTTCAAGCGAAGAAAAAGAAGCGGGAGGCGACGGATGCCGGCGACTATATCTACGCCCTGATGAAGATACCGTATACCAAGATCCCCCGTTTCGTGGAGTTACCCCCGCACGCGGGCAACCACTACATCATCTTTATTGACGACGTGATCAAGGCGAACCTGGCGAGCGTGTTCCCGGGGTACGATATCGTGGATTGCTTCAGTATCAAGATATCGAGGGATGCCGACTTCTCGCTGGAGAGCGAGGATCAGAAGGATATCGCCGAGAAGATCCTGCGAAAGGTGCGCAAGCGGAAGATAGGGGCGGTCACCCGTTTTCAATACGATCAGGCGATGCCCGATTATTTCTTGCAATACCTGCGGGAGGCGTACGAGATTGAAGAGGAGGAATTGCTGCCCTCCGGCAAGTACCTGAACCTGGCCGACTTGGCCGACCTCCCGAACCCGGTGGGCGATTCGCTGCAGCAGAAGCTACCGCCGCCGCTGCGGGTGCCGGAATTGGAGACCAACAGTTCCATATTGCGGGTGTTGCGCAAGCGGGACGTGCTGTTGCATTTCCCTTACCAGTCATTCGACTACCTGCTGCGCTTCTTGATGGAGGCCGCGTTCGACCCGAAGGTGTTGGAGATCAAGGTGACCCAGTACCGGGTGGCCGAGAACTCGGCGGTGATCAACAGCCTTATCAGCGCCGCGAAGAACGGCAAGAAGGTGACGGTATTCGTGGAGTTAAAGGCCCGGTTCGACGAGGTGAACAACTACCTCACGTCGGAGCTGATGCAACAGGCCGGGGTGAAGATCATCTACAGCCTGCCGGGGCTGAAGGTACACGCCAAGCTGGCCTACGTGCGCAAGCGGAGCAACGACCCGTCGGATCCCATCAAGGGGTACGCGTACCTTGGCACGGGCAACTTCAACGAGAAAACGGCGCGTATCTATTCCGACAAGGGGCTGCTCACCTCCAACAAGGCGATTATCAGGGATATCGACGAGGTGTTCCGGGTACTCGAGGGACATCCCTACACGAACGAGTTCCGGCACCTGCTGGTCACGCAGTTCAACATGCTCTCCTCGATCCACGCGATGATCGAGCGGGAGATCGAGCAGGTGAAGAACGGGGGGATAGGGTACATTATCCTGAAAGATGAATAGCCTGGAGGATAAGGGGGTGATCTCGGCCCTCTACCGGGCCAGCGAGGCAGGCGTGAAGATCGACCTGATTATCCGGGGTATCTGCTGCCTCATCCCGGGTCAGCCCTTCAGCAAGAACATCACGGTGACCCGCATCGTGGACGCCTACTTAGAGCATTCGCGGGTGTGGTACTTCTTTAACGATGGTGAGGAGAATATATACCTCACCTCGGCCGACTGGATGCAGCGGAATCTACACCGCCGGGTAGAGATAGCCTTCCCAGTTTATACAGAACGCATCAAGCGGGAGATTATCGATATCCTGAAGATACAACTGGCAGATAACCAGAGCGCGGTGTGGGTGGACGAGAACCTGTGCAACCGGTTCAAGCGTGACGAAAAGCCTGAACGATGAGTCGCCCGTGCGTGCCCAGCAGGCGGTGTACGAGTACCTGAAAAAGTCTACCGGGCAGTGATTTTACCTTCTCGGTGCTCGCACGACTGCGCATGTCTAGTTTACCGATGATCGGTCAAAATATCGTCGGTAATTTCGTCCATCTGGTGCAGCAAGGCTTTCCGTGATTCGTATTCGGAAGAGATCAGAAAGCCCGCTACCGAAGACTCGGCACGGGCCTCTCCCATAAGGGAATATCGGTTGCTCTACGAATTAGGCTTTCCCACGTGCGTATCCCGATTCTTTTGGTTCTTCGCAATCACGCCGCTTCTCGCAACCTCGTGGACAATCGGGTTGTCCCGTAGGCTAAGGGGCCTTAACCTCACGCCCCCTCCGCGGCCTCCTGGAAGAGGTTGGTGCGCTTGTTGGCGCTCAGCCGCTCGTACTCTTCGCGGGAGCCTACCACCAGTTTCTCGTATTCCCTCTGCCCGGTTCCGGCGGGGATGAGGTGACCGACGATCACGTTCTCCTTCAACCCTTCGAGGGTGTCGGTCTTCCCGTTGATCGAGGCGTCGTTGAGTACCTTGGTGGTCTCCTGGAATGAGGCGGCCGACATGAAGCTGTTGGTCTGCAGGGCGGCACGGGTGATGCCCTGTAGTACCTGGTTGGCCGTGGCGGGCACGGCGTCACGCGCTTCTACCGTCTTGAGGTCGCGCCGCTTGAGCGAGCTGTTCTCGTCGCGCAGCTTGCGGGCGGTCACGATTTGTCCCGGCTCAAAGATCTGTGAATCACCCGCGTCGGTGATCACCTTCTTGCCCCAGATACGGTCGTTCTCCTCCATCATCACGTTCTTGTCTACTAGCTGCTGCTCCAAGAAGCGGGTATCACCCGGATCCACTACCTCTACCTTGCGCATCATCTGACGGACAATCACCTCGAAGTGCTTGTCGTTGATCTTCACCCCTTGCAGGCGGTACACGTCTTGCACCTCGTTCACGATGTACTCCTGAACGGCGGTGGGTCCCATGATAGCCAGAATGTCGGCGGGGGTGATGGCACCATCTGACAACGGCATGCCCGCCCGGATGTAGTCGTTCTCCTGAACCAGTATCTGCTTGGACAGCGGCACCATGTACTTCTTGATCTCCCCGGTTTTAGAGGTGACCGAGATCTCCTGGTTGCCACGCTTGATCCGCCCGAAGGATACCTCCCCGTCGATTTCAGATACTACGGCAGGGTTGGACGGGTTGCGCGCTTCGAACAGCTCCGTCACGCGAGGCAGACCACCGGTGATGTCGCCCGCCTTACCGATAGCGCGGGGTATTTTCACCAGGATGTCGCCCGCCTTGATATCGTCACCCTCGTTTTTCACGATATGCGAGCCAAGCGGGAGCGTGTAGCTGCGCAGGATGTTCTCATCCGCGTCAACGATATGAGCCGAAGGTGCTTTCCGCTTGTCGCGTGACTCGATGATTACCTTCTCTTTCAGCCCGGTCTGTTCGTCAGACTCCACCTTGAAGGTGAGGTTCTCGGTGAGGTTCTCGAACCGGATCTTACCGCTGGCCTCCGATACGATGACCGCGTTGAAGGGGTCCCACTCGCAGATGAGGTCGTCTTTCTTCACTTTGTCGCCCTGGCCGAAGTAGAGCTTGGATCCGTATGGCACGTTGTGCGACAGCAGGACGATCTTGGTGTTGGGGTCGACCACCCGCATCTCTACCAAGCGGCTGACTACCACTTTGTGGGGGATACCCTCCACGTCCTTGGTCTCCACGTAACGCAGCTCTTCAAACTCCAGGATACCATCGTACTTGGTGACGATGCGGTTCTCGGTGGCGATGTTCGAAGCGATACCTCCCACGTGGAACGTACGCAGCGTGAGCTGGGTACCGGGTTCGCCAATCGACTGGGCGGCGATGACACCCACGGCCTCTCCCTTGTGTACGATCTTGCCCGTGGCGAGGTTGCGGCCGTAGCACTTGCAACAGACCCCTTGCGATGCCTCGCAGGTAAGCACCGAGCGTATCTCTACCCGCTCGATGGGTGACTCTTCTATTTTCTTCGCGATCTCCTCGGTGATCTCCTCGCCGGAGTATACCAGGATCTCTCCCGTGTTGGGGTGTTGCACGTCGTGCACCGATACCCGACCCAGGATACGCTCGTAGAGCGACGCGATGATCTCGTCGTTGTTCTTGATGGCCGTGGCGGTCAGTCCGCGGAGTGTGCCGCAGTCCTCTTCGTTGACGATCACGTCTTGCGATACGTCCACCAGCCGGCGGGTGAGGTACCCGGCGTCGGCCGTCTTCAGCGCGGTATCAGCCAGACCCTTGCGCGCACCGTGGGTGGAGATAAAGTACTCCAGCACCGACAACCCCTCCTTGAAGTTTGCCAGGATGGGGTTCTCGATGATCTGTGAGCTTTCGGCGCCGCTCTTTTGAGGCTTCGCCATCAGCCCGCGCATACCGGAGAGCTGGCGAATCTGCTCGCGAGAGCCCCGGGCACCGGAATCGAGCATCATGTAGACCGGGTTGAATCCCTGGTCGTCTTCCGACAACTGCTTCAGCAGGATGTTAGAGAGCTTGGAGTTAATATGCGTCCAGGTGTCGATGATCTGGTTGTAACGTTCGTTGTAGGTGATGAAACCCATGTTGTAGTTGTCCATAATCTGCTCCACCTCGTCGTACCCCTCCTGTATAAGGGCCTCTTTCTCTTTCGGGATGATGATGTCATCAAGGTTGAACGAGAGTCCTCCCTTGAAGGCCATGTTGAACCCGAGGTCCTTGATGTCGTCGAGGTACTGCGCCGTGCGAGCCACGCCACAGGTCTTGATAACCTTACCGATGATGTCGCGAAGCGATTTCTTGGAGAGTAGCTCGTTCACGTATCCTACCTCCTTGGGAATCGCCTCGTTGGTAATCACGCGGCCCACGGTGGTCTCGTGCATCTTGCGGATGGGGTTGCCCTCCTCGTCGATGTCGTCAACCACCACCTTCACCAGGGCGTGAATATCCACGATGCCCTCGTTGTAGGCGATAATAGCCTCTTCTTCACCGTAGAAGTGCATCCCTTCGCCCTTGGCACCGGGTCGTATCTTGGTGATGTAGTAGAGACCCAGCACCATGTCTTGCGACGGTACGGTAATGGGTGCCCCGTTGGCGGGGTTGAGGATGTTGTGTGACGAGAGCATGAGTAGCTGCGCCTCCAGGATGGCCTCGTTGCCCAGCGGCAGGTGTACTGCCATCTGGTCGCCGTCGAAGTCCGCGTTGAAAGCGGTACAGGCCAGTGGGTGGAGCTGAATGGCTTTCCCCTCGATAAGCTTAGGCTGGAACGCTTGGATACCCAGCCGGTGTAGGGTGGGAGCGCGGTTAAGCAGCACCGGGTGCCCCTTCATCACGTATTCCAGGATATCGTACACGACCGGCTCCTTACGATCGACGATCTTCTTGGCCGACTTTACCGTCTTCACGATGCCGCGCTCGATGAGCTTGCGGATGATAAACGGCTTGTACAGTTCTGCCGCCATATCTTTTGGCAGCCCGCACTCGTGCATCTTCAAC
>JBMNIR010000010.1:0-268675 GCA_050951125.1 Fermentimonas sp. | reverse complement strand
CCGGACGTGAAGGAGAGCTAATTTTTCGCCATATTTTTGACTATCTGCAATGTAAAAAACCTTTCGACCGACTTTGATAAGCTCATTGACCGATAAAGCCATTCGGGAAGGATTGGAAAAATTGAAAAACGGCTCAGAGTACGATAATCTATATTTTTCAGGGAAAGCCCGAAGTCAAGCCGATTGGACTTGTAGGTATCAATGCAAGTCGAGCACTTTCTATTGCAGCCAAAAAAAGGCGGTTATTCGTTGGGACGAGTGCAAACACCCACACTTTCGATGATTTGTAAACCGGTTTCTCGAAAACAAAAATTTCCAAAGTGTGCCGTATTGGCAAATAAAACTCACTATCGAAAAAGCGGGTATTCGTTGTAAAGCCGTAAGCGATACTAAATTTGAAGATAACGCCATCGCCCCGGTCTGTCTGCGGGCACTTACTTTGCAGACAAAACCGGCTTATTGACGGTGTCAAAAATCGAGCGAAAGACGGTTGATACAGAACCGCCCCTTCTTATTCGATTTGACAAACCTGCAAAAGAGACAAACCGAAAACACGGCTTTCCTGCCGATAAAACTCTTTCCATTGCTCAAAGCCTGTACGAGAAAAAGTTAATCACTTATCCACGTACAGGCAGCAGATATATCGGCGAAGATATTTTTGAAGAAATCCCTTCGCTTATCGAAAACCTGCACATACATCCCATTTTCGGAAACTACGCCCGAACACTTAGCCAAAAAATGCTGAACAAACGAAGCGTAAACGATGCCAAAGTAACAGACCATCACGCTTTGCTGATTACCGAAAACCTTCCCGACAGATTAACTGCCGACGAGCAAATAATTTACGATTGTATCGCTTCACGAATGTTGGAAGCCTTTTCAGAAAAATCTACACAAGAAGTACAAAATGTTGAGTTTTCTGTTGGAGAGTATCTTTTCAAACGAAAAACAGTCGCCTTTTAGTAAGCGGTTGGCGAAGCGTGCTGAACGAAAAGACAGAAACGGATGAGAATGAAACGGTACAGACCGAACTTCCCGATTTTATGCAAGACGAAACCATACCCGTTCAATCTCACGAAATCACTCAACATCAAACCAAACCCAAACCGCTTTATAATGAAGCAACTCTACTTTCCGCTATGGAGACGGCAGCGCCAAGAGAGGTTGCCGATGAAGAAGCCAAAGCCGCGATGAAAGAGTGCGGGTTGGGAACGCCTGCCACGCGTGCCGCCATTATCGAAACTTTAATTATAAGAGATTACATCGTCAGAGAAAAGAAGAGTTTAATTCCTACCGAAAAGGGACTTGCCGTTTTCGAGATTGTAAAAGACCGTAAAATAGCCGATGCAGAGATGACCGGAAGTTGGGAAAAAGCGTTGGCAGATATCGAAACCGGAAAGATGAATGCAGAAACATTCCATAAAGGTATTGAGATTTATACCCGACAAATCTGTAAGGAGTTGTTGTCTCTCTCTTTTTCTAACAATTCTACAAATCTAATGGATTGTCCCAAATGCAAAACCAAAAACCTGATATTTTATCCAAAGTAGCCAAATGCAAAGAGGTGTGATTTTTTAGTATTCCGTGAAATTTGTGGACTGTTACTTTCCGATGAACACTTGAAAGCTCTGTTTACCGAAGGAAAAACACCATTACTAAAAGGCTTAACCGCCAAAAGCGACAAAAAATTCAATGCTCGATTGGTATTAAATGCCGATCACACCACATCTTTTGCTTTTGAGCCTAATAAAAAATCCGATACCAAATATAACCGAAAACCTTAATCTATCTCTATGGCTTACAACAAAAGGCAGACCCCTTATTGCCAATACCGAAGCGATACGAACCCTGTTTCGTATCGAAAAAGAGCATCGCTTACCCACAACTGCCGAACGTGAAATTTTATCCGATACAACGGTTTCGGCGGACTAAAATGCGTGCTCAATCCTACCGATACATTAGCCGATTTGAACCGATGGACGGAATCCGAAAAAGAGCTTTTCCCGTTAGTGGCTGAACTCAAAGAGACTATCCGTCAAAACACAGTAAACAGTCAAGAGTTTAATCTTTTTTGGAACAGCATCAAACAGAGTGTTTTGACTTCGTTTTATACGGATAAGCGAATAACCGATGCCATTGCTGATGTTTTGGACAATGCCGGTATTCGCATTGACAAGATGCTTGACCCTTCCGCCGGAATGGGTGTATTCATACAATCTTTTGCCCGACCATATACGCAAGTAACCGCTTTCGAGAAAGATAAAATAACCGGACGCATCCTGAGAGCATTGTCGTCAGACAGACAAAATACGGATATAAATATTCAAGGGTTTGAAGAAATCCTGCCGAAAAAAACGGCACGTTCGATTTGATTACGAGCAATATTCCATTTGGGAATATGGTGGTTTACGACCGAGCCTACGCAAAGGCAAAGACCCGATTAAGGAGGTTTCTACGCGAGCCGTGCATAACTATTTTTTCGTGAAAGGATTGGATACGCTTCGAGAAGGCGGCATAATGGCTTTTATCACTTCAAGAGGCGTGTTGGACAGTCCCAAAAACGAACCAATCCGTCGTTATTTAATGGAAAACAGCCGACTTATTTCAGCACTTCGTCTGCCTGATAAGATGTTTAGCGAAAATGCCGAACGGATGTCGGAAGTGATTTGATAGTATTACAAAAACAGACAGGAAAAGGTATTGCAAACAAAAACGGCAAGAACTTTTTACTCAATCTTTCAGCGTACCCAAAGGCGATGGTTTCAGTATCGCCTTTCATCATAACGCACTTTTCGAGGGAGATAGCGATGAAGTAAAAAGTCGTCTTGTCGCTACCGATAAAACGATGGATACCGACCCTTACGGCAAACCTTGTTGGGTTTTATACCCACGAAAAAGGTATAGACGGCATTGCTGATGATTTGACAAGAAAGCTTTTTGTCGATGTAAATATCAGATTGGAATAAACAACTCTATCGAACAGGTGTTGCGAGTAATGAAGATATTGATATAGTACAAAATATAGAAGAAAGGCAATCCAATGAAGAAAATTTGCATTTAAAAGAGATTACATCCCACATCAGCAATCCGTGGTTACTGTCGGAGTTGGAACGAACTCAATTTCAAGAAAACAAGAACATCTCAGATTTGCAAGAAGGCGCTATGCTGCATATCCGTTTTTTAGGAACGGAAACAATGGCGGTTTACACCGAAAATCCGCCTGTCACGAAAACCGATACGGTTCGAGCGGTTATCAGTGCGGATGAAAAAGGCGAAAACAGAGGTTTAATTACTGTCCCGACAAGCGATATTATAGGTGTGTATGCCGTAAGTCCTGCTATGGAACAAAACATTGCTCAGCAAAACGAAATCGACGAAACTGTTAATTCTGACCAATCGCCGATGGAAGAACTGCAAAAGTTGCAAAAAGAGATTTTATCTAAACAAGAGGATAAGAACATTTTGGTGTGATGCGACACGGCGATTACTACGAAAGCATCGGGAAAGTAGCTGAAACGGTTTCACAAGTATGCGATGTCCCACTTCTAACACGAGCAGGAACACCTTACGCAAGTTTTCATCATTACCAATTAGACCAATATCTGCCATTATTGGTGCGAAACGGCAATCGTGTTGCACTCGTGGATAGATTGGAAGAACCCAAACAGGAAGTAAAGAAAGAGGTTACCGAAAAGGAAACCGAAAAATCGGAAGAGCAACAAGCTTACGCACCTTGTCCCCAAATCTATTCAAAAACAACTTCCCGGACTTTATGCAACCGACAATGAATTGATTGGAGACCGTATTGCTTATGCTCGCTATTTTCATCCGATAAGTTCCTATACGGCGTATCTTTTGGAATACGACCCGAAAGAGAAATTGGGTTTCGGACTTACCACGATGGGTTACGAGTGGGAGTTGGGTTATATGTCCATCGAGGAGATGCAGTCGGTAAAGGTTATGGATTGGGTATCGAGCGAGATATTCATTTTCAGCCGAAAGCATTATCGCAAATCGAAGAGTTGAAAGAGTATGTCGGCGAAGATTATACACATGCCGAAGATATTCAAATTATAGAACCTGAACCTGACAAAGCGGAAGAAACATCCGATGAGCCAATAATTACGGAAACAGAAAAGGTTGAAACCATCCCTGCACCGGAAGAAAAAGCACCCGACGGAGTTCCCGTTTTTACACTTTTCTCGCAATTTGAAAACCCAATCTGAGCTTGAAATACGTCCCGATTTGGAAGCACCGCGTAAAATGAACGACCAACAGGTCTATTTCGATGCAGACCATCATCCGATAGTTTCAACTTCAATGGATGAAGATTTCGGACTTTTCCCGCCGGAGGAGATAGCGGCATGGAATCGTGAAGTGGAAGCTTTTAATCAAATCGAGCAACAACGTAAAGCAGAAGTAAAGCCAACGCCAAACCCTGTAACACCATCTGTTTCCAATCTTTCAACAAGTCCGACAATAAAACCCAAGCCGAAACAACTCGTTCGGAACAGGGGAAGTCGGACAAAGAAAGAGGCATTGCCAAAACAGCCTGACCTGTTTTCCGGAATGTGGGATGAGCCGATTTCTAAAAAAAAAAGCAGAGCAGCCGGAAACAAAACTCAAATCCCTTTTCGATGCATCGTCACGTCCTTATCTTTCCGCTATTGGTAAACATTTGCGGGACGGTTCGGTAGTTGTTCAAGGGAAACAAATCGGTTATTTGTCGGGTATAAACTCAGCCAATCCGCAGTTTAATCCCATTGACTTGCCATACGCTCAGCTCTCAAAAATGAGTTTGTATGTTGATATTCGGGATACTTACCATCGTCTTTACGATTACGAAGCGAGTAAATCGGTTGAGGACAAGGAGCAGCGAAGTCGCCTAAACACGCTTTACGACCGATTTGTGAGCAGTTACGGACATTTGAACAGTCGCAAGAATGCGGAACTGTTGCGAATGGATAGCGGCAGTAGCGAGATTTTCTTTTTGGAAAGAAGCCTTGACGAAAAATATATCAAAGCTGATATTTTCGATCGTCCTACTGCTTTTGCCGTCGGAGAATTGGAGAGTGCAAGCGACCCTATGGAAGCTCTTTCGGCATCGCTCAATACGTTTGGCGATGTCAATCTGCCTTATATCTGTTCGCTTTTACCCGAAAAGGAAGAGAGCGAAATTCTTTCGGAATTGGAAGGTCGTATCTATTACCAACCCGAAGAGAACAGCTATCAGATTGCCGATAAATTTATCGCGGGAAATGTGATTGAAAAAGCCGATAATTTAGAGCAATGGATATTGGGAAACGGCGAAAATGATGCGGTAAAAGCAAGTTTGCAAGCTTTGCGGGAAGCCATACCTACGCCTGTTCCTTTTGCCGATTTGGATTTTTAACTTTGGAGAGCGTTGGATACCGTCAGGTGTTTATGCCAAGTTCGTATCGGAATTGTTCGATACCGATGTAACGATACATTATAACTCGTCTGCTGACGAATATACCGTGAAATCGGACCGCAAAACGCCGCAGATTTACCACGCTTTTGCCGTAAAGGGAGAGTTTCGTACCTACGACGGCATCAATCTGGCCAAGCATGCCTTACACAACACCATTCCCGATATCAGCAAGTCAAAAATGGTTATCGACCCAAAAACGGGAGAAGAAAAACAAATAAAGGTGCGGGACGGCGAAACCATCCAATTGGCAAACAGTAAAATTGAAGAGATAAGGGAGCATTTTACCGAGTGGTTATCGCGACAATCGGATGAGTTTAAGAACAAGTTGGCGGAGCGTTATAATCGTCTGTTTAACTGTTTCGTTCGTCCTGAGTACGACGGTAGTCATCAAAGTTTTCCCGGATTGGACTTGAAACGATTGGGCATATCTGACCTGTATAAAAGTCAGAAAGATGCCGTGTGGATGCTCAAAACTAACGGCGGCGGAATTTGCGACCACGAAGTGGGTGCGGGAAAAACTCTGATAATGTGTTGTGCAGCTTACGAGATGAAACGTTTGGGATTGGCAAATAAGCCGATGATTATCGGGGCTAAAAGCCAATGTATATGATATTGCCCGAAACATTCAGCAAGGCTTATCCCAATGCACGTATTCTCTATCCGGGCAAGAACGATTTTACAGCCAAAAACCGTGTTCGCATATTCAACGACATCAAAAACAATGATTGGGATTGCGTGATTTTAAACGCACGAGCAGTTCGGGATGATACCACAAGCGTTGGAAATACAGCAAACCATTTTACAGCAGGAACTCGATTCCGTGGAAGAGAATTTAGAAGTTCTGCGTCAGCAGGGCAGAGAGATTTCGAGAGCAATGCTCAGAGGATTGGAAAAACGCAAAAAACAACTTGGAAGCGAAGCTATCGCTTATTATGGATGATATTGCCGAGCGGAAAGATAATGTAACGGATTTTAAACGCATGGGCATAGATCATCTGTTTGTGGATGAAAGTCATAAATTCAAAAACCTTACTTTTACCACCCGGCACGACCGTGTTGCGGGATTAGGAAATCCGACAGGCAGTCAGCGTGCATTGAATATGCTTTTTGCCATTCGTACCATACAGGAACGTTCGGGAAAAGACCTTGGAGCGACCTTTCTGTCGGGTACTACTATCAGCAACTCGCTTACGGAACTTTACTCGATTTTTAAGTACTTGCGACCGCAAGCGTTGGAGAAACAGGGTATCCGCACTTTCGATGCGTGGGCAGCCGTTTTCGCCGAGAAAAGTACCGATTACGAGTTTTCCGTTACCAACGAGATTATTCAAAAAGAGCGTTTCCGCACCTTTATTAAAGTGCCTGAATTGGGAGCGTTTTACAGCGAGATTTGTGATTTTCGTACCGCCAAAGATATTGGCATAGACCGACCCGAAAAGAACGAAGTTTTGCATAACATTCCACCCACACCGGAACAAGATGTTTTTATCCTAAAGTTAATGGAGTTTGCCAAAACGGGCGATGCCACGATTTTGGGACGTGAACCGTTATCGGAAAGAGAAGAAAAAGCCAAAATGCTTATCGCTACCGATTATGCACGTAAAATGAGTTTGGATATGCGAATGATTGACCCTTCATTTTCCGACCACATCGACAACAAAGCTTCACATTGTGCCAAGTTGGTAAACGATTATTATCAAAAATACGATGCTCAAAAGGGAACACAGTTTGTCTTTTCCGATTTGGGAACTTATAAGCCGAACGAGTGGAATGTTTATGGCGAAATAAAACGAAAACTGACGGAAGATTACGGTATCCCGAGCAGCGAAATACGTTTTATTCAAGAATGTAAAACGGAGAATGCCAAAAAAGCGATGATAGCTGCGATGAATAGAGGCGATATTCGGGTTCTGTTTGGTTCAACCGAAATGCTCGGTACGGGAGTGAATGCACAGAAACGTGCCGTTGCCGTGCACCACTTGGATACGCCGTGGGTGCCGAGTGCGTTGGAACAACGAGACGGTAGAGCGATAAGAAGAGGAAATGAAGTTGCCAAACGCTTTGCCGACAACACCGTAGATGTTATTATCTATGCGGTGGAACGTTCGTTGGATAGCTACAAGTTTAACTTGTTGCACAACAAACAGGTTTTTATCAATCAGCTTAAAACAAATTCGTTGGGCAGTCGCCGTATTTACGAAGGCAGTATGGATGAAGCTACCGGAATGAATTTCAGCGAATATGTGGCAGTGCTTTCGGGTAATACCGATCTGTTGGAAAAAGCGAAATTAGATAAAAAAGTAATGGCATTGGAGAGTGAACGCAGAAACTTCCAACATGAGCGGGAGACAGCCAAGTCTAAATTGGAAGGCGTGAATATGTCGATTGAGTTTCATACCAAGATGATAAACGAGAGTAATTCGGATTTTGAAACGTTTAAGCAGAAAGTAAAGAAAAACGAGGACGGCACCTATCAAAATCCGCTTCGAATAAACGGCGTACCGGAAAATGCCGATATAAAAACCGTTGCCGTAAGGCTGAAAGAGTACGAAGACAAAGCTCGTACCAAAGGAGAACATCTGCCTATCGGCGAGTTATACGGTTTTCAGGTTTCGGTCAAGAGCGAGGCTTCGATAAAAGATAGTTTCGATTTCGTGGATAATCGTTTTTTCGTGAAGGGGAACGGCAGCATCTACTACACATATAACAACGGTCATTTGGCAAACGACCCGAAATTGGCGTGGATGAACTTTATCAATGCCTTGGAGAAAATCCCGAGAATCACTGAAAGCCACACCAAAGAGTTGGAACAAATACGTGCCAAAGTTCCCGTGTATGAATCTGTTGCTGCTACTTCTTGGAAAAAAGAAGGTGAACTGAAAGAGCTGAAACGGCAAGTTGCCGAATTGGACAGAAATATCGCTCTTTCGCTGAAAAAAGAAGATAACAGCGAGGTAAAACAAAATACTGCCACATCTCAACAAAAAGAGAATAATTCGGCGGAGAGAGTGGTGGGTGTGAAAGTGAGGGTGTGAAATTCGTCCGAGAACACTACTTTTTTCATACAAAATAAATGCAATTTAATTTTCAAAGTATCCAATCCGATTTAGGTAAAGAAAACAGGCAGACAAAAACCAACCGTACGACGTAGTTCGGTACGACTAAGTTCTTGTCTGCCCCTTTTATTTTGAATACTGCTAAATTTCTTGCTGTTTAGTTCGTCTGCGGCACATCGTCCGATTTATTTGAAGCCGTTCAATCACTACGCTAACACTTCGTTTCATTCAGGTTCAAAAAATCTGTCCGACAAGCCTCGACGAAATCCGATGGATAAAGAAGCTAAAACGAAAAAACCTCAATTGAGATTGAATTTTTTTGTTGCTTTTTTGCTTATTAGTTTATTTTCGTTGTTAGTTGTATATATTTTATATGCAATTGGAAATAAAAACGAACTATTGGTGTTTTTCAAAATTTCAATTTATGCTAATTTTGATGCAAAGGTAATCAGAAACAGATTACCTTTGCTATATTTTTAGCAGAAATCCTATTTTCGATCAAACACAACCTGCATTACGTGAAGAAAACAGGCAGACAAAAACCAACCGTCCGACGTAGGTTCGGTACGACTAGTTCTTGTCTGCCCCTTTTATTTTGAATACTGTTAAATCTCTTGCTGTTTAGTTCGTCTGCGGCACATCGTCCGATTTATTTGAAGCCGTTCAATCACTACGTTAACACGACAGTTCATTCAGGTTCAAAAAATCTGTCCGAAAAGCCTCGACGAAATATAGAATAGATAGAACTTAAATTTTAATTGAAGTTTTATTTTAATGTATAGCCAATTATTAACCAAGAACTAATCTTAACCTTTCAATTTCCATGTCAAATTTTCGCGGATTTGACTTCCTAAGTTTCTCTATATTAAACAACTTCCATTGAACTGACGGATAGTCTTTAAATGTTTCGTATCCCAATGTCCAATCGGGATTACCCGATTCAAAAGAAAGAAGGAAAGATTTGTCATCGATAGAGAAAAATTGGTTAATCTCATGAATTAATTCATCTCGTGTCTGCTCAAAATCGCTGTAAGTAAATTCCAATTCTGTCATTCCTGCAAATTGGTTTTTTAGTGCTTGTCGTTGATCGACCAAGTTGGGTGCAATAGATTCAGATATGGGACGGTCGCTACCCAAAAGGCTGAAAATAATACCTTCTTTTATGTCGCTTAATGTGGCGTCCATATATTTGATGTCAAATAAGTCTCTCGGATGCTGACGTGATAATGCAGCAGCAACTTTTCCACCGTATAATTGTTGGTATGGAACTATATTGGCTTCACAATACAACTGAAATTCCTCTTGGGCTTTCTTGCACAAAGGCTTTGAAACAACCTCACCACAAATAATGCCTCGTTTTGTCTGATTAACTTCAATTTTAACCTGTTTTCCACGATATTCACACAGCAGTTTACAAATATCTTCTCGATGCGAAACCCGCCCACCTTTCAATGTCCGTTCTATTCTTTCAGCAATGACTTTCAACTTCTGATTGATGTTCTGAATGCTTGTTTTCCTATCTTCCAACGGAACATAAGTTATATCTATATCAACCGAATATCTTAACATTTCTTTTTCGAAAAGATTGATAGCTGTACCACCGTGAATGGCGAAACTCTTTTCTTGGAAAATAATGGGGATGATTCTAAGCAGTAAATCAACTTTTTGTGCGTAAATATTATTCATAATCATAAAGCTCTTGTGGTACAGATATTAAATATTGGGGAACGAAAACTCCATTTTCTACCAACGAACGCTTCCCTTTGCCGATTGGTATTCGAGATAAATCTAATGCAGAAAACCATTGATGCCCTGACTTTTCTGCCATATACAAAAAAAGTCTTTTAACTTTCAGTGATGTACAATTTTCCAATAATTCCTGTAATAGCACGGGTCGCAAGGTTGTCAGCATTTCCATAAGATAATACAAATCCATCAACAAATAGTGCGTTGGCGATAATTGGAGACATTCCATAAAAGCTCGCTCAGGAGATGATACATACTGTTTTTTTCCAGAAATTTCTTTTAATTCTACTCCCAACAAATATTCGGAAAATATACTTGTTGTGAAGTATCGTATTTCCATATCCCAATCTAGTTTTAAAAGCCAAGTTGGGAGTCTTTCTGTATAAGGAGTTTGCAAGTAAGCCAAGGGTTTACCAAGTACTCCATAATGCGAAAAACCCCTTAACGAGAGTGCTGTTGAAGCACTTATAACACATTTTTTTTTCAATTGTTTGTTATAAGATGAAATTGCAGAAAAAAGGGTTGGACGTTTGCCTGTGAAATAATATACTCCGGTAGCTATCCGTTTTAACCAGCCATTTCTGACATATTGGGTAATCTCCATTCTCGTAACACCCTGTTTTTCCAGCCAAGAAGTAAATAGAAGCGGATTTTCTGATGTATTTTGGATAAGTTGGTTTATTTTTGTTGCCATTTGCATATATTTTAATTGCAAATATAAATAAAAACAAACTATTGACAAAAACATTAATCTTTTTTCATAAATTTAAGGTCAAAAAAATAAAAACTACGATATTGTGTAAAATTGAATACAAAATTAACATTTTTATCTACTTAACTCCCTCCTCAACGCCAAAATCTCTTCCGGCGGGAAATATCGTCTATTACCGATTTTGAACGAAGGAATTTTGCCTTCTTTTCCCCATTTTAGAGCGGTTTTAAAATGGATACGCAAAATTCTCGCTACATCGAAGGCATCGTAATAAGCATAATCTTCTTTTGGATTTTTCTTTTCGGATAAATGCATAATCAAGGTTTTATAAAGTAAAAGTTATTGTTGTCTTGGGCTATTATTTCGTTATTTCTCATGTAGCTGATATAGCTTTTTGCCGTACGGTCTTTTACACCTACTGCCTGCATAATTTCAGAAGCAAGTTCATTGTACGAAAGTCGTTCTTGCAAACGGAAAACTTCCTTGGCAATTTGAGTTAATTCTACGAACTTACGTTTTTCTTTATCTTCCTGCGATTTTTCGCCTCGATACACGTGCATATCTTTCTCTTTGTCCCAACCGAAAAGCATCATCGGAACATCTAACGGGCTACCGTCTCGTACTTTTAACGCTTTAACAACTGATAATGCAGGATTTTCATCTTTCTCTATCGAAAGAATAGCTGCTGCCTTACGTTGTAGTTCCGAGCCAATATGTCCGCGAAGTTTTATGCCGTTTGGAACGAAATGCAAAACACATAGGATGCAAGTGTTATAAATTCCCGCTAAACGGTAAAGTTCATCCACAATGGCTACACTCTCTGTTTCATCGTTGGCACTCCGAATCAAATCCGCAATACCGTCGATTACAACCAAATGGATACCATTAAATCGATGATGATATAAATCCATACTATCCTTTATCAATTGCAGTCGCTCTTTGCGTGAAAGTGCCGCAAGAAAAACAGGTCGATAAAATTCGGGCATATAATCAATTCCGGCACGCCTCAGGGTTTTACCGATATTTTTGTGAAGCTGATATTCCGATTGTTCGGTGTCGTAATGCAATACCACTTTATTTTGTGTATTCGGACAAACATCTAATCCTAATAAGTCTGGAATGTAGTCAGGATCTTCATTAGGCAACGTTCCGGCAATTATTGCAGATACGTAATTGCTTTTTCCTGTTCCTTCGCCACCTGTTATACAGAAAAGGTTATCGTATGTTCCGAGCGGAACATCATTAACCGAAACCACAGTTTTGGAACGGTCGGGCGGATTGTTGTAATCTATTTCACAAGAGTTCAACATCATGATAGTTTGAGTGTATATTTTTTCGAGACTGTCCGAAATTAGCTTTTTAAAATCATCTGCTGTGTTTCCCATTCGGAAATAGTCGGAAATATCTTTTTCCTGCTTTGTCCCCAATAAAGGAAGTTCCATCCGTATTGTTTTATAAGCTGAAAATATTTCGCATTGGCGGGTAGATTCACGCTTCCCTGTTTCATCCATATCATACAGAAATATCACATGACGAAAACGACGCGCAAACATCTCTATCATCTCATTTCCGATGTTTGCCGTTTCGCTATTAAAGCAAACAGCATTAAAACCGTGAGCCGAAAGGCAAAGAACATCTTTCTCTCCTCCGGTAATAAAAACAACATCGCCACGCTGTGGCAATTGTTCCAACCCGAAACAATAAATTTCGGGCATTTGTCCACCGTAAAGGAAACGCATTTTGCTGTATGGACGGTAAAGTTTGATATAGCCGTTGCCGAAATAAGCAAAAATTGGCTCTGTGCGACTCGTTTCCAATTGAAACGGTGCTCCTTCACTGTTTTTACTCTTGTATGATGTTAATGATTTAACTTTGTATCTGTTCAATTCTTTTTGAGAGATACCGTATTCTTTCCAAAAGGACAGTTCTTGTTCCGAAAACGGTTTTTCAATGGTTTTAAACGGCAAGGTTGGCTCTTGCTCTTTTATTGCGAAAGGTTGGGTTTGTTTCAAAGTCGAG
Source organism: Fermentimonas sp. (assembly GCA_050951125.1). GTDB lineage: Bacteria > Bacteroidota > Bacteroidia > Bacteroidales > Dysgonomonadaceae > Proteiniphilum. The sequence goes on along the minus strand of JBMNIR010000010.1, from coordinate 255,690 downwards.
AGTTTTGATTGCTTATGTTTTAAAGACGGTTGTTCAATATTCAGACACAGGTCATCGTTTATTCGTTGTAAAACTTCCGGAAAATTTCGCTTTACATCCAAGTGATTAACTGTTGCAGCAAACCAAAAACAATCGCCTGAAAAATCTACGTTGCCGAAGTCGTGCATTTTGTAACAATTTGATCGACTGTCGAAATAGATATTGCACGATGGCTTACTATCATCATATAGTGGATTTCGGAAATTCTTTTTCAGCTTAAACTCAAATGGCATATAGAAGTTGAAAATATGCAGTCCACGGTCGGTTTTTTCCAAAATTTCTTCTTTCATATTTCGATTGAAATACATAACCTTATTCGTTACTATTTTCTAAGATATTTTTAACCGCACCATCTCGAAAGGCTTCTAATTGCCGAAGTGCTTCAATTTTCCTAAAACCTCTAAAAGTAGCTCTACCGCTTTTAATGGCTGCATAAACGCCTTTAAAAGGATAAGCGACGTGATTGGCACTAATATAGCGGAAAGGTATTACATTGTTTGCTCGCCACCGTCCGAGTTCAGCCCGTGAAATTCCTACGAAACGCATTATTTCGGCAGACGACAATTCCATGTCATCTGTTTGTGCATAGATTTTGCTTTGCTCTTCTATCATTGCTTCAACTTTTGAAGTTCTTTCATCTAAGCGTGATAGAATTTCATGAATGGATTGGAGATATGATGTTTCGCTGTTCATTTTGAGTCGGATAAAGAGTGAGCCAAATCACTTATCGCATCGCAAAACCTTTGTTTGATAATGTTTTTACTTACATTATTTCTTTTAGCTGATTGAATAACCTCAAACAAAGTTTCTATTTCATTCAATAAAGACTGATCTATAAGTTGCTCTTCTAAATTATTTGAGTTTGTGCCATTTGCAGATGATTTTATAAGCTCTAAAAAATCCTCACAATTTTTTACGTACATAATACCCTCATCATGTTTATACTCTAACAAGTCAGACTTAATGTTTCTTGAAGGAATAAATAAAAGCACAGCATAGACATCTAATCCTGTTGTCAGTTTTCGAAGACTGTTTTTACATATATTCCTTTTTGCACTTAAATAAGCTGTTATATTAGAAGGGTCAATTCCTGCTGTAATTGAAACTGTCTTTTTCAATTCTGCTCCCGAAGCCTTATACATTTCTTCTAAGCCGGCTCCTATTAAAATAATAGGATTAGTATTATTCTTTTGTTTCATGCCCGCAAATTTCGTGAGAAGTATGCGGTTATGAATTATTTTATATAACTATCGCACATTATATATTACGTTTTCAAGTATTTGATTTCAATTTAATAAAAAAAATACAAACAGAGGTACCGTTAGTGCAAGGTGCAAGTCCCCTTATATATAGGGGCTTGCACCTTGCACTAAAATTGTAGCCAAAAAGTTTGTAACAAATTATTTTTCAGAATTCTTTGTAGTTGTTCAAAAAAGGTGTATCTTTGAACCCGAAAATAGTAGTATATGATATACTCTACATGTGCTCTGAAAAATATATGAGTTGGCTACATTTTGGCTACACATGAAAAAAGAGTTCGCATAAAGAATTACGACAGAGCAGGTTAAGATGAACAATTCACTTACCTCTCTCTCCGCTTCGTAAAGCCGCTACCAGAGTGGATTTCATGCGTTAGCAAGCGGTTTTGGAATGTCGTTCCTCTGCTTGAAAAGCACATCAAACGCTCATGGCTTTGGTCGAACAGCTCCTGGTATTTCCAAATGTCTTTTATGTACGTTTGTTTACAAGAGAGCTACTGAAAGCCTCTTTCTCGTGTGTTTTAACCGACTTAGCTTGACCTCGTTTGTGTCATTCATCAATAGGAATTCAGGTACTCAAAAGTCGAAAGACACCTTGTTACGGCATATTCGCATGCGCATTGTGAATGTACTCCATTTTCCCGTCAAATGCGATTTTTTTGTTATTTTTGTCTTGCATTTGTCGGGTGACACGCTTTATCTTTTACGTGTGTATTTTTTGATGGAAAACTCATGAAACCGACATGATTAAAACAGTCATTAAACACCCTTGGGAATGATTATTTTAAAAGTCAAAGGCTCACTAAAGTTAGACTATTCCTCGCCATGGCCTTGTCCAAGTAAACTTGTCCAATGCTCATTTGGCTTAACGGAATAGTTCATTAAAATAGACTATTCCTCGCCATGGCCTTGTCCAAGTGAACTTGTCCAATGCTCATTTGGCTTAACGGAATAGTTCATTAAAATAGACTATTCCTCGCCATGGCCTTGTCCAAGTGAACTTGTCCAATGCTCATTTGGCTTAACGGAATAGTTCATTAAAAATAGACTATTCCTCGCCATGGCCTTGTCCAAGTGAACTTGTCCAATGCTCATTTGGCTTAACGGAATAGTTCCATACACTGAAATATCGAGATAAAATAATCGTATGAAAAGGATTTGATTGCTTGTGCCGCAACTTTTGCGAACAATAAACTTTGAAGTTTTGTAGAATGAAGCCGAAAGAGAAACTTACGATAGAAAGAAGGGTAGAAGCACCACGCGTTATCGTTAGCGGCGGGGGCACGGGAGGGCATATCTTTCCTGCTATTTCGATCGCGAACGCGATAAGGAGACGATGGCCGGAAAGCGACATCCTCTTCGTGGGGGCGGAAGACCGCATGGAGATGGAGCGGGTACCCGCGGCCGGGTACCCTATTGAGGGGTTACCGGTGGCGGGGTTCGACCGCAAGCGGCCATTAAAGAACTTCTCGGTTGTGATGAAGCTGCTGCGAAGCCTGCGGAGAGCTCGGTCAATCGTGCGCAACTTCAAACCGGATGTTGCCGTGGGGGTGGGAGGGTACGCTAGTGGCCCCATCCTGAAGGCGGCGGCCGCGAAAGGGGTACCCACGCTTATACAGGAACAAAACTCCTACGCCGGGGTGACCAACCGGATGCTGGCGAAGCAGGTGAACACCATCTGCGTGGCGTACGAGGGGATGGAGAAGTTTTTCCCGAAGGAGAAGATCGTGCTGACCGGTAACCCCTGCCGGCAAGACCTGGTGATCTCCGACGAGAACCGCCGGAAAGGGTACACCTTCTTCGGCCTTGACCCTGACAAAAAGACGATTTTGATGGTGGGGGGTAGCCTGGGCGCCCGAACGCTGAACGAGAGCATCGTCAAGGCATTTCCACTGTTGGCGGAGAATCCCGATGTGCAGGTCATCTGGCAATGTGGAAAATACTATTACGACGACATGCAACGACTGCAGGCGGAAGGGAAGATACCGGGCAACGTGCGGCTGCTCGACTTCGTGACGCGGATGGACTACGCCTACTCGGTGGCCGATCTGGTGATTTCACGCGCGGGGGCGGGTTCTATCTCGGAGTTCAGCCTGCTGAAAAAGGTGGTGATCCTGGTACCCTCGCCCAACGTGGCGGAAGATCACCAGACGATGAATGCACGGGCGCTGGTCGATAAAGAGGCCGCGGTGATGGTGGCGGACCACCTGGCTCCCGATACCCTGTACGAGACGGCACTGGCGTTACTGAGGGACGATGAGCGGCGACAAAGGCTGAGCAAGAATATAGCACGAATGGCGCGACACGATTCGGCGGAACAAATCGTGGACGAGATCGAAAAATTGCTACGTGACTGACACGCGACGAGGAATGACGAGTAAACAGCGATGTTTAAGAGGAGGAACGGATACGGGAAGTTAAAACACTACGCGAAGATGGAGTATAACGCGGTCTATTTTATAGGCATAGGAGGAATTGGGATGAGCAACCTGGCCCGCTACTTTCTCTCCAAGGGGAAGCGGGTGGGGGGATACGACCGGGTGGAGACGAAGCTCACGCGCCAACTGCAACGAGAGGGGGCATTTGTCCATCACGTGGATACCCCGGTGGCCATCCCAGCGGAATTCACCGACAAAAACCGGACGCTGGTGGTGTACACCCCGGCCGTGCCGGCATCGCATAGCGAACTAACCTTTTTCCAGCGCGAGGGGTTCACCGTTCTCAAGCGGGCGCAACTACTGGGAGAGGTAACCCGGACGAGCGATGCCGTTTGTGTGGCGGGCACCCACGGGAAGACCACCGTGTCGAGCATGACTGCCCACCTGCTCAAGCAGTCGAAGGTCGACTGTAGCGCTTTCCTAGGCGGTGTGTTGAAAAATTACAACAGCAACCTGCTGCTGTCCGATACCAGCCCCATCACGGTGGTGGAGGCAGACGAGTACGACCGATCGTTTCATTGGCTGAACCCCTGGATCGCGATCATCACCTCGGCCGATCCCGATCACCTGGATATCTACGGTACTGCCGAAGCGTACCGGGAGAGCTTTGAGAAGTTTACCTCGCTAGTGCGCTCTGACGGACACCTCCTGTTGAAGCGGGGGGCACCAGTCACCCACCGTGTTGGACGTGGCGTGAAGGTGTGGAGCTACTCCGAATCGGAGGGCGATTACCACGCGGAGAACATACGGGTAGGCCAGGGGGAAGTCGTTTTCGACTTTATCTCCCCGAAAGGGAGGATTTGTGACGTGTCGCTGGGTGTACCGGTAAGGATCAACGTGGAAAATGGGGTGGTGGCCATGGCAGCGGCAGAGCTATGTGGGGTTACTCCTGACGAGGTACGTGCAGCCATGCGGTCGTTTAAAGGAGCGGAGCGGCGCTTCGACGTTCGGATCAAGACAAATCGGCTGGTCTTTATCGATGATTACGCGCACCACCCCAACGAGTTGTCGGCCGCCATCCGGTCGATAAAAGTGCTCTACCCCGACAAGAAGTTGACCGCCATCTTTCAGCCCCACCTATACTCCCGCACCCGGGATTTTGCCGACCAGTTCGCGGAGAGCCTTTCGCTACCCGATGAGGTGATTCTGCTTGATATATACCCTGCACGGGAGGAGCCGATAGCAGGGGTTTCCAGTGAAATTATTTTTAACAAGATACGCTCTGCGCGAAAGCAGCTCTGTACGAAGGGAGAACTGCTGGATCGGCTTCGCGATACATCCGTTGAGGTGCTGGTGACTTTCGGGGCCGGAGATATCAGCGGGATGTTGCCCGATATCGAGCGTCTGTTAAGGGAAAAATACGGGGATGGTATGTAAGCGGGGTACGCAAACTTTGTGTATCTTTGTGCATGGCATAGCTGCCTTACCAAAGAACCGGATTGATGAAGAGATTCCTGATCGTGTTGGCCGCACTCGCGGTGATAGGTTACCTGTTTTTCTCGGCGAACCACTTTCGTGAATCGTCGAAAAACCGCTTGTGCGAACGCTTTGAGGTGGTGGTGAAAGACAGCGTGCGAACGGCATTCGTGCGTGCCCACGAAATCGAGGCGCTGGTGAAGAGACATGGTCTCTATCCCGTCGGGAAGCCCTTTTCGGAGGTGAACACGTTGGCCATTCGGGATACGATCCTGTCGAATCGACTGGTGGAGTCGGTAGAGGTGTATACCACGTCGAACGGTTCCGTGGTGGCCAGTATCCGTCAACGTGAACCGGTGCTGAGGGTTATCTCCGATATCAAGGGGAGCTTCTACGTGGATGACGATCGGCAGGTGATGCCGGTATCACCGGATTTTACCGTCTATGTGCCGCTCGCCACGGGTGCTATCGGGGAGGAGATGGCCAAGAACGAGTTGTATGACTTCGCGATGTTCCTGCACCGGAATGCCCATTGGAACGCCTGGATCGAGTATATCGCGGTGAGGGGGAACGGCGACGTGGTGCTGATTCCCAGGGCGGGCGACTTTCAGGTGGTGATGGGAAGTCTTCACGATTACCCCGCCAAGCTCGCGAAGTTGGCCCGTTTCGTGGATGAGGGACTGAACGTGGTGGGGTGGAATCGCTACTCGGAGATCAACCTGAAATACGATAACCAGGTGGTCTGCACGAAAAAGTGAAATTAAAATATATCGACCAAAATAATATGACGCAATCAGGATTTATAGCCGCGATAGATTTGGGAACCCACTCGATTAAGGGGGTTGTGGGACGCAAGAACGAGAATAACGTGGTCTCGATTATCACGAGCGGTGAACAACCCTCGAGTAACTGCATCCGTCGCGGGATGGTGTATAACATCGAGGTGACCGGTGGTAACGTCAAGAAGCTGATCACAAAGTTGGAAAACAGCATGGGGCGAAAGATCGGGAAGGTGTACGTGGCGCTGGGGGGACAGTCGCTCCGCTCTATAGAGTTCAGGAAGTCCATCGATCTGTCATCCGGCGAGATGGTTATGGAAGAGATGATCGGGAGATTACGCGAATCGGCCGAGCAATTTGTGCCGGAACTCGCGCGGGCCTACTCGGTGGCTGACGTGGAGTATTTTATCGATGGTAAACCGGAACGGAAGCCTGTAGGGGTAACCGGTTCCCGCGTAGAGGCCAACTTCAAGCTTATCACGGGTCGTCCCAACCTGTTGGGGAACGTGGAGAAAAGCATCACCGGGAAAGCGGAGTTACCTATCGCACGATATATCGTGGGTGCTTTGGCTACTGCCGCGGCAACGTTAAGCGACGAGGAGAAAGAGTTGGGGTGCGCCTTGGTAGATTTCGGGGCGGGTACCACCACCTTGTCGGTTTACAAGGGAGGTGTCCTGCGTTCAATGGTAGTGATCCCGTTCGGTGGCAAGAGTATCACGGGGGACATATGCGCGCTGAACTTCACCGAGAACGATGCGGAACAGCTGAAGATCAAGTATGGGAAGGCTATGAAGAAGCAAGAGACTCCCTTGTTGACTTCCCCGTTCACGGAGAAACCTGATGTGGATATGTCTCAATTAAACCGGGTAATTGAGATGAGGCTCGACGAGATAACGGCCAACCTTAAAGAGCAAATCAATCTTTCGGGCTACGAAGGGGAGAGCCTGGGGGCCGGCTTGTTCATCACGGGCGGTGCCTCCCAACTGGAGAACCTGGATGATTACCTGGGACAGAAGCTTAAAATGCCGGTGCGACGTGCCACCGTGAAAAAAACGCTGGTTAACAACGCTCCCGAACTGGTCAATGACCCAGCCTACACGCGGGTGTTGGGTATGTTGCTGTTGGGCGATGAGGATTGCGAGCTAAAAGAGATGGAAGCTCCAAAAGAGTACGAGGAGTACGAAAGAGAGGCGGAACAAGATACACGCTCCTCCCGAGCCTCCCGAACCCCGTGGGGGCGCGGTGATAAAACGAAGAAGCCTAAGAACCCGAAGGAGAAGGAGGGGGGTGGCTTTTTCTCGAACATGGAGAACTTTTTCGGGAATATGTTTTCGGAGGAAGACGAGTAAGATTAAGAGGACAATGTTGAACAGGTAAAGGATCAATCGAATGGATAACGATATATTGGATTTTCAAATAGATAGCCATACCGGTGCCATCATTAAGGTGATTGGCGTGGGTGGTGGAGGGGGAAACGCTGTCAACCACATGTACTCGGAAGGAATACACGATGCCTCTTTTGCCCTATGTAATACCGACAACCAGGCGCTGATGCAGTCGCCGGTTCCGGTGAAAGTGCAGTTGGGACAGAACACCACCGGGGGGTTGGGCGCGGGTAACCAACCGGATGTCGCGAGAGAGGCAGCGGAAGAGAGTATCCACCTGATCGAGGAACTGCTGAACGATGGTACGCGTATGGCTTTCATTACCGCGGGTATGGGTGGTGGAACCGGAACGGGTGCCGCTCCCGTCGTGGCCCGCGTGGCCAAGGGGATGGGGATCCTCACCGTGGGCATCGTGACCATCCCCTTCGTGTTCGAGGGTGCTCGAAAGATCGTTCAAGCCCTCAAGGGGGTGGAGGAGATCGCAAAGAACGTAGACGCACTGCTGGTGATAAATAATGAACGGTTGCGGGATATTTATAGCGACCTCACGATGATGAATGCTTTCGCGAAGGCCGACGATACCTTGGCGACCGCCGCTAAAAGTATTGCCGAGATCATCACGGTGCATGGGCACGTGAACCTTGACTTTGCCGATGTGAACACTACCCTCGAGGATGGTGGGGTAGCGATCATGAGCAGCGGCCTGGGGAAAGGTAATGAGCGTGTGAATGATGCCATCCACAACGCGTTGCATTCACCCTTGCTGAACAACAACGACGTGTTTAGTGCCAAGAAGATCCTTATCAACCTCACGTTTGGCGAGGAACATCCGCTGATGATGGAGGAGATGAACTCCCTACATGACTTCATGTCGAAATTCCGGAGTGAGATCGAGGTGATCTGGGGTGCGGCGGTCGATAACTCGTTGGGTGAAGAGGTAAAGGTGACCATCCTTGCCACCGGTTTTTCAATTACCAGCGTGCCCGGTATAGAGGAGCAGTGGGCTTTGGAAAGTCAAGAAGAAATAATAAAGCGTCAAGCTGAGCTGGAAGCTCAACGCGAACAGGAAAGAAAGGAAAAAGCACTTATCAAGCAGTACTATGGTAAGGCTGGCCTGGCATCGCTCGAGGCGCATAACTATCGATTAGAGCCGTTCGTGCTGACGCTGGAAGAGTTGGATGACGATAAGATATTGGAAGCGCTGGAGAAGACCCCCGCGTTTAAGCGAGAGCGTGACTTTAACCCTCGTGCCTATCAGGCAGACGTACTGCGCCGGCCTGCGACGCTGTTCGATTGATGGTGCTGTGAAAAACCATTGATGATACTGTAAACGGCTAATTACCCGTTTGCGCCTGCCTTACGTACGGTTCGTGTTCTTTCTTGAAGCGCTTGTCTATCAAGTTGTTCTTCCTTGCTCTTTTCTCGAGCTTTTTCAGTTCGCTAGTCCTATTCTTGCTGTTCTTAAATTCGGCTGTAAGCAAGATAACAGAGAGCGTTTCGTCATCGACCTCTTTGAATTCGAAGACCACGGTTTTATCTTCAATTACCTCATAGTCGGTTAGCTTCACCAGGTAGTCGTGTCCGGGGCGGTAATCGATTTCGATCGTGTTGTACCCCATGCCGGAAACGGTTATGGTTCCTAGTTTCCCAGTATTTGGCAAGTAAATCATGCCATTGTTTCCCGTGACCTGTCCCCAAAGTTTTTTTCGCGAAACCTTATCGGGTTCCACCAGGATCCCTTGAATCGGGTAGTTATTTAGCCCTACTACCTTTATTACGCATGTGTCTTCGCGAGAACCGTCCAGTTCTTGGAACCTGGCTTTAGCACCAGGGTACCCCGTGGTGTGCACCAAGAGGAAGTTCCCTTCCCTTTCGTACGTGCCCGCTCCCGTTTGCGTTGAGGAGAGTCCCCCGAAATCGCTGACCCGGAACATGACCTGATCTCCTTTAAATACCAGCGAGTCGGTCCCGTTCGTGTAAGTGCCACTCAACGATTGGGCGGACACAGGTGCTCCAGAAAGTAGCATGGAGAGCAATAACGGTATGTAACCCAATAACAGGATGGAGAGCGATAACAGATTTTTTTTCATGACGATGAGAAAATAAATAAACTTTCGTACGTCAGCACGTTTTCACTTGCAAAGCAAACGTAACGCTGCAACTGCACGTAAGTCGCGTAAACGAGTTGATGCGCAAATGTACCACTAATTTTCATCACGGGGAAAAGTGAAACGTTAAAAGAGTATCGGCAGATGTACGTATCAAGATCAACTTCATACTTTAATATTTGTTGTGCATGCTACTGAATGATCCTACCTCGAGGTTACTTGCTTAAACACTGTTGAATGTTCAGGTAGGTGGAAAGAACGTACCGAGTTATTATTGAATGGCGGAGATGTCTATTTTGTAGACAGAGGGGTGCTGCATAGGGTAGAGCGAGAGATGCCGTCTCTTTGAGCGAGAGTACTCACTTGAAACGGGATAGAACAAGCTCACGGATGATTAACGGCTGATGAACGTATTTTTTTTATTGTATCTGTTGTACTTTTTCCATCCACGAATTGAACGAGCTTAACTTCGTCTGCAATGTCTTGTCCGACAACCTCTTTGCCTTGGTAATCCCCACCTTTTACCAAGACATGTGGTTTTATCGCTTTTATTAGTTCGTATGGAGTCTCTTCCTCAAAAATCACCACGTAATCAACACTCCTTAATGAAGCTAAGATGTATGCTCTATCATCTTGAGTGTTTATGGGTCTCGAATCACCTTTCAGTTTCTTCACGCTGCTGTCGGCATTTAATCCTAAGATTAAAACATCCCCGTACTTTTTTGCCTCTTCAAGATACTTTACATGTCCCACGTGGAGTATATCGAAGCAACCGTTGGTAAACACTATTGTTTTCCCCTGTTCACGGGAGTCGATGGCTAATTGGCTAATTTCGGCAAAAGTTTTTATGTGACTTAGTAAACCACTCATCATTTTATCTCTTTGTTAAATAATCGTTTAATTTCAGGAATATATGCTTTGATCCCATCTTCAAGGCTGAACTTTGGTTCATAGCCCAAGAATCTTTTGGTCGTCTCTATGTTTGCTTCGGTGAAAAATTGATAAGAAGCCACGTATGGGTTAGGGATATACTCTTTCCCGTTATCTATTTTAAGCTCTTTTTGTAAAATATCCACGATATCTTCAAAGCTTCTTGCCTTTCCGGTGCCGACATTGTAAACTCCCGATTTTTTAGGGTTACAAGCTTTGATATTTGCCTGGATAACATCTTCAACATAGACGAAATCTCTTAAAATCTCACCACTTCCTTCAAAAAGTCTTGGTGCAATACCTTTTAATATTTGATGGCCGAACTGCACAACCATGGAGGAGGTTTTATCTTTAAAAAACTCTCTTGGGCCGTAAACATTAAAGTATTTAAGCCCAACAATACTTATCGGCAACTTTTTTTTCAGATACCTATACGTTACGTTGTCCATCATAACTTTCGAAAAGCCATAGACATTGTTCGGTTTTTCAAATCCCACCTCAAATCTTTTACTATCTCCATACGTGGCACCGGAACTCGCGTAAACCATATTCGCTTCCTGTCTTATGGCGATCTTCAACAGGTCTTCATAAGCGTTCACGTTTGTTCTTATCATGATATCCTGCTCAGAAGCAGTGGTGTCTGAGATTGCCGCTTGATGGAAAATGTAATCGAATTTGTAGCTCTCTTCTAAATTTTTCAGCAACTTCTTATCATTTATATCACCACTGATTACAGTTCCGTTAAATCCTATGAGGTTTTTGAAGTGTCCGAAACTCTTTAAGTTCCCGTTTGAAAACTTTTCCCCGCTTCTGAAACAATCAAGAACAACAATTTGGGCCCCGGGATAATGGTTTTGGAGGTGAAAAGCCAAATTAGAGCCAATGAACCCGGCTCCACCCGTTATTAAAACCATTTTTTCATTAAAATCTATATCCATCTCTCGTTTCATAATTATATCTGTTTGACTTAATCCAGTATGTCCACTCTTATTTTCTGATATTCAACAGTTCCAGTAGTAGCGGCAACTGTGAAAAATCTGGAACAATCACATCCGCACCGCCTTTAATGAGTCGCGAACGTTTGCTTTCATTCAGGCTGTGTCTTTTCACCTCATTGCTCGCGATCCCGATGGTGATACCTCCCCTTTTCTTCGTTTCACGAATTTCCACGGGGCCATCCCCAAAGGTTACCAGTTGTGTTGTGTTAGATTCCCCGATGGTATCCAGAATCCGGTCAATCACTATTTTTTTCGCCTCTTTGGTCACATCACCTACGGCCCCGTAAATTCCACCCTTAAACAGATGGTCATAGCCAAGAATCCGGGCTTCATTTTTCACATCCTCCTCATCGGTACCGCTGGCGAGATAAAGTGTGACACCGGCTTTACACAGCTCTTCCAACAGTGGAACCGCATTCTTCAGCGTAAAGTCTTCAACTGTCAGTTCGTTCCGCAGTAATTTTGCTTCACGCCTTTTCACCATGGCCAGCAACTCTTTGTTATAAATTTCCTTGTAGCCGAATTCATCGAGAATCTCTTCTTCAGGAACCAATCCGAACTCCTTGACTAGCCCTGTCAGGCCCTGCATCTGTACAAGTGTCTGAATCCCAGTGGTTTTATCCACAAACTCAACAACTCGTGCATGTACTTTTTCATATAGCGATTCATCGGCATCATCATGATGTTCATCTAAAATGGCTTTCATCATCATCGGCACCATAATCTCTTCCCATCCTTCACGGAGCGTCGAAATTGTTCCGTCGTGGTCAAAAATTGCATGTTTGATCTGCAGAGGTTTTTTCCAGTCGTTAATAATTTCTATTTCGGAGTTCTTCCAAAAGCGTGCATCGCGAATATTTTCTGCAAGTTCAACATTATAAACAAGATCCGGCTCAACACCGATCTCCATGATCTCTTGGGGAGATGCTGTACCTGTCTGAAAGAGTTTTTGAATGGTTACGCCGGCAACATAAGAACCAACTTCAGCGGCAGTGTGCAAGCAATACCCGGCCGCCAAGGTTGCCGCCGCGCCTGCCAGGTAGCTGTCGCCAGCTCCTACCGTATCCACTCTTGCCAAAATCATGAGCCCATGAATGTCTGATACTCCATTTTTATCGACCACGACTGAACCACGGGCGCCGCGCGTGATAAACAGTGGTTTTTTGAATCGTTTGTATAAGGAAAGCGCGGCTTCCTTCACTTCCGAATAATGTACTATTTCGTCATGTTCCTTTTCGAGGCCAATCAATCGGACTGCTTCCAGATCATTCATCTTCCTGTAGGCCCCTTCATAGACCTCATTGTAGTCCCGGCTGTCGACAATAAATATTTTTTCGGGGAAGCGTCGGATCACTCCAACCAGTTTCTCCCTGAAATAGGGTGTGTGAATTCCCGATGTCACCTGTTGATTGATAATAATCACATCCATTTCCGGAACGTCATCTACCAGTAGGTCAATGAGTCGACTGGCAGTCTCTTCGGAAAGTTCATTGAAATTGCCAAAATCAATTCGTCCTTCTTCCACGCCTTCAACATATGGTTTGGTATAAACGTGCGTGGACCAGCTTTCTGCCTGAGTGATAAGTTTTTTTGAATTGATACCGGATGCTTCCATGATTTTCGCCATCTCATAGCCAAACGGGTCAGTACCGATCACCCCGAAAGCGCGGACATCTTTCACCCCCATGGCAGCCAGATTGGCAGTTACATTTCCAGCGCCGCCCAGTGAATAGTGCTGTTTCTTTACAGGTCTGGTGTATTGTCCCGTTTCAATTGAAACTTCACTTTTTGTTTCATCAATAAACCAGTAAGCATCCAGACAAAAATCACCTACCACGGCAACCTTGACACGACTCACCTTCCGTAACAATTCTGTTAACTTCTCTTTTTCCATCACCTATTTTATTTCAAGATTTTCATTTTTTTGACATGGATGGCGGTGCGTTTTCCGGTTCGACTCCCCGGTTTTTATTGGGTTCCGGCCCCATCACGAAAGTCAGCACCGCACCGTCATCAATGTGGCTATGCTCAAACCAGTTATCGTTTAACTCATTGGCATTGAGCGTGGCCGATTGGATGTATTTATTGCTTTCTGAATTATTATTGGTTCGAATGACAAGCTTGTCTGCTTTGTAAAATTTTTTGTCCAAATGGATAGTCGCATTGCTAAATAATGGGCTTCCAAAAACATAGACATTCTGTCCTGGCGCCACCGGGTAAAAGCCCAAGGCGCTCAACACGTACCAGGCTGACATTTGTCCCATATCCTCGTTGCCACACAACCCGTCCGGGCCGTCATGGTAAAGTTCGTCAATCACTTTCCGTGCCAGACGTTGTGTTTCCCAAGGCTTTCCGGCATAATTAAACAGGTAAAGCGTATGGTGACTGGGTTCATTTCCATGGGCATACTGCCCGATCATACCGGTGATATCCGAGACTGTTTCTTCAACCTCGGAGCTTATGGTAAACAGTGAATCAAGTTTTAGCAAGAACTTGGCCCTGCCGCCCATCAGTCCTATCAATCCTTCTACGTCATGCGGGACAAACCAAGTGTATTGCCAGGCATTGGCTTCGGTGTAGTGTCTCTCATCCCCATGCCCAACAAAGGTTGGATTGAAAGGTGACAGCCATTTATCCTTATCATCTTTGGGGCGGGCAAAACCGGTGGAAGTGTCCATCACGTTTTTGTAGGAAGCTGCCCTTTTTGAAAAATATGCATAATCCTCCGTTTTTTTGAGCTCTTTGGCCAATTCGGCAACACACCAATCGTTGTACGCGTACTCTAAGGTGCGTGAAACCGATTCCCGCAGCTTGTTATAAGGAATATATCCATGTTGAGTATAATCATTTAATCCCGGCCTACCTCTTGAAGGATGGTCTGCCGGAGGGGTTTCCATCGCATTCTTCTTCACCGCTTCATATGCTTTTTCCACATCAAAGTCGGTAATCCCTTTTTTGTATGCATCAAGGATGGCCGAAACCGGATGGTCACCAATCATATCGTTGGTATAGCTGTTCCCAAATTGCTGGGGCGTGGGTAACCATCCTCCCTGGTCGTATTGCGCCAGCATAGTTTTTATGGAATTAAGGCTGCGTTCGGGGGCAATAAGCGTGAGCAGGGGCATTGCCGTGCGGAAGGTGTCCCACAAAGAGAAGTCACTGAGGTAGGTGAAGCCATCGGCCGTGTGCACCTGATTGTCCAACCCCATGTATTTTCCATCCACATCGCTAAAAGTGGCCGGAAACAGGAGCGCATGATACAAGGCAGTGTAGAAAGTGTTCATTTTTTCCCGTTGGTTTGACGGGGAGTAGCTGTCTGGAAGGCTCACTTCGATTATTCCCAGCGCTCTGTTCCATTTCTCCTCCGCCCGTTTTTTCACTTCGTCGAAATTCCATTCCGGAATTTCGGTTTCTACATTCAGGCGTGCTTGCTCAATGCTTGTGTACGAGATTCCCACTTTCACTTCGATGGTTTCATTTTCGGCGGTGGAATATTCCACGTAAGCGCCAGTGTAGAGCCCGGAGTCTTTTTTTGAGCCAGGTTTGATATCGCCGTTGCTCCAAGTACCGAACGTCCGGAATGGTTTGTTGAATTTCGCGCAGAAATAGACTTTCTTATGCTTAACAAATCCATGTGAAGCACGGTGGCCTACAATTTCCGTGTCGTTCACAATCTGCACTTCACCGCCTCTGCGGTAATTCTCTCGGATTCCGTGTCCGGCATCAAGAATGACGTGGGCCGCTTCCGATCGCGGGAATGTGTATCGGTGGTATCCCGCTCTTTCAGTTACTGTTAACTCAGCCCTAATCCCATAACCTTTAAGCGTGACCGCGTAATAACCGGGCGAAGCGTTTTCCTCTTCATGTGAAAATCTTGAGCGGTATCCTTCGTTGGGGTTTTCCTTGCTTCCGGGAACAACTTTCACTTCACCCACGGCGGGCATCAATAAAATATCGCCCCAGTCGCCCGCGCCCATTCCACTGCGATGCAGGTGGCTGAAGCCCATTAGGGAGCTGTCGCTGTAATGATATCCCGAACACCAATCCCATCCTTCGGTGCCTGTGTCGGGACTTAGCTGTACCATTCCGCCGGGCAGGGCTGCCCCGGGGAAAGTATGTCCATGAAAATCGGTGCCGACAAAAGGATTCACAAAATCTATATAGCTGGTGGGGTCCGCTTCTTTCTGACTTCTACAGGCAGTTGCCATGAAGATGATAGCTGCCACGATCCATGTTTTTTTGATTAATGTGTTCATTTGATTTTTATTTTTTAAAGAATTCATGTTCTATCATTAGGCAAATGGTGTGATAAACAGGAAGATGTAATTCCTGGATATAGGCAGTTCGGGTTTCCGGGACAGGGATAAGCAGATCACAGTATTCTTGCATTTTTCCCCCGTGTTGACCGGTCATACCAATGGTTTTCAGCCCTTTCGATTTTGCAACGACTAAGGCATTAATCACATTTTCCGCGTTGCCCGAAGTGCTGAAAGCCAGTAAAATATCTCCCCTGTTTCCATAACCCATCACCTGTTGGGCATAAATCAGGTCGCTACCCAAGTCGTTGGAGATAGCGGTTATCAGGGCGGTGTGCTCGCAAAGTGAAATGGCGGGCAATCCTTGTTGCAGTTTTTCCGCCAGCAGTTTTCCCCGAGTTCCGAACACTTCACCCATTTTTTGTCGCGTTTCACCGCTTAGCGGGCGACTGTTTTCAAACCCCTTCATCAGTTCGCCAACCATATGCCCGGCATCGGCACTGCTACCGCCATTCCCGCATATCAGCACCTTGCCTCCCTGCTTGAACGTTTTAACAAGGATTTTTGCCGCATCCGCTATCGGTTCCCTGAGCTGTCTCAACTCTTTCTTCCTGTTAAGTAATTGTTCAAGAATTGTTTCCATTTTCGGTTATCATTTCAGATTAAAATTTTTCCTTATAGAGAGCAACACACAAGGCGGCATAGTCGCCAATGGAATCGCCCAAGAGAGCAGGCCTAATTTCACACACTTCGAGGGCAGAGGGGATGGTTTCCTCGATAAGAATCCGATCAATAACAGGTTTGAAGAGATTTTCATTGCGGGCGTAAATACTCCCGATAACGATGCATTCGGGATTCAGAATATCAACAAGCAGTGAAAGCCCGTGGCCTAAATATTGGGCTGAGACGCGGATAATTTCCAAAGCTGTTACATCCCCGTTTTGCGCGGCAATGGCTACTGTTCTGGCATCCAATTCGTCCACTTTACCCGGAGTACAAAAATCGACCTTTTCGCCGCGTTGAATTTTTCCGGAAACCACCGTTTTGGCCAGTTGGGCGATACCTCCGCCACTGCAAAACCCTTCAAACGATCCGGCCTTTCCAAAACCTACCGGACCATCCTTTGCCAGGCGGATGTGCCCCACTTCTCCGGCCAAATCGTTGGTTCCGGCGTATAACCTGCTGTTCAGAATTAATCCCGCGCCCATGCCGGTACCGAACGTGAGAAAAATCATATTCCGGGTCCCTTTGCCGGCTCCCATGAGCCACTCGGCCAGCGCGGAAGCATTGGCGTCATTTTGGATGGAGACGGGAACCTCATATTTTTCAGTGAAAATATCCACGATGGGCACGTTGTCCCAGCCAGGCAGGTTGGGAGGAGAATAGATCATCCCCTTGAACGAGTCTAGCGGACCTCCACAACTGATCCCGATACCTGACAGTCCTTCCCTTGGAAATTCACTGAAGAGTTCCTCAATATGGTTAAAAAACTCATCCATTATTTCCTGCCAACACCTTTCAGCGGTCAGGGTGTCAAACTGTACCCGTCGATGGATGTTAAATTCATCATCTCCCACGACAACGGCACATTTGGTTCCTCCGATATCAATTCCCAGATAATATCGCGATATGTTTTTTCCCATTGTTTTATTAAATCGTTTTAGCTTTTTGTTAAAAAATTACGGTTGACTTGATTTTCTCTCAATTAGTTTGGCTTTTAAAACGACCCTTTTCCTCGGGTTTTTTCTCTTCTTGCTGTTAATCTGTTCCAACAACAACCTTACCGCTTCCTCTCCGATTCCTTTCAGGGGTTGAGCAACTGCCGTGACGGGCGGATTGCTTATCCGGTAAGCATCTAGATCGTCAAAGCTTACAACGGCCACATCCCCGGGTATCGACAAGCCAAGGGAGTGGATACTCTCCAACCCCAAGATCCCCGCTTTGCTCGTGGTAAAAAAGAGGGCATCAGCATTGCGGCGTCCCTCTGTGGTTAGCTCCCGGATAGCTGCTTCAATATTATTTCTCTCATGAGAAAAGGGCAGTATCTTGATTAGGTTTTCATCTGCATCGATAGCTGCGTCTCCCAGTGCTTTTTTATAGCCATTCAACCTCTCCTTCATGTTGATCAAATCGTTGTTTAGGGTTATACAGGCAATTTTTCGATATCCTTTTTTAATGAGATGAGTTGTCGCGTTGTGAGCGGCCTGAAAATTATCGATAACAACGCTATTCGAGTTGATTTTCGGGAAATACCGGTCAATAAGGACATAAGGCTTTCCGCTTTTCTCCAAGACGTTGATCTGCTCTTCGCTTCCGGCTGGAGGTGAAATAATGAGGCCGTCAACCAATTCTTGGCCAAGCATCTTGAGTTGATACTTGAATTTTTCCACATTCTCATCGGTACTGCAAAACATCACGCGGTATCCGGCGGCGGCGGCTTCGTTTTCGATTTCGCGCCCCAGTTTTCCAAAAAACGGATTGGCTAAGTCGGCTATTATTAATCCGATGGTATTCGTTTTCCCGGTTCGCAGGCCCCTGGCTATTTGATTTGGATGATAATTCAACTCTTTGGCTACTTCCATCACCCTTTCACATAGTTCATCACTGATACGGCTCTCCTTGCCCTTCCCGTTGAGCACTAGCGACACCACGGTCTTTGATATGCCAAGGCGGTCTGCAATATCACTTAGAGATACTTTTTTCATGCGATTATTTTAAACATGTTAGTTTCATATTGGCTGTGCCTTTTTTGTCAATTATACGCGGAGCGAATCACGAGTTACAAGTCACAAGTCACGGCTCACAGGTCGTGGGTTACAGTCACAAGTCACAAGCCACGGGAGAAGAGCTGTGTAGCGGCCTCATCTCAAGGTATCGCTTTTTTCTTCAGATAAAACGAAACCCAAAGGATATAGGTCAGGCAAAGCCCGATAGTTATTATCGCCGCGTTAATGGATATTTTATCACTCACGATTCCTACAAGCGGAGGGACAAAAGCCCCCCCGGAAACAGCCATGATAAGCAATCCCGAAATTTCGTTGGAGTATTCGGGCATTTTTTTCAATGCAAGGGAAAAAATCACGGGAAACATGCTTCCCGCACCAAGGCCTGTGACAAAAACAGAGACAAGCGCGACCTGGTAGAGAGGTGAAAGCAGTATCCCAGTCATTCCGATTATGGCAACAATGGATATCAGCAACAGAAACCTTCGCGGTTTTATCCAGTTCAACATAATGGCGCCGGCGAGGCGCGCGATGGTTTCACCGGCAAAAAAGAGACTGATCCCAATAGCTGCTTTTTCAAGAGTGACGCCGAACTTGGATTCCAAAACTATGGCAATATTGGTGTTGATTGCCACCTCCGCGCCAACAAGCAGGAAAATGGCGAGCGCCATGATCGTTACAAAACTGGTTTTTAGCAATCCCAGGCAGGAACTGAGCGAGGCAGGTTTTTTATCGGTTTTTGACTCCGTTATCGGAGTGGAGGCAAGCCATAAAGCCACGGCCATCGAACTGAATCCATAAATCGCAAATATCAGTTTCCAATTGCCAAAACGTACTGCCAGAAAAGTAGTGATCAGCGGCCCGGCAAACGAGACAATCGCTTTCAGAAACTGCCCCGTGCTTAAAAAGCTGGCGAGCTTTTCATCAGGCGACACTTCCTGCAAAAGGGGATTGGCGGAGACCTGAATCAGCGTGTTCCCTATTCCGAGCAACAAAAAAGAGGCAAACATCATACCGAAAGAGTAGTGTAAAAACGGCAATCCCAAACCAATGGCCTGAATGACCATACCCGCGTTCAGCATATGGCGTTTGCCCACCTTATCCTGAACTATTCCCGCGGGAACCGATAAAATCAAAAACCAGAGTAAAACCATCATGGGTAGGAATTGAACCGTAGAATTACTTAGTTCAAAGTCTTGCCTGATATAACCGGTCGCTACCCCGATAATGTCCACAAATCCCATTACCATAAACGAGAGAAGAACAGGAAACATTTTGTTCCACCTGACTTGCTGTGTTGCCATTGTTTAAAAATTGAATAAATAAAACATCACTTGCCTATCAAATCATTCCATGCCAGAAAGAGACGTGACCAAGCTATCGATCAACGATACACAACACTTACTTGCTTGAACGATTTATTCGCATGTCTGTTATCAAACCGAACGGAAGATCAAATGATAAACTTGATAAAGAACTTATTGAGTTTGCGGCTATTGACACATGACTCGAAATTATATTTTTAACGAATAATTGAAAATCAATATTCACGCGTAAACCGGAACTTGCTTTTTCATGAAATTTCGTGAAAAGTGAGGTTTTCGGGATGGACTCATCATTATATTCTTAAAAAAACGTTTTTCTTATATAAGAAATACAACACCAGCCAAGACACCAAAACTGTACAAATCCCCATAACGGGAACCTCATAGGCCCCTGACAGCTGCCCTATCCACCCAAACAATCCTTTGGCGATATATGAGTAGTCGATGAATATAGGAGAAACATAAATAAAAATCGAGTTCATCCCGATTACCTGGAAAAAGAATGTCCATTTGTGATGCCCCCTTATATCAATAATAAAATAGAATAGGGCAAACAGCAACAAGCTGATACCGCTTGTAAGCATAGTAAAAGAACTCGACCACAAGTTTTTATTTATCGGAAAGTCCAAGTTCCAAACGATTGCAAGTAGAATTAGTCCTATTCCAATAACAACAAACCACAACACTTTTCTGATCGGTGGCAGAGGGTGCTTTTTCAAGAAATGACCGGAAACAACCCCTAATAGCGTAGTGGCAACCCCGGTAATTGTGCATAGTAACCCCACCGTGTCATGAATGCCTCGCGACAGCTTGCCGGGTAGCACGTTTCGGTCAAAATAGGACATGAAATTACCTGCTTCAGTCAAATCTCCCGGCGGATAGCCTGGTGCCGAGGTGAATTTCAACAACAACCAATAACCTATTAACAGCGTCCAGTACCAAATAATTTGTGTTTTCGGCTTACTGTATAGATAAATAATATTGGCAAAAACATAGCTTACGCCTATCTTGCCCAACACACTGGCATAACGGTATTCTGCCAATGGTCTCAACTCGATTCCTCTTGCATTATAAATAACTCCCAGCAAAATCAATATTAATCCCCGTTTTACAATTTTCCAAAGGATCTGATTTTTTGTGCGACCATTTTTTAACTGCTTATCTATGGAGTAAGGAGATGATAATCCCGATAAAAACATGAATAACGGGAAAATCATATCCCAAAATGTGAATCCGTCCCAGTACGGGTGACTGAATTGCACAGCTAAAGAGTTCCAGAATGGTGTTTGTTCGATCTTTGCTAATTGAACAATAACGCCCCCAATCCCCATAATCCAAAACATGTCAAACCCTCTGAGGGCATCGATAGAGCGTATTCTCGATTTTTTAAAGTTTTCTTCATCAGCTCGCTTGAACAATGCATTACTCATCTGTCCACCCATCTTTAATTTTATTTCGAATTATTTCGAATTATCCAATAAAAAAATATTTCTAAAAGCAATTTCATCTCCGTGATCCTGTAACATGATGTGTCCTTCGCGCAATTTCCCGTAATCGGCGTAATTCGCGAATTTTGTTTCTGCAACACGTTTTCTAAAATCATCAGAATCAATGTCTGCAGAAACAACTTTTTCTCCATTCAACCAGTGCTCAACATGAGTTCCGTCCACAATAACGCGCATTGAATTCCACTTGCCCGGGCCATGCAGTTTTTTGTTGTCGGGATCTGGAGCGTAAATTAAATACAAGGCTCCCGTTGATCCCTTTGCCCCTTCAAATCCTTTAATGTTATCCGAGTTAAAGTCATCAATTATTTGATACTCAAAGCCTATCCACTCGGATAGATTGTTAGACTTATTGGTCATCCTATTAAGAAAATACTTTACGCCAGAATTACCCATCTTTGTCATTTTGAACTCGAGGCTCAGCTCAAAATCACTGTATCGCTTTCTGGTAATCAAATTCCCACCTACCCTGCCTGGGGATAATTTTAACTCCCCATTCTCGAAACTCCACCCCTCTTTGGGGAAAAATGAGGAATGGTCGCTCATCCACAAAATTGTGTCGTTCATCGATGAAAACAAGGATTGCCCTTCTCTTTTATCGTCCAATCGCGATTTCTGCTTGACTCCGCCCCGACAAGCGGCAAACGAAAAAACAACCAGAATGTTTGTTATTATTACAGTTGTTAAAATAAAATGTTTCATACGCTCTTGTATACAGATATGCTGGTCAATCATGCTTAACCGATTTAGCTTCAAAAGTAAAATAATGATCATCATAATCAAAATAAAAATGGTTGCGCCATTAATTATTTAATATAATTTAATAGTCTTTGGTTAACTGGTGGTGATTATTACTTGAACCCCAGTTGGTGTTAGGTTCCGGGCCCATTTCAAATTCCAAGGTTCCGCCGTTCACGATCTCTTCGTGTGCAATCCAAAGCCTGTTGAAAGGCTCCCCGTTAAATTTCGCACTTTGTATATAGATATTTTCTTCAGCGTTATTATGGGCAAGAACGGTGAATATTTTCCCTTTCTCGGTTTTCATCGAGAGTTTTTCGAAGAGGGGGCTACCAATCTGGTAAACCGGTTTCCCGGGTGCCACCGGGTAAATCCCCATGGCGCTTAGCACGAACCACGAGGAGAGCGACCCCATATCCTCGTTTCCGCAAAGCCCGCCCGGCCCCGGTTTATAGAGTTGGGTCATGATTTGCCTCACGCGGTACTGGGTTTTCCAAGGTTGCGCGGCGAAATTGTAGAGGTAAGCCACATGATGTGAAGGCTGGTTCCCGTGCACGTATTGCCCGATGGTGCCAACCACGCCTATATACTTGGGAGGAGTGATCATGGGGCTCATTTCAAAGAAGGTGTCCAACTTTTCGGCAAACTTCTCCCGGCTCCCGAACAGGTGAATCAATCCTGGGACATCGTGTTGAACGGACCACAAATACTGCCAGGCATTGGACTCGGAGTAGTGGCGGTTGGGACGTCTGCCCACGAAGAGCGGATCAAAATAGCGGTAGTAGGTATGGTCGCCGTTTGTGGCTATTTCCTGCTCTTTTTCGCCGATTTCTTCTAACCATGAGCCGTCGGCCCTACGCGGTCGCATGAAACTGGTTTCACTGTCCCACACGTTTTTATAATACCCCGCCCGTTCCATGAACAGCTCGTAATCGCTCTCCCTGTTCAAAGCTTTGCCCATTTGGGCGATACACCAGTCGTCATAGGCAAACTCCAAAGTTTTGGATACCGATTCCGAGACCCTGTCAACCGGGATGTATCCCAGTTCATTGATGTATTTCAGTCCCGATCGGGCAGCCTCGACGGAGATGGGAGGTTCGGGGAATTTCAGGGCCTTCTCCCGTATGGCCTGGTATATGAATTCCACGTCATAGTCGCGGAATCCTTTAAGGTAGGCATCCGCGATAATAGGGACAAGATGATCCCCCACCATCCCTTCGCCAAATACATTCTGAAAATGTTGACCGGGAAGCCAGCCATACTCTTTTGTTTTGGCCACGATAGACTTTATAAAGTCATTCACGTGATCGGGGGCAATGAGCGTGAGCAGCGGATGTTGTGAACGGTAGGTATCCCAACAGGAGAAAGAGCCGTAGAAATCGTACCCGTCGGCTACATGGATTTTCCCGTCGCCGCCAATATATTGCCCGTCCACGTCCTGATTGATATATTGCGAAAGCAACGAGCGGTAAACTGCGGTGTAAAACATCTCTTTCTGGTCATCAGTGGCGCCCTCGATTTCAAATCGCGATAACTCTTTGTTCCAAACGTCACGAGCACTGTTTTTCACCTCCTCGAAATCCCAGTGAGGCAGTTCTTTCTCCATGTTTTTTCGTGCCCCCTCGATACCGGTATAGGAGATGGCCACTTTCACCAACACCTGCTCCTTTTCGGAAGTGTTATAAGTCACAAATGTTCCAATGCTTTTTCCCCGTTCGCCGTTTTTGTAGGCGAAAACCGCTCCTCCCGATTCGGGAGACGCGTATTCTGAATCAAACGTGCCGTAGTAATAAAACGGCTTGCTGAACTCTGCAACGAAATATATTTTCCCCGGACCGTCCACTTTCTCGCCCTCTATGCGATGATTATTGATAATTCGAACTTCTGCATGATCGTTCTCGCCTTTTTTCCCGATTTGATGGCCCATGTCGATAATGATACGGGCATTTTCTGTTTCCGGGAAGGTGTAGCGATGGAGGGCAACCCTCCTCGTGGTCGTGAGTTCCACCTCTATCCCGTAATCTTGCAGAAAAACCGAGTAATATCCCGGCGATGCCGATTCAAGCGTATGGCTGAAACGGGAACGGTAACCGGAATCGGGGTTCTCTTCATCCCCGGGAATAACCTGAAGTTGCCTGTTTGCCGTCGGCATCAAAAGGATGTCTCCCCCGTCAGCCATTCCCACCCCATTCCAGTGGGTGTGGCTGAACCCCATGATGGTGGTTTCCCCATACACGTATCCACTGCAATGCGACCATCCTTCGGTACCGGTATCAGGGCTTACATGCACCATAGCGTAGGGGAGCGATGCTCCCGGGAATGTATGCCCGTAAAAGTCGGTACCGAGAAAAGGATTGACATACCTCGACAAGTCACGCTCTGTCTCAACATTTTGGCATGAGAAGAGGATAGACGATACTATCAACATGGTTATAAACGGCGATTTTTTAGCAGTTCTCATAATTGTCCAAATGGGGTTGTTATTGATTGATTTTTCGATACTTTCCTCAAAAGTGTGTAAGGCGCATTTTCGGGGACCTTCAGGTAGCCTGACAAGTTGTAACCAAATGGTCGGCTGTCCTTTATGGCATCAACGTTAAATGTTTTCAAAACCCCGGTATCCAGAATGGGTGCCTCGCTTTGATCTTTTGCACTTCTTATCTGGGGCCCTTCCCGATAAAGATACTTGATACCCGGTTTCAGATCCGCTACATTCACCGCATCGAGCATCTCGATTTGCTTAAAATGAACCGTTATCGGGTAACTTGGATTTTTACCCTCCGTAAAGCTTACTATTTTCAGGGTAGTTGGTTTCGAAATAACAATAGGGTCCTGATATGGATTGGAATGGCTGGTTGGTTCTGCCCCGTCCAGCGTATAATAGATTGTTGAATTCGGTTCAGTTACGGACATGTTGACTTCACGGCTGTCGAGAAAAAGGACATCGGAGAATTCGATATCGGGCGATGCCGCGAATTTAAATTTATTGTTGGCTGCAACCGGCCTGTCTTCAATATCTTCCCCCCAACCCTTATTGGGCGAATCTCCCATCTCAAAAACAAGGGTTCCTCCTTTTATGATATCGGAATGTCTCAAATAGCTTTTTGAATACGACCCTTCATTATGCATTGCTGATTGTATATAGATGTTTTTCGGGCCATTATTTTTAGCTATAATCTTGAATTTATTCCCATTTTCAAGGTTGATGGTTATTTTATCAAAAACCGGGCTTCCAATGACATAGTAGTCTAATCCCGGGGTTACCGAGTAAAGTCCCATGGCACTCATCACGTACCAGGCCGACATTTGGCCGCAGTCTTCGTTCCCCTCTATACCATCCTGTTGATTTTTATACATTTCAGTAAGAATCCGGCGAACCATTCCCTGAGTTTTCCATGGAAGACCCACGTAATTATAGAGGTAAGCAATATGGTGGCTTGGCTCATTACCATGGGCATACTGACCAATCAACCCCGTGACATCGCGCAGGTTTATTCTTGAAAAATCTGCTTCTACAGAGAAACAAGAATCAAGCCAGGCTTCAAAAACTTTATCACCGCCCATTAATTCGATTAAACCGTTCATATCGTGCGGAACGAACGTAGAGTAGTGATAAGCGTTTGCTTCAGTATAATGATTGATGGTTTCCTCGGGATCAAAATTGTCAACGAATTTGAAATTACTTCTACGGCCGCGCATAAAATTCACCTCGGGAGAAAACACGTTTTTATAAAAATTTCCCCGTTGGCTGAAACTCTTTTCAATATCGTTGTCTAGATCTTTTGCAAGGCGGGTGATACACCAATCATTATAGCAGAACTCAAGCGTGTTCGAGACCGATTGCCCTTTAAAGTCGGAGGGGATAAAACCGTATTGAAGATAAAACTCCTTTTTGGGACGGATGGGGTCATTGGCCAACTTGACCATTGCCTGGAGGGCTTTTTGCACATCAAAGTCGCGAATTCCTTTTTCATAGGCATCCGCGACAACCGAAAGCGAATGGTGGGCAATCATGGGCGGCATTTCGCCTTCCTCATTGTTAAATTCCATGATTAACATGCGCCCGGTGTGGTCATATCGCTCCAGGAACGTGCGGATAAAATCAACGGTAAGCTTTTGATTGATTATCGTGTACAAAGGGTGAAGCGCCCGAAAAGTATCCCAAAGGGAAAAGTTGGTGTAATTGACGAAATCATGCGCGGTATAAACTTTCCCGTTGGTACTGCGATATTTGCCGTCAACGTCCATATATACATTGGGGTGAATCATGGCGTGATACAACGCGGTGTAAAAAATAACCTGTTCTGTTTCTGTACCCCCTTCAACCTGAATTTTATTCAACTCCTTATTCCAGGTTTGGCGTGCTTCTTTTTTTACCTGTTCAAAATTCCAGTCGGGCATCTCTGATTCAAGATTCTTACGGGCCCCTTCAACGCCGACCGCGGAAATGGCAACCTTCAGTAAAACGGGTTCTTCCCTTGCTGCTTAAACTTGAAAATACTTTTTATTTCATCGGCTTTTACGGTATCCTGCCCCGTTACCGGTGTGTTGTCTGCAGCTATTTCATAACTTTCAAACGGCTTTGAAAAACGGGCCACAAAATAAATTTTATTGTTGTCACACCCTGAAATCTCATTCCCGTTTACAGCAATAAATCCATTTTCGAGTTTCAAGTAAACCCCCTTGTCACTGTTTTTGGGGAATGTATATTTATGGAACGCGACACGTGTTGAAGCAGTGAGTTCAACCATTATCCGCGAATCATCCAGCACCACCTTATAGTAGCCGGGAGCAGCCGTTTCATTACTATGAGAAAACGAGGATTGTACTTCTGATGCATGCCAATCTGGTTTATCTACAGGCATAACCAAAACATCGCCGGGCACTGAAACACCTCCACCCGCCATTCCGCTCAAATGGGTATGACTAAAACCGTAAATTACACCGGAGTTTTTGTCATCCTCATATTTCATGTATGGACCAGGTTGAATCATTCCATATGGCAAAACCGGTCCTGTAAACGTATTCCCATCGCCGATTGTGCCAATAAATGGATTTACCCGTGCGGCATAATCTTTTTCTTCAGGGCCTGTTTGCCATGTGCAACCGGCATAGATGAAAATCACTAAAAGGAGGGTTGAAATTTCGAAATAATTCATAGTTAACTTCATTACTGTCTACTAAAAATTGCCAATTAAATCCCACATCAGTAGTTCCTTAAGCTTATTATCTTCTTCTGGCATATAATATTATCCTAGAGGAAAAACCGTATACCATCTTTAATGATAAAACCGTCTCCCTGCCCGAAAGTCGCTAAGGAGATCACAAATAGAATGATAAAAGTTGCAGACCCTCTTCTCATCTTCATACTCATTTTTATTCAATTTTCTTCCCTGTGGAAAAAAGCGCCCCCCGGAATTTCCTGTTCTTCAATTCCAGGCCCTTTCCAACTCACGATATTAAATTTTTTCGCGCCCAGCTGAAAATATTTTTCCATCACCCTGTATTTTCCTTTTTTCAATGCCACCGTTTTATGTCCGCCACGCATAAATTCCTTGTCGTCAATATATAAAACGCATTTGTCGTTTACCTTGATAGAAAAGGTGTATATTCCATCACGGGGAATATCCAGAAATCCCCTCCAGATATAGCCGAAATAATCTTCTCGCCTTCGTTGATCAATGGTTAAATTGGGGAGGATACCCGTCTCAACGGGATGTAAGTGATCCAGCTCTTCAGGTTCAAGCACATGTGCTTCGTAATAAGCATACTTTAACCCGGGTTTAAAGTTTCCCTCTGCTTCATAATTTTTAAAATTGCTGAAATCTATTTTTTTCACATGCGCTGCAACCGGCCGGCTGGGTCGTACCCCCTCTTTAAAAGAGGCAAACCCTATTTCCGTGGTTTTATCAACAACCAGGGGTTGTTCAAACAAGGCAGACTCCCGGGTGGGGCGAGAGCCATCGGTTGTATATCGAATCTGGCAATCCTTGTCATCACAGGCAAGAGAAATTTTTGCCGTTTCAATAAAGTATTCATCGTTGGTTACAGCGTAGGGCAGCGCGGCTGCTGGTTCGTATTTTTCAGATGCCGGCCTGTCTGCTGTTTGCGCACCCCAATCTTTATTAGGTTGGGGCCCCATCTCAAATTGCAGTACCGAACCGTTCACTATATCTTCATGGGCGAACCACGATCTTGTAAGCGGTTCCCCATTTAGGGAGGCCGATTGAATGTACATGTTTTCTCGCGAAACGTTTTTGGCTTCCACCACGAACTCCTTCCCATTTTCAAGGTGAATGGTTGCCTTGTCAAAAATCGGGGTCCCGATAATATATTGGGGTGTCCCGGGACATACCTGGTAAAAACCCATGGCGCTCAGGATATACCACGCCGACATCTGCCCGCAATCTTCATTTCCACTCAAGCCGTCGGGCAGGTCATCATACATGGTATCCAGGATTTCTCGTACGATGGCCTGGGTTTTCCAAGGCTTCCCGGCATAATTGTATAAATAGGCCATGTGATGGCTTGGTTCGTTCCCGTGGGCATATTGCCCTATTAACCCGGTGGCATCAATCACCTCTTCATCATGTTTCGACTTCTTGGAGAAAAGGGTATCCATCCATGCAACAAACTTTTCATCACCGCCAATCAGCTCAATGAGCCCATTTACATCATGCGGGGCAAACAGACTGTACTGGTAAGAATTCCCTTCCACGAAATGTTCGCTTCCTTCCGCCGGGTCAAAAGGGGAGACCCAATTTCTGTCACTGTTTTTGGGGCGCATGAAGCCCGTGGAGGCGTCATACATATTTCTATAGGATTGTGCCCGGTAAATGAAGTCATGGTAATCTTCTTCCCTGTTGAGAAGTTTTGCCATTTGGGCCATGCTCCAGTCATTGTATGCATATTCCATCACCTTTGAAACCGAACCACCCTCCTTATCGGCGGGAATAAACCCGAGGTTGCTGTAATAGGGGATATGTATCACCCTTTCCCTCATGGCTTTATAGGCTAAATCAACGTCAAAATCGCGGATACCTTTCACGTATCCGTCCAGAATTACCGAGTGGGTGTGATAGCCAATCATAACACCGGTGTAATTCCCAGCAAGCTCCCATTGCGGGAGCCTTCCGCCCACTTTATATATTTGAAGAAATGTTTTAATAAACTCCTGATAGCGCATAGGGTCAATGATCGAATAAAGCGGTAGATGTGCCCGGAATGTATCCCACAGGGAAATAACCGTGTAGTTTGTGAATCCCTCTGCTTTATGCACCCGATGGTCAACCCCGCGGTATCTTTTGTCCACATCTTCAAAAACATTGGGGGCAATGGCGGTATGGTATAAACCGGTGTAAAAAATGCGGCGCTCTTTTTCCGTTCCACCTTCCACCTCGATTTTTGACAAAAGCGCGTTCCATGCTCCTCTCGCGTTCTTTGCAACCCTATCAAAATTCCAGCCCCGGTTTTCCGCTTCCAAATTTTTACGGGCGCCATCAACATCCACTGCAGAAATACCGACCTTTACCATGATCTGTTCATTCTCTTTGGTTTCAAACTGAAAAAAAGCCCGGATATTCTGTCCTTCCGCGTTGCGGATTCCATCAATCAGCGTATCATTCAAGGCTATGCCGTACGCGTGAAAAGGTTTGGAAAATTTCGCGTAAAAATAGACGTATTGATCGGTAGCCCATCTTTTTGAACGCCGTAAACCGGTAACCTCAGTGTCACTGATTATCTGAATATTAGATTCAATGACGTGATCCCGGTTTTTAATGTCAAGAATAATATTTGACATTTTCGATGCCGGAAAGGTGTAACGGTGAAACCCGGTCCGGATTGTAGCGGTCAATTCTGCTTTCACGTTGTAATCATCCAACAGGACACTGTAGTACCCGGGCGATGCCACTTCATTGTCGTGGCTAAAAGCCGACCGGTACCCGGTTTTTGAATCCTCCTCCTCGCCCGGTATAATTTGCACTTCGCCGACCGTTGGCATCAGCAGGATGTCGCAATACTCGGGGGCGCCGGTGCCGCTCAGGTGGGTATGGCTGAAACCCATGATGGTTTTATCCGAATAATGGTAGCCCGATGAACCGTCCCAGTTTTCCCAACGGGTGTCGGGACTAACCTGAACCATGCCAAAAGGGAGCGTAGCGCCCGGAAACGTATTGTCCATGCCCGTCTGTCCCGATAAACGGATCTACCCACGCGGCGTAATCATTTTCTTTGGGAGCTGTCTGCCGGGTACAACCGGCAGGGAGAAAAATTATCAAAAGAAGAAGAGAAAATCTAATACAATTCATAATAAATTCAGATAAAATTAATTGCTTAAAAAACTGCTTTTACCTGCACTGTTTTACTTCCAAAGATGAGTTTTTTTTTATAACAGCATCAGTGCATCTTATGAAATAAAACCTCTGCCGGGATTTCCTGTTTCTTAATTCCCGGTCCCTCCCAAGAAACGGCTAAACCATTCCGTCCGCCCTCCTGGAAATATTTTACCGAAATGGGGTGCAAGCCGGCTTGTAAGGTCACTGCTTTTCCTATTTCCACCATAGGATGTAACCCATCGTTGTTCAACAAAAGGTAATCGTCTATATACAATCGTCCTCCATCGTTACAGGCCAGGTAAAACGTGTACTCCCCATCTTCAACGATATGAATATAACCTTGATAATCAAATGAGAAAAACTGTTCTTTTTCTCTTGGTTCAATGGTAAAAGTGGGGACCACTCCTGTTTTCAACGGGGGAACATCCAGGAAATCATTCACAACCCGGTAAATGCCGTGGGTGTATTTGTACGAAAGACCAGGTTTAACATCTTTCATATCTACCTTGTCAATTTCCCCCCGTTTTTTTAATTCCGCGGTTGCAGTTAAACTCTCGCGGCCCTCTTTAAACGCTCTCATTTTAAGGGTTGCTGAATTAGTGATAATGAAAGGTTCTTTATAAAGATCCGAATTTTCATCCGGCTCTGAACCATCGAGGGTATAGTAAATGGTGGCTCCTTCAGTATCGCAGGCAACTTGTACCCTGTTTTCCTCCCCAAAATATTTTTCTGTTTCAGAGATATAAGGTGTTGTTACAATGGGGTCGATGTCCATAACCTGGGGATGCGGGCTGTTTATCGCCCACTCCTTGTTGGGTTCAGCTCCCATTTCTAAAACCAGCTTCCCACCTTTTACCAGCTCGGAATGTTTAAACCAAAAATTGTCCAGTGGTTTTCCATTGAGGCTGACCGACTGGATATACCTGTTTTTAGCCGAACTATTTTTTGCCTCGATGATAAACTCTTTTCCTGGATAATAATCCTGATCGAGTTGGATAGTTATCTTTTCGAAAATCGGCCCTGACAACTCGTACACGGGGTCAACGGCTGCCCCCCCGTCCATTTGAAAAAGTCCCATGGCACTCATCACGTAATAGGCCCCCAGTTGTCCCTGGTCTTCGTCGCCGGGGTAACCGTTTACAGGACCGGTACCAAAAGAGTTGTCCAAAACTTCACGTACCCAGTATTGTGTTAACCATGGCTTCCCGGAATAATTGAACAACCAGGGTGCTTGCATATTGGGTTGGTTCCCAACATTCACGAAATCTGTGGTGAAGTGAGGGCGGGAGTTTTCAAATCCTTTTTCCAAACGTGCATTAAACTCATCTACTCCCATGAGATCAATTAATCCCTTCAAATCGTGTGGCACGAACCAACTGAACTGCCACGCGTTTGCCTCTACAAAATCTTTGGAACCATATCCAAAGCTATGACCGCTATTCCCGGCCCCCTTTGTTTCGATAAACTTTTCCAACCAGGGGCCACCGGCATACTTAGGCCTTACATAACCGGTGGTTTTATCGAACACGTTCCGGTAATATTGGGAACGTTGCATGAAATAGGTATAATCGTCGGTTTTGCCAAGCGCCTTTGCCATTTGAGCCACACACCAGTCGTCGTACGCGTATTCCAGCGTGTTGGAAACGGGGCCCTCATCCGCGGGGACATAGCCGTTTCTCAAATATGTATTAAGGTTCCGGTTTCCGACATAGCCCCCGCACTCATGAGGGCGCCCATTATTCATCTGTATCTCTTTCATCGCCCTATAGGCTTTCTCGGCATCAAAACCCCGGATGCCTTTTTGCCAGGCAGTGACAATAAAAGGCACCTGGTGGGCGGCAACCATAATGCTCGCGTATTCCAATCCCCCGGGGGCATCGGGAAGCCAGCCCCCACGATCATAAAGCTCAAGCAGCGAATTCACCCACTCTTCATACATTCTGGGAGTGATTAAACTCCACAATGGATTCAGATTCCAGAACGAACCCCAAAATGCATCACAACCATACACGGGGAAGTCATCTACTTGCTGAACCTTCTCGCACATATCAACATATTTCCCGTTTACATCACTGAAAATAGTGCGTGAACTGTAAGTACGGTAGAGATTAGTGTAAAATTTAAGTTTATCTGTTTCCTTACCCCCTTCCACTTTTATTTTTCCCAGCAGGTCGTTCCATACCTCGCGGGCATTTTGGTGTACTTTCTCGAAGCTCCAGCCGAACGGGCCCATTTCGGTATCGAGGTTCAGCCTTGCCTGCTCAACGCTCACGTACGAGATGGCTGTTTTTAACAATACGATTTGGTCTTCACGTAAATCGAATTTTAGAAATGCCCCCAGATCCTGTTCTCCCGACACTTTTATTTTATCTGCTTCATCCAGGATTCTTGTCCCTTCCCATCCCCCCATCGTGGTAAACGGCCGGTTAAAACGGGCCACGAAATGCAACGTGTATTCGTTCCACTCCCCGGCAACGCGGTGAATGTATCCTGCAACTTCAGTGTCGTTAACTTTCACAATTGCAGCATCGATAATTGTTGAAGGTTCTTCTTCCGTTCCCTGTAAATCAATTAATACCTGTCCGCTTTCAGTTTTGGGGAAGATGTAGCGTTGAAACCCGGCTCGCGTAGTGGCAGTCAGCTCAACCTTTATTCCATAATCCTCCAGAATAGTTGAATAGTAACCTGCCGAAGCCTTTGTGTTTTTATTGTTTATTCGTGAGCGATAGCCTGAGTCCGGGTTATCAGCAGTACCGGGCGCTATTTTTATTTCACCGGTTGTCGGCATGGTCACGAAACTACCCATCATCCATGAATGCACGTGCCCAAATCCTGTAATACTATTGATATTGTATTCGTAACCTGCACCGAGTTGATATTGCCCTTCATCGGTATTATCAGGACTTAACTTTACCATTCCAAAAGGGAGGCAGGGACCGGGATAAAGCATCCACCGCGAATTGGAGGTTCCCAGCAGGGGATCTACGTAATCTACCGGCTCTTTATGGGCATAAGCGTTACATCCGTGCAACAATAGCCCGATCACTATGGTCGCGATGAAAGATATTTGTTTCAAGGGGTTTGCTTTTTTTGCCATAGTACTTTTATTTCTTCTTATAGACTCTCACGTAGTCAATGATAAAAACATCGGGTAATGTGCTGTCATCCATATCTTCCATTTTCCCCGGGAGTTCCATGCTGAGAACCATGTATTGTTCGATATGCGAAATGGCTCGATAAACCTCGTAATACTTGTAACCGTCGATGTAAAAGGTATATTTTTCGGGTGTCCATTCGACGGCGAAGGTATGGAAACCTTCACTTACCCCTTCATGATGACTAAGCAGGCCTCCTATGGATTGTTGATTGGGACCGTAGGCCCAATGCAAGTTATGTGAGACCATGTCATCTCCTAACTTTTTAAAAAACTCCATGATATCTATTTCCGTGCCGAATTCTCCGGGGTCTTCGCCTTTGGCAATATCGGGAGATTGGATCCAAAATGCGGCCCAGTTCCCTTTGGATTTCTGAAGTTGTGCCCGGCACTCAAAAAAACCATACCGGGTCATGTAAGTCTGCTCCGTTCCGACAGCGCCAACTTTCAGCGAATCATTTTCAGCGAACGCGTGTAACTCCAGGAATCCATTATTAACTTTTATGGCATCCAACGAGTTGTAACCTATTTGACGCGGCCCGATACTTCTGGGTTTCCATTTTTGGGGATCCAACTTGGTCCCGTCAAACTGATCCTCCCACACCAGTTGAAACCCGAGCTGTTCGGGAGTAAATGGTTCCGCGACCATCGGTTTAAAAAAGCTGCTTACTTCATTTTCATTGCCGGTGAGGATTACCGGCAAACGCCATAAACCCCCTTTCCCGCCCCAATCATCTACTTTTACCGTTATCTGGTTGCTTTTCCCGTATCGAAGGTGTTTCGATATTTCGGTAAACGTTGGTCTCGATGCAAAACTAATGTTGGCTTCACCAAAGTAGCTTATCTTTTTGCCGTTAACATATAACGTGTACGCATCATTTACCCCTCCGAATTTTATCCAGATAGGATTACCTTTCCATTTTTTGGGAACGTCAACACTCTTCCTGTACCAACCGGTAGCGTCTAAGTTGGGGTACCCCTGGAGCTCCCATGCTTCACCGGCATCAATCGTATCCCATGCCGAATCGTCGAAATCGATGGCAAACCAATTATCACTGATGCCAAGGTTATCCTCATCGGGCGCGAAACGCCATGCTTTTGAAAGGTCTATATCTGCCGGTACCTTGCCCCTTTTCAAAGGGTTTGATGTTTTTTGTGCGAGGATGGAAAAAGATAGCAAAACCCCAACGATCAAGGGGAAAAAATGAATGCATACTCTTTTATTACGGTTCATAATGCAAATTATTTGATCTTATTTGTTCAATCGAATCTCGTTTTTATTATCAACACAAAACAAAAGATGTTTCGTGACAAACAATGCAATCCAAACCAATGTCGCTTTTTTCACCATGTTGTTATTGTTTCTCGTAGCGGCTTAGCTCTTTCATGTAAAAATTGGGGTAAAGCACATCGTTTACTTTTTCCACTAGAATTGGTTTTTCGAGGCTGAAAGAGGCTTTTAGGCGAATATCTTTTGAAGAGGCAGCGACGCGTACTTCGTAATCCCCGGCATCAGCCAGCCACGAGCTGATACCACTGTGGAACGAGGCCAGTGATCGCGGATCGAGTTCAAAAGAGAGTTGCTGGCTTTCGCCCGTCTGCAGGAGTTTTGTTTTGGCGAACCCTTTTAATTCCTGGTCGGGTTTCTCGATTTCCACCATGGGCGCCGACAAATAGAGCTGGACAACCTCTTTTCCCGCCACTTTCCCGCTATTTTTCACGGAGACAGTTACGGTCATGTTGTCATTGAAAACGTCACTGCTGAGTTTGAGGTCATTGTATTCAAAATCGGTATACGAGAGGCCGAACCCGAAATCATAAGCGGTGGGTACATCAAATGACCCGTAGTAACGGTACCCCACGTAAATCCCCTCGGAATAGAACGTGTTTATGGGTTCATCTGCAGGTTCACCGGGGTATGACGCGGCCGACGGAACGTCTTCGTATTTCAGGGGGAAAGAGTCGGGTAGTTTCCCCGACGGGTTCACGGTTCCTTTCAAGATATCTGCCACCGCGTGGCCTCCCTCTTGCCCGGGTTGCCAAGCCATAAGGATAGCATCGGGATAGTCGCGCCAACTCGCCGTTTCACATACACCGCCGACATTCAGCACGACAACCACTTTTTTACCGGCGGAATGATACACCTCGCAGACATTTTTCAACATCTCAATCTCGACGTCCGAAAAGGGCATGTACCCGTTTTCATAGCTCTCCCCGGCACTGCGCCCAAGCGTTACGACGGCTATATCGGCATCGTTGACATGTTTTCGCACTTCGCCAATAGCAATCGGCATCTCTGCTGAAAAAGGCACCAAGCGTTTCTTAAAATGGGGGGGCGATTGATCATCGGTAATGCCATTTTGTGCACGCATTTTAGGGTTGTCGAAATAGGGGGGTACCCGATTTTCTTCGATTATTTTATGGATATAAGCCATATAGCTGTTTTCCAGCTCAGGTATCACCTCAAAACCGGCAGCTTTGAGTCCTTCGTTAACGGAAACAGCATACTTATTGCTTCGCATCCCGCCACTTCCGGTGCCTGCCTCGATGAGATAATATGAAATTTTCCCGTATACCGCCACGTTCTTTACACCGGAGAGCGGCAGCGTGTTTCCACTGTTTTTCAACAGCACCATTCCCTCCGACGCCATTTCGCGGGCAACCTGGGCATGCTTCTCGAGATCGGGTTTAAACGATGGCCTGTAATTTTTTGCCCTGGGCATCTTCAGTTTCAGTTTCAGCGCGTACTCCAAGCTCTTCGCGAGGGTCTCCTCATCCAGTGATTTATCTTTCAGCGCGGCGGTTAGTTCGGCCACCTCTTCAGGGCTACCCGACATGAGCATATTATTGCCCGCGCGTACTTTTGCAACGGCGCTCCCGTAACCGTCGAAATCGGTCATGAAAGTTCCTTCGTACTTCCACTCATCGCGGACAATATCCCGTAGCAACTCGGGATTTTCGGCGGTGTAAAAGCCATTTAGCCTGTTGTAGGAGGTCATAATGCAGAGCGGCGAACTCTCTTTCACGGCAATTTCAAAACCGCGAAGGTAGATCTCTCTCAGGGCCCGTTGGCTAATTACCGCGTTATAATCCCGTCGGTTGACTTCCTGGTTGTTTGCCAGGAAATGCTTCAGCGTGCTGCCAATCCCTTTCGACTGCAAACCATTCACCAGCGCCGCCGACATTTTCCCTGAAAGCAACGGGTCTTCCGAATAGTATTCAAAATTTCGGCCGCATTTCGGATTGCGGTGAATGTTCAACGCCGGCATCAAAATCACATCATAATCATATTCGAGTATCTCGTTACCGAAAACTTTCCCGATCTCTTCAGCCAGTGGTATGTTCCATGAGGCAGCCACACAGGTTGACGTCGGGAAGGCAGTGGTGTAAATAGGTTCAACAGAACCTTCGGCCAGCGGATTAAGGTTCATCCCCGAAGGGCCATCAGCCAGCGCCAATGAGTAAATTCCCAATCGCGGAATGAGCATTTTTGAATTTTGGTTGGCAATGATCACGCCGGTACCATATTCAATATTTTCCTGGTCAACGGCCGGCAGGAATTTCCCATCACCAACCGTTATGCCTACTTTTTCTTCGGGAGTCATCATGGCAATGACCTCTTCAACCGGATCGATTCCCAATCGGGGCATGGCTTGATCTTTTTTATGGCCGCACGAAACAAAGAGTGATGAAATTGCAAATAGGCAGACCCACACCCATATCATACGTTTTTCTTTCATTTTTTTCAATTTTTTGTTGTACACCAGATTCGTGAGCGGGGAGCCATTTCCAACTTTAATAGCTTCCCGTCCATGTGAAGATTTTCACCGCTAAACCCATCTCTCATTTCCATGTTGTGGGGAAGCTGAATTTCAACCCGCTCTTTCTCGCGGTTATAATTATGAAGCACAAAACTTCCATCTGCCAAGTATTGAAAGGTTACCCTCACGGGAGCATCGACAACAGGTCTGTTTTTTTGTTGAAAGGCATTACGAATGGTATTGGCCCAGGTTGCCGGTACTTCCAGCAACCCCAATTGGGCCGGGCAAAGCAGCACTTCACCCACTTTATCGAAATCTTCCTGCGAAAAAGTATGTGTATTGATTACTGATATATTTTTACGCTCATTTTCAACCAGAAAGGCATTG
Source organism: Fermentimonas sp. (assembly GCA_050951125.1). Lineage (GTDB taxonomy): Bacteria > Bacteroidota > Bacteroidia > Bacteroidales > Dysgonomonadaceae > Proteiniphilum. Next base: position 218,153 of record JBMNIR010000010.1, on the reverse strand, counting down.
TTCAAGGCGTTCCCGGTTTTTAAAAGTGTGGCAGCCCCCTCGGTTATAACCCGATAATCCATTTTAACAGGAAAGTCAAGCTGGTACTCTTTCCCGTTACTTATCACCGAACGGGCAACAGATTTAACCGGGGAAAGGGGCCACTTGATTTGAGCCAGGTTGGCCAGTTTTTCACCTTCTTTCGCATGAGCGAGAAAACCTGTTGTCATCACAACTTTTGCCCCGTTATCCAGCGACTGCATTACTTTTTCTACCACGGTACTGTCTTTGGCCGCCTGTGTGGGAAGGAAAACTACTTCTGCATTCTCGGGGTATCTCGATTCCGGGACCAGGGAGACCCCGAACATCCCCACGTAATCCATCAGGTACAAGTCGCCACCGGCATCGCTGTTCGGTGGCTTGTAGGCTACGGCCCCCTCAACCGGGTTTTCAGCGACGGCCGCCGCCAAATCGGCAAGCTTCCCGAAATCCTGTCGCAACAGATGATGCCCTGGGTGTCCTGAAATAAAGCTTTCAAAACTAAAGATCACGAACTCTTTTGCTCCCGCCAAAACCGACTGGTACGCTTGTTCAATAAAATCAATGTCGTTGCAATCGCCGTGATCAAACCATGCGGCACCGATTTTATTGCCGGCCAGTGTTGAAATCCACCGGTAATTAATAAACCCCTCGTAAGGTTGCACGTATCCGAAGCGCTGCGTGTACTGATCACGGGTTTCCGTGCCTACCCAAACACCGTCGAACAATGCCGGCTTAGTTGCTACATCGTAGCCAAACAGGTGAAAACGATCGTACCATTGGGGGAATTTGATGATCATCTTTATATCCGGATTTACCGTTTTTGCAGGCTGGATAAAAACCGATTCCGAAAGTTCCGTCAGCAATGTCCTGCGGTACTCCGACCAGCTTCTGTCACCTTTCGCGATTTTCGATTCCCGGCTGGTATCTGCCGTACATAAAAAATCGTCGATAATAAACGTATCGAAAAAAGGGGCTGTATCTTCCATTACTTTGCGTAGGTCACGCTGTGTTTTTTCATTCTGCCAGTTGAACCAGCCTAGGATCCCTTCCTGCCTTACACCAAAGTCGCCACCGGGATAGGTGGCAATACCACCTACTACCTCAAAGCCATTATTTTGTAAAAACGAGACACCCTCGTTCAGCAACTCAGTTGAAACCACTCCCCCGTCGCGATAAACCTCCACGTAAACTTTTGAAATGCCGTTGCAACGCAAAAGTGAGACAGTTTCCCGTCTCCCCTCGTCCGTGGACAACATGTTTTGAACCGTTCCGGCAGTTACATACACGCCCAGTCTCAAATCATCTTTTCTTGAGAGTGCATAATTCCAGAAATCAAAATCTTCACCCTCTTTCGGGACATGGCATCCCAACATCCCAAAACCCATCAAAATAATTAAAAAAACGAATGTTTTGTTCATTATGTAAAATTTAAGCGTTGTTGTTTTTCATCATTTTACCAGGATTTCGTCGGTATATAGCACGGCAGGCGTACCGACCCCCATGTGCCACGGTGGGCATTTTAAAATACTCTCGGCATGTACTTTAATATACCGGGCTTCAACGTTCCCCATGTTGCCCTGAAAGGAGTGGACGAAATTTTCATTCCGGAATGAAGCCGATTCTGCAGGATGATTGGGGTTTAACACCTTGACCTTTTTCCCGAAATCCTTCCCATCCAAAGAGGCTTCATAAGTAACAAACTCCGGTTGAAAAGTTGGCTCCCACAAGTTTTCCGCTTTTAAAAAATCGATGGTCACGGAAGAAACGGGGGTGACCTCCCCCAAGTCTATGACAAGGTCCATGTGTTGCCCTCGGAAACCGGCCCAATGGTTTTTTCGAACAGTGGACACGTAAGAACCGAATAGGCCATCTGCGAGAGATTCAATCTGTTCAAAATCGGGATCAGTGACGGGTTCTATTTTTTTAATCGGCTTTGCCCCGTTAAATTCATCGGTTTTTTGGAAAATTCTCTCAAAAGCCCCATAATACACGTCTGGCGGTGTCCCATGCTCTTTTAGTTTTACAACACCGTTCTCCTTGCAGCGTGACACAAACTGTTGCGATAACGCCTTTATCCCCGGCCGCACGCTTGTTTTGCCATCTTCATGGCGCACATAGATGCCGCGGGGATGGTTTGCCTCGAAGCTTGCTGATACCTCCAGCTCCGCATACATGATGGGCAGCCTCGCCCGTTGAACACGTTTAAGCAATTCGGGCTTCGCCTTGACCGCCTCTTCCGCCTGGTCAAATAACCCCTTGTACGTTTCAAGCAGCTCGCCGGTCAGGTAAGTCCCTTTGGCATCAATGGGGCTGCCAAAGATGCTTAATCGCTTGTCCGATTCAAGTATGGCATCGTGTACCATCCGGATATATCGATTGATATAGGTGCCGGCCGCGCCGTAGTAGTGTTGCAAGAAATCGTCCATGATGGCCTGTGCATCCGCATCTGGGTCCCATAAAAGTTTAGACAAAAGATAAGTCTTCAGTTCTGTCAAGTCCCCCCCGGCCCCGGTGTACATGTCGCCTTGCTCGAAAACCATAGGCACGTTGTTTTTCACGAAAAGTTGTATGTTATCCTTCAAGGTGTGCAGGTTCGGGAAAGGGCTGATCAAGTTGCTAAATTGCACCGTGTAGTCCCACAGGAAAATGTTGTTGGTCAGTTTGGCCCAGCCTTCCAAATCACGGGCGAAACCGGGGTCCGTTGACTCGATGGGCTTTTGCCGGCCGCTCTCGATACTGCAAAGCATGATGTTCACGTTTTCCCCGGGGACGATGTTCCCGGGCGGGACCCGGGAATACTGATATGCGAGCGTCGAGATAATTTTGTCGGGAAATTTTTTCGCCACTTCGTTCACGAAATAGATAATCGAGCCGCTATTCCTGTCGGGGTCCCCCCCGTACTTCTCGTTCAGCTTCCTGCAGGCGTTGCACTGGCAATAGTTGCCATTGTCCTCCTGGCTGACCGACCAGTAGGTCATGGCGGGCTTCTCAGCCATCGCTTCCCGCAGGTTGTTCACCGCGATATGCAAGACCTTGGGGTTCGACAGGCACAATTGGCTTCCCCTCCCCGCGAGGCGCTTCCCGTCCCGGAGGGAGTAGTATTCCGGGTGTTTTTCCCCGTGTGTGTCGGGGGGTACCAGCCGGTGAAAGGTATGGACGAACCAGCCCCATTCATCCCCCCGGCTGCTCAGCTTGTGCCACTTGTAAAAATCAGGCTTGTACGCACCCGTGTAATAAACTTCCCTGTGCTTGATCTTGGGCACGAAAACCCTATCGTCCGGGAAGCTGATCTTCCTGGTATCCGGTATAAAGTCACAGTCATGCGTGAACCTCCTAAAGCCAAAGGACTCCAACAGGTCATACACACCGTAAAGGAGCCCGTTGCCATGACCCCCGGCCAAAATGAAATTTTGCTTCTCTTGTTTGAACAAGTAACCATCCGTTCCTAATTGTTCAAAATCGATCGCCGCACTATTCGCGTAACGGGTGCGCCCTAGAAAGATACCTTTATCTCCGGTATAAATATCTTCAGACACAATGGGGGGTTTCGGTTTGGCCAACTTTGCCAGGTGAAACTGCAACTCGCTCGCCGCTTCCATCGTGATCGAGTCGTGATTGACCGGTATAACAATTTGATAACCGGTCTCGCCGTTGATCGCGAGTTGTTTTTTGGCACACCCGATAATCGCAATGGCGCATAGCAGGATTACCGTTGTTTTAAAAATTCTCATCGTTGAATCATTTATGCAAATTCGGGGTTGGACATTCCTGAAATTTATTCGTGATTGAGCCTGCTAACTATGCGCATTAAAATCCACTCGCCCGGGGCATAATGTTTGTTATTATTACAGTTGCTAAAATAAAATGCTTCATGCGAACCTGTATAGATATACAAGACAATTATGCTTAATCGATTTAGCATCGAAGATAAAATAAAAACCATTAAAATCAAAATAAAAATAGTTACTCATTAATTATTTAACATATTTTAATATTTTATAGTGTATCAGAATTTTCATGTCTTCTTGGATTTTCATGTTTTTGGTTTTCATCGAGAGTTTTTCAAAGAGGGGGCTACTGATCTGGTAAACCGGTTTCCCGGGTCTTGACTTGTATCTTTTAGCGCGGTGAAAATAATTTAACTTCATAACTTTCCGCCTTTAGAATCAACTCGGTTCTCATTGTAATTTCCTTCCTGGTTATTTGATTTAATTTCTTCGTGAGTGCTTGTTCAACGCGGTAAAGTTCGTGATAACGCTCGATAACAGCTTGATTACTTATCGTGTCTTCTTCCAAGTTCGTGTGATAGCCCTTTATTTCTAAAAGTTTACCCGTCTACTCGCTCGATCATCTCGTTGGGAAGTTGTCCCAGCTTTAAAAATTAGACACGGGATTTTTTAAAGATGTTTCCAAGTTCTTAAAGACCTTTTTCGGAGAGGTAGCGCTCTGCGTCAATGGCAGCGCGGCAGCCGGTGCCGGCTGCGGTGATGGCCTGCTTGTACAGGGGGTCGGCTACGTCACCGCATGCGAACACGCCTTCCACGTTCGTTTTGGTGGTAGGGTGGACAGTTTTGATGAATCCTACCTCGTCCAGTTCGATGAACTCTTTGAAAATCTTGCTGTTGGGTGTGTGTCCTATGGCGAGGAAGAAGCCATCGATGGCGATATTTACCCTCTCCTCATCGGGTTCGCCCATTCGCTTGATAAGGTGTGCGCCCTCCACGCCGTTCTCACCGAAGAGCCCCACCGCGTTGTGTTCGAAGAGGATTTCGATCTTGGGATTGTTCATCACCCTCTCCTGCATGATTTGAGAGGCACGCAGGTAGGGCTTGCGCACGATCATGTAGACCTTGTCTGCCAGCCCAGATAGGTAGATGGCATCCTCGCATGCGGTGTCGCCCCCGCCCACCACGGCCACCTTCTTGCGGCGGTAGAAGAAACCGTCGCAGGTGGCGCAAGCAGAAACACCTTGCCCCGCGTACTTCGTCTCATCGGGCAGTCCCAGGTATTTCGCCGTCGCACCCGTGGAGATGATCACGGTGTCGGCCTCAACGACCTTCTCGTTGTCGATGGTCACTTTCAACGGGCGGGTGGAGAAGTCCACCGCGGTGGCTCGCCCGGGAAGTATGATCGCTCCAAACCTTTCGGCCTGTTTCTTGAAGTCGATCATCATCTCTGGTCCCGTGACCCCGTCAGGGTAACCCGGGAAATTCTCCACGTCGGTGGTGGTTGTCAACTGCCCTCCAGGTTGTAATCCCTCGTAAAGAACTGGCTCTAAGTTGGCCCGTGCCGCGTAGATGGCGGCGGTGTATCCCGCAGGGCCCGATCCCAAGATCAGGCAACGCCTTTTATCTTTCATATGATTCAGTTTGTTTTTGTGATTTAGGTGAAAACAAAGGTACGATTAATCTGAACGACTTAAAACAAATATCATGTTTTTCTATTCGCGGTAAATGGGATTGATTATCACCTCAAGTCCACGATCTCCACGTCTGGGTAGGCGGAAGCGTTAAAAGTAAAATGGGAATCCTGGTAGCGTTGGTTAGCGTTGTACTCGATGATGTCGATGCGTGTTTTCATCCCGTCGTGTCCTGTGAGGATCACTCGTGTTAAGGCGTGATTCGTTGGGTCGATCGTGACGGAGACCGATTGAAAGTCGCCACGGTTTGACGTGGGCGCCATATCGATCCGGTAGGCTTGTTTGCCATTTACCGTGGTGGTAACGGGAGGCGCGAGCGTGTACCCTTCCTTGTAGATACCCAGGAGCGCGAGCGGGCTGATGGAGGCAACCTCTTGCTCGGTGGGTTGGCTGATGTTCACCTCGTTGACCTCTTTCATGAGCACCCACTGCGTTTTGCCGTCGAACCAAATGGTCATCGCCTCGGTATCCAGCTTGAACTTATTTCCCTTCGTGTAGGCTTCCCCCGTTTGAACGTCGATCGGGGTATTGGTTAGATCAAGCATGGAGAGGGTAAAGGTGAGGCATATTCCTTCCGAAGCCTCGAAAGCGGTGTACGCCTTATTGAGGATGGCCCTCGACTGATTTCCCTCCTGCGCTAGGGAGAGGGTGAAGGTAAGCATGGATACCAATATGAGCAGCGTTCGTTTTCGCATTTCGTTTTTAATTACCGGGTCAATTCAGTTAATGACGGGATTAACTGGGTATAGATAGGACTAAAAGCAGTGCGTTGGGTTTAATTGAGCGAGTCGAGCAGCTTCTCCAGTGAATACTCGTCGGCGATAAACACCTCTCGCGGCTTGCTCCCTTGTGTGGCACCCACGATCCCGGCGGCCTCCAACTGGTCCATCAACCTGCCCGCCCGGTTGTAGCCGATGGAGAACTTGCGCTGTATCAACGAGGTGGAGCCCTGTTGGTGCACCACGATAAGCCGTGCGGCCTCCTCGAAGAGCACATCCCGGTCGTTCAGGTCCACCGCACCCGGTACACCGTCCCCCTCGGTCACCACCTCCGGCAGCGGGTACGCACCCTCATACCCCCGTTGCTTGCCGATATCAAGGGAAATCCGTTCCACCTCTGGAGTATCCACGAACGCGCATTGAATGCGGATTAGGTTGCTCCCTTGCGAGAAAAGCATATCGCCCCGGCCAATTAACTGGTTAGCTCCGCTCATGTCGAGGATGGTGCGGGAGTCGATTTGGGAGGTCACCCGGAACGCCATTCGTGCCGGGAAGTTGGCCTTGATGGTACCCGTGATGATGTTGGTGGTGGGGCGCTGCGTCGCGATGACCATGTGCATGCCCACGGCCCGTGCCTTCTGGGCGATACGGGCAATTGGCATCTCGATCTCTTTGCCGGCCGTCATGATCAGGTCGCCAAACTCGTCGATCACCACCACGATGTAGGGCATGTACTTGTGGCCGTTGTTGGGGTTGAGGCGTCGTTGGATGAACTTCTGGTTATACTCTTTTATGGATCGCGTGCGTGCGCGCATTAGTAGTTCGTAACGGTCGTCCATTTCCTTGGTCAACGAGTTGAGCGTCTGCGTTACCTTGCTCACGTCGGTAATGATTGCCTTCTCCTCGTCAGGTAGCTTAGCCAGGTAGTGGTTCTCGATGGGAGCGTAGATGTTGAACTCCACCATTTTGGGATCGATAAGCACCAGCTTCATCTCCGCGGGATGCTTCTTGAAGAGCAACGAGGTGATGATGGCGTTGAGGCCCACCGACTTACCTTGGCCCGTGGCCCCGGACACCAAGAGGTGTGGCATCTTGGTGAGGTCGAAAATGAACACCTCGTTCGTGATGGTTTTACCCAGTGCAACCGGCAGATCGTACGTGCATTCCTGGAATCGTTTGGAGGTGATCACCGAATGCATCGAGACGATCTGTTGCTCCTTGTTGGGTACTTCGATGCCGATGGTTCCTTTCCCAGGCATCGGGGCGATGATGCGTATACCCAATGCGGATAGACTGAGCGCGATGTCATCTTCCAGGTTACGTATCCTTGAAATGCGAACACCCGCTTGAGGAACAATCTCGTAGAGGGTGATGGTAGGTCCCACGGTAGCTTTTATGGATGTAATCTCGATCCCGTAATTGCGCAAGGTGTTGATGATCTTGTCCTTGTTCTCGTTCTGCTCCTCCATGTCCACTGCTTTGTCACCCGTGTCGTACACCTTTAACAACTGGCTGCTGGGGAAGCGGAAGGAGGAGAGGTCTTTCCTGGGGTCGTACTCCTCCATGTCGTTGGGTAATCCGCTGCTTTTTGGTTTCTCTTCCGGGTGAAGCGAAAGGACCGCATCCTCATCCTTCGGGACGATCACCTCGAAGTCATTTGACCCTCCTGCTGGCGTGGAGGTAGCCGCGGTCTTCCTCCTAAGCTTGGTGGAACGGTTGCCGAAAGAAGACACGCTGGAGGGGGAATCGCCTGACGCCATCGTGGCTTCTTCGTCAGGCATATCGGTTTCCGCTTCGTTTTCTGCACCCTCCTCCTCTTTTAACTCGGCGAAAATTTTCTTGAACCCGTTTGCCAGCCAGTGGAAGATACCGGTTTTTCGGGGTCTACCTGTTGTTGAGGGTTCATCCAACTCCTCCGCTCGTTGTTCCCTTTCCGTTTCATTGAGGTCGATAGGCTCACCATTTTCCCCCTTCGTGGTAAATGAGGGTTTGCTATGGATCAACGTCTCCTGAATTTTACGCATCGAGCTTTTGCGGACGATGACCGCGATGATCACCCCAATCAAGAGGAGAAGCAGCACGATGCCGGGCTTGCCGACACTGTTGCTCAAGAGGAGCTCGATCTGTAACCCGTGGCTGCCGCCCCACTTTACGTGCGTGTTGGGGAAGATCTTGTCCAGGATGAGTGCGTTCGCAATGGAGAGACCGATAAGGCTGAAGGCGCCAATGAAAAGGGCCTTTAAAAAGGGGAACTTAGTTACTTTCATGATACGTAACCCAAAGTAAATCAGGAAGATCGGGATAATTGCCGAGGCGATACCGAAACCTTCGTTCACGAGTCTTTCGGCTAGGTACGCCCCTCCAGCGCCCGTCCAATTTTGTATCTCGGGCGCGTTGGAGCGAACCACTTCCCAGAAGGAACGGTTTAGCACTTGGCTTTGGTCTGAGGCGCCTGTGAAAAGGAAAGAGACGATGGCCAGCAGGATGAATATACCGGTGAAAGTCACGATCACTCCAAAGATGAAGTGAACGCGCTCGTTGCGTAAAAACTGAACCAACGCCTTTCCTTTTTTTCGGGAAGCGGTGGTTTTTCTTTTTTTTCTTTTTACCATAATCTCCTTTTTCTCTATCCTTTTTCTTTACCATTTTGGGCGTGAGTTATCACCATGCTTACAGGCTAGTGTTGTCCCCCCTTTCAAGATAATGTTGTAAACACTCTTTCCAATTGTATGCAGTCGCCTTATTGCCCATGAGAAATCAAATGCAAATGTATGAAAAAGAAAGCGAGAATAAAAGAGGTGCCGAATAAAAAGCGAAAAGTCCGCGAATCACTTCGCAGACCTCTCTACTTAACACAATCTTCATGAAACAAACTACACGATCGAGTTGATTGTAACACGGCAACTCGATCCCGTGCTAAACCGGGAATCAGCTTCGTGTGCGTCACTCGATCTTTTGTTCACATTTTTAGAACAACGGATCGGTGTAAATGTTCATGGCAAGTGGAGTTTTAACGTTTTGGCCGTTAAAACTCCCGTGCGTTTACCTGACATTTTCCCGCGAGTCCTTTTTCCTGTTGTCTCTTATTGGACTAACCGTTGTGTTAAATTAACCTGCGCAACTCGTTCCGAAGGTATTTGGCGGTGTAGCTGTTCTCCGCGTGAATAAGCTCTTCCGGCGTGCCCGTGGCCAGGATATAGCCCCCTTTATCCCCCCCCTCCGGTCCCAGATCGATGATATAATCGGCACACTTGATGATATCGAGGTTGTGTTCGATCACGATTACCGTGTTCCCTTTGTCCACCAGCTTGTTGAGGACGCCCAGTAGCACCCGGATATCCTCGAAGTGAAGCCCGGTGGTGGGTTCGTCAAGCACGTAGAGCGTGTTGCCCGTCTCCACTCGGGCCAGTTCGGTGGCCAGTTTCACACGTTGGCTCTCGCCACCCGAAAGCGTGGTGGAGGGTTGCCCCAGCTTGATGTAGCCTAGCCCAACCTCTTGCAATACCTTTATCTTGTGGAGGATGGTAGGCACGTTTTCAAAGAATTCCACCGCGTTGTTCACGGTCATATCCAGCACATCGGCAATCGTTTTTCCCTTGAATCGTATTTCCAGTGTTTCGCGGTTGTACCGCTTCCCGTGGCATACCTCGCAGGGCACCATCACGTCGGGCAGGAAGTTCATCTCGATGGTCTTGTAGCCGTTCCCCTTGCACGTTTCGCAGCGCCCACCCTTCACGTTAAACGAGAACCGGCCCGGCTTGTAACCGCGTACCTTCGCCTCCGGCATCCCCGCGAAGAGGTTTCGTATATCGGCGAAGACACCGGTGTAGGTGGCCGGGTTGGAGCGGGGACTACGGCCGATGGGCGACTGGTCGACACTCACCACTTTGTCGAGGTGTGATGTCCCCTTCACGGAGGAATAAGGCAGCGGGTCTTTGAGCGAGCGGTACAATTTTTGGCTGAGGATGGGTTGCAAGGTCTCGTTGACAAGCGTCGACTTCCCACTACCGGAGACACCGGTTACGCAGATGAAAGTACCCAGTGGGAAGGCGACGGTCACCTCCTTCAGGTTGTTCCCCGTTGCCCCCTCGATGACCAGTTGCTTCCCGTTGCTCGTGCGGCGCTGCTTGGGAACCGGTATCTTTAGTTTTCCGTTCAAGTAATTCGACGTGAGGGTGTTCTTCGCAAGCATGTCGGCGGGAGATCCTTCGAATACCACGTCCCCTCCTTTCTGCCCGGCAAAGGGTCCCATGTCCACGATGTAGTCCGATGCCAGCATCATCTCTTTGTCGTGCTCCACCACTATCACCGAGTTGCCCGTGTCCCTCAACTGCTTGAGCGAGCGAATAAGCCGGTGGTTGTCCCGTTGGTGCAGGCCAATGCTGGGCTCGTCCAGGATGTACAGCACGTTCACCAGCCGGGAACCGATTTGCGTGGCGAGCCGGATGCGTTGGCTCTCGCCCCCCGATAGGGAGGCCGAAGCGCGCGCGAGCGAGAGGTAGCCTAACCCCACATCAAGCAAGAATTGAAGCCTGGAGAGAATCTCTTTCCTTATTTCGGCAGCGATGAGTTGTTGCCGTTCGGTAACCTCCGATTCGGAGGCAAGGAGCCAGTCGTGCAACTCCTGGATGTCCATTGCGGCTAGCTCGGCAATGTTCTTGCCGTTGATTCTGAAGTGGAGCGCCTCTTTGTTGAGTCGCTGTCCGTTGCACTCGGGGCAGACGGAGGTGGTGATAAACTGCCCCGCCCACTTTTGCGCGGTGGCCGATGCGTCTTCGTCCTGCTGCATCTCGATGTACTTCACCACCCCATCGTATGATACCATGTAGTTGTAGTTTCCGAGTACCTCGTTCCTTATCCTCAACCGTTCGCCGGTACCGTAAAGAATATCATTGATGGCTTCGCTTGGGATCTCCTTGATAGGGGTTTTAAGGGTGACCCCGTGTCTCTCGCAAAGTGCCGCGATTTGCCAGAAGATGAGGCTACTACGCTCCTTTCCAAGCGGGGCGATGCCTCCCTTCGCGATGCTCAACGAGGGATCGGGAATCACCTTCTCCACGTCCACATGGTCCACCGTGCCAATCCCTTTGCAGCAGGGGCACGCCCCTTGGGGGGAGTTGAACGAGAAGTTGTGGGGGGCCGGTTCGCTGTACGACAGGCCGGTGGAGGGGCACATCAGGCTTCGGCTGTAGTAACGTACCTCGTCGATCTCCACATCCTGTATGAGGATCAAGCCCGATCCCTGCCTCATCGCTGTTCGGACGCTGCCCTTCAGCTTGTCGGCAAACCGGTTGGAGACTGCGAGCTTATCGATCAGTATCTCGATGCTGTGGTTCTTGTACCTGTCTACCTTCATTCCAGGGAGGATCTCACGGACTTCGCCATCGACCCGGGCGTAGAGGTACCCCTTTTTCCGTATCTGCTCGAACAGCTCCCGGTAATGTCCCTTTCGGTTGCGCACCACGGGCGCCAGGATATAGATCTTCTTGCCGATGTAGTTTTCTAGGATCAGCTCCAGTATCTGTTCGTCGGTGTACTTCACCATCTTCTCCCCGGTCAGGTAGGAGTAGGCTTCGCCGGCCCTCGCGTAGAGAAGCCGTAAGAAGTCGTATATCTCGGTGGCGGTGCCGACGGTCGATCGCGGGTTCTTGTTGGTGGTCTTCTGCTCGATGGAGATGACCGGGCTCAACCCGGTGATCTTGTCCACGTCGGGTCGCTCCAGCTTCCCCAGGAAGCCGCGGGCGTAGGCCGAGAAGGTCTCGATGTACCTCCTTTGCCCCTCCGCGAAGAGGGTGTCGAAGGCGAGCGATGACTTCCCACTGCCGCTCAACCCGGTGATCACGGTCAACGCGTCACGCGGGATCGTCACGTTGATATTCTTCAAGTTGTGCACCTTGGCACCGTACACCTCTATCTGTTCCATGTAAAAAGTTTCGTATCTGACTATTTTTTGTTTTCAGAGCGAAGGCCTCGTAAATTTTCAGTTTCGCTGCACTTTTGCTTGCAACGGCATAATACGAACAAGTTCGTTTCTGCTCGTTTTGCTTAACGCAAAAGTTGTGGGGACACATCTTGCGAAGATTGCGTTAAAAAAGGAATGCTGTTTGAGCGATAGCGAGTTCTTTTCTTTTAGCAATTAAGCAATGGATGGGTCGCAAAATTCGCCTTGCAGATATTTGCTAAGTTCGGCAAAATCAAAGCAAGCTTTGCATTTGCTCTCACTTGTCGCAAATAATTTACGCCAGCCGAGCCTGAAAGCAAAACTTAATAAAAAACGCACGTGCTGGCGTACGTTTACGATCCTTCAACCCATGCTGCGCTATGCACCTTGGGCTTCTCTCCCTTCTTGTAATAGAGCGCATCGCGTGTGGGGATCAAGATCGTGTAGGTTTTGCCGCTGCTGTTGGTCAGCTTCCGGTCGCGCAGCCACGAATTGAACTCTTTCAATTGGGCGTAGGTAACCTCGTGCTGCTGGGCAAAAGTGGTCAGGTCGGCAATGGACGTGGATACCTCCACCTCTTTAAACTCTATCTGTTTGTGGAGGTGCTCCGGCTGAATCACGAATCCGTACCGGCGTGGGTGTTCGAAGATCTGCTTGATCGCCAACATCCGGTAGTAGTAGCGGGTGGTTTCCTCCACCAACCAGAGGTCGAGCGCATTGTTCGTTTGCTGGTTGCTCAGCTCGTTGCTAATTCGGGCTTGCCCCCCGTTGTAGGAGAGTGCGGCCGCGCTCCAGGAACCGTATTTCGCATAGGCGCTTTTCAGGTACTTCGCGGCGGCCTCAGTCGATTTCTCAACGTGATAACGCTCGTCCACCGTCGCACTCACCTCGAGTCCATATTCCCTTGCCGTGCTTTGAAGGAACTGCCATAGCCCTGCCGCGCGGGCAGGGGAGACGGCCCGTGGATCCAGGCTGCTCTCGATGACCGCGAGGTACTTGAGGTCGTTCGGAACACCTTCCCTCGCGAGGATCGGTTCTATCACCGGGAACATCCGGTTGGCCCTCTTAAAGAGAAGCAGGGTGGTGGAGTGGAAGTAGGTGAAGCTGTTTAGCTCCCGGTCCATCCGCTCGCGTCGGTCGTAGCGGTCAAAAACGATTTTCTCGCCCGCGAACTCCATCTTTTCGGGTATCGCCACGGAGGCGGTCATGGAGAGCACCAACGGTCGGTCTGATTCCACCCTCTCAACGCTGTTCAATGATGATAATGCGAACAGCAGTACTCCAAGCCCTGCGAAAAGGGCGCCTATCGAGACAAATAGCGTTGATCTTTTCATTTTCATCTATAATTAAAATTTCAGCCTTCAGCTTGCCACTTACTTTCAAAGCGATGACCTTGTAAATATTTGCAGGGTATCCATCCCTGTTCAAGGTGATTATCCCAAAGTGGTACAAAATTACAAAAATAGATGGATTCCTGACGGAAAACAAATCGTTCTTGAAATTGTTAAATAGTAGGTGACCGTAAAGTAAACCAATGAATCCAATAAAAAACCTCACGATGAACAAGATAACCCTTACCCTCCTCATATATATGCTTTCATTTGCCATTTTTCCCCAAGCCAACCGCCCCTCGAAGTACGATTCTTATGAGAAGCTCTGGGAAGAGGTAGCTGATTTCGAACAGAAATCCCTTCCCAAGTCGGCTTCAGACAAGGTGGATGAGATCTTGCGCCTGGCGGTCGAAGAAAAAAATAGTCCACAAACGATAAAGGCACTGATTCATCAAGGGAAATATGACTTGGCCCTGGATGCCGAAAACGATACGCTGATCTTCCATAACCTTAATGATATGCTGGCGCAGAGTCACGATGCTGTGGAACGTGCGCTTTTACACTCCATGCTGGGTGAGCTCTACCTACAGTACTACCAGAAAGATCGCTGGAATATCGATCAGCGTACCGAGCTGGGTGACTTTGTGCCCGATGATATGAAGGAGTGGACGCGGGGTATCCTGCTGAACAGGGTGGTGGGGCACCTTAACTCATCTCTTGAGGCGAGAGATGAGTTGCTAGCAGCAACCCTGGAGTCTTACGTGGCTATCGTTGAATTGGGTAATGATTCTCGGCGCTTCTTCCCCACCATGTATGATTTTCTTGCGAGAAGAAGCGTTACATGCTGCCAGCAGATGTGGTGCAACGATGGGGATATAAGTCGCCTGTTGGCGTTGAAAGGGATTACCATGGAGGAGCTGTTCCTCCACGCCGAGCAGTTCGTATCGCTACCCTTTGAACCGTACCCTGGGGAGTACGAGGTGTGGGCTCTGGAGTTATACCGGCAACATATGGCTTCGCTCCTGGAGAGGAAGATGGAGGTGTCTGTACTGCTGACCGAGCTGGAGAAGCTCGACTACCTCGCTCGATTCCAGAGCTACTATAAAACGCATGCGCTCCCCTCGCTCCGGCGGCTGCTTGATAAATGGGGAGGTAATGAGATGAGCGTGGAGATCATCGATAAAATCGCGAATTTCTACCGAAGTGAAGTGAATTGGATGGATAGACAGGATAGAGAGGGGCGTGAACGAAAAAACGGGGAGCTGTACGAGATGCTGCAAGAGGCGGTGCGTGCCTACCCCAACTATGAACGAATTGCGCTCTTGGAGAACCAGTTGCAAACACTTACCCAATCTGGGTTCACCGTTTCGGGTAATAGAACCTTCCGGCCCGGTAGCGAGGTCAAGCTGGACGTAACCTTCAAAAACCTTCGCTCGATGACCGCGAAGCTGTATCGGGTCAACTCACCCAAAGAGGTGCTGATGGTTCAGCAAGGTAATCGAAAAAACTTCGAGGGGCAACGTCGTTTCGTGAAAGATATCCCGGTACAGTTGCCGGAAAGTGAGCCCTACACTGATAACGAGGCTTCCATTCGCTTTCAGCTAAAGGAGCCGGGGAGCTACGTGCTGACTTTCCACACCTCGCCTGAAAAAGAGAGGGCGTCCTTACCGGAGTACTTTTTTTCGGTGTCCAACTTGGCGATCTTTTCACGTGCGTCGGGAGAGGACCGGTACGACTTCTTCGTGGTGAACCGGGTGACCGGTGAGCTAGTGACCGATGCACGGGTAGTGGTTTACAAGCTTTCCGGTAACTGGCGCAACTCGACGTTGACACAGGTGACCTCCCTGCCGGTGAATAGGCTGGGTTTGGCCGTGTACAACAAGGAGGTACCCAACAACGACCTCTTTTACCATGCCGTGGCGGGGGACGATAACGGGTTGTTCCTGCACCGCCTTCCCTATACCTACCAGTGGCAACGTGCCGAGGAGGAGGGTGAACGGCTTACCACCTCCATTTTCACTGATCGAGAGATCTACCGGCCAGGGCAGACGGTCTTTTACAAAGCTGTCCTAACACGGGAGAATGAGGAGGGCACCCGGGCGGTGAGCGGGCAGCTGATCGAGCCGACGTTATATGATGCGAACGACAGGAAACTGTCGAAACATCAGGCGACGACCAACGAGTACGGATCGGTTTCGGGCGAGTTCACCTTGCCGCGGGGACTGCTCCCCGGGTACTTCAGGATTGAATCGGAAAGGGGAAGCACCCATTTCAAGGTGGAGGAGTATAAACGACCCACGTTCGAGGTGTCGTTTGATAAGATCGATGAAGCTTATGCGTTCAACAAGCCGGTCACGCTGAAAGGGAAAGTGGAAAGCTTCTCAGGGATCAAACTGCAAAACACGATGGTGACTTACCGGGTGAATCGACGGTCGTTGGCGTGGTGGGCCAGGGGAGGCGGTTCGGAACTGTTTGCCGAGGGAGCCGTGCAGACCGACGATGAGGGGCGCTTCGAGATATCCTTCACTCCCCAAAGGCCAGATAACCGCCTCTCTGTTCGATCGTTCTGCGCATTCGTAGTGGACGTGAGCGTGACCGACCTGAATGGCGAAACCCAAACCGGTTCCTATACGGTTTCGGTGGGTGATGCATTGTTATACCTGTCGCTGGAGATGGGCGACCGTTGGGAGAAGGACAGTGGGGAGAAGGTGGTGATCAGCGCCAAGAACCTTGACGGAAACGAGGTGCCTGCGACGGGCAGCTACCGGGTTTACTCCTTGCATGAGAATGATTCCCTCCATCAGCTGATGACCGAAGGCCTCTTTGAGACCGGCGAACAGGCGGAGCTGGCCAAGAGGTTGGCAACCCTGCCCTCCGGGAAATACCGGGTGAAGCTGGAGGCGAAAGACCAACAAGGCAATCACGTGGAGGCGGGGAAAGATGTGATTCTCTTCTCATACATCGATAGGCGTCCCCCGATACAAACTGATAACTGGTTCGTGGAGAAGAACCGTGACTTTGCCCCTGGCAAACCGGCCGAGGTGATTCTCGGGGCGACCTCCCGGCTAAATGTGCTGTATGAGCTTTGGCAGGAGAATAACCTGCTCGACAGGAGGTGGGTTGCGCTGAACAACGAGAACAAGCGTTTTGTGATTCCATATAACGAGGAGTACAAGGAGGGGGTCACCTTGATGCTTGCCTATTTTAAAGATGAGAAGTTTTATAACCACCAATCCGACCTTCGCTTGGTGAAAGAGAGTAAGAAGCTGAGTGTGAAGCTTTCCGTATTCCGCGACAAGATTCTCCCTGGTTCGGAAGAGGAGTGGCGAGTTACGGTGACGGATGCCGCCGGGAACCCCGCGGTGGTGGAGCTGCTGGCTTCGATGTACGACTTTTCGCTGGATGACATCTACCCGACGTCGCCCTGGAGCTTTCCCTACTTTTTTCGTGGTCTATACCATTCGATGATGCAGTTGTCGAGCGACCATGCGTATAATCAAATGTCGATCAGGGGCTTTTATCCCTTTTCAACCAAGAACGTTCCCCGGTTCAACTACGATCAGTTCAATTGGTTCGGGTACTCGTTGCCTCGTGCGCAGTTTTGGATTCGTGGTGTTCGTAGCTCTAACGCAGGGGCTGCAGATGTTCAGAAGTTACAACTTCAGGTGGCCGATATGGATCTAATGCCAGCGGCTAACGTGGACGACCTGGAGGAGACGGTTGTAGTAGGGTATGGTACAGCAAAGCGTGAAGCTTCACCCACACCTGCACCTGTCCCCAAAATGATGGGGGAGGGAGCGGGTAGCGACATCCCTCAAGTGCGTCGCAACTTTAACGAGACGGCGTTCTTCTACCCCACGTTGCGAACCAACGAAGAGGGGGAGGCGGTGATCGCCTTCACGGTTCCCGAAAGCAATACTCGCTGGCGATTCCGGGTGCTGGCGCACGATAAGCGGGCGAATAGCGGTAGCGCGGAGGCGTTTGCCGTCTCCCGTAAGGAGTTGATGGTTACGCCCAATATGCCGCGGTTCTTGCGGTTTGGCGACCAGACCTCAATCTCGACCAAGGTTTCCAATCTCTCGGACAGCACCCTGCAGGGGAGCGTGACGCTGGAGTTCTTCGACCCGGCGACCGGCGAGGCGGTGGAGATCGCTTCGTTGACGACCGCCTCGCTGCCCTTCTCCCTTGCTCCTAACGCCTCAACCGATGCCTCGTGGATGTTCACCGTGCCGAACGATAGAGACATCCTGGGTATAAGGATTGTAGCGATGAGCGAACGGTTTAGCGATGGTGAGCAGCACGCGTTGGCGCTGTTGCCCAACCGGGCGTTGACCACCGAAACAACGCGGATGGACGTGAGGAAGGGCGAAACCAAAACGTTTACCATGGATCGATTGCTCCAGGGGGCATCACCCACCCGGCAAGACTACAGGCTGACATTGGAGTTCGCATCTAACCCCGCGTGGTACGCGGTGCAGGCGCTGCCCGTGTTGCAAGAGCCTAACAATGAGAGCGCGATCGCCTGGTTCGCCTCCTACTATGGAGCGTCAATGGGCGCGCATATCGCGCGGGCTTACCCCAAGGTTACAGCCATGGTGGAGGCGTGGAAGAAACAGGGGGGCGATGAGGGAACCCTCCTCTCTAACCTTGAGAAGAAGCAGGAACTGAAGAGCGTGCTGCTGGAAGAGACGCCCTGGGTACTGGAGGCACGGAACGAAAGCGAGCAGAAAGAGAAATTGGCATGGTTGTTCGACGTGAACCGGGGACGCTACCTGATAAGAACGGCCGTGGACCGACTGCAGGAGCTGCAAAGCAACCAGGGCGGGTGGAGCTGGTTTAAAGGGTTTCCACCGAGCGTGGGCATCACCCACTATATATTGTATGGCTTCCAGCAACTTAAGTGCTTAGGAGCTGGTGAACTCACGGACGATGTTCGGGTGATGCAGGGACGGGCGGTCGATTATATCGACGCGGAGGCGCTTCGTCGTTTCCAGGCGTTGAAGCAGTACAACAAGGAGTGGGAGAAGATGAAAACCATTTCCAGGGTCGACTTAGAGTACCTCTTTGTCCGTTCGGCCTACGGGGAGTACCCTCGGGATGACGAGGCGCGCGCGATGGCCGACTTCTACTGGTCGGTGCTTAAGGAGAACTGGACCCGGCACGGGTTGTACGAGCGGGCGCTTATCTCCCTGCTAATGAGTCGTGAAGGCGATAACATGACGGCCAGGGCTATCGTCGATTCGTTTCGTGAGCACGCAACCCGATCGGATGAGTTGGGGATGTATTGGGCCGATAACCGAGCTTGGGTCTTTATGTCGAGTTCGGCTGTTACGGTGCATACCTTTATCATGGACGCGTTCCGAGAGGTGGGCGCTGAGGCTAATGAGATGGACGAGATGAAGCGGTGGTTGCTGAAACAGAAGCAGACACAATTATGGGAGTCGACGCATGGCACGATGGATGCCGTTTACGCGCTTCTAAGCACCGGTAGCGATTGGTTTGCGTCTACCGGCGAGACTGTAATCCACTTGGGAGACCTGCCGGTTGAGGCGGCTTCCAAAGAGTTGGGAACGGGCTACGTCAAGGAGTCGTGGAGTAGGACGGAAATACAACCGGAGATGGGCCGGGCTACCGTGACACACCATGGCGATACGCCCGCTTGGGGGGCGCTTTACTGGCAGTATTTCGAGGAGATGGACCGGATCGTTAAAACGGATGGTACGCTCGATATTGAGAAGCAGTTGTTCGTAGAGGAGATAGATCCCTCCGGTGTCCGGTTGGTAAGGATCACCGAGGAGCGCCCCTTGACAGTGGGGGATAAGGTGGTGATACGGCTCTCGTTGCGGAGTGACCGAGACCTGGAGTACGTGCACCTGAAAGATACGCGTGCGGTCTGCTTTGAGCCGGCCAACCAGCTCTCAGGCTGCGAGTGGCAGGATGGAGTCCTCTATTACAAGACCCCGAAAGACGCGTCCACGGACTTCTACTTCAACGTGCTGCCCAAGGGCACCTATGTCTTTGAATACGCGGTTCACGTGAACCGTGAGGGTAGTTACTCCAACGGTATGGCCGTGGTGCAATGCATGTACGCCCCGGAATTTACTTCGCGGACGGCAGGTGAGCGAATAAATGTTAAAGAATAAGCTTGGGTTAAACTAAATGATTACCTTTGTATCAGATAGGCAGCAGCCAACGAAATCCTAACAATTTGAATCAATTATCATATGAAGAAGGTAAGTGTATTGTTCCTGTGCCTGCTTTTGTGCAGCGGTGTCACGTTCGCGCAGAAGAAGGCTGAGGCAGAATTCAAGAAAACGGAGCACGATTTTGGTAGAATTAATGAAGAGGTTGGTTCGGTGACTACCCAATTCGAGTTTACTAACAAGGGTGATAACCCCCTGATTATTCACCGTGTGTCGTCGTCCTGTGGATGTACTACGCCCTCCTATTCCAAGGAGCCTATCTTGCCGGGTAAGAGCGGTAGCATCTCTGCCAAGTATTCAACCACGGGTCGCCCCGGGAGTTTCAAAAAGAGCATACGGGTTTACACCAATGTTCCTGATACGGTGTACGTGCTTACCATCATGGGAAGCGTACTTCCTAAGAAGTAAGCGTTACCGAGTGGATATAATAAGCCGAATGGGGTATCTTATAGACCTTCATTCGGCTTTTATCGTATAGGGAATTAGACTTTCGGGGGTGGTTTCGTTACTGTTTTGCCCTGAAAGCAACAACGGTTTACATGGGAAGGTTGAATTCGTTAGACAAATCATCCAAATGAAACATCTTGAGAATGATCCCAAATATGTGGGGATAAGCGTCAACAAGGGAGTGACTCAGCCACCGAGCGTGAATCCCTACCTTAAAAAGCGACCCAAAGGGGTAAAACGAACGGTGGACGAGTACGTGGAGGGTATCCTGTCGGGCGACCGGGTAATCCTGAGCCAGGCGGTCACCCTGGTGGAGAGCTCGCTGCCGTCGCACTACGAAAAGGCGCAGGCCATCATCGAGAAGTGCTTGCCGCACGCGGGAAACTCTATCAGGGTTGGGATAACGGGCGTGCCGGGCGCGGGGAAAAGTATCTCCATCGACACCTTTGGCATGCACCTCCTGGAAAAAGGGCATAAGTTGGCGGTGTTAGCTATAGACCCTTCCAGCGAACTGTCGAAAGGCAGCATCCTGGGCGATAAAATGCGCATGAAGCGGTTATCCAACGAGCCCAACGCCTTTATCCGTCCCTCCCCCTCGGCGGGGTCCCTCGGCGGGGTGGCCCGTAAAACCCGGGAGACCATCGTGCTATGCGAAGCGGCCGGGTTCAATTACGTTTTTGTTGAGACCGTGGGGGTGGGACAGTCCGAGACGGCAGTACACTCCATGGTCGATTTCTTCCTCCTGATCCAGTTGGCTGGTGCGGGGGATGAGCTGCAAGGCATCAAGCGGGGGATCATGGAGATGGCCGATGGTATCGTGATCAACAAGGCGGATGGCGACAATATCCCGAAGGCGAAGATGGCTCAACGTCATTATAGCAACGCGCTTCACCTCTTCCCGCTGCCCGAATCGGGGTGGAGGCCCGAGGTGCTCACCTACTCCGGTTATTACGGGTTGGGTATAGCAGAGGTGTGGGACATGGTGCATCGCTACATTGATTTCGTGAAGCAGAATGGCTACTTCACCCGCAAGCGGAAGGAGCAGTCGAAGTATTGGATGTTCGAAACCATTAACGAGCGGCTCCGCGGCAGCTTTTACAACGATCCCGAGACTGCCCGGCTGCTCGCTCAACTCGAAGAGGAAGTACTGCAGTCGCACAAAAGTTCATTCGTCGCCGCCCGAGAAGCGCTCGACACCTTCTTTGTCCGCCAATCGCTCCCAAAAAAAAAGGTGAACCGCCCCGACCGTTTTTAAACGAGTATCGTAGTGGCGGCAGAGATCCTACCAGAAAAATACCAACCAGTGGTTCTTGTTTGTTAGCGATATTTGTGCCAACTTCGCGCTTTGTAAAATAAATACGTTCAACTTTCGAATGTTGAATGAATCTTGTTTTTGCTTGAAAGCAAAAAACGTGAGTAAGACGGAAAATTAATCAATATGGAAATGGTTGCAGTGACACAAAGTCAGGTGCTCATCGCTTTTTTAATCACCCTTTTCGCTGGTCTCTCGACTGGTGTGGGCGGAGCTATCGCGTTTTTCACGAAACGGACCAACAAGATGCTCCTTTCGGTGTCATTGGGTTTCTCAGCCGGTATCATGATATATGTCTCGTTCGTTGAACTTTTATCTGACTCGTTTGCCACCTTGAGCGGTATATACGGTGACAGGATGGGCGGGTTTTACGGCATCCTATCCTTTTTTGCCGGCATTTTCGTGATAGCGATCATCGACCGGTTGGTGCCGGAAAGAGCCAATCCCCACGAAATGCACTCGGTGGAAGAGATTAAATGCCTCTCAGAGAAAAAGGATGGGGAAATGGGGATGCAAAGGAAAGTGACCGTGGGGATGAGTGAGGGAATGATTAAAGGGATTACCGGGCGAAAGATCAAGGGAAAGAGGGAGAGAATGGAAGGCAAACGGGAAATTGACTACAAGATGTTGCGTATTGGCCTGTTTACCGCGTTGGTGATAGCGATCCACAACTTCCCCGAGGGTATGGTAACCTTCCTATCCGGCTTAAAGGATATAAAGATAGCCATCCCTATCGCCATAGCTGTTGCCATTCACAATATCCCGGAAGGAATCGCCGTTTCGGTTCCAATATGTTACGCGACGGGTAATCGAAAAAAGGCATTCTGGTTATCGCTGCTTTCTGGGTTATCAGAGCCTCTGGGTGCTATCGTGGGCTACCTGGTGCTGGCCCCTTTCCTTACGGAAGCTATGTTGGGGGTACTGTTCGGGATGATTGCGGGAATCATGGTGTACATCTCGTTCGATGAGCTGCTGCCCGCGGCTGAAGAGTACGGGAAGCATCACCACGCCATCTACGGTTTGATTGGAGGGATGGCTGTTATGGCGTTAAGTCTGCTCTTCTTGTAACGATTTGCTCCCTCACGTTTCTACTGCCCTTACTCATCTACTGTTCATACACTTTTATGGCCTCACTCCTCAACCGCCATGTTGTGGAAGACGTTTTGCACGTCCTCATCCTCCTCGAACTTCTCCAGCAACTTCTCGATCTGTGCCCGCTCCTCGTCGTTTAGCGTCTTGGTATCGTGCGGGATGCGCTCGAATTCGGCCGAGTGGATTTCGAACCCGTTTCCTTCGAGGTAGTTCTGTATCTCGGCATAGGATGTGAAGTCACCGTAGAGCAGAATATCCTCTTCCTCCACCTCCACCTCGTCCACCCCGTAGTCGATCAGCTCCAGCTCCAACTCGTCAAGGCTAACCCCCTCCTTGGGGGCTATCTTGAAGACGCACTTGTGGTCGAACATGAACTCGAGGCTGCCGGTCGTACCTAGCGAGCCCCCGTGCTTGTTGAAGTAGCTGCGCACGTTGGCCACGGTACGGGTGGTGTTGTCGGTGGCCGTTTCCACCACTATCGCGATGCCGTAGGGGCCGTATCCTTCGTAGACCACTTCCTTGTAATCGGAGAAATCCTTGTCGGTCGCCTTCTTGATAGCCCGCTCCACGTTATCCTTGGGCATGTTCTCCTTCTTGGCCTGCTGTATCAGTACCCTCAGCCTGGGGTTGGTATCCGGGTCGGGACCGCCGGCCTTCACGGCCATCGTGATCTCTTTCCCCAACTTGGTGAAAACGCGGGCCATGTTGCCCCACCGCTTCAGCTTGCGTGCTTTGCGGTATTCAAATGCTCTTCCCATTGTCTATTCACTTTGCCCGGTACTTTCGTGGGAAAGCCCAGGTGGTTGTTTCATGTTTTGGCTTACCTCAATTGAGCGTCTAGTTCCTTCTCCAGGTTACGGTGTATCCGCTTCATCACCTCGTCAATCCGCTGGTCGGTCAGCGTTTTTTCCTCGTCCTGCAGGACGAAGTTCACCGCGTACGACTTCTTCCCTTGCGGCAAGTTCTTGCCCTCGTACACGTCGAAAAGCGTCACCTCTTTCAGTAGCTTCTTCTCCGACGCGAGTGCTATCTCCTTGATCCGCGAGAAGGGGATCTGTTGGTCGATCAGCAGCGCCAGGTCCCGGCTCACGGCGGGGAACTTGGGTATCTCCGAGAAGCGTACCGATTGCCTTTCGGTCTCGATCATCAGCCGGTCCCAGCTCATCTCCGCGTAGAACACCTCTGTGTCGATATCGAACGCTTTCAGGACGCGTGGCGACACGATGCCAAAACTGCCGACGGGATGCTTGTGGGTAGCGATGCTCATGCCGCTGGAGAGCATCTCGTTCTCGATGGGTTCGAACCGAAGGGCTTTTTCGATAATGCCCAGTCTCTTCAGGATATTCTCCACGTGTGCCTTCAGCTCGTATACCGAGCTCTGCTCCTCTTTGACAGCCCAGTTCTTGTGGGTCCGTTTCCCGCATATCCATAACCCCACGCGGTACTCCTCCGAAAATTCGGCCACCGGGTCCTCTTCCCTTTTCCGTTCCGGGTTGTAGAAGTAGCAGTTCCCAAACTCGTAGAAGCGGAGGTCCGGGTGCTTCCGGTTGCGGTTGTAGGCGATGCTTTCAAGCCCCCCGTAGAGGAGCGTTTGCCGCATGATTCCCAGGTCGTTGCTCAACGGGTTCAGCAGCGTCACGCTGTTTTTGATGGGGTGTATCTCGCTCGACTCGTAGTAGCTACGCTTCGTGAGCGAGTTGTTCATGATCTCGTGGAACCCGTTCGCCGTGAGCTGTTCCGAGACGAGCGTCTGCAGCTTGTGTTTTCGGTCGGTCGCCGTTTGGAACGACAGGCTGCCTCTTAGGGCATGGGAGACCTCCACGTTATTGTATCCATATATCCGTAGGATGTCCTCGATCACGTCCACGTCGCGGGTCACGTCCACCCGGTAGGTGGGTACGCGGAGCAGGAGCTCTTCCCCTTTCTCCGCCTCGATCTCTATCTCCAGGCTCTGGAGGATGCTTCGCACCTCCTCCTTGGGAATCGCTTTCCCGATGAGCGCGGTCATTTTGGGGTAGGAGAGCGTCACCTTCGGTCGCTCGATGGGTTCGGGGTAGATATCCCGTATGGTCCCCTCGATGGTTCCGCCGGCCATCTCCTTGATCAGCATGGCAGCCCGCTTGAGCACGTAGACCGTGTTGTTCGGGTCGGCCCCCCGTTCAAAGCGGAACGACGAGTCGGTATTCAGCCCGTGGCGCCTCGCGGTCTTCCGCACCCATGTGGGATGGAAGTAGGCCGACTCCAGGAAAACATCTTTTGTCTCCTCGGTCACCCCGGATTGAAGTCCCCCGAACACGCCGGCGATACACATTCCCTCCTTGGCGTTGCAGATCATCAGGTCGTTCTCGTCCAGTTCCCGCTCCTGCTCGTCGAGCGTGATGAATTTCGTTTTACTTGGCAGCGTACGTACCACCACCTCGTCTCCCGTGATGAAGGCCGCGTCGAAAGCGTGGAGCGGGTGTCCCGTTTCGTGTAGCACGAAGTTGGTGATGTCCACCACGTTATTGATGGGGCGTAGCCCGATGGTGGTCAAGTGGTTCTTTAGCCAGTCGGGGCTCTCTTTCACCGTCACTCCCCGGATGGTCGACCCCGAGTAACGGGGGCAGGCTACGTGATTTGCCACCACCACCTCGATACCCCCCTCTTCGCTGTCCACGGTGAACGCTTCGACCGAGGGCTTTTTGAGCTCGAAGGGCTTGCCCGCTTGCTTGAGGTAGGCAGCCAGGTCGCGTGCCACCCCGAAGTGCGATGCCGCGTCCACCCGGTTGGGAGTAATGTCGACCTCTATCCGGTATTCGCTCTGCACGTTGTAGTACTCCTTGGCGGGGGTACCCACCTGCGCGTCGTCGGGCAGCACGATGATGCCCTCGTGCGACGTGCCGGTGCCGATCTCCCTTTCCGAGCAGATCATGCCCAGTGACTCCTCGCCCCGTATCTTGGTGCGCTTGATGGTGAACACCTTATCATCGTCGTACAGCTTGGTGCCGATGGGAGCCACCACCACCTTCTGCCCGGCCGCCACGTTGGGTGCGCCGCACACGATGTTTAACGGTTCTGCCCCGTCACCGATATCCACGGTGGTCAGGTGCAGGTGATCGGAGTTGGGGTGGTTGGTGCAGGTCAGCACTTTACCAATGACCAGGCCTTCCAGCCCCCCTTTGATGGATTGCACCTCCTCCACGCCTTCCGCCTCGATGCCGATGTTGGTGAGGGCATCCGCGGTCTCTCGCGGGGAGAGATCAAATTGCAGGTACTCTTTGAGCCAATTGTAGGATATAATCATGTGAACTTACTTTGAAAGCCGAAACGCCTTTTGAAGCGGATACCCGCTTCAAAAAGGCGAAAAACTGAAAAATCGGAACGTTGGGTAGTGTATCAATAGCCGCGAATAGCCTTCACGCCCGGGAGCACCTTGCCTTCGATCATCTCCAGCAGTGCGCCACCCCCGGTAGAAACGTAGGAGACCTTTTCGGCATGGCCGAAGTTGTTGACGCAGGCCACCGAGTCGCCCCCGCCCACCAGGGAGAAGGCCCCTTTTTTGGTAGCTTCCACGATCGCTTCGGATACCGCTCTCGATCCCACGGCGAAGTTCTCGAACTCGAACACACCGACTGGCCCGTTCCACAGGATGGTTTTTGAGCCCTTGATCACCTCCGAGAATAATTTCGCCGATTCGGGACCAATATCAAGTCCTTGCCATCCATCGGGTATCTCATTTACCGGGCAGAAGTCGGTTTTTGCATCGTTGCTAAAGCTGTCGGCTATCTTCGTGTCGGTGGCCATCACGAGGTTCACCCCCTTCTCTTTGGCCAGTGCCACGAGCTCTCTCGCGAGGTCGAGCTTATCATCTTCCACGATTGAGTCGCCGATCTTGCCCCCGTCTGCCTTGACGAACGTGTAGGTCATGCCCCCCGCAAGGATCAGGTTGTCCACCTTATCCAGTAGGTTCCGGATGATATCGATTTTCGAGGACACCTTGGAACCACCCATGATGGCCGTGAAGGGCCGTTGTGTATCTTTCATCACCTTTTCCACGGCGTTGATTTCGTTTTGCAGCAGGTAGCCAAACAGCTTGTGCTCCGTGTCGAAGTGGTCCGCGATGAGCGCGGTGGAGGCGTGTGCCCGGTGAGCGGTACCAAACGCGTCGTTCACGTATACGTCGGCATAGGAGGCCAACTTTTTGGTAAATGCCTTTTGGGACTCTTTGGTGGCTTTGTTCGCGCTATCCACCTCCTCTTTGGTGGCATCTTCCTTTAGCCCGCGTGCTTTCCCCTCCTCTTCGGCGTAAAACCGCAGGTTCTCAAGCAGCAGTGCCTCGCCCGGTTTCAGCGTGGCCGCTTTCGCTTTCGCCTCTTCGCCAACGCAGTCGTTGGCAAACCGCACCTCCGTGCCCAGCAGTTCCGATACACGGCCAAGGATATGTTTCAGTGAAAACTTGTCGGACGGCCCTGTGGGTCTTCCCAGGTGTGATCCGATGATGACGCTACCCCCGTCGCCCAGTATCTTCTTGAGGGTGGGGATGGCCGCGCGGATGCGCGTGTCGTCCGTGATTTGGAATGCTTCATTCAGCGGCACGTTAAAGTCCACGCGCACGAATGCCTTTTTACCGGCAAAATTAAACGAGTCCATTGTTTGCATAATTCTATCTATTAATATTAATGTTGTATCGTGGTTGTTTAGGCTTGATGGATAAACCTGATCGCGAAGGTACTAAAAAATATGCTCTTTTTTCACTTACTCAGACACACTTTTTGGAACAATATCGCTATATTCTTTCTGTTGCATGTTTCAAGAATAACAGGGTTTCATGATACGGTTTGGATGAAAGTTATTGTTGTCTTCTTGTGTATCACGGCCGTCTATGGCCTGTTAAAAATAAAGTAATCCGGCAAAATGATAGGTTAATGCTTGCAAATTGTTATATTTGCATGCGGATTTCGTGTGATGTAACATTATTGTTGTACTTTGCTTTCAAAGCGAAGGTTTTCGACGAGCTTTATGTATAACAAAAGAACCATGATCGATAGCAATGCCAACGTGTTGCTTATCTATACCGGTGGAACCATCGGTATGGTGGAAAACGTTGTGACCGGGGCGTTGGAGCCCTTTAAGTTCAGCCACCTGCGCTCGAATATGCCGGAGATACAGCGGCTGAAATTCAACGTGGACAGTTACCTGTTTGATCCTCCCATCGACTCGTCGGATATGTCCCTCGCCATTTGGAAGCAGATGGCCCGGGTGATCGAGGAGCGGTACGACACCTACGATGGTTTCGTTATCCTCCATGGAACCGATACCATGGCCTACACGGCCTCGGCGTTGGGGCTGATGCTGGAGAACCTGACCAAGCCGGTAATTTTCACCGGTTCGCAGTTGCCCATCGGGAAGCTGAGGACCGACGGGAAGGAGAACCTGATCACGGCCCTTGAAATTGCCGCGGATAAGGACGCCTCGGGTAGGCCGGCCGTGCCGGAACTGACGGTCTACATGCAGAACCTGCTGATGCGGGGTAACCGGACGACCAAGGTGAACGCGGATAACTTCAGCGCGTTCACCAGTCCCAACTACCCGAATCTGGCCGAGGCGGGGTTGAATATCCGGTACAACGACAAGTTTATCCTGTTACCCGATTACGAGCGATCGGTACAATTCCATTACGAGATGGATGCAAGGGTGGCCGTGCTGAAGCTCTTCCCGGGCATCTCCGAGGAGGTGGTCAATGCGCACCTCGAGATCCCCGGCTTGAGGGGGCTCGTCCTGGAGACCTACGGGAGCGGGAACTCGCCCGTCACCCCGTGGTTTACCGAACGGCTGAAAAGCGCGATTGACCGTGGCTTGGTCGTTGTGAACGTCACACAGTGCCTCTACGGCCGGGTGGAGATGCACCGTTACAAAAACGGGCAGCAGTTGCAGAAGCTGGGCGTGGTCAGCGGACACGATATCACCACCGAGGCGGCACTCGCGAAGCTGATGATCCTGCTGGGTTCCGGCAAATCCTCTCTGGAGGCGTGCCGCATGATGGAGACCTCCCTCCGGGGCGAAATGACCGTTAGTGAACCCTCCTAACGCACTCATTCTCGTGCAATCATTGCAATGCGATATAGTAGATAAAGTGACGGCTTCGCTTGCTGCTTCCACTTTTTTGTACTAATTTCGTGGTTTGTACCCGAAGGGTTTGAACCCACGGAAAATTGACAGCGAAAAAACTAACTAAATTCAAAGCATACACTCAAAATTATCATTGTTTATGACAAAGAAAAAAAAGTATTTGACCATTGACGGTAACCAGGCCGCGGCGCATATCGCTTATATGTTTAGCGAGGTGGCAGCTATCTACCCGATCACGCCCTCCTCCACCATGGCGGAGTATATTGACGAATGGGCGGCTGCCGGTAGAAAGAATATTTTCGGCCAACCGGTACTGGTTAAGGAGATGCAATCGGAGGCAGGAGCGGCGGGAGCCATGCATGGATCGCTGCAAGCGGGTGCACTCACGTCCACCTTCACGGCCTCGCAAGGATTGCTGTTGATGCTGCCCAACATGTACAAGATGTCGGGCGAATTGCTGCCCGGCGTGTTTCACGTGTCGGCACGCGCGATAGCGGCGCAGGCGCTCTCTATTCTCGGTGACCATCAGGACGTGATGGCTGCTCGTCCTACCGGCGTGGCCCTGTTCGCCACCGGCTCGGTGCAGGAGGTGATGGACTTGGCGGCGGTGGCACACCTGGCCGCTATCGAGAGCCGCGTTCCCTTCCTTCACTTCTTCGACGGCTTCCGCACTTCGCACGAGATACAGAAGATTGAAGCGTTGTCGAATGAAGATCTTGCACCGCTGGTCAACCAAGAGGCGCTGAAGGCGTTCCGCGATAGGGCGCTTACCCCGGATAACCCGGTAACACGCGGTACCGCGCAGAACGATGATATCTACTTCCAGGCGCGTGAGGCGTCCAACCCGTTCTACGATGCGGTACCGGATATCGTGGAGAAGTACCTGGAGAAGTTGGCCGCGGTGACCGGCCGCAAGTACGGTCTTTTTGATTACTACGGCCACCCCGAAGCAGAAAGAATCGTGATCGCAATGGGATCGGTGACCGAGACCACGCGCGAGGTGGTAGACTACCTAACGTCGAAAGGCGAGAAGGTGGGCCTGGTGGCGGTACACCTCTACCGCCCGTTCAAGGCAGATGCGCTGCTCTCCGTTATCCCGAAGAGCGTTAAGCGCATCGCCGTGCTGGACCGTACCAAGGAGCCCGGCTCCACGGGTCAGCCGCTCTACCTGGACGTGAAGGATAGCTACTACGGCAAGGAGAACGCTCCCGAAATCGTGGGCGGTATCTACGGGCTGTCGTCGAAAGACACCACCCCGGGACAGATCCTCTCGGTGTACGAGAACTTGTCGATGAAGATGCCGAAGAACGACTTTACCATCGGTATCGTGGACGATGTGACCTTTAAGTCGCTCCCCGTCAAGGAGGAGATTGCCATGGACGATACCACCTACGAGGCTAAGTTTTACGGGCTTGGTTCTGACGGCACGGTGGGGGCCAATAAAAACTCCATCAAGATTATCGGGGACAACACCGATAAGTACGTGCAGGCCTACTTCGCGTACGACTCCAAGAAATCGGGTGGCTTCACCAGTTCGCACCTGCGCTTTGGGGATAATCCCATCCGCTCGACCTACCTGGTGAACACCCCGAACTTCGTGGCGTGCCACGTGCCGGCTTACCTGCACCTGTACGACGTGACCAAGGGGCTGAAGAAGAACGGGACGTTCCTGCTCAACTCGGTTTGGCCTAAAGAGGAGGTGGGCAACCACCTGCCCGACAGGGTGAAGCGCTATCTGGCAAAAAATAACATCCGCCTGTACATCATCAACGCTACCCAGATCGCCACCGAGATCGGGTTGGGCAACCGCACCAACACCATCTTGCAGTCGGCCTTCTTCAAGATATCCAACGTGATCCCGTATGACCTGGCCGTTGAGCAGATGAAGAAATTCATCGTGACCTCCTATGGAAGGAGAGGGGAAGCGGTGGTGAACATGAACTATGTCGCCGTAGAGCGTGGTGGTAACGTGATCGAGGTGGAGGTACCCAAGGAGTGGGCGAATATCGAGGTGAAGGACGAAGCCCCGGACAACGCGCCCGAGTTCATCCAGAAGGTGGTGCGCCCCATGAATGCGCAGCGCGGGTACGACCTGCCGGTATCGGCCTTCAAGGGCCGTGAGGACGGCACGTGGGAAATGGGTACCGCCGCCTACGAGAAGAGGGGCGTGGCAGCCTTTGTTCCGGTTTGGAACCCCGAGACCTGTATCCAGTGTAACCAGTGCGCGTACGTTTGTCCGCACGCGACCATCCGCCCGTTCCTGCTCGATGAAGAGGAGCAAAAGGGCGTGGGCGAAGGGGTAGATCTCCTTAAGGCGACAGGCAGGCAATTTGCCGGCATGGCGTTCCGCATGCAGGTGGACGTGTTAGACTGTTTGGGTTGCGGCAACTGTGTTGATGTGTGCCCCGGTATGAAGGGAGCCAAGGCGCTCGAGATGGTGCCGATCGAAACGCAGTTTGACAACCAGAAGAACTGGGACTACATGATAGAGAACGTGACCAGCAAACAGCACCTGGTCGACGTGAAATCGAACGTGAAGAACTCGCAATTCGCGACGCCGCTCTTCGAGTTTTCGGGGGCATGCTCAGGTTGCGGGGAGACACCTTATATCAAGCTGATTACCCAGCTGTTTGGCGATCGGATGATGATCGCAAACGCAACCGGATGCTCGTCCATCTACGGGGCTTCCGCACCGTCGACTCCCTACACCAAGAACGAGGAGGGGAAGGGACCGGCTTGGGCCAATTCGCTATTCGAGGATAACGCCGAGTTTGGTTACGGGTACGCAATCGCGCAAGATAGCATGCGCAACCGCTTGGTGAACCTGATGGAGCAAGCGCTCGCATCAGACGATTTCACCGAGGAGCAGAAAGCGACCTTCCGTGCCTGGATCGAAGGCAAGGATGACGCAGACGCATCGAAAGCCGCCTCGGCCGAGCTGCTGAAGGTACTGGCTAGTTCCGATCAACCCATCGTAAAGGAGATCCTTTCGTTGGAGAAGTACTTCGTGAAGCGCTCGATATGGGTGTTCGGTGGTGACGGATGGGCATACGACATCGGTTTTGGCGGGCTCGACCATGTGATCGCCAGCGGTCAGGATATTAACATCCTGGTGTTAGATACCGAAGTATACTCCAATACCGGTGGGCAGTCGTCCAAGGCGACCCCAATGGCCGCCGTGGCCAAGTTTGCCGCCGCGGGTAAGCGGATCCGCAAGAAGGACCTGGGCATGATCGCCACCACGTACGGGTACGTATACGTGGCGCAAGTGGCCATGGGTGCGAACCAGGTGCAGACGCTGCGGGCGTTGAGAGAGGCCGAGTCGTACAACGGGCCCTCCATCGTGATCGCCTACTCGCCCTGTATCAGCCACGGGCTGAGAAAGGGGATGGGACGCTCCCAGTTTGAACAGAAGGAGGCGGTGGAGAGCGGTTACTGGCACCTGTGGCGTTACGACCCGCGACTGGAGGCGCAGGGTGAAAACCCGTTCCAGCTCGATAGCAAGGAGCCGCAATGGGATAAGTTCCACGACTTCCTCATGGGAGAGGTACGCTATACCCAACTCCTGAAGTCGTTCCCGAATGAAGCTGAAGAGCTGTTCGAGGCGGCGAAAGAGAACGCGCAGTGGCGTTACCGCTCCTACGTGCGGATGACGCAAGCGTCGTTTGAGCAAGAATGATGATCTATATTATCAACGGGCCTAACCTCAACCTGTTGGGTGTGAGGGAGCCTGGCGTATATGGTGGGATGGCTTTCAGCGATTACCTGAATCGGCTCAAAGAGGTCTACCCCGGTATCGAGTTCTACTATTTCCAGTCGAACGTCGAGGGGGAGTTGATCAATGCGATTCAGGAGGCGGGGTTTGGCAGCGATGGCATCATCCTGAACGCGGGGGGGTATACCCACACCTCCGTGGCCATCCGCGACGCGATCAAGGCGATCCCCGCCCCGGTGGTCGAGGTACATATATCCAACGTGCACGCGAGGGAGGCGTTTCGGCATCAATCTTTGTTGTCGTCCGCCTGCCTCGGCGTGATCACGGGGTTTGGCCTCGACTCCTATCGGTTGGCGGTGGAGGCCATCCTTTCCGTTAAAAGAGAGGGAGAGCGATAACGATGAAGATGAAAAAACATACTAAAATCGTTGCCACCATATCCGATAAGCAGTGCGATGTGCCGTTCCTTAAGGAGTTGTTTGACGAGGGCATGAACGTGGTGAGGTTGAACTCCGCCCACTTGGACGAGGAGGGCTTCCTGAAAATCGTTCGCAACGTGCGGGAAGTATCCGAGCGGATTGCCCTTTTGGTCGACACCAAAGGCCCGGAGATACGCACCACCGTTACCGAAAGTCCTATTCAGTTGCAAACGGGCGACCGGGTGAAAATAGTGAGCGACCCTAAGGGAATCTCGTCCCGCGAGACCATTTACCTGTCCTCTCCTAACATCATGGAGGAGATACGCGTGGGGGATGGTATCCTCATTGATGATGGGGAGATTGAACTGAAGGTGGAAGCGGTGGACGGTGATCAACTGACCTGCGTGGTTGCCAACGCGGGGGTGCTGGGGAGCCGGAAAAGCGTGAACATTCCCGGGGTGCGTATTAACCTGCCCCCCATCACGGAGAGGGATAAGCGGTTTATCGCTTTGGCCGATAAGCATGAACTCGACTTTATCGCTCATTCGTTCGTCCGCACCAAGGAGGATGTGCTGGCGGTGCAAGAGGTACTCGACCAGCTGGGAAGCCCCATGAAGATCATCGCCAAGATAGAGAATCAGGAGGGCGTGGATAACGCCGATGAGATACTGGAGGTGGCATACGGCATCATGATCGCTCGCGGCGACCTTGGGATAGAGGTGGCCCAAGAGAAGATCCCGGGAATCCAGCGAACGCTTATCCGCAAGGCCATTCATCACAAGAAGCCGGTGATCGTGGCCACGCAGATGCTTCACTCCATGATCCAGCATCCCAGACCTACACGCGCCGAGATTACCGATATCGCTAACGCCATCTACTACCGTACCGATGCGGTGATGCTTAGCGGCGAGACTGCCAACGGAAAGTACCCGGTTGAGGCGGTACGAACTATGGCGAGGACAGCCCGCGAGGCGGAAAAGACCAAGTTGGGCGAGAACGATATCCGGGTACCCTACACGAATGATGATCGGGAGGTGACGGAGTTCTTGGCCAAGCAGGCGGTGAAGTCGCAACAACGACTCAACGTGAAGGCAATCGTGACGGATAGCCACACGGGTAGGACTGCCCGGGTGATGGCCGCATTCAGAGGGAGGAATCCCGTTTACGCGATTGCCACCACCAAGCGACTGGCTCGCGAGTTGGCCCTATCGTACGGTATATGGGCGGAGTTTCAAGAGGGGAAGGGTGATGGCAACACCAAGGAGAGTCGTCGAGCTTACTTTAGCGAGGCGATCCGTCGCTTGATTGACAAGAAGATGATTGAGCCGCGAGACCGGGTGGCGTACCTGGGGGGCAGCCTCGGGCAGACCGGCGGTACCACCTACTTAGAGATCGTGCATGCATGGCAGGTGCTGGAGGCAAAAGAGCGCTACAACTTGCCGGATTATACCATGTGAGGATGAACCAAGGGAACCCGAACCTGAAAGAAACAGAGACTATCGAGGAGTATATCCTCTCGTGCATCGATCCGGAGCCCGATCTGCTGAAAGAGATTAATCGCGAGACACATGTGAAGATGTTGTACCCCGTTATGAATTCGGGGCACTTGCAAGGCCGTTTCCTCGCGATGATGACCAAGGTAATAGGGGCTACCCGTGTTTTGGAGATCGGAACGTTCGCCGGTTACTCCGCGCTCTGCTTCGCGGAGGGACTCGAAGAAGGCGGCGAGGTGCATACCATCGAGGTGAACGACGAGTTGGAGGATACCATTCGTGCGCACCTCAAGGCATCGGTTCATGGCCACAAGGTGACACTTCACATTGGTGACGCGGTTGATATCATCCCGTCGTTTCTTGACGGGAGTTTCGACCTGGCGTTCCTGGACGGTGGCAAGGATGATTACTGGATGCATTACGAGGCTACCCTTCAAAAGGTTCGGAAAGGGGGCGTGATGTTGGTGGACAACACGCTCTGGTATGGAAAGGTGGCGGGTGAGATGAAGAGCAATGACCGCTCCACCCGTGCCGTTCGCCTATTTAACGAGAAACTGGCCAGGGACCCCCGGGTTGAGAAGGTGATTCTCCCGCTGCGTGATGGGTTAACTTTTATACGTAAAAAATAGAGCAATTATGGAATCAAATAGGCTACGAAAGATAAACCGGTTGATCCAGAAGGAGTTGGGCGAGATTTTCTTGCTGCAGACCAAACAGATGCCGGGGGTGCTGATTTCTGTGACGACCGTGCGTACTACGGCCGATCTGGGGATCGCGCACGCGTACCTGAGCGTCTTCCCATCGGAAAAAGCAGAGGAGCTGGTGGCTAACATCAACGAGAACGTGAAAACAGTGCGTTACAACCTAGGCAAACGACTTAGGAATCAGCTTCGCGTGATCCCCGAGCTGGTGTTTCACGTGGACGACTCGCTCGACTACATCGAGAACATCGATCGGCTGTTGAAGAACGATTAATTGCTCGGATGAACATTTCCCTTTTTATAGCGCGTCGCTACCTTTTCTCCAAGAAGTCGCACAACGCCATCAACGTGATCTCGATGATCTCGGTGTGCGGTATCGCCATCGCTACCATGGCGATGGTGTGCGTGTTGTCAGTCTTTAACGGTTTTGGCGGTATCGTGGAGGGGATGTTCAACGCGTTCGATCCCGACTTGAAAATTAGCGTCAAAGAGGGGAAGGTATTCAACTGGCATACCCCCGAGTTCGACAAGGCGCTGGGGGTGAGTGGTGTTCAGATGGTTTCCGAGTCGCTCGAAGAAAATGCCCTTTTCGTGTTCGATGACAGCCAGTCACCAGTCCTGATGAAGGGGGTTTCGGAGGAATTCCGGCTGATGGCCGACATGGACCAGCTGGTGATTGACGGATCGTTCCGGTTGCGTGAGGACGTGGTGGATTACGCTACGCTGGGAAGCGGTGTGGCGGTCACCCTGGGTGCCCGACCCGGATTTATCAACGCGATTGAGGTATATGCGCCCAAACGGGATGAGCGTGTGAACCTCGCCAATCCCGCGGCGGCGTTCAACCGGGGTTACTTGCAGATAGGAGGGGTGTTTACCCTCAACTCGCCGGATTACGATGAGCAGATGGTGATTGTTCCCATCACCTTGGCACGGGAGCTGTTTCACTATACCAACGAAGTGACCTCGCTCGATATCAAACTGGCACCGAATGCTTCGGTGAAGCGGGTTAAACGGGAGATGCAGGAGGCGCTGGGAGATGCCTACCTCGTGGAGGACCGCTTTGAGCAGCAGAAGGAGTCGTACCGTATGCTGCAAATCGAGAAGTGGGTGACGTTCCTGATTTTGGCCTTTATCCTGCTTATTGCCGTTTTTAACGTGGTGGGTTCCCTGTCGATGCTGATCGTTGAAAAAAAGGAAGATATCCGGAGCCTGCAGCATATGGGTGCTTCCAACGACCTGGTATCCCGTGTTTTCCTGTACGAGGGGTGGTTGATCACCTTTATCGGTATCGTGGCTGGGATAGTGATTGGATTGGCTCTCTGCCTGTTGCAGCAACACTTCGGTTTCCTCCGATTGAGCGATGTGCCCGGTGCTTACATCATCGATGCCTACCCGGTAATCGTTCAGTTTTCAGATATCCTGGTTGTTTTCGTCTCGGTGAGCCTTATAAGCATGCTAACGGTGCTCTACCCGGTCAATAACTTACGGAAGAAGTTGAATGTAAATAGTAAAATGGTATGAAGCCGGCATGATGATTTAAAACGCCAAAGGTCTCATGCAATTTTAACCAAAATATAAAAATATCGTATGAAAATAGCGGTTGTAGGAACGGGATACGTGGGGCTGGTTTCCGGCGCCTGTTTTGCCGAGATGGGTGTGGACGTGACCTGCGTGGATATTGACATAGAGAAGATAGAAGGACTAAAGAAGGGGGTGATTCCCATTTACGAACCGGGACTAAAAAATCTGGTGGTACGGAATCACGAGGCGAATCGGCTTCATTTCACGACGGATTTGCCGTCGGTACTGAACGATATGGATATGGTCTTTATCGCGGTGGGTACCCCCTCGGAGGATAATGGCACGGCCGATCTTTCGCAAGTGTTGATGGTGACACGTACCATTGCTAACCATATGACTACCCCCCTGCTAATCGTGACGAAAAGCACCGTTCCGATGGGGACCTCGTTCAAGGTGAGGGATTTTATCAGGAGACGCTTGGATGAGCGAGGACTGAACGACTTGACCTTCGACGTGGCTTCCAACCCCGAGTTTTTGAAGGAGGGGGCTGCCGTGAGCGACTTCATGAGCCCCGACCGAGTAGTGGTGGGGGTTGAGACCGAGCGTGCTAAGGAGTTGATGACCCGGCTTTACCGCCCTTTCTTGCTTAACAACTTCCGGGTTATCTTCATGGATATTCTGTCCGCCGAGATGACCAAGTATGCCTCTAACGCGATGCTGGCTACCCGTATCAGCTTCATGAACGATGTTGCCAACCTGTGTGAGCGGGTGGGGGCCGACGTGAACATGGTGCGCCGTGGTATGGGGAGCGATTCGCGCATCGGCAAAAATTTCCTCTACCCCGGTTGCGGGTACGGGGGCAGTTGTTTCCCGAAAGATATCCGGGCCCTGATCAAGACGGCGGAGGATTACGGGTACGAGATGCGGGTGGTTAAAGCAGTGGATGAGGTGAACGACCGGCAGAAAGAGGTACTATTCTACAAGTTAAACGGCTACTTTGGGGGGAGCCTACACGGTAAAACGGTCGCCGTTTGGGGGCTCTCGTTTAAACCGGAGACCGATGACGTGCGCGAAGCTCCTTCGCTTACCCTGATACATGCCTTGCTGGAAGCGGGTGTGGCCGTGCGGGCATACGATCCCGCCGCCATGGAGGAGGCCCGTCGCTGCTTGGGTGACGCCATCTACTACGCTACCGATATCTACGATGCGGCTAATGGTGCCGATGCCCTTGTAGTGCCAACGGAGTGGAAAGAGTTCCGGCTGCCCAACTGGTCCATCCTCTCAAAGATCATGAACACCCGGTTAGTTATCGACGGGCGCAATATCTATAATCGCGACGAGCTGGCCGCTCACGGGTTCGACTACAGCGGGATAGGGTTAACTTAAAATCTCAATTATTTGTATAGTATAGCCGTGTAATCGCTGTAAAGTTTGGCGATGTAATCGTTTTTTGTACGCGTAAAGGAACTTATTCGCCTGTTACCGGATTCAAGCGGGAACAGGTGAATGTTTTCACTTGAACATGAAACTGTTAATGGGTATATCTAATAAAGGGGATAAAACTTGTTGGGTGGATAAACAATGGCTCCATTATCGGTTTTATGTAACAACTTGGTGCCATCGTACACTTCAATGGAGAACGTACCCTCATAATGGTCGTGCGAGATTTTGTCTAACGTTAATGTGCCTTTCGCGGGATAGGATTTCCAGTCTTCCGCTCGAAGAACATCTTGTGCGGTTCCGCGTGGGGAGCCGATAAACTTCATGAAAGTTAATCTATTGACTGTATCGTCTAAGTCGAAAGTATAAGTAATCGGATAGCTCGAAGCAAAAAACCGTTGATCCAGCGCTAACTGTAAGCGCTCCCCATGATTTGTCAAGCAATTCATGTAGAAAACTGTAAGGGCATCATCACGTGAGGTAAACCCGCGTACCGTTGAGAAAGTGTAATCGTCGGTTGTAAATTTCGCGTAAGGAAGGGGAGCAAACGAACCCGTACCGACCCATGTGATTTTTGTATCTATTTTTCCTTTCACAGTGATGCTTTTAGAGGATGTATTCACCTCATCGAGTGATTCATACATCTTACCCTCATATTCAAAACTCACGGTCTTCGCGTTTTCGTCAAACTTGAAGTTTTTAATTGAAAAAGTTTCCAGTGGATTAAAGTCTGCTGTTCGGTATATTTTCCCATCTTCTTTTACATAGCTCAGACTTGCCTCCACGAATTCATTGTCGGTAAATCCGAATACTATTCCATAAGTATTCGGGTTTGTTTTCTCTTTGGAATACCGCACCGCAAGGGCAAAAGTGTTGGGTGTACTTAAACTCAGCGTGCTTGTAATGATATCGGCAGGGAAATAATTGAAAACCTCGCCGTTAATGGTCATTGAAAGTGGCCCCTTTTCCTCGGGTGGTTCCACTTCTGACTCCGGCCCGCACCCGACAAACAGAATGGATACAATACAGAGTGTGAGTAATTTTTTCATAATGATTTTGTTATTTAAATCTGTTTTAAAAAAATGATTGTTTAACAAACAAATAAACTCGAACGGTTTTACTGGTTAGCATACGAATTCACCGTGAGATTAAAAAAGATTCAATTACCTTTCACATCGAAACTGATGTGAAAGGTAATTTTAAAAGCAATTGGGCTGTCGTTGGGACAGCATTCCTGATGGTTGGGACAGGGTCTACCAATCATCAGTGCGGAACGAGGAAATAGGAAGGTTCCCCTCTACCGTGAATATTTCCGAATCTTCTGTGTCATTAAAGCAGTAACGAACGGCCACCGGCTTTTGCACGTTAGGTGAGAAGACGAAAATCTGATTCCTGGAGAAGTCGGCCTTGGCTCGGTGGAATCGCTTGTCTTCACCCGCGATTTGAAACTGTAAAATCTCTTTCCCGTAGGTGGTAAGCCCTGGATTGGCAGGCAGGTCCATCGTGAGGATAGCCACGCGTCCCTCTATCGTTAGGGACTGAACTTCTGGACTCTTGTAATGAATGCCCTCTATGCCGTACGTTTTGGCCAATGCCCAAAGGGCCATGCGCTCGCCGGCTTCTCTCTTTTTCGGCGGGTGAATGCAACCGGGACTATTGGCGTCCATTAATACAGCCATCCCCGTGTTGGGGGTTGTCTTCATCCCCTTAGCTTGTGCTTCGCGTATGTAGGCTGAGTTAAGCCCTCCTCCATAATTGTAGGGGGCGATTTGGCAATAATAGAATGGGAACTCTCCCACCTCCCATATCGTGCGCCATTCACGTACCATCTTGTCAAAGAGCTCGACGTACCTGGCGGGTTCGCTCCGGTTGGCCTCTCCCTGGTACCAGATGGCACCGCGAATGCCATACCCCACGATGGGATGTAACATGCCATTGTACAGCACGGTGGGGGACCCGTTTTGTGATTTAATATCCGAGTCGGAGGCGGGTATCTCCACGTCGGCGATAACACTTTTAATAGAGGAGGGGGTCATCCACGCTTCGATTCGGGAGCCGCCCCAGCTCGTGTGGATCAAGCCCACGGGCACGTTCAGCGCTTGGTTCAGCAGGCGACCAAAGTAGTAGCCGGTCGCCGTGAAATTGGGCGTCGTGGCCGGCCCGGCGATTTCCCATACGCCTTCACAATCTTCTTGCGGTGCCGCTTTAGAAGCTTTTTTCACCGTGAAGTGGCGAATTCCGGGATTCGTGGAGGTCGCGATC
The DNA here is from genome assembly GCA_050951125.1 of Fermentimonas sp. Classification (GTDB taxonomy): domain Bacteria; phylum Bacteroidota; class Bacteroidia; order Bacteroidales; family Dysgonomonadaceae; genus Proteiniphilum. Next base: position 178,009 of record JBMNIR010000010.1, on the reverse strand, counting down.
GCTTCCGGGCCACCTTCAATGGGTTGATTGGTGAATCCCTTCATGGGCATCTCCATGTTGGATTGCCCGGAGCAAACCCATACTTCTCCGATTAGCACGTTATCGAGCGTGATCGACTGCCCATCGCTCACGGTTATGGTGTAAGGGGTATAACTGGCCGCCGGTGTCTTTACTGTTAGCTTCCAATAACCTTGCCCGTCGCTTCTTGTCGAGTGGCTTTTCTTGTTCCAAGAGGTGACGACCCGCACTTGGTTGTTCGCTTTGGCCCAACCCCAAATCGCTACGTCCGATTGTTGTTGTAGTACCATGTTGTCGTCAAAAATGGCCGGCATTTTCACCTCGGCGTTCACGGTAAACAGAACGGAAGAGAGAAAAAGGATAAATCCTACGCACACTAATCTGATGAATTTTTTCATGATGGGTAATTTTTATTTTAAATACTATTTATAATGGGTGACTCTCATGTTGTTCGTGTAGAATCATCTGAATGCAAAAATAACTATTTCCACTGAACACGCAAAACAGATTTTCACCGTTCATTGGAATACTAAAGATAGTGTGGAGATCTTTTAAAAAACCGTGTTTGCTTTTTTAAACTGGCACACAACAACACCATGCGAAAGGTAGGTTAACTATCCCATGAAACTACAAAATTGGTGATTTTGTAGTGAATTTGGTGTCACCGCTAATACCTTCGGTCGCGCATGGTGACCGATGAGCTGCCAGGTGAGTGGCTTGCGGGGCGGCGGTTGCGGCGGGAGACCCGTGTTTTCGTGTTGCGGCGGTCGGTGGGCTGCCCGGCGGGAATAAGCTCATCCTCGTCTGTCCACAGCCCTTTTTCGAAATCCTTCAACTCCTTTTCGATGCGCTCTTGCTCGGCTTTCATCTCCTCGAGGGTAGAGGTGTATTGGGCGATGGCCAGGTTCCTCGGGTTTCCTGCTTTGTAGATTTCGCCGTCGTACTTTCTTAGCCGGAAGAAGTCATCGACAGTCCCGTTTACGCTGTTGTTGAGGGAAGAGGCCATCACCGGCATCTTTCGGGTATGCGGTTCCAGTTCGGCGTAAGGTACCCAAAAGAGGGGGTATCGGGTGGCGACGTTGTCGAGGTCGTCACGACGAACGAGGACGGGGCAGAGGGCCAGGGGGCGCACCATGAAGTTGGATGTTTGGGAATCGAAGTAGTACACCTCCTTTAGGAAGTAGGCCAGAACCTCGTGGCTTGGTATATCGGCGTCGTTCACCGTGATCTTCCCGTTATCCTCTTGGTAGTAGATGCTAAACCTTTCCAAGAACTCTTTGAAGTCGATCCGGTACTCGTCGGTGAACCGTTCCTGCCCGTCGAGGTACTCGTACGCGGGGATGGCGTCATCTTGAAGCAGCTGGAAGAGCATGGTGAAGAGGCTGGATTGCTCTCCGCTGGTTGTTTTCATGTAATAGAGCGGGGCGTTGGTCTCTTTGGTGAGGTCAAGCTGGCGGTAAATCACGCGGGACCATCTCGCGTTCTCTTGGGGGAATAGCGGGGCGATGGCCACCATGCCAAGAATCCATATAAATCGTACTTTTGTTTGCATGCTGTTTCGTTTGAATGGTTTACTGTACCCGTACCTCCATAACGGCGATTTCCCGTTCCGTTCCGTCCGGCCCTGCTGCCTGCACGCCCGAGATGTAGAAGTAGCTGCCCCGCGATAGTCGGCGGATCTGCTCCTTCTGCCTGTCGGAGAAGCGGTCGCCGTTGGAGACTTCCGGGATGGCATTCCCCATGGAGTCGAAGAAGACGGCCCGGAAGCTCTTCACTTGGAACGGCACGTTGAGGATGCCATCATCGATGGCGGCCTCGATGCCCTGGCTGTTCATCAACACCGCCTTCGATAGCGAACCGCCCTTGAAGGTGGCGGGGCGACCCTCGGCATCGGCGTATGCGATGAAAGGTGTAGGGTCGGGGAGGGGGCGTACCCTGAACTCCTGTACCGCCATGCGGCGCGGTGTTCCATCGGAGGTTTGCGCGGTGACGGTGATGGCCGTGTTCTGTCCCACCGTCGCGGGTCGAGCCACCCAGCGGTTGCTCCGGCGGGTGAGCGTGCCGTTATCCATGGTTGCCTGGACGTTGGCGGGGGCAATACCGGGTACCGAGATGCTTATCTCGTTGTCGATGCCCGCGTAGAGCACGTTTGTCAACGTGGGTGCGATGGAGGCCATAGGCTCGATCACGGTGTAGTTGCTGCTGAACGGGTGGCGTGTTACCGCCCCGTTATCGTCTTTTATCTCCACGTACCCTTCCACCGGGAATGTGCCCGTGCGCGAGGTCGGTATTGAAAAGCGCTCCTGTTCTCCACCGGTCAGAGCAACGCCCCCCACGAAGAGGGTGGGTAATCGTGTGGTGTCTTCCGCCGCGAGGATGACCCGGGCGTTATAGCTGGCTCCTTGCATCACGATGTCCGATTCGGGGATCAGGTACGCGTTCAGTCGGTTTACCCGCACGTCCCCCTCGTCTACGTTGTTGAGGAGGTGGGTCAGTGCTTCCCCTTCCGATGAGCGGATATCGTTCTCTATCTTCGTGAGCATGGTGATGGCCGCTGCAAGCGGCATCTGTTCGAAGAGGGCAGCCTCCCAGCTTTTGGGGGCTGCACTCGATTTGGTACTCAGGTTTTTGTTGATGATCGCTTTTCTGGCAGGGTCGGTGACGTGGCTGATGACCGTTTCCCGGTAGTGGTCAATCGATGTCCTTAACTTGGCGCCCTCCCCGCTGATGGGCGACAGCATGACCACGGAGGCGGCATTTAAGTCGTCCATGTGCTTGATTTTATCGAGGTTGCCCCTCTTTCCATCCGCCTCGCGTACCATTCGGAGCTTGAGTGATTGGATATAATCGATGATCGAATCGCTCATGGCGCGCACCTGCGCCCCTTTTTCGTACCACTCGCCCGCCTTTTCGGGGTTCTGCTCGTTGTACTTGGTTAGTTCGTCCATGATCAACCCGTTTCGTTCCTTCAGCGTGGCCGAGGAGTCGTCCAGGCTGTCATCCACCGCCTTGAATCCGTCCAGCACCTCCACCGAGACGTTCAACGCCAGCATCGCAATGAACACCAGGTACATCACGTTAATCATCTTTTGACGGGGGGAGTGGGGACTGTTTACTGCCATGGTGCGGGAGGTTTATGGACGGGGGTGAGTGAGGTTGTCGTTACGGTACATGTGGTCGTCACCATGTTGTGAACGGTGGTCATCCCGGTTCTCGTTGCCGCGTGTGGAATGATCGTCGCGATTGGCGTAATGGCCGCCGTGTACCGTCATCGCGTGCAGCATGCGACCATAGACATCGTTCAACTCCTTGAGCTGCCGTGCCATCTTGTCTGTCTCCTCCTTAATGGAGGTCCCGTCGGGTAGGACATCGCTGTACACCGAGCGGAGGCGGTTCAGTCCCGCGTTGATCTGCTCGATGGTGCCGAGCTGGGCGCTGATATTTTTGAGCTGTACCTCGTAGAGGGAGTTGAGGCCAGATAGCGTGCGATTCAGGCTCTCCATCTGCCGACCGTACTCTTCGCTGGTTGAGGAGAGGTCATGCTGAAAGGTGGCTTGTTCATAGGAATAGGTGCCGTGGGGAGCCGAGTCGTCCGGAACAGTGCCTGGGGCAAATGGTTCTCTGGCGATTGGCCCACTGGTAATTGGCCCCTTGACAATCGGTTCTCTGGCGATTGTCTCTCCAGCAAAAGGCTCTCTTGCCGCCGCTTCTCTATCGATTTGCTCTTCAGAGAATGACTGTTTCATGACCAGATCGTTGCCAATCGACCCTTTTCCGCTCAGTACCGGGAAGACCTTCTCCCACGCGTAGTCCTGCACCGGTCGGTCGAATGCCGACAGGATGAAAACGATTACCTCGGTCGTCATACCGATAAATAGCATTTCGTTGCCAAAGGGGAGGTGGAGGAGCTTGAACATGGCACCGAGGATGACGATGGCGGCGCCGATGCTGTAGGCGAAGTGGATAAACCGTTTTCCCTGTTCGGTCTGGAGAAACTGTTCCAGTCGGTTCTTGTATTTGCTATAGGCGTTCATAGGCTCGTTTGTTGTTTGATTTTTGCCGTGGTTTTCGATTAATCTCCCGTGCTTACCCGCGTGCGGACGCAACGGAAGCCGATATAGGATCGCCCTTGGTTAGGCTGTTCGCTATCGCGCAGGTCAGGGCGGATAAAGGGGTAAATATCTTTCCACGAACCCCCTTTCACCACTTTTCGGTGGGTTGGGTGGAAGTCGTCTCCCGATGGGTTACGGCGGTACTGTGGGTTCATATCGCCCATTAGCTTGTTGCCCGCTTCGGTATAATCGGTGGCGGTCCACTCTGCCACGTTCCCCACCATATCGTACAGCCCGTACAGGTTGGGCTTGAAGCTCCTCACCTTGGCGGTGATCAGGTGGTTGTCCGTCGCGTATCCCCCTTCGCCCGATTTAAAGTTGGCCTGGAAACAGCCGCTCTCGCTGATAATCTCGCTGCTCTGTGCCGCCATTTCCCATTCGGCTTCGGTCGGCAGCCGGTACCGCTCAACGATCACGTCCTCCCGGTTGATGCTTCGGCGGAGGAAGAGGGTGCGCCATTCGCAAAAGGCGGTGGCTTGCTCCCATGAAACGCCCACGACCGGGTGGTGTGCGTAGGCAGGGTGCGAGAAGTAGTGGCGCAGGTAGCGCTCGTTGTCCGCCTCGGGGAAGTCGTTTACCCAGCAGGTGGTGTCGGGGTAGATGTTCACGATGCGGGTATGCACGAAGTCGTGTAACCCGCTCAATGGGCGGGTGATGGTTTCGTTTACGATACGGCCATCCGGGGCGATATAGGCCGTGTCTTTCGTGATAAGCACGGTTTCATTTCGGTTGCCTGTCCGTCCCTCGTTTGGAGTCAGTCCCGTCGGGCCAAGCCCGTACTGCTTGCGTGCCACTTCTGCCGCGTCAAACCACTCGTAGCGGTAGTTCAGTTGCCGGACATCCAGCATGGTTTTGCCAGTAATGGGATGCGTGGTGTAGAGGCTATTGATGGCCGCCTCTTCCTCCTCGGTGTTGAGCTTCCAGGGGATGGGGAGCGACCAGTTGAGGCGGGGGGTGATTGGTTCGCCGTACTCGTCTTCGGTGATCTTGTAAAAATCGTCGCCCGCGTAAGCAGGGTCGGCCAGCCGTTCACGGATGATAGAGTCGCGTACCCAGTAGACAAACTGCTTGTACTGCGAGTTGGTGATCTCGGTCTCGTCCATCCAGAAATCGTCCACCGATACCCCGCGGGAAGGGATGGTGATGCCCCATAGGGAATCGATCTGGCCTGCCCCCATCGTGTAGGAGCCCCTCGATACCAACACCATATTGTAGGGGGTCGGCTCGCTCCATACCTTGCCGACCGGTACACCGGTGAGTTCGCCCCCAACGCTGCTCCCGATGCCTCTTCTCCCGCAGGAGGCGACCGTGAGTAACAGCAACAGCGCGAATAAAATGTATCTTCTCATTGATAAACGATTATTCATTTTATCTTATTCTCGTCTTACAGTAACCGAATGCTTTTATGGGGTTGCCGTTTCGGTTTGAAGGCGTTTAGCGGGAAGTGGTACCGGAGGTATACCTCATGGTTGCCCTTGTTGCCCGTGCCTTTTGTTAGGTTTTCCGTGCTCCCTTCGCTTACTGTTCCCCCGTTGATTCCCGTGTTTCCTTCGAACCCCGTGCTCCCCGGGCTATCACTTTCCAAGTCCTTAGTGTGCCGCCCATAAGCGTATCCCACTTCTATCTCTTTAATGTTGATGCCCGCGAAAATAATGTATCCCTGGTCTATGCGCCAGGAGGCACCCGCCGAGAACTTTTTGTCGTACGCCAGCCGGAGCGTGGCGTCAGCCGTCATCTTGCCCGAGCTGTTTCGCAACCACACCATCGGTTGTATCTCTAACGGTTGAAGCCGTTGAATATTGTACCCCGCCATGAAATTATAGGCGCGGGGAATGCACGAAGCGAGGGAGTCGTTCGAGCCTGTTGGTGGTTGTGAGAGGCCTGATGGTTGCGTGGGGGCTGAAGGTTGATGAAGGTCTGATTGTTGTGGTAGGTCGCTCGCGCTTCCGGGAGCGATTTCCCGGTTGTATGGCTGGAGCTTTGGCTGATTGATATGCAGGAGAGAAAAGCCGACAAAGAACGAGGGTGCCGTCCATGAGATACCGGCTCCCGCGTCGAACAACTTTTTGTCGCCCCATGCCGACTGGTTAATCCATTGGCTCGATGAGAGGGAGGTGGTGATACCCGTGCGGTCGCCCGAGATAAACGTCACCTCGTAGAGCCCGGCTTGAAGGCCCACGTTGAGGAAGCCGTTACCCACCTCCTGCTTGAAGCTGTATTGTGCGGCCATCAAGGTGTTGCGGGGTGCATCCGTCCGGCGAGATGTTCCGAGCCCTCCGCTCTTGCCGAGCGTTTCTGCCGTTCCGGTCATGCCGTCTTTCCCGTCCATTTCAGCTTTCACGATCTGCGTGAACAGCCCGATACCATGACGCCTTCCCAGGAACTCGAAGGGCATATCGATTGACAGGCCGCTCCACGGCTTGCGGTAGAATGCCGTTGCCCGAACAGCCTCCGTCTCCCCGGCAAACGAGGGGTTGGAGAAGCCGCGTGTCGCCCAGTACTGGGCGCACGAGGCATCCCATTGTGCCTGCACGGTGAGCGTGCCACACCAGAGTAGGAGGAGCAACACCACGAGTTGGCGCTTCACCTTTATCAAGTGTAGCGACTCGTCAGTGGGCTTCCTTCGCATGTGATAAAAAAGTCGTCTCTTCATCACTACCTATAACTGCAAAATGGCGGAAAAATTGCGTGTTTCTCTGGTTTTTTAGCTGGTTCGGTTCATTTTCTTTGCAAATCTGGAATTCAATTCCAGATTTGCAAAACTCGTATTTGGAGCGGGAAGTGTAAGGCTTGTTGAGATTGTTGTCTGGAGACAACAATAAATCAAAAAACTGTTGTTTGTAAACAACAAAATGGAGTGAATTTGTTGTCTGCAAACGCAGCTATGAACTCCTTCCTTTAAATGATGGAGTTTGCTTTTAGGGACAAGATTCCTTTATGACTATTCGGGTTTTATATTAATCAGGTTTCACTACATTTGTCATGCTTATTGGGAAAGTATCATAACAAGTAAAACAAATGAATAATTACGCGATGAAAAAAGCAATCATAGTTGGAGCCACATCAGGCATTGGCAGGGAGCTCGCCAAATTATTAGTGGAGGATGGATACACGGTGGGAATAACAGGTAGGAGAACCGAGCTGTTACAGGAAATAAAACACGAAAATCCGAACAGGTACATCGCTCAGTCGCTTGACGTCACAGACACCACAGATGCCATTGAGAAATTAGAAGCATTGGCAACAGAACTTGGTGAGATGGATCTGTTGGTTTTAAGTTCAGGTACAGGCGATGCCAACGAGCATTTGGATTTCGAGGTAGAAAAAAGAACCATTGATACCAATGTAATCGGTTTTACCCGTGTGGTAGATTGGGCATTCAACTATTTTGAAAGTCAAGAATCGGGACATTTGGCAGCGATAAGTTCTGTCGGCGGACTACGCGGCAGTCGGTATGCACCCGCGTATAACGCGACAAAAGCTTATCAAATCAATTATTTGGAAGGCTTAAGGCAAAAGGCAGCGAAACTGAAACTGCCGATTTTTGTAACCGACATTCGTCCTGGGCTTGTAGATACGGCTATGGCAAAGGGTGAAGGGTTGTTTTGGGTTATGCCGTTGGACAAAACTACCAAGCAAATTTTTAAGGCTATCAGGAAAAAAAGGAAAGTGGCTTACGTTACAAGGCGTTGGCGGTTAATGGCTTTTATTTCTAAGCATTTGCCTCGATTTTTACACGATAAAATGTGAAAATCCGAATTACGGGGTACTTCCTTTCGGGCCATTATTCCCTAAACAGTATGATGCAGGGGTACCCTAACGAGATTTGGCAACAACGCTTTTTTGCCTAATCTTTCAAACATCCCAGTGGAATCACTTTTACGCCATCTTCTCTCGTGTAGGCAATTTTTCCTCCGGTTAATACTATCAGCAGATCGGGCAGTCTCATAGTTACCTGTTTATCTCTGTTATTTCTTTCGGTTACAAGTTCTTTCAACTTCAGCAAATTGTTAGCCCCGGCATCTATGTTTCTACTGCCAAGTTTGCACTCAATCAGTGCGTACCTGCCGTCATCGAGATGAAGAACCGCATCAGCTTCCAGCCCATATTTATCGTGATAATATGATAATCTCCCGCCTAACGATTGTGAGTATATTTTCAGGTCTCGCGTACAGAGACATTCGTATATAAAGCCAAATGTTTTCAAGTCGAGCTCCAGGCTACGTGGTGAGGCACCCAAGGTGACTACGGCTATCGAAGGGTCGGTAAAGCAGCGCTTTTTTCCGGTTCTGATAACCGTTTTTGAACGAATGGCAGGCGACCACGCCTCTATGTCTTCGATAACGAACAGTTTTTCTAACGCCTTCACGTAACTGTTAAACGTTGTCATTGAAGTACCCCCCATTTCAACGGACACATCCGCCAACATGTTTGTTTTCTTAGCTAAGGTACATAGGTTTCGCGCGTATGAGCGTAAGATTAACCTTGCCAGTGCCGGATCACGGTCAACCTTGTCTACCTTGGAAACATCCTGGTCGCAAATAATTCGCACGTAGTCTTTTGCAATTAACAATTTAGCTTCATCACTCATACTGTCAAGAGAAGCGGGCCACCCGCCCCTACAAGCGGCAAAAATCAACTCCTCTATCGTAATATCCGATGTAATACCGTCAATATCCAAATCCTTATCATCGAACAGCTCTTTAAGGGAAATCTTCCCGTTGGACTCTTCCGACTCATATAGACTCATTGGGTACATCGACATGGTGGAAATACGACCGGTTCCGGTGTGCATAATTTCCTCATCATCTACTACCGTTGACCCGGTCAATATAAATTGCCCCCTTGAACGCCTTTCGTCAACCGCATGTCGCACGGCATCCCAAATCATCGGTGCCACCTGCCATTCATCGATCAACCTTGGCGTGTCGCCCTTAAGCAAAAGAGAAGGCTTGGTACGCGCCGTGGCAAGGTAAGCTTCACGGTTATCCGGATCTTGCATCTTTATAGTGCTATTCGCCTGCATTTCGGCGGTCGTGGTTTTACCGCACCATTTGGGTCCCTTTATCTGAACCGCTCCAAAAGCTTCAAGGCGTAACCTGAGCTGCTCATCGGCTATTCGTTTCAAGTAATTCATAACTAAGTTGCTTTAAATCATGACAAAGTTACGTTTATTATTTTAATGAAACAAGCGTGTTGTTCGTTTTTGATGTGTTTCGTTGTTCGTTTTTGATGCGTTTTGCTGTTCGTTTTTGATGCTTTTGACATGCTTTTTGTACCAGCTCCAAAAAGTGGACACTAATTTTTAGTTGTTAAAGAGGTGTTGTTTCATCCATAGCGTCATTACCGGATTAGAAACAATCTTCTTAGTAACAACTTTCTTAGTAACAGTCCTCTTAGTAAGAGTATCCTTACTAACAGTTTTCTTAGTAACAACCTTGTTGGTATTAGATTAGCCTTTCCGGTAAAACAGCTTCCCCGTCGCGTTAATACGTTGACCAACAGGAGTTTCTTTTTTTGGGCGTGAAAAGGTGGCAGTTTAAAAGGTAATTAACTTTTTACCGGTCATCTCTTTCGGGACATCGAGGCCCATCACCTGGCAAAGCGTGGGCGACACGTCGGCCAAAATACCGGGTTCGACGGTCGCGTTTTTATCTTTCGTCACGTAAATCAGTGGCACCGGGTTCAGCGAGTGTGCCGTGTTGGGTGAACCATCGGGGTTGATGGCGTTATCGGCATTGCCGTGGTCGGCAATGATGATGGCTTCGTAATCATTTGCTTTTGCAGCCTCAATTACCTTTTCCACGCATTTATCGATTACCTTGACCGCCTTAATAATCGCTTCTTTCACACCGGTATGTCCCACCATATCGCCGTTGGCAAAGTTTAGCACGATAAAGTCGTACTTCTGTGAATCAAGTGCTTTCACCATCTCGTCGGCCACTTCGGGTGCGCTCATCTCCGGCTTCAAGTCGTAGGTAGCCACCTTGGGTGAAGGAACAAGGATGCGCTCTTCACCCGGGAATTCCGCTTCGCGCCCACCCGAGAAAAAGAAGGTCACGTGGGCGAACTTTTCGGTTTCCGCGATACGCAGCTGCTTCAGGCCAAGGTTGGAAACGTACTCGCCCATCGTGTTTTCCACGTTGTCTTTATCAAAAAGTACATTTAACCCCTTAAAAGTGCTGTCGTAAGGCGTCATCGTGAAGTATTGCAACGGAATGGTATGCATACCGTGCTCGTGCATATTTTCTTGTGTAAGAACGATGGTCATCTCCTTTGCACGGTCGTTGCGGAAGTTGAAGAAAATCACCACGTCGTTTTCTTCAATGGTTGCCACGGGATTCCCATCGGCATCCACGTGAACGATTGGCTTGATGAACTCATCGGTAACACCGTCGTCGTAAGAGTTTTGCATTGCCTGAACCATATCGGTGGAGGGGGTTCCCACACCGCTGACCAACAGGTCGTACGCTTCTTTTATACGCTCCCAGCGCTTATCGCGGTCCATCGCGTAGTAACGCCCGACGATGGAAGCGATTTTTCCTGTTGTTTTATCAATGTGGTTTTGAAGTTGTTCGATAAAGCCTTTCCCGCTTTTCGGGTCGGTATCGCGTCCATCCATAAATGCGTGAACGTAAGTATCTTCAACACCGTACTCTTTCGCGATATCAATCAGCTTGAACAGATGTTCCAATGAGCTGTGTACGCCACCATCGGAAACCAGCCCGAGCAGGTGAATCTTTTTCTTATTATCACGTGCATAAGAGTAGGCTTTCACTATTTTGGGATTATCAAGAATGCTGTTATCGCGGCAAGCACGGTTGATTTTCACCAAATCCTGGTAGACCACCCGTCCCGCGCCGATATTCAGGTGGCCCACTTCCGAGTTACCCATTTGACCATCAGGCAATCCTACGTTTTCGCCGGATGCCAGCAAGTACGTGTTCGGGTAAGTGGCCAATAGCTTATCCCAGTATGGAGTAGGGGTGTTGTAGATTAAATCTGCCTCGGATTGGTCGCCAATGCCCCAACCGTCTAAGATCATCAGTAATGCTTTTTTCCTCATTTTTATCTACCGTTTTTTGTTGTCGATTTTTCGAAGTGCAAATTTACTCATTTTTTACCACTCATCCTTGATTATTTTATTGATAAGGGCATCTATTTTTTTAAGGCTGCCGAGGAAAAGTAAGCGCTATTTGTTGAGCAGGTCCTCCGATTTTACCCGCATCAGGCTGAGCGCCTTAAGCATCCACTTGGGGAGGGGTTTCTCGGGGTGCCTGTTTTTGAGGTTGAGGGTCAGCCCCAGCTTTTTGGCGATCGGCACCTTGTGGGTCTCCACGAACTCGATTAGCGTGCCGTCGGGATCTTCGATGTAGGCAAACTGGCCGGCGGCATCGCCCATGTCGAACGAGTCGCCCTCCTTGAACCGTTGGGTGCTGTCGACAGTGAAAGGGTGGCCTTTCTCCGCACAGAATTTCCCCAGTGCCTCCATGTTTCGAATATCGAAGCAGACCTGGATAAAGCCCGGGTCGCCCCAGAAGCGCCCTTCGTACAGCTTCTTAGGGGTACGATCCAATGCCTGTACTAGCTCGATGGTGGAAGAGCCGAAAAGTTGACTGAAGCTCCCTTTTTTCGGCTTCGAATGGGTAAGCAGTCGCCGGCGGTAGGCCCGCGTTCCCGCGGGGAGGGCTTTAAAGTCGGCGAAGGTACCGGTCTCATCGGCCACGATGGTGTCGTATCCCAGGATGTCGCGGTACACGGTCATTGCACGGTCGATATCGGTGACCCCGATGGTGGCACCCGCCACACCGGCGGTCAGCTTTTTCTCATCCTTGAAGATATAATTGTCCTGCACCACTTGAAACAGGTTGCCGTACGGATCCTTCATGTAGAAGGTGGGGTGGCCGTCGATGCCTTTATTCACCTCTCCAATGAGGTTCGCCCTCGGATTTTTAGAAAATTGCTCGTAGGCGGCCACCACGTCTCGGCTCTTGATTTTGCAGACCAACACGCCCAGGTCGCCCATGTTCAACTCGAAGCCGAGGGGTTGGGGTTTGCGCTCCGCGTATTGCCACACCTCGAAACCGCCGCCGCCCTGCATGTTCACGGCGATGCAGGCGTGTCGCCGCTGCGGCTTGCCCCCGGTATAGGGGAGCATCAGCTCCGCCGTCTTATCGTCCTCCAGGATGCGGATGTCCATGTTGAACAGGTCGATGTAGTAGCTCCACGCTTCGTAGAGGTTTTCCACGCCGATGCCTACCTGTTGAATTCCCGAAATAATGTATCCCTTGTTGCTACTCATCGTTGCTTGTTTTATTTGTTTCACGTTGCCTTGATTTTCCTCACTATTCTCCTAGCCAGTCTCGGCAGGAAGCGCTTGATGTACACCATTAGCAGCTCTTTCCCGCCTACAAACACCTCCGGCTTTTGGCGGTGGATAGCCCGCACGATTTTTCGTGCTGCCTTTTCCGATGAGATGCCACCGGCCTGTCCATCGTCCATCCGGCCATGCTTTTGGCCATCGCCCCTTAGCGAGTTGTAGGAGATGTGGGTCTTTACCCGGCCGGGGCAAACCATCACCACCCGGATGTTTTGGTCGTAATATTCGGCGTGGAGGGTTTCAAAAAAGCCGTACAATGCGAACTTGGATGACGCGTAGGCCGACCGCAGCGGGAAGCCGAACTTGCCCGAGATGCTGCTGGTGACCGCTACCGTGCCGCCCCCGTTGGCGATCATCGCCGGCAGGAGCTGTTTTGCAATCTTTATCGGGGCGAAGAAGTTAACGTCCATGATCTTCTCGTCCACGCTGTCGTCGGTGTCCAGGGCGCGGGCGCGTTGGCTGATGCCGGCGTTCAAGAACAGGATATCGATGCTTCCAAAAAGGCCGATCGCCCGGTCGGTCAGCCCGTCGATGCCCGTTAAGTCGGAGAGGTCATAGGGTAGCACCTCGCACCGTGACCCCAGGCGGATGCACGCTTCTTGCACCTCGATCAGCCGCTCCTCTCGGGTTGCGGTCAGGATGAGGTTGGCCTTCTCCTTGGCCCACAGGTAGGCGCACGCCTCGCCGATGCCCGACGACGCCCCCGTGATCCATATCGTTTTCCCGTTTTTCATTCATCCTCTTCAAATACTTCCTTCCAGAGTTGCGCGCGGAAGTCGTCGATCACGTGCGGTGAGCACTCCTCCACTTTTTTCACTTTGCGCGAAGTGTAGATCATCTGTTCCAGGAAGTAGGGTGCGCGGTTGGCTCCCTCGCCGATGTTCACGAGCACCGTCTCCCCATCGTTGATAAGATTCTTCTTGAGGGCGATGAAGAAGCCGGCCATGCAGACCGCCGAGGCGGGTCCGGGTATCACCTTTTTCTCGTAGGCCATCAGCTTGCCAACGGGTAGGAGTTTCTTCTCGTGCATCCGAAGGAAGCTGCCTCCCGACTCTTTCACCAGTTTTGCCACGATAGGGTAGGTACCCGGGTTACCGGTGGCCAGGGTGGGGACCTCGGTCTGGGGGTTGTCGATGATAGGGTAGTTTTTCTCGAACCCCTCGGGGAAGCCGGCCGCTTCCGCTGCTTCCCATGCTTGAACCATGGGATCGCATTTATCGGTCTGCACCAGCAGGAAGCGGGGGTTTTTCAACTCGGGGTAGATGGGTTTGATCTCACGAATTCCCTTATCGACAGCGATGGGTCCTGTACCACCGCTTACCGCCTGGATATAGACATCGGGTATCTGATCTATCTGGCGGAGCCACTCGAAGACCATTGTCTTTTTGGCTTCCACCCGTATGGGGTCGATGTTGCCGGCCGACATCGGTATGTTGTGGGCCGCGGCGTATCCCGCGGCGATCTCCTTCGCCTTGGCGTAGTCGCCCAACACCCTAAAGACCTGCTGCCCGTAGGAGCTGATGGTGGCTTCGGAGGCTTTGAGAGCATCTTCCGGCATGAAGACGGAGCAGTTGACACCGGCCAAGGAGAGGTACATGGCGTAGGCCGTCGCCGAGTTACCGGTAGAGGCAATGCAGTACTGATGGATACCGATCTCCTTGAAGAGGCTGGCAGCCAACGAGGCGGCGATGTCTTTGAAGGTCCCGGTGCCCCCGTTCAGGTCGTTCCGATAGACGTGCACCTGAATGTTGAGCCCGTGCTCTCTCTTTGCGAACTCCTCTAAGAAGGTCCACCGCTCCAGGGGGATGGCTCCCTCGCCCTTGCTCACGATGTGTCGCCTGCGCAACAGCGGCAGGAAGGGAAAGTAGTGCCAGAAACTGTTGGGCGTGCGCTTGATGATGCGGGGCAACCGTTGGTACCTCCGGTTATACGAAACCTCGGAGTGCTTGCTCCCGCACTGGGAACATTGCTGTCCCTGTTCGAACCAGGTCCAGAAATTGGGGGTTTCCATCCCGCACTGGGTACAGGTTAAGGTGTACTTGTTTTGAATTTTTACTCGAAGCATGGTGTTAGGTTTTTAGTTGCTTTTTTTATTTATGTTTATTTTTTGATCTCAATGCGGAGACCTTAGCGACTTTTCAGCTTAGCTGCACTTTTGCGTTAAGCGTTCGTGTTTTTATTGTTACTTAGTAGAGACAAATCTGGACTGCATTTCGTCTGCCTTGTACTTCCCGGAATCTAGGTTGGCCTTGATCTTCTTGAACACTTCGATGGTCTCCTCCACTTCCCTTTTGGTGTGCGACGCGGTGGGTATCAGCCGGAGCATGATCACATCCCTGGGGACCACCGGGTAGACCACGATAGAGCAGAACACGTGGTGGTTTTCGCGTAGGTCGATCACCACGTTAGTGCCTTCCGCCACGGTACCGTTCAGGTAGACCGGCGTGACGGGCGACTGGGTGTTGCCGATGTTAAACCCTTCGGCGACCAGTCCCTCTTGCAGCATCTTGGCCACCTTCCACAGGTTTTCTTTGTGTTGGGGTTGCGTTTGGAGTATCTCCAACCGTTTGTGTGCACCCACGACCATCGGCATGGGAAGGGATTTCGCGAAGATTTGCGACCGCATGTTGTACTTGAGCGAGTCCACGATCGCCTTATCAGATGCGACGAACGCCCCGATGCCTGCCATCGACTTGGCAAAGGTCGCGAAGTAGATATCCACCTCGTCCATTACCCCGAAATGCTCGCTGACGCCCGCCCCGGTCTCGCCCATGGTGCCAAAGCCATGCGCATCATCGATCATCAATCTGAAGTCGTACTTCTCCCTGAGTTTGAGTATACCCGGGAGGTCACCCAGGTCGCCCGACATCCCGAACACCCCTTCGGTGATGAGCAAGATGCCGCCGTTGTTCTCCTTGGCCACGCGAGTGGCGAAGCCCAGCATCCTATCGCACCGTTCCATGTCGTTATGCGGGTAGACGTAGCTCTTTCCCCCCTTGGCCTTGTGGAGGAAGATACCGTCCATGATGCAGGCGTGTGACTCGGAGTCGTACACGATCACGTCGTTCCGGGTGACCAGGGAGTCGATGATGGAGACCATGCCCTGGTAGCCGTAGTTGAGCAGGTAGGCCGACTCTTTCTTCTCGAACCGGGCGAGCTTCTCTTCCAGTGCACGGTGCAGTTTTGTTTGCCCCGACATCATCCGGGCGCCCATGGGATAGGCCATACCCCAATCGGCCGCAGCCTTAGCATCTGCCTCGCGTACCTCCGGGTGGTTGGCCAGCCCCAGGTAGTTGTTCAAACTCCAGGTGATTACCTCCCTACCAAGGAATTTCATCCTAGGGGCGATCTCCCCCTCCAGCTCTGGAAACATGAAGTACCCCTCCGCCTTTTTACGATACTGCTCAAGCGGACCTTCGGCGCTTTTAAGCCGATCAAAAATGTCTGTCATACTGATTCTTATATGATGTGAATGATTCCCTAAATTATTTCCTTGCAAAAATAATCAAAAATGGCTGATAATGCAATTTTTGGCCTTTTACTGGGATTCACTTCTCTTTTATCTCCACGAATTCGGCATCTTCCACTTCGGTCGATTCAAAGTTTTTCTTTTGGTAGCCGATTATTCTGTCCTCTTGTGTTTCAGGCTGTTTGGGCGATTCTCGACGGGGCTGTCCACCGCGGGGAGTCCCGTAGCGCGAGTTGTTCTGCTTGTAGCGTATGCCAAGCAATAACCTTCCTATCGACCTTAAAATAAGGTAGAAAACGAGGAAGAACAGGAAAAATTTAATGATGAATCCCATAAGTGGTAACGAGTTCGTTTGGAAAGTAAAGATACAACGTTCCGGTTAGTTTCTCTAATCGGTTTAAATTATTTAACGATTTCACCAGGCCTTGGCGTTGGTTGTTCTCTTGTTGTACAGCCTGTGGGTGAGGGGGGAAAGAGGGGGTAAGGATTTGGATTTGGATGTGGATGTGGATGTGGATGTGGATGTGGATTGAAATACGGTGTTAAAGGGTTGTGGTATGGTGTTAGGATACAGTCTGAAGCGTTAGGGTGCGGCGTTCGGGTGCGGAATGAGCGAGAGCAGGATATAGGCGAGTATCCCTATAGCAATGCCGACGAATCCCCACAAGGCGACGAATGCGACGACCAGTACCGCGAGCAGCAGTTGCCGCTCGTGGCCCTTCACCGCGAACTGATTTATCTTCAGGGAAAACATGGGCAGTTCGGTGACCATGAGCGGGGTGAGCAGGATGAGGAAGCCGAGGGTGATGTACAGCACCCCTTGCCCACCCACGGGTAGCAGGGTGTGAATACCTTGGCAATAGCTTACCCAGAACAGGCCATTGGCCGGCGTGGGTAGGCCCAGGAACGAGCGGGTTTGGCGCTCATCGATATTGAACTTGGCGAGCCGGTAGGCCGAGAAGAGCGGGATAAGATACGCCAAGTAGGGGATCAGGGTGAGAAGGGGTTCGGGGCACAACGAGACATCCAGGGGTAATGCTGCTCTCAAGCATAACACGTTATCCCTTAGGAAGACGAAAAGCGTCGAAGCGGGCGCCACCCCGAAGCTTACCACGTCGGCCAGTGAGTCCAGCTCTTTACCCAGGGGCGAGTAGGCGTTCAGGAGCCTGGCCGCCATGCCGTCCAGGAAATCGAACAGGGCGGCGACCAGCACGGCGATGGCCACACCGGTGAAACGTCCTTGGAACGCCAGCGTGATCGCGATGCAACCCGAGAGGAGGTTGAGGAGTGTGAGCAGGTTGGGTATCTGTTTTCGCATACTGCTTTATTGTTTGATTTCGGGCAACCGAGCCAGGATGGTGATGTTGGCCCTCACCTGTTCACCCAGCTTCACCATTATTTTGCTATCGACGGGTAGGAAGATATCCATCCGGGAGCCCAGCTTGATGAACCCCAGTGGGGAGCCGATAGGCACCTTTTCGCCTTCATTCACGTAGGTAACAATTCTTCGGGCGATCGCACCGGCGATCTGTTTCGTCAGGATAGTCCCATGGTTGGGGGTCTCGATAACGATGTTGGTGTGCTCGTTTTCGTGGCTCGATTTGGGAAGGTAAGCCGCCCAAAAGTTACCCGCCACGTGTGAAAGGTGGGTGATCTTTCCGCTTACAGGCACCCAGTTGGCGTGTGCGTTAAAGAGCGACATGAAAATAGATATCTGGATACGCTCTTCGTTGAAGAACTGTTTTTCAAACACCTTTTCTATCACCACCACCTTGCCGTCGGTGGGTACGTTCACCAGCCCGTGAAGCTCTCCCTGGTATACCCGACGCGGTTTTCGGTAGAAGCAGAGGGTAAACGCGAACAGTACGATTGATATAACGAGGACGGTAGTCGGGAGCCAGTGCTTGGGAAGGCATAGGAGTAGTACGCCGTTGAGCATCAGCAGCACGACGAACATTTTCGCCAGCGCGGTTTTTCCCTCTTTATGAATGAACTTCAGCATTAATCCACGTTAAAATGGCGTTGTTGAAAAAGCGAGTCAACGGTAATTGCGGGCAGGATCGGGTAGTGAGTTTCATTCGTTTTCGTTTCCACCTCTTCCCGGTATTTCTCCGGCACGTGCTCTTCCCAGAACTCCCGGTTCAGGTAGGGCACGATCGCGGGTACCACCGCCTCTACCCGCTCGAAGAAGAACGACTCCTTCTTTAGTTCGGGCTTGATAAGGGTTTCATTCTTGTCCAGCATCGATGCTAGGTTCAGAAGGACGCTCAGAAGCACCATTAGCGTACCTGTCGCCACTAGTGCGCCGGCGAGGCGGTTGATGAAGCTAAGGAACACCACGTCGACGAATCGCTGCACGAGCCGTCCTACCAGGGTGATCACGATCGCGATACCCGCGAAGGCAAGCACGTAAGAGATTACTTTTGCAGTTTCGGGCGTTAGGTTAATCAGTCGTACGAGCTCCGGGAGGATTACCGCTGCCAGCTTACCACCAAAGATGGCGGCCAGGATAATGGTGGCTAAGCCCACCAGCTGCATGATCAGCCCTTTCCGGTAACCGTGTACAAAGGCGAGTAGAAGCAAGATTAAAATAAGGATATCAAACGTGTTCATTTCGTTACCTCGAGTAATGTTTTTCGGGCATTGACCGGTTCGTTCATGAAGAGCGATACCACCTGCTTGAGTTTTTCCACTGAGTCAGTTGGAGACGCGGATATAATTTCCTCCTCATCGTTACATCGAGCGATATTTTTTGGGCATTGACCGGTTCGTTCATGAAGAGCGATGCCATCTGGTTGAATTTTTTCGGTGAGTCGGTCGTGTAGTACTTCACGGTTTTTCCTTTGCTGCACTTGACATCCATTTC
Source organism: Fermentimonas sp. (assembly GCA_050951125.1). Classification (GTDB taxonomy): domain Bacteria; phylum Bacteroidota; class Bacteroidia; order Bacteroidales; family Dysgonomonadaceae; genus Proteiniphilum. The sequence goes on along the minus strand of JBMNIR010000010.1, from coordinate 159,164 downwards.
CGGGTGCCTGTGCAGGTAGTCCAGTAGGCTCTCGGCCACCTCTTTCCCCTGCGGGATAATGGTTACCCCATCAGGCAGGTAACCGCGTATTTTCTCGATGAGCAGGGGGTAGTGCGTGCACCCCAGGATGATGGCGTCGATCATGGGGTCTCGTTGGAGCAGCCGGTCAAGGTGCTGTCTCACGAAGTAGTCGGCGCCCGGCTTATCATGCTCTCTATTTTCCACCAGCGGCACCCACATGGGGCACGCCTCTCCCGTGACCGTGAGCCCGGGGTGCAATTTGGCGATCTCCATCTCGTAGGAGCGTGACTGAATGGTCCCGTCGGTTCCCAGTACGCCAACGTGTCTGCTTTTGGTGAAATGGACCACTCGCTCCGCTGTCGGCCGAATCACCCCCAGTACCCTTCGATCGGGATCCAGCTTGGGCAGGTTCTTCTGTTGAATGGTTCGGAGCGCCTTTGCCGATGCGGTGTTGCATGCGAGGATGACTAGGTAGCATCCCATGTCGAAGAGCCAGTTCACCGCTTCTAAAGTGAACTGATATACCCGCTCGTAGGAGCGATTCCCGTACGGTGCCCGGGCGTTATCGCCAAGGTAGAGGTAGTCGTACCGAGGCATCCGTGTCCGGATCTCCGATAGGACGGTGAGCCCGCCGTACCCGGAGTCGAAGACCCCAATGGCACCCGTTTTCATTTGAGAGTCGTTTAACGCGATGCCGTTTGTTTGCCTAGTGTTCGCTTGTTTGTCTGATGTTCGGTTTTTCCTTGGCATCTAGTTGTTTACTTGATGTTTAGTTTTTCCTTCACGAAGGGATTTGCATTAACGGCGTCGGGCGTCACGAAGGCGATTCCCGGGTTGGCCATGTCGTAGATCACGGTGAATCCTTGTTCAATACCCACCTGCTGGATGGCCTCGCTGATCTGCTCTTTTAGTGGCTCTAGCAGGCTGGTTTCCTGTGTTTCGATGTCTTTTTGCGCCAGTTCCATGAACTGCTGTATTTTTTTCTCCAGCTCTGTGAGCTCTTGCATGCGGCGCAACTTTATGTTTTCCGCGAGTGAGGATTGGTAAGTGATGTAATCGGAGTACTTCTTGTTGTACTCACTCTGCATTAGCTCGAGTTCCTCTTTATAGTTTTGGCTTAAGGTGATCAGGTGCTGGGTTGCCGCTTCCCGTTCCGGGAATGCATTTAACAGCTCTGTCGTGTTCACGTACGCTACGGTTACCTGTTGCGGCACCTGTTGAAATGCCTGTTGTGCAACTTGTTGCGGCACTTGTTGTGTTACCTGTTGCGCCAATGCAGGAACGCTTGCCAATAAAACACCTACACTAAGACTTAATAATGCTTTTTTTACCATACTCATTTATTTTTTTAGCGTGAATACCCTCCTGTTTTAGAGGGTTTTCTTTACTTCTATCTCTTCGAACGACTCGATCACGTCGCCCACCTTGATATCGTTGAAGTTACGTATCGAGATACCGCACTCGTACCCCAAGGCAACCTCCCTCACGTCGTCCTTGAATCGCTTCAATGATTCGATTTCCCCCGTGAAGATCACGATCCCGTCACGGATAAGGCGTACCTGGCTCGATCGTTTTATTTTCCCGTCGCGTACCACGCAGCCAGCCACGGTGCCCACTTTCGATACCTTGAACACCTCTAGTACCTCCACGTTGCCGGTGATCTCCTCCTTGATATCGGGGGAGAGCATGCCTTCCATCGCGGCGGTCACCTCTTCGATGGCGTCGTAAATGATGGAGTAGAGCCTGATTTCCACTCCCTCTCTTTCGGCCTCTTTTCGGGCGCCCAGGGAGGGACGTACTTGGAAACCGATGATGATCGCGTCTGATGCGGCCGCCAAGGTGATGTCCGATTCCGATATTTGTCCCACCGCCTTGTGGATCACGTTCACCTCGATCTCATCGGTGGAGAGCTGGATGAGCGAGTCGGATAGTGCTTCGACCGACCCGTCCACGTCACCTTTCACGATGATGTTCAGTTGCTGGAAGTTTCCGATCGCGATGCGGCGTCCGATATCGTCGAGCGTGAGCATTTTCTGAGTGCGTATGGATTGCTCCCGTTGCAGTTGCTCGCGGCGGTTAGCGATGGAGCGGGCCTCTTGCTCGGTTTCCATCACGTTGAACGTGTCGCCCGCCTGGGGGGCACCGTTAAGCCCAAGGATCACAACCGGCTCGGCGGGTCGCGCCTCCTCGATGCGCTGATTCCGCTCGTTGAACATGGCCCTGATGCGCCCGAAGTAGGAACCGGCCAGCACGATGTCGCCTTGGTGCAGCGTGCCGTTCTCGACCAAGACGGTCGCGACGTAGCCTCGGCCTCTATCGAGTGACGACTCGATGATGGAGCCGGATGCCCTTCGGTTCGGGTTGGCCTTCAATTCGAGTATATCTGCTTCCAGTAGTACCTTCTCGAGCAGTTCCCGGATGCCCGTGCCTTTCTTGGCGGAGATGTCTTGTGATTGGTACTTTCCTCCCCAATCCTCCACCAGGTAGTTCATCTCGGCCAGCTTCTCTTTTATCTTTTCGGGGTTGGCCCCTGGCTTATCGATTTTGTTGATAGCGAACACGATGGGAACCCCCGCCGCACCCGCGTGGTTAATTGCCTCCACGGTTTGGGGCATCACGTTATCGTCGGCCGCCACGATGATGATGGCCACGTCGGTCACCTTCGCACCGCGGGCACGCATGGCAGTAAACGCCTCGTGACCCGGTGTATCTAGGAAGGTGATCTTGCGCCCGCTGGGGAGCGTAACGTTGTAGGCACCGATATGCTGGGTAATGCCGCCGGCCTCGCCCGCGATCACGTTGGTACTTCGCACGTTATCGAGTAGCGATGTTTTCCCGTGGTCCACGTGTCCCATCACGGTCACGATGGGCGGTCGAGGCAGTAGATCCTCCGGCTTGTCCTCCTCCTCGGCGATCGCCTCGATCACGTCGGTACTCACGAATTCGGTTTGGAAACCATACTCGTCGGCCACGATGTTGATCGTCTCCGCATCCAGTCGCTGGTTGATGGCCACCATCACCCCAATGCTCATGCAGGTAGAGATGATGTCGGTGACCGGCACGTCCATCATGTTGGCCAAATCGTTGACCGTTACGAATTCGGTCAGCTGCAATACCTTGCTCTCTCTTTCTTGTTGCTTGAGTTCCTCCCTTTGCCTATTGGCGGTGGCCTCCCTTTTTTCGCGTCGGTACCTCGCCCCCGCCCTCTTGCTTCTCCTTTCGGTGAGTCGTGCCAGCGTCTCCTTAATTTGCTTTTGCACGTCCTCGTCGCTCACTTCCGCTCGTAGCGGTCTTTTGAGGGATCCCCTTCGGTCGCCCCTCATCGTGTGGGTGTAGCTACCCGGTTTATCTATGTTCACTTTGCTGGAGCGTATACGACGGCGTTTTTTCTTCCTGCTATCTGAATCCGCGTCTGACTTTCTGTTCTCGTCGATCGCCTCTTTCTTCAGTTGTTTAACCGTTTCGTCTTTGGCCCTCTTGCCGGTTGCCCTCTGTTCCCTTTCGAGGCGTTCTTTTCGGCGTTGCGCCCTGGACTTCCGGGCTGGTCGCGTGCGGTCGTTGATAGCGTTTAGGTCGATGGTACCTTTCACCACGATGTTCGGTTCAGGGAGGCTGGAACGCAAGCGGAAAACCTCGTCTTCTTGTTCTTCGGTTGCCGGTTGTTTATCTGATGAGCCGGCTTTTTTCTTCGTTTTCTTTTCGGCCTTCGCCGTGGTTGCCTGTTCCCCGACTTTTTCTTCCTTGCTCTTTTTCTTTTCGGCCTTTTCCCTTTCCGCTTTTACGGGTGACTCCCGTTTCGGTGCTGGTTCGGACGGTGCTTTCACTTCGCTCTTTGTCTCCGTTTCGAGGGATTCGGGGGTTTTCGCGGGCATATCGGCCACTATCGGTTCTTGTTTCTGTTTGTCCTTCTCTACTGTCTTATCTTTCGCCGCTTCTTTGCTTTCTTTTAGCTCTTTCTCCTTTGTTGAGATCTCTTCTCCCTCTTGCGCACGTACCTCTTGGGTGGGGGCATCCGGCTTTTTCGCTTCGCTCACCGGTTTCACAGCTTCGGGTTCCGTTTTCGAGGGTTCCTCTTTTTTGGGAACGCTCTTCTTTTCCGTCAAGGTATCCAAGTCGATACTGCCCACCACGTTAAACTGGGGTCTCAGCTCTTCCGGTACCCTCGTCTCGATGGTGGTTTCCCGCTTTGCCCGTTTCTTCGGGGGCTGATCCTCGGGTAGTTCGTATCCTTCTATCGCAACAATTTCGCGTTTGTCATCGCGCCGTTGCAACTTTTCCCTTGTCTCGATAGCCTCTTGGCGAATATGCTTGTGCTTACCGAACTCTTTGAGAAGTATCTCGTAATGTTCATCCTCGATTTTGGCGTTAGGATTTGCTTCTACTCCAATACCTTTCTTCTGCAGGAATTCAACGAGGCTGCTGATTCCCACATTCAAATTTTTCGATACTTTGATTAGTCTTATAGACATATATCTTCGTTTATCCTTTACTCCTTGATGTTATTTGCTCACGGTCAATTAGGCGTTCTCTTTGTGTTTATTATCTTCATCGTCTTCAGTGCTTTCCAGCACCTCATCAATCTCCTCTTCCTCTTCCTCTTCCTCTTCCTCTTCCTCTTCCTCCTCGTCGTCGGTTCTTACCTCCTCAACGTTTTCCGGCTCCTCGCTCTCTTCTACTTCATCGTTCTCTTCAACCTCTTCCGTTTTTTCACCGGTCGCATTGATATCGTCCTCTTCAACGTACTCGTTATCATACGCTTCGTCGAACTCATCGTCATCCTCGAACTCGTAGCGTAAGATAGCCAAGACTTCGTCTACGGTGCTCTCTTCGAGGTCTGCCTCCCGTATAATTCGTTCCCGGTTCATGTTCAACACGTTCTTGGCGGTTGAGCACCCTATTTTCTTTAGCTGGTCAATTACCCAGTCATCAATTTCATCCCGGAACTCATCCAGGTAGATATCCTCCTCGTCCACCTCGTCGATATCGCGGAATACCTCTATGTTATAACCAGTGAGCATGGAGGCTAGCTTGATGTTGGCTCCTCCTTTACCAATGGCCAGTGATACCTCCTCGGGGTTGAGGAACACCTCTGCTCGTCGTTCCTCCTCTTTCACCGTGATGGAGTTAATCCGTGCGGGGTTCAATGCACGTTGGATGAAGAGCGTGATGTTGTTGGTGTAATTGATGACATCGATATTTTCGTTGCGAAGCTCCCGTACGATACCGTGGATGCGGAACCCCTTCATTCCCACGCAAGCGCCCACCGGGTCGATCCGGTCGTCGTACGCTTCGACCGCCACCTTGGCACGTTCACCGGGGATGCGGGCTATCGCTTTAATGGTGATGAGGCCATCGGCAATCTCCGGTATCTCGTGCTCGAACAGCCGTTCCAGGAAGACGGGTGACGTACGCGAGAGAATGATTTTCGGGTTGTTGTTCTTGTTTTCCACCCGTGCCACCACCGCACGCACGTGTTCACCCTTGCGGAAGAAATCGCTGGGTATCTGTTCTGTTTTGGGCAAAATGAGCTCGTTGTGCTCGTCGTCCAGTAGCAGGATCTCCTTTTTCCATACCTGGTATACCTCTCCCGACACGATCTCGCCCACCTTTTCCTTGTATTTGTTAAAGAGGTTGTCTTTCTCCAACTCCAGTATTTTTGAGGCCAGCGTTTGACGCAGGTTCAGGATGGTGCGTCGACCGAAAAGGTCAAGTGATACTGCATCCGTCACCTCTTCCCCTATTTCAAAATCGTCGTCAATTTTCAACGCTTCCGAGAGGGTAATTTGCAAGTTGGGGTCTTCGAGCTCATCATCCTCCACGATCATCCGGTTACGCCATATCTCCAGGTCGCCCCGGTCGGGGTTGATGATGATGTCGTAGTTCTCGTCGGTCCCGTTAGCTTTCGCGATCACGTTTCGGAAGGCCTCTTCGAGCACGCTGATAAGGGTGGCCTTATCGATGTTCTTCAACTCGTTAAATTCCGAAAACGTGTCTATGAGACTGATGGTGTCATTTTTCTTGCCCATATGTTATTTGAATCTGATTTGATATTTTGTATGCTTGACTTCGTTGAATGCGAAGCGAATATTCTCGACCACCTCTACTTTCCGTTTCGTGCCTTCAGGTTTCACTTTTTTCGTCACGACGATTGTGAACCCTTCCGGGTCTGACGATTCCAGTGTTCCGGTCAGCTTTTCCCCTTTTTTGGTGAGTACCTCTACCTCTTCGCCTTCGAACTTTTTGTATTGCCGCAGGGTCTTGAAGGGTGAGGTGAGTCCTACTGAGGTGACGGTTAATTCATAATCTTCCGCATCCCGATCTAGGTTCGCTTCCAAGTGTCGGCTCAACGCCGCGCACTGGTCGATATCCACTCCTTCGTCGTTATCGATCTCTACCGTGATCACGTTACCGACACCTATCAACACGTCCACCAGGTAGCTGGACGAGCCTTGCAGGAACGTTTCAGTTAAGTTGCTGATCGTTTCTTTATCCATCATAAAAGTGGCGATAAACTACTGTTATGAACAAAAAGGGAAGCGGTCTTTCCTGCTTCCCTCGTTCATTTCGCCACAAAGATATTGTTTTCAAACGGATTCTCAAAATGTTTGTCCCATTAAATGCAACTGTAAGTTCAAATAGTAAATGCAACACTAGGTAAAAAAAGCTAGAAGGGTGCACCCTTCTAGCTTTAAGATAAATATTCTTACTGCCGGTTTTGCGAAAAGCCGTTGATTCATTCGTCGTCGTAAAAGTAACCTGAACAGTACTCTCATGAGAAATTGCCGGTTTCGAGTCCCGGTTGCATCATTTCCAGTGGGTAGGTGGCCTCCGGGAAAGTGTGTCCTGTGAAGTCGGTGCCGATGAACAGGTTCACGTATTTCATGAAATCGGGTTTTCCGCATCCCGTTTTGCACGCTTGGTTTCCCAGATAAAATAGGCGATTAGGGCGCTGAAGGCGATGAGCGCGGTGATTTGGGCACCCGTGCCGCTGGGATCGTTCCACACATTGAGGTTGAGCGCATTCGCGTTGTCGGTTAGGAAGATAATAAGCGCTCCCAGTACACCGAATAGGGCTGCGCCGGCGATGAACCCCGACGAGATTAGGATGGCACGTTGATGCCTTGCTCCAGCCAGCTTTTTGTCTTTACCGGGTTTGGGCTTGTTAATCCAATGGTTCAGTAATCCGCCCACGATGAGGGGGGTGTTGAGCTGGATGGGAATAAACATACCCAGCGCAAACGCCAGGGGTGAGATACCCAACCAGTTGATGAGGATGGCCAGGATTGCACCGATGCCGAGCAGCATCCAACTCACGCCCTGACCAGACATGAGGGGCTCGATGATGGCCGCCATGGCGTTGGCTTGGGGGGCCACCATGGGGTCGGGGTGCTCTGTCGTGGCAACGAAGCCGTATGCTTCGTTGAGGATGAAGATAACCGCCCCCACGGTAGCCGCTGACACCAGCGTTCCCAGGAACTTGTACGATTGCTGCGTGGCGGGGGTACTTCCTATCCAGTACCCGATTTTGAGGTCAGTAATAAAACCGCCGGCCATCGATAGGGCGGTGCAAACGATTCCCCCGATAATCAGGCCGCTCACCATCCCCTGCCAACCGTCGAGACCTACGGCGACAAGGACCACGGACGATAGGATCAGGGTCATGAGCGTCATACCCGAGACGGGGTTGGAACCCACGATAGCGATTGCGTTGGCTGCCACGGTGGTGAAGAGGAACGATATCACGGTGATGGTGATTAGGGCCACGATGGCTTGCACGAGCGTGATCTTCACACCGATGATCAGGAAGATGAACACGGCAATCAGTGTAAGGAGCAGGAACAGCGTGACGAACGACATCTTCAGGTCGCGGTCGGTCCTTTTGACCGCTACCTGCTCGCCTCCTCCGCCCTTTTTACCAACAGCTAACTTAAAGGCACTGCCGATAACGCCGGACGACTTGATAATGCCGATGATCCCCGCCATGGCTATGGCTCCAATACCGATAGGGCGCACGTACTCGGCGAATATCGCTTCGGCCGACATGGAGGCGAGCGGGTTCACCCCACCTGATGCGGCTGCTAAAACGCCAATCTCGTTGACCAACGGGATTAGCACCAGCCACGAGAGGAGCGAACCGACGGTAATAATCACGGCGAAACGCAACCCCACAAGGTAGCCGAAGCTAAAGATGAGTGCGCTCACGTTGAACTTAAACACCATCTTGAACTTTTCGGCCAGCGTGGCACCGAAGGGAATCACGCGGGTGGTGATTACTTCACTCCACAGTCGGAAGGAGGAGAAGCAGAAATCGAACAACCCACCAATGAGCCCGCTCGTGATGAGCAGCTTCGCCTTGTTCCCGCCCTTCTCACCGGTCATCAATATCTCGGTGGTAGCCGTGGCCTCGGGGAAGGGGAGCTTCCCGTGCATATCCTTCACGAAGTACTTGCGAAAAGGGATCAGGAAGAGGATGCCCAAGCAACCGCCCAGCAGCGATGAGAAGAAGATTTGCCAGAAGTTAATCTGTATCTCCGGGTATTTGGCCTGCAAGATGTAGAGGCCGGGGATGGTGAAGACTGCCCCGGCGACGATAACGCCCGATGACGCCCCGATGGATTGAATGATCACGTTTTGACCCAGCGCGTTCTTCTTGCGAAAGGCGGCTGATGCACCTACCGCGATGATGGAGATGGGGATGGCTGCCTCGAAGACTTGACCGATCTTCAGGCCCGAGTAGGCCGCCGCGGCAGAGAAGATGACGGCCATGAGCAACCCCATGCCAATCGACCAGGGGGTGGCCTCGGCTACCGACCGGTCGGCAGCTAGCACAGGTTTGTACTCCTCTCCAAGTTTTAATTCACGGTACGCGTTTTCGGGTAACTCCGTGATTCTCTTTTCGTTCGTTTCCATTTCTTGTATGTTATTATAAAGTGTTCATGTAGGTTCCGTGCGCCGCCTCCATAGGAGGTGCCGACAAGGCGATTGGCGCTTCTTTCACGAAATTTCGCCGAAAATACAAAAAATAGGGGAAAGAGTACGCCTATTTTCGTAACTTTGTGGTAAAAACAAACTAATCGTATGAAACGACTCTTTTTAATCGTCTCACTGATGTTGGGATTGGGAATGGCTACCGCACAGCAGTATACCCTGAATGATTTGACTAGCGATAGGTTTAACCCACGTGGGGTGAGCGAGATGGTCTCATCCGCGGATGGGCAGCATTACTATCAAACCGACTTGCGGAAAACGGCGGTTATTAAGTACGCGTATGCGACCGGTGAGGCGGTGGATACCTTGTTTAACCTGGCTACTGCCCGAGGGGTTCAATTCAGCACTTTTGAGGGGTTTTTGGTGAGCGCCGACGAGAACCGGGTGTTGCTCTATCGCGACAGGGAGCAGCTTTACCGCCGCTCGTTTCGCGCGGACTATTTCTACTACGACGTGCGGCGTAACCTGGTAAGGAGGTTGAGTGACCAGCCTGGCAAGCAGATGATTCCCACCTTCTCGCCCGACGGGAAGATGGTGGCGTACGTGATCGATAACGATATCTGGCTCACCAAGTTTGATTTTGATACCGAGAGCCGGGTGACGACAGACGGTGAGGCGGGTAAGGTGATGAACGGGGTTACCGATTGGGTGTACGAGGAGGAGTTCGGGGTGACCCGCCTCATGGAGTTCTCACCCGATAACCAGCTGCTGGCGTTTGTGCGTACCGATGAGTCGGCCGTGAAGGAGTTCTCGTTCCAAACGTTTAACCAACAGCTATATCCCGATTACTACCGGTTCAAGTACCCGAAAGCGGGTGAGGCAAACTCCTCGGTCGAGTGCCGGGTGTTCGATGTCTCGGCGCGAACTACACGAACGCTAAATGTGCCGTTGGACGGTGATGGGTATATTCCCCGGATCAAGTTCACGCATAACCCCGAAGAACTGGCGGTGATGACGTTGAATCGCGATCAGAATCGCTTTGAAATGTACTTCGTCAACCCTCGCTCCACGATTGCCAAATTGGTGTTGCGTGAGGAGAGCAACTATTACATCGATTCGGAATGGCTGAAATCGATCCATTTTACAAAGGATCGGTTCACCTACGTTTCGGAGCGGGATGGCTATAGCCATATCTACCTGTACGGTATGTCGGGTACTTTACAGCGGCAGCTCACCAGCGGGGAGTACGACGTGACCTCCCTCCTGGCGGTGGATGAGCAGCGGGCTTTCGTTTACTACCAGGCTGCCGCTGAATCGCCCTTGCGGCGCGAGCTGTATCGAGTGCAGATGGAGAAAGGGGTTCCCGAAAAGTTATCGAGTCAACCTGGCTACAACAGCGCCTCGTTTGCCAAGCAGGGCAAATACTACGTGAACTACTGGTCGGATGCTAGCACCCCCCCGGTGATCACCCTGCATGACGGAAACGGCAAGCAGTTGCGGACGTTGGAGGAGAACCAGGCCCTTAGGGGGCAGGTGTCCTCGGCCGGATTTCCAGATAAGGAGTATATTACCGTGCCGGCAGCGGACGGCTTGACCTCGTTGAATGGTTGGCTGTTGAAGCCCCACGATTTCAACCCGGGACGGAAGTACCCGGTCGTCCTCATCCAGTATAGCGGTCCCAACTCTCAGCAAGTGCTCGACAGGTATGGCAGGGATTGGTACTACGCGCTGCTCAGCGAGGGGATCGTCGTTGCGTGCGTGGATGGCAGGGGTACGGGAGCGAGGGGCGCGGAGTTTCGCCACTGTACCTACCGCAATTTAGGCATTATCGAGTCAGATGACCAGATCGCTACTGCGCGCTACTTGGCCTCGTTGCCTTATATTGATGAGAAGGCCATGGGTATTTGGGGGTGGAGTTACGGGGGGTACAACGTGCTAATGAGCATGAGCCGGGGTAACGGGATCTTTAGCGCGGGGGTGGCCATCGCACCGGTTACCGATTGGCGCTTTTACGACAGCATCTACACGGAGCGCTTCATGCGCACGCCTCAGCAGAACGCGTCGGGCTACACGAGCGGGTCGGCCCTGGTGCTAGCCGATCAATTGCAGGGTAACCTGTTGTTGATCCATGGGACGACAGACGATAACGTGCACGTGCAGAACTCTATCGAGTACAGCCGCGTGCTGATTGAAGCGAACAAGCATTTCGATCAGTTCTTCTTCCCCGATAAGGACCACTTTATCCGTGGGGGGAACGCCCGGAAGTACCTGTATGAAAAGGTGATCGACTACTTTAAGCGGAACCTGTGATTTTCCTGGCACCATTATACCATAATTATATTATATAGCGTAGCGGCCGCCATATTGTGCGGTCGTTATTTGTTTCCCGTTAGCCGCGTTTAAACAAAAAAAGGGGTTCGTTGTTATTTTATGTGGACACGACTTTAATAAGGAGATCCCATGGTTGAGATGACAACGCTACAAAAGATCGTAAGGAACCCGGCATTGGGGGTAATGCCGATGTTCCTCTTTTCTGTTTTCGTCCTGCTGGTGGATACCCGTATCGCGGTCACCGTCGCATTGCTCTTCTCGATCCCTGCCCTGTTCGCGGTGAAGCGGCCGATTCGCCTGATGCACGACATTTCCTTGATTACCTTCGCGGTGACCTTACCGCTCTCGTTCACCCTTTTCACCTCGCTGCCGCTGCTGAACCGTTTCGTGATCGCGGAGGTCATATTCGTCCTGTTGCTCGTCGTCGCCCGCTTATCGAGGGGAAGGGCCATAGTTCGTGTAGCGCGGCTTCGTGACTTAACGTTGAAGAACGGCTTGAAAGGGTCGTTCCGAGTAGCTTTTATTACCCGTTACGGATTATTGTTGCACCTGCTCTTGTTGTTTGCCCTCTTCTTGTTCAACACTGATAAGTCGCTGCTCTCTCATACCGTTTTCGTGGTGATCGCCTGCCAGGTTATCTTGCTGTTGGTCATGCTCCTTGAAACCACCCGCTTGCATATCCTAGATAAAAAATTGTACCACGAAGAGTGGCTACCGGTGGTGACCGAGAAAGGGAACGTGACTGGGCGGGTGGCCAAGTCAATCACGAAGGAATTAAAGAACTGGTTCATGCATCCCGTGGTGCGGGTGGTACTGCTGCACGATGGGAAGATATACCTTAAGGAGCGCGATACATCCTGCCTGTTGAACCCGGGCAGGCTGGATTACCCGTTTGAGAAGTACCTGCAATTTAACCACGACATTGATGAAACGGTGCGCAATAGCCTCAGAAGGGAGTGCGGCGAGAGGGATTTACCGCTCCGCTTTCTCCTCAAGTATACCTTTAAAAACGATGCGACCAAACGGCTCATCTTCCTGTATGCCGTACATGTAACCGACGAGGAGACGTTCAACAGCTTGCAGTTGAACGGGGGAAAGCTCTGGACTCTCGCCCAAATAGAAGACAACATGCAGAGTGGCCTCTTCTCGGAATGCTTTGAACAGGAGTTCGAATACCTTAAAAACACCCTCTTCTTGGCGCTTCATTTTAAGCAGCGAATCGGCCATCGATCCGGCAGTCGAATCAATGCTCGGCCAAGCAGATCACTAACCCGATAACCCGAACTACCTGTAGTTAACTCAAGGGTTTTGATCCCGAGGGTACATTTTTTTCAAAAATATGCCAAAATACTTGCATATCCTATTGATTATTTGTAATTTTGTGCCGTTTTTCACCTGTAATAATTGGTTATGTTGTGATAATCAACGTATTATAATTATCGCATTCCAATTATACCGTTTTTATTAAAATAGATAAAAGGTGTTGCGGGTGAAGGATGGATGTTTAAAGGAAACGGATAACACAGTAATAACAGGTAAAAGAAAGCTGAAAATGCCTACAATTCAACAATTAGTAAGAAAGGGACGTAGCACGCAAAAGGAGAAAAGCAAATCGCCCGCGTTGGACTCTTGTCCGCAGCGTCGTGGTGTTTGCGTGAGGGTCTATACCACGACCCCTAAAAAGCCCAATTCGGCCATGAGGAAAGTGGCTCGCGTGCGCCTGACCAACTCGAAAGAGGTGAACGCTTACATCCCGGGAGAGGGGCACAACTTACAAGAGCACTCGATCGTGTTGGTACGTGGGGGCCGTGTGAAGGACCTACCCGGCGTGCGCTATCATGTGGTACGTGGTGCGTTGGATACCGCCGGCGTAAGCGGCCGCACGCAGAGGCGTTCAAAATATGGAGCGAAACGGCCTAAAGCTCCCGCTAAGAAGTAACATGCATGGGATACGCAACGTTAATGTAATGATGAAGGGTTGAGTAAATGGGCTCGGAGGAGTTTCGTTGAAGAATGCAAACGGCAACCAAACAATATAAATTTTTATTTCAATGAGAAAAACAAAACCTAAGAAAAGACAGGTTCTCCCAGATCCTGTATACGGTGATGTGAGGGTAACAAAGTTTGTTAACCACCTTATGTACGACGGTAAGAAGAGTCTCTCTTATAGCATTTTCTATACCGCGTTGGATAAAGTAAAGGCTAAATTGCCGAACGACGAGAAGTCGGCACTCGAAATATGGAAAGCGGCCCTGGACAACATCACCCCTCAAGTGGAAGTGAAGTCGCGCCGCGTGGGTGGGGCCACCTTCCAGGTTCCAACCGAAATAAGACCCGAAAGAAAAGAATCCGTTTCAATGAAAAACCTTATCCTCTACGCGCGTAGAAGGGGGGGCAAAACGATGGCTGACAAGTTGGCCGCTGAGATAGTGGACGCTTACAACAGCCAGGGAGGTGCGTTCAAACGCAAAGAAGATATGCATAGAATGGCGGAAGCCAACCGTGCCTTTGCTCACTTCCGGTTTTAACCAGGTTACTGAAAGAAGGTAAAAAAGATGACTAAGGGTTTCAAAGAGGCATTACAATTCACTCGTAACATCGGTATCATGGCGCATATCGATGCCGGAAAGACGACCACATCCGAGCGCATCCTCTACTACACGGGGCTGACGCACAAGATGGGGGAGGTACATGACGGTGCGGCGACCATGGACTGGATGGCGCAGGAGCAAGAGCGGGGGATAACTATCACCTCCGCGGCTACCACTACGAGTTGGAAATATAATGGCGATACCTATAAAATAAATTTGATCGACACCCCGGGACATGTTGACTTTACCGTGGAGGTAGAACGTTCATTGCGGGTGCTGGACGGGGCCGTGGCCGCATTTTGTGCCGTGGGGGGCGTGGAGCCGCAATCGGAGACGGTGTGGCGCCAAGCCGATAAATATAATGTGCCGCGGATAGCGTACGTGAACAAGATGGACCGTTCGGGTGCCAACTACTTCGACGCGATCCGTCAAATGAGAGAAATGTTGGGTGCCAACGCTTGCCCCATCCAGATACCCATTGGTGCTGAAGAGGAGTTCAAAGGAGTGGTAGACCTCGTGACGATGAAGGCTTACTTCTGGCACGATGAAACCATGGGGGCCGATTATGACGAGACGGAGGTGCCGTCTGATCTGTTGGAGGAAGCCCAAGAGTGGCGCGAGAAGATGTTGGAGATGGTTGCCGAGTTCGACGAAACGTTGATGGAGAAGTTCTTAGACGACCCCTCTTCGATTGCCGTGGAGGAGATTAAGAGGGCCATCCGGAAGGGGACGCTGGCGATGAAACTCTATCCCGTTATCTGCGGTTCTTCGTTCAAGAATAAGGGGGTGCAGACGCTGCTTGATGCGGTATGCGCTTACCTGCCTAGCCCGGCCGATACGAAGTCGATCACAGGTATTGACCCGAGGAATCCTAACAAGGAGTTGACGCGGTGCCCCGATCCGTCGGAGCCGATGTGCGCGTTGGCGTTCAAGATCGCGACGGATTCTTACGTGGGTCGCCTCTGCTTTTTCCGGGTTTACTCCGGCGAGTTGAGGGCCGGTTCTTATATATACAACGCCCGTTCGGGCAAGAAAGAGCGTATTTCTCGCCTCTTTCAGATGCACTCTAACAAGCAGAACCCCAAGGAGTTTATCGGGACGGGTGATATTGGTGCAGGGGTAGGGTTCAAGGATATACGTACAGGTGACACGTTGTGCGACGAGAGCCATCCCATTCTCCTGGAGGCGATTGACTTCCCGGATCCGGTGATCGGGATCGCGGTAGAGCCGAAGACCCAGAAAGACCTGGATAGACTCTCCGCGGGATTGGCCAAGCTGGCGGAGGAGGACCCCACCTTTACCGTGAGGAGTGATGAGGACACGGGGCAGACCGTGATTTCCGGGATGGGGGAGTTGCACCTGGAGATTATCATTGACCGCTTGCGGCGGGAGTTTAAGGTGGAGTCAAATCAAGGACGGCCGCAAGTCTCGTATAAGGAGGCTATTACCAAGTCGGTTGAGTTGCGGGAGACCTACAAAAAACAGACTGGTGGCCGCGGTAAATACGCCGATATGGTCGTGCGCGTGGAGCCGGCCGATAGGGATTTTGAGGGTACGTTGCAGTTCGTGGATGAAGTGAAGGGGGGCAACATTCCTAAGGAGTATATCCCCTCCATCCAAAAGGGCTTTGAACGCGCCATGCAGAATGGCGTGTTAGCTGGTTACCCCTTGAATACTCTGAAAGTGACCGTGATCGATGGATCTTACCACCCGGTGGACTCCGATCAGCTTTCGTTCGAGATATGCGCCATGCAGGCGTTCAGGAATGCTGCCGAGAAGGCTGACCCCGTTTTATTGGAGCCCATTATGAAGGTAGAGGTGGTAACGCCCGAAGAGAACATGGGTGACGTGATTTCCGACCTCAACAAGCGTCGCGGTCAGGTGGAGGGTATGGAGTCTAACCGCTCCGGTGCCCGCGTGGTGAAAGCCAGAACTCCACTCGCGGAGATGTTCGGGTACGTCACCGCGTTGCGAACCATCACCTCGGGGCGGGCCACGTCGTCCATGGTGTTCTCTCACTTTGAAGAGGTCTCCTCGTCCATCGCCCGGGAGGTGCTGGAACAGGTGGGCGGTCGTGTGGAGTTGATTAAGTAACAAATTTTACGTGAGATAGCTATGAGCCAAAAAATCAGAATCAAACTGAAGTCGTACGATTATAGCCTGGTTGATAAATCAGCCGAGAAAATCGTGAAAACCGTAAAAGCCACGGGTGCAGTGGTCAGCGGGCCAATCCCCTTGCCCACGCATAAGCGTATTTTTACCGTGAACCGCTCGACCTTCGTGAACAAGAAGTCACGCGAGCAGTTCGAATTGGCCTCTTTCAAGCGCCTAATCGACATTTACAGCTCCACTGCGAAGACCGTGGACGCGTTGAT
Organism: Fermentimonas sp.; assembly: GCA_050951125.1. Lineage (GTDB taxonomy): Bacteria > Bacteroidota > Bacteroidia > Bacteroidales > Dysgonomonadaceae > Proteiniphilum. The sequence goes on along the minus strand of JBMNIR010000010.1, from coordinate 142,918 downwards.
GAAGCTCGAGTTGCCTAGCGGGGTAGAAGTAGAGATAAAGGTGTAATTAATTAAACAACAGAGAAATGCCAGGATTATTGGGGAAAAAAATCGGAATGACATCCGTTTTCAGTGCCGAGGGAAAGAATATTTCATGCACTGTCATCGAAGCTGGTCCTTGCGTGGTTACTCAGGTTAAGACCGTTGAAAAAGATGGTTATGAAGCCATTCAGCTTGGGTTTATCGATAAGAAAGATAAGCATACCACCAACGCTGAAAAAGGGCACTTTAAGAAGGCCGGGGTAACGCCAAAGAGACACTTAGCCGAATTTAAAGGTTTCACGAAAGAATACGAGGCTGGGGCTGAGATCGGCGTCGACATTTTCAGCGATACGGTGTACGTTGACGTGGTGGGCACCTCTAAAGGGAAGGGATTCCAAGGGGTGGTCAAGCGCCACGGCTATTCGGGAGCGGCCGAGACATCGCACGGGCAGGGTGGGGTAACCCGTTCTCCCGGGTCCATTGGCATGTCGTCTACCCCTTCGAGGGTTCTCAAGGGTAAGAAGATGGCCGGCCAGATGGGGAACGAACGGGTAACCGTTCAGAACCTGCAGGTAATTAAGGTGATCCCGGAACATAACCTGCTCCTTTTGAAAGGATCGATTCCCGGTGCCAATGGTTCAATCGTTTTAATTAAAAAATGAAATGGAATTAACTATTTACAATATCAACGGTGAGACAACGGGTAAAAAGGTGACGCTCGATGATTCCATTTTCGGGATTGAACCCAACGAGCACGTTATCTGGTTAGACGTGAAGCAGTACCTTGCCAACCAGCGTCAAGGTACGCACAAGACCAAGGAGAGAAGCGAGGTCTCGGGTAGTTCCCGCAAGATCATTCGCCGGAAAGGAAGCGGGGGGGCCCGCCGTGGTAATATCAAGTCGCCTTTGCTGGTGGGGGGAGGCCGCGCATTTGGCCCCAGGCCCAGGGATTACGGCTTCAAGGTGAACAAGAAGACCAAGGTGTTAGCCCGCAAGTCGGCCCTTTCGCTCAAGGCTAAGAACAACGCTATCGTGGTGGTGGAGGATTTCGAGTTCGACGTACCCAGCACGAAAAGCATGGTGAAGCTGACGGAGAATTTGCAACTAGCTGATAAAAAGCTACTTTTCGTTTTGCCAAGTCAAAATAAAAACGTATATTTGTCGGCCCGAAATTTGAGGGGAGTAAATATTATAACAGCCTCGGATATAAATACTTACAAGATCATGGATTGCAACAACCTTGTGATCACCGAGTCGTCCATGGCTGTCATCGATAACTTATTTAACGCGCAAGGAGGTACAAAATGAGTGTAATCATTAAACCCGTCATCACCGAAAAGCAGACCGAGATAACGGATAAGTATGAGAACCGGTACGGTTTCATCGTGGCTCCTTCCGCGAACAAGGTGCAGATTAAGGAGGCCGTGGAGGCTTTGTATAACGTGCACGTCGAGAGCGTGAACACGATGAGGTATGACGGCAAGAAGCGCCGCCGTTACACCAAGTCGGGTGTGGTGGAAGGTCGCACGCCCTCGTACAAGAAAGCGATCGTAACCTTGAAGAAAGGGGAGACGATCGATCTATTTAGCAATATCTAAAACAGTATAATGGCAATACGTAAATTAAAGCCCACTACGCCGGGGCAAAGACACAAGATTATCGGTACGTTTGATAACATCACCTCAACCGTGCCGGAGAAATCTCTCGTGGTTGGTAAGTCAGCGAGGGGTGGCCGCAACAACCAGGGGCGGATGACCGTCCCGAACGTTGGAGGCGGACACAAGAGACGCTACCGCTTTATTGACTTCAAGAGAACGAAAGACGGGATTCCCGCCGTTGTAAAGAGCATCGAGTACGATCCCAATCGCTCGGCGCGCATCGCGTTGCTCTATTACGCTGACGGTGCCAAGACGTACATTTTGGCCCCGAATGGGTTAAAGGTGGGAGACACGGTGATGTCGGGTACTCAGGCAGCCCCCGAGATTGGTAACGCCTTGCCCTTGTCGGTGATCCCTATTGGGACGGTGATTCATAACATCGAGTTACGTCCTGGTCAAGGTGCAAAGATGGCACGTTCTGCCGGAACGTTCGCCCAGTTGGTATCGCGCGAGGAGAAGTACGCGATTATCAAGATGCCATCCGGCGAAGTTCGCAAGATACTTTCTGCATGCAAGGCTACCATTGGTAGCGTTGGTAATTCGGACCATGCTCTGGAACAATCAGGTAAAGCAGGTCGTTCTCGTTGGCTTGGACGTCGACCTCGCACCCGTGGTGTTTCTAAAAACCCGGTGGATCACCCGATGGGTGGTGGCGAAGGCAAGGCTTCGGGAGGCCATCCCAGGTCGGCCAAGGGCCTTTACTCCAAGGGGATGAAGACAAGAGCGCCCAAGAAGCACTCTTCTAAGTACATCGTGGAAAAGAGGAAGAAAAAGTAACCCGATTAATCAAGTAACGACTATGAGCAGATCATTAAAGAAAGGTCCGTATATCAACCTGAAGTTAGAGAAAAAGGTGCTCGCCATGAACGAGAGCGGTAAGAAGTCCGTGATCAAGACGTGGGCGCGCGGCTCGATGATATCGCCCGATTTCGTGGGGCATACCATAGCCGTTCATAACGGCAACAAGTTTATCCCGGTGTATATTACCGAAAACATGGTAGGGCACAAGTTGGGCGAGTTTGCCGTTACCCGTACATTCCGGGGTCACGCCGGTAGCCGCAAAAGATAAACAAAAATAGAAAAAAGATATGAGTGCTAGAAAAAGAATAGCAGCAGAGAGAAGAAAAGCGGAGCGCAAAGAGATCGCTTTTGCCGTGCTGAGGAATGTGCCCACTTCCCCCAGGAAGATGCGTTACGTGGCCGATATGGTTCGCGGTATGGAGGTGTTCAAGGCGTTGGGCGTTTTAAAATTTTCCAACAAGGAGGCCGCGGCGAGGGTAGAGAAGTTGTTGCTCTCGGCTATCTCCAACTGGGAGCAGAAGAACGAGCGCAAAGCTGAGGCGGGCGAGTTGTTCATCAAGACGATCACTGTCGACGAGGGAAGTATGCTCAAGAGGCTTCGGCCGGCGCCGCAAGGTCGTGGGCACCGTATTCGCAAGCGTTCTAATCACGTGACTATCGTGCTGGACAGATTAACTAACGAAGAACAAGAACAAAACTAAACAAGATGGGACAAAAAGTAAATCCGATAGCCAATCGTTTGGGAATCGTCAGGGGATGGGATTCTAACTGGTATGGTGGGGGTGATTACGGCGACACGCTGCTGGAAGATAGCAAAATCCGCAACTACCTCAACGCCCGTCTTTCCAAGGCAAGCGTCTCCCGTATCATCATCGAACGGACGTTGAAGCTGGTGACGATCACTATTTGCACGGCTCGCCCGGGAATTATCATCGGTAAGGGTGGTCAGGAGGTGGATAAGCTGAAGGAGGAGTTGACGAAGCTCACCGATAAAGATATACAGATCAACATTTTTGAAATCAAGAAACCCGAGCTTGAGGCGGTGATAGTGGCCAATAACGTGGCGCGGCAGATTGAAGGCAAGATAGCCTATCGCCGGGCGGTGAAGATGGCTATTGCCTCCACCATGAGGATGGGGGCTGAAGGGATCAAGATCCAGGTTTCGGGTCGACTGGGTGGTGCCGAGATGGCACGCTCCGAGATGTATAAAGAGGGGCGGACCCCCTTGCACACGTTCCGGGCAGACATTGACTACGCCCATGCTGAAGCGCTCACCAAGGTGGGGCTGATTGGCGTGAAGGTGTGGATTTGTCGCGGTGAGGTTTACGGGAAGGTAGACTTGGCACCCTCGTTCGCTTCGGCCAAGGACAGCCGTCCACACGGCGGTGGTCGCGGTGGTCGCGGTGGTCGTCCGGAAGGTGGAAGGGGTGGCCGACGCAGAAGAAGTAAAAATGCTTAATCAATAAGAGAATATGTTACAGCCAAAGAAAACAAAGTTTAGGAGACAGCAGAAGGGTCGAATGAAAGGCATGGCCGGTCGCGGCAATGATTTGGCGTTCGGCTCGTTTGGCATAAAGTCGTTGCAATCTAAGTGGATTACCGGCAACCAGATTGAGGCGGCCCGTGTGGCCGTGACCCGTTACATGCAGCGTCAAGGGCAGGTCTGGGTACGTATTTTCCCGGATAAGCCGATCACCAAGAAACCCGCGGAAGTACGTATGGGTAAAGGGAAGGGGAACCCTGAAGGGTTCGTGGCACCCGTTACCCCCGGGCGCGTCCTTTTTGAAGTTGAGGGGGTCTCGTACGAGGTGGCCAAGGAGGCGTTACGCCTGGCAGCACAGAAGTTGCCCGTGACCACCAAGTTCGTCGTGAGGAGGGATTTTGATTTCAGAAAAAAATCGTGACTCGCACGCCCCCGCGAGTAATAAACCATTAGCGAACGAATCGTGATGAATAAGAAGCAAGAAGAATTAAGAGAGCTTACTGATAAAGACCTGTTAGAGAGATTGGAAGCCGAAGTGATGGAATTGAACCAGTTGCGTATCAACCATGCCATCACGCCCCTGGATAACTCGAGTTCGATCAAAGAGAAACGGAGGCACATCGCACGCATCCGTACCGAGATAAGGGCGAGGGAGTTGAATATTGTACAACAACGTTAGATATGGAAACGAGAAATTTAAGGAAAGAAAGAATCGGGGTCGTTTTCAGCAACAAGATGGATAAGACCGTTACCGTTGCTGTAAAATGGAAAGAGAAACACCCTATCTATGGGAAATTCGTTAATAAAACGAGGAAATTTCACGCCCATGATGAGAAGAACGACTGTAACATAGGCGATACAGTGCGTATAATGGAGACCCGTCCTTTGAGCAAGACGAAGAGATGGAGAGTGGTTGAAGTAATGGAAAGGGCCAAGTAAGATGATACAACAAGAATCAAGGTTAAAAGTAACGGACAACAGCGGTGCCAGAGAGGTTCTTTGTATCCGCGTGTTGGGGGGAACCCGGAGGCGCTACGCGTCGGTGGGTGATATCATCGTGGCATCCGTGAAGAGTACCATTCCTGCAAGTGATATTAAAAAGGGCACCATCACGCGTGCCATTATCGTTCGTACGAAAAAGGAGATACGGCGTGCTGATGGCTCTTACATACGCTTCGACGACAACGCGTGCGTGTTGCTTAACAACGCGGGCGAATTGAGGGGAAGTCGTATTTTCGGACCCGTTGCCCGCGAGCTTCGCGCGACGAACATGAAGATCGTATCGTTGGCCCCGGAAGTATTATAACTTATAAAGTAATCACAGGCAATGAGTAAATTACATATAAAGAAAGGCGACACGGTTTACGTTAACTCCGGTGAGGACAAGGGAAAGACCGGTCGCGTGCTAAGGGTACTGGTCAAAGAGAACCGGGCGGTGGTAGAGGGTGTTAACATCGTTTCTAAGCATACCAAGCCTAACGCGCAGCACCCGAACGGCGGGATCGAGAAGAAGGAGGCACCCATTCACATCTCGAAGTTGAACCCGGTGGATCCCAAAACGGGCAAGCCTACCCGTATTGGCAGGAGGTTAAACAGTAAAGGTAAATTAGTTCGTTATGCTAAAAAATCTGGGGAGGAGATTGTATGAGCACAACATATCAAGTGAATTTAAAGAAAGAGTATAGGGAGCGTATTGTGCCTGTATTGATGAAGGAGTTTAACTACACCTCGGTCATGCAGGCCCCCAAGCTCGAGAAGATCGTGATAAACCAGGGGTTAGGAGCAGCCGTGGCCGATAGGAAGATCATCGAAACGGGTATTGAAGAGCTCACTGCCATTACCGGACAGAAGGCGGTTCAAACCATTTCACGGAAGGACATCTCGAACTTTAAGCTGCGTAAGAAGATGCCGGTTGGTGTGCGCGTCACGTTGCGGCACGACAAGATGTACGAATTCCTGGAACGGTTGATACGGGTGGCGTTGCCCCGCATTCGTGACTTCAGGGGCGTTGGTGCTAAACTGGATGGCCGCGGAAACTACACGCTGGGGATCGAGGAACAGATTATTTTCCCCGAGATCAACCTCGATAACGTCAGCCGGATACAGGGGATGAACATCACGTTCGTCACCTCGGCCAAGACCGATGAGGAGGGATACGCTCTTTTGAGGGAATTTGGAATACCGTTTAGGACGAAACAAGAAAATGAATAGAATATGGCAAAAGAATCGATGAAAGCCCGTGAGGTGAAAAGGGCCAAGATGGTTGCTCGCTACGCCGAGAAAAGGGCGAAGTACCTGGCAGAGGGCAACTACGAAGCACTTCAAACCATCCCGAAAAACGCATCACCGGTGCGCTTACACAACCGCTGCAAGCTTACCGGGCGACCGAAGGGGTACATGCGCCAATTTGGCGTTTCCCGTATCGTGTTTCGCGAGATGGCGTCAAAAGGGTTGATTCCCGGGGTGAAGAAAGCGAGCTGGTAGAAAGTAGCAGTTTTTAAATATTGTCCCGGGAGTCGGGATCAATTTAACATCCATAATATGACAGATCCAATAGCAGACTATTTGACGCGTATTCGGAACGCCATCATGGCGAATCACCGCGTGGTAGAGATCCCCGCGTCGAATTTGAAAAAAGACATCACGAAGATTCTTTTTGAGAAGGGCTACATACTCAATTACAAGTTTGTAGACGATGGTCCTCAAGGCACCATCATGATTGCCTTGAAGTATAACCCGGTAACCAAGGTCAACGCGATCAAGAAGTTGCAGCGCGTTTCAACGCCCGGGTTGCGTAAGTACGTGGGGCATAAAGATTTGCCTCGCGTTCTCAATGGGTTGGGCATTGCCATACTCTCTACTTCAAGCGGAGTAATGACCGATAAGGAGGCCCGCCAACTGAAAGTGGGCGGTGAAGTGTTGTGTTACGTCTATTAATTTGGAGGGAGTAATAGTATGTCAAGAATAGGAAAAGCACCCATTACGGTTCCTGCTGGTGTTACCGTTACCGTTGGAGACGATAACCTGGTAACCGTTAAGGGACCCAAGGGCGAGCTTCAACAACAGGTTGCTCGCGCTATGAAAGTGGAGTTGAAGGACGGTGAGTTGATCGTAGCACGTCCCAACGATGAGAAGGAGAACCGCGCGATGCACGGTCTCTACCGATCCCTGTTGAACAACATGGTAATCGGTGTTACCGAGGGGTTTCGTAAGGAGCTGGAGCTGGTGGGCGTGGGTTACCGCGTATCTAATAGCGGCCAGGTGTTAGAGTTGTCGCTCGGCTTTACACACAACATTTTCCTGGAGTTACCGCCCGAGATCAAGGTAGAAACCAAGATGGAAAGGAACAAGAACCCGCTTATCATGCTGGAGTCATGCGACAAACAGCTATTGGGACAGGTATGCGCCAAGATTCGTTCGTTCCGCAAGCCGGAACCCTATAAAGGGAAAGGGGTACGCTTCGTGGGCGAGCAGGTACGTCGCAAGTCAGGTAAAACAGCAGGTTAGTAACTTACGTAAACTGATATCGCAATGATAAAGAAAAAACAAAGAAGGCAAAGGATTAAAGCCCGTGTTCGCGGAAAAATTCACGGGACACCCGATAGGCCCCGCTTGTCCGTGTTCAGGAGCAATAAACAGATATACGCGCAGGTAATCGATGATACGACCGGCACCACCCTGGCTTCGGCCTCTTCCTTGAAAATGGAGGAGAAGTTGCCCAAGAAAGCGATGGCCGCCAAGGTGGGTGAGCTAATCGCCCAAAACGCGAAAGAGGCCGGGATAAAGGCGGTTCGATTCGATCGGAACGGGTACCTTTATCACGGGAGAGTGAAAGAATTGGCGGATGCCGCTCGTAAGGGAGGACTTAAATTTTAACGATTATGGCGATAAGTAACAAAGTAAAAACGACGAACGACATCGAGTTAAAAGACCGTTTGGTGGCTATTAATCGTACCACGAAAGTCACGAAGGGAGGCCGGACCTTTACCTTCTCGGCGATGGTAGTGGTAGGAAACGAGGATGGTATCGTGGGTTGGGGCTTAGGTAAAGCCGGTGAAGTGACTACGGCTATCGCGAAAGGCGTGGAAGCGGCCAAGAAGAACCTGATTGAGGTACCCGTATACAAAGGCACCATACCGCACGAGCAGACTGCTCGCTTTGGCGGTGCCGAAGTGTTTCTCAAGCCAGCCGTAACGGGAACCGGGGTAAAGGCCGGGGGTGCCATGCGCGCCGTACTGGAGAGCGTGGGCGTGACTGACATCCTGGCCAAGTCCAAGGGATCGTCTAACCCCCACAACTTGGTGAAAGCCACTATCACCGCGCTGAGCGAGTTAAGGGACCCCATGATGGTGGCCCGAGCCCGGGGGGTGAGCATGGAGAAAGTGTTTAACGGGTAAATAATGCTGAAATGGCTACGATAAAAATAAAGCAGACGAAAAGTAGAATTGGATCACCTAAAGATCAGAAGAGGGCCTTGGACGCTTTGGGGCTTACCAAGATGAATCGCGTAGTTGAACACGAGGACACTCCCTCCATACGAGGCCTTATCCGTAAAGTCCACCACTTGGTGACGGTGATCGAATAATTCATGTAAAACGATAAAATATTAGTATAATGACAAGTTTATCGAACTTAAAGCCGGCCAAGGGCTCTACCCATTCCCGCAAGAGAATCGGACGGGGTGAAGGATCGGGTAGGGGAGGTACCTCCACGAGAGGGCATAAAGGACAGAAATCGAGGTCGGGCTACGCACGGAAGGTCGGGTTCGAAGGAGGGCAGATGCCTCTGCAGCGTCGCGTACCGAAATTTGGTTTTAAACCGTTGAAACGGGTCGAATATAAAGCGATCAACCTGGATACGCTGCAAGAGCTAGCCACCACGCGTGGAATCGATAAGATTACACCGGTGATCCTGCAAGAAGCGGGCTTGGTGGCGCGCAAGCACCTGGTAAAAATTTTAGGCAGAGGCACGTTAACGGCAAAGTTGGAAGTGGAGGCGCACGCTTTCTCGAAATCGGCTGAGACGGCCATCACTTCTGCGGGTGGGACAATCGTAAAACTCTAGTGCGATGGGATTTGTACAGACAATAAAAAATATTTGGAAGATTGAAGACCTTCGCATGAGGATACTGATCACGATCGGTTTTGTGGCGATTTATCGCTTCGGCTCATTCGTGGTGTTGCCCGGCATCAACCCGGAGCACTTGGTTGCCTTGCAGACTAGTGCCAGCACGGGGCTGTTGAGCTTACTGGACATGTTCTCCGGTGGAGCGTTCGCGAACGCTTCCATTTTTGCCCTCGGGATCATGCCCTATATCTCGGCTTCTATTGTGATGCAGCTTTTGGGGATTGCCGTTCCGGCTTTCCAGAAGATGCAGCGTGAGGGCGAGAGTGGCCGCACCAAGATTAACCAGTACACCCGGTACCTCACCGTGGGTATCCTGCTTCTTCAGGGGCCGGCTTACCTCTACGGGGCCGTTGGTGCTGCCATACCTGGTGGCTTCTGGGATTGGGTCTTGCCTACCACTATCATGTTAGCAGGTGGTAGTATGTTCGTGTTGTGGCTCGGTGAGCGTATTACTGACAAGGGGGTGGGGAACGGGATATCGTTTATTATCCTCATTGGTATTATTGCCCGCCTGCCGCGTGCGTTAGTGGCCGAATGGGACCGGTTGGTAGACGCCCCGGGAGGTCTTATTCTCTTGCTGCTCGAGTTGCTCTTCTTGATGTTGGTTATCGCCGCGGCGATCATGCTGGTTCAGGGAGTGCGCAAGGTGCCGGTGCAATACGCGAAGCGTATCGTGGGTAATCGCCAGTACGGGGGCGTACGCCAGTACATCCCGCTGAAGGTGAACGCGGCCAACGTGATGCCCATTATTTTTGCTCAGGCTATCATGTTTATCCCCGTTACCATCGCGCGGTTCTCCGTTAAGGAGGGGGGCGGCTTTTGGGCTTCGCTTATGGATTTTACCAGTTTTTGGTATAACCTCATTTTCGCCTTGCTTATCATCGCGTTCACCTACTTCTACACGGCGGTAACGGTTAACCCGGTGCAGATGGCGGAGGATCTGAAGCGCAACAACGGCTTTATCCCAGGCGTGAGACCGGGTAAGAGGACGGCGGAGTACATCGACACCATCATGTCGAGGATTACGCTCCCTGGCTCCTTCTTCTTGGCGCTGGTGGCTATCATGCCGGCCTTTGCCGGGCTGCTAGGCATCAATTCCCAGTTCGCCCAGTTTTTTGGAGGTACCTCGTTGCTCATCCTCGTGGGGGTAGTGCTCGATACGTTGCAACAGATAGAGAGTCACCTGCTTATGCGACACTACGATGGCTTCCTTAAGTCGGGAGCCAAGATAAAGGGGCGTACGGGATCCATGGCAGCTTATTAAGGCGTTAATAAGTGGAAGAGAAGAGTTAATGAGTTGATGAAACGGAACGTGATTATATTGAAAACCGACGAGGAGATCGAATTCATGCGAGAGGCGAACCGCCTGGTGGGCAAGACGCTCGGTGAGTTGTCTCGCCACGTGAAACCGGGTGTAACCACGCTGCAACTGGATAAGATTGCCGAGGAGTTTATAAAGGATCACGGGGCCATCCCCACATTCTTAGGGTACAGTGGTTTCCCCAATTCCATTTGTACCTCCGTGAACGAGAACGTGGTACACGGTATTCCCAATAACCAACCGTTGCAAGAGGGGGACGTGGTTTCCATTGATTGTGGGGCAAGCCTGAAGGGTTTTTGTGGCGACTCGGCCTACACCTTCCAAGTGGGGGAGGTGGATGAAAAGGTGAAGCAGCTGCTTCAAACCACCAAGGAGTCGCTCTACAAGGGCATCGAGCAGGCGAAGGAGGGTAATCGGGTGGGAGACATTGGTTTCGCGGTGCAATCCCATTGCGAAGCGAGAGGCTACTCGGTGGTGCGCGAACTGGTGGGGCACGGCATCGGGCGATGCATGCACGAACCTCCCGAAGTACCTAACTACGGGCAACGCGGCAGGGGCCCCCTGATTCAGAACGGGATGTGCTTCGCCATCGAGCCAATGATCAACATGGGAGGTAAAAAGGTGGTTTTCGAGAGCGACGGGTGGACGGTGCGGACGAAAGATCGCAAGCCATCGGCGCACTTCGAGCACACGGTTGCCATTCGTAACGGGAAGGCCGATATTTTATCTACTTTTGAATTTATTCAAGAGATCATTAACTAAAAAAGGAGAGATGTATTTATGGCTAAACAACCAGCAATAGAACAAGACGGCACGATTATCGAGGCCTTATCGAACGCGATGTTTCGCGTGGAGCTCGAGAACGGGCACGAAATCACCGCCCATATCTCCGGGAAGATGAGGATGCACTACATCCGTATCCTGCCGGGTGATAGGGTGAGGGTGGAGATGTCGCCCTACGACCTCACGAAGGGACGCATATCGTTTAGGTATAAGTAATTGGACCGTGTAAACGAACGGAAAAAAACAGCGGTAACGTGTACGAAACGAGCAGGCTCGTCAACCACGTTGCTTATAAAGATAAATTGATCGTATGAAAGTTAGAGCATCATTGAAAAAGCGAACGCCCGATTGTAAGATCGTCAGGAGGAAAGGGCGGTTATATGTCATTAACAAGAAAAACCCCAAGTTCAAGCAACGTCAGGGGTAGTGCGTCGGGTTAATTGAAAATAAATAATTAATATAAATATATGGCTATAAGAATTGTAGGCGTCGACATCCCCCAGAACAAGAGAGGTGAGGTAGCACTGACTTATATCTACGGCATTGGCCGAAGCTCCGCCAACGCCATCTTGAAGAAGGCAGAAGTCGACCGAGACATCAAAGTGAAAGATTGGACCGACGATCAAGCGGCCCGGATTCGTGAGATCATCTCCAACGAGTACAAGGTGGAGGGGGATCTCCGCACCGAAGTACAGTTGAACATCAAGAGATTGATGGACATCGGTTGTTATCGCGGTATTCGTCACCGTATCGGCTTGCCGGTGCGCGGGCAAAGCACCAAGAACAACGCCCGTACTCGTAAGGGCAGAAGGAAAACCGTGGCTAACAAGAAGAAAGCATCTAAATAACAGGTAGGTAACATGGGAAAAAGAAAAGTTGCAGCAAAGAAGAAAAACGTGAAGGTGGGTGCCATCGGGCAAGCCCATATCTCTTCGTCGTTTAACAACATCATCGTCTCGTTGACCAACGAAAATGGTGAGGTAATCAGCTGGTCATCTGCCGGGAAAATGGGCTTTAGAAGTTCCAAGAAAAATACTCCGTACGCTGCTCAAATGGTTGCGCAAGATTGCGCCAAGGTAGCGTACGATATGGGGTTGCGTAAAGTGAAGGTGTTCGTGAAAGGGCCCGGTAACGGGCGTGAATCGGCTATCCGAACCATTCACGGCGCGGGAATCGAGGTGATGGAGATCGTAGACGTTACCCCGCTACCGCACAACGGCTGTCGCCCACCCAAAGCAAGGAAAGTATAATCAGTAGAAAATCGTAGAAAATGGCAAGGTATATTGGTCCAAAATCAAAGATCGCCCGTAAGTTCGGGGAACCTATATTTGGCCCCGACAAAGTACTCACTAGAAAGAATTACCCGCCAGGGCAACACGGTAATTCACGTCGGAGGAAAACGTCGGAGTACGGAATTCAGCTGCGTGAGAAACAGCGTGCGAAGTACACTTACGGGGTGCTCGAGAAGCAGTTCCGGTTGACGTTTGAAAGAGCCGAGCGTAGCCGCGGTATCACGGGCGAGGTGCTGTTGCAACTGCTCGAGTCGCGGTTAGACAACATCGTCTATCGCCTGGGTATCTCACCTACCCGCGCCGGTGCTCGCCAACTGGTGTCGCATCGCCATATCGTGGTGAACGGGAAGGTGGTAAACATTCCCTCCTTCACGGTAAAGCCTGGGGACGTGGTGGGCGTACGCGAAAAAGCGAAATCGATGGAAGTGATCGTGGACTCCCTCACGGGGTTTAATCACGGTAAGTATCCCTGGTTGGAATGGGATAAAGGAACCATGAGCGGCAAGTACCTGCACGTGCCGGAGCGAGCCGACATCCCTGAAAACATTAAAGAACAACTCATCGTAGAATTATATTCCAAATAATAGATTCATGGCAATTTTAGCATTCCAAAAACCCGATAAAGTAATCATGTTGCAGGAGGACGCGTTCCACGGCAAGTTCGAGTTTCGTCCCCTTGAGCCTGGGTATGGCATCACGATAGGCAATGCCTTGCGCCGTATCTTGCTCTCTTCACTGGAAGGATTTGCGATTACATCGGTAAAAATAGAGGGCGTGGAACATGAATTCGCTTCCATACCGGGTGTTATTGATGATGTGACGGGGATCATTTTGAACCTGAAGAAAGTTCGCTTCAAAAGGATCGTGGAGGAGTTCGAAACAGAAAAGGTGAGCGTCGCTATTTCGGGAACGGAAGTGTTTAAGGCCGGGGATATTGGCAAGTTGCTTACCGGCTTTGAAGTGCTAAATCCTGAACTTGAAATTTGCCGGATGAATAAAAAGGCCGAGCTACGTCTTGAACTGACCATCAACAAGGGGCGTGGGTACGTTACTGCTGATGAGAACAGGGAGGAGCTCGCGACGGACGATGTCCAAGTTTTATTCATCGATTCCATCTATACCCCGATCCGAAACGTGAAGTACGCCGTTGAAGATTACCGTATCGAGCAGAAAACCGACTACGAGAAATTGGTTATCGAGATATCTACTGATGGCTCTATACAGCCCAAGGAGGCACTCAAGGAAGCCGCTAAAATCTTGATTCAACATTTCGTGTTGTTCTCGGACGACAACAAGATCATGCTGGATACATCCGACTCTGAAAGCATCGAGGAGTTCGACGAGGAGGTGCTACACATGCGTCAGCTGCTGAAACGTAAGTTGTCTGACCTGAACCTCTCCGTGCGCGCATTGAACTGCCTTAAGGCGGCCGACGTGGAGACGTTGGGTCAACTGGTCGTCTACAACCGCAATGACCTGCTCAAGTTCCGCAACTTCGGTAAGAAGTCGCTGGCCGAGCTTGAAGAGTTGCTGGGCGGGCTGAACTTGACGTTTGGCATGGATATAACGAAATACAAATTAGACAAAGAGTAACAACCGCAATGAGACATAAGAGAAAAAACAACCACTTGGGCCGCAAGACCGCACACCGCAAGGCGATGTTGTCTAACATGGCCACTTCGCTGATCATGCACAAGCGCATTTTTACCACGGTTCCCAAAGCTAAGGAGTTAAGGAAGTACGTGGAACCCCTTATTACCAAGAGCAAGGAAGATACCACCCATTCAAGGCGCCTTGTTTTCAGAAAATTGCAGAACAAACACGCCGTGCAGGAGTTGTTCCTGAATGTTTCGCCAAAGGTGGGCGACCGTCCGGGAGGGTATACCCGTATCCTGAAGACCGGTTACCGCTTAGGGGATAACGCATCTATGTGCTTTATCGAATTGGTTGATTTCAACGAGAACATGTTGAGCGAGGGCAAGGCGAAGAGAACCAGAACCCGCCGTTCGCGCAGGAAATCTTCCGCTGCAGCGGCAACTCCGGTAGCAGCGGGTGCGGAGACCCCCAAGGCAAAAACTGAAGAAGCTAAGGCTAAGGAGGCTGACGTCGCAAGTGAGGCCATCCCGGTTGCAGAAACCCCGGAAACAGCAGTGCCGGAAACTCCAGTTGAAGAACCAGTTGCTGAAGTTCCAGTCGAAGAAGTTGCTTCAGAAGTTGCTGAAGTTCCAGTCGAAGAGGTTGCTTCAGAAGTTGCTGAAGTCCAGGCTGAAGAACCTGTCGATGAGGCAGCGGTTGAACCTTCCACGGAGGAACTTGCCAAACCAAAGGATATTTCTGCCTCCGAGGCGATAGCCAAGGAGGAACCTGAAAAAGAGGCATAACCTCTCATCATAAGCGCCGCGATTCACTAGCGGCGTTTTTTTACCCGATGGCTTGCATTTCATCTGCTAAATTTTCTCTATACCTGAACAACTTTTTTGGTGGTTACTTTTTATCCTGCCTGTTTTTAATTTTTTTCGGGCATTTATTTGTTGCGCCGCTTGTGAAAAGTCATTTTTTCATTTATTTTTGTAGTATGAGACGATTGCAGATAATATGGATTGCTTGGTTACTCCTCGCGGTGGTGTTACATGCGCAGGAGGGTGCCATGAACGTTCCCGAAAAGAGGGATAAGCCGTACATTTTTTTGTTAACGGGAGCCTCCTTTGCCTCGTCTAACAACGGGTGGTTTGAAGTGGGGTGCGAATTGGTTGGTGCGAAGCCGCTCAATCGTGCAATCGGGGGCGAGGCGATTTCCAACACTGCTAACCGGATGATTGAGGGAACGCTCTACTCCAAAGAGGAGTTGGAGGAGATGGATGCCTTAGTGATCATGCAGGTTCATGATAGGGATGTGTTTAAATCGTCTGGCCTGAAAGAGAATTTTAGCGATTACAACACCCCCTTTACCCGCGATGACTATGCCGCTGCCTTTGACTACGTGATCAAACGCTATTTAACGGAGTGTTACAACCTGAAGTTTGATGAGACTTCCAAGTATTACAACACCTTAGGGGGGAAGCCGGCGGTGGTGGTGCTTTGCACGGATTGGCACGACGGGAGAGTCACCTATAATTCATCGGTGCGGCGATTGGCCGACAAATGGGGATTTCCGGTGGTGGAATTTGACAAGTTGATTGGATTTTCTAAAGATACCGTTCACCCGGTTACGGGGGAACAGATTAGCCGTTTATTCACAACCGACAAACAGGAGATTAACGGGGAAACCTTCGGTTGGCATCCCGAGAATGGACAAGATAAATATATCCAACGCCGGATGGGTGCCATATTTGCCGATACCATGCGGAAAATTTTCCCGATAGCACGTTGAAAACCGTTACTCGAAATATCCCCCCACGCTTTCCGGCTGTAACGTCTATATTAAATTGAAGCAGTGATCGCTCTCGTCAATGGCGCCTTGCAACAGTCTTAATATGAAAGGATTGCTTGATCATTAGGAGTATAGCGAGAAGTTGGAGACTTTAAAACTTTAAATAACAGATATTTAATAATTCCGCTCTGAATCTAGACGACAATGTTGCAGAAATTAAACTGAAATAATTTACAGGAAGGTACGAAAAAAAACTATATTCGCGTAGGTAACCCATTCATTCACTAATCCTCTGTAGCTATGCGTATAAAAGAGATTATACAGCTTATTGAGCAGGTAGCTCCCCTGCCATTACAGGAAGAGTTCGATAATAGCGGTTTACAGGTAGGCGATACAAACCGGGAGGTCACTGGCGCACTGCTCGCGATAGACGTTACTGAAAACGTTATGGATGAGGCGATTTCGTTGGGGTGTAATCTCGTTATTTCTCATCACCCCTTGGCGTTTCGCCCCTTTAAGTCGTTGACCGGCAGGAGTTACGTGGAGCGTTGCATTATGAAGGCGATAAAGCACGATATCGTTGTTTACGCGGCACACACCAACCTCGACAACGCCTGGAATGGAGTGAACTTCAAGTTGGCGGAGAAGCTGGAACTGCAGAACGTGAAGATTCTTGATCTCCAAAAGGGCGCACTGCTCAAATTTGTGACCACCGTGCCGGTGCAACAGGCCGATAGCGTGCGCAACGCTCTCTTTAACGCGGGTGCCGGTCATATCGGTAACTACGATAGCTGCAGTTATAACTTAACTGGCCAAGGAACCTTCCGGGCGAAAGAGGGTGCTCATCCCCATGTGGGGGAGATGAATAAACTCCACTTCGAGGAGGAAGTACGCATTGAAACCGTTATCCCGGCCATGAAAAAAGAGGAGGTGTTGCGAGCACTAATGGCGGTACACCCTTACGAGGAGCCCGTCTATGACCTATACCCGATCGCGAACGAGTGGCCAAGGAGCGGTAGCGGGGTTGCGGGCATTCTCCCGGAACCGATGCCTGAACAGGAGTTCCTCTACCTGTTGAAAGACCTTTTTAATCTGCCCGTTATCAGGCACTCTAAGATGCGGGGCAAGGAGATTCGGGACGTTGCCCTCTGTGGAGGGGCGGGAGCTTTCCTTATATCGAAAGCGATCGCCTACGGGGCTGATGCGTTCATTACGGGAGAAGCCAAGTACAACGATTACCACGACGTGGAAGATAAGCTGCTGCTCGCAGTGGTAGGGCATTACGAGTCGGAAATTTACACGAAAGAGATCTTTTATGAGCTTATTTCCAGAAAATTTCCTACCTTTGCAATATATAAATCGGCATTCGACTCGAACCCGGTTAAATACCTGTAAAAAGGGCGGTTTGACTTGTTCCCGCGTTTACAGGAAAGGTGTGGTAATGAAACGGCTGTATGCTGTTGCATTGCTGCATTTTTTGTTAAAGCATCACTGGCAACCAGTTCATGCTAAGTGCACAAGCGACAAGAAAAATCCCGTTCAATGGGTACAACTACAGCAACAACGACTATAATATTATTTGAACTATGGCGACAAGAAAGAAAAGTACCGAACAAGATATGTCGGTAGAAGACAAGCTGAAAGCACTGTATACACTGCAATCCTACCTCTCGGAAATCGACCGCATCAAAACGCTACGAGGTGAGCTTCCGTTGGAGGTAGCCGATCTAGATGACGAGATCGCGGGTTTTAGGTACGCGAATCAATAATTTCGAGCTCGAGCTGAAAGAGCTGGATATGAACACCAAATTGCAGAAAGGAAAGATAGAAACCAGCAAGACGAGGATTGAGAAATACAATACGCAGCTCGATAACGTGCGTAATAGCAAGGAGTACGACCATCTCTCGAAAGAAATCGAGTATGAAACGTTGGAGATCGAACTCGCCGAAAAACATATCCGTGAGTATGAACAGGAGATGGTTAGCATCAAAGAGCAGATTGAAATAGCTAACGAGCAGCTCAAGGATAAAACTTCCGACTTGGAACACAAGAAGAAGGAGCTGGATGATATTATCTCCGAAACGAAATCGCAAGAAGAGAAAATACGGGAAAAGGCCAAGAAGACCGAAAAGAGTATCGATCCTAGGCTGCTGGCGGCCTTTAAGCGCATCCGCAAGAACGCACGTAACGGGCTGGGTGTGGTGCCCATTCAACGTGGTGCCTGTGGAGGTTGCTTCAATAAGATCCCCCCGCAGAAGCAGATGGATATCAAGCTGGGCAAAAAGGTGATCGTGTGTGAGTATTGTGGACGAATCATGATCGACCCCGAAATGGCTGGGATCGAAGAGAAGTAGGGTGATTTAACGTTCAAAGGTTAACGTTATTTAGGCACCGATTGGCTTAAGATCGTCTGGCTTTAGGTATAGGAGCGAGTGAGATTGTTGTTTCTAATCGAAACAAATCGAAGTAAAGGGTGACTTAATATTGGCAAATTGAAGCTTTATTGAAGAAAAAGTGGAAAATATTTTGTTAGTTCGCTTTTTTCATGTTTACTTTGTATCCGTTCAATCGACTATTTCGATAAGCAAGTAAGCGTGGGACAAGTTTACTTGGACGTGCTGTGTTGAGAAATAGTCTTATTTTAACGAAGATAAGGTATAACAATGTACAACAACGTAGCTATTCTGGTCGTCGCTATTCTCCTTTTGCATGTCATTGGGGGGTGAGATCGGAATATCGTTTGATGAACGAAAAAAATATAAGGATAACCTTTCTCACCCAGTGGGAAAGGTTATCTGCTTTTAAAGGGGAGGCTTAATTTTTTTAATGTAACTGCATGGAGCGTATTTATGTTTTTGATACCACGTTAAGGGACGGGGAACAGGTGCCCGGCTGCCAGTTGAACACCGTTGAGAAGATACAGATCGCGCAGTCCCTAGAATCGCTTGGCGTGGACGTGATTGAGGCCGGCTTCCCGGTTTCGAGTCCGGGCGACTTCCAGTCGGTCGTGGAGATTTCAAAGGCGGTCACTTGGCCCACCATCTGTGCGCTCACCCGGGCGGTAAAGAAAGATATTGAAGTGGCCGCCGAGTCGCTTAAACATGCCAAGCGCAAGCGCATCCACACGGGGATTGGTACTTCCGACTTTCATATTCGCCACAAGTTCAACTCCAACCGTGAGGAGATACTGGAACGGGCAGTGAATGCGGTGAAGTACGCGAGGCGGTTCGTGGACGATGTGCAGTTTTACGCCGAAGATGCCGGTCGTACCGATAACGAGTACTTGGCGCGGGTGGTGCAGGCGGTGATCGATGCCGGCGCCACGGTCGTGAATATTCCCGATACCACCGGCTATTGTTTTCCCGACGAGTATGGTGCAAAGATAAAGTACCTGATCGACAACGTGGATATGAAGCAGGCGATCCTGGCGACCCACTGCCACCAGGATCTGGGCATGGCCACTGCCAATACCATCGCGGGGGTACTGAATGGGGCGCGGCAGGTAGAGGTGACCGTGAACGGTATCGGCGAACGGGCCGGGAATACCTCGTTAGAGGAGGTGGTGATGGCCTTCAAGAGTCATAAGGAGAGAGGGTTTGATACCAATATCAACACACAGTATATCTACGGTATCAGCCGGCAGGTGTCGAGTCTGATGAACATGCCGGTTCAGCCCAACAAGGCCATCGTGGGAAGGAACGCCTTCGCGCACTCCTCCGGGATTCACCAGGACGGGGTTCTCAAGAACACGGAAACCTACGAGATCATTGACCCGAGGGAGGTGGGTATTGATGATAACGCGATCCTCCTCACCGCCCGCAGCGGACGTGCTGCGCTCAAGAACCGCCTTTCGATATTGGGCGTTAAGCTGAGTGACGAAGAGCTGGACAAGGTGTACCAAAACTTCTTAAACTTGGCCGATAAAAAGAAAAATATCCGAGATGAAGACCTACTGATATTGGTCGGCAAGGAGTCCCGCAAGGCTCGCATTAAAGTGGAGTACCTGCAAGTGGTGTGCGGCATCGGGGTGCGCGACGTGGCAAGTATCGGGCTAAATATTGCCGGGGAGCAGTTTGAAGCCACGGCGACCGGTAATGGGCCGGTCGACGCGGCTATCCGGGCGGTGAAGAATATCATTAAACGGAAAATGAAGATACAGGAGTTCCTGATACAAGCCATGGATCATGGAAGCGACGACGTGGGTAAGGTGCATATGCAGGTGGAACACGATAACAAGCACTACTACGGTTTCGCGGCCAACACCGATATTATCGCGGCCTCGGTAGAGGCGTTTATCGATGCGGTCAACAAGTTCATGGAATAGATATTGATGGAGATAAGTGGCTGATGGATCGCGAAACGAGTGTCAGCTGGAATTAATGGTAAGGAAAGTTCAATTAAGTGATAGCAGTATGAAGACGCTTTTCGATAAGATATGGGATGCGCATGTGGTGACAACGATCAAGGATGGCCCCACGCAGTTGTATATCGACCGCCACTTCTGCCACGAGGTGACCAGTCCCCAAGCTTTCTCGGGTCTCCGGGAAAGGGGGTTGAAAATCTTTCGACCGGAACGCACCACGCTCACGGCCGACCATAATATTCCCACCATGGGGCAGGACAAGCCCATTCTCGATGCTACCTCCCGTTTTCAGGTGGAGACGCTCGAGAAGAACGCACGTGATTTTGGATTGATATACTACGGGCTGAACCATCCCAAGAATGGGATCGTGCACGTGATAGGCCCCGAGAACGGCTATACCCAACCGGGAATGACCATCGTATGTGGCGACAGTCATACCTCCACGCACGGTGCATTCGGTGCCATCGCCTTCGGGATTGGTACCAGTGAGGTGGAGATGGTGTTGGCATCGCAGTGTGTCTTGCAAACACGTCCTAAGACGATGCGAATCCACTTTGAGGGGCGACTGGCGGAGAACGTGGGCGCCAAGGACATGGCCCTCTACATGATCTCAAAAATGACCACAGGTGGGGCTACCGGTTACTTCGTGGAGTATGCTGGCGAAGCGGTGCGGAACCTCACTATGGAGCAGCGGATGACCCTCTGTAACATGAGCATCGAGATGGGTGCACGAGGCGGGATGATTGCGCCGGATGAGACTACCTTTGCCTACCTGAAGGGGCGAGAGTTCGCACCCAAGGGGAAACGGTGGGAGGAGGCGTTGGCCTACTGGAAGACCCTGAAGAGCGATGAAGGCGCACGGTTCGATAAAGAGATCACGTTTAACGTGGCAACAATACGTCCGATGATTACCTATGGGACCAACCCCGGGATGGCGGTGCCGATTGATGGTTCGATCCCCACCTTGGACGAAATCGAGGAGGCAGGAAGGATTTCCTTCAAGCGGTCGCTCCATTACATGGGCTTCGCCCCGGGTGAGAAGCTAGTGAGGAAACCCATTGACTATGTCTTTTTGGGCAGCTGCACCAATGGGCGTATCGAGGACTTTCGGGTGTTCGCAAATTACGTGAAGGGTAAGAGGAAGGCCGATAACGTAACGGCTTGGCTGGTGCCCGGTAGCTGGCAGGTACGCAAACAGATCGAGGATGAGGGATTGGACGAGATATTGAGAGAGGCCGGGTTCGGGCTGCGTCAACCGGGTTGCTCCGCGTGCCTCGCGATGAACGAGGATAAGGTGCCGATAGGTAAGTACGCGGTCTCCACTTCGAACCGCAACTTCGAGGGGAGGCAGGGACCGGGCTCCAGAACCATCCTGGCGGGGCCGCTGGTGGCGGCCGCGGCTGCGGTGAGCGGGAAGATTACGGTGCCGTGAATAGAAATAAAGATGTAAAAAAATACAAGGATGGAGAAGTTTACAACCATAACGTCAACCTGTGTGCCACTGCCCATTGAGAACGTGGACACCGATCAGATTATACCTGCCCGTTTCCTGAAGGCGACCACCCGCGAAGGGTTTGGAAATAACCTGTTCGCAGACTGGCGGTACGACAAGGCGGGGAATCCCAAGGGTGACTTCGTACTGAACGACCCCAGCTATAAGGGTGAGGTGCTGGTCGCCGGGAAAAATTTTGGTAGCGGGAGTAGCCGCGAGCACGCGGCATGGGCTATCGGGGGGTACGGTTTCAAGGTGGTGGTTTCCAGTTTTTTCGCCGATATCTTCCGTCACAACGCGCTCAATAACGGCATCCTGCTAGTGGCGGTGAGCGAAGAATTTCTGAGTGAACTGTTTGCTTCGGTGAAGGGGAATCCCATGGTTACCGTCACCGTAAACCTTCAAGAACAAACTATCACCAACAACGAAACCGGAAAGTCGGAGTCATTCGATATCAGCGCTTACAAGAAGGAGTGTCTACTGAACGGGTTGGATGATATCGATTTCCTGCTCTCTAATAAGGGTAAGATTGAAGTGTTCGAGAAGCAGCGCCTATACTCTTATTGAATGATTGCACATAAGTCAATGTATATCACTCAACTTTCGAATGTTGCATTATTGTTGTTTGCTTTAAATGCGAAGACCTCGAAAACAAAACAGATGTAAATACGAAAGTCGGGTAAATAAAAAAAGATTGTTTTGGAAAAGGTAAGGAAGATAGAGATCATGGACACCACGCTACGAGATGGGGAGCAAACCTCCGGCGTTTCGTTCGTTGCCCAGGAGAAGCTGAGCGTGGTACGCCTCCTGCTCGAAGAACTCAAGGTGGATAGGGTGGAGATCGCCTCGGCACACGTGTCGGAAGGGGAGCTTCGTTCCGTCCAGAGGATGACGCGATGGGCCAAAGAGCACGGGCATATCGATAAGTTGGAGGTGCTGGGCTTCGTGGACGGTACCGCCTCGCTGGAGTGGATATCGAGCGCGGGTTGCCAGGTGGTGAACTTGCTGACCAAGGGGTCGCTGAAGCATTGTAAGTATCAGCTTCGTAAATCACCAGAGGAGCATTTGGCCGATGTGAAGGGAACTATCGCCACGGCCAAGGAAATGGGCATGACGGTGAACCTGTACCTGGAGGATTGGTCCAATGGCATGCGCGATTCCAAAGCGTATGTGTTCCATATGCTCGACGGGTTGAGAGAGGAACCGGTCGCCCGTTTTATGTTGCCCGATACGCTGGGGATTTTGAACCCCGATGAAACGGCCATCTACGTTCAAGAGATGGTTAGTCGTTACCCGGAGCTTCATTTCGACTTCCATGCGCACAACGATTACGACCTGGCGGTTGCAAACGTCTACGAGGCGATCAAGGCGGGAGCCAAGGGGGTGCACGTTACCGTTAACGGGTTGGGCGAAAGGGCGGGCAACGCACCTATGACTAGCGTGATCGCATTGATCCACGACCATATGAAGTTACGCACCAACGTGAACGAGGAGAGGTTGTACGATGTGAGCAAGGTGGTGGAGACCTATTCGGGGGTGCGTGTCCCCAGCAATAAGCCTATTATCGGCGATAACGTCTTCACCCAGGTGGCCGGTGTGCATGCTGACGGCGACAAGAAGAAGAACCTCTACTTCAACAACCTGTCACCCGAGCGGTTTGGGAGGTTCCGTGAGTACGCGTTGGGCAAGAATGCCGGGCGTTCCAACATCACCAAAAACTTAGAGGCATTAGGTATCGAATTGGATGACGAGGCGACCCGGAAGGTGACCGCTCGTATCATCGAGTTGGGCGAGAAAAAGGAGATCGTGAGTCTCGAAGAACTTCCTTACATTGTTTCAGACGTCCTCAAGAACGGGAATGAAAACAACGATATACAGATGCTGAACTATTCGTTGACGCTGACCGATGGGTTGCGCCCCACCGCCACGGTGAAAATATCCATTAAGGGAGAGGTATTCCAAGAGAGTGCCGCCGGTGAGGGGCAATACCATGCGTTCTCGAAGGCAATGTACAAGATATATAGGAAGTTGGAAAAGCCGGTGCCGGAGTTGATCGATTACGTGGTAGTGATCCCCCCGGGTGGAAAGACTAACGCCTACGTACAGACGGTGATCACATGGAGGTTTGAGGGAAGGGTATTTAAAACACGGGCGCTCGATATTGATCAGACCGTTTCGGCCATCAAGGCGACGATGAAGATGCTGAACATGATCGAGAGCGGGAATATTCCCAACGTGAAGGTTCCCACCCCGCTTCTTTGACCTTGATGATTTAAGACACTTTAGGTATGAAACTGAATATAGCTTTGCTACCAGGCGATGGCATCGGTCCCGAGATCATGACGCAGGGGCTTAACGTTACCCGGGCCATTTGCGAGAAGTTTGGCCACGAGCTTATCTACAAAGAGGGCGTCGTGGGGGCTTGCGCCATAGATAAGACGGGCGATCCTTACCCATCCGAAACACACGAGCTCTGTATGCAGAGCGATGCGGTACTGTTCGGGGCGATCGGGGATCTCAAGTACGATAACGATCCTACCGCTAAGGTGCGTCCCGAGCAGGGGTTGCTGAGCATGCGCAAGCAACTGGGACTCTACGGCAATATCCGACCCGTGATGACGTTTTCATCGCTCATTCATAAATCGCCCCTGCGATCGGAGTTGATTGAGGGCGCCGACTTCCTCTGTGTCAGAGAGCTGACAGGTGGCCTCTACTTCGGGCGACCGCAGGGTCGGAGCGAGGACGGGAACACGGCGTACGACACCTGCCTCTATACCCGCGAGGAGGTTGAACGGGTGTTGCATTTGGCATATCGTTTCGCAGGTCAACGGCGCAAGAAACTGACCGTGGTGGATAAAGCCAATATTTTGGCTACCTCCCGCCTGTGGCGCCAGGTGGCGCAAGAGGTCGCACTGGGTTACCCCGATATCAAGACCGATTTCCTCTTCGTGGATAATGCCGCCATGCGCCTTATCCAGTGGCCTAAAAGCTTCGATGTGATGGTCACCGAGAACATGTTCGGTGATATCCTTACCGATGAGGCATCGGTAATCACCGGGTCGTTGGGGCTCTTGCCCTCGGCTTCCATAGGTCTTCACACTTCGGTATATGAGCCGGTACACGGGTCATACCCGCAAGCCGCGGGAAGGAACATCGCGAACCCCCTGGCCATGATCCTCTGCGTGGCCCTGATGTTCGAGTACAGCTTCCAGCGGATGGAGGAGGGCACGTGGATACGCGAGGCGGTCAATGCGAGTCTAGAAGCGGGTATCGTGACTGAAGATATTGCCGGCGATGGGAAGGCGTACACGACCAGCGAGGTGGGCGAGTGGATAACCCGTTATATTCGGGATAAAGGTAAAAGGTAAAGTCAAATGGACGAAAAGAAAAACAGCGATAAAGCAAAGGAAGGCGATAGCTCTATTGGACATCAGCTAACGGTTCCTGTTTCACCGTCAACCTCTTCCGTGCAAAATCCAAGTGATTGGAAATTTGAATTACGGAGCGCGGCTACTATGCGAGGGCGACGCATGGCGGGCGCACGGGCGCTCTGGTACGCGAACGGCATGATCCGCGAGCAGATGAGAAAACCGATTATCGCGATCGCGAACTCTTTCACTCAGTTCGTGCCCGGGCACGTGCACCTACATGACGTGGGACAACTGGTGAAACGGGAGGTAGAGAAACTGGGCTGCTTCGCGGCCGAGTTCAATACCATCGCGGTGGATGACGGTATCGCGATGGGACACGACGGGATGTTGTACTCTCTGCCATCGCGCGATTTGATAGCCGACTCGGTGGAGTACATGGTAAACGCGCATCGGGCCGATGCCCTGGTCTGCATTAGCAACTGCGACAAGATAACCCCCGGGATGTTGATTGCCGCGATGCGGTTGAATATCCCCACGATATTCGTCTCGGGCGGCCCCATGGAGGCGGGTGTGATAGGGGATGAGGCGGTTGACCTGATCGATGCGATGATTGAATCGGCTGATGAGTCGGTTCCCAACGAGCGGGTGGACCAGCTGGAGCGGCTGGCTTGCCCCACCTGTGGCTCCTGTTCCGGCATGTTCACGGCCAACTCGATGAACTGCCTCAACGAGGCGATCGGGTTGGCACTTCCCGGAAATGGTACTATCCTGGCCACGCATGCCGACCCGTTTGCAGTTGTTCGTTGATGCGGCCAAGCAGATCGTGGAGAACACCCACAAGTACTACTTCGAGGGGCGACGAGTCGGTATTGCCGCGCCATATCGCCAGTCGTGCTTCTTTCTTGAACGCGATGACGCTTGATATCGCCATGGGGGGGATCCACCAATACCATCTTGCATACGTTGGCCATAGCGCATGAGGGAGAGGTAGACTTCACGCTCGATGATATCGACACACTATCGCGTCAAACGCCTTGTATCTGCAAGGTGGCCCCCAACACGAAGGAGTACCACGTTCAGGATGTGAACCGGGCGGGAGGCATTTTGGGTATACTCAACGAGCTGGCGAAAGCGAGGATGATTGACACCTCGGTACGACGCGTCGATGGACTGACCCTGGCGGAAGCCCTCGACCGATACGATATTACGAAAGAGACGGTTCACCCGGAGGCGAAACGTATCTACTCTTCGGCTCCCGGCCATCGTCGCACCATAGCGATGGGCTCACAGGATGCCCGCCACGAACAACTGGATACCGACCGGGAGGAGGGGTGCATCCGGAGTGTAGCACATGCTTACACGGTCGATGGCGGGTTGGCCGTGTTGAAAGGAAATATCGCCGAGAACGGCTGCGTGGTGAAGACGGCCGGCGTGGACGAAGAGATCTGGAGATTCAGCGGAAGTGCCAAGGTATTTCACTCGCAGGAGGAGGCGTGCCAGGCGATTCTCGACAATAGGGTGCAAGCGGGTGACGCGGTGGTGATCATTCACGAAGGACCCAAGGGAGGTCCGGGGATGCAGGAGATGCTTTACCCCACCTCCTACATTAAGGCTCGTCACCTGGGAAAGGTGTGTGCCCTGATTACCGACGGTCGCTTTTCCGGTGGCACGTCGGGCCTCTCCATCGGTCATGTATCGCCCGAGGCGGCCGCGGGGGGGAATATCGGGCTGGTACGTGATGGCGATACCATCGACATCCATATACCTACCCGGAGCATTCACCTGAGGGTG
Organism: Fermentimonas sp.; assembly: GCA_050951125.1. Classification (GTDB taxonomy): domain Bacteria; phylum Bacteroidota; class Bacteroidia; order Bacteroidales; family Dysgonomonadaceae; genus Proteiniphilum. The sequence continues at coordinate 116,044 of JBMNIR010000010.1, read as the reverse complement.
AGCAATGAAGAGTTAAATAGACGAAGGGAGCAGGAGCTGGCCAAGGGCGATGAGGCGTTCAAGCCGAAGCCACGCTCTAGGGAGGTGTCGAAGGCACTAAGGGCCTACGCGGCGTTTGTTAGCTCGGCCGACCTGGGTGGTGTAAGGTTGATTTAATTTAATTGAATTATAGTGAAAGAGAATCAGGTTCAATCAGTTGTCGCATTGGCGGCCTCTATGGGGCTGGGAGTGCGGGTAGAGAATGGGACAAGTGAAGAGGTGAATGCCCGGGAAGAGATAGAAGCGAGAGAGGAGATCCTTTCGGGGAGCGAGATCATCGTTCGAGCGTTGATGGCCGAGGGGGTGGATACCCTTTTTGGTTACCCGGGTGGCGCTGTCATACCGATATTTGATGCGCTGTATGACCACAAGGAGCGAATGAGGCATATTTTGGTGCGCCATGAACAGGGAGCCGTGCACGCGGCACAGGGGTACGCACGCGTTTCGGGAAAGGTGGGGGTTGCCCTGGTCACCTCCGGCCCGGGTGCTACCAACGTTATCACTGGTATCGCCGATGCCATGATGGACAGTACCCCCCTGGTGGTGATCTCCGGGCAGGTGAACTCGAACCTGCTGGGCTCGGATGCCTTTCAAGAGGCCGATGTAATCGGTGTGACTCAACCCATCACCAAGTGGGCGCATCAGGTGCGCAGGGTGGAGGAGATCGCCTGGGCTATCTCTAAAGCGTTCTACATCGCCTCAAGCGGTCGCCCCGGCCCCGTGGTGATCGATATCGCTAAAGATGCGCAAGTGAACCGTTGTGCCTACTCGTACGAGCGTACCACCTTTCTGCGAAGTTACCAGCCGGTACCTGAGCCGGAAGAGGACAGGATCAAGCAGGCCGCGGAGCTGATAAACCGTGCCAAGAAGCCGTTGGCGCTGGTGGGGCAGGGGGTGACCTTGGGGAACGCCGAGCGTGAATTGCAGGCTTTCTTGGAGAAGGGAGGAATCCCGTTTGCATCCACCACCTTAGGGCTTTCGGCCATGCCGTCGGATCACCCGCTAAACCGGGGTATGCTGGGGATGCATGGCAACGTTGCCCCCAATATCAAGAGCAACGAGTGCGACGTGCTGATCGCCATTGGCATGCGGTTTGACGACCGGGTGACCGGTAACCTTGATACCTACGCCAAGCAGGCGAAGGTGATTCACTTCGATATCGACCTGTCTGAGATGGATAAGAACGTGATGACGACCGTGAAGGTGGTGGGCGACGCCAAGCAGACGCTGCCGCTGGTGACGGACTATCTGGAAGAGCGGTCACATCCCGAGTGGCTGGCGGAATTTGAGCCGCTCCACGAGAAGGAGTACGATCGAGTTATCAAGAGTGAGCTCTACTCCGAGGGGGGAGCCATCAAGATGGGGGAGGTGGTAAACAAGGTGAGCGAGGCTACCCTGGGCGAAGCGATCTGTGTGACCGACGTGGGGCAGCATCAGATGATGAGTGCCCGTTATTTCAAGTTTACGCGGCACAGGAGCTTGGTTACCTCCGGTGGTTTGGGCACGATGGGATTCGGCCTGCCGGCGGGCATTGGGGCTAAGTACGGTGCGCCGGAGCGTATCGTTTGCATCTTCGTGGGCGATGGGGGATTGCAGATGACTATACAGGAGTTTGGTACCATTATGGAGCATGGTGTTGACGTGAAGGTCATCCTATTGAATAATAGTTACCTGGGGATGGTACGCCAGTGGCAGGAGTTGTTTTTCGAGGAGCGTTATTCATCGACGCGGATGAAGAACCCCGACTTTGTCAAGGTGGCCGACGCGTATGGCATCAAAGGGCGCAAGGTGACCCAACGCGAGGAGTTGGACGGTGCCATACGTGAGATGTTGGAGTACGATGGCGCCTACCTGCTGGAGGTGGTGGTTGAAACAAAGGGGATGGTCTATCCCATGGTTCCCGCTGGGGAGTGTATCACGAACATTTTATTGGGCAATTCACAATGAGCAAGATACTGTACACGATTACCGTTTTCTCGGAGAACAGGGTGGGGGTGCTGAACCAAATCAGCACCATTTTCACGAGACGTCAACTGAACATCGAAACGTTATCGGTGTCTCCCTCGACCATCGAAGGTATTCACAAGTTCACTATCACCACTTTTGCTGACGATGAGGTGGTGATGAAAAAACTGGTGCGCCTGATTGATAAGCGGGTCGATATCCTCAAGGCCTATTACAACACGGACGAGGATCTGGTACACCAGGAACTGGCGTTGTACAAGCTCTCCACGGAGAAAGTGATGGAACATGGCTCCATCGAGTACCTGGTGCGGAGATACAACGTACGTATCCTGGAGGTTTCAAAGGATTGCGTGGTCTTTCTAAAGGCGGGTCACTTCGCGGAGACGCAAGCGCTTTTCGAGGAGTTGGCCAACACCATCGGGGTGTTGCAGTTCGTGCGCTCGGGACGTATCGCCATTACCAAGTCGAAAGTAGAACGGTTGAGCGATATGTTGGCCAAGCGGGAAGAGCAGAAGCGGGCACTGGAACAGGAAAAGGTAATGGAGTAAGAACCGATGTGATTAAAGTTAGACTATTTCTCGCCACGGCATAGTCCAAGTAAACTTGCCCTCTGCTCGTTTGGCTTATCGAAATAGTTTCAAACACTGAAATATACAGATAAAACAATCGTATGAAATTAAGTTAAACGCGAAAAACTGAATACAATGGCAAAAATGATTTTTGGCGGGGTGGAAGAGAACGTGGTTACCCGCGAGGAGTTCCCTTTAGAGAAAGCAAGGGAAGTGTTGAAAAACGAAACGATCGCCGTGATCGGGTACGGAGTTCAGGGGCCGGGGCAGTCCCTTAACCTGCGCGACAATGGTTTCAACGTGATCGTCGGTCAGCGCAAGGAGAGCAAGACCTGGGGCAAGGCAGTGGCCGACGGGTGGGTGCCGGGCGAGACGCTTTTCGAGATTGAAGAGGCGTGCAAGCGGGGTACCATTATCCAGTACTTGTTGTCTGATGCGGCGCAGATCGCCCTTTGGGAGACCGTGAAGCGACACCTTACCTCGGGCAAGGCGCTCTACTTCTCGCATGGCTTTGGCATCACGTATAACGACCGTACCGGTATCGTTCCTCCCGCGGATGTGGACGTTATCATGGTGGCCCCCAAGGGGTCGGGTACCAGCTTGCGCCGGATGTTCCTGGAGGGCAGGGGGCTTAATTCAAGCTACGCCATCTATCAAGATGCGACGGGGAACGCGTTTGACCGCGTGATAGCCCTGGGTATTGGCGTGGGTTCGGGTTACCTGTTCGAGACCGATTTCAAACGGGAGGTCTATTCCGACTTGACGGGTGAGCGTGGCACGTTGATGGGCGCGATTCAAGGCTTGTTGCTGGCACAATACGAGGTGCTGCGCGAGAATGGGCATACCCCTTCGGAGGCGTTCAACGAGACGGTAGAGGAGCTCACGCAGTCGCTTATGCCCCTCTTTGCCGAGAACGGGATGGATTGGATGTATGCCAACTGTTCTACCACTGCACAGCGGGGTGCACTTGATTGGATGGGACCGTTCCATGACGTGACCAAGCCGCTTTTCGAGAAACTGTACAGGGAGGTAGCCAGCGGCAACGAGGCGCAGCGTGCTATCGATAGCAACTCGCAACCCGATTACCGGGAGAAGCTGGAAGAGGAGTTGAAAGCCCTCCGTGAGAGTGAAATATGGCAAACGGGCGCCGTGGTACGGAGGCTACGCCCGGAAAATAATTGATGGCTGCTTTTATTTATAATTTCCACCCTTCCCTGTATTCGTAATGCAGGAATTGGTCGGCTTCCGGCATATTGGGGAACGAGAATTTCACAGGATCGAAATCCAGACTTTGGTAACTCATCTTTTCCCTTAACTCGGGCCTTAACGCGATATTTCCCAGCAACACTGTTTCGGTTAGCGGCCCTGCCCAATCGAAATTTGAACCGGCTGGTTCACCTCCCTTGCACGCGAGGATCCATTCCTGACGGTGTCCTGGAGAAGACTTGAGATACGGTTCAGGTCTTTGATAAGTATCATTCAATGATTTTGGCAAGAGTTGGTCGCCTAAAATTACTCCTTTACTTCCCAAGTACAACACGCCGCCTGCACCCATCTGAACTCCGGGAGCTATCTCGGCTAATCGCGGTGGGCGCAATCCACCATCGTACCACGTCAATCGTAATGGAGGCATATTTTCCCTTGCCGGGAAATCGTAAGTAACAATGGAACCAAGCGGGAAAGAATCTCCGTTAACTAACGTGGATGTTCCTTGAATAGTTGTCGGATATTTTAGTTTCAGTATCCTGAAAATCGGATCGAAGGAGTGGCAGCCAATATCACCAAGCGCACCTGTGCCGTAATCGAGCCATCCACGCCACCTGAAAGGGTGATAAGAGGGATGATATGGGCGCAATGGTGCCGGCCCTGTGAATAAATCCCAATCAAGGGTGTCGGGTACAGGGGGGGTGTCTTCCGGGCGTTTTACACCTTGTGGCCAGTATGTGTCGGATAAGCCTCTGTTTGGACGGTCTGTCCACACGTGAACCTCTTCAATAGTTCCGATTGCCCCGTCGTGAATCATCTCCTGCAATCTGCGGGGTCCATCTCCGGCTTGTCCCTGATTACCCATTTGGGTGGCTACTTTATATTCACGGGCTGCTTCAGCCAGCATTCTTGCCTCGTACACCGTGTGTGTAAGCGGTTTTTCCGTGTAAACGTGCTTTCCTCTTCTGATGGCTTCCATGCTGATAATGGCGTGTGTGTGATCGGGTGTGGCAACCATGACAGCATCAATATCCTTTTGTTTATCCAGCATGATGCGATAATCTTTGTATCGTTGCGCTTTCGGATAAATCTTAAATACATTTTCTACCGAATTATTCCAGTCAACATCGCAAAGCGCCACGATATTCTCTGTTTTGGCAACGTCTTCCAAATCGCCGCGTCCCATTCCCCCGATTCCGACTCCGGCAACGTTCAGTTTATCGCTGGGAGCGACATGTCCCAAACCCGAAACAGCATGGGCGGGAACAATGGTAAGCCCGCCAATGGTAAGCGCCGAGGTTCCAATAAACTCCCTCCGGCTGATTTTTTTTGAATGCATAGACTTCATGATTAATGATCTTTTATTAATTGATTATTGGAGTCAAAACTATGTTTCTGTATGAAATAGCCGTGTGATCTCCCTGAAGATAAATCGGGCCCGGGGCATGAATATCCGATTGTATGGCACCTCCGGTTGCACCTTCCACAGGCTGATTGTCGATAATTGTTATACCATTCAGCTTCACGGTAACATGACGTTTATAAAGTGTAATATCCAATTCCTGCCATTCACCCGAAGGTTTTTCTGCTTTTACTGTTGGAGTAATTCTCGTGTAAATAGCTCCTAAGCTACCACCCCAGTCAAGAGGACGCTCATAGGAATCGGCTACCTGTACTTCATACATTCCACGGAGGTAAACGCCGCTGTTACTGCCGGGAGGAGTATTTACTTCTAGTTTCAGGTTAAAATCTTCAAACTCTTCTTCGGTACGCAAATTTCCATACCGAATGTGATCTTGTCCTTCCATTTGAGCCGGATCATTCGTGAGCACGCCATCCTTTATTGACCACCCGTTTTTCAAGTCATCTTCTATTAATTTCCATCCGGTAAGGTCGTTGTTATTTTTAATTAACTGTATGGGTTCGCCAAAGCTTAGTTTACTTATATCCGGTGCAGGTCCCATTTCGGGTAGTTTAACACCCCTAATATAAACAGAGTCGAGTCCAATACCATTCACTTTCGGGCTTAGATAGTAACCCGAAATACTGTCTCCATCCCTTTTTAACTCAATCCATGTTGGATATCTTCGCGATAATTGAGGTTGACCCTCCGCGTCTCTAGTTAACACTACATTTTTAGGATTTCTTCCGATGTAGAGTTTGTCTCCGGCAACATACACATAAGGCAACCCATAAGCAACACTTCCGCCGCCCCACATAAGATCGGCATCCAAATACCCCTCTTCCTGTCTTACCCGAAGCCATCCAACGGATCTTTGTCCAAAATCGAATGTCCATTGACCCAGATAGGAAGAAACATCATTCTGAGGAACAGCGACACTTGAGTCCTGTTTCTTTTCGCTGCACGACCCCAAAACAATTACTAAAATTAAACTTAAAATAGTTGATGTTCTCATAGTAAATAAATTAGAAAAATGTATAGAGAGATAGTGGTAAGCGTTTTTACACGTCGTCGTCTTCTTTCGTGAGGTCGAGTTTTTCATCGTCCCTGCCCCGGTCGAAGAACATCTTCTTCAACGGGTTTTCTCGCGCCTCATCATAGGTTTTCCGGTTGCGTACGATCTCGATTCCCAAGTAGATGGCTTGGCGGAACGATTCGTCGGAGGCTTCGTTTTTCCCGGCAATATCGTACGCGGTGCCATGGTCGGGTGAGGTGCGCACGACGGACAACCCAGCCGTGTAGTTGACCCCGGTGTTCATGGCCAGCGTTTTGAAAGGGATTAACCCTTGGTCGTGGTACATGGCCAGTACCGCGTTGAATGCTGTATGGCGTCCCGTGCCGAAAAACCCGTCCGCGGCGAACGGTCCGGCGCAGAGGATTCGCTCGTTTTGTGCCTCTTTTATTGCCGGCTCGATGATCCCCACCTCCTCTTTTCCGAGGAGCCCATTCTCGCCCGCGTGCGGGTTCAATCCCAGCACGGCGATGCGCGGCTTGTCGATGAGGAAGTCCCTTTTCAGGCAATGGTTCAGTGTTCTTAGCTTTTTCAGGATAAGTTCTTTGCTGATTACGGCTGGCACTTCGGAGAGGGGTATATGACTGGTTGCCACGGCCACCCGCAGCGATTCGCTTACCAAGATCATCAGTGCTTTATCGCTGCCCTTGGCGAAGCGGTCCTCCAGGAATTCGGTATGTCCCGGGAAGGTAAACCGGTTGCTCTGCATGCTATCCTTGTTGATGGGGAGCGTGACCAGCAGGTCGATTTTTCCCTCGTCCAGATCATTCGCCGCGGTATCCAACGCGATGAACGCCGATACTCCCGCTTCGCTACTCGCGGTTCCCAGTTCTATTTTGGTTTCCTCTCTCACACAGTTCACCAGGTTCACTTTTCCAGCTTGTGCGTCTTCGGCCCGGTTGATAATGTAAAAGTTGACCGAGTTGTTGTCCAGCACCTTGCGGTGATAGGATGCTGACTTTGAGGAACCGTATATCACGGGAACGAAGAGCTCTAATTCCCGGGCATCCGAAAATGTTTTTATCAATAGTTCGTACGCGATGCTATTGACATCGCCGTGCGTGATTCCTACTTTCGTTAATAGTGACATGCTTTTCTTGTTTATTCTTTTTTCCTTATCTTATTCTTTGATTCCCTTACCGAAACCGTAGTCCCCGTAATCGCCGTTGCTGGACTTTCTTTATCAGCAACCCTGTCCCCCGGCAAATATACGATTATTCAGGTGGAAATGGAACCCATAAGGGCGATTTTATCTAAAAATAGTTTAACGCTTGTGCGCGGTCGACAGCATACCGCAAGCGGCCAATATGTCCTCCCCCTTTGATGCCCGTATGGTACAAGTGATTCCTTTGGCAGTTAGGAAATCGCGAAACTTGATCATGTTCACCTCAGGCGAGGGGCGCAGGTTACTGTTGGGAATTACGTGGAATCGAATCAGGTTGACCCTACAGCTTAGTCCTCCGAGTAGCTTCACTAGTTCCCGGGCGTGCAGGAGCGAGTCGTTTATCCCCTCGAACAGGATATACTCGAACGAGAGGCGACGCTGCTTGCTCCAGTCGTACTCGTGCAACAGATTGATTAGCGATGCCGCTGGAGTCGACTTCTCGATGGGCATCAGGGCCAGTCGCTCCTCCGGGAAGGGGTTGTGGAGGCTGATGGCCAGGTGGCACTTGCTCTCGTGGAGGAAACGCTTCAGGTTGGTCCTATGCCCGATGGTCGAGAGGGTGATTCGCCTTGGGCTCCAGGCAAGACCGTATTCCGCTTGTAACAGTTCCAGTGCTTTCTGCACGTTCTCGTAGTTGTCCATCGGCTCGCCCATCCCCATGACCACCAGGTTGTTAATCGCTTCGGAGTCGGGCGCCGAGTAGAGTTGGTTCAGTATCTCCGCGACAGTTAGGTTGCCTTGAAAACCCTGCTTTCCGGTCAAGCAGAAGTCGCAGCCCATACGGCAACCTACCTGCGATGAGACGCAGAGGGTGAGTCGCTCCCTATCGGGGATGGTTACCGTTTCGATGAACTGACCGTTGCTTGTCTTGAACAGCATTTTCCGCGTACCATCTACCGAGGTTTCTATTTCCAACGGATCCGACCGCCCCACTTCGAATTTCCCCGAGAGGAGCTCCCTGTTTTTGAGTGAAATGTTGGTCATCTCGTCGATTTCCTTCACTCGCTTCACGTATACCCAGTCGGCCACCTGCTTGCCGGCAAACTTGGGGAGACCCAGTTCTACCACCGCTTCGGTGATCTCCGGCAGGGCCATTCCCAGTAAATACCGTTTTTGTTCCATTTCTTCTTCCTTCCTTTAGAGTACAAAGATAACACCAACCTGCCGTATTTGCCTCATTACAGCCTCGTTTTTTCCTTCTCTTATCGTTTGAACTGATACAAACATTTATTTTAGACTAAAGTATTCGTATTGGGAATTATTTTTTTATGTAGGTTTGCAGAAAAAAATGATGAAACGAACAACTTTCTTAACTCTATTCGTATTAGTCATGGCAATGACCCTATCATCGCAAGAGAACCCCATCTTGTTGTTTCCTAACGGCGCTCCGGGGGAATCAGGGGAAATGAAGCAGGTAGATGATCTAAGTGGCAATAAGGTGGCGGGGTACCCCGTGCTTCGCATTGGCAACGTGGATAAACCGACACTCACCTTTTACCCTGCACCTGCTGACAACAATTCGGGGGTTACCATCCTCGTGAACCCCGGTGGGGGGTACAATATCTTAGCCTATAACTTGGAGGGGACGGAGATCTGCAAGCGATTTAACGAGTACGGCATCAATTGCGTGCTGGTGAAGTACCGCGTACCCCGCCGCGAAGGGTTGGAGAAACATGAAGCGCCCTTGCAAGATCTGCAGCGTGCCATCGCGTACACTCGTTCTCATGCTGCCGAGTGGGGCATTGATCCTGGAAAGATCGGGGTGTTGGGCTTTTCTGCCGGTGCGCACCTCTCGGCCATGGCCAGCACGGCTTATCGGACACGTACCTATCCGGCGGTCGACAGGTTCGATGAGGTGAGCCTTCGTCCCGACTTCTGTATCCTCGTTTACCCGGCTTACTTATCGGGTGAGGGTTTCTCCATATCGCCAGAGCTGCGGGTCGATGCCGATACACCTCCCACGCTCCTCATCCAGACGCAAGACGATAGCAGCCATATCAACAGTAGCCTTTTTTACTTCCACGCGCTGAAGGAGGCCAAGGTTCCGGCCGGGATGCATATCTACCCATCGGGTGGACATGGGTATGGGCTTCGCAATACGGGACATACCGTGAACGAGTGGCCTTACCGGGTTCTCTCTTGGTTAAGGGATAGGGGGATGCTGGAGTAGTAGCGGTTTTTCGAAAGTTTCGGCATACCGGGGATCATCTCGAAAGTGTACCCCTCCTTTTGCAACCATTCGATGGATCGGGGAAGAGCGAATTTCATGTTCTTCTCCGCTTTTAGGGAGTCGTGGAATACGATGATAGAGCCATCACGCGTGTACCTTTTCACGTTTTCCAAAACCTGTTCGGGCGGTAGTTTCGCGTTGTAGTCGCGCGTTACCACGTCCCACATCACCACCTTGTACCCCTTTCTCTTGAGTAGGCGTGGCTGCGGGAAGATCATGTGGCCGTGGGGTGGGCGGAACAGGTTGGAGGCTATTAAGCGACTTGTTTCCAGCGTATCTTCCACGAATCGATCGGGTGCGGTAAGCCATCCCTGTAAGTGATGGAAGGTATGGTTCCCCACTTGGTGGCCGCTTCCCAGGATCTCTTCGTAGAGGTAAGGGTATTTACGCACGTTATCGCCCACGCAGAAAAAGGTGGATTTCACGCTGTACTTGTCCAGCACATCCAACACCCAAGGGGTGACTTCGGGGATGGGGCCATCGTCGAAGGTCAGGTAGACCGTCTTTTGGTGAGGCTTTTTCATGCGCCAGAGAGCGTTAGGATAGAGTACCCTATATAGCAAAGGGGGTTGTTCGATGATCATACGTGTATCGATTTTTTTTATTCATCCGAGCCACTGTACTGCTCCAAGAGGCGGGGGCTAAACTGTTGCATCATTCTCAGCGATTTTTGCAAGATGGTTTCTTCGGTGACTCTACCTACCGAGTCGCTGGGTTCGGCCGAGTAGTATCCTTGCAGTGAACCGTCGGTGATCTCTTTAAGGATTAGGTCGCCCAAATAGGGAACCCCCGCCCTGTAGAACATTTCAGCTTGCTGTAACAGCTCGTCTGTTATCACGACGTATTTCTCTTTGTTGTGCTGCTGGTATACCCGTGTGATAAGCATCAAGGGGTTTATGTTGTTGTAAATCACGTCTGTCATCGTGTTTGAAAGTTGAGCGGGCCTCAACCGCTTGAACCAGTTCAGGTTGGCATCTATTCGCCCTTTGATGGTTTCGATAAGGGTTTCCGCTTTTCCCTCTTCGCCCAATTGGTAGTAGGCTTGTGCGAACATCACTCCATCGCTCCCGTACTGTACGGTCGAGTCAGGGATGATCCCGGCTACCTTGTCAAGGGCGGTCAACGCTTTCTCGTTTTCACCCGCATCCACGAGTGCGTTCACCAGTTGCGAGAAGTAAAGCCGGTAGGTGGAGAGCATCCTCCTGCAGGTCTCATCGAGGTAGATGTCGGGGTTCTCTTCAAGTCCGCCCCATCGGAACTTGTTCACCATGTTGTCGTAGGCGGCGCTGATGTTCACTCCACCGTGTAGCGGGGTTCCTGGGACTACCTGGTAAGAGAGTCCGTTTAGCGAGAAGTTGGTGTTCTGCAGGTTCATGTAGAGCGATGGCGTGATGGTAGTGGCGAAATGGACGTCGCGTTCCCAGTTCCCCTCGTTTATGTTGTTCAGTATCTCCATGATCATCAGCTCTTGACGGTGGACGGCCTGCTTGCCTGCCAGGTTGAGGTGCATCCGGTCTGATGGTGAAGCGGCCAACCGTTCCCAGTTGATTTTTGCCGAGTCGACTTCCAACCTCACTAGGTCGGATGGGATTACCTGCATTTCGCCGGTGGTAAAGGGATTTTTAGGTCTGTACTCTCCGGTGCGCAGCTGCTCCATAATTCGCTTTAATGAGATGGTATCTCGGTATGCGCTCGGGTCGAAGTAGCTCCCGTAGCTGATGGGAGGGATGTTGTTTTGCCGTAATACATCTTCTATCTCCTGGCGAGTGATGACGTATGCCGCGCTGCCCGCTTCACCGGAATAATTGGGACGCTCCCACTGTATGGGCAGGGGGGTCGACTCATAGGCTTGCCGTAGCAATTGGTCCACGTACCACTCCGTTTGCAGGAAACTGAGGTTAGTTACCCGAGCGTCGGTGCGGAACCCTTCGGTCTCCTGCACGTACCAGAGCGGGTAGGTATCGTTATCGCCATTGGTGAAGATGATCCCGTCCTCGCCCACGCCCACCAGGTAGTTCATACCGGTATCTCGCGCCAGAGTGCGTCCCGATCGGTCGTGGTCATCCCAGTTCTGGGAAGCCATTTGCAGGGGTACAAACAGGCAGACCGCCGTGGCTAAGGCCGTGGCGGCGGTGGTGTTTTTGATCCGTTCCCTCAGGAAGAGGCTGATGCCGGCAACACCCATCCCTATCCAGATGGCAAAGGAGTAGAACGACCCGGCGTACGCGTAGTCCCTCTCGCGTGGCTCGTACGGTGTTTGATTGAGGTAGAGGATGATGGCCAGGCCCGTCATGAAGAAGAGCATGAAGACGATGAGGAAGCTTTGCATCCCCCGCTCTTTCAACTTCAGCTGGTAAAGAATCCCGATAATCCCGAGGAGTAGTGGCAACAGGTAATACTTGTTATGCCCTTTGTTATCGGCGATATCGGGGGCGATTTCCTCTTGCGGTCCCAGTCCCAGCAGGTGCTCGTCAATCACGGGGATGCCGGTGATCCAGTTGCCCGAGGTGATCCCGCCATCGGCTTGAATATCGTTTTGTCTGCCCGAGAAATTCCACATGAAGTAGCGCCAGTACATGAAGTTGACTTGATAGTTGACCAAGAATTTTAGGTTTTGCCAGAGGGTGGGCTTTTGGTTTTGATCGGTCACGCCCCCCCAACGCTCGTACCCCCGGATATGGTTCACGAACGACGGGTTGTTGCTGGTCGAGTGCATCCTGGGGAACAGCATTGTGTGGGTGTACTTGTAGATGGGGGTGGTCACCTTCTCGTACCGGTCTTTCTCGTTGGGACTGTTCTTTATCACCTGTTGGTAGGAGATACTTTTCCCTTTCATAAGGGCTACCCCGTTGGCGTCTCGTTCGATGCGCGATGCGTAGGTGGTTCCGTGGACGAGCGGTGTTTGCCCGTACTGTTCGCGGTTCAGGAATCTGCCTAGCGAGAAGATATCCTCCGGAGAGTTCAGGTCGAGTGGAGGGTTGGCGCTGGAGCGGATGGGAATGATCGCGTAGGCCGAGAAGCCCACTAGGATCACCATCAACATTGCCATCGCAAGGTGGATGAACTGGTTGTTCAGTTTTCTATACTTGAACGCGAAGTACGCACCGGTGGTTACAAGGATGACCCACAACCAGGCACTACTCCCAATAAAGAGAATACCCGTCAGCCCGAGGCTGATGAAGAAGGCGATTCGTGCCCTCGACTCCTCCCCGTGCTTGGATAGCGTTTCGAAGAGTCCCCACGCGAGGCTTGTCGTTAACAGTACAAGGTACACTAAGACACCGCTATTGTACGGGAGCCCCAACGTGTTCACGAAGAATAGCTCGAACCAGCCTCCCACCTTGGTGAAGCCGGGGATGATGCCCCAAAGGACCACGATGATTAGTCCAAAGGAGACGAGCAACGCTAGCAAGACCCCCTTTAGCGTCGGCGTGTCGTTTTTCTTGAAGTAGTAGACCAGCACGATGGCCGGTATGCATAGCAAGTTCAGTAGGTGTACGCCTATCGATAACCCTATAACGTAGGCGATCAGTACTAGCCACTTGCTAGAGTGAGGCTTATACGCGTTATCCTCCCACTTGAGGATCAGCCAGAAGACTAAGGCGGTCAGCATAGAGGAGAACGCGTAGACTTCGCCTTCAACGGCCGAGAACCAGAAGGTGTCGGAGAAGGTGTAGGCCAACGCTCCCACGATACCGCTGCCAATAACCGCGATGGTTTGACCAACGGTTAGCTCAGACTCGCCTTTTCGTAAGATCAATTTACGCGTAAGGTGGGTGATAGTCCAAAAGAGGAACAGGATGGTGAAGGCGCTCATTAATGCCGACATGCTGTTGACCATTTTTGCTACTTGCGACGGATCTTGCGCCAGTTGCGAGAAGAAGTTACCCACCAGCATGAAGATGGGAGCCCCGGGCGGGTGACCCACCTCCAGCTTGTAGGCCTGGGTGATGAATTCACCGCAATCCCAGAAACTGGCCGTCGGCTCAATGGTAAGGAGGTATACGGTAGCTGCCACGGCGAACACAACCCACCCCGTGATGCTATTGATAAACTTGTATCGGGTCATCTTTTTATCTAAGTTTGTACTTTTGGGTAATCCCCCCCTGAATGCAACTGGTTTAATCGAAAAATCGGGGCAAAGATACGGAAATCTCCTCACACTGGCGGAGTAAAAAGAGCCCATTTGTGAGTAACGTTATTAAAAAACGTGAAATGATAACCGCCACGGGGGGAAGGAATAGAGGGAACGTTTGGGTTGCCTTTGAACGGGGGCAAGAGATGAAGGGTGAAAGTGATCAAAATCAAACAGGCGGAACGTATGGTTCTTTTGTTCAAGTGGGTAGAAACGGATTGAACGTAATTGAAATAATCCTAATAAAAGTAAAAATCAAGGAAATATGTTGTATAACATGTTTTTGCGAATACGCTTGTTTAGCAGTAAGTTATATTATATTTAAGGCGTTTTTGTTCTATTTATTATCTAAAAAAGAATAAAGAAAATTTGCATGTGAAATAATAAAAAGTTTACTTTGAGAGTGGTTTGGATGGAAAGTGACCAGTAAAACGTATTGGAAATTCAAGTATAAATTACGAACAAAACTGAAAAGTAGCAATGGAGAAAAATAATTTATTCGCTCGAGCAACTGTTCTATTGCCTGCGATCTCACTATTTTTCACATTCAGTTCATTTTCACAATCGTTTCCGAAAGAATCGGAAACACGGGAAATATTGGTAATATCGGAGGCTTCTGAAACGCTTGAAACACCTGGGACACCCGAGAAATCTCGCTCGGAAGTGACGTATAAACAGCTGCATAGCTCGAGCTTCAGCAATGAGAACGGTTTCTTTGCCGACGGCTTGAAGCTCAAGATGAACTTGTCGGTACTCGAAGAGGTGGAAGGGCAGCGAGAGAAGTTTGACCCCGCCGATATCCCGGCAGACGATATTTACGGTGGGATGTGGGGGAATCGGCACGTCAACATCTACGGCAGCTTGGAAAACGCTCCTGACACGTTTATGGTTGATTTGGAAAATTTCACCATGCCGGTGGATGGCTACATGACTTCCAACTTCGGGCGAAGAGGGAGCCGCCGCTATCATTACGGCATCGACCTGAAGGCGCAGACGGGTGATACCATCTACGCGGCGTTCGATGGCAAAGTCCGGGTTAAGCAGTATGAAAGGAGAGGGTACGGGTACTACTTGGTGATTCGTCACGTGAATGGGTTGGAGACCGTTTATGGGCACCTCTCGAAATTTTTGGTCGGCGAGAACGATTTCGTTCTCTCGGGACAACCCATAGGTCTAGCTGGCAACACTGGCCGGTCGTACGGGTCGCACCTCCATTTCGAGACTCGTTTCCTTGGTAAACCCATTAACCCGAACTTCATCATCGATTTTGAAAACAAGGTTACCCATCGCGATGAGTATCTGGTGACTAATTCCAGCTACCGGAAGACGAATAGCAGTAGCCGCGTGGTGGTTCCCAAAAGTTCGGCTAACGGTAACGACAGCAGCGTGGCATCAAGCGGTGCAGCATCATCTGAAAGTACCAACAAGTTTGTATCGGGCGAGGTGAGTTACCACCGGATACAGAGCGGTGATACCCTTGGGGCCATCGCAAAACGTTATGGGACTACTGTTGGCGAATTGTGCCGTCTAAACAACATCACCTCACGAACCGTGTTGAGGATAGGTAGGACCCTTCGGGTCACGTGAACATATGGATAGACCCCCGAGTTGACTATAGAAATAGAGGTAGAACGAAAGTGATAGTGATTCACGCTATAGAAAAGGTGCAAGAATGTAAACTTGTGCCTTTTTTTAGTATCTTTGCCCGGATTCAAGAAGAGACAAGTCAACTATGGACAGTACAAATTCCCAGTTCGAGGAGGTGATTCGCTTGTGTCGCGAGGTTTACGTGAAGAAGTTGCATGACTACGGTGCATCGTGGCGCATTCTCCGTCCCGAATCGGTTACCGACCAAATATTTATCAAGGCTAACCGGATACGCTCCCTTGAGATGAAAAAGGAGAGCCGGGTAGGCGAGGGGATTGTTCCCGAGTTCATGGCTATCGTCAATTACGGCATTATCGGGTTGATTCAACTGACACTTGGTTACGCCGATGGGGTGGATATCTCCCCGGGGGAGGCGATGAAGTTGTACGATCAGCATGTGTCCGAAACCAGGGAGTTGATGCTCGATAAGAACCACGATTACGACGAGGCGTGGCGAAGTATGCGGGTTAGCTCCTACACCGATATCATCTTGATGAAGATTTACCGTGCGAAGGAGATCGAGGAGTTGGATGGGCAGACGCTTTCATCAGAGGGTGTGGATGCCAACTACAAGGATATGATCAATTACGCGATTTTCGCGTTGATCAAATTAAGGTTTGGGGAGGTTACCGGTAAATGATGATCGATGATTTTCGATTGATGGTTGGGGATTGGTGAGTAACGAACGATGAGTGATGAGTGATTTAAGGGACAAGATAGTCGGCTTTCTGGTGGAATGTACCCGCCTGGTGATTGGTGTTACGTTTCTCTTCTCCGGTTTCGTGAAGGCGATTGATCCCTATGGTTTCGCTTACAAGATAGAGGATTACCTGATTGCGTTCCAGCTTGTGGAGCTCTTCCCGTTAGCCTTGCCGGCTGCCCTGCTCATGGTGGTTGCCGAGTTTGCCTTGGGTGTAACGCTATTGCTGGGTGTTTACAGGAAGTGGACGCTTAGGCTTATCGGGTTGTTCATGCTCTTATACACCCCGCTCACGCTTTGGATCGCGCTCACCAACCCGGTGGAGGATTGCGGTTGCTTTGGCGATGCGTTCATCATCAGCAACTGGCAGACCTTTTACAAAAACCTGGTGCTTCTGCTGGGTACGCTCTTTTTGTTGTTGAACTGGAGGAAGATGAAGCCGTTGTTCTCGCGCAAATCGGCCCCGCTGACTGCGATTTTCACGGTCGTTTTCGGGTTTCTCTTCTCGCTATACAACCTGTTTCACTACCCGATTATGGATTTCAGACCCTATCACGTGGGTGCCAATATCCCGGGACAGATGCAGGTGGACTCGGAAAAGGGTGACCTGCTGGAAACCATTTTTATTTACAGCAAGGAGGGGGTAGAACAGGAGTTCACTGAGGAGAAGCTCCCGTGGGAGGATAGCACGTGGACCTATGTGGATGCGAGGACACGGGTGGTGCAGGAAGGGGAGAAGCCGGCGATCGAGGATTTTGCCCTTGCTGCCATCTACCGCGATGATGCGGATGTCGAGTGGTATACCGGTGGGGACGTTACCGACTTGATCCTGTCGGAACCCTCTTACCAGCTTTTGATGATCGCCTACTCGCTGGAGAAGGTACGTGAGGGGCGTTTGGATCGTTTTATCTCGGCACGGAACTACGCGGAAGCACATGGCTACCCGTTTTACCTGTTAACCGCTTCCTCTCCGCAGGGGGTGGGTAACTGGGAAGGGCGACATCAGACCTGCTTTCAGTTTATACAGGCCGACGAACGGGAGCTGAAGACGATGATTCGTTCTCAGCCCGGTTTGATGTTGTTGAAAGGGGGAGTGGTCATCAACAAGTGGGGCTATCTTGGGGTTCCCCATTTCAACGAGGTGAAAACCCCTTTAGATGAATCCCAGTTGGTTTCCCCACCAGATCGAAAGCAGGCCGAAGCTGGTCGTTTAGGTATAACTGCGCTCTTGTTCGCAGTGCCGCTACTCTTGTTGAAAGGGCGAGAGCGTTGTTTTTTAAAAAATAAATCGATTTAATTGAACTGTATATGAGAAAAAAGATTGTAGCTGGCAACTGGAAGATGAACATGAGCCTGCAGGAGGGATTAGAGTTAGCGAAAGGGCTAGACAAAGCGTTAGAGGGTAAAACCGTGCATTGTGACGTGGTGATTGGTACCCCGTTCATCCATCTCGCTAGCGTGGTGGCAACCATTGACACGATCAAGGTTGGCGTGGCCGCTCAGAACTGCGCCGATAAGGAATCGGGTGCCTACACCGGGGAGGTATCAGCCTCGATGGTGGCTTCTACCGGCGCCAAATACGTGATCCTGGGGCACAGTGAGCGCCGTGCCTATTACGGGGAGACCCCCGAGATACTCAAGGAGAAGGTGAAGCTGGCGTTGGCCAATGGGCTTACCCCTATCTTCTGTATAGGTGAGGTGTTGGAGGAGAGGGAAGTGAACAAGCACTTCGACGTGGTGAAAGCGCAATTGAAAGACTCGCTGTTTGAACTTTCGGCAGAAGATTTCGCGAAGATCGTGTTGGCGTACGAGCCGGTTTGGGCCATTGGCACCGGGAAGACGGCGACACCTGCTCAAGCTCAAGAGATGCACGCGTTTATCCGGGAGACCTTGACCGATAAGTACGGGAAGGATGTTGCCGATGGTACCTCTATCCTGTACGGGGGAAGTGTCAACGCTGGAAATGTGAAGGAGCTCTTCTCGAATATTGACGTGGACGGCGGGCTAATCGGTGGTGCTTCGCTCGGGGTGGATAAGTTCCTGCCCATTGTCGAGGCGTTCTAACGGTTCGACAGTTTGTTACATGAAAATTCTTTTCCAATGAAACGCCTCATCCCATCCTGTTTCTCCTTGATGGTCTGTATCTTGCTGTTAGGTGTAGCACTTGTGAGTACCGTGCATGCCCAGTCGCCGCGAAAACAGCGGAACGAGATATTGAAGGAGTTGAATGGAACTTCTCCTGGTAAGGGGAGGGTCACGGTACATGAGGACGAGAGTATCCGGCATGTACTGGGTCGCCCCATGTCGCCCGCCCGCACGGTCTATACCTCGGCCGACGGGACCATTCAGTTTCACCGCCTGCGGGGCTTTAAGGTCCAAGCGTTCTCGGGGAATAACCAGCGTACCTCGAAAGACGAGGCGCACCGGAAGCAAGCGCAGATTAGCGCGGCGTTTCCTGAGCACGAGGCGGTGGTTCTGTTCGAATCCCCATTTTGGCGTTTGCGTGTGGGCAACTTCGCCACCCGCGAAGAGGCAGAAGAGGTCATGCAAGAACTCAGACAACGGTTTCCTTCGTTTGGCAAAGAGATGTTCATCGTGGTGGACGAGGTGAAGATACCGATTAATTAGGCAGAATAAACGAGCAGATGTCACCCGAAGAAATAGACAAAAGCAGGTCGGTTATTTCCGAATACATGCGGGATATTCTTTCGCTTCTAGGTGAAGATCCTGGTAGGGAGGGGATGCTGAAGACTCCGGAACGAGTGGCCAAGGCGATGCAGTACCTCACCACAGGCTATTGGCAAGATCCGGAGGAGATCCTTCGTTCCGCCCTGTTTAAGGAGAATTACCGGCAGATGGTGATCGTGAAGGATATTGATCTATTCTCGTTATGTGAGCACCACCTACTTCCTTTTTTCGGCAAAGCGCACGTGGCCTATATTCCCGATGGCTATATCACCGGCCTGAGCAAGATTGCTCGCGTGGTGGACGTGTACGCGCGGCGATTGCAGGTGCAGGAACGCCTCACCACCCAGATTAAGGAGTGCATTCAGAAAACTTTGAGACCCATGGGCGTGATGGTGGTCATCGAGGCGCAACACATGTGCATGCAGATGCGGGGGGTGGAGAAACAAAACTCCATCACTACTACCTCCGATTTTACCGGCGTATTCCGGGAACAAAAAACTAGGGAAGAGTTCATAGCGCTGATCAGGTGATTAGGCGATGAACTCTTTTTAAACTACCGTGGGATTAATGCGAGCTTCTAACTAATCGTTGCATAGGAAAACAAGGTTATTTAAGGATCTTCCCTTTCCTCCATGTCAATTTCTCACCCCAAAAGGGCATTATTGTGTTTTCACACTTCACGTTGGGAAGATGCTCCAGGGTTTTGGTGATAGAGGCCTGTCCATGTGGATATGGCTTGTGCCTTAATTCAATAAGATGAGATAGCACCGCGTAGCTTGTTTCTACTTGACCCTCGCCGATGCCAAAAATATTGCTTTCCCTGGGTGCACCCCATCTGATGACCACCACGCTCACAGGACCTTGAACATTTTTAAAGTGTTCGGGATTGAATCCAGAGTCCCCACAGTGCAGTATTGAAAAATTGCCGGAATCATCCCCGCATTCTATGCGGAATAGAGTGACAAAATCTTGCATGTCAGAATTGGCGAGATGGTCGGACATATCGGTCACTATGGTGAAGTTTTTGACCATGTAGTTCGCGGGTTTCGTTGAAAGGTATTCCCCACTATCCTTGTAGAAGTTTGATATCACGGGTTTACCGTTCTTGATCATTGCTTCGATCAGTTTTATATTATAGTGGTCTTCGTGGTTGTGGGTTATACAGATGAAGTCAAGAAAAGGCTCCAGTTGTTCCGCCAGGCGGTGTTCAAGGTCTATACCAAAGCAACCCGACGGTGTTTTAATTACGATCCCCATATTGTACAGCAACCAGACCGAAACGCCACCTTTTTTGACCTTCGTGTTTTTCAACTCATAAAGGATTTTGTCGAAAGCTTCCCGGTAAAAAAAGAGTATTGGTATGGTGTCTTCCATCCTCACTGCAACCTCTTCCGAGCTCACCAAATATTCTTTGAACGTGGTGTTGACCAGATTATCCGAGTAAGTTTGAATCTTATTCCACAGGGCTAATCTCTTGTTGTCTAACAGCAGAGGAGATGTCTTTTTAAATTTCGTTAATGTTTGCGCTGCTTCTTTTACAGCTTCATTCATGGAACTTGTCTGGGCATCCCCTTTATATACATTTTGTTGGCAAGAGGCGGTAATCAATAGCAATATCAGGCCAGAAAAAATCAGTTGTTTCATATTCACATGTTTGTCAGTTCTTTCATGCTGTTTTTACACCTTGAGACAACCTACTCGTTACCTGGCATCCTTATCTCCAGGTATTCAGTTACATCCAGCATGTCTATATCGTTTTCGTTGATAAGGTAGCGAGTTTTTGTGCGCACAACCCGGTTGTTGTTGTACCTGTTGGGAGAAGATATCTCCTCTCTTGATCGCACGTCCTCTACGCCGGGAGTCACTTCCTTAAGATGTGTGAATTTCGCATCATTTGGGAAACTCTTGTCGATAAAAGTAACAAAAAAATTGTTACTTAAACATCCAATCCAGAATAAAAAAACAGATGCCCTGGAGTGAATTTGTGTTTTTTAACGGTAGTGGCTGTTAAACTTCAAAAAGGAGTTTTGTCAACGAAAAGGCTCTTCATAGTATGGAGAAAATGTTGTGCTCGCCGATCACTTTCCCCTCGATGGCACCACGAACTAAAAATAGATTGAAGGGCGTACCTTGGTATTTTTAGGGGAATAATATTTGCGAATTAAGCGGAAATGTTTTTTATTTGTGTTGTTCCACGTGACGGTCAGGGGTTGTTGGCAATCCTGGTGTTACGTGACCATTTAGGGAGTTAAATTCAATACAACATGAAACCGACATGTTTAAAATAATCATTATACATCCTTGGGAATGATTATTTTAATCATCAAGGGTTTACTAAAGTTAGACTATTCCTCGCCATGGCCTTGTCCAAGTGAACTTGTCCAATGCTCATTTGGCTTAACGGAATAGTTCATTAAAAATAGACTATTCCTCGCCATGGCCTTGTCCAAGTAAACTTGTCCAATGCTCATTTGGCTTAACGGAATAGTTCATTAAAAATAGACTATTCCTCGCCATGGCCTTGTCCAAGTGAACTTGTCCAATGCTCATTTGGCTTAACGGAATAGTTCCATACGATACATTTGAAAATAATAGTTTTAATCGTATGAAAATCGTAATTATTGGCGGTGTGGCCGGTGGCGCTACCGCCGCTGCACGGCTCAGGCGACTGGATGAAAAGGCGGAGATCGTGCTTTTCGAGAGGGATGCGTACGTTTCGTTTGCCAATTGCGGACTTCCCTACCATATCGGAGGGGTTATCGAGCATCGCGAGAAGTTGTTATTGCAAACCCCCGAGGGATTCAAATGTCGATACGATATCGATGCGCGGGTGCTGTCGGAGGTGATCGCGATTCACCCAGATTCGAAAACCGTGACGGTCAGAGAGGTGAACACGGGTAAAAGATACGTCGAGGAGTACGATAAGCTAATCGTTTCCACCGGTGCGAGCCCGGTTAAGCCCAACATCAAGGGGGTCGATGACGAACGGGTCTTCACCCTTCGGAATATACCGGACATGGACCGGATAAAAGCGGCCGTTGCTCGCGAAGGAGTTACCTCCGCCGTGGTCGTGGGAGCCGGCTTCATCGGCCTGGAGATGGCCGAGAACCTGAAGAAGGCCGGGTTATCGGTAACGGTTATCGAGCAGCTCAACCAGGTAATGAACACGGTGGATTACCCTATGGCGGCCATGGTACATCGTCACCTTCGCTCGCGGGGGGTGCACCTGCTGTTGGGTGAGACGGTCACCGCGTTTGAACCGGAAGGCGACCGCCTACGGGTACATACCCAGAGTAAGAAGACCATCGATACGGATATGGTAATCTTGAGCATTGGCGTACGACCCGAGACGGGGCTGGCTAGGGAAGCCGGGTTAACGATAGGTTGCTTGGGCGGGATCAAGGTGAATGACTACATGCAGACCTCCCACCCCGATATTTACGCGGTGGGCGACGCGGTGGAGGTAACGAACCTCGTGACCGGGAAGCCGGCGTTGATCCCGTTAGCCGGGCCGGCAAACAAACAGGCGAGGATTGCTGCCGATAACATAGCGATGGGCAATAGCCGCACCTATAAAGGAACCGTCGGAACCTGTATCGCGAAGCTGTTCGATATGTCGGTAGCCGCTGCCGGTGCTACCGAGCGGCAGCTCCAGAAAGAGGGTATCGAGTACATTACCTCCATCTGCCACGGGGTAACGCACTCGGGGTATTACCCCGGTGCTTTGCCAATCTCCCTCAAAATTAACTTTGCCCCCGACGGGAGACTGCTGGGTGCGCAAGCCGTGGGGTTCGGTGGTGTGGACAAGCGCATCGATCTGCTGGCACAGGTGATTCGGAACGGGGGTACCGTGCAGGATTTGCAAGAGATCGAGCAAGCGTACGCGCCGCCGTTCTCATCAGCGAAAGACCCGGTGAACATGGCCGGTTTCATCGCGGAAAACATCGTGCAAGGTAGGGTGAAGATCATCCATTGGCACGATATTGATACAAGGGATCCCGATACGGTCGTAGTCGACGTGAGGACAAAAGAGGAGTACCAAGGCGGGCATATTGAGCAGTCGTTGCATATCCCAGTTGATGAGCTGCGGGAACGGCTGAGCGAGATACCGAAGGGTAAAACTATCTACACCTACTGTAAGATAGGTCTCCGGGGGTACGTTGCCACGCGCATCCTTATGCAGCACGGATTTGAAGCGGTGTACAATCTGTCCGGCGGGTACGATACCTACGCGTGTGTGAAAGAAAACTTATTCAGATGAATGACCGAAAATATATCTTTCTCTTTGTAACGGCTTTCTTGGTTTTTCAAGTGATAGCGATACAATCGATGATTTTGGCGCAAGAAGCACCCGTTTCCAAGAGCGACCACGTTCATGAGGACCCGGATGTTGCTCCCATGTTCACGGGAGGGACTGCCGCTATGAACAATTTCATATCCAGCATGCTGAGCTACCCGGAAGAGGCTCGGGAGCGAGATGCTCAGGGCTTGGTGGTATACACGTTCGTGGTGGAGAAAGACGGCACGCTTTCCAGTTTCAATATAATCCATCGTGCCGACCCGTTGTTGAACAAGGAGGCGTTGCGTATTTTACAAGCTATGCCTCCTTGGCGCCCTGCCCGGCACAAGGGGGAGATCGTGCGTGCCGAAACGTACGTGCCCATGTACTTCAAATTGAATAAAAATGCGGCACCTCATCATGGGCAGCGCACGGCTGCGTTGGGAACAAAGATATACGCGAAGACCGACCGGGATATCCTTGAGAACAGCGAGATATATACCATCGTGGATAAGATGCCCAGGTACGCGTACGGTGAAGAGGGAATGGCCAAGTTTATCTCACACAACGTGCGATACCCCGTAAAAGCCAGGCAGGAGGGCATTCAAGGGCGGGTTTTATGCTCGTTCATCGTGGGGGCAGATGGAGCCATTTCTAATATCGAGGTGGTGGAGGGACTGAATCCCGAGCTCGATAACGAGGCTATCCGGGTGCTGGGGGTGATGCCGAGGTGGATTCCCGGTGAGAACAAGGGGGTTAAGGTGAACGTGAAATGCTTGTTACCTATCGATTTCAAGATCGATGAAGACCCGATTCCGCCGCTTATTTGAGTTCAAGTTGAAACACCCTCATGCCCGTGTAGGTATTGATAAATAAGTGGAATGAAACGGGTTGTTCGGAACCTTTGGGGTGCTCGGAACGGAGTGCGTTTAACAGGAATGAGGCGTATATTACTTTGGGGTACCCGGGGAGGGCGTCGTTCCGTGAATGGCTAAGATAAAGGTTGATATCCGTTGCCCTTCGTTCGCGAAGCAGCGCCAAACTGGGTCCCTTGCCGTGGTATTCTACCTCGATGATCAGGTTAAGGTAACCGCCACTAACCCAAACGCTTTGAACCTTTACCGGGTCGTTGGCGTACCTTTCGGGGTAACCCTCTTCTATTACCCCGGTATAAATGGGCGACATGTAATTAATCTTTACCCGGTTATCTCCTAAAGGGGTGTAATTGAGGATCACCCGTTGTCGATCCTCCCCCTTGATATTGTCGTTGCTTTCGGGGGTAAGCAGCTGGCCGTTATCGAGCTGGAATCGGATGGAGCTTCCCTCCTTCAATAGGGTAGCGAACTCCACGAAGTAGTCATCCATTCGTTTGGGCTCCTTGTCGCAACCCGAAACGAAAAGAAGAAATGCCATGAAAGCTAACGCTACTTTCCTCATGATTTTCATTCAATAATTTTCCTTCACTGGGCAGGGTTTACCTTATACTTTTCGCTTATTTTATCGTTTTCTTAGCAAGGTTATTGTATCTGCCGTTACGGCAGTTAAGGGTTTTCAACAACCTCTCACTTGATTACTAGGCAACCTTTTTTGCCCTTTGCTCGTATCCACTATCTCCAGATGGTTTTTAACGGTGTTACCGTACATCTCGATGATTTTGTCTCGGAGGAAGTCGCCGTCTTTGTTTGGGATATTGATCTTGTCGACCTGCCGTTGCAGGTAGGCGTCGAAATGGGCTATTTCCTCGTCGCAATACTCGTCCCTGAACTGGTCGGAGCTGCTCATACGGTCGTAGGCGATGTAATTGATCGGGAAGAAAGAGTAGTTCCGGTAAATCTCGTTGTCGATCAGCGCGGCTGCCCGGTCGAGCACTTCGTTACGGTTCGTTTCCGCGGGAATCGCTTCTAGGCTGCGGTTAATACATTCCCCTAATCGGAAGACGACCCGCCCTTTAAATCCCATGATACCGGTGCCCATGTTTTCGATATCGTCGGCTTCTGTTTTTTTATGGCCTGTCGCGTCTCGTTTGAGTTGAAATTCCTTGGCTTTCAGGAAATCGCAGGGATCGTACTCGTATGATATAGATAGGGGGACGATGCTCAGTTGGTGTAGCATTTCCAGCGGCTTGGCACTGTCATGTAGTGTGAGCATTTTTAGTAGGCTCGTTTGTGTTTTGTCGTTCGAATCTTTGGCCCTTCCCTCTCGTTGTGCGATCCAGATGGATTGCGCGCGTTGGTTGATCGTGTGGTGGATGTAGTTGGAGAGTTGCCGCGACACCTTCAGCATCTCTCTAACCGATACGCTTCTTTTGACTATAAAGCTCTTGTTGATGCGTACCAGATCGGTAATCCACGGGTGGATGAGTAGGTTGTCGCCGATGGCGATCTCGGTGGTTTGAAACTGTTTATCGAAAAGGAGGATGTTAAAGAAGGCTGCGTCCAACACTATATCTCGATGGTTCGAGATAAAGAGGTAGCTGTTCTCCTTTTTGATATTTTCCCACCCGGTGCCGACCATCTTCGTCGTGGTTTGATGGATCAACTGTTTTAGCAGCGGGTGAATGATTTGTGCTTGGAAGTCATCTTTGCTTTTGCACCGTGTGACGATTCCCGAGAACTGCTCCCAGGAAAGAGGCTTCATGATAGGCTCGACGGCTCGTTTAAATCCTTCGTCGGCTATCAGCCGGGCAACGGTTTCAGGCACTTCGCTATCGAGTAACGGCCGGATGTTTCGAAAGCGATCGGTGATATCGGTCATGGGGGTCATCGGTTTACATGGATTTTAACGTATTCCGTTTCGATGATGTTCGACAGCACGTCGCCCATCGATAGGCCGGCCGCATCCACCTGTTGAGGGATAAAGCTGGTCTCGGTCATTCCAGGGGTGGTGTTCACCTCGAGCAAAATCGGCTCACCATCTTGTAGGATGTAGTCGGCCCGGATAATCCCCTTGGCGCCGAGAAGGCGGTACATTTTTTTTGTTTCCTCCTGAACGGTTTGCGCGACGGATGCCGGGATGCGGGCGGGGGTTATCTCTTCTACCTGCCCGTTGTACTTGGCGTCGAAGTCGAAGAACTCGTTCGCGGGAACCACCTCCGTGAGGGGCAGCGCGACGACCCCCTTACCTCCGTCGTAACAGCCGCACGTCACCTCCGTGCCCGCTATGAACTGCTCGATGATGACCTCCGGTGCCTCGAGGAATGCCTTTTCGATCGCACTTTTCATTTCGGCGATCGCGGTCACCTTGGTCGTGGCAAAACTGGAACCACCCGAGTTGGGCTTCACGAAAACGGGTAACCCTAACTCGTTGGCGATCTGTTCCGGCGCGTAGGAGTCGGTCCCTCTCAATACTATAGAGGGGGCTACCTTCACGCCGAAGTTCTTGAGGAAGTTGTTGCAGGTGAACTTGTTGAACGTGAGCGCCGATGTTAGTACCCCGCAGTTGGAGTAAGGGATACCTAGCATATCGAAGTAGCCTTGCAGCACGCCATCTTCACCCGGTGTGCCGTGGATGGTGATGTACGCGAAATCGAACCGAGTGGTTATCCCGTTGGCTACGAAACTAAAGTCGTTTTTGTTCACCGGGAAGCGGTTCCCCTGGTGTTCCACCTCCCACGTGTGGCGGTCGATCTTAACCTTGAACAGGTTGTACTTGCCTATATCCAGGAAAGCGTAAATACCGGCCGCGCTCTTCTCAGAGATCACGATCTCGGAAGAGTACCCTCCCCATACGATAGCCACGTTTTTTTTCATAGAATTATGTTATTTTTATTCCTGACTCCTTCGGTAGACCCTCCATCTGTCGATGACCGCTTGCATGTCCGTCGGGATATCGCTTTCAAAACGGAGCACTTCTTTCGTTTCGGGGTGGGTGAAACCCAATAAACAGGCGTGCAAGCATTGGCGGGGGCAGAGGGCGAAGCAGTTGTTCACGAACTGTTTGTACTTCGCGTAGCGGACTCCCCGTAAAACGTCGTTGCCCCCATACCGCTCATCGTTAAAAAGCGTGTGCCCAATATGCTTCATATGTACCCGAATCTGGTGGGTACGCCCGGTTTCGAGTCGGCATTGCACCAGCGTGACATACCCGAAGCGCTCCAGCACCTTGTAGTGTGTCACGGCCGGTTTGCCCTGCTCTCCGTCAGGGAACATGCGCATCAACATGCGGTCCTTTGGGTCTCGCCCAATATTCCCTTCGATGGTTCCCTCATTTTCCGCTACATTGCCCCAGACAAGGGCTACGTATATTCGTTGGGTCTCCTTACGGAAGAACTGACCGGAAAGAAAGGCCTTCGCATCGGGTGTTTTGGCTACCAGGAGCAGGCCTGACGTCTCTTTATCGATCCGGTGTACCAACCCCATTCGTGGATCGTCTATCTCGATCGCGCCGTCCACGTTCAGGTGGTGTGCCAGCGCGTTTACCAGCGTGCCGGTGTAGTTGCCATGGCCGGGATGAACCACCATGCCTGCCGGCTTGTTGACGACCAGTAGAGTACTGTCTTCGTACACGATATCGATAGGGATTTCCTCGGGAATAATGACCAACTCACGTCGCGGCCAACCCAACACGACGGTAATCACGTCCAGCGGCTTCACCTTGTAGTTCGACTTCACGGGCGAACCGTTCACCAAGATGCACTCCGCTTCCGCGGCCTGCTGGATGCGATTGCGTGATATCCCCTCTATTCGGGTCGATAAAAATTTATCGATTCGCAACAGGCTTTGCCCCTTGTCGGCCACGAAGCGATAGTGCTCGAACCGCTGCTCCTTCCCATCGTTGACTGAAATCGGGAATTCCTCCTCCTCTTCTTCTTCTTCTTCTTCTTCTTCCAGAAGCCACCAATCGATATACTCCGAATCTTCTTTCAACATGCAATGGGCGATTAAAAAAATGAGTCGTCAATCCCACCTTCCACGGGGTTTTTGTTCCCCTCCACGTTCAACGAATCGATAGCGGCACTGCTGCTAACCACCAACTGTAAGGGCGAACCGGCGGGTACTTTCTCTTCCGGTGCCAATTGTTTACCGCGATACTCCACCCTCAAAACCAATCCGGCGTACCGTGAGGGTACCTCTTTTAGCGTGATATTGTTAAACCCAAGTGAGTGAAGTAGGGCGATAGCTTGCCGCGTGGAAAAATCGACCAGCCCTGGGACGGCCACCTCCTTGGGGCTTTTTGAGTAGACCGTCACATAGATGGAGCGCCCCTCCTTGACCCGATTATTGGGTTTGGGAACCTGCGAGAGAATGGCGCCGGGCACCGCGTCAGCCCGATAAATAGAATCCACGATCTCGGCGTGTATCCCTTTGGCGGTAAGAATAACGTTTGCTTCCTCTACTTGAAGTCCTACTAGGTCTGGCACCACCACGTTCTGCCCATGCCGGGTGTAAACGTGCAGGAAGAGCAAGGCCAATAGAATCAAGGCGATGCCACAGGTAGTAATCGCTAGTAGGTTCTTTAGAAAGCTGTTACCGAGTATTGGTTTATTAGACTTCTGTTTACTCATACGTTCCATTAAAAGAAAGGGTATATAGCTACATGCAAAAATACAAAAAAAACAGGAACTCGACACCTCGGGCTCCTGTCTTTATCAATTCTTTACGATGTAGCGTACTAGAACTCGTCTGAAACGGATAATTTTGCTCTGCCTTTCGCACGACGTGCGGCCAATACCTTTCTCCCATTTTTAGTTGCCATGCGACTGCGGAACCCGTGCTTGTTTTTTCTCTTTCTGTTGGAGGGCTGAAATGTTCTCTTCATATTAATTGATTTTTACTTTATTGTATTTATTCGACTTTTTATCTTTAAAAGTGTATGGAACCTCTTATGTTTAAAATAATCATTCACTAAAGTTAGACTATTTCTCGCCACGGCATAGTCCAAGTGAACTTGTCCTCTGCTCGTTTGGCCTATCGAAATAGTTCATTAAAATTAGACTATTTCTCGCCACGGCATAGTCCAAGTGAACTTGTCCTCTGCTCGTTTGGCCTATCGAAATAGTTCCCAAGGGTGTTTCATGACTGTTTTAATCATGTCGGCTTCCAATACTTTTGTTTCCACCGCTATTTATAGGTTCCTTTTTCGGCCTGCAAAATTAAACAAAATAAATGAAACAACCAATGAAACAACGTTGAAAAATGGTTTCTTTTGCCGAGATGTAAGTTCAAATGAACAGAAAGTGATAAAAATATTTTGCTGTTTTAAAAAAACGTTCTATATTTGCAGCCGCATTTAGGAGCTGGCTCCTTATTGACACCGGGTTCACGCCCGAAAAGGGCCCATTCGTCTATCGGCTAGGACGCAAGATTTTCATTCTTGAAAGAGGGGTTCGATTCCCCTATGGGCTACTAGTAATAACAAGTATAAAACAGATAAGTTAACAGAATGGCAAATCATAAATCAGCAGAAAAGAGAATGAGACAGAGCAGGGTTCGCCGTCTCCAAAACCGGTACGTTTCTCGTACCGCCCGAAATGCGGTTCGTAAACTGCGTGCCACCACCTCCAAGGAGGAGGCGGAAGAGATGTACCCGAGAGTCTGTTCCATGCTGGATAAGTTGGCCAAGAAGAAGGTGATTCACAAGAACAAAGCCAACAACCTGAAATCGAAATTAGCCATACACGTGAATAGTTTGAGTTAATTTTCGATACCCAGCAAACGATTAATATATAGGGATGGCCGAGCAGCAGATGTTCGGCCTTTTTAATGTGCGCTACGCATACCATACATCTATAGGGTGCAAGTCCCGAACGTGCCTGCCAATAGGAAACGTTAGTCAACGGCAAGGGTGTTGCCCGCGAGGGCAAATCTGAAGGAAGCCAGCGACAAAGCCGTGAATGAACGGACAGGAACACGATACGAGGCTTACCTTGTGGGTAAGTGGGCATTGGACCACGAAGCCCGATAATTGGACGTAAAGCAAGGGTAGTAAATCGTGTCACTCACGGTGAAAGAGGTATGAGTTTACCGTAGGAGGTCTGTATAAGACAGGTGGAGGCGAAGACGAGCGAACTGTTGTAGCAAAGCCGTTATACAGAAGTCAGCAGACGCCATAGTAGCCAGGAAGCTCTTGTAACGAGAGTGGAGCGAAGGGCAGAAACATTAGAGCTGATGAGTTTTTTTTAGAATAGTAAAAGCCAATGCCAAGGGGCAGAAAATAACCTTATACACAGATGAAGCGAAAGAAAGGAGCAGAATGTTGTATTCAAGGTAACCTTTTCGTCACGGACGTACCCGTATGGTACGAAAGTGACGGGAAGGTCAGCCCCGTGTGGCTTTCTATATGCGAAGAAGAACGTAATCAGACGAGAGATTTGATGGAACGTTTGACGGGCTATTCAAATTTGCACGAAGCCTATCAACAGGTACGCCGCAACGGCGGGAGCAGCGGTGTGGACAAGCAGAGTGTCGAAGAGTTCGGCACATGGTTCAGCAACCATTACAAGGAACTTCAAAACGATTTATTGTCCGGCACGTATGTTCCCCAACCGGTTAAAGGCGTTCAAATTCCCAAGCCGAAAGGCGGTTTCCGTCAGCTGGGCATTCCCACGGTCAAAGACCGGGTAGTCCAACAGGCGATAAACCAAGTCCTACAACCCATTTACGACCCGATGTTTTCCCCTTCGAGTTTCGGCTTCCGCCCACGACGAGGTGCTCACGATGCCCTGCGTCGAGCGTGCGAAATCGTTAAATCGGGGAAAAGTACCGTCGTTGATATAGACCTGGCCAAGTTCTTCGACGAGGTCAACCATCAACGCTTGCTTTGGCTTCTGAGTACACGGGTAGGGGATAAGCGCTTGCTATCCTTGATCAGTCGCATTCTGAAAACCGGTATACTTCGGGACGGGCTATGCAGTCAGCGTGTTAAAGGCACACCGCAAGGCAGTCCTTTAAGCCCATTGTTGTCTAACATCGTCTTGGACGAGTTAGACCAAGAGCTGACACGTCGGAACTTGGACTTCGTACGCTATGCCGATGACGTTCAGATATTCGTGGGCAGCTGCAAGGCAGCCGAACGAGTATATGATAGCATAATAGGTTTTATCGAAAACAGAATGCTCCTGAAAGTCAATCGAGAAAAGAGCGGTATCAAGCCGAGTTACAAGGTGAACTTTTTAGGCCATAGCCTTTTACGAGGAGGGAAGTTAGGACTAAGCAGGTCAAGCGAGGAACGATTAAAGATGAAGCTCAAATCCATTACCCGACGTAATTGCGGGGTAAGTTTCGAGCAAATCTTGCGAGAACTGGAAATGTTGCTAAGAGGTTGGTTACAATATTTCAAGTACGCTTCAATGAAAGGCAAACTTGAAAAGTTAGACGGTTGGCTTCGCCGCCGATTAAAATGTTACCGTCTAAAGCAATGTAAACGAGTAATCGGTATCGTTCGTTTTCTCACCTCACTTGGAGTTGAGGAAACATTAAGTTGGCGTACTGCCCTTAGTGGCAAGGGATGGTGGCGACTGTCTAACAGTCCCGCCCTGAACATAGGAATGAACAACGTTTGGTTTGCTAAACAAGGCTATTACAGTCTATCAGACAGCTACAAACAGTTGTTTCGTAATCCACTCTAATGTAACCGCCGTACACGTAAGTACATACGGTGGTGTGAGAGGTCGGAAAATAAAATAGGAGGAAAACCTATTTTATTTTCCTCCTACTCGATTTTTGTTCGGGGCGAGAAAAGGTTGCTGGAAACGTTTTTTTTTCGTATATTTGTTCGTTTTTTGGAGGGCCCTTGGGTGTTACATAAATACCTCATTTACAGGGTAATTAAATAAAAAGAAAAGGCAATGTCAGAAGAAGAGAAGAAAATGGCTAGCGGCCATTACTCCGCGGAGAACATTCAGGTGCTCGAAGGCTTGGAGGCGGTTCGCAAACGTCCCGCTATGTATATTGGTGATGTAAGCGAGAAAGGGCTTCACCACCTGGTTTACGAGGTGTTGGATAACTCCATTGATGAGGCGCTGGCCGGCTATTGCGACGAGATTCATTTGGTCATCAATGAGGATAATTCGATCACGGTTATAGATAATGGTAGAGGCATCCCGGTAGATTGGCACGAGAAAGAGCAAAAATCAGCCCTCGAAGTGGTACTCACGGTGTTGCACGCGGGGGGTAAGTTCGATAAGGGGACCTACAAGGTATCGGGCGGCCTCCACGGTGTGGGGGTCTCTTGCGTGAACGCCCTGTCGGCCTACTTGAAAGCGGAGATTCACCGGGGAGGCAGGATCTACGTGCAGGAGTACTCCCGAGGGAAGGCGTTTGCCGATGTGAAAATCGTGGGAGATACCAATAAAACCGGTACGATCATCACATTTAGGCCGGATGATACCATCTTCACGGTTTTGGAGTTTCGGTACGACATATTGGCCACGCGCCTGCGCGAGCTGGCGTTTCTTAATGCGGGTATCACGCTTTCGCTTACAGATAAGCGAATGCACAAGGAAGACGGGAGCTTCAAGTCGGAACGCTTTTACTCCGAGACGGGTCTTGAGGAGTTCGTGCGTTACATCGATAAAAACAAGGAGTTGCTGATTCAAGACCCCATTCATATCGTGACCGAGAAGAACGGGATTCCCATCGAGATCGCGATGACTTACAACGATACTTATAACGAGAACATCTTCACCTACGTGAACAACATTAACACTATCGAGGGAGGTACACATCTGACCGGTTTCCGCCGGGGGTTGTCGCGAACGTTGAAGAAGTACGCCGAAGATTCCAAAATGCTGGAGAAGGTGAAGGTGGAGATTAGCGGTGACGATTTTCGCGAGGGGATCACGGCCGTGTTGTCGGTAAAAGTGGCGGAGCCGCAGTTCGAGGGACAAACCAAGACCAAGTTAGGGAATACCGAGGTGATGGGCGCCGTGGACCAAGCCATCGGTGAAGCGTTGAGGTACTACCTCGAAGAGAACCCTAAAGAGGCGAAAGTGATCGTTGAGAAGGTGATCTTGGCTGCCACTGCTCGCCATGCGGCCCGCAAAGCACGGGAAATGGTACAGCGGAAGTCGCCCCTCTCGGGAGCCGGACTGCCGGGTAAGTTGGCCGACTGTTCGAGCAAAGATCCGGCGTTGAGCGAGATCTTCCTCGTGGAGGGGGATTCCGCGGGTGGAACCGCGAAGCAAGGGCGCGACCGCGTGTTCCAGGCTATCTTGCCGTTGCGGGGGAAAATCCTAAACGTGGAAAAAGCGATGCCTTACAAGGTGTTGGAGAGCGAAGAGATAAAGAACATCTATACGGCTTTAGGTGTTACTATTGGGACCGAAGAGGATAGTAAGGAGCTCAATATCGAGAAGCTAAGATACCACAAGATTATCCTGATGACAGATGCTGACGTGGACGGTAGCCATATCGATACGCTGATTCTCACCTTCTTTTTTCGTTATATGCGGCCACTTATCGAGAAAGGGTATGTCTATATTGCTACTCCCCCGCTTTACCTTTGCAAGAGGGGAAAGATAGAGGAGTATTGCTACGATGAACGGCAACGACGCGTCTTTATTGACACGTACGCCGATGGTAACGAGAACTTAGTACACACGCAACGATACAAAGGGCTGGGCGAAATGAACGCTGAGCAGCTTTGGGATACGACAATGAATCCCCAGAATAGGACACTGAAGCAGGTGACCATCGAGAACACTGCCGATGCTGATATGATCTTCACCATGCTGATGGGCGAGGAGGTTGCTCCGCGCCGGGAATTTATCGAGGAGAATGCCACCTACGCGAACATCGATGCGTAAGGATTTAAATGAAAGTACCGGTGGTCGCCCGATGGAGGTAGAACCTACCGGTTTCATAAAACAGGAATAACGTGAAACGACCCCTCTCGCTAAAGAGCAACGATAAAGCGATAATTATTTCCCCTGCTGGGAAAATTGATCGGCACCTCGTGGAGGATGCAGTAGCCGTTTTGGAGAAATGGGGCTTGGTAGCCGAGATTAGCGAGCACGCGCTCGACGAACAGGGCCGCTTCAGTGGATCGGAAGCAAACCGACTCTTTGACTTGCAGAAAGCGTTTGACGATCGCCGTGCACGGCTAATTCTCTGTACTAGGGGGGGATATGGGACGGTTCACCTCCTTCCCAAGATCGATTTTACCGGGATACGTCGATTCCCAAAGTGGGTGGTGGGTTACAGCGATATAACTGCCCTCCACGCTGCTTTACAGCACCATGGCGTAGCTTCGATTCATGGCCCCATGGCGGCGCATTTCTCCCGTGAGGGGGCGGACGGCGTGTCGGTTCGGTTAGTGAAAAGTATACTGGCCGGACAGTCGGTTTGTTACTCCATTCCCTCGGATTTAATGAACCCGGGCGCATTCCTCAACCGTACCGGTGCTGCGAAGGGGAGACTTTTTGGAGGCAATCTGTCCGTTTTCTGTGGGATCATGGGGTCGCGCTACGCACGGATTCCCGATAAAGGCATTCTCTTTATCGAGGATACAGGGGAGGTACCGTACCGCGTGGATCGGATGATTCATCAGTTGAAGCTCGCGAGTGTCTTTAATCGGATTAGCGGGATGATTGTCGGCCGCTTTACTGACTACGAGGAGGATGACCAGATGTACCGCCCGCTTTACGCATCCATTCTGCACGCGGTGGAAGAGTACGACTTCCCCGTCTGCTTTAATTTCCCGGTCGGGCATGTAAAGTTGAACTTTCCACTGATCATGGGTGTGATGACCGAGTTGAGGGTCAATAACGACAGCGTCTTTTTACAACAATAATCGAAAACTTATAGGCAATGACCACGAGTACAACGTGGGGTACACTTTTAGGTACCCTCCTGCTAGTAAGTGCGGTGCTTCTTACCGTGTCGTGTAATTCATGCCAGTCCTCTCGGAGCAAGGTGTCCCCTGAGACCTACACCCAACGATCCCCTGTCTTTGATGCCGATAGTGCCTACCTCCACGTGGAAACGCAAGTCGCTTTTGGTCCAAGGGTACCCGGAACTGCCGCGCATGCCGCTTGTGGTGATTGGCTGGTGGGCAAGTTGACCGAGTACGGGGCGCAGGTGTACGAGCAGCGTGCGGAAGTGACCCATTATGAGGGGCAGAACCTACCCTTGAGGAACATTATTGGCGCCTTTTTCCCGGAGAAGGAAAAACGGGTACTGCTTTTCGCGCATTGGGATTCACGTCCCTTTGCCGATGAGGAGACCGACCCCTGGAAAAGACAGCAACCCATCGCCGGGGCCGATGACGGGGCGAGCGGGGTGGGGGTGCTGCTGGAGATAGCGAGACACCTGCAGGCGCAACCCACCGAGGTGGGGATAGACATCGTGTTCTTCGACTTGGAGGACTGGGGTCCCCCCTCCTATAGCGACGACCGGGTGGAGGGCGACTGGTGGTGCGTGGGTTCTCGCTACTGGTCGGAGCAACCGCACGTGGAGGGGTACCGGGCAGCATACGGTATCTTGCTGGATATGGTGGGAGCGGCCGAGGCTACTTTTCCGAAAGAGGGCTACTCCATCCAATACGCATCGAATGTTGTGGAGAAGGTGTGGGCTACCGCTACTAAGCTGGGTTACAGGAACTACTTCATACCGAAGAAGGGGGGATACATCACGGATGATCACCTGCCGGTGAATCAACACCGCCGGGCACCCAGCATCAACGTGATTAACCTGAAGAGCGATACCCGTACCGGGTTTGGCGTGCATTGGCACACGCGAAACGATGATATGAGAAACATTGACCGTGCCAGCCTGAAGGCGGTAGGGCAAACCGTGATGGAGGTGATATATAGTGAATAAAACGACGAGGGAATGCGGACGGTAGGCGAAGTACAGCAGGAGATTATCGACGAGTTTTCACTTTTCAGCGATTGGATGGATAAGTACGCGTACATCATCGAGCAGGGGAATGCCCTGAAGTCGCTTGATGAGCAGTATAAGACACCGGAGAACCTAATCAAAGGGTGCCAGAGCAGGGTTTGGTTGTATTCCGAGTACCGTGACGGAAGGCTTTACTTTGGTGCCGAGAGTGATGCCTTGATCGTGAAAGGGTTGTTGGCGCTGGTGCTGAGGGTGTTCAGCGGGCGAACGCCGGACGAAATCACTGGGACCGACTTGCGCTTCATAAAGGAAATCGGGCTTACCGAGCACCTTTCACCTACCCGCTCCAACGGGCTGCTCTCGGTGATCCAACAGGTGCGCTATTATGCCGTCGCTTACAAGGCCATTTAATCATTCCCGCTACGGCTCATCTCTTCTGAGCGCCTCTTCGCGGCGTCAAGCACCCCCTCGAAATGTTTTCCGAGCTGATGTGCCCGGAAGTAGTCGAGTCCCGCCTGAGTGGTACCTCCCCTGCTGGTGATGTTTTGGATAAGCTCTTCGATACTGTACCGTTGCTGGTTACGCGAGAAGTAGGTGGTCGTGCCCTGGGTCAGCTCCAGTAGCAGTTCATCCAATAGTGGACCGGGAAGGTTGAACTCTTGCATCTTCTCTTTAAAGGTCTGAATAAACGCCAGGATAAAGGCGGGCCCACTGCCGAAAACGGAGGTGAAGAGGTCGAACCCGCTCTCTTCCAACCACACCGCCTTGCCCATTTTTCCCAACAGGTTAAATAGCTCTATCGCCCCCGTGCAGCCCGGCTGGTTGGTAGCCACTGCGGTGACCGATTCGCGGTAGGCGATAGCCAGATTGGGCATGATGCGCACTACCCGTTGTTCTTTACCAAGGAAGCGCTCAATGTAGGCTATGGTTTTGCCCGCAACCGGTGAAACGATAGTCTTGCCCCTCGTGTCATGTTGGCTGAGTTGCGTTAGGATGCCTTCCAGATCTTGTGGCTTCACCATCAACCAAATCACGTCGGCAAAATCGACCAGCTCCTCTATCCGTTCGTGAAACGGGATGGGAACCTCCTTGCGGCTTCGGGCGAAGTACCCGAACTGCATCTCCTTTTCTTCTTTCAATCCCCGGTATACCGCTTTCGCGAGGTTACCGAAACCTATAAATCCATGCTTCACGCTACGATGTTATATTAAAGTGATGAAATAGTTCACTAAAGTTAGACTATTTCTCGCCACGGCATAATCCAAGTGAACTTGTCTTCTGCTCGTTTGGCTTAACGAAATAGTTCACTAAAGTTAGACTATTTCTCGCCACGGCATAGTCCAAGTGAACTTGTCCTCTGCTCGTTTGGCTTAACGAAATAGTTACATGCGAAAGTTGAATTACCTTTTCCTCCTGAAGCGGGTAAACGGGATTTGGTTCTGCATGGCGTTGATGATGCAGTTGGGGCGTTGCCCGTTCACGATCCACATCTCGATCCCGTGTTCCATGCAAATCTCGGCGGCGTGTACCTTGGACGACATGCCCCCGGTGCCAAGGGTGGACTTTTTCTCTTCGATATAGGAGCGAACCTGTTCCAGGTTGTTCACCTCGTCAATGAGGCGAGCATCAGCGTGCAGGTGAGGGTTGCGGTCGAAGATGCCATCAATATCGGAGATCAGCACCAGCAGGTCGGCCTCGGTGATGACGGCGACCAACGCCGAGAGCTTATCGTTGTCCCCCAACATGATCTCCTCGATGGCAACGGTGTCGTTCTCGTTCACGATGGGGATGTAATCCACCTGCCACAAGCGGCGGATGGTATTCCGGGTGTTCTCGTTGGCCTCCGGGTTCTCGAAGTCGCGGTAGGTCAGCAATACTTGCGCAATGTTTAACCCGAACGAGCTGAAGATGGTGTCGTAGATCTCCATAAGCTTGGTCTGGCCGATAGCCGCCAACGCCTGCTTGGAGTCGACCTGCTTATTGAACCCGTTGATCTCCACGAACTGGCGGGCCGTGGCGATGGCGCCCGACGAGACGATCACGATATCGTGATCCCCCTTCAGCTCCACGATTTGTCGCGCCAACCCCTCGATCACCGCGAACGATATGCGGTTGGTACCGGCCGTGAGCGTAGACGACCCAACTTTCACGATCAGTTTCTTCTTCATATCATTATTCCCTGATTTGCCCGTTTCCATACACGAACCATTTGTTGGTAATCAGCTCGTTCGCACCCAGCGGGCCGCGGAAGTGGAGCTTTTGCGTGCTGATGGCTATTTCTGCCCCCACGCCAAACTGTCCACCGTCGGTAAACCGCGATGAGGCGTTGT
Organism: Fermentimonas sp.; assembly: GCA_050951125.1. GTDB lineage: Bacteria > Bacteroidota > Bacteroidia > Bacteroidales > Dysgonomonadaceae > Proteiniphilum. The sequence goes on along the minus strand of JBMNIR010000010.1, from coordinate 77,838 downwards.
GGTTGACGGCCGCGCAATCCACCTCCTGCATGAACCGCTCGGCATTCACGACGTTGCTCGTGACGATGACCGCCGTGTGCCCTCCGGAGTATCGGTTGATCATCTCGATGGCTTCTCCTACCTCATCTACCAGGGCAAGGAACAGCTTGGGAGCCAGGTACTCTTCATAGAGTGTCTCCTCCTCCTCATTCACCTGGATACGCTCATCTAGCTGGGCGACTTCTCGGTTCCCCCACACCTCGATTCTTTTTTGGACAAGTTGGTCGATCAGATCGTTAATCTTTGCTTTCAGATTGGGAATATCCTTTTGCAGCAGCACCTTATCGGTCGCATTACAGACGCTGATCCTGCTTTTCCCATTCAGCACCAACTGGATAGCCATCTCAAAATCGGAGGTCTTATCGATGTAAAGAAAGTTGTTACCCCGTCCGCTCACAATCACGGGTACCGTGGCGTTTTCCCGTACGAATTGAATCAACCTTTCCCCTCCCCGGGGGATAATCAGGTGAACCTTTCGCGTGTTCTCTTTGATGAGTCGCTGCGTTTCGGCGTGGGAAAGGCTTAGGTACTCCACCCAGTGCTTATCTACCCCGTTCTGTTGGAGTGCCTCTTGCCATAACGTGGTCAACTGGCTGTTGGTGTGGAAAGCCTCCTTACCCCCTTTCAGCAGGATCTTATTTCCCGCCTTGAAAGCGGTGGCTCCTGCTTCGATGGTCACGTCGGGTCTCGACTCGTAAATAATCAGGATGGTACCAAAAGGCACAGTACGATTCAAGATGCGTAGCCCGTCTGGTCGCTCGAACTCGTAAAGGACTCTTCCCTCCGGGTCGGCCATCGCGGCCACCTCTTCAAGGGAGCGGATCATCCCGTCGATTTTGCGATCGTCCACCTTCAGCCTATCCCTCATAGAAGCGTCCATATCGGGAAAAGCTCGACCGTCTTTTTCGTTAGCTTCAATGATTTTTTTTCGGTTCGCCCCCAGCAACGCCGCGAGGGCGAACAGTACACTATTTTTTACATCGCTACCCATACTTGTATTGTAAGAGAATTAAAATTTGCTCCCACCGAGTGAACTCACGCGATCAACCACCGGTGAGATATTGAAGTAGAGCCGTTCGATACCGAATCGATTGGTGCTCAAGGTAAGGTAATTGATCTTCCTGTTTCTCATCATCCGGTCTTCCCCGCCAAAGGTATACCCAAAGAACGGCAACAGGTCGAACTCGTGCGCTACCTTGATTACGTAGAAAGGTGTTTTATCCGATATCCCGTCTCCCGTGCTGATGATCGCGTCTTGCACAGCTTTTCGTTGGCGCACCACCTTTTTGTACATTTCGCCGTCATCCTGCTGCGCGTAAACCAAGAGTTTGGCATTCAACGCACGCAGATTAAAGGGATCCTCTTGAAGCAGTGCATCGGCATACTGCAGTACCCGATCGTGATTAGCCTCGCTGAACGATGGATTAGAAATGGTTTCCGCTAGTAGACCATTGTATGCGGAGGTGTCCACCGGAACGTACTCCGGTTGATAGATGTACCCGAAGTAGAGGTGGCGACTCTCTTCCAAGTTTAGTTCCGTTTCTGCCGTGAGGTATTTTTGCAGCAGTCGCGGGTAAAAGTAAGGTGAGGAGGGCTCCGTCACGTTGCGCTTGATCGCCTTGAAATTGGGTGCCTCGAAGAAGTCATCCTGTGCTTCAACGGCAGTAAATGCAACTGCGAATAGGGCGAGTAGGATCGTTTGTTTCATTTGTTTCAACTTAACCCCGATGTTATTACGTTTCTATCAATTTTGGAAACCAACCCCCGCAGCACTTTCCCGGGGCCCAGCTCAATGAATTCCGTGGCACCATCGGCGATCATCCGCTGTATCGATTGGGTCCATTTTACCGGGGAGGTGAGTTGCGCCACCAGGTTTTTCTTGATCGTCTCCGGATCGGTTTCGCCAAGGGTCGACACGTTCTGGTAAACCGGGCAGACGGGAGTATGGAATTCCAGCTCTTCAATGACTCTTTTTAACTCTACCCGGGCAGACTCCATCAGGGGCGAGTGGAAAGCACCGCTCACGTTTAGCGGGATGGCTCGCCTTGCGCCGGCATCTATCAACTGTTCGCATGCGCTATCTACCCCACTATAGGTTCCAGAGATCACGACCTGGCCTGGGCAGTTGTAATTGGCAGGTACAACCACGTCTTGAATTAATGCGCAAATCTCTTCCACTTTTTTGTCTTCCATACCGAGGATCGCGGCCATGGTCGATGGGCGGACTTCACACGCTTTCTGCATGGCCAACGCCCGGGTACGCACCAGGCGCAGTCCATCTTCAAACGACAGGCCGCCGGCTGCCGTTATCGCTGAGAGCTCTCCCAGCGAGTGCCCGGCTACCATATCGGGTTTAAACGCTTCGCCTAGCGATTTGGCCAATATCACCGAATGAAGAAAAATGGCCGGTTGGGTCACCTTAGTTTGCTTAAGCGACTCGTCGGTACCTTCGAACATCTCCTCGGTAATCCGGAATCCCAATAGGTCGTTCGCCTTCTCGAACCACTCTTTCGCTATCGAAGAGGTTTCGTATAGCTCTTGGCCCATGCTCACGTACTGGGCACCTTGACCTGGAAATAGGTATGCTTTTTTCATACGTTTATTTTTGTTTAGTTGATGCACTTTTCTCTCGAATTTCCACGCGGCGGATCTTCCCGCTAATCGTTTTGGGAAGTTCATCCACGAATTCGATCACGCGGGGGTACTTGTAGGGTGCTGTCACCCTTTTCACATGGTCTTGAATTTCTTTAACCAACTTATCGCCTGCCTTTGATTTGTACTCTGCTCCAAGCACGATGGTCGCCTTGATCACCTGTCCCCTGATCTCATCGGGTACCCCGGTGATGGCACACTCCACCACGGCAGGGTGTGTCATCACGGCACTCTCTACCTCGAACGGGCCTATGCGGTAGCCGGAGCTCTTGATCACATCGTCGTTTCGTCCCACGAACCAGTAGTACCCATCCTCATCGCGCCATGCGATATCGCCTGTGCGGTAAATATGATTGTCGTACACCGATCGGGTGAGCGCCTCGTCCCGGTAGTAACCCTTGAACAGGCTCAAGGGTAACTCTTCGTCGGTATGGAAGATGATCTCACCCTGCTCCCCATCCTCGGCCGAACGCCCATCGTGGGTCAACAGGTCCATCTTGTAAAGTGGGTTGGGTACTCCCATCGCTCCAGGCTTAGGTTCCATCCAGGGAAAGGTGATAATGGTGGGGGCCGTTTCGGTTTGACCGAACGCCTCCATCATCTTGATACCTGTCTTTTTAAAAAATGCCTCGAAAACCGAGGGGTTGAGAGCCTCCCCGGCAGTGGTGCAGTATTCCAGCGCCGACAGGTCGTACAGGTTTAGGTCTTCCCTTATCAGGAAGCGGAAGATGGTGGGTGGGGCGCAGAACGAGGTCACCCGGTACTTCGCCATCATGGTCAGCACATCACCGGGGATAAAACGTCCTTCGAAGTCGTATACGAAGACGCAGGCACCTACGATCCACTGTCCGTAGAGTTTACCCCATACTGCTTTGGCCCATCCCGTTTCGGCCAACGTCAGGTGGAGGCTCTTATCGTGAAGGTTATGCCAGTATTTGGCGGTGGTGATATGTCCCAGCGGATAGGCGAAGTCGTGCATCACCATCTTGGGTTGCGCTGTGGTGCCGGAGGTGAAGTAGATAAGCATGGTGTCCCCGTTGTTGTTTACCTGTTCCGGTCGTATAAACAGGGGGGCATCCTCCATCCCTTGCTGAAAGCCGATCCATCCATCGGGAACCGTGTCACCGGTCACGATGCGGAGCTCCACGGTGGGGGAATCTTTTAAGGCACTGTTCACGTTCTGGATGAGTTTTTCGTCGTTAGCGGTCACGATTGCCTTAACGCCAGCCGCGTTATTGCGGTATACGATGTCTTTATCGGTCAGCAAGTTTGTTGCCGGAACGGTCACGGCACCTATTTTGTGGAGCGCCAAGATGGTTTGCCAGAACTCGATGTTTCGCTTCAGGATCAGCATAACCCGGTCCCCCTTGGTAATACCAATGGATAGGAAGAACGCGGCCGTTTGGTCAGAAAGCTCCTTGAGCTCGCCAAAGGTGAGGTCCCGGTGTGCCCCCTTGTCGTTAGTCCAGCAAAGCGCCCGTTTACCTGGGTCGGTCTTGACCCACTCATCCACCACGTCGTACGCGAAGTTAAAGTTCTCGGGAACCTCGATGCGATAATTTTGCACGAAATCTTTATGGGATGCGAATGTCGTTCTCTTTACAAATCTATTTATCATGATAACCTAATAATTTCAAATAGTGGTAAAGGATGGTTGACAAATGGCCACCAGCAAGGGTTACGGGTATAGGACAACGGCCAAGAATTTCACCGGCTTATTGTTCATCGCCTTCATCCCGTGGGGAAGCGACGAGTCGAAGTAGACGCTATCGCCTTGCTCAAGCAGCAGGTTCTTCCCGTTGATGTTCAGCATCATGCTCCCCTCTATAATCATGTTGAACTCCTGTCCCGCGTGAATGTTCTTGTAGAAGTCCTCCTCTTCCGGTTTAGGCTCAACCGTTACCACGAACACCTCGGCCACGTTGTTGGTAAAGCCGGAGGTAAGCGATTGATACTTGTAGGCCGATACCCGCTCCACACTTACCCCCTTATCTTTTCGGGTGATGAAGTAGGCGTTCATGCGCGGCTCAGTGCCAAACATCAGCGTGGAGATATCCACGTGAAACTCCCGTTCAATTCTTTGTAGGAACGAAACCGAAATGTCCTCTTCCCCGCTCTCGAATTTCAGGTAATCCTCTAAGTCCACTTCCAGCCTTTGGGCTATCTCCGCGGGGGTTAGGTCGAGCGCATCTCGCAACCCTTTAATCCGTTCTCCAATCTGTTTCAAGTCAGTTGTCATCTCTCTCCTCCGAGTTAGGTAAAATAATTCAACTCTTGCTCTATTTTTTTCATAGCTTTGAAAGCAAAAAATGCGACAAAACGATGAGCTATTGAAAATTGAGTATAATAATAATGCATTAGTATCGCGAAGATACGTTTTTTTCGTTTCATGAGGCCTGTTTCTCGCGGGTTATTTGCTGGAAAGATCGAATCTCACCTCCATGTGACTTTTTCCGCTCTCACTATTCTCGCTGTTCCTCCCGTTTTCCCCTGTCCTCCGTTACTTGCCCGTGTACATTGAATTCCACCAGCGAGCATCCTCTTTAAGCCACTTGTTGAACCAGGCGTAGATGGCGTGATTCCAGGCGATTCGTTTTTTGTAATCGTATATGGCGTGGTTCTCCCCTTCTACCTGGATAAACTCCACCTCTTTTCCCAGCAACTTCAGCGCGTTGTACATCTGAATGCTCTCGCCGATGGGCACGTTGGTGTCGACCGTCCCATGGAGCAATAGCAGCGGGGTGTTGATCTGGTCGGCCAGGAAGAGGGGGCTCTGTTTCACGTACAGCTCCGGGTTGTTCCATGGGAAGCTGCCCGCGCTGGCCCCCGCGCTGTAGGAGTATCCCCAGTAGCCTTCTCCCCAGTAGCTGGTGATGTTACTGATACCGGCGTGCGATACCGATGCCGAAAAGAGGTCGGTTTGGGTAATCAAGTACTGTGTCATGAAGCCCCCGTACGATGCCCCGATGTTGCCTATCTTGTTACCATCGACGAACGAGTGCGCGGCGACGAATGCGTTTACCCCCTCGATAATCTCTTCCGCGGTCTGTTTACCCCACGCGTTCACGTGACGGGCTGAGAACTCTTGGCCGTACCCCGTGGTGCCGCTTGGCTGCATCGTGTAGACCACGTAGTCCTGCGCGGCGTACACGTGCAGGGGGTAGGTGCTCTCGAATATCCGGGTGGTGGGACTTGTTCCCGCGTAGTAGTAGACGATAAGCGGGTACTTCTTTTTCGGGTCAAAGTCAGGTGGTAGGTAGTAGCGCCCCTCTATTTGGTCGCCGAAAGAGCTGGTGAAGCTCCACTCTTTTACCTCGCCCAGTCGTAGTTGCGCGAGCCGCTCCGCGTACGGGTCGGAGATCAGGGTCGATTCCAGCGTGCGCAGGTTAAGCAGGTAGCTCCGGTTGGAGTTGGAGACGCTCACGCCGGTATAAGTAGCCCAGTCTCCATCGTTGGCAATGGTAAACGAGCGGATTACATCCTCTTTCAGTGGCAACTTCTCGAACTTTTTGTCCTTGGGTGAGTAGCGGTACACGTTGGTGCGGTCTCCCTCTTCAACCCGGTAGTAGACGCGGTTGTCCCTCGGGTTCCACTCCTGCGTGTTGATGGTGGGGCCAAAGTCGCGCGTTACCGCCTCAACCTCCTTGGTTTCGAGGTTGAAGATGAACGATTGGGTGTCGTAGCTGTTCGCGATCTGCCCCGGTCGGATGTTCAGCCCGATACCGCCGAACGCTTCCGGTGCCCCATGCACCAGCAGTTGCTCGCCATCCGGTGAGAACTGTGCGGTGTAGGCGTAGACCTGCTCTTCCCATACGGTATCGACTTGCATCGACTCGAGGTCCAGCCTATAGAGGGAGCTTTTTCGGAAGGGGCGCTCGGTGAGCTCCTCTTTCAAGGTGGTAAAGAGTAAGTAGCGTGCGTCGTCCGAGATGTCGTTCAGCGAGGCTGTTTGCCGACCGAACGTGAGCTGTTGGGTCAACCCGGTGTCGAAGAAGTAGCGGTAGATGAAGTAGCGATCGCGATAACTCGTTTGTCGGTCATCTATCCCGATAAGCCTTTTCAGCCCTCCGGGGCTCTTCGCAGTTAGGGTCTCCTTAGAGGAAAAAAAGAGCGACTGTTCGTCGGGTGCCACTTGGAAGCGCTCTTTGGGCAGCCCCTCGGCCAACACCTTCACCTCCATCGTCTGCGGGTCCAATGTGCAAAACCGGTAGCTATCCTTATCGTCTTCCGTGAAATGAAGAAGATCTTGCCTGGGCATCCAGCCTAACTGAGCACGGTTGGATGATTCGGACAGGATGGTACGTTTTTGATGGGCGTCGTACACCTCGGTGTAGCTTCTAACGCTTCCTCCCGGCAGGGTTTCCCGTAGAGATAGGAGTACAAAGCGACCGCTGGGTGATATCGTTGAATTCGATACCCGCTTTCCCTCCAGGATGTCTTTGATATCGATACGCCTGGTTCCCACGCTGTTGAAGCTGTAGGTGAGGAGTGAGTCAGCTTTTTCCGGTTTTACCTCGATTTTGAAAGCCGGCCCGCCTTTATCCTCGGCCGAGGAGAGCAGCTTGACCACCAACCGTGCGCTGTTGGTAAATCCCTCTATATTGGCGGTCACTTTGCCGGCCAAGTGCAAGCTGTCTTCCCGTTGCGTCTTACTCCCCTTCTTTGTCCCATCGATCCACAGCTCCAGGGGGTTGGGCGAGATGACCGTGAGCTGGCCCTTGCCGTATCGGTCGCCCGTTAAGTAGATTGAGAAGAGCTGGAAGGCTATTCCCCGTTCCGGTTTGTCGACGTGGAAGAACCCCGCCGTGTCGGCCGTCAGCTCGGTGGTGAACCGCTCCTGCTCGGGGAAAGTGATGGGGTAGGTGAGTAGTATCTCGTCAGAGAAAGAGGTCTCTTTCAAGTTCACGCTATCCAGCAACACCGGCTTTCGCACTTCGATGGGGCCGAAAGCGGCGATTTTTTCGGGCATCGCGGCCGGTTGCGCGCTGAGGTAGGGCAGCAGGATGGCCCACGCGATAATCCAACTAATTTGTCGTTTCATGTGATTTTTTATCTTTATGATTTGGTGTATGGAACCACCTTTAATGTTTTGTTAAGATGGCTATAATGACCAGTTGCACCAAGTGAAGCAGCCTGGGAAGGATTTCCGCCATGTTGGTTCCTTCGGTTCCGCTTCGAATATAGCGTATACCGACGAGCCGGAACCACTCATGGAGGCGTAGAGTGCCCCCATCTCATAGAGCTGCTGCTTGATTCGGGCGATGGCCGGATACCTCTTGAAGATAGGGGATTCGAAATCGTTTTTCAGCAACCGTTTCCATTCGCTTACCGGTTGACGAACGATCTTCCGGATGGACGCCTCGGGTATAGACGGGATGACCATCGAGTAAGCCTTTTTCGTGGAGACCTCGATATTCGGCTTCACGAGTAACAGGAAGTATCCCGACAGGTCTAGGTCAATCGGTTCCAGTCGATTGCCAATGCCTGTTGCCAGTGCAGGTCGGTTGTTAATGAAAAAAGGGGCGTCTGCACCCAGCGATGCTGCCATTCCTGTAAGCTCCTCCTCGGAGAGTTGCAGTTGGAACGTTTCGTTAAGCAACCGGAGCATGAACGCACCGTCCGACGAACCTCCACCTAGCCCGGCACCCGATGGGATTTTCTTGAGCAGATGAATATCGATGGGGGGGACGCTCCTTCGCTCTCTTACTTGTTGCAGTGCCCTGATCACCAGGTTCTCTTCCGCTGTTCCCTTTAACGGTACACCTGTTTGGTAGAAGCGGTACCCCGGGGTTGTTACGGTCTCTACGGTTTCCACAGTCTCTTCCTGAATCAAAGCCATAGCCTCGCCCTGCTCGGTTTTGTCGGTATGCGTGGGAATAATCTCCAGCGCATCCTTTAGCCCGATAGGATAGAGGAGGGTCTCCAAGCTGTGGTATCCGTCTGACCGCTTGGAGAGGACGTGAAGGCCCACGTTTATTTTTGCATTTGGGAAACAGATCATGCCATACTTAACTTTATCGCGAAGATACACAATTTTGCGCGCCCACATTATTTTTACATTCCAAGGCGAAGGCTTTAGCGAGCAATAAAAATGCGAACGGAGCCTGCGCTTTGATTTCGACCAAAAAACTAACGTCGCCTTCTTCTTGGCAAGCGATTAAAACTCGAACGCTGCTCGTACGCCTACTTGTCGGAAATCGGTCTTGTGAAACGACGCGAATAGGCCCGCGTTGAAGAAGCGGTTCCCGATTCCGTACCCGAGCTCCGTGTAAGAGATGATCTGGGGGGTATAGAGCGTACTCAGGTAAATTCGCTCCATATCGGCGAAGTCGGAGATGAAGCGGATACTCTTAAGTATTAGGAACGGGGCTTCGAACATCATGTGGGCTTGGATGTAGGAATCGGATGCGTTGTAAAGATCCCTGCTCAGTATGTTGAAGTTGCCACCCAAACCGTCGTCCCAGTTCTCGGGGAAGTTGTTTTTTGAAAAGTATACGAAGTCAGCGAAGTACTCGGTCTTTTGGTTGACAAACATGCCGGCGCCCACGTGGTATTGCAGGGAGTTCATTAGCCCGATCGGGATATTTTGGCTGATATCGAGCTCTACGCGGTTGTACTCCGTAGTGCTGCCCAAGATGTTTTGAAAACTCCTTGACAACTCCAGCTTGAACGTGGGGAAGTCCGATCGGACGTAAATTTTTTGTCGCCCCTCGTATCGATAGTATTGCCTGGGGGTCCAACTGATGCGCAAGAAAGGGGCAAACGATTGGCGCGTTCCGAATAGTTCCTCTATCGGTTCGTTGTTTGCTGTACTACTTTGCAGGATCACTTTCTTGTCCTTGCTCTTGCGGATATGGTAGTTGATACCGGTTTGGAGGAGGAATCCATTAGTAACCTCCAGCGTGTTAAAGAGTGTCAGGTAGTAGTCCTGGTAATAGTTCAACGAGATGTCCTCGAACTTGATTCCCTGCTTTTTAAGGCTGTCCTGAACCTGTTCCACGAAGAGCGAGCTGTAGGTTGGATTCCCTTTTCCTAGGGAGAGAGTAGCGCTTCCTAGGTGAAATGGATCGTAGTTAAAGGTGGTTGTCAGGTCGGTGAAAAACTCTTTTCGATGGAACATGTAGCCGGCAAACGCGTTGATTTTCACGGTTCGTTGATGGCTCATGTCTATGTTGAACGAGAGCTTTTGCCTGTAGGTGATCCCGTCCCTTGAATTGTAGCCGAGCATCAGGGGGTTGAGTAACCCGGAATAGCCAATGCGGGTGGATCGGTACTTGTACTTGGAGTTCATGACCACGCGTTGTGCCACCTGTTGCGCGACCCTGGAGCTGGTTAGGGTATCGCCGTTTGCCTTTAGTACCTCTTTCTCTTGCAAACGCTTCTGGTACCCGCTGATGACATCCCTCTCTTTCGCTTGCAGGGGGATTGGCCTCTTCTCCTCCCAGAACTCTAAGCTGTTTAGGACGGGTACCGAGTCGAGTCTCACCTTGTAAAAGTCGCTGATATTGAGTGAGCGCTCCGGTTTCGTGGGTTGCCGTAGGCTGATATCCCGGTAGGTTAACTTGGCCAGGTGTCGGCTAGCGAGGACGTTGCCCAGGTATGATGCGGTTTGGTAAATGGTGAAATCTACTGGTAGGTAGTTGGTAATCCACTCGTTGCCCATCGTGATCTCGAACGAGAAGTCGGAGAAAATATCCACCCCCTCACCTCGGAAAAATATCACCCGCCACGTGCCTCGTTCCACGATGAACGATCCTTTAAGCAGTTTCGTGTTTTCGTAAATCGGTGTGAAATGAATGTGGTAATAGCTCTTCTCATCCTCGTTGAACGTTTCGTACAGGGAGTAGCGGTAGTATTTGGCGGTACTGAAGCGGATGGGCATGAAGAAGCTCTCGTCGTTAGTGGTTTCCCCGTAAATGTTGATGTTTAAAAGGTTGAAAGGAATCAGGTCAATTTCTTTCTGCTTGGTGAGTGTCCCCATCACGTGGCGAATATCATGCACGTAGTTGTTCGGGTACTCGTACCTCAGCTCACTGATGGTTTCGATTAACGCCTCGTCATTTTTCGGGTCATGCAAGACGAAGTGCGGGATCAGGTGTGTGTACTTGTAGAGGAAGTTCTTGTCAATCGTCTCCACGTAGGTACGGGTGTACACCTCCGCGGTATATATTTCTACCAGGTCGTTGTACTTTTCCGCGGCGTTCATCGCTCGAAACAGGACCGAATCGACAGTGAAAACGGGATTCAAGATGGGGGAAGGTTCTGTGGTGAGAGTAGGGTTTGCGATTAGGGCAGGTTTTGCAACGAGGGCAAGTTTCGCGGCAAACGTGCTATCTACCGAGGAAACAGGTTCCACGACGAATGTGGTACTCGAGGCGAAAACAGCGGATGAAAAAAGGAGTGAAATAAGACTATTTATGATTCGTCTAACCATTGATGCGAGCTATCGTTACAGAAACCTTTTCGTTACAAATGTACGTGATTTTTCACCCCGAGTGCCAAGATTTAACAAAAACTTTCCCCTATTTTACAATTATAGTGTAAAAAACAGCTATATTTGTGTTCTAAAACATAGTTTTACAACACGGATGGGTGGGGAGAATAGAGGTGTTATTGATTTATCTTCCTCTTTAACAGATATATGGAGGGTTTTATCGGACGTTGAAAGGGAGAAGTTGCGTAGCAACGCACGCGTTCTTCATTTCAAGAAGAACGACCTGTTCTATGCGGAAGGTGAAACTCCCAAGGATCTGATGTGCCTTTTCAAGGGCAAGGTTAAGATATACAAGCGGGGGGTAGGTAGCCGCGACCATATCATTCGTATTATTTGTCCGGTTCACTACTTTGGCTACAGGGCCTATTTTGCCCGTGAGTCATACGTCTCGTCTGCCTCTGCTTTTGAACCCTGCACGGTTTGTTTTCTCCCCATGGAGTTAATCGAACAGTTCCTTCGGAAGAACGGGAATCTTGCCCTCTTTTTTATCCAGATGTTATCGGTGGATTTGGGGGTGGCCGATCATCGGGTGGTTAGCCTGACCCAGAAGCATGTGCGGGGTCGTCTCGCTGAGACGCTTCTCCTGTTGAAGGACAGTTACGGTCTGGAAGAGGATGGGGCAACCATTAACATTTATTTGGCCCGAGAAGATTTGGCCAACTTCTCCAACATGACCACCTCCAACGCTATCCGTACCCTCTCCAATTTCGTGAACGAACGCATTATCGCTATCGATGGGCGAAAAATCAAGATCATTGATGAAGAGCGCCTTATCAAAGTGAGTCGCATCGGCTGATCCTGCTTTTTACCTAAAATTGTGATTTTATTTTTCTGTTTTTGGAAACTGCTGCCTACCTTTGCATTTTTGTTGGGTCACCACGCCCTATAACATCCAATAGCGCCCTATATATTGTAATGACTCACCTTTCGTGTGCGGTTGGTTATTCACGTTAAACACAAAGATTGTGTAACCGTAACGTTATTCGAATAAGGATGATACAGAGAATAGCATGTTCCATACTTCGTTCCTACTACAAGCCGGTCGAGAAGTTTATTCAAGACCCCCTTGGCACGCAGCGCGCCACGCTTAGCTACCTACTTGAGCACGGTTGTGATACGCTTTACGGAAGGGAGCATAACTTCCGGGAGATAAAGGGCGATACCGACTTTCGTGAAAGGGTGCCTCTGATCGCTTACGAAGATCTACGTCCCTATCTGGATAGGGTTATCGTTGAGAAAGAGGAGAACGTGCTTTGGGATACGCCCGTCAAGTGGTTCGCCATGTCGTCGGGAACCACGGAAGATAAAAGCAAGTACATACCGGTAACTCGTGAATCGCTCTTTAACGGCAATTACCGTGCGGGTTACCATATGTTAGGGCTCTACGCGATACACCACCCCGACACTTCGTTTATCTTGGGGAAAACGTTGGTGATGGGTGGGAGCCAGCAGGTGAATCGGATTGGTGACGGCATTTTCACGGGCGACATCTCAGCTATCCTGATGAAGAACTTGCCGAAAGCGGTTAAGCGGAGGCGAACGCCCGAAAGCATTGCGCTTATTCCCGATTGGGAAGAGAAGTTGGAGAGGCTTACAGAGTACGCGGTACAAGCTGATATACGGGCCATGGTGGGTGTTCCTTCATGGACGCTGGTACTTCTGAAGAAAATCGTGCAAGATTCCGGGAAGACGATTCCCGAGTTGTGGCCCCGCCTGGAGGTTTTTTTTCATGGCGGCGTGAGTTTCCTCCCGTTTCAAGAACAGTACAAGAAGATCATACCGGTGGACCGGATGAGTTACTGGGAGACCTACAATGCGTCGGAAGGTTTTTTCGGGGTGCAGTTCACACCGGAGAATGGCGACCTGTTGTTGCTGCTCGACAACGAGGTCTATTACGAGTTTATACCGATGGGGCAGGTCGGCAACGATTTGCCGGAAACAGTTCCGCTCGAGGGGGTGCAGGTTGGCAAGCAGTATGCCGTTGTAATCAGTACCAGTGGGGGACTGTGGCGCTACAAGTTGGGGGATACCGTGGAGTTTACTTCCACCGATCCCTACCTGTTCAAGGTTACTGGCCGCACCAAGCAATTTATCAACGCGTTTGGTGAGGAGTTGATCGTGGATAACGCTGAACGGGCCATCAAGGAAGCATGTAGAATAACGGGTGCGAAGGTTATGGAGTACACGGCTGCGCCCATCTACTTCAACGAGCACCGTAACGGGGCGCACGAGTGGCTAATCGAGTTTGAAGTAGAACCACCGAGCCTGGATTCGTTTGCGCACCGACTCGATGAGAGCCTCAAGCGGCTCAATTCTGATTACGAGGCGAAACGGTCGTACAACCTCTCCCTTGAACCGCCCGTTGTTCGCGCTATGGCGAGGGGGACGTTCTACAACTGGATGAAACAGCGTGAGAGGATGGGCGGGCAGAACAAGGTGCCCAAGCTGTCGAACGACCGGAAACACGTGGAAAGCCTTCTTTCATTCGTGGCGGGTGAATCCTAAAATTGAATAAAAAGGTTTTTCGTTGCCTACAAATGAGAAAGATTCCGTAACTTTGCATGTTCTAAACATGACTTGTACGATGAGGAGAGTAAAACTGATTTGCTTTTTGTTGCTCGCGTTGGCTTTGGGTTCCTGTAGCGAGTACAATAAGATTTTGAAAAGTACCGATCGGAATCTGAAGTATGGTTACGCGAAAAAGTATTTCGACGAGGGAAAGTACAGCCGCTCCATCGCGCTGCTTGAAGAGCTCGTTCCCTTTATGAAGGGAACGGCTTACGCGGAGGAATCGCTCTACCTGCTGGCGCAAAGCCATTACAACACTAAGGATTACTTTTCCGCGACGCAGACGTTCACCACCTACTACACCACTTATCCCAAAGGGAAGTACGCTGAATCGGCGCTTTTTTACTCCGCTTACGGCATGTACCTCGACTCGCCCGACTCGCGCCTTGACCAGTCCAAGACGTACACCGCGATCATCGAGTTTCAAAAGTACATCGAGCGGTACCCTCAGACCGAACGTGCGGAGCAGGCAAAAGATTACCTGTTTGAGCTGCAAGAGAAACTGGCCTTGAAGGAGCTTCAGGCCGCTGAGCTTTATCTCAACCTGGGGAATTACATGGGCAACAACTACGAGGCGGCCGTGATTACTGCCCGGGAAGCGATGAAGAGCTACCCCTACTCCAAGTTCATGGAGGATTACCAGATTATTATCCTTCGCGCTCGTTACGAGTACGCGCAACGAAGCACCTTGCAAACGCAACCCGAGCGCTACCGGATGGTGGTCGACGAGTATTTCAACTACACCAACTCGTTCCCCGAAGGAAAGTACCGGGGTGAGGCAGAGGGATACTACAAAGAGGCTCAAGACAAGATTGACGTGTTGCCCACCACGTGATTGTTCAGAAACTATAAACGTTATATATAAAAAATGGATTACAGGAGAATTGCCGCAAGCACCAACACGGAAACACGCGACGTGATGAAGTTGGCTCAGCCGGTGCAAAATGTATACGAGATGACGATGATTATCGCCAAACGTGCTAATCAACTTTCGCTAGAGATGAAGCGCGACCTGGATAGTAAGCTTCAGGAGTTCGCTTCCTATAGCGACAACCTGGAAGAGGTATTCGAGAACCACGAGCAGATAGAGATATCGCGATTCTACGAGAAACTGCCTAAGCCATCCCTAATTGCTATTGAGGAGTGGAAGGAAGAAGGCATTTACTACCGCAACCCGGAGAAAGAGAAGGAGCTGTTTTAGCCTTAACCATCATGTTGCAACGCATTCAAACCATCTTTTTGCTATTGGCTTGTTCGGCCATGTTGATTGCCAGCGCCACGTCGTTGGGCTCGTTCACCTACAACGGCGACCGGATGCTGGTTGAGGCTGTTGGTGTTTACCTTAACGGGGAGTTGTACCACTTCACGTGGGGGCTGGTGGGTCTAGGAGTGATAAGCGCTATCCTCTCGTTCGTCAGTATCTTCTTTTTTCGAAAGAGGAAGCTACAGATCCGGTTGTCGATGTTCAATATTGGCTTCATGGTCGCTTTTTACCTCTACTTCGGCTACCTCCTTTACAAGTTCACCACTACGGGCAACCTGCAGCTCGTGAGAATAGGGGCTGGTGTGGTAATGCCTGCCGTTGCTATCCTGTTCACTGCACTGGCCATTCGGAAAATTTCAGCCGACGAGGCGCTGGTACGTTCCCTTGATCGATTGAGGTAGGTTACTTAAAAAGTCCACTCGGGCGATGTTTTTGCTTGCTTAATGCCCGCTGGTACGAGCGTTTTTGTTTGTATGGGTTCGGTAGTGTTGTTATGTACTCCCGGTCCCTTGTAGTATTGCATCATCCGGGGCATGATCCTCTCTATATTGGCGACACGTTTGTTGTCTGATGGGTGCGTGCTAAGAAGCTCCGGAACGTTTGTACCTCCACTTTGTATCATCCTTCTCCAGAATGGTACGGCTTCCCTTGGGTCGTATCCCGCTATGGCCATGACAATTAACCCGATCTCGTCTGCCTCGTACTCCTGTTTTCGGGCGTAGGGAAGCATCACCCCGACTTCCGCCCCAAGGCCGAAGACAGTGCTGCCCAACTCCCTCATGGCTTGGGAGTTACCCAGCAATCCACCGGCGATGGCACCCCCGTATTGTAGGGCGATTTGTTGACTAAGCCGCTCGCTACTGTGTTGGGCGATCACGTGCGCCACCTCATGACCGACCACCACTGCTAGGGCTTCTTCCGTTTGGGTCAACGGCAACAGCCCGGTGTAGATCACGATCTTTCCTCCCGGCATGGCAAAGGCGTTCACACTTTTGTCGGCGATCAAGTTGAACTCCCAATCGAAATAGGCTAGTTCTGATTCATACCCTTTGCTCCTGTAAAAGGTCTCTACCGCGTTCGCGATACGCGTTCCCACGCGTGTTACCATTCGTGCATCGGCTGTGCCTTCTTCTACCGGAGCCGTTTTCATGAACTCCTCGTATTGCTGCAAGCTTAAGGCAACCACTTCGCCGTGCGACACCAACTGTAGCTGTCTCCTCCCCGTGAACGGTACGCTTCCACACGCGGTGAGCAGCCACGCTAGCAGCAGCGTGAAGGTGAGTTTGGTTGTCTGTAATGTTTTCATATTTCCAAGTTTTATCATTGTTATGACTCAATTTTTGCCTTTTCGTTTACTTTTGCTTTCAAGGCGATGACCTTGACTCATTTAGCAATAAACAGCTTCAGGTCGCGAACATAGCGATAATTTCGCAAGGTTTTGAAAATATCCTCCTTTTTTCTATCTTTGAGCGATTTTTCACAAGCAACAATAACTCGATAGCGAGGCGATGCAGGTAGCCCTCGCGTACCAATAACTTATGTCTTCAACTAAAGATAACGATTTTATTAACGATCCCATTGACGACCCCAATGAGGAGTTTGCCACCACCTCATTCTCCGGTTCAAAGGTACCGGTGAGGTTGGGGGACGATAGTTCGCTAAGCCTTTCCAAGATGTACCAGAACTGGTTTTTGGATTACGCCTCATACGTGATCCTGGAGCGTGCCGTACCCCATATCTCTGACGGGCTGAAGCCGGTTCAGCGCCGAATCCTGCACGCGATGAGGCGTATGGACGATGGTCGTTATAACAAGGTGGCCAACGTCATCGGGAATACCATGCAGTTTCACCCGCACGGGGATGCCTCCATCGGTGATGCGCTGGTGCAGCTTGGACAGAAAGAGTTGTTGATCGACTGCCAGGGTAACTGGGGGAATATTCTCACCGGTGACGGTGCGGCGGCCCCTCGTTACATCGAGGCACGGCTTACCCCGTTTGCCCTCGAGGTAGCGTTTAACCCTAAGACGACCGAGTGGAAGCCTTCGTACGACGGGCGCAACAAGGAGCCGGTAACCCTACCGGTCAAGTTCCCGCTGCTGCTGGCACAAGGTGCAGAAGGCATCGCGGTGGGCCTCTCCTCCCGTATCCTTCCCCATAACTTCAATGAGATCTGCGATGCGGCGGTGGACTACCTTCAAGAGAAGGAGTTCACGCTCTACCCTGATTTTCAGACGGGTGGGTATGTTGACGTTGAACGGTATAACGACGGAGAACGGGGAGGATCGGTCAAGGTGCGGGCCACTATAGAGAAGCTCGATAACCGCACGCTGGTCATCCGGGATATCCCCTACGGGCGAACCACGTCGAGCGTGGTCGATTCCATTCTCAAGGCCAACGATCGGGGCAAGATCAAGATCCGAAAGGTGGACGATATCACGGCGCAGGAGGTGGAGATACAGGTACACCTGGCCGCGGGCGTCTCCTCCGATAAAACCATCGACGCGCTCTACGCCTTTACTGACTGCGAAATCAATATCTGGCCCAATTGCTGCGTGATCGAGGACGACAAACCGCACTTCCTTACGGTGAGCCACGTGCTGTGCGCATCGGTTGATCGTACGAAAGAGTTGCTTAAGTGGGAGCTGGAGATCGAGAAGCACGAGAAAGAGGAGGCGTTGCTGTTTGCCTCGCTCGAGAAGATATTCATCGAAGAGCGGATTTACAAGGATAAGCAGTTTGAGGAGGCCAAGAGCATGGATATCGCTGTGGCGCACGTGGATAAGCGGCTGGAGCCCTTCAAGAAGGACTTTATTCGTGAGATCACGCGCGACGATATCCTCAAGTTGATGGAGATCAAGATGGCGCGGATTCTCCGGTTCAACGTCGATAAGGCCAACGAGTTGATCGCGAAGTTGTTGCAACAGATCGATGAGATCGAGCATCAATTGAGCCACCTGATCGATTACACCATCTCGTGGTATCTGATGTTGAAGGAGAAATATGGCAAGCTGTTCCCGCGCCGCACCGAAATCAGGAGCTTTGGGACAATAGATGCCTCCAGGGTGGCGATGGCCAACGAGAAACTGTACGTGAACCGCGAAGAGGGGTTTATCGGTACCGATATGAAGAAGGACGAGTTCGTTTGCAACTGCTCGAATATCGATGATATCATCGTCTTTTTCAAGGATGGCACCTACAAGGTGGTGAAGGTGAGCGAAAAGATGTTCGTCGGCAAGGGGATTCTCTACGTGAACGTCTTCAATCGCAACGACAAGCGTACCATCTATAACGTGGTGTACCGCCACGGCAGGAGTTCACCCCACTACATCAAGCGATTTGCCGTCACGGGGGTCTCCCGGGACAGGGAGTACGATTTGACAAGGGGTAAGCCGGGTTCCCGAGTGGTTTACTTTAGCGCCAACCCCAACGGGGAGGCCGAGACCATCCGGGTCATCTTGAAACCGAAGCCGCGGATGCGCTTGTTGCAGTTCGAGAAAGATTTCAGTGAGATCGCGATCAAGGGGCGGCAGGCGATGGGCAATATCCTCACCAAGGCGGAGGTTCACCGTATCCAATTGAAGCAGAAAGGGCTCTCTACGTTGGGTGGCCGCAAGGTGTGGTTCGACCCCGACGTGTTCCGGTTGAACTACGAGGGTGGGGGGCACTACTTGGGCGAGTTCCAGGGTGATGATCAGATACTGGTCACCACTAAGGGTGGTGATTTCTGGGTCTGTAACTTCGACCTCAGTAATCACTTCCCCACTGATGTCCTACGGGTAGAGAAGTTCGACGAGGGCAAGGTGTGGTCAGCGGCCCTTTACGACGCCAATCAGCAATACGCCTACCTCAAGCGATTCACGTTTGAAGAGTCAGAGAGGCCAGAGAGCTTTATCGGGGATAACCCCGACTCGCGTCTCTTTTTACTGACTGATGTCGATTTTCCGCGGGTAAAGGTTACTTTTGGGGGTGGTGACGAATTTAGGGACCCCATTGAGATCGACGTTGAAGAGTTTATTGGCGTGAAAAGTTATCGTGCGAGGGGAAAACGGATTTCCAATTACGAGGTGGAGGGCGTGGAAGAACTTGAACCTACCCGTTTTCCGGAGCCGGAACCCGAAATCGAGAAGCAGGCTCCCATGAAGGTGGAGATCGAAGAAGAGGATGACGATGCATCACTTTCGGATGCCGACCTGCTGGATGAGATCACGGGGCAGATGAAGTTGTTTGACTGAATGAAGAAGGGAGCGA
This sequence comes from Fermentimonas sp., assembly GCA_050951125.1. GTDB lineage: Bacteria > Bacteroidota > Bacteroidia > Bacteroidales > Dysgonomonadaceae > Proteiniphilum. Next base: position 58,573 of record JBMNIR010000010.1, on the reverse strand, counting down.
TTATACTCACCGTTTGGCTTTCCGCGGTCTCTCTCCTGTGGCCGCGGGATGATATGCCGCCCGTATCGGTTCGACCGGTGAATCAATCGACGTTGGCCGGTGTAGGTGCACTCACCCTAAATGACTCTTACCTGTCACCCCTCCGGTACGACGGAACCACCTTCACGCTCCTGCATGACCGATTGAACGGTTCCCGTTACGTCAACGCCCGCCTCCTGCTGCAACAGCAGTATAAGATACAGGCCGCTGTCACGAAAAACCCCACCTCCTCCGCCTCGGAGTATTACGGCGAACTCGATTGCCGGGTTAGTGGTTTCTACCCATTGCTACAACAGCCCCGGTTTCGCTTGCTGGCCGGTGGCGGATGGGAGGCATCCCTGGGAGGTATCTACAACGTGCGAAACAGTAACAATCCGGGCTCGCTGAAGGCATCCACCAACTTGAACCTCTCGATTATGGCCTTTTACAGTTGGCGAGGGGTAACGTTCCGGTGGCAGCTGGGCACACCTTTCATCGGTCTCTTTTTTTCGCCGGAGTACGGTCACTCCTACTACGAGATATTTACCCTTGGAAATAGCCGGCAAACCCTTCACTTCGCGTCGTTTCATAACCAGCAGGCGCTCTCAAACTACTTCACGGTCGACCTGCCGATAAGAAATATTACATTACGGGCGGGCTACCTGGGCGACTACTTTAGAACCGACCAAAATCAATTGGTTACCCGCGTTGTCTCTCACCAGTTCGTGCTTGGACTCGCGTTTGAGTCGCTCTATTTCGGGGGTAAACGGGTGCACGATAATCGTTGGTTAGAGAGCGTCTATTATTGACAGGGAATATGAACGAATCGTATAACTTTGACGAGTTGGTCGATCGGGCAAACACCGATTGCGTGAAACTGGAGAGGATGAAAGAACTTTTCGGGAGGGACGACCTGATCCCGCTTTGGGTGGCCGATATGGACTTCAGGTCGCCACCCGCGATTATCCGCGCGCTGCAAGAACGGGTATCGCATGGGGTCTTTGGTTATACCGTTCCCTCGGAAGGCTACACCCGTTCCATTATCAACTGGTTGAGCAGGCATCATCGTTGGGAGGTGAACCCTGACCATATCAACTTCATACCGGGCGTGGTGAAGGGTATCGCGTTTGCGATCGATGCATTCACCGAGAAGGGAGATCGGGTCATTATACAGCCTCCGGTCTACCACCCCTTTCGAATCGTTACCCAATCTATGGGACGTGAGCTGGTTACTAACCCCCTTATCCTGGAGAGGGGGCGCTACCGGATGGACTTCGATGGGTTGCGGGAGATCGCATCGAGTCGGCGCTGTCAGATGCTTATCCTCTGCAACCCGCACAACCCCGGCGGTACGGTTTGGAGTCCCGATGAGCTAAGAGAATTGGCCACTATATGTGTCGAGAACGGTATACTGGTGGTCTCTGATGAGATTCATGGAGATATGGTGCTTCCGGGTCATCGGCACACCCCTTTCGCCACGGTATCGGCCGAAGCCGAGGCGAATAGCCTCACCTTCATGGCCCCCAGCAAGACGTTCAATATTGCCGGTATCGTCAGCTCGTTCGCGGTAATCCCCGGCGATGAGGTGCGCGAGCGGTTCCTGGCTTACCTTCAGCCGCGTGAGTTGCAGCAAGGGACGCTCTTCGCTTTCACCGCCACGAGGGTAGCCTACGAGGAGTGTGACGACTGGCTCCGCCAGATGCTGGATTACGTGCAGGGGAACGTCCGGTTCGTGGATGGGTACCTTCGGGAGCATGTTCCCGCGATCGAGGCAATGATCCCCGAGGCCTCGTTTCTCGTGTGGCTCGACTGTCGTCTCTTGGCCCTGTCGCAGCCCGAGCTGGTTCGTTTTTTCGTGGATAAAGCGGGACTGGCTCTCAACGACGGGACCATTTTTGGTAAAGAGGGTGAGGGGTTTATGCGGGTCAATGTGGGAACTTCGCGGATCGTGTTGGAGAAAGCCCTCGATCAGTTAAAGGATGCACTGTCGGTACTGCCAGTGAACCGGGATACCAATGAACAAATTGACCCTTTGACGGTGTAATAGTGAAACGGTGAAGTAGTTCTCCCGTGAGCCTGTGAACCCGCAAGGCACAATTCAACCGAAATAGTCATGTAAAATGTGAAACATAGAATGATACAACATGAAGATTGAAAGCAACAGAATGGTAACGCTCACGTATGACCTGCACGTGGGCGAGGGAGAGGAGCGAGAACTGATGGAGCAGGCCACGGCTGAGCGTCCCTTACAATTTGTCTTTGGCGTCAACATGATGCTCGACGCGTTCGAGAGAGAAATCGAAGGGTTGGGCCAGGGTGATACCTTCTCGTTTACCCTTACCGCCGAAGAGGCGTACGGTGAATACGAGGAGGAACGGGTCATTGAACTGCCCAAGAAGATTTTCGAGATCGATGGTAAAATCGATGCAAACGTGGTTTTCGAGGGCAACACGTTGCCGATGATGGATTCATCGGGCAACCGCTTGATGGGGTCGGTGGTCGCGATTGAAGGCGATACCGTCACTATGGACTTCAACCATCCGCTCGCGGGGGAAACCATGCATTTCGATGGTCGAGTATTGTCCATTCGGGAGGCTACGGCTCAAGAGATGTCCATGATTTTATCGGGCGGCTGTAGTAACTGCTCAGGCTGTGGACCGGAAGGTTGCGGATCGGAATAAATAGACGCCATGTTATTAGCGGTCGATTTCACGCTACCCATCACGAACCCGACGCTGCAGTTCCTGATCCTGTTCGTCATTATCTTGACGGCTCCGATTTTTTTTAACAAGATAAAGGTTCCATCCCTTATCGGGTTAATCATCGCGGGAGCTGTTATTGGGTCGTACGGTCTGGGGCTAATGACCCGCGACAGCAACATGATCATGTTGGGCAACGCGGGTCTGCTGTACATCATGTTCCTGGCCGGTGTGGAGATAGACCTCGCCGAATTCAAGAAGAACAGCGCGAAAAGCTTGGCTTTCGGGGTAATTTCTTTCTTGATTCCCATGTTCCTTGGTTACTTGGCTGGACAATACCTCCTTGGGATGACCGTGATGTCATCGGTATTGTTCGCTGGCATGTTATCTTCCCACACGGTACTAACCTATCCCCTCATTAGCAAGATGGGGGTGGGAAAGAACCGGGCTGTCACGGTAGCGGTGGGGGGCACGGTGATAACCGATACGCTTGCACTGCTCGTCCTCGCGGTAATTGTCAGCATGAACGAAGGGGGGATCGGTCTCCCCTTTTGGTCGAAGCTCACTATTTCGATACTGCTGTTCACCTTGATCGTGGTTGTCGGTTTCCCGCTCTTCACCCGTTGGTTCTTCAAGCTTTTCCCCGACAGTATCACCCAGTTCATCTTCGTGTTAACGATGATTTTCTTGAGCGGGCTGTTGGCCGAGTTGGCCGGTATCGAGGGGATTATCGGTGCGTTTTTGGCCGGGTTGTCCATGAACCGGTTGATTCCCCGCGTATCCCCACTTATGAACCGCGTTGATTTCGTGGGGAACGCTATCTTTATCCCCATTTTCCTGATCAGCGTGGGGATGCTGATCGACTACCGTGCTTTCTTCGGCGATCTGACAACCTTGAAGGTTGCTGTGGTGATGACGGTTGTGGGCATCCTTTCAAAATTCCTACCCGCGTTGTTCACACAAAAGATTTTTCGCTATACCAACGCGGAGCGGATGCTTATTTTTGGGTTAAGTAACTCGCGGGTGGCGGCCACGTTGGCTACCGCTATGGTCGGTCACCGGGTAGGGTTGCTGGACGACACCATCCTTAATGGTGCAGTTGTGATGATCCTGATCACCTGTACCGTCTCCTCCCTTCGGGCACAGAAGGGAGCGATCGCGACCTCCCTTGTCGAGGGGACGACGGATGTGGGTGAAAGCGAACTTGATGAACGGATTCTTATCCCCGTGGCCAACAAGGATACCCTAAAAGACCTGATCGAGTTTAGCCTGGTGATCAAGTCGAAGGAGAACACCCGGGACCTCTATGCCCTGAACATTATCCGGAGCAGTGAAGCGACCCCCGAGGCGGAGAAAAACTCCGAGAAGCTGTTGGAAGAGGCGGCTATGCTGGGTGCCGGAGCTGAGACTATTATACAGCCGCTGAAGCGGTACGATATGAACATTCTCAACGGTATCTTGGGGGTTGTCAAGAAGTACGCTATCACCGATATCGTGATGGGGCTCCATGTAAAGCAGGAGATATCCGAGTCGTTCCTCGGGAACTTGGTGGAGGGGGTTCTCGATAAATCGCGTACCACCCTCTACGTGTATAAAGCCATGCAGCCGCTCTCTACCATCAAACGTCGGCTCGTGATCGTACCTCGAGACGCCGACAAGGAGATCGGATTTACTTTATGGCTCTCCAAGTTGTGGAACCTGGGGCGCAATACCGGTACCAAGCTCAGTTTTTACGCCGATGAGGCGATGCTGGATATCTTGCGGCAGGTCCAACGGATCCACCCCGTGGATGGCGATTTTCACCTGTTCAATGATTGGAACGCGTTCCCTTCACTTGTAAACGAGATGGATAATGACGAGGCGCTGTTTATCGTGATGAGTCGAAAGCGAAAGGCATCGTATCACCCGGTTATGCAGCGTATCCCGGACTATATCAACCATCTTTTCAAGGATAGGAACTTCATGTTGCTTTACCCGCTGCAATCAACCGCTGAAGAAGGGTACCATAGTCATATATCAATCCCGTTGCTCTCCTCCAATCAAGTGTTGGGCGGCGTGAGCGACCTGTTGGCCGCCGTGGTTCGTGAAAAGGAGGAGCGGGAAGGGCAAGTGGAAAAGCCGGTCGTGGAGAGTACGAATAAGGGTGAAAGTGAACTCGATTAATGAAGGATTCACCTCGTGGACGGTGATTTTCACCTGTTCGGTGATTGGACGGAATGAATACAACGAAAAATAGGAATGATAATGAACACGTTTGGCCATATATTCAGGCTGACCTCGTTTGGTGAATCGCACGGCTTGGGCGTGGGAGGGGTCATCGATGGGTGCCCCCCGGGACTGGAGCTCGATAGAGAGTTCATACAGTCGGAGTTGAACCGTCGTCGCCCGGGACAATCACGTGTCACCACGCCCCGGGATGAACCCGACGAGGTGGAGTTCCTCTCGGGCCTGTTCGAGGGGAAGTTTACCGGTGCGCCCATCGCCTTCTTAGTGAGGAACCGAAACCGGCAGTCGTCTGATTACGACCATCTGAAGGCGCTCTTTCGCCCTTCGCACGCCGATTTCACCTATCAACAAAAGTATGGCCTGCGCGACTACCGGGGTGGGGGTCGCTCGTCGGCCCGTGAGACGGTTGCCCGTGTCGTGGCGGGTGCGGTAGCCAAGCTTTACCTGAGCAGGTTGGGCGTGAAGATACAGGCCTACACCTCGCGTGTTGGGGATATCGCCCTTGAGAACGATTACCGGATGTATGACCTTAACCGCGTGGAGGAGAACATGGTTCGATGTCCTGACCCCGATGTGGCGGAGAGGATGATTCAGCTGATCAACGAGGTACGTAACCAAGGCGACACCATCGGTGGGATTATTACCTGCGTGATCAAGGGTACTCCCGTGGGTTTGGGTGAGCCGGTATTCGGCAAGCTTCACGCCGCCCTCGGCTCCGCGATGTTGAGCATCAACGCCGTGAAGGGATTCGAGTACGGGACGGGGTTTGATGTTTCGGCGCGCGGGTCGGAAGTGAACGACCCGTTTTACGATGATGGGGGTACTGTGCGCACCCGTACCAACTATTCCGGCGGCATTCAGGCGGGTATCTCCAACGGGGAAGATATCTATTTTCGCGTGGCGTTCAAGCCGGTTTCTACCATTGTAAAGGAGCAAGACACGGTGGATGTTAATGGTGAGGAGACCAAGGTAAAAGCGCATGGGCGACACGATTCCTGTGTGCTCCCCCGGGCGGTTCCGATTGTTGAAGCCATGGCGGCCATCACCCTTTTGGATTTTTACCTGTTGTCGTTGACCAAGCCAAAATAGTTTTAGAGGGGGCTTGGCTCATAAAAAGCAATCGATACAATATGGCAAAATCGATTCGTATCTTCCTTGTGGTCCTTTTGATGGTGCTCATGCCGTGCCCATCGATGTTGGCTGTTATAAGTACACCTTACGAACCCCGTGGAATCTTGCAAGATGTCATCTACACATTAGAGGACAAGCAGGTTTTCAATAGCTACCTCTCCTATATTGAACCTCACGTGGGAGTTGCCTGCGCGGCGGATGAAGGGGAAAGGTTGGAACTGTTGTTGGAAAAAACGGCCCTGTTTTTTCAGGGGACACCCTACGTGGGGCACACGCTCGAGGTGACAGACGAGGAGAAGCTGGTGGTCAACCTCCGGGAGCTCGATTGCGTGACGTTCATCGAAACGGTTATCGCCTTGACCAACACGGTTCGTTCGGGGAAGTATGACTTCGATGAGTTCACCCGTCAGCTGGTGCGCGTTCGCTACCGCGATGGGGACATGGATGGCTACTCCACCCGTTTGCATTACACATCCGACTGGCTATATAATCACGAGCAAAACGGCCTGTTGCAAAATATTTCCTGTGAACTTGGCGGTACCCGTGAAAGTAAAAAGATTCACTTTATGACATCCCACAGGGATGCATACAGGCAATTGAAGAACAACGATACACTGCTCGAGGAGATGCGTGTTTTAGAAGAATCGATGGGTGTCAGGGGTGGGTTTTGCTACCTGCCAAAAGATAAGATTCAAGCTACTTCCTTTAGCATTCCGCACATGGCTATTCTGGCTTTTACTACCCGCATCGAAGGACTTGATACCACCCATACCGGCTTTGCCTTTTGGCGGGGCGATAGCCTTACTTTTATTCATGCTTCCTCCTCTCGGGGAGAGGTTGTGGTTGACCAGAACTCACTCAGCGATTACTGTGTGGCTCAACCTTCCTGCACCGGTGTTATCGTTGCCCGGGTGTTATAAGCGGGTTAACTTGGAACTCGTTGCCGTGAGCAGTCTCCTTTTGGCCCGGGTGTTGTAAGCGGGTTAACTGGCGATCTGGTCTGCCGGTGTTGTTTCATCTTGTGAAGCCGGTGAGGGTTGCAACACGCGGTGGTACCCCGCCCGATCTTGTAGTAGCTCGATCGCTTTGTGGTAGACCTTGTCGCTCGCGAGCTGGTGGAGGAGTACCCCCTTCTTGTAATGGAATCGCTGCATGATCTCCGTTTCGATCATGCTTTTAATCAGCTCCTTGAATAGCTCTAAGTCCCTATCCAGGTCGGGATGCAGTTTAGCCTCCAGTGCTTTAAATTCTTCCGAGGCCACACCCATGTACCCTTCAAACTCCATGATGCTTTTCAGCTGTTGCAACGAGTGTTCGCTCATCTTGTCGTATTCGAAATCCTTCGATTTCACGAACGCCTTGAACGTTTCGTAATCCGTATCCGGTAGTTGGAATGTGCCGGGGGTGGGTACCTCTTGGTTCTGCTGCATCCACTCGGTCACGAAGTTAAAGATAACGTTGTCCATCATCAGGTAGTAAGCGATGGTGCCCCCCGCCTCCTGGGGAATCGTGATGTCGGGGGTAATGCCTCCCCCGTCGCGTACCTCCCGCCCGTTACGTGTGTGAAAGAGGTTGGTCAGCGAATCGGGTACCCGTGCCACGCTCCCGTCAGGGTTGCGGTGAGAGTAATCCAACGCTTGGATGCAGCGGCCGCTCGGGATGTAGTACTTGGAGGTCGTGATCTTGATATTCCCCCCGTAGGGTAGGTCCCGCGGTGTCTGTACCAGCCCTTTCCCGAACGAGCGGTTTCCCACGATAACCGCCCGGTCAAGGTCTTGCAAGCTACCGGCGACGATCTCGGCGGCTGATGCCGAACCGGTATCGATCAACATGATGATTGGCATGAGCTCATCGATGGGCTGCTCACGGGTGCGGTAGCTTCGGTCCCACTCCTTCACCTTCCCTTTGGTGGAGACGATCTCTTCCCCTTTCGGCACGAACAGGTTCACCACGTCTACCGCCTCGTCCAGGATTCCGCCCCCGTTCCCTCGGAGGTCCATGATCAGCGAGGTGGCCCCGTCCTTTTTGAGCTCTTTGACTGTCTCTTTTACCCTTTTCCCACTTCCGGAGGTGAAGCTGGAGAAGTGGAGGTAGCCGATACTGTCATCCACCACGTTCGCGTAGGTGATAGGGTCTATCTCGATTTTTTCTCTCGTGATGGGTATCGTCCGTTCCTTTTTTTCACCCGGTCGGGCAATGGTTACCTTAAGCGTTGTGCCGGGAGTCCCTTTCAACCGGTCGCTCACCTCTTTCACGGTCGATTCGCGCATATCCTCCCCATTAATCTGCAGGATACTATCGCCCGCCTTCAACCCTGCCTTGTCGGCTGGTAGCCCCTTGTACGGCTCGTTGATTACCACGCGGCCCTCGTTGTACGAGATAATAGCACCGATACCCGCGTATTCGCCCGTGGTCATGAACTGGAGCTCGCTCACGTTCTCCTCCGAGTAGTACTCTGTGTAGGGGTCCAGTCGGGTGAGCATGCTATTTATCGTTCCCTGTATCAGCTGGTTCACCTCAATGCTGTCCACGTAGAAAAGGTCGAGTTCCCGGACGATCGAGTTGAATATATCGATGTTCTTGTTGATGTCGAAGTAGCGACGGTTCTGTTCAGGAGTCGGTGCTTGGGCTACTGCCGCTTGCAGAGCAACCGTGCTCGCGAGCAGCAAAAGGGTGATCTTTCTCATTGAATGCTGTTTTATTGTACCTGCCATCCTCATATTTTCCACAAAGGAACGAATTTTTTCAAGAATAGGGGGGATGGTTTTAGTTATATGTTTTTAAATCGCTTCATGTACCCGCCTAAATTCAGGAAAAGTGGCTATATTTGTGACAACTTATCTAAATAAATCACCTAAAAAACAAAAAACAGGTATGATGATAGAAAACGTGGTATTGATGAGAATGGCTAAAGAGTCCCTTAAAGGAAAGTGGGGTTTAGCCGTGGGAACATTTCTAGTGTATATCTTGCTTTCGATGGCTGCAAGTATAATTCCGGTTGCAGGAACCTTACTTGTTGGAGGTCCCCTGGCTTTGGGGCTTGCGTTGTTTGTTCTATCTGTCTCACGAGGGCAGGAGGCTGAAATAGAGCAGCTTTTCAAGGGATTCGAGCGTTTTGCCGTGGCATTTGTTGCTATGCTGTTAATCACGCTTTTCGTCTCATTGGGTTTCATGCTCTTAATCGTTCCAGGCATCATATTAAGCATCGCCTACTCGATGACCTTTTATATACTGATCGACAACCCGAACTTCACCTCGGTAGAAGCCATGAAGAAAAGCAGAGAGCTGATGTATGGATTCAAATGGAAATTCTTCTGCCTTTGCTTGCGGTTTATAGGCTGGCTTTTACTGTGTGTAATAACTTTAGGTATCGCTTTATTGTGGGTAGTACCCTATATGCATGTGAGTTTTGCCAAGTTTTACGATGCTTTGCTAACCAATAAAAATGAGGGTATCAACGAATTATGAAGTACCAAGATTTAAAGATCCTCGACGAGCTAAGGGAGAAGGGGAGTATCACGGAGGAGGAGTACCAGCGCGAGAAAGAGAAGATCCTGAATGAACCGGATCGCGATGGGGCTGACACGGGCAGGAAGCCCCTGTTCGGATTGAACGAGAACAGCTACTTGATGTTGATGCACCTCTCCCTGTTTTCCGGTGCCATCATCCCGTTGGCCGGCTTTATCGTGCCCATTCTCATGTGGACGATGAACAAGGATATCAACAGTAACGTGGACCTTCACGGTAAGAATATCCTGAACGCGATGATCAGTTACCTCCTTTACGCCGCGGTGTTGGTCATCACCGTCATCGGTATACCGGTGGCCGTTATTTTGGGGATTGTCGTGGTGGTCTTCGTGATCCTTGCCGCGGTAAAGGCCAATAATGGGGAGTACTGGAAGTATCCCTTTACCATTCAATTCATCAAGTGATGATGATTCAGGAACAGATCATTAATTATTCCAATGTACAGCTTAACCGGGAGGAGAACATCATCTTGCGCAACGTGAACCTCACCGTTAACCGGGGCGATTTCCTCTATGTTATCGGCAAGGTGGGTTCCGGTAAGAGCACGCTGATGAAGAGCATGTACGCCGAATTGCCCATCGAGGAGGGGAGCGCCCGGGTCTTCGATTACGAGTTGGCCCGCATCAAGCGCCGGTTCGTCCCCTTCCTTCGCCGGAAGATCGGTATCGTGTTCCAAGACTTCCAGCTGCTTATCGATCGTTCGGTGGAGAAGAACCTCGAGTTTGTTTTGCGTGCCACCGGGTGGAAGAACCGCCGTGAGATCAGGGATCGGATTAATGAGGTGCTGATTCAGGTAGGCATGCAGAACAAGACCTACAAGATGCCGCATGAGTTATCGGGCGGGGAGCAGCAGCGGGTGGTGATTGCCCGAGCCCTGTTGAATTCACCTGCACTCGTGTTGGCAGATGAGCCAACGGGGAACCTTGATCCCGAGACGGGGAGTCAAATCGTGTCCCTGTTGCAGGAGATATCCAACCGAGGTACTGCCGTTATCATGTCCACCCACAACTATTCCATCGTGCAAGCCTTCCCCGGGAAGATCATACGGTGCGAGAATATGTCGCTTGTACCCATGTAATCCCAAAAAAAATGGTTACCTTTGCACCTTTGAAAAATAGTAACAATACAAGTTGTGGCTGAAACGAAATACATTTTTGTGACTGGCGGCGTGGTTTCCTCCCTCGGTAAGGGAATCATAGCGTCGTCGCTTGGCAAGTTATTGCAAGCAAGGGGATATAGGGTAACCATCCAGAAGTTCGATCCCTATATCAATGTAGATTCTGGCACACTCAACCCCTACGAGCACGGCGAGTGCTACGTGACCGTTGACGGCCACGAAGGCGATCTTGATCTAGGCCATTACGAGCGCTTTCTGAATATACAGACTACCAAGGATAATAACATCACCGCGGGCCGTATTTACCAGAACGTGATCTTCAAGGAGCGTCGTGGCGATTATCTTGGTAAGACGGTGCAAGTGATTCCGCATATCACGGACGAGATCAAGCGAAATATTAAGTCGCTCGGGATAAAGCATAAGTTCGACATCGTGATTACCGAGATAGGGGGTACCGTGGGAGACATTGAATCGACCCCCTTTCTTGAGGCGGTGCGTCAGCTTAGGCGGGAGCTCGGGCGCAACTGTTTCTGCTTGCACCTTACCTACGTGCCCTACCTTTCGGCCGCGGGAGAGGTGAAGACAAAACCCACGCAGCACTCGGTTAAAGAGCTGCAGTCGCTTGGTATTCAGCCGGACATGCTGGTGCTGCGCACCGAGCAGAAGCTTGGAGAAGATATCCTGGACAAGGTGGCCCTTTTTTGCAACGTGGATCAGGGTGCCGTGATGCAGTCGGTTGATGTCTCCACTATCTACGAGGTGCCCCTGATGATTCAGCGCCAGGGTATGGACGAGGTGGTGCTTCGCAAGTTATACCTGCCACTTGGTGATGAACCGGCGATGGAGAGCTGGAAGGCCTTTTTGCAGAAGCGCAAGGAAGCCACCAAGGAGGTATGTATCAAGCTGGTGGGTAAGTACGCCGAGCTCCCAGACGCGTACAAGTCCATTCACGAGTCCCTTTCCCAGGCGGCCATCTACCACGACCGGAAGCTGGTGTTAGACATCTGCCACTCCGAGCAGATCAATGATAGTAACGTGGCCGATATCCTGGGGGGTGCCGATGGGGTGGTCATTGCTCCCGGCTTCGGGCAGCGAGGTATCGATGGCAAGTTTGTCGCCATCCGTTACTCACGCGAGCAGAACCTCCCCACCTTCGGTATCTGCCTAGGTATGCAGTGCATGGTTATCGAGTACGCCCGCTCAGTCATGAATCTGTCTGGTGCGAACTCCACGGAGATGAATCCGAAAGCCGAAGATCCCATCATCGATTTCATGGAACATCAAAAGGCCATTACCAGCATGGGGGCCTCCATGCGCCTTGGAGAGTACGACTGCGTGCTGAAGGAGGGGTCGCTCGCGTTCAAGGCATACGGGAAAACCCGGATCAAGGAGCGCCACCGCCATCGTTACGAGCTGAACAACCGCTACCTGGATCAGCTGGAGGCCGCGGGCATGAAGTGCAGCGGGATCAATCCCAAATCCAACCTCGTGGAGGTGGTAGAGGTGCCAGCCCTCCGTTGGTACTTGGGCACCCAGTTTCATCCCGAGTTTACTAGCACTGTTGTTTCTCCTAATCCTCTGTTTATGAGTTTTATACGGGAGGCTTCTCGCGTAAGAGAAGAGAGGTCCGCCGGATCAACATCTTGATATGGATAAAAATACAGTTATAGGACTGCTCCTTATTGCCGCGGTCATGGTTATATTTTCCATTTATAACCGTCCAAGTAAGGAGCAGATAGAAAAACAGCGTCGTTTGCGCGACTCGATTGCGATGGCTGAGGCACTTCATGTCGAGCAAGAGGCCGGACATCTAACTATAAAGGAAGGAGCGATCGAGTCGCCTCAAGATGATGATCAGGCCGTTACTGACTTCTTTAGTGTCGTGTCAACTGCAGTTGAGACTGATACGACTGAAAATGTCAAGGATGAAGTTGCGGTGAGAGAGCAGAAGTCTGTCGTTTCCGTGACCGATGTCGACACCGATTCATTGGCCGCCATGTCCGATTCCGTGATGAAACCCGTGGTACAGGTAGACCGGAAGGTAGTGCTCGAGAATGAAAGGGTACGCCTTCTGATCGATACCCGTGGGGGGAGTATTACTACCGTGCAGCTTAAGGAGTTCCTGCATCACACCCGTGACAGCCTCTACCTCTTCGAGAAACCCGAAGAGTCCCGGTTTAACCTCGACCTCTTTAATCGACATAGCGTGCACCTCTCTACCGAGAACGAGCGTTTCACGCCGATTGAGGGTGCCGATGGACGAAGCTTGACGATGCGTCTTGAATATACACCCCAGCAATATATCGACTTCATCTACACCCTTCCCAAGGATGAGTACATGATGGCGTTTGATATCCACGTGGTGGGTATGCAAGATGGGCTTCATCCGGAGAGTTTGACCAATTTTCGGCTGAACTGGGAGCAGAAGATACGTCAGCAGGAGCGTGGCCGTATGTTCGAGAACCGCTTCTCGCGCATCCATTATAAGTACGACTGGCAAGACGTGGAGCGGATGAGTGAGAATAAGAATGCCCGCGTGGAGCTTACCGAGCCGGTGAAGTGGTTCGCGTTTAAAGACCAGTACTTTTCATCGGTGATCATCGGTGATCAGCCCTTCAGCAACACGCTCCTCGACACCAAGGTGTTGAGTGACACCACTTACCTCAAGGAGTACAAGGCCGAGGTATGGGCGCCGGTGACCCTCAGCAATGATGCCGACCTTGTCTCCGCACATTTCAACTACTATTTTGGGCCCGTGCATTACAACACGTTAAAGGCGTATGACACGGACTTGTCCAAGGGTGATAGATTGCAACTGCAGGAGATCGTTTACCTCGGTTACCGATGGCTCAGCTGGGTGAACAAGTGGTTCGTGATTCCCATCTTCGATTTCTTCCGCTCGCTGGGGTGGGGTATGGGGCTTATCATTTTAATTCTGACCCTTTGTGTGAAGCTGGTTACCCTACCCGTCACCTACAAATCGTTCATGTCGTCTGCCAAGATGCGGGTACTTCGTCCCCAAATACAGGAGCTGGAAGAAAAGTTCCCTGGCAAGGATCAAGATGCGATGATGAAGCGACAGCAGGCTACCATGGATCTTTACAGCAAGGTGGGCGTTAGTCCCATGAGTGGTTGTATTCCTATGCTTATCCAGATGCCCGTGTTGCTTGCCCTCTTCTTTTTCTTCCCTTCGGCCATCGAACTGAGGCAGCAATCGTTTCTTTGGGCTGACGACCTCTCAACGTACGATGCGTTGATATCGTGGGGTGGAAATATTCCCATCATCACCCGTTTCCTTGGTAACCATATTAGCATCTTCTGCCTCTTGATGACCACGGTGAACATCGTTTACACGAGGTATAACATGGCCCTGACCGACACGGGGCAACAAACGATGCCCGGGATGAAGCAGATGCCCCTTTTCATGAGTCTCTTCATGTTTTTCATCCTCAACTCCTATCCTTCGGGACTTACTTATTACTACTTCCTCTCCACACTGTTTACCGTGGCTATCACGTTTGTTATGAGGAAGTTAGTTGATGAGGATAAAATTCTTGCGCAGCTTGAGGCCAATAAGAAGAAGCCCAAAAAGAAGTCAGGTTTCATGGCTCGACTTGAAGAGGCGCAAAAGATGCAGGAGAAGCAGGCTAGGGAGCGTGCTAAAGAGTCTGCTAAGCGCATATACCGGAGGTGACAAGCAAAAGAGGTGAACTTATTTATACATTAATTGTTTTAGTAATATAAACGCAAAATTGTTGTGAACTATGAGCGAAGAAAAGAAAGTACTTGAGTACGATGAGGATGAATCCTTGCAGTTTATTCAGGACTGCTTGCCCCCAGGGATGCAGGGTGAGTTTTCGGACGACGAGATCAATTACATTGTCGACCTGATTTACGAGTTTTATGAGGTAAAGGGTTTTTTAGATGAAGACGACGATGCCGAGGTAGAAATTGACGAGGACGAGTTGTTGGAGTATATCTTCGATAACGCCCGTGAAGATGGGATTAGGGAGTATACCGATGAGCAAATCGAGGCCATTGTGGCTGGGGAATTGGCTTACTGCGATACCTTGAACCTGTTCGAGTAAGTAAATGTAAATAGAATTTCAGAAAAACCAAAAATTTAAAGAACCAAACTGACTATGAAACAAATTTCGAAAGTGTTGGCCATCGCCCTGTTAAGTGTCGCGATGGTATTATCTGGTTGTGGAGCTAGTAAAACGGCACAAGGCGGTGCCATTGGTGCCGGTAGCGGTGCCGCGGTGGGTGCCGGTGTGGGTGCTATCGTTGGCGGAGGTCGCGGTGCGGCCATCGGTGCGGCCATCGGTGCCGTTTTAGGCGGTAGCGCGGGTGCCATCATTGGGAACAAGATGGATAAGCAAGCCGCCGAACTGGAGCAGATTGAAGGCGCTCAGGTAGAGAAGGTAAACGAGGGTGAGGCCATTAAGGTGACCTTTGAATCGGGTATTCTCTTTGCAACCAACTCAAGTACGCTCAACACGGCTTCTCGCGCGTCCCTCGATAAGTTTGCCGCCTCGCTGCTGAATAACCCGGACACCGATGTGAAGGTGTATGGGCATACCGACAGCACCGGCAGTGACGCCATCAACAACCCGTTGTCGCAACGTCGCGCCGAATCGGTTTACAATTACCTTCTTGGGAAAGGGGTAGCCGGTTCGCGCATGGAGTCGCAAGGCTTTGGTTCCACGCAGCCGGTAGCCGACAACAGCACCGCCCAAGGTCGTGCCGAGAATCGCCGCGTGGAGGTGTTTATCTTCCCCAACGCGAAGATGATCCGGGAGGCACAAGAGCAGGCCCAGTAAATTGTTGCTAATGTAATGAATAGCGAATCGCGCGGCTTGTAATGGGTTGCGCGATTTCTTTTTCACCGTGCAGGTTTGTCCATTTTTTTTAGGTGATTTATTCACCGTGCGGGTATACTTGTAAACCATAAATGAAGTGAGAATGGCAGACGAACTACTAGTTACGGGGAGTAGCAAGCGGGGGCGCTACGAGTCATTGTGCCCCCAGTTGCAAGCCCTGTTGTTGGGCGAAGATGACCTCATCGCCAATATGGCCAACGTGGTGGCGGCCTTAAAGGAGGGATTCAGCTTTTTCTGGATCGGTTTTTACCGTGTTTTGAGTGATCAGCTAGTTTTGGGACCGTTTCAAGGGCCGGTGGCCTGTAGCCGCATCGCGTATGGGAAGGGCGTGTGTGGAACAGCCTGGAAGGAGGGGCGGGTGGTGGTCGTCCCGGACGTCGACCAGTTCCCGGGGCACATCGCGTGTAGCTCCCTTTCTCGTTCCGAGATCGCGGTGCCGGTCTGGAGCGGCAATCGGATCATTGCCGTACTGGACATCGATAGCGATCAACTCGATGCCTTCGACGAGATTGATGCCCACTACTTGGAAAAAGTATGTGGTTTGTTGAGCGGGAAAAAACGGGCAACTGTATGAAAATAGCGTTTTTTTGTGTACTTTTACATTTGTAGTAAGTAAAACCTAAGCCATCCATTTAATTTGGTGCATTCACGATGAAAGGAATTGTTTTAGCCGGGGGTTCCGGCACCCGTTTGTATCCTATCACCAAAGGGGTGAGCAAGCAACTGCTGCCCGTTTACGACAAACCCATGGTTTATTACCCCATCTCGACGCTCATGTTGGCCGGGATTCGCGAGATACTTATTATCACCACCCCCGAAGACCGCCCTGCATTCCAGCGGCTTTTGGGAGATGGCAGTGATTTTGGTGTACGTTTCGAGTACGCGGTACAACCCAGTCCCGATGGCTTGGCACAGGCCTTTATCATCGGCGAGGAGTTTATCGGAGAAGATACCGTCTGCTTGGTTCTTGGTGATAATATCTTCTACGGGCAAGGTTTTTCTGCTATGTTGAAGCAGACCGTGCAACAGGCCGAACAGCATGATCAGGCCACCGTGTTCGGATACTACGTGAACAATCCGCAACGGTACGGCGTGGCCGAGTTCGATGATAAGGGTAACGTGCTGGGTATCGAGGAGAAGCCCAGGGAGCCGAAATCAAACTACGCCATCGTGGGTCTCTACTTTTACCCGAATAGCGTGGTGGAGGTGGCCAAAGGGGTCAAGCCCTCGGCCAGGGGCGAGTTGGAGATCACCACGGTGAACCAGGCCTTCCTGAGCAGACGGCAGCTTAAGGTGAGCCTCCTGGGACGAGGGTTCGCCTGGCTTGACACCGGTACTCACGGATCGCTTGCCGATGCGTCCACCTTCGTGGAGGTGATTGAGAAGCGGCAAGGTCTCAAGATCGCCTGCCTAGAGGAGATCGCATGGCACAACGGCTGGATATCCAATGACAAGCTGGCGGAGATCGCAGAGCCGATGAAGAACAACGACTACGGGCAGTACCTGTTGAAGTTACTCTGACCATAAAAACAACCTGCCGGATGAAGAGAGAGACGTTTAAACGGAATATAGTGATAACCGGGGGGGCCGGCTTTATTGGCTCACACGTGGTGCGCCTCTTCGTTACCTCGTATCCCGAATATCGGATCATCAACCTCGATAAACTCACCTACGCGGGCAACCTGCAAAACTTGACCGATATAGCGGATCGCCCCAACTACACCTTCGTGAAAGGTGATGTGTGCGACGTGGAGTTGCTGACCAAGCTGTTTGAGGAGTACGACGTGGATGCTGTAATCCACCTGGCAGCTGAAAGCCACGTGGATCGGAGTATAAATGATCCCTTCTCCTTTGCAGAAACCAACGTGATGGGTACCCTCGTCCTGCTGACAATCGCCCGGCAACAATGGCTATCGGCCCCACGTGGGGAGGGGAGTCCCAGACTCCTTTTTTACCACGTCTCTACTGATGAGGTGTACGGTTCGCTGGAGTTCAACGATGCCCTCTTCACCGAAGAGACCCGGTACGATCCACATAGTCCCTATTCCGCATCCAAGGCAGCGGCCGACCATTTCGTGCGGGCTTATCACGATACGTACGGGCTGCCCTTCATCATCTCGAACTGCTCCAACAACTACGGCCCCTACCAGTTCCCGGAGAAGCTGATCCCGCTCTTCATCCATAACATCCGGCAACAAATACCCTTGCCGGTGTACGGGAAGGGCGAAAACGTGCGGGACTGGCTCTACGTGGAGGACCACGCTCGGGCCATCGACCTGATCTTTCACCGGGGAAAAATAGGTGAAACCTACAATATCGGTGGGTTCAACGAGTGGAAGAATATTGACCTGATCAAAACGATGATCAAGGTGGCCGATAGGATGTTGGGCAACCCCGAGGGTACATCCCTTGAACTAATCACCTACGTGACCGACCGTCCGGGACACGACCTGCGGTACGCCATCGATGCGACGAAGATACAGCGTGAGTTAGGATGGGAACCCTCGCTGCAGTTTGAAGAGGGTATCGAGAAGACCATCCGGTGGTACCTGGATAATTCCGAATGGTTGGAGAATGTCACGAGTGGCGACTACCTGGTAAGAAATCGTTTAGCATGAATATGAACTACTTGACTCCGGCCGAGGCCACCAAAGCGTTTAGCGCCTCGGCGATTAGCAAATCGAAACGAACGTTCCTTGAATTCGCGTTGATAGCCATATTGGGGGGTGCCTTCATCGCCATGGGAGGATTGTTGACGGTGGTGGTAGCCGGTGGAATGTCGCAAGCGGCGGCAATGAATCCCGGGATCGTGAAATTCGTGGCGGGAGCCCTTTTCCCGGTCGGTCTCATCATGGTGGTGGTTACGGGAGCTGATCTATTCACAAGCAACTGCGCGGGTTATATGTTCCCCCTGCTGACAAAGGAGCTGCCCGTCACCACCATCCTCAAAGTATTGCTCTTTTCCTACCTGTTTAACTTCGTGGGCACGCAATTTGTCGCATACCTCCTCTCGGCTAACGTGGGCCTGTTCGATGCTGACCCGTGGCGCACTTACCTACATGGGCTAGCCGAGGCGAAGCTGAATCAAGACTTCTGGACAATTTTCGTGAAAGGGATCGGGGCGAACTGGCTGGTGTGTCTCGGTGTGTTCATGGGGCTAACGGCCAAGGATACCATTGGCAGATGCATCGGGATATGGATACCGGTGATGATTTTCGTGACGATGGGGTACGAGCACTCCATCGCGAACATGTTCTTTATCCCCGCGGCCATCTACTCGGGTGCCGCTATCGGGTGGGGGGACTTTGCCGTGATCAACCTCATCCCTGCAACGCTGGGAAATATCGTCGGTGGCATGCTCCTGGTCGGTTGCATCTACTACTACCTCTTCTTAAGGGAACGGGGAACTGGGAACGGGGTAAGGTCAACGAAAGGGTGATACCCTAAGAGCGGAAGACGGGACTCGAACCCGCGACCCCGACCTTGGCAAGGTCGTGCTCTACCAACTGAGCTACTTCCGCGATTACTTCAAAAACACCTTGCCAAGGTCGCTACCATTTCCTTTTGGGGCAAGGTCGTGCTCTACCAACTGAGCTACTTCCGCGATTACTTCAAAAACACCTTGCCAAGGTCGCTACCATTTCCTTTTGGGGCAAGGTCGTGCTCTACCAACTGAGCTACTTCCGCGATTACTTCAAAAACACCTTGCCAAGGTCGCTACCATTTCCTTTTGGGGCAAGGTCGTGCTCTACCAACTGAGCTACTTCCGCGATTACTTCAAAAACACCTTGCCAAGGTCGCTACCATTTCCTTTTGGGGCAAGGTCGGGCTCTACCAACTGAGCTACTTCCGCGATTACTTCAAAAACACCTTGCCAAGGTCGCTACCATTTCCTTTTGGGGCAAGGTCGTGCTCTACCAACTGAGCTACTTCCGCAACAAATGCTACTTCTGCATTTGCGACTGCAAAGTTACTTTTTTGTTTCGTGATGACAAAATTTTAAACGTGAAAAAATGGGTATGCAGAGTCACGTGAGTTCAACCATCTCCGGGTGATTTGGTTGGCTTTATTTTTTAATGATTATTCAGCTGCAATTTCGTGAAGTAGCATTCATAATTGAATGAAGTTTCTTAAAACCTCATAATTTTATACTTCATCGGGAACGACAAAAGGTTTACGATAAGCCCTTGTTAAAAGTACATCTGCTTCCGTATCATTTGCAAATTTTTCGTACTCTCCTAAGAAAGTTAATGAACGCCCAACCCGATAAGAAATATTTGCTAAGTGAGCAAGCGCTGATGAATAAACTCCATCCCAAATATCGGCATTCAATGTTTCTTTTTTGTTTGACCGAATTGCATCTATAAAGTTTGCAAAGTGATTGCCATTTGAATCTTTTTTCAAATCTTTTGAGCTAGCAAAAGGTTTTCTTTCTCTAGCCCTGTATGCATTCCATGTATCCCCATATATTTCGAGCCATCCATCTTTACCATAAAATAAATTACCAACTTCTTGTCCAGTACTACCCTCGTGATTCGTATATCGTCCTCTGGTTTCAAATTCTAACATTTTTCCATCACTATACTTAAATACTGCAGCTTGAGTATTGGGTGTTTCTTGTGATGTTTTGTCATGGCCATATGCCTCTACATCTCCATATACCATTCTTCCGGGAGTGCGTTCTGATGGTTTAGGATCGTCGAGATTAAAACCGTATATACCTCCACAGGAATAAACCGAAACAGGATGTTCATTTTTATTTAGTCCCCAACGTGCAATATCGAGTTGATGTGGTCCGGTGTTACCAGTATCTCCATTTCCGGTATCCCAGTACCAGTGCCAATTGTAGTGGCTGCGTTTTTCATTATATGGCCTCCACGGAGCAGGACCTAGCCACTGATCGTAGTGTAAGGACTTTGGTGGTTCGCTGTCTTTCGACATTCCATAGGAATCGCGAGCTTTGAAGCAGAGAGCACGTGCCATATATATTTCGCCTATTCCTCCATCGTGTAAAAATTTTATTGCTTCTCTCACATTAACTGATGATCTGTTATTTAAACCCACTTGAACTAATAAATCATATTTGCGAGCGGCTTCAATCATTTTTCGTCCTTCCCATATATTATGTGAAGTGGGTTTTTCAACATAAACATTTTTGCCTGCCTGACACGCCCAGATCGTAGCTAATGCATGCCAATGGTTCGGTGTAACAATTGACACGGCATCAATATCTTTGTCATCGAGAACCTTTCTCAGATCCCATTCCGTCAACGGCTTATTGCCATTAAGTTCTTCAACAACCTTCGATCGCGATGCATACAACGATTCTTCAGGGTCGCACAATGTTTTTATATTTACATTGTGACTGTTTTTAAGGGCACAGAAGTTTTTTATATGGACTAATCCTTGATTTCTAATACCAATGATCGCCAAATTTATTCGATCGTTTGCTCCAATAATTGAGGCGTAGGAATGGGTACTGAATCCTTTACCACCAATTGCAAAACCCGCTGATGCCATCGTACTTTTTTTTATAAAATCTCTTCGCTTCATATTATTAATTTGTAAAAAATATGTATTGCTTGTAAATCAATTACTAGTAAATTATATCATATTTTTAACCTCTGCAACCCTAGTAATCACTAATCTAATATTCAAGAATTTAACGTTTCGTTTTATTCAATGTCAAGCATTAGCTTATCGAAAATTGATTTTTGATTAATCAAAGCTGCCATAAGATCTGCCGGCTTTGAGCTTGCTTCGAGAAGAATCCATCCTTTGAAATTATTTTTTGACAACATGTTAAAAAGCTGTTGGTATGGATAAGTCGGATCATCCAGTTCCCGGACATGTACAGTATCTCCAATCCATTGTTTTACCAAATTAAAATTATGTTCAATCCCTGGAGGATTTAAATCTACTGTATTGCTGTTCCAGCAAATTTTTACACTGGGTTCCGTAACACGATCAAATATAGCTTTCATGTTAGGAAGTTCCTGTGTTTTTCGGCCGTGAGCTTCAACTCTGACTATTTGACCGTAATCTCTTGCAAATTTTCCTACTTCATTCAACGATTGAGCAATTTGATCGATGGTTTTTTCGGCAGGGACATCGTCAGGAAGATTATTGGGTTTCACTTTAATCCCCGATGCGCCTATATCGGAACACAACTTTATGTATTCTTTGGTTTGTTCAATATTCCACCTAAGCTTTTCCTGGTCAGGGTTATGATACTCAAAGTTTGATCCATAACCTACGCAAGTAACATTACTATCGGCAAACCTTTTCTTAACTTCCTTACGTTGAAGGCTGGTTAAACTTGTCTCAACCCCATGTGCATGTTCAGTGCGAAGTTCTACTGCTTTAAGCCCGGCTTTTTCGCAATTGAATATTAATGTCGGCAAATCCCAATCTTTACCCCACTGGTAAGTAACAAGCCCAAAGTCCATATTCAATTTATTTTTACTTAGGCAGGAAATCAAGGGCGTTGCTAATGCGAAGCCGAAACCTGCGGCAGCACTCCTTTGCAGAAAAATCCGTCGTGTTATTGTTTTCATATTTTATAATGTTTAATGTCGTACCATCTTTTTCCCTTCTGCAAAAAGTTTCACTTTTCTTTCATGTCGTAGAGCTTTTTTACTATCGTCAACAATATTTGGTAGGCCTGCTCTGTTTCTAATCATATTGATATATGTTGAAGCAGTTTCAATATCTCCCAACTCTAATAACGCTTCCGCGTAATTTAGAATAATTTCGGCATACCTAAACTCGATCCATCAGTCGTTATGTCACTTGCAGCGATGAGCAGTATTCTAGATTTAACCGCCACAACTGTTTCTTTTGTTACTCTTCCAAGCTCAGTATCCCTTTTTAAATGCCTCTGTTTCTCTGTTTTGTGAATAACGTAACAAATGTACTAAATTAAATTTAATGAATCAAAAAACCATATAAATATATGGTTTATATAGAGTCCGCAACGTAAAGAAAGATACTTCCTCAAAAGTGTTCAAGGCGCATTTTTTTTATCTTTGATTTTTATTCATCCAAAAAAAAGATTATAATGTACTTTACACTTCCGCGAGTTAGTGAAAAATCGGAAATTTTTTCACAAAAAGAAGACGGGTTATACACGAATTTGAATCTACGCCATCTCGATGCCGTACCAAACGTGCCACGTTATAATGTTATAATAGAGTTATACGCGAATTTGAATCTACGCCATTCATGTACGATTCGAAAATGTTAATTATGCGAAAATGGATCAAGCGGCGCGTGAATTGTTCTATTTTTGTATGCTGTTTAATGTGAATGATCTGCATGCACTATATTATCCTCATTTTTTTCTTTTTTTCCTGCACGATGAATTTGTATGCCACGGAGCCCGCAGCCGAGGTTGTTTATGCAACTTACGCTATGGAGTCCCCCCTGGTAGAGGTTGTCCATGTTGCTCACGTTGAGGAATTTCCGGTAGAAGTTGTCCATACCACACACGTGGCAGATTCACTCGCTACAGAATCACTTGCCGTGGATTCCCTTGTCATATCCCCTCCTGCCACGGAGGTGAGGGCGGTTTGGCTGACCACGAATTACGGGTTGGATTGGCCCCGAAATCGGACGAGCGTAGAGGTTCAAAAGCGTGAGCTAAGGGAGATACTGGACAGTTTGCAAGTCCTACGGTTCAACACGGTGTTCTTTCAGGTTAGAGCCAGGGGAGAGGTGCTCTATCTATCACGTTTGGAACCTGTATCGAGTTTAATTGCCGCAGACCAGGAGAGTAAACCTCCTTTCGACCCGCTGCGGTTCGCCGTGGAGGAGTGCCATAAGCGTGGGATGGAGTTGCACGCGTGGATGGTGATCTACCCGCTGGGAAACGAGAAACATGTGAAGAGCTTGGGAGAGAAGTCAATTATCCGAAAGAACCCCTCCCTCGTTAAGCGATTTAAACAGGAGTGGTTCCTCGACCCGGGAAACCCACGTACTGATGATTACCTGATCACTCTGATTCTGGAGGTAGTGAACAATTACGATGTGGACGGGATCCACTTCGATTACATCCGATACCCGGATAACCGGGGACGCTTTCCCGACGACGGGATGTACCGGTTGCACGGGAAAGGAAAAACGAGGGAGGATTGGAGGCGGGATAACATCACCCGATTCGTGACCAAAGCCTATGATGAGGTGAAAAAGAGAAAACCTTGGGTGCAAGTGAGCAGCGCCCTGTTGGGGCGGTATCGAGCACTGGAGGGTATTGGCCATGGATGGACGGCGTACGAGACGGTTTATCAAGACGTGGCACGTTGGATGCGGGACGGTAAGCATGATGCGATCTACCCGATGATGTATTATAAGGATCAGTTCTTCTACCCCTACGTGGACGATTGGGTGGAACAGGCGAACCAGCGCATCGTGGTGCCGGGATTGGGTGCCTACCAGATGATCGAGTTGGAATGGCCGCTTCAAGATATTCTTGATCAGGTGGAACATACCCGCGGACAGGGGGTACAGGGACAAGCATTTTTTCGGGCCGAGCACGTGCTTTCTAACACGAAAGGGTTACTGACGGTGTTGCAGCAGTACTACCGTTACCCCGCCAAACTACCGCCGATGGAGTGGTTGAGCGATACCGTACCAAATAGCCCGAAGGACCTGAGGGCGGAACGTACCCCGGAAGGGGAATTTGAGTTGACATGGGAAGAAGAGGAGGGAAGGATTACCTACAACGTGTACCGGTGTGAAACGGGTAGCTTGGACAGGAACGACGCCTCTAAGTTGTTGGTTACCGGGGTGCGGGGGAACAAAATCAAGTTGTTAGTGTCGAACGATGATCGTGCATTTTATTACTACGTCACCGTTTCAGACGCCTATCATAACGAGAGCGAACCCTGCGTACCGGCTTTCTTCTATCATTCAGACACGGTTAAGTAGGCTCCTTGCCCGTCTGTTTTCAACGATAGAGCAGGTTTGAACCTCAAAACCACGGGGAAATCGAAAAAAAAGCATATTTTTGCAATCATGGACGCCAATCTGAAGCTGAAAAATCGGGTGAACGAGGAGTTCACGGAGTATCTCACGCTGCATAAGCATCGGAAGACACCTGAACGATTTGCCATACTAGACTACATATACTCCACGAAAGGACATTTTGACATTGACTCGCTCTACAAATCGATGATGGATATGAACTTTAGGGTGAGCCGGGCCACCTTGTACAATACCATCGACCTGTTGCTCGATTGCGGGCTGGTAGTAAAACACCAGTTTGGGGGAAACGTGTCGATGTACGAGCGCTCCTATGGGAACGAGAACCATAACCATTTGATCTGTACCACCTGCGGGGAGGTGTGGGAGATGAAAAACGACGAGATGCTAACGCCCGCGCAGCTGAAAAAGATACGAAGGTTCACGGTCAACTATTACAGCATGTACATCTACGGGACATGCAGCAAGTGTACTTATGCTAGGAGATTGGAGTTGAGGAAGTTGGAAAGAGAAAACCTCAATGGGAAGGCGGCCGCTAAACATAAAAAAAGGCGATAAGCCGATTTGATAGAATGAAGTAGAGGAAACATAAAATGAATAAGCGAACATGAAGGTCGATGTAATTTTAGGGCTCCAGTGGGGCGATGAGGGAAAAGGGAAGGTGGTGGACGTGTTAACGCCAGGCTACGAGATGGTGGCGCGTTTTCAAGGGGGACCCAACGCGGGGCACACGCTTGAGTTCGGAGGAAAGAAGTTCGTGCTGAGATCGATACCCTCCGGTATTTTTCAAGAGGGTAAGCTAAACCTCATTGGCAACGGAGTGGTAATCGACCCCGCGCTCTTTAAACTGGAGGTGGAGGGGCTCGAAGAGGCTGGCCACCCGCTCCGGGAGAGGCTCTACATATCTAAGAAGGCACACCTGATTTTACCGACTCACCGGCTGTTGGATGCCGCTTCAGAAAAGGCGAAGGGCGATGCCAAGATCGGTACTACGGGAAGGGGCATTGGGCCGACCTACACTGATAAGATCAGCCGCCACGGCTTAAGGGTGGGAGATCTCTTCCTCGACTTTGAAACGAAGTACCGGAACGCGGTGTTAAGACATAAAGAGATACTGGACCAAAGCGACCTGGAATACGACCTTGCCGCGCTCGAAAAGCAGTGGTTCAAAGGGGTGGAGAAATTGAAGGAGTTCCGGATCGTGGATAGCGAGCACCTGGTGCAGCGTTACCTGCGCGAGGAAAGAAGGGTGCTGGCGGAAGGGGCCCAAGGTACAATGTTGGACATCGACTTCGGATCGTATCCCTTCGTGACTTCCTCGACGACCACCTGTGCAGGAGCATGCACCGGGCTGGGTGTTGCGCCTAACCAGATCGGGGAGGTGTTCGGCATTTTTAAAGCGTACTGTACCCGGGTAGGGAGTGGCCCTTTCCCGACCGAGCTGCTCGATGAGGACGGTCAGAGAATGAGGGACCTGGGGAACGAGTACGGCTCGGTGACAGGACGCCCGCGTCGCTGCGGCTGGATCGATCTGGTGGCGCTCCGTTATGCCATTCGGCTGAACGGGGTGACCAAGCTGGTGATGATGAAGAGCGACGTGCTCGATGCCTTCGAGCGGGTCAAGGCGTGCGTCTCTTACCGGGTAGACGGTAAAGTGACGGATGAGCTGCCCTTCGACCTTGTAACGAACCTCGAACCGGTTTACGTGGAGCTGACCGGCTGGAAAACGGACTTGACAGCGATGAGCTCGGTGGATGAGTTTCCCGATGCGTTCAACGATTTCTTGTCCTTCCTGGAGAAGGAGCTGGGAGTTCCCATCGCTATCGTTTCGGTAGGGCCGGACCGGTCGCAGACGATCGTAACAAAACTATAATATATGGCAACAATTTGGATTTTATTTTTCGTGATCGCGTTCGCGGGGTGGGCCGTGCAAGGCACGCTCCAGGGTAAATTTAAAAAGTACTCGAAGATCCCTCTCCGCAATGGCATGACGGGCAAAGAGGTAGCGGAGAAGATGCTGCGTGAGAATGGTATTTACGATGTGCAGGTAATCTCTGTCAGGGGGAAACTCACGGATCACTACAACCCGTTGAACAAAACTATTAACTTGAGCGAGCCGGTGTATGGATCGTATAGCGTGGCGGCAGCGGCCGTGGCGGCGCACGAAACGGGACACGCCATCCAGCACGCGGTGGGCTACGCGCCGTTAAAGATGCGATCGGCACTGGTGCCGGTGATCTCCTCGACCTCTAAATGGGTGATGTGGGTCATCTTGGCCGGAATCCTCCTGATTCAGGCATTCCCGATGCTGATATGGATTGGCATCGCGATGTACGCCCTTATCACGCTCTTCAGCTTCGTCACGCTACCCGTGGAGAAGAATGCAACCAACCGGGCCATCCGGTGGCTGAGTAGTGCGGGTATTACCGACGTGAGTAACCACAATCAAGCGGTAGATGCGCTCCGATGGGCGGGGTACACCTACGTGATCGCGGCCCTGAGCTCTTTGGCAACGCTTTTCTACTACATCATGATCGCGATGAGCGGCAGCCGGAGGTGAAATGCGGCAATGCTTGGTGTTGATGGAGTTACCGTTTTGTTTGTAACAGGGCTTTAAAAAATGGATGCAGAAACGAAAGGTTAAGAAAGGAAAGAAGAAAAGGAAAAGAAAGAAAAAGAAAAGAAAAGAAAAGAAAAGAAAGAAAGGAAAAGGAAATAGAATTGAAATATAAATCAACTGTATGAATAGAAAACTTTTGATCAGAGACCTCACCTTGAGGGATGGCCAGCAATCTGCTTTCGCCACGAGGATGAACCAGTCGCAAGTAGACCGAGTATTGCCTTTTTACAAGGAGGCTAACTTTTACGCTATGGAGGTGTGGGGTGGGGCCGTGCCCGATTCCGTGATGCGTTTTCTGAATGAAAACCCCTGGGATCGACTGGAGAAAATTCACCATGCCATGGGGGGCGTTTCCAAGTTGACGGCGCTCTCGCGAGGTCGTAACTTGTACGGTTACGCGCCCTACCCGGATGAGATTATCGATGGCTTCTTCAGGAATGCCGTGGCATCGGGGCTCAACATTATGCGCATTTTCGATGCACTTAACGACGTGAACAACATCCGGTCGAGCGTGAAGTACATAAAGAGATACGGGGGCATGGCCGATTGTGCCGTTTGTTACACCGTGGATCCGAAGCCGGAGGAGATGGTGGATCAACCGGAATCCAAGAAACGGGGGCTTCTCGGTCTGTTTGGTAAGAAGAAGGTAGTAGATAGCGGTGTGACGTATGAGCCGGTCTTTACCGACGATTACTTTTTGAACAAGGCTAAGGAGATGCGTGCCTTGGGTGCCGACATGATCACGATCAAGGATATGAGCGGGCTGATTCCACCTTCGAGGGTGGCTCAGTTAATTCCCCTGTTCAAGAGGGAGTTGGATGTGCCGATCGATTTTCATACCCATTGTACACCCGGTTTCGGGTTAGGTGCGGTCCTTACGGCTATTGTGCACGGCGTTGACGTGGTGGATACCGTGATTTGGAACTTCGCGGGAGGACCTGCTGCACCGGCGTTGGAGCTAATTTACATCTTTTGCCAAAAGTTGGGTATCGAGTTGGACGTGAATATGGAGGCAGTAGCCAAGATTAATGAGGAGTTGCTGAGCATTCGCCATGAGCTGGACGCGTACGATGCGGTCAAACAGTTCCCGAATCCGTTCAATCCGTTGACCGATACGTTACCCGCGGAGGTAGACCAACAATTTAATCGGGCGATTGCCGCCGTGAAAAACAAAGACGAAGAGGCGTTGTTGCAGGCGTGCCATGCTATCGAGGCCTATTTTGGTTTCCCTGCCCCGGATGAGCAGGTGAAGAACGCGGAGATCCCCGGTGGCATGTACACCAACATGGTGGCGCAGTTGAGGCAGTTCAACGCCCTGGAGATTCTTCCCGAGGCGATGAAGCTGATCCCTAGCGTGCGGCGTGATGCCGGGCTGCCGCCTTTGGTGACACCCACTAGCCAAATCGTGGGGGCACAAGCGGTGAACTCAGCCATGAACCGGAAAAATGGTCGCCCCAAATACGCGAACCCGTCCAACCAGTTTGTGGCATTGGTCAAGGGTGAATATGGGAAGACGCCTGTACCCGTGGATCCCGAGTTTCGATTCCAAATCGCCGGTTCCCGGGAGGAAGTGGAATACGATACATCTACCTACAGGCGTCAAGAGAATCCGATACTCGAAGAGTACGGTGGTACACGGTTGGCCAAAGATGAGAAGGAGGAACTCCTGATGGAGCTCTTCCCCGCGGTGGCGACTGGTTTCCTCAGAAAACTTCGACAAGAGGAGTGGGAAGCGAAACAGGAGGAAAAGGCCTCGGAAGAGGCACTGAGTGGAACGCCCGAAGCGGTGAGCGACGACCAGCCGGTTGACAGGGTGGTAGGACACAGGGTGATTAGCCCCATGTATGGAACGATTTTAGAGGTACTCGTGGAAGTGGGAGACGAAGTGAGAAAAGGGGAGAACGTCGTGATCTTGGAGGCGATGAAGATGGAGAACGAGATCACCGCGGAGGTTGCCGGGAAAATTCATCGAATCTTCGTTACGAAGGGAGAAATCGTCAAAGATGGTGCTCCCCTCGTTGAGATCGTTTGATTCGCTATCATATAGCGTGAACCATGCATTCCACGTTTATTTTAGTAACGATCGCCATCTACTTTGGCGCACTGATGCTTGTTTCGTACCTCACCAGCCGAAAGGGGTCGGGCAACGACGCGTTCTTCCGCGCCAACAAGTCGTCTAAATGGTACATCGTCGCGATCGCTATGATTGGGACCTCCATCTCCGGGGTTACCTTCGTCTCGGTGCCGGGGATGGTGCGCGCGCTGGACATGACCTATCTACAGATGGTATTCGGCTTCTTTTTCGGGTACCTGGTAATCGCTTACGTCTTGCTACCGCTCTACTACCGGCTGAACCTGACCACGATATATGGCTATCTGGATGAGCGGTTCGGTCCCAAATCTTACAAGACGGGCGCATGGTTCTTCTTGATATCCAAGATCGTGGGGGCCGCGGCCAGGCTTTACCTGGTGGCCTTTATCCTGCAGAAGTTGGTCTTTGACGCGTGGGGTGTTCCCTTCGCGATTACCGTTATCGGGATTATCCTCGTTATCTGGCTCTACAGCCATAAGAGCGGTATCAAGACTATTATATGGACTGACCTGCTTCAATCTATCCTGTTCATTACAGCGCTGGTGCTGATTATCTGGCAGATTGCCAGGCAACTCGACTTCAGTTTCGGTGAGATGGTAACGGCCATCGCCCAGAGCCCGAACTCCCGAATCTTTCTGTTTGATGATTGGGCGAGTACCCAGAACTTCTTCAAGCAGTTTTTTAGCGGGATGTTTATCACCATCGTGATGACAGGGCTGGACCAGGATATGATGCAGAAGAACCTGACCATACGCTCGCTAAAGGATGCCCAGAAGAACGTGATCTCCTACGGGTTCGCGTTCGTTCCGATCAACCTGCTCTTCCTCTCGCTGGGGGTGCTGTTGCTTATCTTTGCATCGCGGAACAATATCATGCTCCCCGAGGTATCGGACAACATCCTACCGTACTTGGCGAGCGAGTATATGGGACCGCTCGTGCTGGGGGTATTTAGCATCGGGATCGTCGCGGCCGCTTTTTCGAGCGCCGACTCGGCGTTGACTGCCCTGACTACCTCATTTTGCGTGGATATCCTGAACATGAAAGCTGTCTACCAGGATAAGGAACAGGAGAAGAGGGATGTGGCAACGCGCCGTTGGGTACACGTGGGTATTAGCGCCCTGTTCGTACTCATTATCCTTTTGATTGAAGCAATCGGCTCGGATAGCATCATCACCGCCATCTATAAACTTGCTTCTTATACCTATGGCCCCCTGCTGGGCCTCTATCTCTTTGGGCTCTACTCGAAGGTGAAACCGACCGATAGGTACGTGCCGTACGTGGCCATCGCGGCGCCGGTACTCTGTTTTGTGATCGAGTTTTCCATGATGCAGCTCTTTGGCTACCGGGTGGGTTACGAATTGCTGCTGATGAACGGGCTGTTCAC
This sequence comes from Fermentimonas sp., assembly GCA_050951125.1. Taxonomy (GTDB): domain Bacteria; phylum Bacteroidota; class Bacteroidia; order Bacteroidales; family Dysgonomonadaceae; genus Proteiniphilum. The sequence goes on along the minus strand of JBMNIR010000010.1, from coordinate 27,893 downwards.
TGGCTTGGGGCTTTGGATGGTTTCGAGACGGCCTGCGATTGAAAAGAACCTTAAGCGATAAGCGCTTATTTTTTGTGTTGGACTCAGGTTGGTTTCAAAATGTGTCAACGTCGTGATGTTTAAACCTTAAAGTTGAAAAGCGAAGGCAAGAAAGGTGACAAGATGAATATAGGGAGAGCTGAGTTCGTAATTAGCAACACGGACTACCGAAAATGTCCCGCGGATGGGCGACCCGAGTACGCGTTTATCGGGCGCTCCAACGTGGGTAAGTCATCGCTAATCAATATGCTGACCAACCGCAAGGGGTTGGCCATGACCTCTTCTAAACCGGGGAAAACCTGGTTGATTAACCACTTTTTGATTAACGACGAGTGGTACCTGGTGGACCTGCCGGGGTATGGCTACGCACGCCGGGGCAAGAGGGAGAGGGAGAAGATCGAGCAGATGATCAGGGCCTATATCTTGCAGCGCACGGCGATGACCTGTCTGTTCGTGTTGTTGGACTCCCGCCACGAGGCGATGCCAATCGACCTGGAGTTCATGGAGTGGTTGGGTGAGAACGGCGTTCCGTTCGCCATCGTCTTTACCAAGGCCGACAAGCTGGGCGTTAACCGCCTGCAAACCAATGTGGACGTGTATAAGAAGAAACTATTGGAGAGCTGGGAGGAGCTGCCCCCCATTTTCGTCACCTCATCCACGAAACGAGAGGGTAGGGAAGAGTTGCTGCAATACATCAAGGAGATTAACTCGTCGTTGTAAGGGCCTTTGCGCTACTGGTTGAGGGGTAACCTTGCCTCTACATGCGTGGAGTGCGTGGGTTTGCAAAAAGCGCTTGCGTGCATTATCGTTGACCAACCGTGCCGCCCATGATATCGAGCAGTTCGTTGGTGATGGCCTGCTGACGCATCTTGTTGTACTCGAGCCTGAGCTCTTCAATCAGCTCGTCGGCGTTATCGGTGGCGATCTGCATGGCGATCACCCGAGCCGCGTGTTCCGAAGTCACGGAGTCAACGTGAGCCATATGCAGCTTGAGTTGGATCATTTTGGGAACCAATTGTTCCAGTAGGCCGCTCTTATCGGGTTCCAGTATATAGTCTAGATGACTGATGCTTTTTTCGGCGGCTTGTTCTAATTCACTTAAGTCGATGGGAAGGAGTGTCTCTTGCTTTAGCACTTGCGAGCGAGTACTTCGGTAGTGGTGATAGATAAGTTCCACCCGGTCGATCTCCCCGCGTGTGAAAAGATCCATAAGGGGTAGAGTGATGTCATACGCGTTGGTGTAAGTAGGCTTTTCAGCATGTTCCAAGAAGTCATTGCGAACGGCTATCCCCTTTTTTTGCACCCCTTTCGCAACCTTTTCCCCTATGGCGTAGAAAAAGATATTCTCGTTACCCAAGAATTGATACTGGGTAATGGTATCCAAGGCTTTATCGATCACGTTCTCGTTAAAACGGCCCACAAGCCCGCTATTGGACGAGAAGGCCACTATGGCCACCCGTTTCACGGGGCGTTCCATCATGTAGGGCGAGGTGACGGCTTGCTGCCCCTCCTCCTTGATTAGCAGGGGCTGTAAGATGCGTTGCAAGGCTTGGGTATAGGGGCGTAGATTCACGATTACTCGTTCGGTTCTCTTCTGCTTAGCCGAAGAGACCATCATCATGGCCGATGTGATTTTTCGGGTGGATTGAACCGACTGGAGCCTACCTTTTATCTCTCTTAGCCTTGCCATCTCTTGTTATCGTTTCATAGTGGATATGGTCTCGTGCGCCACCTCTTCGATTATCTCCCCGATTTGGTCGTTCATCACCCCTTTTTGCAACAGATCGAGTACATCCTCACGGTGGTTCGCCTCCATTGCAGCGAGGAACTCTTTCTCAAAGCGAGCTACTTGATCTAGCGGTACCTCTGTCAACAGCCCATGGGTGCCGCAATAGAGGACAGCCACTTGGTGTTCCACGCGCATGGGACTGTTCACGGGTTGTACTAACAACCTTTCGTTTTTGGCTCCCTTGTCGATCGTCATCGCCGTAACGGGATCCATGTCCCCGCCAAACTGGGCGAATGCGGCCAACTCCTCGTACTGCGCCTGGTCAATCTTTAACGTGCCGGCCACCTTCTTCATGGAGTTCACCTGTGCGTTCCCCCCTACACGGGAGACGGAGATACCCACGTTAATCGCGGGACGGATACCTCGGTTAAAGAGGTTATTCTCGAGAAAAATCTGCCCGTCGGTGATGGAAATCACGTTGGTGGGGATATAGGCGGAAACGTCGCCGGCTTGTGTCTCGATGATGGGCAGGGCAGTTAGTGATCCACCCCCTTTGACCCTTCCCTTGAGACTAGGGGGTAGGTCGTTCATCTGAATAGCCACCTCCTCTTGGGAGATGATGCGTGCAGACCTCTCCAACAATCGGGAGTGAAGGTAGAAGATATCGCCGGGATAAGCCTCGCGACCGGAGGGGCGACGAAGGACGAGCGATACTTCGCGGTAGGCTACCGCCTGCTTCGACAGGTCGTCGTACACCACCAGCGCATCGCGGCCTGTGTCGCGGAAGTACTCGCCAATGGCCGCACCGGCAAACGGCGCGATGTAGCGCATGGCTGCCGAGTCGGATCCACTGGCCGAGACGATCACGGTATAGTCCATGGCGCCCTTCTCGGTGAGGGTCTTCACGATGGAGGCCACCGATGAGCCCTTTTGTCCGATGGCCACGTAGATACAGTAGACCGGGTTGCCCTTTTCGAAGTTATCGCGTTGGTTTATGATGGTATCGATGGCGATACTGGTCTTACCGGTTTGCCGATCGCCGATAATCAGTTCTCGCTGCCCCCTGCCAATGGGAATCATGGCGTCGATTGCCTTTAGCCCCGTCTGCAAGGGGGTGTTTACCGGTTGACGGAAGACTACGCCTGGAGCTTTGCGCTCCAAGGGCATCTCTATCTTTTCGCCTTTCACGGGTCCTTTCCCATCTAGGGGTTCCCCGGTGGGGGTAATGACTCGACCTAACATACCCTCGCTCACGAACAGGGAGGCTACCCGCCCCGTTCGTTTCACGGTGTATCCCTCTTTGATTTCGCTGGATGGTCCCAGTAGGATGGCTCCCACGTTGTCCTCCTCGAGGTTCATTACGATGGCTTGCATGCCGTTATCGAATTCCAGCAGCTCGCTTGCTTCGGCGTTGTGTAGTCCTAGGACCCGAATCACGCCGTCGCTGACGCTGACCACCACGCCCGTCTCCTCGAATTTCGCACGGTTATCAATCCCCTTTAGTTGCATTCGCAACATTTCGGACACTTCGCTTATCTTAATTGCCTTGTCTGCCATAACTTCCTTTCTTCATTGCTTGTTGTTCATTGTTTCAGCGACTGTCTGACTCGTTCGAGCTCGCCGCTAACGCTCGCGTCCCAACGGTAATCGTCTAAGTTGAGGATGAATCCGCCAATGATGTCGGGATCTACCACGGCTTCTATCTCCAGAGCATTGCCGATCAAGTGACGAATTTTCTCCATGAGTCTTTTTTTGGTCTCCTCTTCGATGGGTACCGCCGTGATTAGCTTACCCGCTTGGATACGGAACCGCCTTCGATAGAGGTCGATAAAGCGTTGGGTAATGAATTGCAGCTGGTTTTCCCTTTCGTTATCAAGGATGAGTCCAATCATCTTTTCAAGTGATACAGGCAAATCCCCACCGAAAGCGGTAACGATAATCTCTTTCTTTTTCTTCGCCGGGATAGACGGGTTCTGCACGATTTCCTTCAATTCCGGCACTTCGAAGAACAGATCGGCCAGCAGCTTCATTTTCGCGTATACCCGCTCCTGCTCTCCCGATTCTATGGCGAAGTCCAAGAGAGCGTTCGCGTAACGTGTAGATACCAGTCCGCTGTTCATAAGTCTATCCTACGATTTCGAAAGGTCGATTTCATCCAACAGGCGATCGATTAAACGAGTTTGCTCTTGACCGATGCTCAGCTTCTCGCGCAAGATTTTTCCCGAGAGTTCAAGCGACAATTCGGCGACTTCATCCCGAATTTGTCGGAGTGCCTCCTCTTTCTCCACACCTATCTGTTCGCGTGCGGCGGTTATGATTTTCTCCGATTCTTGGCGTGCGTCTTCCCGGGCTTGCTTTACTAGCTTCTCCCGTAGCTTCTCGGTCTCCCTTCTCATGGCGGCTTGCTGCTCTCGAGTTGCCGCCATCATCTCCTCGCCTGCTTTCTTCACGTTGGCCAGTTCGTCACGTGCCTCGCGTGCAGCTTGGAGCGACTCGTCAATCCAGTTCGCACGTTTTTCAACCGAATTCAGGATGGTCGGCAGGGCGAACTTGATCAGTACGAATAGTACCACGCCGAACGCGACGAGCATCCAGAAAACGAGTCCCGGTTCGGGTGTAAGCAATGACATACCTTTTCTCTGTTAACGAATAAAGTTTTTTATTAAAGGATAAATCCACACACAACGATGGCAAACAGGGCGACACCCTCGATCAGGGCGGCCGCGATAATCATCGATGTACGAATGTCTGCGCTAGCTTCGGGTTGGCGGGCTATGCCCTCAACGGCCGTTTTGCCAATGGTCGCGATTCCGAAAGCGGCTCCTAACACAACGAGCGCGGTACTTAATGCTGTTCCGAAGACCCCTATTCCGGCTTCTGCAGCTTGCAACAACACGGTAAGTAATGTCATAATCTTTTTTTTTAAAAAAATGGTTATATAATTGTTGACTATCTCTTTTTATTGTTATTGTTATTGTAATCCCTCTACGATTTGGAGTGCGGTCGGGTCAACTGGACTCAGCTCTAACACTTTTTTGGCGTAATCAATCGATTGATTCTTGTCGGCGTTGGAGTTGCTCGAGTCGAACTGGTAGAGGTAGTAGATCGCGAAGTAGCGGTAGGCCTCAACTAACCTGCTTTGGTTACTATCGTCATCGCTCGCTTTCAATATCTCGATCATTCGCTGGTAGTCGTTGTTGGCCAATCCCCTGGATAGGTCTTGGTCGAGCAGCGTGTTGGCGTTTGCACGCCAGTAGTACCCTTGGTAGCTTTCGGGAACCAGCTCGATAACTTTACTGAAGGCTTTCACGGCGTTACCCACGAATTGAGCCAAGCTGTCCCTGAGCAGTACGGGGTTGGTCTCAACCGCTCCGCCCTCTTCAACCGCCTTCTCGGCTGCGCCGGCTTTCCTAGCCAGCTGGCCGGCCACCTGGTAGTAATAGATGCCCAATTGCTGGTAATCGACTGACTCGGTGCTTTGCGTGGCATCGATATACCCTTGGTAAAACTCCGCCGCGTCAATCGTTCGATTGACTCGAGCCAAGGTACTTGCCACGTCTCTATACAGGTTCACCTCTTTCGGGTTAGCCTTTAACGCTTGCTTGTACACTTCAATCGCTTGATCAATCTTTTCCACGTTCATATAGGCTTCGGCCAAGTTGGTGAAGTCGCTCAGTAACGGGGTAAACTCCGCCTCTTCTTCCCTTAACTCAAAGAAATGCTCGCCAGCCTTGATTGCCTCATCGTAATTTTGCAACTCGCTATGTGTATACATCAGGAGACGGTTCATCACCGGGTGATTCGGATCGTAGGCCAGGATCGAGTTCAATGCGCTCAGTGCCTCCTCGAACCTATCCGAGAAGTAGAGGCTAGCGGCACGGTTACGATCGTCCTCAGGGCGTAGCTTGCCGTGTTGAAGCAGGTTGTTGTACTCGGTGATGGCTTGCTCGTAGTACCCGTTCCGGTAGTAGCCCCTAGCCAGGTACCTACCTATAAGCTCGTTACCCGGGTTGGCTTCCAAACCTGCTTGTAGGGTATTTATCGCGGCAGTGGGAAGCACAGAGCTGTAGGCGAGGGAGTTTTTCACGTACGCCACGGCACATTTGGGGTCAAAATTGATGGCCTGTTCGTATTGCGTGGCCGCCCCCCCGGTATTCCCTTGCTTCTCCATCCAGTAGCCTTCGAAGAGGTAGATGTAGGGGTAGCTTTTATCCGCGCTTCGTGCCGATGATAAGGCACTGGTAGCCTCCTTGTGCATGTTGTTATATTGGTAAGCTTGCGCCACGGCCAAGAGTACGGGAGCTTGCTTTCTATTTCTCTTGGCGACAGACTGCATGTTTTTCTTAAACTCGTCCGGGTTTGATTTCAACGATAGCTTAGTTGCCCCGATTTGGCTGAAAATCGCGTCCTCGTCCGCAGAGATCCCTTTTTGGTAGTAGACCATTGCTTCTTCGGGATTACCCTTTTGGAGCTCGATCTCACCGAGGTAGTAATACGCGATATCCGGTTGGGAGGTTGCGGTTTGTTCAAACACTATTTTTGCCTCGTCAAAATCTTCCAGGAGAAACAGCTCCAAGCCTTTATTCACCTGGCTCCATACAGTCGGGATGAGTCCGAATAAAAATAGAGCGATTAAAACGTAATTCTTGTTCATGTCTGTGTGGGTTTTATAATTTATGTTGTTTCTTTACATTATTGACTGTTCGTTTTTCAAAAAGTTTACTCTTCCGTGATTTGCACCAATCGAACTGGTCGGTTGGCGGGCAGCATCCCCGATTTCAAGATGATACGTTGTCCCCGGTCGCCCGTGATGAAGTTGAAGAATCCGGAGGAAAGGCCACCCGGCGAATCGGTAATGATCATGAAGATATCGCGGGTGAGCGGGTAACCCCTGGCGGGGAACTCCCTGGGATCTTCCCGATGAGCCATCTCCAATGCAAGTTGGTAGGGGTAAGGTTTGTAGCTGTTCACCGGGGTGGCCTCCGGGCTGCTGCTCATCGAGACCAAGTTGACCTTTTCGATAAATCCATGCGATAGGCTATCTGTCGGGCTGGATATCCAATTGAGCCCAACGAAGCCAATAGCGTTGGCGTGGGATGCCACGTACTCTATTACCTTGTCGTGAGAAATCAGCTGGTTTATATCAACTAGCGAGCTGTCAGTGGACAGGGCCTTCACGTTAGCCCCGAAGGGGCGATGGTTGGTAATTGAGTCTTGCATGTAACGAACCATGCTGGAGTTGGGCGTATCGAACATCACGGTGATCTCGTCTAGCGGAGATTTCGGGTTGAGCTGTTTCCAGCTATCGATTTCGCCCGTCAATATCTTATGCAGTTGCTGAGTCGTTAACAGCGTATCGTTGTTATCCTTGTGGATAATCACGGCGATGCCGTCCACGGCGATCTTGTGGCTTCGTACCCGCTGTTTTCTCTCTTTGATGATGGCTAGTTCGCTTTCATTAAGCAATCGGGTTCCGATGATTAACCGGATGCTGTCGTCCATCAACAGTTGGTAACTGTTTAAATCGGTGGTGTAGAACGGGATGATCGCGGCTTTGGGATAGAGCGATTCAAACACGTTGATGGAGGCCTCCACGACTGGGGCAAAGCTCTCATCTACCGCGACCTGCGTGATACCGGAGGTCGCCGTATCGGTGCGAGAGGGCCGTTCGTAGCAGGATGAAAAAAGAAACATCCCAATGACCATGATTAGTAAGCGTGTCAATCTCATATCCTTTATCTTCCTTTCCAGGATCTATAGCCCCTCATTACCCCATACGTGGCGAAAATTACACCCAGCATTATACGTATCCCCTTAGGGAGTAGCTTTGATTCAAAGAGGGGAGTGAAGACCAGCAAGTACGCGAACGCAATGTAAAGGATACCCATCGTGGTACCCCATATCTGCTTAAAATGTCTCCTTGGATCAATCCCTCCCTTGAAATCTTTCATTAATTTAATATTGTACGATTTCAATGACGTGACTTTCGCGATAGTAAGCAAGCAGTAGCCAGTCAATCACAGGCTTTTTCTCGGCAATGAATGAAAAGAGACGAGTAGAGTAGGCGAATGAAGGTGAAATCATTCGCTCTACTCCTCGTTTCTTCTTTCGCACACGATGAAAAAACTAGTTATTCAACCTGAAGAGAACCGGCAAGGTGAAGTAGACGGGAACTGCTCTTCCCCTTTGTCGCCCGGGAATCCATCTCGGCATCGATTCAACTACCCTCACCGCCTCTCTATCTAGGGAGGGGTCTACCCCACGCAGTACTTCCACGTTGGATATATCGCCGGTGCGGGAAACCACGAAACGGATGATGACCCTTCCTTGAATCCCGTTCTCCTGTGCGATTACCGGGTAGCGGATGTTTTCAGATAAGTACTTGTTCAGCTCAGCGATACCGCCAGGGAACTCGGGGTTCTGCTCGACCACCTCAAACGGTTTCTCTTCCTCTACGGTTTCTTTGGCTTCCACGATTACCTTGTGCTGTTGAAGCTCGGCGATGTCGATCCCGTGTACCTCATCCGTACCCTTCACGTCGGCCACGGAAATCATGAGGTCGGAGGCTTGCACCTCATCTTGCGTCCTCATTACATCCTCATCTGTCACTTCATCGTCGGCCGCGATGACCGGGGGTACGAACTGGATGCTCGACTTCAAGGGTGGGGGTGGCGGTGCAGATTCCTGCCTGATGATGTTCTCTTGTGGAACCTGCTCTTCAATAGGTAGGTTCGACAATTCCACCACCTCCTCGATGGGACCGAGGTCCGGTTTTTTTGTTAGCGTTTCCACTACTCCTACCACTTGGGGTGTAAGCATTAGAAGGATCATCAAGATTATTATGACACCGAGCGCGTACAAATGCCTCTTTGAAGAGGACTGACGCAACCTGTAGGCCCCGTACCGCTTGTTCTTTCCTTCAAATACCAAGTCACACCATTCTCTGGAGTCTATGTTAATAAATTTACTCATGCTATCTAAACGTTTATGGGAGTTTGGGTGCTAAGTTTGCCGCACCGAAAGCACCCCTCGTCCTGTAGTTTTCCACGAGGAAAAGGTCTCCCTCCGAGGGATCCACGATGGCGTACTTACCTACGCTGCAAATCTGCATCTCATCCAAAGCGTCCACCAGGTTCTTGTAAAGCGATGACTGTAATGGTTTGATAACCACCGTGAGCGCATCGATATCTCCCTTGATTTCATTGGAGCGTTCGTTGAACTCCTCTACCGTCATCCTGTCGCCCCTCTCTATGCGTTCCAGCTTCAATTCGCGCATTTTGTTGACCGCCTCCATGTTCCGTTCCAGTAAGATGGATCGTAAGCCCTCGTTCGAAGTTCGGCTCGAGTAGGTGGTCTCCTTAATGGTCGTGTAGTCGCTGTACGAACTCTCATCAATTTTACCCAGGTAATAGTATACCTTGTCGTCTTCACCGAGCAGGAGGGTAATGGCCCTCGACTCCCTTACCTTGGGAGCCTGGTCTTCCGACACCTCCGCGTCGGAAGGCATCGCGATATCCATTATCTGGGGCTTCGATAAGGTGGTAACGAACATGAAGAATGTTAGAAGCAACAGCATCATGTCAACCATGGGGGTAAAGTCAACCCGCGTGTCGTATTTCTTAGGTTCACCTCTTCCACCCTTTCCACCTGTTTGTTGAATTTGTGCCATACCTGTTAATTAATATCGTTAAAACCCTTCCGGTGCTCCTTCTAGCACGGTTATAAAACTGAATCGATTGGCCTTGATGTGTACCAGGTCCTTCATCACCTTATCTATAATGGGGTAGGGCGTGGACTGATCGGCCTTTAGTGATATCTTCATATCGCTATCGATCGCTCTTGCTTTATCTATCCAATCCGTGAACTGATTGTTGGTGCTGTCATTGGGAATCCCATATTGTCGCATGGCCTCATCATGTTCACTCATTGGCAAGTCCAAGAAAGCGGGCATGCGGTTCATGGGTACCCCTATAAAGGGTTGCTCCACGAACACCCTCTTCTGCTGATCCGTAATCGTTACTCCATATTCACTTGCCATCTGTTCCAGCACTTGTAGCTTAACGTCAGGTCGGTCAATATTTAAAAAAACCTTTCCATCTAGGTCTATCAAGACCGTCATCACATTGTATTCCGGTATCTTAATCTCCATCACGGAGGCCGGTGATACTACCCTGAAGGGTTCCGGTGGCAAGAAAGTGGCAGTAAGGATAAAGAATGTAAGCAGAAGAACCGTCACGTCGCTCATAGCGGTCATGTCTATCCAGACATCATGTTTCTTTGCTTTTGCCATTTTTTTGTTTGAATTAATGGTTACCTACGTATTGGCTTTCATTATTTAGCCAAGCCACCGTGTAATTTAATAAAAGATTGTCCAACTGCAAAACCAATTTCGTCCACCGAGTTGAGCATTCTTTGTACTCTACCCGAGAAATAGGTGTAACAAATGATAGCTGTTGCTCCCGTGGCGATACCGAGGGCAGTGTTCAAGAGTGCCTCGGAAATACCGATCGCGAGCTGGGTAGAGTCGGGGGACCCTTCTTGTCCCATGGCACCGAACGAGCGGATCATACCGAGTACCGTTCCGAGTAGCCCGAACAGCGTACCCAAGCTGGAGATGGCGGCGATGATGTTCAAGTTCTTCTCGAGGTAGGGGAGTTCTAGAGTGGTGGCCTCGTCAATCTCTTTTTGGATAAGGGACGCTTTATCGGAATTGGTGATGTTGGGGATGTGCTCCACATCTTCGTAGCGTACCAGTGCTTCCTTAATTATGTTGGCAATGGAGCCTTTTTGATTGTCGCATAACTCGGTAGCCGCCGCAATGTCACCCTCGGCGATTTTCTCTTTCACCGCGATCACGAACTTCTCGTTTTTCTGCTTCCCACTAGCACGGTTCATTGCGAATAGGCGCTCTACTGAGAGCGTGAGTACCGTGAGCAGCAGCGTGATAACTAACGGGATAACGAACCCACCCTGGTAGAGAAGGCCAAAGGTGTCGCCGGGAAGGGGTAACCCTGCTTCGTCAAAGTGACTGGGATGCCCGCAGTAGCCCCAGAAGAAAACTTCCGCGATAATAAAACAAGCAAGAATGATCAAGCCGGCGCTTGCGCCTTTGCTCCTACGTTTTTGTTTTTTTGTCTCCATAATGTTTTTTAAAATTTAAAATGAGTGTGTTGAACTGTTTGATTATTAATTGTTTTGTTTATTTAGTTGCCTATTTACACTTTTGAATGATCCTCCTGTTCATTTTTATCTACTCCTCATGTTCGTTAAAGTAAATCTGTCTGCCCTTTTTCCCCATCGTGTACCGCCTTGGTTTACTCGTTCCGAGCGGTTGACTTTACCTGTTGCGTTTCTAGTTTCGCTTCCCTCTTGTAAACTGTGAATATCAAGATAACACCGAAGATGTAGATGATCCAGTGGAAACGTTCCACTCGTTCCATCCCTACTTGGGTGAAAACAATGTGCAAGATAACAGAAATCAGAATACCAAGCAACAAAAGCTTGGGTTGTTTTTCTGAATTTATTCCCATCAGCGAAAAAATCAGAATAAATGCGAACGGATTATCCCAAGTAGTAACCGCATCAAAGCATTCGCCAATGCTTTTGCCGCACAAAGTTAATGAAACATTTGTTTTTGGAGTGATAATGGGTGGCCTGTTTTTGGAAATTTAACATGCACTTGCTCTTAATAACAATTATTGAGTTTATTGAATCCCGAAACCGAAAGCTGATATATTCTTCACGAAAAAACTCACGACGCCCGTTACCAAGATCCCGATCGTGCAGATCACAAGGCTGACCCGATTGTATCCCTCGGTTCGCAGCGTGGGGATGGGGTTGTCCGAATGGTTGATAAACATCGCTTTCACCACTTTCAGGTAGTAGTAGAGCGAGATCACGGTGTTAAGGGCCGCGATAAGCACCAGCACGTAAAAACCTTGTTCTATTGCCGCCGAGAAGATGAAGAACTTGCTAAAGAAGCCGGCGAACGGGGGGATGCCTCCCAGCGAGAACATCGCCAGCATCATCACGACGCTTAGCTTGGGGTTGGTTCCATAGAGCCCGTTATAATCGGAGATGTTCAGTTTGCCGGTTTTGTTTTCTATCGAGGTGACCACGCCAAACGCGGCCAGGTTAGAGAACAGGTAGACGAACAGGTAGTAGACCAGCATGTTCATGCCCAACGCGGTACCTCCCACCATGCCCAGCGCGATATATCCCGCCTGCGAGATGGAGGAGAACGCCAGGAATCGTTTCATGTTCTCCTGCCGGATGGCGAACAGGTTGCCCACGGTGATGGTCAGTATGATGATCGCGTATAGGATACCCTGCCACTGCACGATAAGGTTGCCAAATACCTTGAATAGCAACACCACCAAGGCGAACGCGGCTGCTCCTTTGGATACCACGGAGAGGTAGGAGGTGACGTTAGTGGGCGCACCCTCGTACACGTCGCCCGCCCACAAGTGAAATGGGACGAAGGAGAGCTTGAAGAAAAGACCCGCCGAGAAGAATACGAATCCCATGATTTGGAGTGCGTTAGCACTGATTAACGGGGGTATGTCGGCAAAGTAAAGGGTGCCGGTGGTCCCGTACAGGTAGGAGATTCCGAAAAGGAGGATGCCCGATGAAAAAGCTGCCAAGAGGATGTACTTCGCTCCCGCCTCCGCCGACTTCTTGCACCGCTTGTCCATAGCCACCAGCGTGGACAAGGGGATGGAGGCCATCTCCAGCCCGATGAAAAACAGGAGGAAGTGGCCGCTCGATACCATGAAGTACATCCCCAGCAGGGTCATCAGCGTGAGGAAGTGGTATTCACCCCGTCGTTGGCGCTGCTTGGAGGAGCTAAACAGCTCTTTCGCCTGTAGGAAGATGATGAGCGTGGCCAGGTTAAGGATGCTCTTAACCACGCCGGCCATGGGGAGGTAGGTATACATCCCGCCGAACGCGGATACTTCCGCACGCGGGATGATGTTTATAAGGGTATGCAGGGCCATCAGGCCGATGGCTACCGGCTGGAAGTACCGCATCCCTCTCTTGCCCGCGATCAGGTCGTACAAAAGCAAGAAAACAATAAGGAGCACGAGTGATAGCTCCTCCCGCATGGTTAAAAAGTTGCTGAAATTCTCCATTGCTAGGTTTTATCTTGTTTCTGATTACTTTATGATTACCGCTAGGCTATCGCTCAACAGGTTGGAGAGCCCAAGCGGGAACATACCGATGTACGCGATGCCCGCGATCAGGATTACTACTGCCAGCTTCTCGTACCAGATGGCGTCGGTAATCACGAGGTGTTCCCTGTTTTGCATGGGGCCAAACAGGAACTTGCCGACCATCCGGAGAATGTAGACCGCGGTGACCACGATGGAGGAGACAGCCACGATGGTAAGTACTCTTCTAAATAGATCGGCGTTCTCAAACGCGCCCACGAAGATGGTCATCTCGGCCGCGAAGCCGCTCAACCCCGGTAGTCCCAGCGATGCCAGCCCGGCGATCACGAAGGAGACGCCCAGGAAGGGAATTACCTTCATCAATCCCCCCATCTCGGTGATCATACGGGTGTGTGTCCGCTCGTAGATCATGCCGATGAGCGCGAAGAAGAGGGCGGTCATCAAGCCGTGCGATATCATCTGCAGCACGGCACCGGTCATGGCGGTACGGGTGAGCATCAGTATAGCAAAAAGCACCAGGTTGCAATGGCTCACCGACGAGTAGGCGTTGATATACTTCAGGTCGGTCTGGTGAATTGCGGTCAACGCCCCGTAAATCACGCCGATGGCGGTCAGCACGATAAAGACGGGTGCCAGTATCTCCGTCGCTTCCGGCATCAGGCCGATGGAGACGCGGAAGCAGCCGTATCCCCCTAGCTTCATCAATACCCCGGCGTGGAGCATCGACACGGCGGTAGGTGCCGCGGCGTGACCGTCGGGCGACCAGGTATGGAACGGGAAGAGCGCCCCCAGCACGCCAAACCCCACGAAGGTGAGCGTGAAGAAGAGGAGCTGCAGGTTCAGCGGAATATCGATCTCCTTCAGGTCGAGCAGGTTCATGCTGACCGCTCCCGTGCTGAAGTAGATACCCAGGATGCCCACGATGAGCAATGAGGCGGCCCCCATCAGCATCAGCGTGAGTTTCATCGCGGAGTACTCCCGCCTGCCGCTCCCCCATATGCCGATAAGCAGGTACATGGGGATCAGCGCGATCTCGTAGAACATGAAGAGCGTGAAAAGGTCGGTCGTGATAAAAAAACCGAACACGCCCAGCGAGAGGAGGCAGAACCAGATGAAAAACTCCTTGGTGAGCGGTTTGATCTTCCACGAGACGAAGGTCCCGGTGAAGACGATGATGGCTGATAGAGCCAGCATCGTCACCGATACCGCGTCCACGCCAAGCGAGAAGCCGATGTTGAGCGGTTCAAACCAGGTGTAGCTGCTGGTGAACAGCATGGTTTCGGTTACACCGCTGTTTCGCAGCAATATGTAGCGAACCGTCAGGTAGATGGACGCGAGTACCAAGGCCGAGCTACCGGTCACCATGACTACTAACACCTGTTTACGGTTACGTGTCGCAAACAGGGCGATCAGCATCAGCAGCGGGATCAGTATAAAGAATAGTAGAAAGTTCATATGCTGAAAGTTATATTCGATACGTTACTATAGGATGGCAAACAGCGTGATAAGCAGGGTACCCAGCAGGAACACCCAGGCGTACCACTGCAGGTTGCCCGATTGGAACCCCTTGATGGCATGGGATGCGCGATTCGTGATCCATGCCAACCCATTCATTGCCCCGTCTATCACGTGTCGGTCGAACCACGCCAGTGGCCGGGATATGTTGTTAAAGATAATCTTCTTGGTGACGAAGAGATAGGCCTCATCGATGTAGAAGCGGTTGTAAGCCGCCTTGTAAAGGCCGCTTGAGCGACTCGGTAGCCAGCTCGCACGCTTCTCTTCCTTCCTGTACAGCAGGGTTGCCAACCCGATGCCCACCAGGGCTACCACGACGCTGATGATGGCGACGGTGCTGTTCAACTTTATGGTGTAGGGGGCACCATCGGCTGTGACGAACTGGCCAAAGGGGATAAAGCCACCCACCAGGGTGATCAGTGCCAGGAAGATGAGCGGGTAGGTCATGGAGCGGGGACTCTCTTTGGGCTTCACCTCGCCCCGGTACTCTTTGCCCCAGAATATACGGAAGTAGAGGCGGAACATGTAGAACGCGGTGAACCCCGCCGTCACGGTCATCCAGATACCCATGCCGGTGCTGAATTGATACGCCGCGGTAACGATCTCATCCTTGCTCACGAAGCCGGAGAGGGGCGGGATGCCCGCGATCGCGAGACACGCGATCAGGAAGGTCACGTGGGTGATGGGCAAATGCTTCCGTAGCCCCCCCATATCTTTCATCTCGTTGCTGTTTACCGCGAGGATCACCGACCCGGCCCCCAGGAAGAGCAGCGACTTGAACATGGCGTGCGTGAACAGGTGGAACATGGAGGCCATGTAGCCCAGGCCACCGTGATCCTCGGGTGTTAGCTTCATATCGGTGTTGACCCCCAGGGCTACCATCATGAACCCTATCTGGGAGATAGTGGAGAAGGCGAGCACCCGCTTGATATCGGTCTGCACCACGGCGATGATGGCCGCGAAGAGGGCCGTGAAGGCACCCACGTAGGCAATCCCCTGAAGCACCTCCGGCGTGAAGCCGATGTAGATGGGGAACAGCCGGGCCACGAGAAAGACACCGGCGACCACCATGGTGGCGGCGTGGATTAGTGCCGACACGGGGGTGGGACCCTCCATGGCGTCGGGCAACCAGACGTGCAGTGGGAACATGGCCGACTTACCGGCCGCGCCGATGAAGATAAGCGCCATGGCCCAGGTGAGCGCGGAGGCCCCCAAGAAAGTAGTGCCTAACGCGGAGCTGAGGATAGAGCCATCGCCCCTCATGATCGCTTCAAAGTCGAACGTCTGCGTGAAGAAGGAGAGCAGTAGTATGCCGATCAAGAAGAAGAGGTCGGCAAAACGGGTGACGATAAATGCCTTCTTGGAGGCGGCCACCGCCTCGGGCTTGGTGTAGTAGAAGCCGATCAGCAGGTACGATGACACCCCCACCAACTCCCAGAAGATATACATCTGGAAGATGTTGGTGGCCAGCACGAGGCCCATCATCGAGAAGGTGAACAGCGACAAGAACGAGTAGTAGCGCTGGAATCCTTTCTCGCCTTTCATGTAACCCAGGCTGTAGATATGTACCATGAGCGACACGGTGGATATCACCACCAGCATCATCACGGATATCGGGTCCAGCAGGATGCCCAGGTCGATGTGCAGCCTTTCGCCCACGTTGAGCCACGTGATGTTGTAGGGTTGGATGGCCTGCCAGACGCCGTTGACCTTCCGGGTCGTGAAGTAGTCGAACGCGGTGAGGTAGGAGAGCAGGGTCACCGCCGTGAGCACGAGGGTGCCGGTAATCCCGGCAACCCGGTGCGACAGCTTTCTCCCCATCAACCCGATACCAATGAACGAGAGCATGGGCAACAGCAGTATGAGTAGTGTATATTTCATAGTCATTATTCCTTCATTTGTTGAATGTTGTTCACATTCACGTTGCCGAAATTCCGGTAGACGTTGATGATGATGGCGATGGCGACGGCGGTTTCGCACGCGGCAATGGCGACGACGAACAATGCGTAGAACATTCCTTCCATCTGGTCGGGGAACAGGTAGCGGTTAAACGCTGCGAAGTTGATGTCCACCGCGTTAAGGACCAGCTCCACGGAGATAAGGATCATGATCAGGTTCTTCCGGGCGAAGAAACCGTAGATCCCCGCGAAGAACATGATCAGGCCCACGATCAGGTAGGCCATCAAGGGGATGGCCCCGGGCGTGTTTACAATTAATTCTCCCATGACTCTCTGTTTTTATCTATTTCCTCGTTTTCTACCTTTTCTATCTCTTTAACACCCTTGTCCTTCCGGGCGATCATGATAGCCCCGATGATGCACGCCAGCAATAGTAAACTAATGGCTTCAAAGGGGAGTAGGAACTGGTACTTCTCGGTTCCCAGCAACGCTTGCCCGATTGCATGCATGCTTATCTCGTGAACCGTCACCACGCGGAATACGTGCGAAACGTTCTTGACAATGATGATTCCACACAGGGTGAGCCCGGCGACTGCCGACAGGGCCGATGTTTTTATTTTCCAGCTTGCTTTGCGGCCGAGGTCCTTTCCTGGCTGGTGCGTGAGGAAGATGGCCATGATAAAGAGCACCATGATCCCCCCCGCGTAGACCATGACCTGCACGGCAAACAGGAAGTGATAATTAAGCATCAAGAATAGCCCGGAGGTCGCCAGCAGAACGAACAGCAAGTAGGTGGCCGCGCGGATCACCCGCTTGCTTGTCACGGCTAGTATCGAGCTGACGGCGATCACGAGCGCCAAAATGATAAACACTATTTGTTGTACCATAATATTATCGCGTTTTATTCTTTTTCTCTCAACTTCGATCCCGGTTGGTTCAGCCGGTAAATCAGTTTTTCCTTGTTATAAACGGCACCCTCGAAATCGTTGTTAAAGGCGATTGCCTTCGAGGGGCAACTGATCACGCAAAGGTTGCAAAAAGTGCAACTCCCGTAGTTCCAGGTGTACGCGTCTAGGACCCGCTTTTTCTTTCTTCCTTCCGTTTCGATGGTGCTGGAGGTGACGGTGATGGTTCCGTTGGGGCAGTTCATCATGCAGATGCCGCAGGCAGTGCACGCGTGTTCGTTGTTCTCGTCGTGTGGCATGGTCAGTTCCGATCTCCATCGATCTGATATAACTAGGGTATCCCTGTTCTCGGGGTACTCCATCGTCACTTTTTTGGCCCAAAACTGCTTCCACGTTACGCCCATTCCCTTCAAGAGGTTTTTGATGGCGACGAATATGTCGGTGAAATATTTTATCAATGCCTTCATACGATCTATTTCATTACGTTGTTAAGCCAGCCCAAACAGGTTGGGGAAGAGATCGGTGAGTGTCCATCCCGCGAGTACTACGATGACCATCATCACGATGTTGAACAGGTTGATGGGGAGCAGCACCTTCCACTCCAGGTTGAGCAGGATGTCGATGCGCAGGCGCGGGAACGACCAGCGTACCCAGAGGCTCAGGAATATGAGCAGGGCCGTTTTGCCAAAGAACCAGACGTAGGAGGGGATGTACCACATCACCTGGTTGAACCCATCCCACCCATGCACCTGGATGGGCATCCAGCCGCCCAAGAAGATCGTGGTTGCAATGGCGGCGACGATAAACATGTTGAGATACTCGGCCAGGTAGTAGAAACCGAACTGGATCCCCGAGTACTCGGTATGGTATCCCGCGGTGAGCTCCCCTTCCGCCTCGGGCAGGTCAAACGGGCCCCGGTTGGTCTCCGCGTGGCCCGAGGTCAGGAAGATCAGGAACGCGATTAGTGCCGGGATATGGCCGTTAAAGATGTTCCAGACGTAACGTTGACCCTCCACGATTTCAGAGAGCTGCATGGTGCCGGTAAGGACGACGACCGTCATCAGCGAAAGGGCAGCGGAGAGCTCGTAACTGATGGTTTGCGCCCCGCTTCGCATGGCACCGAGCATGGAGTACTTGTTGTTGCTCGACCAGCCGGCCAGCAGCACGCCCAAGACCCCAATGGAGGAGACGGCAATGAGGTAAATCACCCCCATCTTGAAGTCGACCGCCTGTAGCCCCTTCCCAAAGGGGATGGCCCCGAAAGCCATTAACGAGGAGCCAATCACGAAGAAGGGTGCCACGTAGTAGAGGAACCGGTCCGCCCGGTTGATATGGATGATCTCCTTGATCAAAATCTTGATCATGTCGGCGATGCTCTGGATGGAGCCGTACTTTCCCACGCGGTTGGGACCCAGCCTCGACTGGAAGAAGCCCGTGATCTTGCGTTCCACGTAGATCAGTATCAGTGCGAGCATGGCGTACAGTGCCACGATGGCTATAAGTATCAACAACCCTTCCACCAACGATGCCCAGAAGGGGGGGAGTTGTTCCCTAAAGAAGGCGTCGAGATTGGCGATTAGGCCTGTTAATTCCAATGGTTGTTTATAGTTCATACGATTGTAAAGGAATTTGTCACGTAAAGGAATCTATTCGTTACCTGTCGATATCGGGAATCACGTAGTCCATGGAACCTCCAATACCTATAAAGTCGGCGAGGAACTCCCCCTCGCTGATGAGCGGCATAACCGATACGGCCGCCATGGAAGGAGAGCGGAATTTCAGTCGGTAGGGATTCTTGTCGCCTTTGCTCTCGATAAAGACGGTGAACTCGCCCTTGCCGGTTTCCACGCTCTGGAAATAGCGTCCCTCGGGTATACGGATTACCGGCCTTACCTTCCCTTGTATCTCCCCCTCGGGGATGTTGTCAATCAACTGCTCAATGATCTGGAGCGCCTGCTCGATCTCGTCCAGCCGGTTTAGGTAGCGGGCGTAGGAGTCGCCTTCCGTTCGGATGACCTCGGTAAACTCAACTTGGTTGTAGAGGGAGTAGGGTTTGTGGATGCGCACGTCGCACGACCAGCCGGAGCCTCTACCTGCCGGCCCGGTCACGCCGTAGGAGATGGTATCTTCGCGGCTCATGTAGCCCACGTCGACCATTCGCCTGAGGGTGATGGGGTTCTTGGAGAAGAACACCTCGTACTCCTTCAGCCTCTTCCGCATGTAGGGTATGAATGCTTTCACATCTTTCTGGAAGTCGGGGTAGATATCGAACATCACCCCACCCACCACATCTTGGTTGATGATTAGGCGTCCCCCACATGTCTTGTCGAATATATCCAGCACGTGCTCTCGCTCCCTCATGCCGTAGATGAAAGCGGTAGTCGCACCCAGATCGTTGCAATGCGAGGCGAACGCCAGTAGGTGCGAGCTGATCCGGTTCAATTCGTCCATGATGGTGCGGATGTATTGCGCCCGTGGCGGCACCTCGATGCCGGCCGCTTTCTCCACGCACATGCAGACCGCGTGGCGGTTGATGTTGGCCGAGAGGTAGTCCAGACGGTCGGCCAGGTGCAGTATCTGGGGGTAGGTAAGGCTTTCGCAAAGCTTTTCGATACCCCGGTGGATGTAACCGCTCCGCACGTCGATCTTCTTGATCAGCTCACCGTTAAGGGCGGTTCTGAAGTGCATCACCCCGTGGGTGGAGGGGTGTTGCGGCCCGATATTGATGATGTAGTCGTCCTCCTCGAAGACCCGCGTGGTGCTTTCTATCAGGTTCCCGTTTTCATCCTCCATGATGCGCGGCACGTCGTCCCTCACTTCGCTACTGATCACGGTGACCGGGTTGCGTGCCGGGTCGGCATTGTAATCCTTGCGCAGGGGGAAGCCGTTCCAGGTGTCGTCCAACAGGAAGGGGCGCATATCGGGGTTGTTGATGAAACGGATGCCAAACATGGCGTACACCTCCCGCTCGTTGAGGTGGGCTGTTTCGTACAGGTCCGTCACGCTGTAGAGCAGCGGGTTCTCCCGATCCTCCGTGGCCGTGATCACGACCAGCTCCCGGGTAAGGTCTTTGGAGGGGGAGAGCAGGTAGATAACACCCAGCTTGTCTCCCCAGTCCATGCCGATTAGGCTGATGAGGTAGTCGAACGGGAGCTCCTCGTTATCATGGAGTGCCTTCATCAGGGGATGTAGCTGCTTGGGCGGTACGGTAATGGTGAGCCTTTTCCCCTCTTCGATCACCGCGTCGCTTGCCGCTTGCACTATAATTGTCTTGATTGTCTCCATATGTAGTTACCCTTTGCTTGTATCGGGGGTTGGGTCAAGGCATACCTCCATGTCGATTGGTGCCCCGGTTTTCGGGTCGATCAACGTTTCGGGCCGGTAGGGACGCACGATCCGCTTGTTCCCGATGAACTTCTCTGCCTTCACCTTGCGTTGCAGTTGCAGCAATCCGTAGAAGAGCGATTCGGGACGCGGCGGGCAGCCGGGCACGTACACGTCTACCGGGATGAGCTTATCCGCCCCGTTGACCACGCAGTAGGAGTTCTTGAAAGGACCTCCTGAGATGGAACAGGCACCCATGGCCACCACGTACTTGGGCTCGGCCATCTGGTCGTACACGCGCCGGAGGAGCGGGGCCATCTTGTTCACGATGGTGCCGGCCACTACCATCAGATCGGCTTGGCGCGGGCTGTTGCGGGTAACCTCCATACCGAACCGGGCCAAGTCGTAATGCGCGGCGGCCGCGGCCATGAACTCGATACCGCAGCAACTGGTCGCGAATGCGAGCGGCCAGAGCGAGTTGGCACGCCCCCAGTTGATCATCTCGTCGAGTTTCCCGATGATGACGTTGGTGCCCTCCGCGTTCAGCTCATTGATGTAGGCTTGCAGCGAGTCGTTATCTTTAAACTCTTCTGCCGGGAAGGCCTTTATCTTAATCTTTTTCACGTCCATTTCAATACTCCTTTTTTCCAAGCGTAGGCCAGGCCTAAGCTCATGATACCGATAAAAAACAGCACACTTGCGAACCCCATCATCCCCAGTTCGCGTACCACGGTGGACCATGGGAACAGGAAGATGGCCACCACGTCGAACATCAAGAAGAGGATGGCGTAAAGGTAGTAGCCCACCCGGAACTGCATCCAGGAGGTGCCGTGGGTAGGTAACCCGCATTCGTAGGGTTCTCCTTTTTGGAAGTTAAGAGAACGGGGGGAGATAAGCAGTGCGATCAACATGCCGCCCACGACTAGGACGACCCCGGCGAGCAACGCGACCACGAAGAGCGAAAAGTTATCCATGAAACAATGATTTTATATTGACTTTCGTTGTTTTTTCAATGATATTCACCCGGTAAATCATCCTCAGTGTGTTTTATCCAACAAGTTATACCAATAGCAAATGGCTCCTCAACCGTAGGTTGACGATTCTGCTTGTAAGAAAAATGAAGGTTTTCACTTTTATTTAAAGATCGTTAGCAAAAGTAACGATTATTTCTGTTCTTCCATAATTTCTTCGGGTGTTGTTTGCAGCGCGTTGGTCTCTTTCGGACTCGTGTGTCGCACCCGTGCCTGGCCTATGAACACGGCCGAGAGGAGCGTGAACACGTAGGCCTGGATGTAGGCGATCAGCAGCTCTAAGAAATTCATGAAAACGGTAAATAGGACGGAGACGGTGGTCATGGATGCGTTAATGGTGGTTCCCAACGATACGGTGATGAAGATTAAGGTGCTTAACCCCAGTATGATGGAATGCCCGGCCATGATGTTCGCGAAAAGACGAATCATCAGGGCAAAAGGCTTGGTGATGGTACCCACCAGTTCAATTATCGGCATCAGGGGGAAGGGTACTTTGAGCCACGTGGGTACGTCGGGCCAAAAGATCTCTTTGTAGTAATCCTTGGTACCGGTAAGGTTAATCACGAAGAAGGTCCCTAGGGCAAGTACCATAGTTACGGCTATGTTACCCGTCACGTTGGCACCGCCCGGGAAGATGGGAACTAATCCCAGCAAATTGTTCGTGAAGATAAAGAAGAAGACCGTCAAAAGGTAGGGGGAATATTTCCGGTAGTCGGGTCCGATGGAGGGCTTAATGATTTCATCGTTGACGGACATGATGAACATCTCCATCAACCCGACGAACCCCTTTTTCCCCTCCATGGGGTTTCGTTTCAGCGAACGGGCGACCCCCATCATGATAAAGATGATCAACGCGGCTGAGAAGAGTAACGCCGCCGCATTTTTGGTGAGCGACAGGTCCAGGGGTCTTACCTCCTTCCCTGAGGTGTCTCTCTCCACGATCTTCCCTTTGTATTGTCCCTCCGAAGCTATTTGAAACCCGTGATGGGAGGCTTGGTTCCTCAGGCGTGATGATGAAAAGAGGTGCCATCCCGTCTCCTTGCTACGCAGGATGATGGGTAGCGAGACGATGAGGTGACGATTGCCGTCGCTGTAAATTTTCCACTCGTGGGAGTCGGCCAGGTGATCCAAGATAAACTCCCTCACGTTGAGTTCTTCATCAGCCTCACCCGCTTTGGTGGTCGCTTCCATGTTCATGTTGGTAGCGGTCGCGTTGGTCGTTTCGTTTCCCGTTTCGCTTCCTGGTAGAGCGGTAGCTTTCGCCGGTAGCAGCATCAAGGCGAATAGCAGCAGTGCCGCCTGTATGTTCATCATATCGCTTCTCATAAATCGTTATCCTCTTTAGCCATTTTTTCTTGATTGTCCATCTGTTTAATATACCTCTCCATCCGGGTGTAGATGTACGTTTCCCAAACCAAGTTCAACAGGTAAAATATAATAAATAGTATCGCGAAGTTCCGGATGTTTTGCTTATCGATAAACCAGTAGACCAAGATGAATACGAACGACGTGAAAATTTTAATCATTCGCATTAGCATGTACAGGTTTACCAGCTTGTCTCGCTTTTTTGAGATCGCTTTTGGGAATTGCCCGATAAAGACGAGGCCGAGGATAAAGAAAAAGAGGGGGATAACCCAGTATTCGTCAACTAGTAGATTTGGGAAGAAATAGTTGGTGACCAACCATATACTCCCTCCCGTAATTAGGACCATGGAGGTATGTAGGATTATAAAACACGTTATAAGTCTCTTCATCGGTACCGCCTATTTCATCCCTTACACGTTTCTATATCCTCAACTTTTCTATATCCTCAACTTTCGCACCTGTGTCCGCTGTACTTTTCAAGTCTAATTGCAGCTTGTTTCACGACATGTCACTTGTCACCTGTTCCATTGCGCTATCGAGACAGACTACCACTTTATTGTCGTGTACCTCAAGTACTCCATCCTCTATCTTAATCTTCTCGGTTTTGCCCTTTGCCGTGAACGACAACATCCCTTTCGTGAGGGCGGCCACCATGGGGGCGTGTCTCTTCAGTACCTGAAAGGAACCCATCACGCCCGGTAGGGTGATGATTTCAACTTCGTCGCGGTAGAGCCTCTTTTCGGGGGTTACGATTTCTAGCTTCATTTCATTAATCATTAGCAATTTTCTTAGGAGCGAGAGCAGAGACAAGTTTACTTGCACTTTGCCGAGCGACGACAGAAAAGGTGCGTTAGCGAATTAGCAATGCCTGGCGACGACAGAAAAAGTGCGTTAGCGAACGGCGATTATCAACTGGCGATTTTGCCTCCCCGTTTGCTCTGTTCAATGAGTCGGTCGCCTTTCGCTATCGCGTCTTCAATCACGCCCACGTTCATAAAGGACGCTTCGGGATAGTGGTCGAGCTCTCCATCCAAGATCATTTTGAATCCTTTGATGGTGTCTTCAATCGCGACCATCACTCCCGGTTGCCCGGTGAATTGTGCGGCCATGTAGAAGGGCTGGGATAGGAATCGTTGTACCTTTCGGGCGCGGTTTACCGTGACCCGGTCTTCATCCGATAGCTCTTCCATTCCCAGGATGGATATGATGTCTTGCAGCTCCTTGTACCGTTGTAAAATCTGTTTTACACGGGTGGCTGTTTGGTAATGATCATCACCCACGATGTTCGGATCAAGGATTCGGGAGGTCGACTCCAGAGGGTCTACCGCCGGGTAGATCCCAAGAGAGGCAATTTTTCGGCTTAACACGGTAGTCGCGTCCAGGTGGCTAAACGTGGTGGCAGGTGCCGGGTCGGTTAAGTCGTCCGCCGGCACGTATACTGCTTGAACAGAGGTGATGGAGCCGTAGGTGGTGGAGGTAATCCGCTCCTGCAACGTACCCATCTCCGATGCGAGGGTGGGCTGGTAACCCACGGCGGAGGGCATACGCCCCAGCAGTGCCGATACCTCGGAGCCTGCTTGCACGAACCGGAATATGTTGTCGATAAAGAGAAGGATGTCGCTCCCTTTCCCGCCACTATCCCGGAATGATTCGGCTACGGCGAGGCCGGTAAGCCCCACGGAAGCACGAGCCCCCGGCGGTTCGTTCATCTGCCCGAAAATCAGCGTGGCTTGGGATTTCTGAAGCTCGTCGTAATCGACCGTTGAGAGGTCCCACTTGCCTTCCTCCATCCCTTTCTTAAACTCTTCGCCGTACTTGATTACTCCCGATTCGATCATCTCGCGCAGCAGGTCGTTCCCTTCACGGGTACGCTCGCCCACACCGGCGAAAACAGAGTAGCCATCGTGGCCTTTCGCGATGTTGTTGATCAGCTCCATGATGATTACGGTCTTGCCCACACCGGCTCCTCCGAACAGTCCGATCTTACCCCCCTTGAGATAAGGCTGAAGCAGATCGATTACCTTGATCCCCGTCACCAGCATCTCTTCTGTTGTAGTGAGGTCCTCGAACTTGGGGGCATCGCGGTGGATGGGGTACTGCTCTTCTCGATTCAGCTTGCCGAGCCCATCGATGGGTTCTCCCACCACGTTGAGCAATCGCCCTTTGATTTGATCACCGATGGGCACGCTGAGGGGACCTCCCAGTAGTTTCACGGGCATCCCGCGGCTAAGGCCGTCGGTGCTATCCATGGCGACCGTCCGCACGACGTTCTCACCGATGTGCTGCTGTACCTCTAAGAAGATATCGTTCCCGTTGGAATGGGTTACGAAAATGGCGTCGTTGATAGCGGGGAGCTTCTGATGAAGCGGGTCTGGACGTTCGAATCGAACGTCCACAACTGGCCCGATGATTTGTGATACCTGTCCTTTTAATTCTGTCATATCGTGTAACTCTTAAGTATTGCTGTAAAAGAGAGCCACAAGCGAGATTCGAACTCGCGACCCACGCGTTACGAATGCGTTACTCTACCGACTGAGCTATTGTGGCGCGATGGATAAAAATGGCAAATTTATAAAAAAACCCGGTACTTATCAATTCTTTCTGTTTTTTAACGTGGGGAAACGTGAAAATAGGCTTCGGTCTCCCGTCTACCAACTACCTCCGTTGCAGTTTTTTCTCCTCCTCCTTTTTTTGTTTTCGGGTCATAACGTTGTAGGCAACGGGTGAAGCGACAAAAAAGCTGGTCACGGTTCCCACGATCACCCCGATCATGAGCGCGAAGACGAAGCTGCGCACCGCGTCGCTCCCGAAGAACAATATACAGATGATTACCACGATGGTACTAAGACCCGTGTTGATGGTACGTGCCAGCGTGGCGTTCATCGAATCATCAAAGAGTTGCTTCAGCTCCCGCTTGGGGTATAACTTCATGTACTCGCGTACGCGGTCGAACACCACTACCTTGTCATTAATCGAGTAGCCGACCACGGTGAGTATCGCCGCGGCGAACGTCTGGTCCATCTCCATCGAGAAGGGCATAATCTTCCACAGCAGCGAGTAGAGCCCGATGACAGCGAAGGCGTCCACCGCCAGTGCGGCTATCGTACCCAGCGTAAATCCCCAGCCACTGAATCTGGACAAGATGTAGATTCCCATGCCGACGAGCGCGAAGAAGAGCGCCAGGAAAGCACCTCGGATCATATCTTCCGCGATGCTTGGACCCACCTTCGTGGAGCTTTGAATGTGGTCGTCGATGGTCTTACCGGGCGTCATGAACTCCTCGAGCCCCTCAGCCAGGTAGCCGCGCAGCTCCTCTTCCACGCCTTGCCCCTCCTCTTCTATCATGTAGTTGGTAGTGATACGCACCTGGTTGCTGGAGCCGATGGTAATCACTTGGGCTGACTCCCCAAGGTAGGGTGATACCGCCTCTTCAACCTCGCCAACCTTAACGGGTTGATCGAACCGAACGATGTAGTTGCGTCCACCGGTAAAATCGATCCCGGAGTTCAGTCCCAGCGTAAAAAGCGAGACGATGCAGACAAGGATAAAGGTACCGATGCCCACGAGGACCGGTTTGCTGTTCTCGATGAATTTGAAGTGGTACTCCCTGGACATGAATTTTGAGAAGCGGGTATCGAACGTCAAGTGCAGCCACTTGCCTTTGGCCAACCGGTTCTCGTAGAGCAACCGGGTGAGGAAGACCGCCGTCAAGAACGAGGCGGTGATACCAATCACGAGGGTGATTGCGAATCCGCGGATGGGGCCCGAGCCGAAAATGGCGAGGACCACCCCGCTGATGATACTGGTAATGTTGGCGTCGAGGATGGCCGAGAACGCGTTTTTGTAACCATCTTCAACCGCTCGACGCAGGGTTTTACCCGCGACAAGTTCCTCTTTGATTCGCTCGTTAATCAGTACGTTCGCGTCTACCGCCATGGCTAGTGCCAGGATCATACCGGCGATGCCGGGGAGCGTGAGCACGGCCTGGAATGCAGCGAGGGCTCCCAGGGTGAAGAAGAGGTTGATCAGTAGCGCCCCGTTAATCACGTTACCGGGGATGAACCCGTAGAGCATGATCACGAAGATAAACAGCGCGATAAGGGCGATGATGAAGGAGACGAACCCGTCCCGAATGGCTTCTTGTCCTAACGAGGGGCCCACCACGTCTTCCTGGACGATGCGAATGCCGGCCTGCATTTTGCCCGACTTAAGCACGTTCTCCAAGTCCTGTGCCTCTTGCGGCGTGAAATTCCCGGTGATGGAGGAGCGCCCGCCTTCAATGCGGTCATTGACCGTGGGCGCGGAGTAAACGTAACCGTCCAGTAGGATGGCGATCGACTTGCCGACCTCTGCCCCGGTGATGGTAGCCCAACGGCTGGCTCCCGCGGAGTTCATCGTCATGCTCACCTCCCAAGCTGAACCGCGTTGCCCTTGGTCGGCCCGGGCGTTGGTCACCACGTCGCCCTCGAGCGCGGGTCCTCGCTTGCTGCCGTCCCCCTTGAGAGCGAACAGTTGAAAGTAGGTCTCCCGTTGATCCACCGGTTTGAAACCCCACTTGAAGCGAACGTCGGCCGGAAACAGGTCTTTATACCTGTTCAACAAGAAGTTAACCTCGGCCGTGTCCAGCTTGGAGACGGTGCCCACTACAGGGCCGCTAGCTCCGCCCATTGCGAAGTAAGGTTCGTGGAAGTACTCCATGAAGTTTCTTGTGATCACGATCCGTTTCTCTTCACCATCTTCTGTGATGATTGTTTCGCCAATCCCTTGGGTTATCGAACCTTCCGGGATCGTTTCATCTTCCCTACCGGTTTCGGGGATCGCGGTCTTTGAGGCAGCCTCTTCCACGGTGTCATTTGGTGCCGTACCATCAGTAGTTGTAATTGCTGAGGAGGCCTCTTCCGCTGCCGCCAAGGCTT
>JBMNIR010000009.1:0-292842 GCA_050951125.1 Fermentimonas sp. | reverse complement strand
TTTTGGGAGGAAACACGCAGGCGCCTTGAAAAAATCAAGCCGGATATCGGAATGTTAGCTGAAAGCGATAGCTCAGACGAACAACTTTATGCTTTTGATGTAAGCTATGGTTTTGGTTGGTTTAGAAGTTTAAGAAGAGTGTTTGTAGATGGGGAGCCTGCAATTACCTTGGAAGAAACCTGGAAAGATATGAATCAGAGATTTCCTACAGGTTCACGATTTATTCGGTGGACTGATAATCATGATCAGTTTCGTCCTGAAATTGTTTTCAGCAAAAAAGGTAGTATGGCAGCCAATGTGCTCAATTTCACGATTGACGGTGTTCCTTTTATTTATAACGGGCAAGAAATTGGAGATGCGTCTCCTTATGGAATAATGTATTACCCTGAAAAATCATATAATGATAATGGAGCCATAAATTGGAATGCTCAATTTATTCCACATCAAAAGGATTTGAGAAATTGGTATAAGAAACTGATCGCTTTGAGGAAAAACGAAAAAGCTTTACTGGAAGGAGAAACCCTTTGGCTAAAAACAAATAACCCTGAATCAGCGATTGCTTTTTTAAGAAAAACCGACGATGAGTCTATCATGGTAGTTTTAAATGTTTCTAACCGCAAAATAAAAGTTAAGGTTGAACTTCAGAATGTAACGGGAGGCAAGGAAATTAAACCCGAAAATCTGTTTTTCCCCGGTAAGGATGAAATTATAAACCTCACCGGGAAGGATGTTACCCTGTCGCTCGGTAGCTTTGGATATTACGTGGGAAAGCTGTGAGTTAAAATTCCATATAATTACTTTTAACTATTTGTTGCCCTAAGTTCAACTTAGAAGTGCAACGCCCGGGTGTTTTGTTTTGGAATATTTGTAGTCAAAAACAATCATGAAAAACACCGCGGGGGTTTGCCAAACGGCCGGGGGCGCGAAGCCCCCGGAGAGTGTCAAGTAGCAACATGAAAAGAGTTAAAAAACGAAAAGGGAGACCGAAGTCTCCCCGAAATTAACTATCATGTTGCTTATGAAAAAAAATTACAAACAGTTAACTTCAGAACAAAGGTATGCTATTTTCTTGGGATTAGAAAACGAGTTGAGCCAAAGCGAGATCGCCAGGTCAATAGGGGTGAGCGCGTCCACGGTTTCCAGGGAGTTGAAGCGCAATCGAAACAAGCGGGGAGGCTACTCCTGGCGATTGGCTCAAGAGATGGCGGGTGAACGTAAAGAGCGTTTGCCGGGCAACAGGTCCACCCCGGGGTGGGTCAAGAGGAAAGCGATCAAGCTGCTCACAGGAAATCACTGGTCTCCCAAGCAGATCAGCGGCTGGCTTCTTAAACACAAGGGGATAGCCTTGTCTCACGAGACCATCTACAGGTGGATCAGGGAGGACAAGAAGGCCGGTGGGAACCTTTACACTTACTGCCGCCATCGCATGAAGCATCGTAAAAGACCCGTCGGGACGCCCACGAACATCCCCAACCGGACCAGCATAAGGGAAAGGCCCAATGAGGCAGACGGGAGCCGGTTCGGTGATTTCGAGATGGACACGATCGTGGGGAAGGGACAAAAGGAAGCCATGCTGACGATAACCGAGAGGAAAACCAACTTCTCGATGATCAGCAAGTTGCCCGAGGGCCGAAGCTCGAGGCACGTGGCCGAGAAGGTGGTGGCCATGCTGTTACCGTATAAAGACAAGCTGAAAACCATCACCACGGACAACGGGTCCGAGTTCGCCGCGCACGAGCTGATAACCGAGAAGTTAGGGGTGAAGGTCTACTTCACCGACCCGTACTCCGCGTGGCAAAAGGGGGCGATAGAGAACGCCAACAAGTTGATCCGCCAATTCATACCGAAAGGGGCTTCCTTCAAGGATTACTCGGATGAACAGGTCAAGCAAATACAGTACAAGTTAAACAACAGGCCGAGGGAAAAATTGAACTTTAGTACCCCGAAGGTTGAGTTTTACAAACAGTTTTTATAATATTGCACTTGCTACTTGACTCTACATGCCTCCAAAAAAGTGGACACGGAGGGGTAGAAAAAGATTGAATGTTGTAACTTTAAAGGCGGTTATCCTCGGCTGTTCGGGGAGAGCCTTTCACGAGCTCCCCGCGGAACAGACGGGAGATAACCGCCGGCCTGAATGCGACACTCTTCCAATCTACCTGAAAGGAGAAACTTTTATGACAAAAGATTGGATGTGCCTGTTGGATTATCGTGTATAAGCATTAACTGTTTAAGTCATGAGGTAAAATATTCAATTGAAAACATTAAAACAAACATTATTAAGCAGCTATCATCAACAACATGCAAATTGGACTTTTCATTCCCTGTTATATTGACCAGTTTTACCCACAGGTGGGAATAGCAACACTTGAATTACTTAGGGTCTGCTGAATAAGTCACATCACTTTGATACCCAGTAAAATATATCTATTTTTTCTTGCTAAAATGCAAGGTTTTATTTAAATTTGTATCTAAATCCTTGCAGTTATGTTCAAATATCGTTCACAAAAACAGTTGTCTATTTTTGACTTTCATACCGACTTTGAAAGTAAACTAGACCCAAGCAATCGTTGGGTTAAAATGGCTAAAATGCTTGATTGGGACAAGCTAGCCGAGGTTTATGCCAAAAATTTTTCTCCCAACATGGGTGCAAGCAGTATAGACGCGCGTATCGTTATTGGCGCTTTGATTATCAAGCACCTGGAAAAGAAGGATGACCGGGGAACCATTGAAGCCATTCAAGAAAACCCCTACATGCAATATTTCCTGGGGCTTGATCATTTCACGTTTAAGCCTGTGTTTGACCCCAGCCTTTTCGTGCATATTCGTAAGCGCCTGGGCAATGAAGCTTTTGACGCGATGAATCAAATCGTCATTTCAGGAGCACTCGGCATCGAGCATCAAAACGCTGACGATAAGGATGTTGGTGATGAGGGTGACGGGGACGTCCATCCCGATGACACTTCAAAATCGAGTGAAAGCGCGAAAAACCCCGTTCCCAATAAAGGAAAACTGCAATTGGATGCAACGGTTTGCGATGCTTACATCAAGTATCCAACGGACCTGAACTTGTTGAATGAAAGCCGTGAAAAAGCTGAAGAATTACTCGATAAGCTTCTTAAAGTTCTCGACATCAAAGAAAGACCCCGAACCTATCGCCGCGTTGCCCGTAAAGACTACTTGAAGCTTGCAAAGAAAAAGAACAAAAGCAAAAAGGAAATCCGTAAAGGTATCCGAAAGCAGTTAGGGTACTTGAAGCGAGACATCAACTACATTCGTAACATACTGGATAATAATGAACTCGCGATAAAGGTGCTTGACAAGCAAGAACAGGTGTACTGGGAAACCATACAGGAACTCTACCGTCAGCAGGAACAGATGTATCGCACTCGTACTAATAGTATCGAGCATCGCATCGTCTCTATTCATCAACCTTTTATCCGTCCCATCGTTCGCGGTAAAGACGGGAAGAGGGTTGAATTCGGTTCTAAAATCAACGTCAGCCTGGTAAATGGTTACACCAGGATTAACCAGTTTGACTTCGAGGCTTTTAACGAGGGTACTTTTCTTAAAGACCAGGTGGAAGCTTATAAAGCGTTCCACGGGTTTTACCCTGAACTTGTTCAAACCGATGATATTTACATGTCTCGCGACAACAGGAACTACCTGAAGGGACTGGGCATTCGTC
Organism: Fermentimonas sp.; assembly: GCA_050951125.1. Taxonomy (GTDB): domain Bacteria; phylum Bacteroidota; class Bacteroidia; order Bacteroidales; family Dysgonomonadaceae; genus Proteiniphilum. The sequence continues at coordinate 289,154 of JBMNIR010000009.1, read as the reverse complement.
ACACGGGAAGGCCGCTTGGTCGAAAGCCGAAGAAGGAGACACTAAGCAGGTACCAACGAGAAAAACTCAAGAAAGAGAAAAACGAGCGTAATCAAGTTGAAGGCAAGTTCGGACAAGGGAAAGCCGGTTACGATCTGAACAAGATAAAGGCACGTTTGGCTGATACTCACGAGAGCTGGGTGGCATCTATCGTGTTTGTAATGAATATCCTGCGAGCAATGGAGGATATTTTTTGGCAATTTTTCAAAGAACGTTTTTTTTGTATTTTTTCTCAACTAAAACTGATGGAAAACCTATCGTCGTCTTACAAAATGGTAAAAGTCGCGTAAGGTTTTTCAGCAGACCCTACTTAAAAAACTATATATAGATGTACATTACCCGTTAAAACAGACGTGCTGCGGTCAACCGATGGCCAACAGTGGTTCCGAAAAAGATGCAATAGCGACGTATAAAAACTTTGTCAGGAACTTCAAGCAGTACGATCACGTGGTCTCTCCTTCGGGAAGTTGTGTGTATCACGTGCGACAACATTACAATATCTTGGAACAGACTGATGATGTCAAGAAGATAAGACAAAACACATTTGAACTGTGCGAATTCATCGTGGATATTTTAAAAATCGACGATCTGAAAATCGAATACCCGCACAAAGTAGGCATCCACCAAAGCTGCCATGGACTAAGAGGACTTAAGCTTGGAACACCCTCGGAACTGATAACGGAACGCTATTCTAAGGTGCATCGATTATTGGAAAAAGCTAAAGGGATCACAATTATCGACCTCGAGCGAGAAGACGAGTGTTGCGGTTTTGGTGGTACTTTTTCCATTTTTCAACCCGATATTTCCGCACGAATGGGAAAGGACCGACTGAACGATCACTTGCGCAACGGAGCTGAAATAATCACCGCCACCGACATGTCTTGCCTCATGCACCTTGAGGGGATTGCCCGCCGGCAAAAACTAAACGTGAAAACCGTGCACGTAGCCGAAATTTTAAATTGTAACCGCTTATGACAAGACATGCACGGAAAGCCAGGAATTTTTTGAAAAATGAAAATCGTGTTTCTTGGCACGACCAAACATTGTGGATGGTTCGTCATAAGAGAGATAAAATAGCCCACACCGTTCCCGAATGGGAACAATTGAGGGAACAAGCATCAAGGATAAAACAACACACCTTATCAAATATAGACAACTATTTAGGGTCTGCTGAAAAACCTTACGCGACTTTTACCATTTTGTAAGACGACGATAGGTTTTCCATCAGTTTTAGTTGAGAAAAAATACAAAAAAAACGTTCTTTGAAAAATTGCCAAAAAATATCCTCCATTGCTCGCAGGATATTCATTACAAACACGATAGATGCCACCCAGCTCTCGTGAGTATCAGCCAAACGTGCCTTTATCTTGTTCAGATCGTAACCGGCTTTCCCTTGTCCGAACTTGCCTTCAACTTGATTACGCTCGTTTTTCTCTTTCTTGAGTTTTTCTCGTTGGTACCTGCTTAGTGTCTCCTTCTTCGGCTTTCGACCAAGCGGCCTTCCCGTGTGACGAATGCCCAGTCCCTTCAGGTAGTTCCTGTTGTCGCGAGACATGTAAATATCATCGGTTTGAACAAGTTCAGGGTAAAACCCGTGGAACGCTTTATAAGCTTCCACCTGGTCTTTAAGAAAAGTACCCTCGTTAAAAGCCTCGAAGTCAAACTGGTTAATCCTGGTGTAACCATTTACCAGGCTGACGTTGATTTTAGAACCGAATTCAACCCTCTTCCCGTCTTTACCGCGAACGATGGGACGGATAAAAGGTTGATGAATAGAGACGATGCGATGCTCGATACTATTAGTACGAGTGCGATACATCTGTTCCTGCTGACGGTAGAGTTCCTGTATGGTTTCCCAGTACACCTGTTCTTGCTTGTCAAGCACCTTTATCGCGAGTTCATTATTATCCAGTATGTTACGAATGTAGTTGATGTCTCGCTTCAAGTACCCTAACTGCTTTCGGATACCTTTACGGATTTCCTTTTTGCTTTTGTTCTTTTTCTTTGCAAGCTTCAAGTAGTCTTTACGGGCAACGCGGCGATAGGTTCGGGGTCTTTCTTTGATGTCGAGAACTTTAAGAAGCTTATCGAGTAATTCTTCAGCTTTTTCACGGCTTTCATTCAACAAGTTCAGGTCCGTTGGATACTTGATGTAAGCATCGCAAACCGTTGCATCCAATTGCAGTTTTCCTTTATTGGGAACGGGGTTTTTCGCGCTTTCACTCGATTTTGAAGTGTCATCGGGATGGACGTCCCCGTCACCCTCATCACCAACATCCTTATCGTCAGCGTTTTGATGCTCGATGCCGAGTGCTCCTGAAATGACGATTTGATTCATCGCGTCAAAAGCTTCATTGCCCAGGCGCTTACGAATATGCACGAAAAGGCTGGGGTCAAACACAGGCTTAAACGTGAAATGATCAAGCCCCAGGAAATATTGCATGTAGGGGTTTTCTTGAATGGCTTCAATGGTTCCCCGGTCATCCTTCTTTTCCAGGTGCTTGATAATCAAAGCGCCAATAACGATACGCGCGTCTATACTGCTTGCACCCATGTTGGGAGAAAAATTTTTGGCATAAACCTCGGCTAGCTTGTCCCAATCAAGCATTTTAGCCATTTTAACCCAACGATTGCTTGGGTCTAGTTTACTTTCAAAGTCGGTATGAAAGTCAAAAATAGACAACTGTTTTTGTGAACGATATTTGAACATAACTGCAAGGATTTAGATACAAATTTAAATAAAACCTTGCATTTTAGCAAGAAAAAATAGATATATTTTACTGGGTATCAAAGTGATGTGACTTATTCAGCAGACCCTATTTAGAGCAATTTGAAGAAAATGCCCTGAAAAATGGAGCGAAAGTGCATTGGGCAAGCGACGCAACGCGGTTCAACAAAATTGTCTTTGATATCATTCAAAGCAACAGAGCCAGCAAAGTGGTAAAAAGCAAATCAATGCTCACCGAGGAATGCGGGCTAAATCCTTTCCTCGAAAAAAGGGGAATTGAGGTAATCGATACCGACTTGGGAGAGCGTATTATCCAGTTAAGAGAAGAGCCGCCAAGTCATATTGTTATGCCTGCTATTCACCTTAAAAAAGAAGAAATCAGCGAGCTGTTTCATGAAAGACTTAACACCGAGAAAGGAAACTTTGATCCCTCATATTTGACCTCGGCCGCCCGCCTGCATTTACGTGAGAAATTCCTTGAAGCTGAGGTTGCTATAAGCGGCGTTAATTTCGCGGTAGCAGAGACCGGCACGGTAGTTGTTTGCACCAATGAAGGGAATGCCGATATGGGTTTAAATGCAGCACCGATACGGATACATTGCATGGGGATTGAAAAAGTTGTTCCGCGAATGACAGACCTTGCTGTTTTTATCCGATTGTTGGCACGAAGTGCCACAGGTCAGCCTATCACAACCTTTACTTCCCACTATTCGAGTCCAAAACTCGGTGAACAAATGCACATTGTTATTGTAGATAACGGTCGTTCGGAAATACTCGGCGAGGAAAATCACCGGAATGTCCTGAAATGTATCCGATGCGGGGCATGCATGAACACCTGCCCGGTTTACCGAAGAAGTGGGGGGCATAGTTATGGCAGTATAATTCCCGGACCTATAGGTTCTATTCTATCACCACATTCAGACATCAAAAAATACAAAGACCTCCCGTTTGCTTCTTCACTGTGCGGCTCATGCAGCAATGTATGTCCTGTTAAAATCGACATTCACCACCAATTATACGTTTATAGACAGGAGTTATCAGAGGAAAAACTTGTTCCATGGGGAAAAAGGTTCGCGATGAAGATAGCCGGGAAAATACTTTCCGCGAGCAAAACATACGACTTTTTGGGAAAGTTGGCCAGGTGGGGCATCAAAAATCTTCCAAGAAAATTGATCTACAATCGATTGAATGCATGGAGTAGAGAAAGGGAGTTGCCAAAAGTGCCGGAAGAATCGTTCAAACAATGGTATAAAAGAAGCGGTCAAGGAAAAGGAGGTGAACATGGACAAGAGTAAGATATTACAAGCCATTGCTCAAAACAAAGAAAAATTTATTCCATCACCAACCCCGTTGAACATTGAAGAAGAAAAATCCGGCAAGGTGGATCGCTTTAAAGAAAGCCTTATCCAGGTAGGAGGGGATTTTTTCGAAATAAACGCAAAAGATGAGTTTAACGCGTTCATAGATGAGCATATTCCCAACGCTGAAAATTTCATGAAAAAAGATGTTAGGGAAAAATACGCGCGAAAATGCCCGATTGAAAAATTGGCCGAGCTAAAAACCATCATTATCGAAGGGCAATTTGGAATTGCGGAAAATGGGGCGATTTGGATTGATGATCATAATCTTCCTCACCGACTTATACCTTTTGTTTGTGAAGAGTTAATCATTTATCTAAACTCGGAACAAATCGTGGAAGATATGCATCAAGCTTACTCCAAACTAAAAAACAGTGAAACAGGATTCGGGGTATTCATATCAGGACCTTCTAAAACAGCGGATATAGAACAAAATTTAGTGTATGGAGCACAAGGAGCAAAAAAATTAACTGTAATCCTGGTTATTACTTAACGTGAGTTTCTATGTTGCAAAGCAACCAAAAAGACTTTAATGTATAATACCCAATTATTTTTGACTATATAATACCGTTTTTTGTGAGATTTTTTCGTGCTAAATTGAAAACAGCAGATTTTTTTCGTTTGAAAAGACTTTATTCTTAAGAAGAGAGTTTGGTCGATGAAACAATTACTTCTTTGATACACATATTGCAACCATTGTTAATTTCTCATTATTTTGTCCGATAAAAGGCGGTAATTTCGGACAAAATTGGAATAGCCTCTTGTTTTGTCCGGAAAAAGGTAGTAATTTCGGACAAAATTAAAAATATAAAAGAAATGGCGCGAATATTATCTAAGGAAGTCAAAAATCGCATCATAAATAATGGTGAAGGTCGGCTTTATGCTGTAAGTGATTTTGCCGATTTAAATAATGATGCATCGGTTACTCGAACACTGTCAAGGCTTGAAAATGAAAATTTCCTGATACGTCTATCGCAAGGTTTGTATTTGTACCCGATCAGGAATCAGTATGGAATCCATAAACCCTCTTTGAGCACAATAGCACAAACAATCGCGGAAAAGGACCAATCCCAAATTATTCCATCGGGTTTAACGGCCCTAAACGCGTTGGGACTGTCAACCCAAGTACCCACGAATGCAATATATCTCACGAATGGGTCGCCAAGAACAATTTCTGTGGGTAACCGAAAAATAATTTTCAAGAAAAGTGTACCACGCAATTTTGCTTATCAAAGTAATCTGTTTTCTTTGATTGTTCAGGCAATGAGAGAAATTGGCGAACAAAATATCACTGATGAAATAGTTTTGAAAATAAAAGAAATACTCTCTAAGGAAAAAAATCAAGAAGCACTTGAGCAGGATCTTCTCATTGCTCCTCAATGGATACGAAGAAAACTAAACTCTAAATAAAAAATGGACAAAGGAGTAGAACAAAATTGGACAAGTCTAACTTTAGAAGAACGACAAACTATTCTTACAAATGTAGCAGACACGAAAGGGATTGTCGACAATGCCGTTGAAAAAGACTTTTGGGTAAGCATGGTATTGAAAGCTCTTTTTAGTTTAGAGTGTAGCGACGGAATTGTATTTAAAGGAGGCACCAGTCTTAGTAAGTGTTGGGATTTGATTAGTCGATTTTCCGAAGATTGCGATTTAGCTATTGATCGTTCAGCATTAGGATTTGGGAAAGAATTGAGTGGAACACAACGCAACAAACTAAGAAAGGTATCCAAAAAGTTTATTGATGACACACTTGTTCCCGAATTGGAAAATGCATTGAACAAATTGAATCTGTCCGGGCATTTTAGATTAGTCAACCCTCCAACTAAGGAATCAGATAAAGACCCTGTGGAGTTTTTTATTGAATATAACTCCATTTTACCTGAAAAAAGTCCATACATTGCAGAAAGGGTAAAAGTTGAAATTAGTTGCCGGTCTTTAACCGAACCCTTTGAAAGGGTAAAAATAAACTCGATGATTGAAGAAGCTTACCCCGATGCATCGTTCAGTAAAAAATCTTTTGCAGTTCCCACCGTATTACCCGGAAAAACTTTTTTAGAAAAAGTATTCCTTTTACACGAGGAGTTTAATCGATCTGGAGAAGCAAAGGTGGAACGGTTAACAAGACATCTTTACGACATAGAAAAAATGATGGATAAGGAATTTGCCATAAAAGCGATGAATGATGAAATGTTGTATTCGGAGATCGTAGAGCATAGAAGTAAATTCACGAGTTGGAAAGGATTTGATTATAAAACTCATCATCCTTCAAGCATCTCTTTCCTGCCACCTGATAATCTAACAGAAGTACTTAAAGATGACTATGAAAAATTGCGAGAAGGTTTGATTTATGGGAAAAAGCTGTCCTACGAAGATTTAATGAAACGCCTAAACATCTTGCAAGAACGTTTTAGGGGACTTGTGTGTAACACGCCATTTTTTACAGGTTATTTGAAAAAGTAAGCCGATGTTATCCATCTAGTCGATACATATTGCACTTTAACAACAATTAGAACTCCATCCGAGAAGGGATGAAACTATTTTCAGAGTACTTCAAAATGTTTATCGCGGAAAGACAGGGATTCGAACCCTGGGTACCCGTAAGGGTACAACGGTTTTCGAGACCGCCCCGTTCAACCACTCCGGCATCTTTCCTTAAGTCGCCTGCAAAAATACACTATTTTCGGTTAACAACGGCGAAATCGACGAGAAAACTGGCCTACGCAGATTCAAACGTAGGTTCAAGTATTAAATGCAACATCGTTTAGCAACGATGCGAAAAATATTTTTTGGAACGTTTCAAAATCCAATTTTCCTCTTGGCATTCTTCCCCTGCTCCAACTTCTCGGCGATCAGGAACCACCTTTTCCGTTCAATTGCATTATTTACCCTTACAGGTTCAACAAGCTGAATGGCGCCGACGGCATGACCCCCCTGATCGGGTTCAATTGCATTATTCCCCCTTACAAGTTCAACAAGGAGGGTTAATTAAATTTCAGCGAATACAAATCCGCGTCTTTCATGAAAATCCTCAAACGAACCGTTTTCGAGGCCAGTGATTCCACGTTTTTGTTTCCTTTCCAGGTTACGATTCTCGATATTTCATTGCCAATAATCGTGTCTGAATCGTCCATCGTGTAATCGGGGATGGGTTTCCCGTTCTCATCCTGAATTTCGAATTTCAGTTCACCGGCCGCGGAGGTCGAGTAATTTATCTCGAGTTCCTTCCCCGAGAAAGTGAACGGTTTGCTGAGGACTTCCCCCCCTTTATACGGGGCAGACAATGACGTGAACCCATCCAACCTTAAAGAATACCGGTGCAAATGAGCCGTGGATTGGGCGTAATCTTGATTAACGTACACGGACATCTCCGTCGGACTTGTTTGCACGACGTTCAAAGCGGGATAATTGGATCGTGAGACCCAATTATCCAACCCGATTCCCGGGCGAATAAATGCTTCCATGAAAGTACGATCATACACGCTCCCTCCCCGTGAGGTCATGAAAAAGGCATCCGAGCAATCTTTGAAATAACCGGGATTCACGTTAAGTTCTTTTGCTTGTTCTTCCGTCAAAACCTGGCGTCTGGGCATAAACCTACCACCAATCGCGACGTAGATATGCGGGGCCCTGAAGTACGGGCTCGTTTGTTGGGTATAGAGGTGCTCCAGGGGTGAATCGCCGAATGTCATCGCTTCCGGCTCTGACCAGTGGATGAAATCATCTGACGTGGTGCGTCCTACAGACCTAAATCCTTTGTATTCAGTAAACCCACCATCGGACCAGATGCGAAAATAGAGCACGTAACACTTTTCACTTTCGGACCAAAACGCCACGTTTTGAGAGTCGAAAACCCCTTTTTTAAACACGGCTTCATCTTGTAATTTTCTCCAATGAATACCATCTTCCGATACGAACGGCAATATACCGCCAATCGTTTCGTTGCCCCCTAGGCCTTTATATTTTTGATCGGGTGTAACGTTGGGGTTCTTATCAAGGAGCGGGCTGAAATTATGGGTGACAGGAGCAACATTGGCCAGGATAACGTTATTATCTTTTGATCCTTGAATCGTGTGAATTCCCAAGTTGGGTTTATACCATTCTATCCCATCTTTTGATTCGGCGTAACAAGTAACCTCGCTGTCACTTCCATCTTTCCCAGCCTCTGGTAAACCCCTGTAATACAGCCTGTAAACATCGTTATCTTTAATTATTGTCGTATAGCCACAGAAGGGACCTTCCCACGGTTCGTCGAAATAAAGAACCGCTCCCTCATCAACAGGAGAGTGCATTTTCATTTCGACCCCGTATAGCTTGTCAATGAAATAATCATCAACGAATAATTCTCTATTATTATTTAATTCTACAGCTGTTTGTCCTACAAGCGAAAGGGGTATCAGCAAGCAGGAGATCAGATAAATTGTCAATAATCTTGTTGTCATCATGTTATGTTTTTGATTTTATTTTAGTCATGTAATAAATGCTGAAAGCGCACTCAATTAAAAAGTCATCTTTGGTTTTCCCTAGCACTTTCCTCTAAAGATAGAAGGGCGCACCCTTCTATCTTTTTTACCTAGTGTAACATCTCCCAATTTGAACTTGCACTATTCCACTACTTCGCTAACGCTTCAAGAGCCCCGTTAACCGCGTTCAGCAGCGGTTCGATGGAGATGGGCGACCCCACGGCATGCTTCATCCACGCCTGCGGGATAATGCTCCCCTGGGTGTACATCCGGTCGATCTCATCGGCCAGGTTCTTGCCACGCACCTGCTGCTCAACCTGGAAGGCGATCAGGTGTCCCATAGGGTAGTTGGGCAGGTAGAGCGGGTAGTCGATCATGTGCGAGTAGATGCCCAGCAAGGTTTCATCTTCGCCTCCCAACACGCCCGCGTAGTAACTGTTCCACACCTCCTTCGCGATACGGATAACCGCCTCCTTTAACTCTGCGGGGGTAGCCTCGGGATGGTCGTAGAGCCACTCCCACGCCTGGATATCCACCAGGGAGACGCCCATGATCTCGTAACATGCCCAGAAGTTATCCAGGGCCAGGTAGTGCTCATCGAGCGGGTTGGGATTCTTGAGCCCGAGCAACTCGAGATCCCGCTTCTGGAAAAGGAAAGCGACCGCCTCGGTAAACGCGGTGTTCGGCACCCCGTTCAGCATATAGTAGTCCACATCGTTCATGGTGATGGTCTGCTCCACGTTGTGCCCGAACTCGTGCACGGCAATGTTGTACCCTTTATAGTCGAGCCCATCGGCAACGATCCGGGTGCGTAAACGGGCCAGGTCGCCACGCATCGCGGCACCCCACGCGTGGCCGGCACCCCGGGAGGCTTCCACCGTGATGAGCGACGTGATCTCCCGTGCCTTATCTGCTTTCCAACCCAACTTCACCAATATCCTTGGTAGGTCTGCTTCCAGCGCCTCCGCGGTCGGGTACTTACACTGGGTAATGGTGGTGAGCTCATCCTCCGGGATCCCTCCTCCCGCCTTGAAACCGTTGTACCAGATATCGAACGGCTCCAGTTTTCTTCCCAGCCGCCCCTCGATAAACGCGGCCACCGCCTTCACCTGAGGCGACGACAGCAGCCCCTTGAAGAGCGCTTCCACATCTTTTCGCGGCACCTCCATGGTTCGGTCGAACGCCCTCGCCAGTTGCGTGGGATAGTGCGTGTTATAGACATCGAGCTGCCTCATCGCCAAGTAGTTCTTTAGGAACACCCCATAACGACGGATCGCCTCGGGTCGCCCCTCGACCGCTTGTTCCCCGTCAAAAAGCTCGTTCGAGAACGGGTTCCACTCGTAGCGTCCGCTATTGATCACCTCCAGGGGAATGGATTGATCGATAATCCGTTTCATCACCTGGTAGATCATCCGCTGCTTCTCCAGCCCCTTATCGGCATCGGCGTAGTTCGATTTCAACTCATCGCGCAACCCCCAGTGAGAGATCAGCTTCATGCCATCGGGGAACAGCTGCTCGCCGTTCTCGTTGCGCAGTTTATCCATGTAGATGTTGTAATCCGAGATGTAAGCGTCGGCCTCGGTCGTCGTTCTCGACACATCCTGCTGGATGGCTGCCGGCACGCGCGAGGTAAAGCTATCGCCCATCCTGGCGTAGGCCCACTCTTTCCTCGACCACGTTTCACCAAGCTCCGTCTTCTCTTCCAGCGAGTAGAAGGGGAAGTTCAGCGCCGTGAGGAACGCGACTTTATTCGTGTAGAGGTCGTCCGTGAGGTGTGATGACGGGCTGTAGCTCCCGAACATCATATCCACCGGCGTGATTGCCGGCCCTTCGAGCTGCAACGGCTCTTTCAACGCCACGTTCATCTTGTGAAAGTTGCCGTGTATTACCTCGAAGTTGCGCTCCAGGGTCGAGTAAAGCTGCTCCAGCTCCTCCTCTCCCGCCACGAACGACTCAAGGCAAAACCGGGCGAAGTCCTCTACACTGCCATCTGTTTCTCGCCAAAGCCCAGCCACCTGTTTCACGCCTCGCTCTACACGAAACGCGCACGCTTCTCCCAGTGAATCGGTTAGTTGACGAACCACAGCCTCAACACGGGTGGAAGGGATAAAATCTGCTGTTTCCACTTGTTCTGTTTTAATGGGGTTATTGCAGGCCATCGCTCCCAAGGCAAAAGCGATTAGGGCCATCTTGATGATTTGTCTCATAGGTATCTGTTTTTTGGTCCCGGGTGGGATCGTTACTGTATGATGTATTAACAATGTATCACGGCACAAATTTCCCGCGGGAATAGGACAAACAACTACCCCTACACGATCTGTTAGGCGGCAATAGAAACAATTCCCCACGGGGTAAAACACGACATAGAGTCACAAATTTACAAAAATTCTACGAATGGAGTGAAAAATAACCCTAAATCGTGATTTTGAGTGGATAAAGCCGCGGCTTTTCCATCGCTTCTTGTTCGAAATTAAAAATAATTTTGTTTTCTTTGTGATAGACACGTTCAATAGCGTGGCGCGTGATTTCACGTGGCAAGTTCTAACAACGTGGCAAGTTCTAACAACACGTGGTAAGTTCCAACAACACGTGGCAAGTTCTAACAACACGTGGCAAGTTCCAACAACACGTGGTAAGTTCCAACAACACGTGGCAAGTTCCAACAAATTGAAAAAACTGAATATGAAACCAACTTACACCCTGTTTTTAATGATGACATCATTTTTGGCCATGCCACCTGTTTTGGTCATGGGACAAGAGGACGGCATTATCGCTCACCAAGCGACGATAGAGCAAGCGGGCACGGGCTTCGCCTTCACCGAGGGTCCCGCGGTCTCTCCCGATGGACGGGTTTTCTTCACCGACCAACCCAACGACCGAATCCACGTGTGGGATGAGCGGGAGGGAATCAACCTCTGGCTGGAGGGCACGGGGCGATCAAACGGGATGGACTTCAACCACGATGGTGAATTGGTCGCGTGTGCCGACCTGCACAACCGGCTGGTCGTTTTCAACGATCAGAAAGAGATACGCGTGCTTTGCGAGAGCTACAACGGTAAGCACCTGAACGGCCCCAACGACGTGTGGGTCGCCCCTTCAGGCGACAGCTACCTTACCGACCCCTACTACCACCGCAACTACTGGGAAAAGGGACACCACGAAGCACAGGATGCCCGGGGCGTGTACCACCTTTCAACGGATGGTAAGGTGAGCCGGGTGAGCGATCAGTACGTGCAGCCAAACGGGATTATCGGTACGCCCGATGGCAAGACCCTCTACGTGGCCGATATCAATGATCGGAAGATATGGAAATACGACATACAGGCAGACGGAACCCTTTCGAACCGAACCTTTTTCGCGCCGGAAGGGTCCGACGGGATGACCATTGATCAACGAGGGAACGTCTACCTCACCATGGGTAAGGTGTGGGTCTACTCACCCGAAGGGGTACTGATAGAAGCGATCGACGTTCCCGAGAGCCCATCGAACGTCTGCTTCGGGGGCAAGAACCGGGACATCCTGTTTATCACCGCCCGCACCTCGGTGTACACGCTGAAGATGAACGTGAAAGGAGTAAAATAATACGACTTTCTCGCTAAGGTCTTCGCCTTGAAAGGGGATAACGATGACATAACAAGACTATAGAATCATTTTAAAATAAACACGACATGAATGAGATCAACAAGTACGTGAAAACGCATGAGCAGCGTTTCCTGGACGAACTTTTCGAGTTAATCCGTATCCCATCCATCTCGTCGCTCCCAGAACATAAGGACGACATGTACCGTGCCGCTGAAAAGTGGAAAGAGCTCCTACTAGCCGCCGGGGTCGACAGGGCAGAAGTGATGGAGACCGATGGCAACCCGGTGACTTACGGCGAGAAGATCATTGACAAAAACGCACCTACCGTCCTGGTGTATGGCCATATGGACGTGATGCCGGTGGACCCGTTGGAGCTGTGGAACAGCGATCCCTTTGAACCGGTCATCAAGGATGGAAAAATCTGGGCCCGGGGAGCGGACGACGACAAGGGACAAGCGTTCATGCACGCCAAAGCGTTCGAGTACCTCGTGCAGTCGGGCAAGCTGACCTGCAACGTGAAGTTCCTGATAGAGGGTGAGGAGGAGGTGGGTTCACCCAGTCTCCCCAAGTTCTGTAAAAAACACAAGAAGATGCTTCAAGCCGACGTGATCCTAGTGTCTGACACCTCCATGATCGCACCCGATATACCCTCCATCACGACCGGCTTAAGGGGGTTAGCCTACTGGCAGGTGGAGGTAACGGGGCCCAACGCCGACCTCCACTCCGGTATCTTTGGCGGCGCGGTAGCCAACCCCATCAACGTGCTCTCCAAGATGATCGCCCAAACGATGGATGACGATGGACGCATCCTTATCCCCGGTTTTTACGACGACGTCATAGAGGTCTCCAAGAAGGAGCGTGCCCTAATGGCCAAAGCCCCCTTCTGTCAGCGGGAGTACAAAAAATCGCTCGGCATAAGGGCGGTGTTCGGCGAAAAGGGGTACACCACCAACGAGCGCACCGGGATTCGGCCCACGTTCGACGTGTGCGGCATCTGGGGCGGGTATACCGGAGAAGGGGCTAAAACGGTACTCCCCTCCAAGGCGTATGCCAAGATCAGCACCCGCCTGGTGCCGGGGCAAGATCACGAGAAGATCGCCAAGCTATTCGTCGACTACTTCAACTCCATCGCCCCCAAATCGGTGAGGGTGAAGGTCGACTACCTCCACGGGGGACCCTCCTACGTTTGCCCGATAGACCTCCCGGCTTACAAGGCCGCGGAACGGGCGTTCAAGGAGGTGTACGGAAAAGATCCGGTGCCGGTGCGTTCCGGCGGGAGCATCCCCATTATCGCCACCTTCGAGGAGATACTGGGCGTCAAATCGGTGCTCATGGGGTTCGGCCTTGCCTCAGACGCCATCCATTCGCCCAACGAGAACTTCCCGCTGGAGCAGTTCTTCAACGGCATCCGGACCATTCCGCTATTTTACAAGTACCTGCCCGAGGAAATGGGTAAGTAGGGGGCCGGTTTTACACTCCCGGGGAGTTAAAATAGCCGGGGGGTGGTTTAATATTAGCCAATCACGGCGTATGCCACGTAACGGGTGTCTGCCGTGACGGGCGTTAGCGACAGGTAGCCGGAAGCGATCTTGTTGGCTTTCACCGTTAGCGGGTGATCCCGCTCCATCTCATGGTGAAACGACAAGGCGTCTCCCTGCCGCTTGAAGTAGTCCACCTTGAACATCCCTTCCGCACCCGGCTGAACATGCCGTTCATGAAAGGCACGCGATGCGACTCCCATGTTCATGCGCATATTGATCTCCACGCAGGGGTGAACCTTGTAGCCCCCCGGGGAGGCGCATACCATCATATCTACACCCACGTACCCGCGGTAACGGAGAAAACGGGTTGGCAACAACTGCAACAGACTTTCCCTAATCCGATGCAATAGAGAAACAGGCAGGTACAATGCCAGCACCTCCTCAATGCGTGCATCGGTCAGCAGCTCATTACCCATGTAGGCGCCCGACGCGGCCGTTCGAAACAGCGAGTAGCCGGCAAATCGTGCCGTGCCGTTGTCCAACCAAAACTCCATCGCGAAATCCCTCACCCTATCCCAAACCGGCTCAGCCACTACGCCCCCCTGCCCCCGAATAACCCGCCGGCACCAGTCGATCTGCTTGTCGGTGATGCCTCCCAGTATCCATATCAGCCCTTTACCACTACCGGAAAGGGGCATCTTCAACACCTTGTCACCCGGTACTGATTCCAGGTAGGTCAGCAGTTCTTCAACAGATGTGACATAACGAGGCTCCCCAATGAACCGTTCATCGAGCGACCTAAGATCGGCCAGCGTTTCAACCGCGTGCTTCCGGTGGGCGTACCCCCGCAATTGCTTCAGCTCCTCTATCGAGGGAAGGCAATACTCAGAAACGCCGGAAAGCTGCAACTCGCGTACCAGCGAGGGGTTCCAACCCCAAGGCACGAAAACGGCATCCGGGTAAGAGGCGAGAGACGACATCGGGACAAGGGAAACCCGGAGGTCAAAAAGCTCTTTCATCCTCTCCAAGAAGGCGAGGTTCTCATCCCCCTCGGCAATCACCATTACCCCTCCTTCATTTTCCCGTGATTTTGCGGCGACACCCGGTAAGCCCCCGCCTATATCCCACGTGTTCCCGATGAACCTGTTTTCGCTGCCGGCGTACCAGATAGGCAACAGGGCCAACTCCCGCGCCATCCTCACCGCGGGGGCCGGTGGCGTGTAGTTGACCGAAAAATTCGCAAGGGCGAGGTCGTTCTCAGGATTAAATAGGTACATGAGACAAAAATAATAACTTTAACTCGGAATCCCGGGTATTAAACCGGGTATATAAAAAATAAATGTTATTTTTGAGATCCCGCGAGGAGGGAGTGAAAAACAGCACTCCTCCCACATTTGTACCCAATAACTGGAAAATTATCTCTATCTTTTTACAAACCCCTATAAAAGTGACCTTTATGACAAGAAAAAACATCGCCTTTCACTCACTTCTTATTGCATGCCTGCTCACAATGATTTCTTGTGAGAATAAGTCTAGCTCAACAGAATCCACTGTTACACCGGTAGATACTCTTTCGTACGTAACGACAGAGGCCCCCAGGCATTTTTTTAATAAACCGGAAGAGTACCTTGATTGGCAAGCCAAACAGATACTAAGTCTTACGGGATCGGCCATGTTGAAATACTCTCCCCAGGTTGATGAACCATTGGAACGCCAAATGGCCATGTTAATGCTGGATGCCGTTTTTCATGATGAAAAAGCACCACACCGCGAACCCGTGCAAGACTTTCACCTTAGACGTACTCTATCTGCCTTAGAGCAAATCAAAAACGTGGAGGTAAAAAGCGGAGTGAAAATTTGGAAACTTTATAATATGGGGGTTATAGCTCGCTCCAAAACGGTAACCGTTGCCTTTGATATAACACGAGGCTACTCATCCAAATCCGATTCATTTGCATTACCCAACGAAATCATAGAAAAAATCATCAATCATTGTGATGTGTTGTTTATAAGCCACCGGCACCGGGATCACGCGGATGAAGAGGTGGCCAAAATGTTTATTGAACAAGGCAAACCGGTGGTTACCCCACCAGATATTTGGGAAGATAAGGCAATATATAGCGCGATCACCCACTTGGATCGTAAAGCGCATGAGATACAAAGCCTTCCGCTAAACAACATTGATTTAAACCTTGAGGTTGTCATATACCCGGGACATCAGGGCACTGACATACCAAACAATGTTGTATTGGTCATCACACCGGAAAAGTACTCAATATGCCATACCGGTGATCAATCGTCAGATGACGACTGGAACTGGATAGACGAAGTTAAAAATCATTTCAAGGTTGATATTCTTTTGCCTAATTGCTGGACGACCAATCCCCTTAGAACCTCGAAAGGATACGATCCGCGACTAATCATTCCAACGCATGAAAACGAGTTGGGCCACACGATAGACCACCGGGAAGCCTACGCGCTAAATTATTCACGCTGGAACGTGCCCTATGATAAAATCATAATGTCTTGGGGGGAATCTGTTCACTATAATCCGTGAGAAAATCTCATGAATCGACTAGACACCAATTGTCGATGCCGGCATACCAGATAGGCAACAGGGCCAACTGTCGTTTTAGTCATAGGCGGGAGAAAGCCATTGTTCCGCACCTTTTTCTAGGCTTTCCGCCGCCCATTTAATCCCCCGCTTCATGATCTCGAACACTTCGTACACTTCAAAATCGCTCGCGACATGCCCCAATGAAGAGTAGAACACTCTTCCTTTCCCATACTGTTTCTTCCACACGACCGGCATCACGGCTCCATCGATCCAGAAATCATGCTCGCCCGAGAAAGTCATCGTCGCCAGCACCTTCACATTCGGGTCCACGTGCATGTAGTACTGCTCCGACCGGAGATCGAAATCCTCCAACCCCCGGGTCACCGGGTCCTCTTGATCGGTGATATTCACCCTGTAAAGGATAATACCACCGGGATGGGCCACCCATTGCCCACCCACCATGTATTGAAACTCGGGGTTATCTCGAAAGGAATCCCCTATTCCCCCATGCCATCCGGCCAAACCCACCCCACGTTTCACGGCTTTAAGCAACGCCCTCTCCCTCGACCCGGAAAGCTCACTCATCGTAACGTGCTGGATGATCAGGTCCACCTCTGCCATCAACACCGAATCGTCGTAACAGGCCAGGTCGTCGCACAAGAAAACCTCCGCACCCTCCGACTTGAGCCAAGGGACGAAAACATCTCGGCATGGTTCGGGCTCATGCCCCTCCCATCCCCCATACACGTAGAGTACCTTTTTGCCTTGCAACGCATTCTCATTTATCACCTCGTTCGCCATCGCTCCAAGCGAAAACAACAGGGCCCCCATAAGGGCAACCGCGATGCTTCTGTAACGTTTCATACGATTAAAATTATTATTTTCAAAGGTATCGTATGGAACTCGCTTTAATCATTGTCATGGGTGTAAATGATTTACATGCTCGTTTCATATGACTTTTATATTTTATTGTTCGGTGTATGTAACCTTGCCACTAGTTACCCATGCATCTAAAACGGGCTATTACCGAATAGGTTATAAAGATATGGCACAGGTAGTAAGTGGGTAGAATCAGCTTGCCAAGCGAAGTATAACCAGTAAACTCTCGTAGCCCGATGATGGTGTCGGAGAAAAGGAGCAACCCGACACCTACAGCAAAGGTCAACCTAGATATTCGATTTCCCCTGACTCCCACGGCTGCTCCCATTGAAATGCCCGAAACAATCAGGTATGCCAATACTGCGAACATCGTTGCCTTGTCAGCGAAATTCGGATAGAGCATTAGGAAATAAAACAGCAGGTAGGCTGCAAGTAGAATGGCCGTGAATTTCCACCTCGCGTTCCCCCTGAGAAGGGCGTACCAAAGGAATCCGACATGGGCGAAAAAGAAGCATGCAACGCCATAAATAAACCGGATGCTTTCCCCGTAACGATGAGATAAAAACCAGTCGCCACAAATGGAGCACAAAAAAGCAAATATTAGGGGAACCGCTTCTTTTACAGGTAGCTGCCGATTCAAGGACAACAGCAGGAAGACCAATATCGCAACGCCAGCAGTACCCGATCGGAACACAAAACCGTAGCCTAACAGCGCTAACACAGCAAAAATAAGTTGTATCAGTAGCAGTAGACAGATCCAGCCGTAATGGTTCTCTACTTTTTTGTTCATCTTCCCTTTTTCTATTGTTGTACTTACAAATAAACAAAAAAAATAGAAATGAAACCGTTTTGCCGACTTAAAAATACTCTTTTATCTCGATCTCCCCGTTGATGGCTAGGAGCGCGTTCTCCGCCAACGCTCCCATCTCGTCTTGACCGGGGTAGAGATGGACGGGTGCGATGCGGTAAACCCGCTCGATAATCAGGTTGCAGAACCACTTGCTGTTAGCGATTCCTCCAGTGATCAATATCGCATCCACCTCTCCACGCAGCACAGCCGACATAGCCCCGATCTCCTTCGCAATCTGGTAGGCCATCGCCTCCAGCACCTCCTTGCACTTCTCATCGCCATCCATCGCCTCCCGCTCGGCGATGTAGACATCATTGGTGCCCAGATAAGCCACCAATCCCCCTTTGCCCACGATCATCGCCGCCATCTCGTCGTAGGTGTACTCACCGCTGAACGCGGCTTTCAATAACGACCCCGCTGGCATCGACCCGGATCGTTCAGGCGAGAAGGGTCCATCGCCGTCCAACCCCTGATTCACATCAACCACCCTTCCCTTGTGGTGTGCGCCCACCGTGATACCTCCTCCAAGGTGTGCCACGATGAAATTCATCTCTTCGTACCGCCTCATTATCGATTTAGCGTGCGAGCGAGCGATCGCCTTCTGATTCAGCGCATGAAAAACGGAAACCTTGTCGAATAGTGGGTGTCCCGTGTAGCGAGCCAGTTGGTCAAGCTCATCCACCACCACCGGGTCAGCGATGAAAGCCTCCGCGTTCGGCAACATCTTCGCCACGTCAAAAGCGATTAGCCCCCCCAAGTTGCTCGCGTGCTCTCCTCGTTTGCACTCCATCAAATCTTGCCTCATCGCCTCGTTCACGCGGTAAACGCCCGCCTCGATTGGTTTAACGAGACCCCCGCGGCCAATCACCGCATCAATCGTCTCGAAATAGACGTCCGCATTGCGCAACTCCTCGAGGATCATATCCTTTCGATACTCAAATTGATCTGTAATCCGTTTGAACGGGTTCAACGCCTTAGCCGGATGCTTTATCGTTTTTAAAAAAATTACCTTCTCTTGCTGGTAAATCGCGATTTTCGTGGATGTTGAACCCGGGTTGATTACCAAGATTCGTGTTGTTGTAGCCATGGTTTTATATTTTACCTGTTTGTAAATTAATTTGCTTGTCTACTGTGTATGACCTGTTTACCTGTTTACAATCTATCTATCTCTATGTAAATTCCGCTCCTACGTCTGTTTACCACGCATTATCCCTTTCCAATGCAGGCAGCCAAGGCGATGGAGTACAACTTGCTCCGTTCATCGTCGGAACGCGAGGTAAGCACCACGGGCACCGATGCCCCCAGGATAACCGCCGCGCAAACGGCCCCACCCAAGAAATTGAGCGCCTTGTAAAACATGTTTCCCGCCTCTATATCGAGCGCAAGGATCACATCGCGATCACCAACAACTGGGCTATCAATTCCCTTATGAAAAGCGGCCTCCCGATTCACCGCGATATCAACCGCGAAGGGATCTCTACGACACACCCCGCGAGGGTGCCCTCCCGATTATCCAAGATATCGATATGAGAGAGGTCGAAGTCAATTCGTCTTGCGAACTTCTCAATCTCCCGTCTATTCCCTACGAGTAACGGAGTAACCACCTCGGCGGTAACAGCATCCTGAACCGCTTTTAACACGAACTCATCCTCGGCAGCCGCGATAGCGATCGTCCGTTTACCCCTCTCCCTAGCTTTCCCTATCAATCCTGATAAATCGTTACGCATGGCATCAGCATTTTTGCACGGTTTTGCTTACAAAGCAATAAAAAAAATAGGAAACAACCCCTTTATTCGAAGTGTTCTTTAGCATATTGTCAGTAGATATCATCAAAATCTTCATTATGAACACGAAAAAGGCCGCGAAACAACTCGTAACATAACTGAATAACTACTTTACCAAAGATTTCCCCATAACCATACGTTTTCGGTAATCACGTCAAGCAAACGGCCATCTGCCTCGGGAAAGATTTCCCCACGAACCCTTCATTTTGTCTGAAATAGTTCGTACATTTGCCAAGAAAATTTTGGTGTTGCTCGTCCCAAATGCTTCGAGGCGAGCGATGAAAAGGGAATCAGGTGCAAGTCCTGAACAGACCCGCTGCTGTAAGCTCAATAAAAACGTTTTCGCACTACTCAACAACCACTGTTCCGCCGGGCGGAATGGGAAGGACGCGAGAGAACGAGTAAGTCAGAAGACCTGCCAAAATGGATACAATGTTTCACGGCTTTCGGGGAGTAGAGCTTGAAAGAACAAAGCACGCCGAGACTGGTTATCCTTCTACAGTTTTAGATTCGACGCAAATCCAACAGTCTGATGCGCATACATCGAAACCCAACGCCACACGTTCCCGAAAGTTTGATGTTTCGGTGAAATGAATGTTTTTAAAAAAAGTGTTTCCCTTGCTGTAGCCTGCATTCAGGTTGCAATGGGAATACTTTTCGCTCAAAATAGACCCGATGACTCAAGTCTCTCGCCAAAGGAGGAAAGGTTTACCAATGAAGAGAAAGCGGTTGCGGGGAAAGCAAACTTTGCTCAGCCGACAGACACTGCTAAAATGAGAACCTTGCATCTCGACGATTTCGTGGTGTACGGAAGACACCGGGTGAAAGAGGTAATTCCCGGGCAAACACTATCAGGTGAGGAGTTGAAAAAGTTAACTGTTTTTTCGGTAGCCGATGCCTTACGTTACTTTTCAGGCGTGCAAATAAAAGACTACGGTGGATTAGGCGGAATAAAGACGGTAAATATCAGAAGCATGGGCACCAACCACATGGGGGTTTTTTACGATGGCATACAGCTGGGCAACGCCCAAAATGGACAAATTGACTTAGGTAAATTCTCACTGGATAACATCGAACAAGTAACGCTGTATAACGGACAGAAGAGCGGCATCTTTCAATCGGCAAAAGATTTTGGCTCGGCGGGAACAATTTACCTTCAAACCAAACGACCTCAATTTAAACATGCCCAAAAAACAAACTTGCGGGCAACACTCAAAACAGGCTCTTTCGGGTTATTCGCCCCCTCCCTGTTATGGGAACAGAAACTTCCTTACGACTTCGCCTTTAATTTTAACACTGAATTTTTATCGTCGCACGGGAAATACCCTTTCCGATATAAAAGGGTATTCGAAGACAATACAGTGGCTTACGACACCACGGCTATTCGAAAAAACGGGGATATTAAAGCCATCCGCTTAGAAAGCGCCATATATAAAACGTTGAACGAGGGCGAATGGGATTTGCGCACCTATTTTTATAAGTCTCACCGAGGACTACCCGGGCCTATCGTGAAAAATGTTTTTGAGCATGGACAGCGACTGCACGATGAGAATTTTTTCGTTCAAAGTAAGTTCAGAAAAACATGGAGCGAGCTATATAGCGTTAAGTTAAATATTAAATACGCAAACGACTACACACGCTACATTGATGATGAGTGGACGAGTCCAACCTACGTTGACAACCAGTACTTACAACATGATTTGTATATCTCATCGGCAAATAGATTTACAGTAACCCCCTGGTTTCAGTTTAACCTCTCTGTTGACTATCAACTCAATAAAATGGAGGCCAACTTGGTGAACTTCTCTTTCCCCACGCGCAACACGTTGCTCGCCGCCGCGGCGGGAGAGGTGAACTTCGATTGGTTCACGTTACAGGCATGCGCGTTGGGTACGTTTGTGAGAGAAAAGGTAAAAATGAACCGGGCATCACCTAAAAAAGACATTTTCACCCCATCGGTTATTCTCTCGATAAAACCCTTGAAAAAACACGAACTTTACTTACAAGGTTTTTACAAGAGAATATTCAGGATGCCCACTTTCAACGACCTTTACTATACCTTTGTCGGGAACTCCGTTCTTGATCCCGAATACGTCACTCAATATAACGTTGGGGTAAATTACACGTTGGTGCCAAAGGAGAGTATTTTAAAGTCACTGTACCTTCAAGCCGATGCTTACTACAACGAGATTGATGATAAAATTGTGGCCGTCCCGGCCGGGAACATGTTCCGTTGGATGATGCTTAACTTGGGAAAAGTGCAAATAAAGGGAGTTGAGGTTAATACGGGTATAACCACGGAATTTCACAAAGAGCTAATTACTACTTTGCGCTTAAACTACACCTATCAGCACGCGATCGATATTACCGATGAGTCGGCAAAGAATTACAGGCATCAAATCGTCTACATTCCCCGACACAGCGGCTCGGTAATCGCATCCGCTGACTATAAAACATGGGGAGTGAACTACAGCTTTATCTACACCGGCGAGCGATACAGCGCGAAATTCAACGATGAAAACAGCCATTTGCAACCGTGGTACACCCATGATATCAGTTTTAGAAAAGACCTCCCACTCTTATCAGGGAAGTTTGATTTTCGCGTTGCCCTGGATGTCAACAACCTGTTTAATCAACATTACGACGTGGTTCTGAATTACCCGATGCCCGGGAGGAATTACCGTTTAACCCTTACAGCAACATTATAATGGTAAAGAAACAAAAGATAACCGTTGTTTTCATTTTAGCCTGTATCCTGTTAGTAGGGTGTCGCGAAGAGTATGAGATCATATACTCTTCGCGAACAAAAACGTCTGTTGGGCAAGAGAATACGAGAGACTTAAAGGGTTTCTACCTTTTGAACGAGGGCAACATGGGTAGCAATAAAGCCAGCCTCGACTATTTCGATTTTTCTACCGGGATATACCACCGCAACATATATGCAGAAGCTAATCCGAATGTTGTTAAAGAGCTGGGGGATGTGGGGAACGACATCCAAATATATGGCAACAAGTTGTACGCGGTGATCAACGTGTCGAACTATATCGAGGTGATGGATGCCAAAACTGCCAAGCATATTGGCAAAATAGAGATTCCCAATGTTCGCTATATCCAATTTTACAATGGAAAGGCGTATGCCTCTTCTTACGTGGCACCGGTAAAGTTTGACCGGAACGCACGTGTGGGCTACGTTGCCGAGATAGACACGACCACGTTGCAAGTAACGCGTACCGTTAACGTGGGCTACCAACCCGAAGAGCTGGCCGTTGTTAACGACAAGATATACGTGGCCAATTCGGGAGGGTACATGTTTCCCAACTTCGATCGAACCGTGTCGGTAATTGATCTCGAAACATTCAAAGAGGTGAAGAGAATTGATGTTGCCATTAACCTGCACCGACTGCGCGCAACACCATACAACGAACTCGTGGTCAGCAGCCGGGGCAATGGCTATGACGAGCTTTCAAAGCTCTACTTTATCGATTTGGAAACAGAGGAGGTGACCAGTTCACTAAACATGGCAGGCAGTAATTTGGACATGGTAGGCGATTCGGCATACGTGTACGCGGTGGAGTGGAGTCATAACACGCGGAAAAACACCATAACGTACGGCATATTCAATATAAGAACCAAAGAGGTGATATCCCGCAACTTCATCACGGATGGCACTGACAAAGATATAGTTATTCCCCATGGCATAAAAGTAAACCCTGTAACCAGAGATATTTACGTTTGCGATGCCATTGATTACGTGACACCCGGCACCCTTATTTGTTACAATAAGTTTGGCAAATTGAAATGGAAGGTCGATACGGGCGATATCCCGGGGCACATTGTCTTTTTGTACGAATAACCAAAAGAGAGAATAATTAAAGTGAATGTATGACGAACCAAGTGAGTTAAAATGCATGAATTCATGAGGATTAAAAACGTATTAACGATAGGGCTGGCAGCTATGGTAGTGGCGTTTATCTCGTGTCGGGAGATAGATGTAGTGTTGTCCCCAAAAATCAATTTGGAGCAAAGGGAATACAAAGTGAAGCCCAACCGCAGCCTATTGATTGAGCCGATCGTGGAAAACAGCCATCCAAATGCTGTTTACTCGTGGAAGCTTAACGGCAAGGTGATTGGAACGGAGAAAAATCTAATCTTCAATGAAAATGAGCTTGGCACCTATTTTCTCACATTTCAAGTGGTAACTGAAAATGGGTCAGACCAAATAGAGGTGAGGGTTGACGTGGTTGCGCTGGACTTACCGATTATTGTCATGGAGGGGGGAAACAATATTATTCTGGAGGTAGGAGAGGAATATGTTTTCAAACCGGAAGTCTCTAACAAAGAAGGGCTAAAATTTTCTTGGGTAGTGGACAACAAAGAGGTATCCACAGCCGATGAATACACTTTCGTATCGAATGAAGAAGGAATCTATTTTATAAACTTGAAAACTACGAACGAGGATGGCGAAGATGAGTACTTGATAAAAATAATGGTGGTGAAAGAGGCGCCTTTACACATCTCGTTTCCTTATCCCGAACAGTCGGCCTCACTAGGTAGAACCGTTCGGGTAATTCCAACGATGGCAAGCACGAAGAGCGTTACCTTTCAATGGTTCGTGGATGGCGTGGAGGACAAGGAGCAAATGACAGACAAGTTTGTTTACAAACCTTCGGCCCTGGGAAAAACAGCTATAAAGGTGGTAGCCAAAAAGGGCAACAAAACCGGCGAAGCAACCATCACGTTAAACACGGTTAATCCGGAACAGTATTATCGCCCCATCACGTCAAGTTCATCACCCTATTCCACGAAGGTGTTTGAGTATCTGCCCGCACCCGGGCAGTTTATAAATGAGGGTTACACGGCTAATACAATGGAAGAGGCCAATCAATACGCCGAAAACCGGTTGGAATCGGGGAGTCAACACCTCTCGCTAGGAGCTTTCGGCGGATATATAGTAGTGGGATTTGACCACAGCATTACAAACACCGGCACGTGGGATTTTGCCATCCATGGCAACTCTTTTTCCGGGAGTTCGGAGCCGGGAATCGTATGGGTGATGCAAGATGAGAATGGAAACGGGTTACCCGATGACAATTGGTACGAATTGAAAGGGAGTGAAACCGGAAAACCGGGAACAGTACAGGATTACGAGGTTACCTATTACCGCCCGGCCACACCCAAATCAAATACGCTGTGGACCGACAACTTGGGAAGAAAGGGCGAAGTGGACTGGTTGAACTTTCATCAGCAAGACTACTATTACCCCAACTGGGTGAAAGAAGATATATACACTTTGCGTGGAACATGCCTAGAGTCGAATGCTGAAGAGCAATCCGGACAAGGTGGTTGCTGGATAAACAAAGAGTTCGATTGGGGATACGCTGACAATTTCAGCCCTATTGATCGCTTAATTGACTATATTAACTACACCCCTTCAGCAAATGCCAACCATTTCAAAATAAGCAACGCCATCACTTTTGAAGGAGAAAGCATTCATCTGGAATACATCGATTTCATTAAGGTACAAACGGGACTTAACGTCAAAGCCGGATGGTTGGGCGAAAACTCTACCGAAGTTTTCAGGTTCATGGATATACAAGTAAAATTAAAATAATGGATAGAGGATATATTCACGTTTATACCGGAAACGGAAAGGGCAAAACCACCGCGGCACTCGGACTAACATTACGGGCCGTGGGAGCCGGTAAGAAAGTTTTTTTCGCTCAGTTTGTAAAAGGACAACGTTACTCCGAGGTAAAAGCCATTGAGCAATACCTGCCAGATGTGGAGATAAAGCAGTATGGATTGGAGTGCTTTATATGGAAAAAGCCCACGCAAGCCGATATCGATACCGCACGAGAGGGGTTACGTGAAGTTGAAGAGATCATTCTTTCCGGCAAGTATGATGTGGTAGTACTGGACGAGGCCAATATCGCGGTTTTTTACGAACTGTTTTCAGTTCAGGAACTGATTAATGTTGTAACGCGAAAACCAACCGATACCGAGATCATTATTACCGGTCGATATGCCGCCCCCGAATTGATTGAAATAGCCGACTTGGTGACCGAGATGAAGGAGGTAAAACATTATTACAACCAGGGTGTGGAAGCTCGAATCGGGATCGAACACTGATGATAATCAACCATTGGGAACCTTTACTTTTTACCCATTGGTTCTGATTGTTTTAGGTTTGAAAGAGGCAGATTTTTCCCAGTGCCTCTTTCTTTTTGTTTACTTTTTTAAAAACCTCTCTCCTGTTTTTATTCATCGAATTTTCCCCTAAAATATTATTCATACTGATTATCAGCAAAGTAAAAATCCCAAATTGAATGTTGATAACTTTTTTAGAAAACTTTATTGCTTTCATAGAAATAATAATTTACATTTGTGGTGCATTTGGTTCTTCTCCGAATTTCCTTTTCGGGTAAAGATGAAAAAGGGAATGCCGTGAAAGTCGGCAACAGTTCCCGCTGCTGTAAGCTCTATATAATGTGCTGGACAAATCCTTTGCCACTGTCGCGACAAAACAGGTCGGACGGGAAGGCGTTCAGAGACAGGAGTAAGTCAGAAGACCTGCCAATTCGCGTACAATACACTTTTTGATGTCTTTCGGGTAAAAGGACAGTCCAAAACAAGCTTGAACTACCTAAACATACCGATATACCTCAAAACAGGGATGCATTAGCTGCATCTTGGGATGGGATAATCTCTAAAATAAAATAACCCCAGGGTACAAATATCTAAAACAGTCTGAAAAATGGGCAACAACGGAATTTATATCGTGAAAAGAGATGGGAAACGGGTACCGTTCTCTATCCAGAAAATTGAGAATGCTATCGCTAAGGCATTTTTATCGGTAGGGGCTTACGCCACGCAAGACGATTTGACACCTATCCTCGCGAGGCTGCATATCTCTGACGGGATGACGGTAGAGGAGATCCAGAACCAGGTGGAGGTAGCGCTGATGGCGGAAAAATATTTCGCGGTGGCCAAATCCTACATGCTCTACCGGCAAAAGCATGCCGAAACCCGGGAGATCCGGGACAAAATGACCTTCCTGATGAATTACTGCGATGCGCAAAACGCCGCCACGGGAAGTAAGTTCGACGCCAACGCCAACGTGGAAAAGAAAAACATCGCCACCCTTATCGGCGAACTGCCCAAAAAGAATTTTATCAACCTGAACCGAAGGATGCTGACCGACCGAATAAAAGAGATGTACGGGAAAGAGCTTGCCGACAAGTATATCGGGATGCTCAACGAGCACTTTATCTATAAAAACGACGAGACCAGCCTCGCCAACTACTGCGCCAGCATCACCATGTACCCGTGGCTGCTGAACGGCACCATACCCATCGGCGGGAACTCAACGCCGCCCACCAACCTGAAGTCATTCTGCGGCGGGTTCGTGAACATGGTCTTCATCGTGTCAAGCATGCTGAGCGGCGCCTGCGCCACGCCCGAGTTCCTGATGTACATGGACTACTTTATCCGACTCGAATATGGCGATGATTATTTCAACCGCACCGATGAGGTGGTGGATCTGTCAACCCGCCGCAGAACGTTAGACAAGGTTATCTGCGACTGTTTTGAGCAGATTGTCTACTCCATCAACCAGCCCACCGGGGCACGCAACTTCCAGGCCGTTTTCTGGAACATAGCCTATTACGACCGTTCCTACTTCGAAAGCCTGTTTGGCGAGTTCGTGTTTCCCGATGGCAGCCGCCCTATCTGGCAATCCCTTAGCTGGTTGCAAAAGCGCTTCATGAAATGGTTCAACGCCGAACGAACCCGGGCGGTGCTCACCTTCCCGGTGGAAACCATGGCGCTACTTTCCAAAGACGATGATATGGTGGATGCCGAGTACGCCGATTTCACGGCGGAGATGTACGCCGAGGGACATTCGTTCTTCACCTACATGAGCGAAAACGCCGACTCACTATCCAGCTGCTGCCGCCTGCGCAACGAGATCCAAGACAACGGGTTCAGCTACACGCTGGGTGCGGGCGGGGTTTCCACCGGCTCGAAAAGCGTGTTAACCATCAACCTCAACCGGTGCGTGCAGTTTGCCAAACGCATCGGCCGACCCCACCTGGAGTTCCTGGCCGAAGTGGTGGACTTGACCCACAAGGTGCAGCTCGCCTACAACGAGAACCTGAAAATGCTGGAAGAAAAGGGGATGCTCCCGCTCTTTGATGCCGGGTACATCAACATGGGCAGGCAATATCTGACCATCGGGGTGAACGGGCTGGTTGAAGCCGCCGAATCTTGCGGGATTAAGATCAACGACAATCCTGCCTACGTGACCTTCGTCCAGGAGATACTGGGACTTATCGAACGCTACAACAAGAAGTACCGCTCCCCCGAGGTGATGTTTAACTGCGAGATGATTCCCGCCGAAAACGTGGGGGTGAAACATGCCAAGTGGGACAGGGAGGATGGCTACTTCGTTCCCCGTGACTGCTACAACAGCTATTTCTACAGGGTAGAAGACACTACGCTCAACGTGATCGACAAGTTTCGCCTGCATGGTCGACAATATATTGATAGACTGACAGGTGGTTCCGCCCTGCACATGAACCTGGAGGAGCACCTCACCAAAGCCCAGTACCGCCAACTGCTGCGCGTGGCGGCCCGCGAAGGGTGCAACTACTTCACCTTTAACATTCCCAACACGGTGTGCAACGACTGTGGTTGTATCGACAAGCGTTACCTGAAGCAGTGCCCCGAATGCGCATCGCGAAACGTGGATTACCTGACACGCATCATCGGCTACATGAAGCGGGTAAGCAACTTCTCGGCCGCGCGACAGGTGGAAGCAAAGAAACGCTATTACGGCAAACTGGAAAAGGAAAAAGAGGCCGTGTTATGTTAAAGTACGTGGACTACGACATCGTTTTCCAGGAGATCCCCGACGAGGTAACGCTGGCCATCAACTTGTCCAACTGCCCGCACCGCTGTGTCGGTTGCCACAGCCCGCACCTGCGAAGCGATATCGGGGAAGAACTGACCGAAACCACCCTTTCCACCTTGATCCGCAAGTATGAAAACTCGATCACTTGCGTCTGCTTCATGGGCGGTGATGCCGCACCCGACGAGCTGTGTCACTTAGCCGGCTTTATCCGGGAGAAGTGGAACGGTAACATCAAAACGGCCTGGTACTCGGGGAGCAACAGCCTGCAAAACGAACGGTTCAAACGCTGTTTCGACTTTATCAAACTGGGGGAGTTCATCCAATCACTGGGCGGATTGAATAAAAAAACCACCAACCAGCGACTCTATCGCATCATTAACAACACGATGCAGGATGTTACAATATTAATGCAACGATAAACTCTACTTTTTTTATTGTTTTGAAAAGGTACCCAAAGTGATTGGCGTGCCTTTTTTATGCTCCCACGTCTTCAAAAATCCAACCGAATTCCACCAAACACGGTAGTTTTAGGCATCGGGTACCCGGCATTGATTTCGTACTCCTGTCCAAGCAGGTTTTCACCTTTCAGGAAGAGGTTGAGCCAATCAAGTACCTGGTAGTTGGCACGGGCGTTCCATAGGAAAAAGCTATCCTTTACCAACTCCGGTTTAACCGCTGTATAGAGGTTGCCGATATATTGAAGACCGGTTGAGAGGGCCCATCGGTTTTTCGTGTAGTTCACGCTGGTATACAACTTATGTTCCGGTGCCGCCACTATCTTGTAGGTCATGTCCAACAGGCTGTAATTGGCCGAAAGCTGCCAGTTGGGAGAGAGCCGGTAGTCGGCAGTGATTTCAAATCCTTTGTTTTCCACTTCACCGGTGTTGGTATTCAAGGGCCTGCCCTCTACCATCTTCACCTGGATCATATTCTCACCCTTGATGTAAAAGAGGTTCAACCCCAGGTTCAATCGGTTTTCAAACAGCGACTGCATGAAAGAGAGTTCGTAGTTCATCAACTTTTCCGGGAGCAGATCAGGGTTTCGCGGGGGAAACATGTACATCTCTCGAATGTTGGGATTCCGGAACCCCTTGCTGACAATAGCTTTCACGGTGGTAGTAGCGGATGGTATGAAGCTCAACCCGGCCTGCGGGATCCATTCGGATCCGTTTATCTCGTGATTATCGAGCCTTAGCCCGGCGTTCAACGTGAGCCTGTTCTCCAATAGACTCTGTTGAACGTTGACGTACCCGGCAACATTGTTCAGGTGCACATCGGCCAGCTCCTTGTCTTCCGATCCATCAAGGAAGTGGTTCCACGCCTTACCCCCGAAGCGGTGAAAATCGACTCCCGCCGTGGTCTTGTTCCCTTTGAAAAAGGCATAGGACTGGTACAGCGTAAGCCCAAACATCTGGTCGTTCGACTGGAAGTGATAGGTCTTAGGCTGCTGTCCTACCGAATACCCGTCGTCGATTTCATGCGCCCCAAAGTTGTAGAAGAACTTCAGCGCCCCCGAGGTCCTCTCGTATTCGTTTTCAAGGGAGAAAGAGGTCACCCCGCGGGTGATATCGGCATCGTTATCAATGATTGGGGTAGCCACGCCCCCCGGGTTGGACGACCGCGTGTTGGAAAGGTTCAAGTCCACGAAGCTGTGCCAGTTGCCGCTGAGGTCATACCCGATTTTCCCAAGCACATTTACTTGTTCAAAGTCCATGTTGTCTCGGTGACCATCGGAGCGGTTATACCCGATACTCCCGTTAACACGCAGTTTATCTTTCTTCCACCCGCTGGACACTTCCGCGCTAAGGGTGTTGTAACTGCCGTACATCAGTTGGGCCGAGTTGTGCCAGCCATTCTCTCTCTGCTTCTTGGTGATGATGTTTATCACGCCACCCATCGCGTTGGAACCGTACAGTACCGACGCGGGACCCCGAACCACCTCTACCCGTTCGGTAATCATGGATTGATAACTGTCGGCAAGCGGGTGTCCCATTAGACCCATGTATTGCGGATGCCCGTCAATCAATATCAGCACTCCCGACGTGGGCATCCCACCAATTCCCCGGATACTCATTCCCCCGGCGGCACCGCCGGCTACACCGTATCCCATCACCCCGCGTCGCGTAATAAAGAGGCCGGGGACCTCTTCGGTAAGTAGTGGCAGCAGCGATGGCTCCAGCCGGTTTTGAATCTGTCGTTCCGACACGACAGATATGCTCATCGGCACGCTTCTGAGGTTTACTTTCGGCATCGTGCCGGTGACAACTACCTCATCCAATCGGATGGAATCGTTAATCTGCCGTGAATGGTTATCCTCAGCATACACGGTTGAGAAAGCAACCGCGAAGACAAAAAGAAAGAATAGTGATTTGTTCATAATTCTCTATTTACTTGACTTTTAAAAATCCAACATCTTGCTGATTAACAGGAAAAAGATATAACTGCCCTTCAACACCTGAATATCAGCACCTTATAATATAAACAAACAGGACTAAAACGAAGCGTCAATAACTACCGGGAAATGATCGGAGGGGAATCGCCCGTGCTGCATGTCATTGAGTACGCCGTACCGTTCTACCGTGATACCGGGGGTAACCCAGATGTAGTCGATTCGATTTTTCATCGGCACATCAAGACTGAAAGCATTAAACGTGCCCACGGTGCCATAAGGCGGTTCAAGGGTCACCAGGTACGAGTCGTTCAGCTTACCTGAATCATAAATAAGCTGTATGGGCTCATCCTCGGGTACCGCGTTGAAGTCACCGGTTGCGAACAACGGGTACCCACCTGCAATTTGCTCCATCCGCTTCAAAAGCAACAGCGATGAGTTGTACCTGGCCAGCTTACCCTGATGATCGTAGTGCGCGTTAAACACGAAAAACTCCGCTCCGGTCTCTACCTCTTTAAACTTAGCCCAAGAGCATACGCGGTTGCAGCAGGTGGCATCCCACCCCTTGGTGGGTTCTTCAGGTGTTTCCGAAAACCAGAAATCCCCGTTATCGAGCAGAAAGAACCTCCGGGTGTTAAACAGGATGGCCGAGTGTTCCCCCGCGTCTTTCCCATCGTCTCGCCCCGCACCCACGTAGTCGTAACCCCCAATTTCAAGGATGTCATCCAGTTGATGCTTAAAACCCTCTTGGGTACCCACGATATCGAGCTGATGGAAACGAATTAACCCCTTCACCATCTCCTTCCTGTTAGACCAGGCGTTCTCCCCGTCACGCGAGGTATCCAGCCTCAAATTATAGGTGGCGACTCGAAGTTCGGTTTGCGCGGATATATTCATACTGATGGCCATTACCAAGCAGATAGATGCGATAATCGGTTTCATATTCAACTTCATTATTTGCTTAGCGAACATTCAAAAGTAAGCTATTTTTTCAAGACGGGCAAACAATCGTGTGTAAAGCGTTGTGTTTCTACTTTCTATTTCACCGTACGCGATTCAGCCTCGTGCAATCGTTGAAAAAGGTGTTACCAAAATCAAGAACCAATACACCTCGTCGTGGCTCACTTCGTGTAGCCACGACGAAGTAGTAAACGAAAACCTAACTCCTTATATAATCTAACCTTAAAACCGAACGGCGATATCATCATAGGCGAAGTAGCCCGGGGCGCCCAGGCCCCAGGAGCCGTAGAGGTCATCCGAGCCTACAAGGTTGAACTGCACCTTGGCCACCTTGCCCAAAACCGTCAAATCCCACTTCGTCCACTCGGTAACGAACTCCTTGTTCTTAAGCAAATAGAATTCTGCTGTTGTTGATGAAACCTCGTCATCGATATCGGCGTACCCGTAGGCTACAACCTTGAACGTCGTGTTCTCGGACAACTTGTAGTCCGGGATGCCAACAAAGGTCGCCATATCGGTTAACTGCGCAACCACGTATGTGGTATTGGTAACCCACATATGGTCGATAACGCGGGCCTCACCATCCGCGAATTCCAAAATAGGAAGTGAACCGGCCTCCATGGTTGGACCGTCCGCATCTTTATAACCAGAGTGGGTGCAAAAATTCGTGCCGCTGTGACCGCCCGATACATTATAGGCTTGCAAATCGTACAGGTAACCGCTCGCGTTACCCGTTGCAATCGACAGATCCGACCCAATCCAATTCGAAACGCCCGCTTCACCGCTAAACGCCCCTTCCGTGTGAGAAAAGCGAAGCTCGGTGTTACCCGTATCGTGCCAAGAGTAGGTAGAGTGGCCGCCACCATACTGACCATCAGAGGGGATCACGCTCGACCAGTAATTGGTACTCGTCCCCTTGTAGTCCTTATCCTCGAAAGTAAGGACTCGGATCTCGGTGTAGGTATACTCCAAGGGAAGAACGATACTAGTACCGTCGGCCATGGTGATCACCACCTGATTACCCTCGATTTTAACCGATACGAACTGAGAGTCACCATCTTCTCCATCTACGCCATCTTCTCCATCTTCTCCATCTACGCCATCCTTCCCATGCTTAATGGAGACTGTTTTACCATCATTAAACGTCAACGTGTACCCGTCCTCGTCCTGCTGAACGTTCGTGATAACCTTCCCCTTATTCAAGGCATCTAACAACACCTTTAAAGTGGCTACTTCGCTGTTGAGGTTGTTCAGTTGCTCGTTGAGACTATCTACCTCCTTCCACAACTCCTTATCGTCATACTCGCAAGTGGTCAGTGAAATGGCGACCAATGCAGCCATCAAAAAAGAAAAAAATTTCTTCATGTCGTTTAAAATTTTAACAAGTTGATGAATCAGTGAACTGTAATGATTTTTCACGCGTACGCTGCCTACAGCTTAATTAGCTAATTTTCAAGACAATACAGCTTTAGTGACACTGAAAAAAAAGACAAAAAAAACTGTTTGCGCGGAGATGCTGCAAACAGGTGCTATTCTTTACTTTGAGGAACCGAATGTTCAACCTTCCCGTTTCTCACGATAAACGCCGATGCCTGCAGCGATTCTCATACGAGTTAAGGCAGGTCTTCTGACTTGTCCCGTCTCATCGCAGCCTTCCCAACCCTAAACGAGTCAGTGACATCGAGCAATAGACGTTGTTCCCGTTGGCACGGGGGGACTTACAGCAGCAGGTACTGTTTCGGATTCACACCGAATTCCCTTTTAATCCAGTCCGCGAGCGAACTGGAACCAAAACTCACACAAAAGTACGTTTTTTTATTCAAACCGCAAAGGGTAATTTCACTATTAACCGGTATTAAGGTTATTGTAAGTTCAACTACTAAGCGCAAAAAGGGGTTATAGATATTTTTTTGCTTCCCGAATGCTTAAACTGCTCAACTTACCTTTGTATCTATCCAAAAAGCTATTTACCCAATCGGGATTGGTTTTAGAATAATCTCTTAAAATCCAACCGATTGCCTTGTTGATGAAAAACTCGCTGCTGCCCAAATTGTTGACGACCACCTGTTCCAACAGCTCCACGTTGGTCTTCTGTTTCCGGTGAAGTTGATGGATGATGGCAATTCGGCACACCCAAAAATCGTCATTCACAGACCATTTGAGCATCAGTTCAGCACCTCTGTCATCGTTGGTGACAATATGCCCAACCACGGTGCTAAGCATGTCGATGGTATCCCACCACTGTTTGGATTCGATAAACCTCCATATCTCCTCAATATCGTCGTACGTGAGGAATTTTTTCATGGTGATTAGGTAATCAACAACGAAATAGTGAAATTCCCTATGCTCATCTTGCCAACAGCGAGTAAGAAGAGCCCAGTCGACTCGCTCATTTTTTTTTGCCTCTTTTAAAAGGGCTTTGTAAATAGCCCTTCTAGGGATAGTTTTAATACCATAAAAAGTGAACTTGTCGCGCAGGTAGGAGCTCATCATAACGGCATTCTCCCGGTTAGACTGCTCCTCGAAAGTATCTCTCAGCTGTTCATACATACCTTTAACGGTTAAAGGGTTAAAATGGAATCAAATGGTTAGCACAAAATAAGAGTTAAAAAAACAATTTGAAAAAATAATGAGTAATTAGAAGTCCCCTTAAGTTGTATTTACTAATTAAATATTTACGCTATGTGAATGAATTCTTATTTATTCAGATCAGTAAGAAATTATCTTTTCAATGTTCAGAAAAAGAATGCTAAAATCTCGAATTCATTTTCTAAAAATACCCCTTTCTCGGTTGAAATTTCAACAATCGAATCGCTGATTAATCGCGAAGATACCGAAAAACTAAAACAAACCGTTGAAAATCTATTGAATGAGTTGACTCCCCGCCAAGTAGTGCTTACCTGAGTATAAAGCGAGACATGCCTTACTTGTGGACGTGGTACGATAACCCGGGGTCAGGTATTCCTAACACCAATAACGGGTTGAATTGTTTACATACTCATTCGGTTAGCAAGATCAACGACTTCGTCAAGAATCACTTTCTCCAATCCCGGTTTCCACTTGGCAGGGAGGTCGAATTCAAAATGGGAAGACTCTATCTCTTCCCCCCATTTCGTGGATAATTCCGCGTCGGAGGGGATATAACCGGTAACGTCGTTGGAATAACCCATCACGAAGATATCTTCGCCCAGCAGTTCCTTCAAGCGAATAGCATAACTAATCATCAGTTCTCCCCCCAGGGCGACGATGGTCTGACCTCCCAGTTGCCATACCTGTACCGGGTAGGAATAGGTAGATGGGAGTTTCTCACCCCTTCTTAATTTTCCCAGCATGCTTTCTGCCCATCGTTTGAAGTAATCAATCGTGTACTCCTCTTTTAATCTCTTTAATTCGGTTGCCCCCGGGGGGGTCTCCATTTCCAGGGAGATCTCGGAATAGGCCGTTTCAAGCCGCGGCTGCAACTCCCGCATCGGTTCGTCGATGACCCGTTCCACGGCCGCGGCCAGTTCTTTGCCGTATTGTTTGGCCAAGGGAATGCTCCGTCTGGGCAGGGGATTCTGGTCGGCACCGGCGCCCTGGAAGAACAGTGCCGTCGTACCGGGATACAGTTTTTCCAGTTCTACTTGCGCGAATCCCGGGTAATCGCCGCACCACTCGTAGCCGTTCAGAACGGTGGGATGGCAGGCGTAACCGAAAACAACCGCTTTCATGTTGCCTTTTTCATCTTCCACCTTCAATACCGGCACGGAATAATCGCTGGGTCCCTTTAATTCGGTAAGGTTGGTAATCTCTGATTCCATGTTCTTTCGGCGGTTTACTTGGAAGCGGACGGTGCCGTTTTGGGAAAACACTTTTGCCGGTTCGGCGTTTCGTTTAGCCTTCACTGATAACGCGACAAGTTGTTTGCACAACCGCTCGGTATATTGGTCGACCACCGCCAAATTTTCACTGTCGATCGGGTAAATATTGATCAGGTTCCCGCTCGTGACAGGCCCAGAGTGGGTGTGAGAGCAGTTCAGGATAACTTGTGCCTTCGGCAGTCCCGTCTTTTCGAGCAGTTCATCCTTGACGCGATCGGATACGGCCTTCGAAAGGCCGACCAAGTCGCATGTGATGATGAAAACCCCCCTCTTTCCCGCGTCTTCGAGGTAAAGCGCCTTGGCCCACAGGTCGTGAACCTTTCTTTCGACAGGACGCGTGCGGGATGAATACCCTCCCATCCACACGGGCTCTTGGGGGGTGATAGCCGTCGCGGCAACCCCCGCTTTCCAAGTCGGAACCTCAGCATGTCTTTTGCCATGTATACACTGGAGAAGAGAGGAAAGAAGAATAAAAAACATGAGTAATAAATTTTTTTTCATTATCTTATTTTACTGTTTTTAAAATGACTATACCCGTAACTTTTATTGCAACCATCTGGATGATCCCCACCCGGCGCTACTGCTTTCCCGCACCCACTTGATGGAGGGTTGTCGTAAGGCAGCGGTATCGTTCTCTCTTTTGTCAAGCAGGAACTCCCTGATGGCTTCCATGATAATCACTTCCGCTTCTCCCGTGGTGGCACTGGCGCCGGGCTCATACCCCCCTTACGCATACGATACTTCCGTGCCAATGTAAAGTGGCCCGTAATCCCCGTAAGCGGCCATGGTTACAAACAGGTCGGGGCGCATCGCTTTTGCCGCCAGTTGATATTCAACGAACAGTTCCCCGGGGGCGAAAAGTATTTTGGCATCCCCAACGGATAGACACCCTATCTCGTTCTTTTTCCCCTCTTGTCGGCGTTTCAACCAGCCCAACTGCCCCATTTTGTTGGGCAGGTAATTAAAGCTGATATCCTCGTCCTTCATCCTTTTCTCGATTTCCTCCTCCAAGCCATTGGCCGGTGGAAGCGCGATGGACCGGGTCTCCCAGTTGATTTGATCCCCGGTAACGCCCGTTTTCCGGGTGTTCTCCCACGCCCTTTTCATGCCGTCGGCCAATCTTTCCGCCAGTACCAGGCGGGTTTCATGGCTCCCGTCGTTGTACTTGCCGGCGGCAACGTTGCCCCCGGCACCGTTGAAATGGATGTGCAGGGCATCGAGCACGGCCAGTTGCCGGGTGAAACGGGCAATGCCGGGGAAGTCGGGGTTGACGATTCGCGTCAGGTAATAACTTCGCGGGTGGGTAACGTAGAAGCTTAACACGGTCACCGGTTGCTCATCGTTCCAGAAACTGACCAGCGATACTTCGGGGTCGATTACTCCCTCGGGCAGGGTGCGCAGGAGCAAATCCTTGCAGGAGGAGGAACGGGAAGCGCATACCTTGCCATCGGAGCCTAAAATCCTGCGGTTCGAGGCTACCCGGTAAACCTCGGCTTTACCCAACCCGATGTGGGTAACGGGTTGTGCCTCGGTTGCCGCTGCCCGAATCGATTCTTGGATCTCCCGGATCACCTCCCGGGCGAATGTCCCGTCAAAGCATCCCGGGGGCATGTCCTGGGCTTTCAGGATTTTTTCCGCCGTGAAGTCACATATCGGGGCATCGTGCTGGTGCAGGGTATGCACGGCTACCCGTTCGGGCACGGTCCCGGCGGCCTCGGCCAACGCCTGCTTAAAGACATCTTGGCTTTCATTGGCAATGCCGATCCAGTCAATGGCGCACAAGACGATCGGCTGTCCCGCTCCCGTCAGTACCATCCCCTTCGCGCGTAGCCCCAGGTCGCAATCCGGGTTCCAAAGGAGTTTTGCTGCCACGTAAGCCCGCAACTGCCACATATCCCCGGTAGGCTGGGGATTCCCTTGAGAATAGAGTGCGCTCACGTTGTTGCTCACGAAATATTGCATGTTCGGTTGTAACACCCTGAAATTGGGGAAAGGGGTATAGAGGTTGCTGAATTGTACCATGTAATCCCATAAAATAATATTATCGGAAAGCTCGGCCCAATCTTCCATATCCTCTCTAAACGAAGCGCTGCTTTCATCATCACGGATGGGTTTGCTCCGGTTGCTCTCGATACTGCAAAACATGAGGTTTACATTTTTTGCCGGTTTCGCGTTTATCCTTTTTTCCAACTCGCTACAGAGAACTTCTAAAACCTCGGGATTGATTAAACCGAGTTGCGAGGGAACCCTTTCTCCTTTTTCATTCATCGTGTAATATTCAGGATGGCTTTCGTAAAAAACCTTTTCAGGGACCAAGACGCCAAAAGTATGTACCCACAATCCCCATCTATACCTATCCGCGAATGATCGATCCTGTTTGTATTTCCCACGGAAATCTCGTTCCTGAGGTTCTCTTCCTTGTCATCAACGATGGGAATCATTACATCCGACATCTTGTACAAGCATGTTTGAAGCTCTGTGGCTGCTTGTGATTCAACCTCGGACGGTTAAGCAGGTATTACAATCACGTAAGAAGTCTTACCAGAATCGACGAGAACGAGTTCTTTCTGGCAAGCAACCATCCCCAATAGCACTACACAGGAAAGCAATATGTTAAAGTTGTTTTTTGGATTCATCTATTTTCTTTTTTTATACATGTTATACAAAGACTGTAGCGTGTGCTAGGGCACACGACACACGCTATTTGAACTGTTTATTTTACTTCACCCGTTTAAATGGGGATTCTTTTTGACATCCTGCCATGGCAAGATGGCTGAATAGGTCCCGACACCTACGCTACTTGAGCTTCGCGATGTTGTTGTGGATTTTGTCGACCGCGTTGATGATGTCGTCCATGTCTGACCTCGTTCCTAATCTCGTGTTGCTCTTCAAGCTTCTCCATCAACGTGATTCATTGCAATAAAAGTATTAAATCGTCCCCAAGCAACGGCTTATTTTGCGAATCTTTTTACTCAAATAACGTAAATTAACCTGAGGCGCAGGCTTTTTCCCATTTAAACGCACTGCATCAAAGGGTGGCAAGCAGCCTCGTGACATGCGCCGTCCTCCTGACCGTTTACTGCCCCGTGGCTGTTTGCACCATGCACTACGCTGAATACGCGAAAGGGTACAGGTTAGTAGGCGTCGATTAGGAAATGGTAACGTTTTTTGAGGATAATTTCTCGCGAAAACAGTAAATTTAATGAAATAAAATATATTCTTTTGTATAGCGTAAATTAAATTTACGCCATGTGAAATAAATTATGTAATTTTGTCTTAATATTTCTTGCTCATCGAAAAGATGACAGAATTGTAGATAAGAATGGAAGAAAAAAATAAGCATATTGCGATTGATAGTTATTGGAAAGAATTTTTAGCCGATAAGGATGGATACGATGCTTTTTCTTTCATCTACAACTTCTACGTCAATGATCTTTTATCATACGGGGTAAGTTTGGGGTTCGATGAAGAGACTTGTCGGGATGCCGTACATGATCTGTTTTGCAAGATTCTTATCGACAAAAAGAAACTCCTCGGCGTAAATAACCTGAATTTTTATTTATTCAGATCAGTAAGAAATTATCTTTTCAATGTTCAGAAAAAGAATGCTAAAATCTCGAATTCATTTTCTGAAAATACCCCTTTCTCGGTTGAAATTTCAACAATCGAATCGCTGATTAATCGCGAAGATACCGAAAAACTAAAACAAACCGTTGAAAATCTATTGAATGAGTTGACTCCCCGCCAAAGAGAAGTTATTTATTTAAGGTATATGCAAGAGATGGATTATGAAGATATTGCCATGCTTATGGGAATAAATTGTAATTCAGCAAGGAGGCTTGTTCATCGGGGTATCAAGTATTTACGATCCATGAATCATGAACCGGGAAAACCCTTGTTGGTTATTTTAGTGACCCTTATCTACTATCATTATCTGTAAATTCCTCACTTCAATGTTAAATTTTTGTTTTTTCTTTTCTTTTTGACTACAAAAGAAAAGTTCAATTGTCTTATACATATATTATGTGTTGTATACGTTAATTTATATGGATGAGTAAAAACTAAAGAAATGAAAAAGAGTAGATTTACATACAACCCTTATTTCCTAGAAAACAAAAATTTTATCCAATGGAGGTTAACACGAACGCCTGAACTGGAAGATTTTTGGACCTCTTTTATTCACGAAAATCCCGGTCTCGAAGAAGAGTTTCAGGAAGCCATTGAAGTATTTGATAGCATAACAATCAATAAAAAGACATTCAAGGATACGGACATTTTATATGAACGAATTATCGAAAGCGCCTTTTATAATAAGCAAAAAAAGAAACGGTTCCTTTATTCCATTTCGAGCGCCGCAGCCATCGCCCTGTTATTACTCGTGACCACTTTCTACTTTATCAAGAAAGACGATAGCTCAAAAGAGGCCATAACTGCCGAGGTCATCGGCAAAGCTCTTCCTGAAAAAGAGGTGATGTTATTAGCGGGAGAAAAAGAGATTATCCTGAACCAGAATGTCACGATTCAACTGAATAATGGGCAAATCTTATATACCGACAGTACGAATACGGAAAAAATAGTTGAAGCAAATAATATCCAAACGAGTAAACTTATTGTTCCTGAAGGGAAACGCTCTTTTCTTGTCCTTGCTGATGGAAGTAAAATATGGATAAATTCGGGCACGGAGTTGGAATTCCCCACGGAATTTTCGGGAAAAACGCGTGAAATTAAAGTTGACGGGGAAATCTACATAGATGTTGCGCGGTCAGACAAACAACCGTTTATCGTCCATACCTCCAACATGGATGTCCAGGTTTTAGGGACACGTTTTAACGTGTCGGCATACGCTTCCGATAAAACATCATCGGTTGTTTTGGTAAATGGAGAAGTAGAGGTAAAAACCATAGAGAACAGGTCAATCCGGATGAATCCCAATGAAATGGTTGAGTTTCGCGATGGGAGCGTGAATAAAAAAAACGTGGATGTTTCTTTATACACGAGTTGGGTAGAAGGAGTATTTATATTTGACCGAACCCCGGCTTCCGAGTTATTTAAAAAGGTTGGCCGCTACTATAACGTCTCTTTCGAAAATATCGAAAGCGATAAAAGGATTACAGGCAAACTTTATTTATCGGAAAACTTGCAGGATGTCCTATCGTCGATATCTCTTTTGACCGGGAAAGAATATACAATCGAGAACAACATTATTAGTGTAATAAATTAAAACAATCTGCCTATGGATAAACGAAAATAAACGAAAAAAAAGGTCGAGCGATGTTGCCGCACCGCTCAACCAAAGAAAAATTAATTCACAAGATAATCCTTATTATTTCGTAAACTAAAATTCAATACAAAGGTATGAAACAAAAAATTAACTGTAAAATTATTATACCGAAAAGATACGGTCGGATTCTAAAAATCATGAAGATCTCAACCCTGTTTCTCTTCCTGTGTCTGTTTTCTGTATTGGGGGAGAACATTTATTCGCAAAGCAACGAAGTCTCTCTGAATCTGGAGAATGTTTCGATGAGGGATGCATTTACAAAGATAGAGCAAGAGGCGGGTTTTGTTTTTATATATAATGAAGATGTTGAGGTCACGCTCAAAAAACGCGTAACCATTCATGTTGAAAATAAAACGGTAGAGGCTATTTTAACCCATTTGCTGAAAGGTACCAATATTGATTACCAGATCATCGCGAAACAGGTCACTCTTTACGTGAATAGCAAGAAAGGAAATATATATGTGCCTACAAGAGAGATTGCTCTGAATATCGAGACCCAACAGCAAGGAAAAACAATAAACGGAAAAGTAATAGACGAACACGGGGAACCATTGCCGGGGGTAAGTATCGTGGTAAAAGGAACATTAATGGGAACCACTACCGATGTTGACGGTAATTACAGGTTACACAATCTTCCCGATAGTCCTGTTCTCGTCTTTTCGTTTGTCGGCATGCAACCGCAGGAGATCACCGCTGGAGAGCGAACCACGATCAACATAACGATGAAAGAAGAGGTCATAGGCCTTGAGGAAGTGATAGCGATAGGTTACGGCACTGTAAAAAAAAGGGACTTAACTGGATCAGTATCGAGAGTGAGCGACAAAGATATTCGTAATATGGCTCCTACTCAGCTCACCGAATCCCTGTCGGGGACGGTAGCCGGTCTTTATTCAAATCAGGGCGCTAGCGCCGCCGGTGGGAGCTCGTTGGAACTTAGGGGTCCCTCATCGTTGTCTGCCTCAACCTACCCGCTAATAGTATTAGACGGTGTGATATACAACGGCTCGATTAGTGAAATAAATCCAGCCGATATCGAGACCGTTGATATTTTGAAAGATGCCTCCTCATCGGCGATTTTTGGAGCGAGGGCGTCCAACGGCATTATCTTGATTACCACGAAAAGAGGAACGTTAGGGAAACCCACTGTTAACGCTTCGATAAAAATAGGCGTGTCTACCACTACGAATGATTTTTACCCATACGGTTTCGGTCCGGGCAGCGATCCGATGGATTATTTTAGAATGCACCGGGATAACCTGTATGAAAACGCGAAAGGGACCGTGCCGTACTATTACTATTGGCACCCCGATGAGCTTCCAGGTGACGTAGGTGTTCAGGAGTGGCTTGCTTACAGCGCTAATCCTAATCCTAACCCGTTGGATGAGTGGTTTAACCGGATTAAAATATGGCCCATCGAGAAAGAAAATTACCTGGCGGGAAAAACCACCGACTTTTACAGTGAGGCGATTGGCAAGGGGGTGAGACAGGATTACAATATCAGCGTGGGAGGTGCAACCGAAAATTTTAAATATTACTGGTCATTGGGCTACCTTGACAACGAGGGTATTATCCGCGGGGATGCTTTTTCTACCATACGCACCCGCGTAAACCTCGATTTCGATATTACCGATTGGCTGAAGGTAGGTACCAATTCACAATTCTCGTTCCGTGACGAAAGTGTTGTTCAAGCCGATATAAACTTGCTGGCGGGACAAAGCCCGTATGGAAGTTTAAAGGACGAGGATGGTAAGTTGAGGTTATTAACCAACGATTACGTTCGGAACCCGTTGGAGTACTATTATGGGCAAGATAGGAAGCGGGATATTAACGCTTTGTTCTCTTCCTTGTATGCCGAGATAAGCCTCCCGTTTGGAATCATGTACAAGGTATCGTATCAGCCCAGTTTGGCATTCACTAAAGATTTTAATTTCTGGTCTAGCGATACTTATCCCGGTTCCAACACCTATAAGGATGGGTTTGGTCAACGTGATCACACCAATTCATACTCGTGGATGTTCGACAACCTGATTAAATGGAACCGAACATTTGGGGCACACGATTTCGACGTTACGCTATTGGCCAACGCCGAGAAAAACCAAAGCTGGTTCTCACGTCAGTCTAATTCGGTATTCGCCCCCAATCAAAACTTGATCTATCACGCGTTGCAATTTGGGGCCAAACCCGGATTATCGAACAGCGATGTGGTCAGTACCGGTGACGCGCTAATGGCCCGGTTGAACTATACATTGCTAAACAGGTACTTGTTCACGGCTTCCGTTCGTAGGGATGGATATTCCGCTTTCGGTCAAGATAGGCCAAGAGCCGTTTTCCCGGCTTTCGCTTTTGCATGGAAACTGCACGAGGAGTCGTTTTACGCTATCCCTTGGATGAACCAACTAAAGGTTAGGTTGTCGTGGGGAAAGAACG
This sequence comes from Fermentimonas sp., assembly GCA_050951125.1. GTDB lineage: Bacteria > Bacteroidota > Bacteroidia > Bacteroidales > Dysgonomonadaceae > Proteiniphilum. Next base: position 245,605 of record JBMNIR010000009.1, on the reverse strand, counting down.
GGAATCGGGAGATCGGTAGTTATTCGGCTTTGGCACAATTAGGCTCTGTTCTTTCGTATGACGGCAGCAGTGTGGAAACAGGCGTCTACAACACTTCATTATCCAACCCTAAATTAAGATGGGAGCGAACGGAATCATTTAACGTGGGTTTCGATATCAGCTTGTTTAATAACCGCGTGGATATGAGTATAGATGCTTACGACGCTAAAACCCATGACCTGCTCCTCAGACGGCAACTGCCCAAAATTACCGGTTTTGCCAGCATTTATTCAAACCTAGGGGTGTTGGAGAATCGTGGGCTTGAGGCCACCATTAGCAGTGTAAATATAAGTGGGCAAGAATTCATCTGGCGATCCTCTTTGGTGTTTTCAATGAACCGAAACAAGATCAAAGAGCTCTGGGGAAATTTCGGGGATTATAAATTGTTGAACAAAGAGCGTAATGGCGAGCTCCCTGATTTTGAAAATCAATGGTTCCCGGGGTACGCGCGCGATATTGTCTGGAATTACGAGAGAATCGGTATATGGCAGTTGAATGAAAAAGAAGAGGCGGCAAAATACGGCGTGGACCCGGGTGATTACAAAGTAACCGATGTGAATAAAGATGACAAGTATACCCAGTTTGAAGATAAGAAATTTATTGGCTATACGGCACCTCGATATCGGTTAGGGTTTAGAAATGAATTCAACTTCTTGAAGGACTTTTCCGCCGCGCTATTTTTCCGCGCCGACTTAGGGCATATAAGAGAAGTTCCCGTAATGTGGAATAGATCAACGCACGACCGCCTCAACGATTGGGCGTGGGGCTATTGGTCGCCGGAAAACCCAGGCGCTAAATTTGCCCGAAACGTGTTTCCCGATAACTGGGGGCGCTACGGGGGTGGCTTACGGGTGTTCGAACCCACCGGTTTCTTACGATTACAAGACGTTACCATCGCCTACACGGTTCCTGTAAGTATATTGCAGAACGTGTTATCCGTGCAGAGCCTGAGGGTAATGTTGACGGGAAGGAATGTTTTGACCTTTACCAAATGCCCGGGATTCGATCCCGAATCAGGATTGACGACTCCTATGCCCAAAACAGTCACGCTTGGAATCGATATAACATTATAGTTTACCAAATATCTTAAAAACGAATAAAATGAAACGAAAAATAATAAAACATAGCGATTGGAAGCGCCTTCTCAATATGTTGTTGCCCGCCTTGCTCGCCCTGTTTTTACTGGCTTGCAGCGAGGATTTTCTAAAACCCGAACCCTTGTCTTTTTTCTCTCCTGAAAATGTCTACGTTAATAAGGCTGGTTTTGAATCGGGTTTAGTTACGGTGAGAAAAGATTTAAAAAATGACTTCTATGGCGACATGAGTCATTTGCAAATGGATCACGTTACTTCCGATTTTGGTTTTGGTATAGGCATGGGCGATTATACCATATTAACACCTTCCACCGGTACATACTACCCCATTCTACAGCTATTCGAACGCGTGTACGGGTACATTAAAAGCACCAATGTTATTATATCTCGAATAGATGATGTGAGTTGGGACAAAGAGAGCGATCGGAATGAGATTCTGGCACAAGCCCTTTTCTATCGTGCATGGTGGTATTATCGAGTGATAAACACCTACGGGGATGTGCCTTTTATAGGTCATGAGTTGAAAGGCCCTAAGCTTGACTTTTACACGCACAGCAGATGGACGATTCTTGAAAAATTGATTTCCGACCTGGACTTCGCGTCAAAATGGTTGCCCGAGAAAACGAAAGCCGGGGTACCTAATAAATACGCGGCGTTGCATTTCTTGTCAAAACTCTACCTTGCCAACGCGGATTTCGATAAGGCTATCGCGGCGGCCTCAGCGGTTATCGATGGTCCCTACAGTTTAATGAAAGAACGCTTTGGCAGTGATGCCGGAGATCCAACGAAAAATGTGATTTGGGATTTGCATCGACCTCAAAATAAATCTATCCCCGCGAATACCGAGGCCATTCTTACCCTTATAGATCGCGAATCAGCGCCCACGGGAGCAAAAGTGTGGTCATATACCATGCGGGGTTTTCATTGCCCGTGGTGGTACGGCTGGGTACTCGATAGTGAGGGTAAGCCAGGAACCGTGGCCAGTGGAGAACAATATCAATTGTTGGGTAGAGGAGACCCTGATGTCAATCAGTCATACTGGTATAGCTATGAAATATGGGAAGATGATACCTACAGTTGGAAGAATACCCCAGACTTACGAAGGGCCTCGTCCATATGGTGGGAAGTAGACCAAATTGTTTACAACAGGGAGACTTCAGTTGATTATAACAAACCGGTTAACCCGAAAAACTTCTCCAATCCCGTAGATAGCCTCATGATTTGGCCGATGCCGTTTTATAAGACCTATTACCCTCATGAACAAGGGTTTAAAGGTCACCCGATGGGGGGTAACGGCGATATGTACGTATTTCGCCTTGCCGAGACCTATCTTATCCGGGCCGAGGCGTACTATTGGAAGAATCAGCTTGATCAAGCCGCTGCCGATCTTAACGTGGTTAGAGGTCGCGCTAACGCCCCATCTGTGGCACCTTCGGATGTGGATATCGACTTTATTTTCGACGAACGTCTGAGAGAGTTGGCCCTGGAAGAATTCAGGCATACGGAAATGACACGAGCGGCGAACATCATGGCGAAAAAGAACCTTAACGGGTACACGTTGGGTGATATAAGCAAGAAAAACTGGTGGTACGACCGGCTTATGAAATATAACACATGGTATAAAATGGGATCGATACAAGGAATATGGCCCACTATATTCAAAACAGAGCCGAAGTATATTTTCTGGCCCATTGCCATCAGTGTTATCACTACAAACACCATGGGAGTGATCAATCAGAACGAAGGGTATGAAGGTGCTGAAAACAACAAACCCCCGCTGACCGTGATCGATGAAAATGAAGAGTAAATATTTGTATCCTGCTATTTTATTAAATCACAAGTTTAGTGAGGCTTAATGTTCAAAAGTGATGCTTTTCAGAGGATAAAGTATCACTTTTGAGTATTACACTCATTCAATCTTCAATACAGTAACATGATGAAGTATCTCTTTCCCCTTTTTTGTTCCCTGCTTTTGGCCTTCACCGGCTGCAACAGTTCCAAGAAAATAGTTTCTGAAAAAGAATCACCCTTCGAAATCGCCTCATCTCCCGGTATCCAAATCAAGTGGAAGGGCGAAAACTTGATCACGGGCGACTCGCTCTCCTGGATTACCGGGAACACGGTGGGCAAACACGCCGAAACCCGGAAGGTTGAACAGGAAAACGGCTGGGAGATAACCAACGTGTGGCATGAAAACTTCGTGCTGCCCTACCGCCGGGAGGTGGGGTTGTCGCCCAACGGGAAAAAGGTGGAGTTAACCTTCCAAGCCCACCAGGACGCGTTGATGGATAGCTACCCGACCCCGCTGATTACCTACAAGTTGCTGCTCCCGGCATCCCTCTTCACGGGGTCAACGTGGGATGCCCTCGTGGGACGCTCGTACGAAGGCGTTTGGCAAAACGGGACGCTCGCGGCCGACACCCGGGACGGGCTGATCGTCAACGGGGCGCGCTGGATCTCCTTCAACACGGCAAAGGGGCCGATAACGTTCGACTTTAACCCCCACGGCGTGACCACCTATTACGTGGGCGGGATGAACTCGATGGCGGTGTCGTGGAGCTTGACCAGGCAAGGGGATTTCCTGGAGTTATCCATCTCTACACCCGCCACCAATCACGGGGGAGATTTTACCACTAAACTGACCATTTTCGAGGGAGGGAAGGAGGATTACCTGCAACATCATGCGGTAACTTACTATCACTATTTCTCGGAGATCCCCCCCGAAAGGTTGTATTGCTTTAACGAGACCGCCGGGGAGCAGTTTACCACCGCTCGCCTTGAAGCCGCTAACCCCGAAAAAGGGTACGGCTGGAAGCATCCCGACAAGGTACAACTGTCGGGGAACAAGCTGCCCGGCGCGTTGTACGCGTCCTGCCACTCCGGCGAGCCCAACAGCTTCACGACCCACGGGCTGCGACCGGGCCTCTACCTGGTGACCCTTCGTGCCAGCGCGCTGGATGGTGACAAGGGACCTTTCAACGTCTCGTTTAATGATGAGGTAGTGTACGAGGAGGTGAAGGTGGATAAAGGCACCGTCGCGAACATGACCTTCGCGAGATGGATTGAAGGAGGCAAAGCCGACATACAATTCACGGGGGACTGGGCGGTAAGCGTTATCGGGTTCCAGCTGTTCATGCATAGCGAGGAGGATTTCCAGTTCAGGCGGGGCAACTGGCTCAAGGACGATGGCTATTGCCCGGGGGTGTTGTTCGCCAACTATTACGACACGCCGCCCGAGTACGGGAAATCGATCAGCTACTCGCCGCTCGCGGGAGAGGTTGAAGAGATCAGCAGCATCCCAAAGTTACCCGAGCTTGAGGCGGCTTTGCCCGACCAGCAGTCAGACGGGTTGGCGTGGCGCTTTAAAAGCCCCCTCGGGACAATGGGGCCGGGCAACTGGGGGACCTTCAACGAGTTTAACACGCCCGAAAAGATAGAGAAGCGTTTGAAACAGATTAAAGAGGGAGGGATAAGCGCCATCATTTTAAACGGCTTCTTGTCCCGGCACACCTACGCCACCCACCTGGACCGGGTGGAGAAGAACATCCGGGACATCGTGAAAAAGGCGCATCAGCTCGACATGAAGATCATCGACCACCAGGACCTGACCATCGTGTGGAATATCGACATGGGTTTTCGCTTTCTCGCCGCCAACCCCGGTTACTTGCAGCACGGCCAGAACAACGGTCTCCCCACGTGGGGGTTATGCCCGGTGAATCCCGATTTCAAGCATGGCTACTTCTTCCCCTATATCTCCAAGCACATTAAAAACACCAACATTGACGGGTTTAGGCTCGATGAGACCTGCTTCCACAACGAGAACTTTTGCAATTGCAGCCATTGCCGGGAGGCCTTTCACCGGGCCACCGGCCTCACTCTACCCGATAACGAGGGCAGTCCCTTGCTGAAGAACAGGAACTCCAAGTTGTGGAAATCGTGGATCGAGTGGCGCAAGCACGCCGTGGCCCAATGGAGAATCGACCTGAGCCGGTTAATGCGCCAGGTAAATCCCTCCTTCTCGAATTTGGAATATTACTCCGAGGGGGGATTCTTATTTAACCACGCTTCATACAGGGAGGGGGGGGGATTTGCCGTTGAGCGCGAAGTCGAAGGATTTCCTCGGCACCGAGATCATGAGCCGGGACGTCTGGGATGATTACCGCTTCAACTTCACCAGCAGGAACATGTACAACAGCCTTCGGGAAACCTACGGGTCGCCCATCTTCGGGCTGGTATATCCCGATGGTGTGCTGAACTACGCGATTTTCGGCTGGGCAAATAACAACATGTTTGGACAGGTAACCTGGTCGTTTAGCAGCTTTTCCGATGAAATGATACTGAACAGGTACACCTCCTGGCCCGAGAACATGAACAACCGGACATCCGTCCCCTACACCGATGTTGCTATCATTTTCTCGCGCTCTTCCCGGGACTGGTCGGTAAAAAACATGGACGATTACCCGAAGGAGATCATGGGCACGGGACAGTTTCTGTCCGAGAGACACGTGCAACATACCTTTATACTGGATGACGCGCTCACCGACGGGTTCGATCTGTCGAGGTACCGGGTGCTGCTTGCCCCGGGTATGGACTGCATCTCCGCGGGACAAGAGGAGCTGTTAACCCGGTTCGTCTATAACGGGGGCACCCTGTTCCTGACCGGGGACGCGGGCATGCTGACCCCCTATGGTGACGAGCGAGCAAGCAGGGCGTTTAACCGCATCCTTACCGACGAGATGTTATCGGAAGCGGCAAAGACCGATTTCGTGGTTGCAACCCACGGCAAAGGGAGGATCGTGTACGCGTCAAGAAAACACGCGATTAACGAGTATGCCGCATCGATCAGGGACACCGGTATGGTGTACAGGTTTTCTCCCGATCCGGCCATCACGCGGATCAACGAGAAGATACTATCCGATGTGATTGGCGAGGCCCACTTCAAAGCCATCTCCATTCCCGTTAAAGTGCTGGTAACGGTGTACAGGGACGTGGAAAGCAACGCGACGATGGTACATTTGTTGAACGCAACGGGGGTAACGGCGAAGCATGGCGATACCCTGCCCACACCTAATCCAACCTGGACAACGGTAGAGGAAGATATCACCTTTGACATTTCACTGGCTTCCCTATCGAAGGCCTACTACACCTCGCCCGACAGCGAGGGACATAAAGGCGTCAACTGGGAAAAAACAGGCGAAAACCGCTACACCATCACCGTTCCCAAGGGGACACTGGAGAAGTACGGTATCGTCTACTTGCAACCATAGCGGTTCCTGTTGTGGCAGTTATGGCAGTTGTGGCAGTTGTGGTAGTTGTGGTAGTTGTGGTAGCTCTGGTAACTCTGGTTCTCTTAGGTTAATTTGCGTTATTTGAGCAAAAAAAATCGCGAAACAAGCCATTGTATTTGGGCGATTTCATACCTTTATCGCATGCATCATGTGGATTGTTATGTTATTGTGAGTAAAACATCCTAAAAGGTAAATGTATAGCACAACGAAAAAAACATTTTAAACAAGAAAAAAAATAATTATGCGTTATCTCAACTCTATTGGAATAGCCCTGTTGCCTTTTCTAATTTTTTCTTCCTGCCTTACCCGGGAGAGTGACAGGGGGCAGACACCCGGTGGCAAGCCGGCCGCGTATTGGAAACTCGCCGGTGACACCCGGGATTACTCTAAAAACAAGGCACCGGCCCACGTGCACGGCTCCCTCTCTTTTGACAACCTCGAAACGCCGGACGGTAAAGCGGCAGCCCTGTTCGATGGAGAAAGCGCCTGGATCGAGGTTCCCGCTACCCGGGAACTGCAACTGGGTGAAAACGATTTCAGCATATCGGTATGGGTGCATACCGATGCCATTATGAACGATTTCCCCGGCGACATCTTCAGCCAGTACGATTTGAAGAGAAGAAAAGGGTTCCACCTCAGCCTGAAAAGCAATACTTCCCCCACGAGTCTATCCGGCTACAAACAACTCGTCTTCGGCATAGATGACGGGCAATCCACGCCATGGGTAGATGAAGGACGCCCGGGTAACGCGATTCTCGGCTATGGCATGGCCGAATACAAGGGTGAACTTTACGTGGGCGTATGCCAAACCGGTGCCAACGAATCGGGAAGAGTGTTTAAATACGCCGGCCAAAACCGGTGGATAGATAGCGGTGCCCCCGACCCATCTAACAGCGTGACGGCTCTCGCGGTAATGGATGATACATTGTACGCCGCGACAGGCCATTACAGGACCGGCGGATCCTCCCTCCCTGATTCAGAAAACACCATACCGGGAGGGAAAGTATTCCGGTTTGAAGCACCGGATCGCTGGATAGAAATCGGTCAGCTACCGGGAGTAGAAGCCGTTGGCAGCTTGATGATCTATAACGGGGAACTTTACGCTACTTCCTTGTACGCCCCGCCCGGCTTCTTCCGCTATGACGGGGAAAACAACTGGGTAAAGTTAGACAACCCGCCGGGAATTAGAGTAGTGACCACGGCCGTTCATGACGGCTACCTCTACGCGACCAGTTATGATCATGGCCATGTTTACCGCTACAACGGCAGCGAATGGGAAGACTGCGGGCAGGTAGGAGACAACACCCAAAATTACGATTTTAACGTTTATGAGGGAAACCTGTACTCGTCCACCTGGCCCAGCGGGAGGGTATTTCGCTTCGATGGCATCAACAAGTGGAGTGACGTGGGACGGTTAGGGAAAGAGTTGGAAGTGATGGCGATAATAACGTATAACGGGCAAATGTTAGGGGGAACGCTTCCCTTGGCGGAAGTGTACCGGCACGAGGGCGATACCCTCTGGAGCCGCCTGGATCAGCTCGACAGGACACCGGACGTGAAATACAGGCGGGCATGGGCGATGGCGGAACACGACGGGAAAGTATTTTGCAGCACGCTGCCGTCGGGAAAAATCTTTTCGCACGAGGCCGGGAAATCAGTTTCAATGCCGGGAAGCCTTAAAGAGGGCTGGCAGCACATCACAGCGGTAAAGACAAAACGGGAGTTGAAGTTACACGTGAACGGGGAAATAGTGAATCAAACGACTATCCCTGACTCGGTAAAGTTTAACCTGGATAGCGAGGCTCCGTTCAAGATCGGGTTTGGCACTAATGACTACTTCAGTGGTCGCGTGCGTGAACTCAGGCTTTACAAGCGCGCGTTGAGCGATAAAGAAATCAAGACGTTATCAACCATAATGAAATAATGGGTACACGTGTCTTACTTATGCACGTGGTGCAAAAACCCGGGATCGGGAATTCCGAATACCAGTAAAAATTAATAATCATGGATTATATCAACTCTATTGTTGTAGCCTTGTTCTCTTTTTTCATTCTTTCTTCCTGCCTTACCCGGGAGAGTGACCGGGAGCAGCCACCCGGTGGCAAGTTGGCCGCGTATTGGAAACTCGCCGGTGACACCCGGGATTACGCTAAAAACAAGGTACCGTCCCACGTGCACGGTTCCCTCTCTTTTGACAACCTCGAAACGCCGGACGGCGAGGCGGCAGCCCTGTTCGATGGCAAGAGCGCTTGGATCGAGGTTCCCGCTACCCGGGAACTGCAACTGGGTGAAAACGATTTCAGCATATCGGTATGGGTGCATACCGAGGCCATCATGAACGATTTCCCCGGCGACATCTTCAGCCAGTACGATTTGAAGCGAAGAAAAGGGTTCCACCTCAGCCTGAAAAGCAACACTTCCCCCACGAGTCAATCCGGCTACAAACAACTCGTCTTCGGTATAGATGACGCACGACCCACGCCATGGGTAGATGAAGGACGCCCGGGTAACGCGATAAAGGCCCTTGCCATGATTGAATACAAGGGTGAACTTTATGCCGGTATATGCCAAACCGGTGCCAACGAAACGGGAAAGGTGTTTAAATACGCCGCCCAAAACCGGTGGATCGATCGCGGTGCCCCCGACTCATCCAACAGCGTAACGGCTCTCGCGGTAATGGATGATACGTTGTACGCCGCGACAGGCCATAATAGGACCGAAACTTCAGCCCTTCCCGCTTCAGGGAATACCACACCGGGGGGGGAAGTGTTTCGGTTTGAAGCACCGGATCGCTGGGTGGAAATCGGTCAGCTACCGGGAGTAGAAAGTGTCGGCAGCTTGGTGGTGTATAACGGGAAACTTCATGCCACCTCCGCGTACGCCCCGCCCGGCTTCTTCCGGTATGACGGGGAGAACAACTGGGTAAAACTAAACACCCCACAAGGAGTGAGGGTGAATGGCGGCATGGCCATGCATGATGGCTACCTCTACGCCACAAGTTGGGATCATGGACATGTTTACCGTTACAACGGCAACGAATGGGAAGACTGCGGGCAGGTAGGAAATAGCAGCCAAAATTACGATTTTAATATTTATGAAGGGAACCTGTACTCGGCCACCTGGCCCAGCGGGAGGGTATTTCGCTTCAATGGCATCAACAAGTGGAGTGACGTGGGACGGTTAGGGAACGAGTTGGAAGTGATGGGGATGATCACGTACAACGGGCAAATGTTAGGGGGGACGCTTCCCTTGGCAGAAGTGCACATGTACGAGGGGGATACCCTCTGGACCCGTCTGGATCAGCTCGACAGGACACCGGACGTGAAATACAGGCGGGCATGGGCGATGGCGGAACACGACGGGAAAGTATTTTGCAGCACGCTGCCGTCAGGGAAAATCTTTTCGTACGAGTCCGGGAAATCAGTTTCAATGCCGGGAAGCCTTAAAGAGGGCTGGCAGCACATCACGGCGGTAAAGACAAAACGGGAGTTGAAGTTATACGTGAACGGGGAAATAGTGAATCAAACACAAATCCCGGACTCGGTGAAGTTTAACCTGGATAACGAGGTTCCATTCAAGATTGGCTTTGGCGCTAATGACTACTTCAGTGGTCGCGTGCGTGAACTCAGGCTTTACAAGCGCGCGTTGAGCGATAAAGAGATCAGGACGTTATCAACCATAATGAAATAATGGCAACACATGCCTGAATTTTTCGCAAAAATATATTAAATGATTATAAAACCTAATGTTTATTTGCATCGTGTTATAGAGTAGGTGGTTAAAAGGGATTCTTGAGTTGTTGTCCGTCTGCGAATAATTGGGAGGGAATTTTAAAACAACAAGTGAATCCCCTATGAAAACTCTATTCTGTTGAAAATACCCTGAAACGCTTATTGATTTCCAACAGGTTGTAAGTTACTAAAATCGAGTTTTTGGGATTTTCGTAGTGAACTCAAAAAAAAATTTAAACTAAAACAATTGGTGACAATGAAACTTTTCGCGAAAAACTATTCACGTCGTGAATTTTTAAAAACAAATTTAGTTGTTGGGACTGGAGTTGCTCTTGGAACTGGAACAACGAATAAGGTGTTGGCAAGTTGTACGACAGTAAACAAAACCACGCCTGCCGTTTTAGGAGGAGAACCTCAGATAACCTCCCACGATTGGCCTTCATGGCCCATGTGGAAACCGGGAACAGACGAGAAAAGATTACTGGAGGTGATGCGCAGCGGGGTGTGGTCGAGGAGCAAGGTCACGGAAGAATTCGAAGAGAAATGGGCGCGACTGGTGGGAGCCAAACGCTGCCTGGCCGTTGTAAACGGCACTAACGCCCTCAACACCTCTTTTGCACAGTTAGAAATCGGCTGGGGCGACGAGGTGCTGGTCACGCCCTACACCTTCATCGCCTCCGCGTCGTGTATCCTGTTTAACGGGGCCATCCCCGTTTTCGTGGATGTCGATCCTGAAACTTTCCAGATGGACCCGGATAAGATCGAGGAGAAAATAACCCCCCACACCCGGGCGATCCAGCCCGTCCACATCCTGGGCCTTCCCTGTGACATGGAGCGGATCATGAGCATTGCCCGCAAACATAACCTGCTAGTGGTGGAAGACGCTTGCCAGGCGTGGCTGGCGGAGATTGACGGGAAAAAGGTCGGGACTTTCGGGAACGCGGGATGCTTCAGTTTCCAGACCTCCAAGAACATACCCATGGGCGAAGGGGGAGCCATCGTCAGCGACGATGATGCATTTATGGACCGCTGCTTTTCCTACCACAATTACGGGAACCCGTACGGGTCCACCGTAGGCACGGTAGGTACCGGGACCGTGATGGTCGGCACGAAGCTGCGCCTTACCGAGTACCAGGCGGCCATCGGGCTGGCCCAGCTCGAGCGTCTGGAAGAACAGACAACGGTGAGGAACGAAAACGCGGGGTACCTTAAATCGTTGATCGAAAAGATCCCGGGAATCGTACCCTACAGGTTATATGAAAATGTCACCAGGGCAACTTTTCACCTGTTTCCATTCTTGTATGATAAAGAATATTTTAAAGGATTGCCCCGGGGTAAATTCATGGAAGCGTTGCGTGCCGAAGGTGTTCCCTGTTCGGGAGGGTACACCGAGCTCAACAAGATGCCTTACTTGAAAAACGCATTTGAAAGCAAGTATTTCCGCAAATTCTACCCGGCAGAACGATTGGATTACGAGAAGTACGCCGAGGAAAACAAGTGCCCGCGGAATGAGCAGTTGTGTAACGAGCAGGCTGTCTGGATTCCACAGAACATACTGCTGGGTTCTAAATCGGACATGAAAAATATAGCGGACGCCATCGAAAAGGTGTACATGAATGCTGAAGAAATTAAAAACAAAAAATCATGAGAGTCATCGTATCTTTGATCGTGATGATTTTTTCACTCCCGTTTTTTTTCATATCGGCACAGGAAAAGAAAAGTGATTTGGACAACGGGTCCCAAGGGCTGAATATCTCCGTTTTTGATTTGGATGTGACTCCACCTATTGATTACAAAATGCCCTACGGGGTTGTGAAAAACAGGTGGGATCTGGGGCTCCGGGCAAAGGGGATCGTTCTACGCGGGGCTGGTGAACCGGTAGTCCTGGTTTCCTTGGACTGGCTGGGCATAGCGAACGATTATCACGACGAGTTCAGGCGCTCGCTTGCCCGGGCTGCCGGAACCACTCCCGAACGTGTTGCAGTTCACGTTATTCACCAGCACGACACCCCTTACCCCCGTGACTTCATCAACGACAATTTCGCGTTGTCGGTTATCCATCGTTTGGAAATGGCGGTAGCCAGTTCTCATGAGAACGCCGTCCCCGTCACGCATGTAGGTCTTGGAGAAGCACAAGTGTATAAAGTTGCATCTAATCGGCGGATCCTCGGAACGGATGGAAAAGTAAAGGCAACGCGTTGGACAGCCTGCAAAGATTCCGTACTACGGGCTGAGCCCGAGGGGTTAATCGACCCGATATTATCTGCCGTGAGCTTTTGGAATGGAGAGAAACCGGTGGCCGTGTTGAACTTTTACGCCACTCATCCACAGAGCTATTACGGTACTGGCGTGCCTAATCCCGACTACCCCGGGATAGCACGCTTTTACCGTCAGTTGGCAATGCCGGATGCCTTGCAGATATATTTCACGGGGGCGGGTGGAAACATAGGTGCAGGTAAGTACAATGATGGATCTCGTGAAAATAGAGGCATTTTGGCTGAAAGAGTCGCAGACGGGATGAAACGGGCGTGGGAGAGATACCGAACGAATCGCAGTAGCCACTTCTGATATCAAATGGAGTTTTGAACCGGTTGCCTTGCCGCTCGATTCTGTAAAGGCAGGCATGCACCTTTGGGAGCGGTTCAAGGCTGGTAAAAAGGTTGACTTGCAATGTTTGACAATCGCGAATAAGGCATTTATTCTTTTCATGCCCGGGGAGCTATTGGTAGAGTATCAAATCGCGGCGAAAAAAATGCGCCCCGATTTGTTTGTTGCCATGGCGGCGTACGGCGACCTTGGGTTTGGGTATATCCCGCCGGCCGCGGCTTTTCCACAAGGCGGTTATGAAGCGGGTGTGGCCAAGGTAACACCGGAAGCCGAAAGTGTACTTTTAGAAGCAATGGCAAAATTATTAATGGTTAAAGAATAATTAAATTACATCATGATGAAAAGCAGGATTTTACTTGCAATACTTATTGCAACGATAGTAACGGGTTGTTCAAATGTAAACAATCAAGAGAAACAAACACTGGAAGAAAAGCAATTGACTGCCACATCTTACTTTTCGGGTTTTGATCTGGCACACGATACCTATAATGCTATTTCTGCAGCAAGCGATGGTAATATTTATTATGTTCTTTCTTCACAACCTTATGATGTGGCAGGTCAGGTTCACGTGTACGACCCGCAAGCGGATACAACCCGGTTTTTGGCTGATTTGACAGAGATATGCGGAGAGAAAGATAAAAAAGTAATTGCCCAGGGTAAGAGCCATGTTCGTTTTTACGAGAGCGACGGTAAGCTCTATTTCTCTACCCATGTAGGTTACTACGAGATGATCGACGGGATGGAACGTCTGCCGGTAACAGCGCCGGAAGGATATGGACTTTACACCGGCGGTCATTTTTTAGCCTATGATCTCGCTGCCGGTAAATTCGAAGATTTGGGCCTTGCACCTTATGGCGAAGGTGTACTTACCATGACAATGGACACCGAAAGGAAACAGATCTATGCCATTACATGGCCAAAAGGATATTTTGTACACTACGATGTAAACAGCGGTGAAATGAAAGAGTTAGGATTGGTTTCAGCAAACGGCGAAGGAGGGAAAATAGGTGACGATTACCGTGTTTTGTGCCGATCCATATTCGTTGATCCGCGCGACGGGTTGGTTTATTACTCTACTGCCGAAGGCGATATCATGTGTTACAATCCCGGGAAAGGGACCATTGAGAAATTGGAAGACGTGGACTTGCGCCTGGATTATTTTGGAAGATATGATCCCACCGATGCAGGGAGCATGGGTTACAACTGGCGTGCCGTCGTATGGTACCCGAAAGAAGAAGTAGCGTACGGCGTACATGGAAATTCGGGCTATTTATTCAAATTTGATCCGAAAGAAAGGAAAATTGAGATTGTAGAGAGGATAACGTCCGAACCTTCCCGAAAAAGCGGGATGTACGATCAGTTCAGTTACGGCTATTTAGGATTTGATTTGGGGAATGATGGGGAAACCTTGTATTACCTGACCGGAGGACCTATTTACGAGGACGGTAAAAGGGTGAAGGGGAAAGATAAGATAGCAATGGGTGCGGCACGGGGATTGGAGAACCTTCACTTGGTCACCTATCACATACCTACCAATACATATATAGATCATGGTCCGATATTTTATGAAGACGGATCCCGTCCCACCTACGTGAATTCGATAGCATTGGATAAAGAAGGTAACGTGTATACCTTGGCAAGGTTTGAACATGAAGGTAAATTGGTGGAAGACCTGGTAAAAATACCTGATCCGTTTAAATGACTTAGGATTACTGTATATATAAACCTATGAAACGTACAAATTATTTTTACTGCCAAGTGAAATTCAAAATAAATATGTATATTTGCAATGGTCCTCGACCACCAATTCTCTTAACGCACTGTCGGGGCTTCAATGCCCGTGAGAATACAAGATAGGCTGAAATGCTTATCACGGAAATAGGAGGTGAGTTTTACAACTTGCCTCTTATTTTTTATGTTTCTGCCCTGAGTAAAGCCGTGAAGATTATTTCGTTGCTCCTTATAAATTCAAATCATGTCGAGAAACATGTTTTATCTCTCTGTAAAAACCATCGAAAAATAAAATTCAAGAAATCCTTTTTAAGCATTTCCATCATTTTCTTCAAGTTCCAAGCTGTTGCTGCCAAGTAAGCGTTAACCTGTATGCCCTTTTCGCCCCACAGGTAATTCTGCTCCATGCGGAAATCTTTTTTAAGATGCCCTAAAACAGGTTCGATCGCGGCCCTGGCCCTGCATTTTTCCCGTTTCCGTCTTTTCTGGTAAGGCGTTTGGCTTGCCTTGGGCTTGTCGGGCGTGATAACGGTGACACCTTTTATTTGCCTTCGCCCTTTCCCGCCACGATCATAAATTAACTCTCTTGGTAGTTTCAACTTGTTGCCTTCCATCTGCTCGAGTAACGGTTCTATCGTGTCACCATCGTAAGGGTTTTCCAAAAATGCTTTTACTGCCGTGATTATCTTCCGTCCTTTCCTGCCCGTGGTTATGATCCCCACTTTATTGCCGAACTCGTACTGCTTATGTGCCTTTCCCTTGGCGATACAGCGAGTAAAGGGTTTATGGAGGCTGTAAATTTTATCCTTGTCGTCTTTTTGTTGATTTACAGCACGCTTGTAAAGTGAAAGTTCCTGTTCGTATCGCTTTTTTTGCTCATCGTTCATTTCGCGTTCAAGTTCCCTGAGCAGGGTATTGGCTATGGTTTTCAAACGACGTTTGGCTTTCCTGGCCTGTTTCACCCGTTTTGGATGTTTGCCGTTGTAAGTGTCTCGAACCAACTGTTTACTTACTCGCGTGTAACGCTGGCGTTGCTTGATCTTCTCCTTACCGGCGATTGCGTTGCACTTGTCAATGACTTTTTTGCACAGCTTGGCATCGGTAGGGAAAGTAGTGTTGTTCTCTTGGACGGTCGTGTCTGAAAGCACGAAGTTTGCCTGACCCGGTGGCTTTTTCCCGTGAAGCCGCACGCTGTACGCGAATATTTTTCCTATCCCTTCTTCACCTACACGGTTACGAAAATGAACGAAGTCGCTCGGGTCAAAAGGGAACTCGTGTTCGAAAAACTCGCACCCGCAGAAGTATTGAAAGTAAACATCTCGAATCCAGTACTCGGGAACACGTTCATCTCCAAGATTGTACAAGTGCTTCAAAAGCAAGCAACCAACCATCAAGCGGATTGGCACGCTCGGGGCACCTCGTTCCGAGTAGAGAGGGGCAAATTCTTCCTCGAAATAAGACCAATCGATCTTGTCTGCCAGCAGAACAAGCTCGTGATTCATATCGATGAAATCTTTCAGCATCGGGCGAAACAAATCGCGTTGTCCTTTTTCCGGTAATTTTCCTAACATGATTTGCAGTGTTTTAGCACGTGAAGATACGAAATCCTGCAATAACAGACAACCTTTTTCGATGATATTTTATTGAATATCAAGAAAGTAAATGTCTTTTAAGGAGCGACTATTTCACTATCACAACGCACGTGCGTGCGAGGATAATATATCGATTTATATTTTCAGGGAAAACCTGAAATGCTCCCACCAGAAATCAGTAACTATTTAAACACCCGGTATTATAGATATTTAGACTACGCGCAATATCACGCCTCACGTGTCGGGACCCCGGATGAATCATTGGATATCTTGAATGAAGTTCTTTTAAGCCTACACGAAAAACCGGAAGAGAAAATCGTCAGCCTGTATAACAAGAAAAAAGACGGGTACACCGGTCTTGACTTCTTCGTGTTACGGATGATCAGGCTGAACGTGTATTCATTTGGCGAATGAGTGGTGAGTCATGGGCGGACTGGGATGATCCGGAAACCGTAAAGGAGTTGTTCGACACGTTCTATCGGGTGAGGAATAATGTGAAGGAAGAAATTAGAAAACACAAAATAAGAAAGACTGCAGCAACATTATTGAAAACTGTTGACTCCGAGGTTCAAATTATAAAGAGCAATATTGAATTTAGAAATAATCAAATTTCAAGCTCATGCAATAACTACACGGTGAATAACAGAGCGGTTTGAATTACCAAATAACAGGTAGATTACGGGGAGGGTGAAAATGTTGCAAAACGAAATATGGAAAAATCTATATCTGCATAAAATTTCCTTGAGAATGATTATTTTCAGCTCTGTTTAAAAAAATGGGGCTGTTTTATTATAATAAAATGGTAAAAAACATTTTAACTTTCTACTATTTAAACCATAAAGGATAAAATAAATCAAACATTATGAAAAGTGAAGCGCCAATTTATATGTTGTATAACATGTAAAATTCAAGAGATATTTTTTTGATGTGGCGATATTATTGATTACTTTTGTACCGTTATTTTATAACATTACCCCCCTTTATTGGGAAAGATAAAGGCCTGACCGCTCAATTGCAGAGCGGTTTTTTATTATGACAACACTAAGAAAACAAAAAGTAATAGCTTATATAGATGGGTTTAATTTCTATTACGGATTAAAAAGTAGAAATTGGAAGAATTTCTATTGGTTGGATATGGTTAAATTCATTGAAAACAACCTAAGACGGCACCAAGAACTACTTGAAGTGCATTACTTTTCCGCCATTCCAAATGACAGAGGGAAGGCTAGTTGTCAAGATAAATTGTTTCAAGCGAACAAGTTAAACCCTAAATTTATTCTACACTTGGGAAAGTACCTTCCTAAAGCATTAACTTGTTATAATTGCCAAAGGACCATTCACACTTTTGAAGAAAAAGAAACTGACGTTAGAATAGCATCTTTAATGTTGTATGATTGCTTTGTAAATAAAAGTGATGTTGTAATCTTAGTGTCGGCTGATAGCGATTTAATTCCCCCAATCGAAATAATGAGGCAAATAAATCCTAGATTGAAAATAATTGTCTTTTTCCCCAAAAGCGATTTTCAAACGAATTAAGGAATATTTGCGATAGCTTTAAAAACTTAAACGGGAGTTTTAATGTCTTTGCAAACTCAGCACTCCCCGAAGAAATAGAATTGCCAAGTGGTTTTATACTGCAAAGGCCTAGTTCTTGGAGATAATTATAATATCTTAAATCTTTATTTTTCCCTTTCAAAGCAAATTTGAACGGAGTGATAACAATACAGTTTGTTTCCACAAACTGAAGTTTCTCACAAACATAAGCCGGTACTAGCATCAATAAAACACGATGTATGTAAATCCTATGCAAATGGAAAATAAAAAAGAGCTACATTTTGTTATAACTCTTTGACTATTAAAGAGCGGCAAACGAGACTCGAACTCGCGACCCTCAGCTTGGGAAGCTGATGCTCTACCGACTGAGCTATTGCCGCATGACTTGAATATAGTACAAAATTAATCGTTTTTTTTGATTCTATGTGCCTTTTCCCTTTTTTTTAAACTACCCTTTGGTGTACCCACTCTCTCCGCCCGTTTTATGACCGGGAATCGGAAAGAAAAAAAGATTTCCCATCTTTTACCCGATATAAATAAAAAATAGTACCTTTGCCCCACGAATCAATCGGGATGTAGCACAGTTGGCTAGCGCGCCACGTTCGGGACGTGGAGGTCGGAAGTTCGAGTCTTCTCATCCCGACAGAGTAAAACCCAGATAATCAAAAACGCTTGCCTCTACACGTTGTTACTCGAGATGGGAATCTCCCGTTTTACGCTCTGGCTCAAGGAGATCATGGTCTCGGTGGCAACCACACCCGGTATTTCCTGTATCCGGTCGTTTAACAACTCCATCAAATGTTCATTGTCGCGGGCGTAAATCTTGACAATCATCGTGTAAGCACCCGTGGTGAAGTGGCACTCGGTCACCTCCGGGATCTTCTCGAACTCCGGTATCACATTCCTGTACATCGACCCCTTTTCTAATTTCACACCGATGTAGGCACTGGTGGCATACCCCAACACCTTAGGATTCACGTGGTACCCCGAACCGGTAATCACCTCATTCTCAATCATCCGCTGCACGCGTTGGTGAATGGCCGCGCGTGATACCCCGCACTTCTCGGCAACATCCTTGAACGGCATCCTCGCGTTACGGGTAATAATTTCCAATATTTGCCTGTCTAACTTATCGATTTTCTCCATGGGAAACGAAATTAATTTAATAAACCAAAAGTAATAAATTTCTATGATATAATGACAAATTGGAACATTAAATTTTAAAAAAGAGGATTTTAGAAACAAAAAAAAGGAGAGAGCTCCTGTTTTATCGTTTTACCTGTCTAGTTTGATACGGCTTGCACATGCTTTCACGGTTCGTTTACCAATTCGTTTACCGGGGCATCATTTTTTGCAAAGCAGCAAACCGATGTTCCGCCACCGCTAGGTCGAAAGGCGTCGTAATCTTCACGTTTGTCTCCTCGCCCTCCACTAGTCGAACGGTCATCCCGCTCCGTTCTACCACCGAGGCATCATCAGTGAAGACAGGGTCAAATTCCACCTCGTACGCTTTCTTTAACGCCGCGGCAGGGAAAACCTGGGGGGTTTGCACGATCTTCAGCCTAGCACGATCCACTACCCGGCTTCCCGTTTCGGTCAGCATGCGCACACTGTTCATCTCGTCCACCACGGGGATTACCCCCACCCCCTGTTCAAAGGAGGTATCGAAGCAACGACCGATTAGCGTGGGCGTGACGAAGGGCCGGGCCCCATCGTGAATCCCCACCGTCTCCTCGTCCGATATTTCCCGCAAGCCATTCCGCACGGAGTGGAATCTTGTATCACCTCCATGAACCACGGTATGCGGTACCGTAAAACGGTACTCGTCGCACAGTGTCTTCCACAGGGGGCGATATCCCTCCGGAATCACCAGAACGATCCTCATCCGGTAGTCGTACGCGTAAAAGGCACGCAGGGTATGCATTAGCATCGGCTCTTCGCCTATCCTTTGAAACTGTTTAGGTAAAGCACCACCCGCACGAAGGCCCTGTCCCCCCGCGACGATCACCACGCTATATCTCCTTTCTGGAATCACGCCATCTCCTCCAACAACTTTTGGAGCTCCTCATCGGTCGTCGTCAACTTCTCCTTGCACAAGGTGATCAACTCCGATGCCCTTTTCACTTTCGCGGTCAGCAGGTCCACGTCCAATTCACCAGTCTCGATGGATTTCACGATCGTCTCCAGCTCCTTTTTTGCTTCTGAATAACTCATTTTCGCCATAATTGCACAATATACTTTTAATAATCATTCTATTCACACGGTTCCCCTTTAATCGTCGTTTATAATGATCCCGTCGATTGGACGACCGAGGTTACATCGCCATCCCTGAAACGGGTCTCAATTAATTCGCCCTCATGCAGTCCCCTCGAAGAGGTGATGATCTTGCCATCCTTCAGCGTAAGGGTATAGCCCCTTTTCAGAACGTTCGCCGGCGATACCATACGTACAAACTGCTCCACGTTTTCCAAGAAGTGTCGTTCATCGCAAAGTTCCTCACGCAGGGAATGGTTCAAGTTACGCTTCACCTGCATCAACCGGTGCCTCTCCTCGCCAAGCAGCCGACTAATCGAATGGCGTGAGGTGATAATCGTTTCCTGCAGATAGGCGAACTCCTTTTGCAAAACCTGTCGAAAAGAGTGACGTGCACCCGTGACAAGCTGCTGAACAGCAGCGGTCTCCCTTTGAAGGAAGAGTAACGAGCGATGTGCCAGTCGATTCGATAAGGAAAGCAGGTCCGACCGCTCATCTACCAACAGCGCCTGGGTTCGAGAAACGAGCCACTCCTGCAGCGCCTCCATCTCCGTGGCAGTTTTCGCCAAGTGAGCTATAAAAATCTCCGCCACTGCCGTCGGTGTTTTCCCCCGGGTATGCGCCACGATATCCAGCACTGTTACATCCCGTTCATGCCCTATACCGCTCACCACAGGGAGCGGGAACTGCGCCACGTTCGAAGCCAGTTCATACGAATCGAAGCAACTAAGGTCTGACGCCGCACCTCCTCCCCGAATGATGGCCACCGCGTGGAACCACTCCCCGTATCGAAAGATCGATTCCAACGCCGCGATAATCGACTCCTCGCTTCGTTCACCCTGCATCACCGCGGGGAACAGCTTGGTGTAAAAGACGAACCCCGCGGGGTTGTTTTCGAGCTGATCCCTAAAATCCTCGTACCCGGCCGCGGTGGGCGACGAGATGACGGCAATCCGGTTGGTTAGCTCGGGGAACTCTAACTCCCGGTTGAGTGTCAGCACCCCCTCCTCCTCCAACCGCTTCAGCACCCGTTGTCGGTTGCGGGCGATCTCCCCCAGGGTGAACGATGGATCGATGTCCACCACCGTGAGCGAGAAACCGTACAGCTCATGGAAGTCGACCGTTACCTGCACCAGCACGTTCAACCCCGACGTGAACTGTTGCCCCGTCTCTTGTTCAAAGAAAGGCGAGAGCAGCCTATAGGTGTTACTCCAGATCACCCCCCTCGCCTTGGCAATGATGGAGTGACCCACTTCATCTTTTTCCACGAACTCCAGGTAGCAGTGTCCGTTCCGGTTCACACGAACGTCACTCGTCTCAGCCCGCAGCCAATAAGCCTCGGGTAACGCATCCCGAACCGCGTTCTTAACCTGCCGGTTCAGTTCCGATAAGGAAAAAGAAGGTCCCACCATAATTCGAACGTTCTTGCCGGTCTTCCTTTTCTTGCCGTTGTTTCCGTTCTTTCGTTCTTACCGATTTTACCAATTTAGCCATTCCCCTCTTACTGCCTCGATCAGCGTAACCCTATTCGGTAAGTAGATTGCTTGAACGGCTCTTCGATCATGAAATAGAGGCAGCGGCTATTTTCCCACGCATGTCGAGGAATCGGCACGATAACCTTATCTGCCTCACCAATAAAGTGTTCCGAAAGCAACACCCCCGATTCGTCCATCAACCGTACCCTGTACGCTTCGCCCGAAAAGGCGCGATCAAACACCTTCACTTGGTAAACACCCCCGGGGGTAAAACTGGTAGCAGTGTCAGGGTTTGAAGTAGTCCTGGGATTGACATCAAGATTAGGGTTGGTCCCAGAACCGGGGAAAGATTCTATTTCAAATTCGGAATCAGGGAAGAGGATACTTTCTGAACCAGAAGTGGGAGCAGTGGCGGGTTCGATCAACCAACGATCATCCTCTGCTCGTCCGGGGTGTTCAGGGAGCGTTCTCAGCACCTCCTTCATCGCCTTTTGAAAATCGGGAATACCGTACCCGTAAACAGTGTCAGGCGAAGCATACCGGTCGGACGACCTCATAACGATGTCCAGCAACTCGGTTCGATGCAGCTCGGGGTGAATCGACCAAAGCGAGGCAATCAACCCAGCCAGGAAGGGCGACGAAAGCGAGGTTCCGTTCGTGGTCCCTATCAAGCCATTCTGCCCGATAGTCACGGTGTTCCTCCCGACCGAAACGAAGTCGGGCTTCACCCTCCCATCGGCCATCATCCCTCTTGAGCTAAACGATGTAATCACGCTATCGGTGCCCACCGCACCTACGGCCACCACCTCCTTCGCATCGCCCGGGGGGTCGATTTCCCCCACGCCTTGTTCCCCTCGTTACCCGCGCTCACCACCACGATCATCCCCTTTTGGAACGCCAAGTCGGCTGCCCTTGACATTACCGAAATTCGCCCCGTGAGATCACGGTGCGTGTAGTTCAGCGAGGAGTCATTAAAATGGTTATATCCCAGCGACGTGTTGACCAGATCGACGCCTACACTGTCGGCATACTCGATAGCCTGCACCCAGTAATCCTCCTCCACGGGAAACTCGCTGCTCACATCCTCAGAGCGGAAGAGCCAGTACGTAGCATCGGGGGCCGAACCCATCATCTTACCTGGGCGATTAATGGCCATGGTAGACAACACCTTGGTACCGTGGTCACTAGCCGAGAAAATCTCGCCGCCCGGCACGAAGTCTTTAAATCCTCGCAAGTCCATCGTGTCAAACCAAGGAATCACATCAAAATTGGTGAACCCGGCATCGATCACCCCCACCGTAATACCTTTCCCATAGTAACCGGCATCGCCCATCGCCCCCGCGTTATGTAACTTGAACTGGTCTTCTGTCGCCCCATACGAGAATGTTTCGCCCGGAGAAACAGCAAGCGAAGGGGTGACAATCGAGAGGGCAGTCTGTAAAGAACTGGCAGTCGAAAGGACAACAGGCAAGGAGGCTACCAGTTGAAACGGCTCTGGTTCAGCCAACCTGGGGCGAGATCCCCCGCGGTACGGGTTGTCAATGCCTCGCCAGACATATTTCACGGAATCCACAAAAGGTAACGCCTCTATCTGCACAATGTCCAGGCTGTCTCTCATTTCTACCACGATAGTACTCAGCCATTTGCTGGAAGCCACAACTTTACCACCGGCCAACTCTACCAACGCGATGTAATCCCTCGAGATCGGCAAGTCCAACTCATCCACCGCCACCCCCTGCCGCTCCCTCCTTTCAATGGCTTGGCGCGACAAAAAACGAGATGGATCATCAAGCGAGTAACTCGTTTTTCCCTTGTCACTCAGGTAAACCCGAAACTTGTAACGCAACGAAGCGCCCGTTTCGCGAGTGGAGATGTCTCCACCCGATACAGACTGCCCAGACAAGGTTAGGGACTTCGAAAAGGCTTCGGCCTCTACTCCCGTTTTGCCGAAATCGAAGGTGAAAGTTGAAGCCGAGACAGATATCGGCATCAAAATCGCGGAAGCGGATAAAAACAACAGAAAAGAAACAAGAGGAACAAAAACCCTTATGCTATTCATCATGATTTAACTCAGCCGTGATAACACCTCCACCAGGTACTCGTAGGATGATCCCACGCTATCTATTTTAACCGCTTCATCGGGAGAGTGTGCACCCCGGATGGTCGGCCCAAACGAAACGATATCGAGATCCTGTTCCACTTTCGACTGGATGATGCCACACTCCAGCCCCGCGTGGATCACCGACACCTTGGGTCTATCATTATACTTCTCGAAGTAGACCCGTTCCATCGTTCCCAGCAGTTCGGAATGCGCGTTCGGCTGCCATCCCGAGTAATCACCAGAGAAGTCAACCTTCGCCCCAGCCAATTGGAATAAGCTCTCGAGCGATGAACAAATCCAATCCTTCCGGCTCTCGGAGGAGCTTCGCACCAGCAGCTTTACCTCGATACGATCCTCCCGAGTGTCCACCAGCGCCAAGTTGAGCGAACTCTCCACCACCCCCGAGAAATCGGCCAGGTAGCTGACTACCCCGTCAGGACACGCTTCAACAGCGTTGATCAAGTCATCCTGCAACTCCACGGGCAAGAGCCAATTGGGCAGCTCGGTACGCTCGGCTTTAAATGAGATGAACTCCTCCACACCCGCGTAATCCTCACGAAAAAGTGATTCGTATTCCGTCACCAAGTCGATCAGATCGTCCGACAACTCCTCGGGGATCGTGAGCACCACGAACGACTCCCTTGGGATCGCATTCCTAAGCGATCCACCGTTCACACTCGCTATACGGGCTTCGTAATCGCTCACCACCTCCTTGAGGAAGCGGTTCATCAACTTGTTCGCGTTGGCCCGCCCAAGATGTATCTGTACACCGGAGTGGCCACCCTTTAACCCTTTCAGGATCACCTTGTACGCCACGTCGCCCTTCTCTACCTCCTCCACGGGTTGAAACCGGAAAGAAGCATTCACGTCCCTTCCACCAGCGCAACCAATGCAAAGTTCGCCCAGCTCTTCCGTGTCGAGGTTAATCATCAGCGTCCCCTCCAGGAACCCCTTCTCCAAACCGTTCGCACCGTCCAAGCCCACCTCCTCGTCCACGGTGAACAGCGCCTCAATAGCCGGGTGTTGCAAAGTGTTGTCTTCTAACACGGCCATCATCATAGCACAGCCCATGCCGTTATCTGCTCCCAGCGTGGTAGAGCGAGCCTTTACCCACTCACCATCCACGTACGCGTCAATCGGGTCGCGGGTGAAATCGTGCTCCACATCGCTATTCTTTTGTGGCACCATATCGAGGTGCGACTGCAGGATAACGGTTTTCCCGCCTTCATACCCCTTGGTCGCCGGCTTTTGAATAAGCACGTTGCCTACCTTATCCTGCCTCACCTCCAATTTCAACCGCTTTCCAAAGTCCATAATGTATCGCGTCACCTCCTTCATATGCCCGGTGGGGCGAGGAATACGCGTTAACTCGTGGAAATAACCCCACACGTTCTTCGGGTACAGATTACGAATCGATCTAGTTGTCATATTTATCTGATTTATAGTTTGTTGGTTAGTTTATCTCGACCGCTGCTTGTCGTTTCACGTATGGCATGGCAAAGACCCCGAACAGGCCGTACAGGATTTGCCAAACCGACTGTACGGCGAAGACTGCTCCCGCGAAGGCAAGCGCCTCACTCTCCGCCACCCCGAATATCAGCAGGGAAGAGATAACCACGAAGTGCCAAGGGCCAATTCCTCCTTGCACCGGTACCGAAATGCCGATGTTGGTCATCGCGAAAACGATCAACCCGGCCAGTGGACCAAGGTCTTTGGTGAAATCGAACGCGAAAAAACAGATGTAAAAATACAAATAAAAACAGAACCAGAGAAGGATCGTGTATATGATTACCTGCTTTTTCTCCTTTATCCCCGAGATAACTTTCATGTCATACTTCACCGTCGCAAGAAACCCCTTCACCTTTTTCATGAAGATAGTCCCTTTAAAAACCGTGAACGGCAGAACCATGGCAATCGCTAGGCCACCCAACGCCAAGTAGAGCCACGGAGAGGAGAAGAACTCCTTCGTGTTTTCCAAGAACTGCGGGTTGTCCCTGAAGTAGGATATGAAAAAGTCCACGTAGAGCAGTATGCTCACGAAGATAATCGTTAACCCGAACAGGATGTCTACCATCTTATCCACGAGGAATGTTTCCACGGTTTTTCCCAATGGTATTTTGTCGTACCTGCTCACCACGCCACACCGCCACACATCGCCCGCACGGGGCAACAAAAAGTTGACCGCGTAGTTCCCCAACGTGGCGTAGACAAGGCTGGTTCTCGGGGGATGATACCCCAATGCATTAACGAACAGCTCCCATCGTAACCCCCTCAGGATATTGCCAATAAGCCCAAAAATCAAGGAGAGGGCAATGATACCAAAGTTAGCCGTTTTGATGATTACCCACAGCTCTCCCAGGTTGGTTTTCCTGTACATGAGCCATAGGATAAACAATCCGATAAATAATGAGAACAGGACCTTCAACACGTTCTTTGCAGATTCAACCTTCATTTCCCCCAATTAAAAAGAGTACCTTGGAAAACCCGTTCCTTAGACGTCGTATCTTGTTTTTTTAGAACAAGTTTGTCTCATTTTCTATAATTAAATTGCTACCTTTGCGGCGGTAAAGATAAGGAATAATCGGCAGATGGCAATGTTTCCGGTAAGAGCAAAGAAAAACCTGGGCCAGCATTTCCTCAAGGATGAGGATATCGCCCGCCGCGTGGCGGCAACGCTCGACGTAGCTCCCCCTGTTCCCATTTTGGAAGTGGGACCGGGAACCGGTATGCTTACCCGATTCCTTTTAGAACAAGAGAGAGAGGTAACCGTGGTAGAGGTTGACCTCGAGTCGGTGACTTACCTTAACGATCACTACCCGCGGCTGTGCGGCAAGATCCTCCATCAAGACTTCCTGCGGATGGACCTTGACGCCCATTTTGACGGCAATTTTAGCATGATCGGCAATTACCCTTATCACATCTCCTCGCAGATTTTATTTAAAGTTCTGGAGAACAGGGATAAAATCCCGTTTTGTTCCGGGATGATTCAAAAGGAAGTCGCGGAACGCTTGGTCGCATCACCCGGGTGCAAGGCCTACGGCATCCTCAGCGTGCTACTGCAGACATGGTACGATATCGAGTACCTCTTCACGGTAGACGAGCACGCGTTCATTCCTCCGCCCAAGGTTAAATCGGCAGTCGTTCGCCTCACGCGCAACAAGCGGAGGCGTCTCGCATGCAACGAGAAACTATTCAAAACAGTGGTGAAAACCGGGTTCAACCAGCGTCGCAAGATGCTCCGCAACTCCCTCAAGCTACTGCTATCCGATGAGAACCCCATGCCCGACGACCCTCTGCTCACGAAACGCCCCGAGCAGCTTTCGGTCGAACAGTTCGAAACGCTGACCAACTTGCTTGAACCATGGATTAAAGCCAAACAGGTTTCACCGGGAATCCCGGGAACGTTGAACGAAGAGGTCTCACCGAAAGGGCTTGAACCGTTGCTCAAGCAAGCCAAACCAAAAGTGCCGGAACCGTTGCCGGGGTAAACCTCACCGGAAGAGAGAAACACTTTTTGAACGGATTTAATCGCGATTTAAAACAACGAGAACATGGCGGAAATCAAATTATTTTATCATAAAGATGGCGTAGTCAGGGTGAACAGGAGCCTTGACTTCCTGAAATCGAACCCCATCCAGAGCTTTTTGTGGATCGACCTCAACGACGTGGACGAGGAGGTTGAAAACGAACTCGAAGATTTCCTCAAGATATACATCCAGGAAGAGGAAGAGATGATCGAGATCGAGATGTCATCGCGCTACATCGAGACCAACGACACGCTGGTGGTCAACTCCAACTTCCTATTGTCCAATTTCGAGACCGATCCCGTATCCTTTATACTGAAGAACAACATACTGGTGACCGTCCGCTCGGAGGAGCTGATCTCCTTCCACGAGACGGTGAAAAAGATATCGGCCAACCCAAGGAACTACCCCACGGGTGCCCACGTCTTGGTCGCCCTGCTCGAGACCCGGGTCGAGTACGATGCCGACATGATCGAGAACATGACGCAGAAGATTACCCAGTTAAGTAACTCGCTCTCCCTGCAAGAGGCCGACGAGGAACTACTGTCGGAGATCAAGAACCTACAGGAAAAGACGATGATGCTGCGAGAGAACATCATCGACAAGCAACGAGTGGTATCAAGTATGTTGCGCAGCGAGTTTATGGCCGTGGAGTTGCAGCCCAAGCTCACTATGATTATCAAGGACATCAACTCGCTCGTGGAACACATCAAGTTCAACTTCGACCGTCTGGACTACCTACAAGACACCTTCCTCGGTTACGTGAACATCGAGCAGAACAAGATCATCAAGATTTTTACCATCGTATCGGTCATCTTCATGCCGCCCACGCTTATCGCGAGCATCTACGGGATGAACTTCGAGATTATGCCGGAACTGGATAAGAAATGGGGGTACCCTATAGCGCTCCTGTTGATGGTATTCTCCTCGCTCTTCATCCTCTTGTATTTCAAAAAGCGAAAGTGGTTGTAGTGGGGTTACTCAAGCATATAGTGCATCTGGGGTGATTTTTCAGGAAATAGGGTCGCGTATGGTTCCCCCAATTCAGTCGTGCGGTAGCCCAACAACCATCGCGTTAGTTGATCAATTCCTGCCTGTAACTTCAGGGTCAGGCCGTGTACCCCCTCCCCAACAAGTATCGACAAGTTGTTCCGCGGGATAAGCGGATCCCTCACCTCAATATGGAATGGGACGGCACCGCCTCGCTGGGAGTCGAACAGCGAAAGCAGGCAGTTGGCATCAATAACCCGCGCCATCCCCTGCAAACTCTTTTTCTCGGGAAAACCGAACAGGGCCGCCTCTTCTACCATCGCCTTGAAATCACTGAATGTTTTTTGCACCGTCATATCCTGTTTCCGGTAACGGCCGTCAAACTCGTCGTAGGCCGCTTCCAGGTTCTCCTCGTGGCGGTCCAACAGCTCCTTTAACGAGGGCAACGGCTCGCTACCCGAATCGAACGTCCGCGTGAACCCGTACCGAGCATACCATTTCATCAGCCCCGCCTCTTGCGGCACCAGGATCATCAGCGGTACCCCCCGCCGTGTCGCCTCGTTAAACCCCTCCATCAACAGCGCACGGGCATAACCCCGATTTCGATAGGCAGGCAAGGTGCATACCCCCGAGAGGTAAATAACCGGTATCTCCTCGCCGTGAAACGTGAACCGGTAAGTCAACATTTGCAGGGAAGCCACCGCCTTGCAACCCTCCATGCAGAGCAAGGTATCCTTGGGGCGGTACTTGTGGCGGAAGTAGAGCTCCATGTAGTCATCCGGATCCCCGAAGCAACGCTTCCACATATCCCACACCTGCCCTTTAGAAGTATAGTCGGCCAGACGTATCATGTTGTTTTAAACCGGGCGTTGTACTTCTTTAAAAGAATATCGGGTTGGTACGAGAGTTTCGCTTTGCGCAGGTTCTCCAGTCCCATATCCTCCTCCCGGTTCACGTAGGTGAAGCCCTCCATCTCGTTCTCCACGAACTGCTGATTGATGACGGCGTAAGCACCGTGAACCGAGCTAAACGCCTTTTCCACGTGTACGATGAACGTATCTTCGGTAAGTCGTTCTCCTATGGCGAACGCCACGATCTCATCGTCCACCCGTATGGCGCCCCCTTTCAGCTCCAGGTAATCGAAGTGCTCCAGCATGAGCGTCGTCGCGAAGTCATCGTACACCAGCGTCGGGTCCTTATCCTCCTCGTTAACCCGCATCCACTTATCGAGCACCCTCTTGCAGGCCTCCACCGTCTCCAGACTTCCTTCAAGCGATTGATAGCTCCAGCTGTTCTCCCGCTTGAATCGATTAATATGGTTCCGCTTGCTCTGTAGTTTTTTGCCCTTCAAGTGGGTCAGTTTTTCGGTGGTGTAGATGTAATCCGATACGCTCCGGTTAAAGTTGTAGTTGAACCGTTCGGGAAAGGCGGCCGACACCTCCTCTATCATCTCCTCGGTGAGCCCCCTAAGTTGGAACACGCTATCAAACGCCGTGTGATCTTCTATAATCCACTCGATGGCCTCTCTCAGATCGCCCATTCCTATCGGTTTCAGGTAGGAGTTCCTGCCGCAATTATCCTTAAAGCGGATAAAGAGCCACCCGTTTGCCACCGCGAACTGGGTGTTAAAACGCTTCCCCCAGGTATAGAGGTTGGTGAAACAGAAGTCCGATGCCCTGTAGTTTTGTTTTTGCAAATATGGACTAATGAGCGGTCTATCGCTCAACTCGATCATTTTAAACGTTAACATACCGTTAAGTACTTACACCAAATCGTGGTTTGACAAGCAAATAGTGACCACGGGAACATCAGCATACCGTTAAAACGGTTTGAACCCCATGATCTCCCGGACGTCGGCCAGCGTGGCGGCGGCGCTTTCCCTCGCCTTCTCCGCCCCCTCCTTTGCCACCTTCCGAAGGTATGGCTCGTTACCACTCAACTCGATTACCCGCTTCCGAATGGGTGCTGTACCCTTGATAATATCCTCCGCGAGCTGCTTCTTGAGATCGCCGTACCTTATCTCACACCGGTTCCACTGGTTCTCGTAATACTCCACCACCTCGGGTGCGGAAACCACCCGCAGGAGAGTGAAGAGGTTCTCGATGTAATCGGGCTTCTCCGAATTAAACTCGGTGGGCCCCGCATCGGTCAACGCCCTCTTTACCTTCTTCTCTATCTCTTTGGGCGTGTCGCTCAGGTAGATGGCGTTTCCTTCCGACTTCCCCATCTTCCCGCTGCCGTCGAGTCCAGGTATCTTAACCAGCTCCTCGCCGAAGTTGTAGGCCACCGGCTCCTTGAAGTACTCCACCCCGTACAGGTTATTGAACCGTCTCGCGAAGCGACGGGTCATCTCCAGGTGCTGTTCCTGGTCTTTCCCCACCGGCACCTTATCCGCCCGGTGCACCAATATATCGGCCGCCATGAGCGTGGGATAGGTGAACAGCCCCGCGTTCACGTTTTTCGGCTGCTTCCGGGCTTTCTCTTTGAACGAGACGGTCTTTGCCAGCTCGCCCAGGTACGCGTGCATGTTCAGGTAGAGGTACAACTCAATGGTCTCTTTCACGTCGCTCTGCACGTAGATAACCGACTTCTCGGGGTCGAGTCCAACCGCCAGATAGTCGACCAGCACGTTCTTCACGTTCTCGTGCAGCGCATGCGGGTCGGGGTGCGTGGTCAGCGAGTGCAGGTCGGCGATAAAAAAGTAACACCTGTTCTCGTCCTGCATCCGTATGAAGTTGCGAAGCGCCCCGAAGTAGTTTCCCAAGTGCAGTTTCCCGGTGGAGCGTATACCGCTTAAAACAATATCCATGACTTCTCGTTGTTTCTCTTTCGTTGAACTGACAAAGGTAATAAAAATATTTATACCCGGAGATTACCCTGCAAGGTTGAAGTCCGTGTAGATTCAAGCGCAAATCAAGTATTAAATGCTAGGAGCAGAATGTAAGGAAAAACTGAGTGGTAGTTTACATACCTCAACACTGCATCTTGACGAGGACTGTATTGAGTTAGGAGCAAGTTTGATGGTTTACTTTACTCTGAAAAATTTAGTGGAGTAGCGTTTTTTGAAATATTGATTGCGCTAATTGAGGTGTTTAGCTTTAGAATATAGCTATATTTGCAATGAATTAGCCAATGCTGTTTTATGCTACCTTGACAAAAGTAATTGTGAACATCGTGAGTGAATGAGAAGCAGAGCTGCTCCATGCAATTTTCTGGATTTGCCTCAAATGGCGATTTGATTTTAACTGTTTAATTTTCAACTCGAGTCTGTTTTTTGTCATTGTTTAACAAAAATAAATATATGAAGAAATTAGCTTTTTTAACGTTTTTATGGCTGTCCATATCATTGATGGCTTTCTCTCAAGGCTTTACGGTTAAAGGGAAAGTCGTGGACGGACAGAGTGAACCGCTTGTAGGTGTTAACGTCATAGAAAAAGGCACTTTGAACGGGACTACTACCGATTTCAATGGTGAATTTACGCTACACGTTTCTAACGGTAATGTTGTTTTGACATTCACCTACATTGGTTTTGAGCCGCTTGAAGCAGCCATTGCAGGCAGGGAAGTTTTAGACGTTGTGATGCATGAACTGTTTAGCGAGCTGGATGAAGTAGTTGTTGTTGGTTACGGTACTCAACGCAAGGTAACGTTAACCGGATCCGTGGACGCTATTTCCGGGGATAGGATTCAGAACCGATCGGCTTCTTTGGTGAGTGATTTAATAAAGGGAGCGTCTCCCAACTTGAATATCAAGATGGGTATGCGCGGGGGTGAACCTGGTGCCACTTCATCATGGAATATACGGGGGTTGGGCTCTATTAACACGAATGCCTCTCCATTAATTTTGGTTGATGGTGTGGAAATGAATGTCAATAACATCGATCCGGAAACGGTGGAGAGCATATCCGTGTTAAAGGACGCGTCGGCATCGGCCATTTACGGGTCGCGGGCACCGTTTGGTGTGGTGCTTATAACCACCAAGAAAGGAAAAGAGGGCAGGGTGAGTGTCGAGTATAATAACAACTTATCGATGAATCAGCCCATACGTTTCTCTCGTTACGTGGATGCCCTTACATGGGCGACGGCCTACAATCAAGCCAATGCCAACGCGGGTATTGCTTCACCCGTCTATAGCGATGAACAGATGGAGCGTATAAAGGGGTATATGGCAGGCACCTTTAAATATGAATATGACCCTGACAAGCCGGTCGATAATATTTGGGCAGGGAGGCGAATTGGGAATGCCAATTACGATTGGCCGAGTATTTTGCTTGCCGATTATTCCTATAACCAAAAGCATCATGTCAACGTTTCCGGAGGCAGTGAAAGGACCCATTATTATCTCGCGGGCGGATTTGTATCACAAGATGGACTATACCGGTATGGATATGACAACTACCAACGATATAATTTCCTTTCCAACTTGAACTCAGATGTTACCGATTGGTTAAAGGTGAGGAGCAGTATAAAGTATGCCAAAGGGATGTCCGACTACCCGGTTGGTCAGACCACCGTGGGGAGAGAACACATGATGGGTGAAATGTTAACTTTTGCCCCCATGATGCCGATGTACAATATCAATGGCTCCATACAGTGTCCGCTAATTCGTTGGCAACAAGACTCCGGGAGGGACAGGTGGGAGTCAAATGACTTTTTCGTCAACCTGGGTGCTGACTTTGAGCCTATCAAGGGTTGGGTGACCGGGTTTAACTACAACCATAACGTGATTAACTCTAGGAGCTTCTCTCACCACAAACCGGTAATGGTAGAACTTGGTACCGGGAGATTTGGAAATGTGGGTAAGCCAAACTCCAGTTGGGGCATTGGGTACAACCAAGCCAACTACTCGATGTTTAACGTGGTATCCTCGTATGAACTTGACTGGAAAGACCACTATTTCAACGCTCTTGTTGGTTATGAGCAAGAGGAGCGTAAATATACCTCGATTTCAGCAACGGGAGTTGGGTTAATAACAGATGAGGTGCCTTCGCTGAAAACGGCCCTGGGCGCTAAGACCGTTGAAGACGCCATGAATCACTGGGCAACGCAAGGGGTTTTTGGTCGGATCAACTACAATTACCAAGAGAAAATTTTGTTGGAAGTTAGTGCCCGTTATAACGGCTCCTCTCGATTTTCTCCCGACACTCGTTGGGGATTCTTCCCTTCAGCATCGGTAGGATATACCCTATCGCGAGAAGCCTTTTGGAAGCCTATTGAGTATATTGTCAATAACTTTAAGATGAGGGCATCGTATGGCTCCCTTGGCAATCAAAACGTGGGTTTGTATTCTTATCTCGCCACGATGTCACCCGGGGCAGAACTTGCGTGGATTCTTGACAGGGAGAGACCGCAATTCATGAACCCACCCGGGATTATCAGCAGCGACTTGACGTGGGAAACTATAACCACCACCAATATTGGTGTAGATGCCGGCTTTTTAAGCAACCGTTTACAGTTAACGCTGGATATATATAATAGGGTAACAACAGATATGTTAGGCCCCACTGAACAGTTACCCTATCAACTAGGTACAGGCACCCCGCAAAAGAATAACGCGGAACTTTCTACTAAGGGATTTGAATTGGTTGTGAGTTGGAGGGATCGTCCCACAACCGATTTTTCTTACGACCTGAAATTTAGCTTAGGGGATAGTCAGGCTACGATATTGAAATATTTTAATGAGAAAGAGCTTATCGATACCTGGTACACCGGGAAAAAAGTGGGAGAAATTTGGGGATATACAACCGATGGTATCATTCAAGAGAAGGGTGAGTCGATGCCTGATCAATCAAAGTTTTTTGCCAGCTGGGGACCAGGTGATATCAAGTACGTTGACCTGGATGGAGATGGCAAGATAACCGATGGTACGCGAACACTGAACGACTACGGTGATTTGACGAGAATTGGCAACACTACCCCCCGTTACAATGTAAGTTTTTCAGGTGGATTCACGTGGAGGGATTTTGACTTCAACATGTTTTGGCAAGGCGTTGGAAAACAAGATTATTTCCCGCGTAACGATATGATGGTTTTTTGGGGCATGTTGAACGCGTTTGGGAGTTCCGGGCTATACAAAAACTCATGGACTCTGGACTATTGGCGACCGCAAGATGAAACCAATATCCTTGGTCCTAACACGGATGCCTATTTTCCTAAGCCCTACTTTTCCGCTCAGACCAATAAGAACAGGCAAGTACAAACAAGGTATTTGCTTAATGCTTCATTCTTAAGGTTAAAGAGCATGCAGATAGGGTACACGTTACCCGCTAAAGTCTCGGGCAAACTATTTCTTCAGCGGGCCAGGATTTACCTGGCAGGAGAAAATTTGTTGACGTTGACAGGTCTGCCTGACAATTTTGACCCGGAAACAACCATCGCGTCTGACCCCGCGAACTCGGGTTATCGTTCCGGACGTATTTATCCCATTGCCAGGACTTTTTCGGTGGGTCTTAACTTAACGTTTTAATTCTAAATAAGCACATTATGAAACCTATATGATTAAAACAATCATTAAACATCCTTGGAATGATTATTTTAAACATCAAAGGTTCCATACACTTTAATTTAAAAATAATATAATCGTATGAAAAGAATAATATATTGTAGTATACTACTGATTGTTGGATTTACGGCTTGCAATGACTTCTTAGACCGTTATCCCTTGGACGCGATTTCCGATGTGAACTACTTTACAACCCCCAACGATTTGAAAACTTACATGAACAGTTTTTATAGCACCTCTTTCTTCGCTAAATATCCCACTCACGGCGCGGATTTTGATAGCGATAATCAGGTGGGGGTCAATGTGAATACCCGCTTGGAGGGCACTAGGGTAGTGGCTACCAGTGGGAGCATCGGCTTTGGTTGGATTAGACGGGTAAACTACTTTTTTGACAATTATCATAAAGTAAAGGAGAATCATGCATTATCGGAATATCAGCAGTATCTTGGCGAAGCTTACTTTTTCCGAGCCCTGTCGTATGAAGTTATGCTTCGATCATATGGCGATATTCAGTGGATTGCTCACACGCTAAACACCAACTCTCCCGAGCTGTATAATGCACGGGACTCAAGGGATGTCGTGGCCACCAACATTATCTTGGCGTTGGACTCTGCCGCCATGTACCTTACGGCAGACAAAACAAAAGGGCAAGGTCGAGTAAATCGCTGGATTGCCCTGCTCATACAGAGCAGGGTGGCCCTGTATGAAGGGACTTGGCAAAAGTACCATGCCGGAACCCCATTTGGCGTGAAGAATGCCAATCCCAACAAGTACTTCGAAAAGGCCGCGAAAGCTGCATTGGAACTTATAACAGAGGGTCCGTATGATATTTATACAACTGGAGACCCCTATAATGATTACCGCGAACTTTTTGCCCTTCAAGATTATTCCAATAATCAAGAAATTATGTTTTGGAGAGAGTACGACAACACTTTGTCTCGCGGTGAAAATACTTTCACGAACGACCGCAATCATCGCATGGAATATCCAAATAACAACTCCATTACCAAACAGTTGGCCGATTCATACCTTTGCAGTGATGGTTTACCGATAAGTATAAGCCCCCTGTTTGAAGGGTACGAAACATTGCAAGATGAGATGAAAAATCGAGATCCGAGATTTTTTCAAAACGTTGCGCCACACGATGGTGTACACAGGATTCAAAAAGATGGAACCATCGAGTATTGGGGTAATGTATATAACAAGTTAAACACGGATAGTTACCACAATTCACCGGCCGGTTACATCAACATCAAGGGGTACAATCCAGATATGAATTATCATGTGCAGCAATACGAAGAGTCCCCGGGTATTATTTACAGGTATGCCGAGGCACTGCTCAACTACGCTGAGGCAAAAGCGGAGCTCGGAACGATTACCCAGGCCGACTTGGATATAAGTGTCAATAAACTGAGGCGGAGGGTGGCTATGCCTGACATGAAAGTGAGCAGTATTGCCACTGACCCGGCTTGGGATTTCCCAACGCTCTCGCCGCTCATAAACGAGATTAGAAGGGAGCGACGTGTAGAGCTCGCGTGCGAGGGCTACCGGTGGAATGATATTGCTCGTTGGGCCGCGGCAGACGAGTTGATAGTTGGAACCAGGCCTAAGGGTTTCAAGGCTTCGCAGCTAACGAAAAATCCTTATCCGGTAGATGAGGAGGGTTTTTTAGATCCTTTCCAGAAGGCATTACCCAATGGTTATGGCTTCGTGTTGGGTAGAGATTATTTAAATTCTATCCCCATCACGGAGTTGGTGCTTAATCCAAATCTAACTCAAAATCCCGGTTGGGAAGGAGCAAAGTAAAGTATAAGCATCACTCCCCATGGGTTGATGTAAACCAAGATGAGATTACCCTGATGAGGGTTATTTCAAACGTGGCGGCGGTATAGGAGATCTTACCCCGTTATGGTTATGGGTTTGGGTACAAAGGTTAATTGAAGTATTAGACAAGATTTATTATGCAAGAAAAAACAACGCGTAGAAACTTTTTGAAGAAGTCTACAATAGCCGCGGCCGGTTTATCAGTGATCGGGGGTGTATCCAACGCGGCGTCACTCCCTGTAATTGATACCAAAAGGCGGGTTATCGGCGCCAACGACAAGATTCGCGTTGGCTTTATCGGGGTTGGCAACCGTGGCACCCAACTGTTACACATGTTCATGGAACAGCCTGATTGTGAGGTTGCCGCGTTGTGTGACGTGTATGAACCCTACGTCACTCGGGACTATGCCGCCGTGCATGAACGCTATAAGAGAGATATGGGCGCCCGTATTCCCAAGATGGAGGAAAAGTTCCCTAACAGTGTCAAGCAGTTCAAAGATTATCGCCTTCTGCTTGAAGATAAGGATATTGATGCGGTATGTATTGCCACTCCTGATCACTGGCATGCTCTTCAGACCATTGATGCCATCAATGCCGGTAAGGATGTGTTCGTGGAGAAACCCTTATCTAAAACTATTGCCGAGGGGCGGCGAATGGTTGAGGTAGGCAATAGCAGTCGGCAGGTCGTTTCCGTTGGTCTTAACCGTCGCGGTGCTCCCACTTTTCAGAAATTGGCCAAAGAGATTCCCGCGGGTAAAATCGGCAAAATCACTTTTGCCACGGCTTGTCACGTGAGCAATATGTATCCCAACGGTATAGGTAGGTTAGGACATGAATCTCCCCCCGCTAATTTTGATTGGGACATGTGGCTTGGTCCTCGGGCATATCGCCCCTACCAATATAATATTGCCCCCTATATGTTTCGCTGGTGGGAGGACTACGCCAATCAAATTTCAAATAATGGCGTCCACTACCTTGATCTATTGCGTTGGTTGATTGACGAGGAGGCTCCGGTGGCCGTTAGTACCCATGGTGGTAAGTTTATCGTTAACGATGACCGTACTATCCCTGACACGATGCACGTTACTTATGAATTTAAATCTGGTGTAATCGTCACGCTAACCATTCTTGAAGCCAGTTCAGGTACCTTTATTCCTCATGGATTTCTTGAATTAAGAGGAACCAAGGGCACACTGCACACCAGAGAGAATGATTACCGAATCACCCCAACTACCGC
Source organism: Fermentimonas sp. (assembly GCA_050951125.1). Classification (GTDB taxonomy): domain Bacteria; phylum Bacteroidota; class Bacteroidia; order Bacteroidales; family Dysgonomonadaceae; genus Proteiniphilum. The sequence continues at coordinate 208,063 of JBMNIR010000009.1, read as the reverse complement.
AGGTCAGTTTCAAACTTGGGGACCCATGATCGAGCAGGAGGATTACTCTTTAGAAGATGACGATACGCTTTTAATAGACGGCAGCTATAAAAACAGTGCATTCAGTTTGATTCGTAATTTCCTGGATTGTATCAAATCTCGCGAGCAACCCTGGGCGACCCTTGAGATTGGCCATCGTTCCACCACGATGGCTCACCTGGGGACCATAGCCATGATGACCCGTGAACGTTTAGAGTGGGACGAGGTTAACGAGAGGTTTACCAACTCAGATATTGCGAATAAGTATTTGTCCTACGAGTATAGGAAGCCATGGCGGTTGTAAAAGGTACGCGGAAAAGCGGGCGTCTTGAGCATGTGAGTGGCCTATAATTTTTGAGTTGACACGCGTTATGAAGATTTTAAGAAGAGATTTTTTAAAGGGAACAGCGGCCATCCCCCTTTTGGGATTATTTGGCTTGGGAGCCAAAAAAAACATAGACAAGGAGATTGCCAAGGGTGCTATTGATTATTACCAAAGGATTAAGGTAGATAGGATAGACGCCCTATATGAAAAGTTGACCCCACCTACCGGTAATGAAGGGAATAGGATTCGTATTGGGCTTATTGGAAATGGATGGAGGGGACAAGCTTTATTGCAGAAGTTTGGATACGTTCACCCGGATGTTGTGGAACAACACACCAAAAACGGGGTGCCTTCTCAGTGGCTTCAGGGTCTGATGAATCAGGAAGACCTCAATGTGGAAGTGGCGGCTATTTGTGACGTTTTTGATGTCCATACTCAACGGGGAGTTGATATATCCCGCAACAATATTTACCCGAATAACAGGTATGCCCCTAAAACAGCGAAAGTTTTCGATTCATATCGGGATATGGTTAAGAGTGACGAAATAGACGCCATTATCATCGCGACACCCGATCATACCCATGCAAATATGGCCATAGCTGCCGCAGAAGCAGGAAAGCATGTCTATTTGGAAAAACCCATGGCTCATAGTATTGAAGAGGCTATCGCGTTAAGGGACTCCATTAAGAACAGCAATATAGTTTTTCAAGTTGGCCACCAAAACAGGCAACAAATGAGTTACAAGGTGGGGCGAGAGTTGTATCAAAAAGGGTTGTTAGGAGATGTAACGCAAGTTGAAACTTTCACGAACAGAAACGACTTGAACGGTGCCTGGATAAGAGATGATGTGAGGGATCACAAACTGGGCAATGAGGGCAATATTAACTGGAAGGAGTTTTTACACGATGCACCGTGGGTGGAGTTTGATAGGAAAAGGTTTTTCAGCTGGCAACGGTACAGTGAATATGGAACAAGCGTTACCGGTAATGACTTTGCTCATTGGTATGACTGCGTTAATCAGGTGCTTGATTTAGGTATCCCTGAATCTGTGGTTGCCTTGGGTGGGCAGTATTATTACAAGAGTCACGGAGATATGCCCGACGTGTTAAACGCGATATTCAGTTATCCAGAAAGGAAATTATCCATGACCTACAATGTGAGTCTTAAAAACGGGAATTTCAGGCAATCGCGCATACTGGGCTCTGAGGCAACCCTTGATATTGATAGCGCGGTTAGGATGACTAAGGATCGTTATTCAAAACTTTTTAAAGAGGCACAGGTAGAGATCGATGACTTTCTTTACTATTATGACCCCGGAACAGACATTGATGCTGTATCCAGCGCTACTTCCAGAACCTATTTTAAAGGAGGCTACGGACCCACGTATATAGATGGGAAAATACTCGACGTGACTTTTTTACATGTGAAAGAGTGGATTGACTCCATACGTGGGTATGCCGTGCCAAGTTGCGATATAGATAAAGGTTTTGAAGAGTCGGTGACGTTTAACTTGGCCAATTTGGCTTATGTACATAAAAGGCCCGTGATTTGGGACAAGGTAAATGAAAAAGCAATTATCGGGTAGAATATTTCATCAATATTTTTCAAGATGGCATATATGACAAAAAAAATAGCGAGCAATTTAAGTTACTCCACGTGGCAAGTTCTTTTTTTGACGCTATTGAGGGTGATGATAGGTTGGCATTTTTTGTATGAAGGATTGATTAAGCTGTTTTCTCCCGCGTGGTCTGCAAAAAGTTATTTGAGTGCATCGGTAGGGCCTTTTTCTTCAATCTTCAAGGCGATGGCTGAATCGGATCGGTTAATTGAGGTGGTAAACCTCTTAAATGCCTGGGGGTTAACGTTAATTGGCATCTCCATTTTCATCGGGTTATTTGCAAAGCTGGGGAAGATTTGCGGTATCCTGTTGTTGGCTTTGTACTATGCCTCGTATCCGCCCTTCCCGGACTTGGTGAATATCGATTACGTGGATGGTAATTTCTGGATAGTCAACAGGAACTTAATTGAAATGGCGGCTATCGCCGTATTGCTGGTATTTCCCTCTAGTCAAATCACGGGAATAGACCGGTTTATTTTCAGGCGTAAAAACAATAATGGTTAACTTTTTATTTGTATGAACGGGTAGATAATAGGGATTTGTTGGGACAGGAATCGTCAGTTCCGGTTCCTTGCCCAAAAACAGGTTAGCCATGTTACAACGGTATTAAGGTGATGGCATCTCGAAGACAATTTATAAAGAATAGCGTGGGGGCAATAGCCGGGGTCTCTTTTTTGGGAACCGGTTGTCGGCAGCATGGAGATATAAAAAAGGAGGATGTGAGAACAACGAGCTCGTTACATGATATAAAGGGTAGCATAAGAATATCCAATATAGGCTCCCAATTCGAGCGAGAGCCACTTTTAAGTCCTTTTGGTTTCAAAGGCGGGTATTTGTCTGAATTATGGCAATCAGTTAGTTTTTTACAAAGTGAAAGTGGACATCACGCGATCGGTTTGGGAACGCAAAGTGTTTTATGGTCAGATGAAGTGGTGTTCTCCTCTTGTTCGGAGTCAGGAGGCAACGCGTTCATGTATGCATTGACCGAACATGCCCTTCAACTGCTTAAAAATGTCTCGTTTGATTCACCTATCGATATCATCGAACCCCTTCTCGAAGAGGTTTATCAATACGGGAAAATTGTCACAAATAACCCCGACCTTCGCAAAACCTTTGCCTTGAACGCGCTTGTATCGGTAGATAACGCGCTCTGGCTGCTCTACGCGAAAGAGAATGGCATCACCAATTTCGATGAGTTAATTCCAAATGAATTCAAATCTACTTTCCCCGAGAGACATGAGAAATTGGCGGCGATTCCATTAATATCCTATAACGTGAGTCCCGATGAGCTCAAGAAAGAGGTGGAGCTGGGGTACTTCTTTATGAAAATAAAAATAGGTCAACCCGGTACCCAGTCGGAAATGCTTGAAAAAGACAAACGGCGATTAACCGAAATTCACTCGGTTTTAAAAGATAGAAGCACACCTTACACCGATAATGGCAAGCTCCCCTATTATTTTGATGCAAATGGCAGGTATGAGACGAAAGAACTTCTCAATCAATTTTTAGATCATGCCAAAGCGATAGGCGCCTTTGAGCAAATCGCGATGATTGAAGAGCCTTTCCCCGAGCATATGCCGATTGATGTGTCTGATATTCCCGTGAGGCTGGCTGCAGATGAGAGTACCCATACCTATCAAGACACGATAGATCGTATTGAGATGGGCTATCAAGCAATCGCGCTGAAACCCATAGCCAAGACCTTGAGCATGACAATGAAGATTGCCAAGGCGGCCGCTGAAAGGAACATCCCCTGTTTTTGTGCCGACTTAACGGTCAACCCTATACTGGTGGAATGGAATAAAAACGTCGCGGCTCGATTACGCTCATTTCCCGGTTTGGACAATATTGGTTTGGTCGAGAGCAACGGGCATCAAAATTACCTCAATTGGGAACGGATGAAGCACCGTTTTCCTCGCCATCACTCTGCATGGGTTGATGTTGATCAAGGCTTTTATCACACCAATGAGGATTACTTTGAGCATGGTGGCGGTATTTTTGATCCTTCACCCCATTACGAGTCGCTATTTATTAAAGGTTAATTTCAGATGAAACCGACATGATTAACATAGTCATTCCCAAGAGTATTTAATGATTATGTTAATCATCAAAGGTCCATTAAATTAGACTATTCCTCGCCATGGCCTTGCCCAAGTGAACTTGTCCAATGCTCATTTGGCTTAACGGAATAGTTCACAAAAGTTAGACTATTCCTCGCCATGGCCTTGCCCAAGTGAACTTGTCCAATGCTCATTTGGCTTAACGGAATAGTTCACAAAAGTTAGACTATTCCTCGCCATGGCCTTGCCCAAGTGAACTTGTCCAATGCTCATTTGGCTTAACGGAATAGTTCACAAAAGTTAGACTATTCCTCGCCATGGCCTTGCCCAAGTGAACTTGTCCAATGCTCATTTGGCTTAACGGAATAGTTCCATACACCGAAATGTAAAAGAATAAAATAATCGTATGAAACATACACGTAGCCTTTTCATCCTGTTGTTTTCCCTGTTTTGTACGGTTTGCTTCGGTGAAACCATTAGTGTCAAGGTAACACCCGATCATCAAGATTGGACCTACGCGTTGGGAGAGCAAGCTTGTTTTCACGTATCTATTTCAGGTGATATCATTGAAGAGTACACCATCTCCTATGATATTGGTCTCGAAAAAATGCCACCTGTAAAAAGTGCTGCTTTCAAAAGCTCCAAGTCAAGCTTAACTATCGAGGCAGGAACAGTAGACGCTCCCGGTTTTCTCAGATGTACCGTTACGGTCATTCATGCTGGCGAAACGTACTCAGGTGTTGCCACGGCTGCATTTGAGCCTGAAAAAATAAAACCTACAACGAAATGCCCGAGAGATTTTGACAGGTTTTGGAAAGAAGCTATCTCTGAAGCGAGGAAAATACCGTTAGAGACAGAACTTATATTGTTAAACGACAGATGTACCGACGCGTACAACGTGTATCAAGTGAGTTATTTGAATCACGAATATAAGAACAGGTCTTATGGTATTTTGACTGTACCTGCTAAAACAGGCAAGTTCCCGGCTGTCCTACGATTTCCCGGAGCCGGTGTGCACCCCTTGGGGGGTAATACGGCTATTGCAGATCAAGATGTTATCACCCTTGATCTATACATTCACCCTTTTCCCATGACCTGGGAAAGCGGGTTTTATGACGGATTAAAAGCTAGCCCTTATATAGAGTACAAGTTCTGGGGTGTGGAAAATAGAGATGCCTATTATTTTAAGCGGGTAATTATCGGTTGCGTGAAAGCGGTAGATGTCATATTCTCGCTTCCGGAATTCGATGGCGAAAACTTGGCTGCTTGGGGATCAAGCCAGGGTGGCGCCCTCTCTATTATCACCACCTCTTTAGATAAACGAATAAAAAGATTCGTGGCGCTTTGTCCTGCCATGTGTGATTACACCGGTTATCTACACGGTAGGGCCGGAGGTTGGCCTCACTTTTTCGATCAGGCGAATATTGAGATGTATAACCATGAGAGCGTGTTGAAAACATTATCTTATTTCGACGTGGTCAATTTCGCGAGAAACATTAGCGTACCCGGTTTTTTCTCTTGGGGTTTTAATGATCCTACAACTCCACCTACCTCGTTTTACTCGGCTTATAACGTGATAAAAGCGCCCAAACAGACTTATATAATTCCTGAAGGGGTACACAAGATTTACCCTGAGCAGGTAGAGAGAACATATCAGTGGATTTTTAACTTTTTCGGTCGGTAATAACAGCTATGGCAAAAGCAAAACGATTACATTGGATACGCTCTATAGGCCCTGGATTAATCGTAGGGGCATTGGTGTTCGGACCCAGTAAATTAACCATTACATCAAAGATAGGGGCTAATTTCGGGTATGATTTACTTTGGATAGTTACGATCGCCATTTTTTTCATGATTGTCTATACCATTATGGCAGAACGTATTGGGTTGGCTACAGATCAATCGCTCTTGACATTAATCGGCAAGAAGTGGGGAAAAAAGTTCGCTACCGTGGTAGGCATAGGGGTTTTTTTAGTTTGCGCCTCGTTTCAGACCGGTAATTCAGTAGGGGTGGGTATTGCGATTGGGGAGTTGACCAACACGAGGAATGAAATATGGATCGTATTTTTCAATTTGGCGGGTATCGTGCTGCTTTTTTTCAGGGATTTTTATAAAGTGTTAGAGCGGGTGATGCTGATCTTAATCGGCATGATGTTGTTGGCGTTTCTGATAACCTTGTTTGAAGTAAATCCAAGTGTTAGTAGTGTGGTTACAGGTTTTGTCGTGCCCAAGGTGCCAACAGGTTCAATGGGCTTAATTATTGCATTCATGGCCTCCTGTTTCTCTATTGTTGGGGCCTTCTATACCTCTTATTTGGTTCAGGCACGGGAAAAACAAGTTAATAGATCAAAAGCACAAGTTTCACGGAATAGCAGTCTTACTGGAATCATCGTGTTAGGCGTCTTGAGCGCGATCTTGATGATTTGTGCCGCGGCTATTCTCCAGCCTATGGGTATCGAGGTTAAGACGGCTACCGATATGTCCTTAGCGCTTCGTCCCGCGTTTGGTGAAGCAGCTTCGGCAGTGTTTTTGGTTGGATTGTTCGCGGCCGCTTTTTCGTCACTTATCGGCAACGCGACCATTGGGGGCTCCTTGATGAGCGATGCTTTGGGTTTGGGCAGTAGTTTCGATTCAAACAAAACAAAGGGGTTGATAGCCCTTATAATGGTAGTAGGTGTTATTATAGCGCTTCTATTTGGTAGCGCTCCCCTGGAGTTAATAGTGTTCGCGCAAAGCATCACTATTTTTATCGTTCCTATTATTGGAATAGCCATGTTTTTAATCGCGAACGATAAGAGTGTCATGAAAGATTATCGCCTCGGCCTATTTCTAAGGATTTCAGGTTTTATTGGCTTGATAGTCATCATCGTCTTGGCATATATTAACTTCTTTGATATTTTTATACGTTGAACGGGTAAACATTTAAAGTGAAAGGGTTTTGCATCATGCAGGTATTTGAAAAAGAAGCAGTGTTAAAACAGTATTTGAGCCCCTCCCCAGAATTGATAAACGATATTTCCCGTATTGAAGGAGATATTCTTCTCTTAGGAGCAGGCGGAAAGGTAGGCCCTGCGATGGCAAAGCTTGTTAGGGACGCGGCTGATGAGGCTGGAGTATCAAAACAGGTGTATGCCGTTTCTAGATTTTCAAGCCCGGGGATTCTTCAGGAATTGAATGCGTATGGGGTGCACACCATTCAAGCTGACTTATTGAACGGGGAGGATTTAGCCAAAGTGCCCAATATTCCCAATGTAATTTACTTGGCGGGACAAAAATTCGGGACAACCGGTAATGAACCGTATACGTGGGCGATGAACTCCTTTCTGCCAGGAATAATCGCGGAAAGATTCAAGTCTTCGCGTATCGTCGTTTTCTCTTCGGGGAACGTTTACCCCCTAACGCCAATTTGTCAAGGGGGAGCAACCGAAAATATGGACGCGTCACCGATAGGTGAGTACGCGCAATCTTGTCTTGGTAGGGAGCGAATCTTTCAATACTTTTCGGGAAAAAATAATACCCCGATGTTGATTTACAGGTTAAATTACGCGAATGACGTTACTTATGGCGTGTTGCTCGAAATAGCCAAATCGGTATATAAAGAGAAGCCCATAGACCTTACCATGGGCAATGTGAATGTGATTTGGCAGGGAGATGTAAACGAAATCGCTATTCGTTCGCTGCTTCATTGCTCTACCCCTCCCACGATCCTTAACGTGACGGGTCCCGAAACGATTTCTGTAAAATGGATTGCTCAAGAGTTTGGGCGACAGTTTAATAAAATCCCTATCTTTATAGGGAGTGAAGCACCCGAAGCCCTTTTAAATAACGCGGCCGAGTGCTTTAAACGATTTGGGTATCCCAGGATAAGCCTCAAGCAGATGATGGAACTTATCGGACACTGGCTTATGGAGGGTGGAAGAATGATTGATAAGCCTACTCATTTTCAGGAACGAGAAGGTAAATTTTAAAAAGGAATTGGAATATGGGTGCCATTTTAGCTCCGGCGGTGTTCGACAGATTGCATAAAGGAGGGGTTATTCCCGCTCATCCTTTGGCATTGAAAGAAGATTTATCGATTGACGAAGAGAGACAACGAAGGCTTACTCGTTACTATATCTCGTGTGGTGTTCATGGAATTGCAATAGGTGTTCATACCACGCAGTTTGAAATACGTAAACCCGAGTTCAATTACTTCAAGAGGGTACTGGAAATTACCGCGGATGAGATAAGGCGAGCAAACGTTGCCCCTTCGTTCATAAAAGTTGCCGGTATATGTGGCCCCATTGATCAGGCTATTGAAGAGGCAGAGACAGCGAAGAAACTTGGCTTTGACTTGGGTTTGCTAAGCATGGGGGGATTGGATTCACTGTCAGAACGGCAACTCATTGAACGTGCCAAGGCGGTTGCTGAAGTGATTCCAGTTTTTGGATTTTATTTGCAACCGGCTGTAGGGGGTAGAATACTTACCTACTCCTTTTGGGAGGAATTTTGTTCCATAGACCATGTTTTCGCCATTAAAGTAGCCCCCTTTAACAGGTACTACACGCTTGATGTGGTACGAGCCGTCTCTCTTTCCGGGAGGAGTGACGAGATCGCCCTTTACACCGGAAATGATGACAATATCGTTCTCGATTTAATTACACCTTATATAGTCAAATCCGGAAGCCGACTTATCGAAAAATGGTTCGTGGGGGGATTGCTTGGGCATTACGCCGTGTGGACAAAAAAATCGGTAGATTTGTTTAACTACTTGAAAGATGGGTTAGCCAACGGGAACCTTGATTACAATGAAGCATTAAAGTTGGCGGTTAAAGTAACCGATATGAACGCGGCCCTGTTTGACTCGGCAAACAATTTTAAGGGCTCAATAGCCGGTATCCACGAGGTGTTACGAAGGCAGGGACTGTTAGAAGGCATTTGGTGCTTAAATCCGGAAGAGAGGCTTTCACCGAATCAGGCAGCGGACTTAGACAGGGTTACGGCTCAATACAAAGAGCTGATAGACGATGAATATGTGAAAGAGTTCATATTAGAGGATAATGGAAGTAAAAGATGAGGTAAAAAAAATAGCTTTTGAAATCAAGGAGGATCTAATTGAGATAAGAAGGTATCTACATAAACACCCGGAACTTTCCTTTAAAGAGATTAACACCTCCTCTTTTATCAAAGCCTCTTTGGATAAAATAGCCGTCCCCTGGGTCTCAATAACTGATACCGGTGTCCTGGCAACCATCAAAGGCTACGCTTCAGCAGGTAAAGTAATTGCACTTCGAGCCGATATAGATGCCCTTCCCATACAGGAAGAGACGGGTTTGGAGTTTCAATCCATTCATCCGGGTGTTATGCATGCCTGTGGTCATGATATACATACAGCTTCATTATTGGGTGTCGCCCATATACTTCAACGGTTAAGGGATCAATTTAAAGGAACCGTGCAGTTAATATTTCAGCCTGCTGAAGAGATCTTACCCGGGGGAGCCCGACAAATAATTGATGAAACAGGAATATTTCATCAGAAGAAAGTGCATGCTATACTTGGGCAACACGTTAGACCCTCTATCGAGTGCGGGAAGATTGCCATAAGTGGAGGAACAATAATGGCCTCAATGGATGAGATCAGAATCACCGTTAAAGGAAAAGGAGGCCATGGAGCTCAACCCCACGAAAATCGGGATCCCGTTGTTGCCGCATCCATGCTCATCGTTGCCTTGCAACAAGTAATTAGCAGGTACGTTGACCCAAGAGTTCCCTCCGTGCTTTCATTCGGGAAAATCGTTGCGAATGGAGCCATCAATATAGTTCCAGATTTCGTGTACATAGAAGGGACGTTTCGCACGTTGGATGAAAATTGGCGCGAGGGTGCGCTGAGGGTAATCAGAGAGATGGCCTCTTCCGTGACTCACGGGTTGGGTTGTACGTGCGAGGTAGATATCCGCCGTGGATACCCATCGTTACATAACCATGAAGATTTTACAGGCAAGATCATCTCATATATGGCGGAATACGTGGGGAGAGAAAACATCATAGAGTCAGATGTCTGGATGGCGTCTGATGATTTCGCCTATTATTCATTACACTCCGAAGCTTGTTATTATATGCTAGGAGCAGGATGTAAGGAAAAACAGAGTGGCTGTTTGCATACCTCAACGCTGCATCTTGCTGAGGACTGTATTGAGCTGGGAGCTGGTTTGATGGCTTACCTTACCCTGAAAAGTTTAGCGGAATAACGTTTTTTGAAATGTTAACCGCGCTAATGGAGATATTTGGCTTTATTAATACGGTTATATTTGAAAAAAATTAGCTAACGTTTCGTTATGATACCTTGGAAAAGGTTATTTTGCACATCGTTAGTGAATGAGGAGCAGGATTGCTCCATGTGAGCTTCAGGATTAGCCTTAAATGGCGATTTGATTTTGACTATTATACCGAAATATTTTTTTTACTCCTCCCTTTAATACAAGGCACTAATTTCTAAATTGTATTTTTTATGGTAAATTATTTGATAGAACTTAAACCTAAAACAATATGACTAATAAAATATCTATTATATATATCCTGCTTTTACAATTGACTTTTACACCCTTAAGAGGTCAAACAAATGATAGCATAGAGATTAAGAGAACGAATGATTACGCCCATCAGCTCGAGAATTATTTAAGGGAATATCTTGTTGATAACTATGAAGAACGGTCAAATATACTTTGGAATAGAGATTACAGCAGCGCGGATGCTTTGTTGAGAAGCGTGGAGCCGAATAGGGCTAAATGGAAAAATGTCGTGGTTAAACCACCGGTTTTATATAAAACAGGGGAACTACAAAAAAAACCGCATATTATTGAAGGAGTAAAAGGGGAATGGGTAGAACTTGAATTGGGTGCCTTAAGTGTACAAGCGTTTTATGCACTACCAGAAAGTGCATCGAGTAACAGGCCTGTCCCATTGGTAATCTGCCAACATGGGATTGGCAGTAGCCCAGAAACACCTTTTAGGGAGGGTGGGTATCATGCTTATGCGAAATCATTAGTAGAAGCTGGATTTGCTGTACTGGTTCCAATGAACTTAAGATCTATTGAAAGAAGAAACAGGATCGAGAGATTAGCCCGCTTGGCAAACTTTAGTTTGCCGGGTATTGAGCTTGCACGTTTACAGCACCTTTTGGATGAAATAATCTTAGATCCTCGAATTGATTCAGAACGGATTGGAATGTGGGGGGTCTCACTAGGGGGAATGGCAACTATGTTTTTTATGCCAGTTGAAAAGCGCATAAAAGTGGGTGTAGTTTCCGGTTGGTTTAATGAGCGTAGAAATAAAATGGTGATCAAAGATAATCGTTACTCTTGTTTTTTGGAAACAACGGAAGATCATGCCTTTTTCAATGGGTGGCTAACTGAATTCTCAGATTACGATCTAGTTTCATTAATTACTCCCAGACCTTTATTAATTCAGCACGGTAAGAAAGATGGAATTGCTTATTGGCCACAGGTAATAGATGAATTTAACAAAGCCAAAGTTCATTATGAAAAATTAGGGATTGAAAGTCGTTTTGAACTCGATATGCATGATGGAGGGCATGAAGCAATAGTAAAATCAGGTCTGCAATTTATGGAAAAGTGGCTAATGGGAAATAATTAGGGTTTGCTGAAAAATTTCACGCGACTTTTACCATTTTGCAAGACGACGATAGATTTTTTCCATCAGTTTTAGTTGAAACAAAACATGTAAAAATCATTACTTTTGACTATTGCACCGAAAATTCAAAGACTATGTCACTATCAATTGAGTTATCTTTGATATTTGAAACAGCCATGTTACAAATTTTCGTTTACTTTTAATCACAATGAAACCAATTCTTACAACCATTAAAGATGGATTTCCTTTCGATCCCGAAAAAGACATCAGAACCGGGCTCTCGTTACCTGATGCAGTAACGGTCAAATAACTAAGTTGCAAAAATGGATAAGTCAACAACATTGAGCGTGCTTTCTCTCTTCTCGGGTTGTGGGGGTATGGATTTAGGCTTTGAGGGCGATTTCGCCGTCTTGAAGGAATCGGTAAACGAAAAGCTAACCCCCCATTTCATAGCTAAAAGCTTAAACAACGGGTTTGTTCAACTCGAAAAGACGAGGTTTAAAACCGTTTTCGCCAACGATATTTTGAAGGATGCAAGAAACGCTTGGGTGACCTATTTCTCTAAACGGGGACAAGATCCTGAGATCTTTCACGAGGAAAGCATCGTGGATTTGGTCAAGATGCACCGAAGCGGGCAGTCTGTTTTTCCCGAAGAGGTGGATGTGGTAACCGGTGGTTTCCCCTGCCAAGACTTTAGCATCGCTGGCAAACGAGATGGCTTTCATTCCAAAAAAAATCACCTGAACGAGCATGTTGATGACCGTACCGCCTCCGTGGGAACCCGGGGACAGCTCTACATGTGGATGAAAGAGGTAATCGAGATTACGCAACCGAAAATATTCATCGCTGAAAACGTGAAGGGATTGGTTAACCTGGGGGATGTGAAAACGATCATACAAAACGATTTTTCCTCGGCCGGTGAAAACGGGTACATCGTGCTCGACCCGCATGTCTTGCACTCCGCTGACTATGGGGCGCCCCAATCGAGGGAAAGGGTGATTTTTATAGGTATCAAAAAAGCCGCGCTACGAAAAACAGCTTTAAAAGAGTTGGAAAAGAAGAAAATCCCGAGGCGATACAACCCATACCCCAGCCCCACGCATGCATTCACGGCTAAAGGAGATCATTTAAAACCTTTCGTGCCACTAAAAGAGCTGTTTAAGCATGTAGAAGAACCTGAGCTGTCCAACGATCTATCGCAAAAACATTATTCTAAAGCGAAGTTCATGGGCACACATTGCCAGGGACAGATCGAAATCAATCCATTTGGCATCTCTCCAACCATTCGCTCCGAACATCATGGGAACATCGAGTTTAGAAGACTCTCCAAAGAGAACGGGGGTATCATCGACTCTGAACTAAAAAAGGGGATGAGAGAGAGAAGGCTAACGGTAAGGGAGTGCGCTTTAATACAAACCTTCCCACCTGACTACGATTTCGTAATCAAGAAGGAAACGGGAAGAAAAGGCACCTTCCTAGTCAGCCCATCGCAAGCGTACAAAATTATCGGCAACGCGGTACCGCCCCTGTTAGCCTACCATCTGGCTAAAAGGATTGAAGGGGTATGGAACCTCTACTTCAGCAGACAGCAAGGCAACCTATTGGTTGACAGTGAAGAATAACTTCAAGAAGGTGTACATTCTTAACATGAAAGAGTTGTAAAGACTGAACTGGGAGGTTTCCTACCCCTGATCTTTCAGCAACAATTCACACCATATTTTCGTTGAAAATTGATAAAAAAGTATATCTTTGGGCCCTCAAAAGGATTCCAAGGGTAGGGGCATCTTTGCCCAATCTCTTATGAGAAGGAAATTCAACAATTCATTCATTCAATATAACTAAAAAAGAACTTATGAGTTGGTTAATCAAATCATCAATCGGGCGGAAAGTGATTCAAAGTATTTCCGGCCTATTCCTGATTCTGTTCTTGCTGTTTCACCTGTCGATGAACGTGGTGCTTATCTTTAGTCACGAAACATATGATTTTCTGTCCAACGAGATACTTGGCGCGAATTGGTGGGCCATAGTGGGCACACTAATTATAGGGCTTGGAGTCGGGGTACACATCCTGTACGCCATCGTCCTAACCTTACAAAACATGAAAGCGCGAGGGAAAGACCGGTACGCCTCCGGTAACAAGACGCCAATAGCTTGGTCGTCCAAAAACATGTTTGTCCTAGGGGTGTTCATCGTCCTGTTCCTAATCCTACACATGTACCAAATGTGGTACCAGATGCAATTCAAAGAGCTCTTCGGTATGGAGGGGGTACGTCATGACGGCGCCCAGCTGGTGGTGGAGGTGCTGTCGCAACCGTGGGTGCTGATTACCTACGTGGTGGGCTTCATAGCCCTCTGGTTCCACCTGAACCATGGCTTCTGGAGTGCATTCCACTCGGTGGGTTGGAACAACGATATTTGGATGAAGAGACTGAAAAGATTGGGTTACTTCGTTTCAACCCTTATCGTCTTAGGATTCATCGTGGTGGCAATAGCCGTGCATTTCGGATATTCCAACCTATTGGCATAACAGTAGAAATTAAACATCATGAAAAAGATAGACTCGAAAGTACCCAAAGGTCCATTAGCTGAGAAGTGGACCAATTACAAGAATAACCAGAAATTGGTGACCCCGGCCAACAAGAGACGCCTTGACGTTATCGTGGTGGGAACCGGGTTGGCCGGGGCATCGGCTGCTGCCACGCTGGGAGAGCTAGGCTTTAACGTGCTGAACTTTTGCATTCAAGATTCACCGCGACGCGCGCATTCCATTGCCGCGCAAGGGGGTATCAACGCTGCCAAGAACTACCCGAACGACGGCGACTCGGTGCATCGCCTATTTCACGATACGTTAAAGGGGGGCGACTACCGGGCTCGCGAAGCCAACGTCTACCGAATGGCAGAAGTGTCGAATAGCATCATCGACCAATGCGTGGCACAAGGCGTCCCATTCGCGCGTGAATACGGTGGATTACTTGCTAACCGCTCATTCGGCGGGGCACAGGTGTCACGCACCTTTTACGCTAGAGGACAAACGGGTCAACAGTTACTGCTGGGTGCCTACTCGGCCCTGAGCCGTGCGGTGAACCGCAAGCAGGTGAAGTTGTATACCCGCTACGAGATGTTAGACCTTGTGATTATCGATGGCCATGCACGAGGCATTATCGCTCGGAACCTGGTGACTGGCAAGCTGGAACGGTTCGCTGCACACGCTGTGGTAATCGCCACCGGGGGCTACGGGAACGCCTTTTTCTTGTCGACCAACGCGATGACCTCCAACGGGTCAGCCATATGGCAGTGCTACAAGAAAGGAGCTTGGTTCAGCAACCCCGCTATGACACAAACTCACCCAACCTGCATTCCGGTACACGGGGAGTCCCAATCGAAGTTGACCCTGATGTCGGAGTCGTTGCGTAACGATGGACGCATCTGGGTACCGAAAAAGATGGAGGACGCGGAAGCTATCCGTTCCGGGAAACTGAAACCTACCCAAATAGAGGAGAAGGATCGTGACTACTACCTGGAAAGGAGATACCCCGCGTATGGGAACCTGGTGCCGCGCGACGTGGCTTCCAGAGCCGCGAAAGAACGGTGCGACGCGGGCTACGGTGTGGGGACGACCGGACTTGCAGTTTACCTCGACTTTGCCGACGCGATACAGAGACTGGGGAAAAAGGTAGTGGAAGAGCGCTACGGCAACCTGTTCCAGATGTACGAGAAGATAGTGGACGATAACCCGTACGAAACGCCCATGATGATCTACCCGGCTATCCACTACACGATGGGAGGGCTATGGGTGGATTACGAGTTGATGACGAACATACCGGGCCTCTTCGCGATCGGCGAAGCCAACTTTTCGGACCACGGTGCAAATCGGTTGGGAGCATCCGCACTAATGCAGGGGCTGGCCGACGGCTACTTTATACTACCCTACACCATTCAAAATTACCTCGCGGAACAAATTAACGTGAAGCGGTTTAGCACCGACCTACCCGAGTTCGAGCAGGCCGAGAAGGAGCTTAATAACCGCATCGACCGTATGATGAACATCCAAGGGAAACACTCGGTCGATACCATCCACAAGAAGCTGGGTCACGTGATGTGGGAGCTGGTGGGAATGGCACGCGAAGAGAAAGGCCTCAAGGAGGCGATCGTGAAACTGAAAAAGGTGAAGGAAGACTTCTGGACTAACGTGAGGGTACCGGGCAAGAGGGATGACTTCAACATGGAGCTTGAAAAAGCATTGCGGGTAGCCGACTTCATTGAAATTGGAGAGCTGATGGCACACGATGCGCTCGATCGGGAAGAGTCTTGCGGGGGGCATTTCCGCGTAGAACATCAAACGGAAGAGGGCGACACGTTACGTGACGACGACAAGTTTGCATACGTCTCTTGCTGGGAATACCAAGGAGAGAATAAGGCGCCAGTAATGTACAAAGAACTTCTCGATTACGAGTTCGTGGTTCGGGAACAAAGAAGCTATTAAGTCGTAACAACAACCATCATGGATAAAAATATCAATATAAAAGTAAAAGTTTGGCGTCAAAATGGACCTAAGGAGAAAGGGCGTTTCGAAACGTACGAATTGAAGAACGTATCCCAAGGAAACTCATTCCTTGAGATGCTCGACATCCTAAACGAGCAGCTTATCAACGAGGGGAAGATACCTATCGCCTTCGACCACGATTGCCGCGAAGGGATTTGCGGGATGTGTAACCTCTACATCAACGGCCATCCACACGGACCTGACGCGGAGATCACTACCTGCCAGCTGCACATGCGTTCGTTCAACGATGGAGACACTATCACGATTGAACCGTGGCGATCGGCCGGATTCCCGATCATCAAGGACCTAGTAGTAGATAGAACCGCGTTCGAAAAGATTATGCAAGCAGGCGGGTACGTGTCGGTCAACACGGGGGGTGTCCCTGATGCCAACACGATACTCATACCAAGGGATCAAGCGGAATTGGCCATGGATGCGGCATCCTGCATCGGGTGCGGTGCCTGCGTGGCCGCTTGTAAAAACGGATCGGCCATGTTGTTCGTCGCGGCGAAGGTGAGCCAACTGGCCCTCCTACCCCAAGGAAAACAGGAGTCGGCCAGGCGTGCCAAGTCGATGGTGGCCAAAATGGACGAGCTGGGCTTCGGCAACTGCACCAATACCCGCGCATGCGAAGTGGAATGCCCGAAAAACATCTCCATAAGCCACATCGCACGGCTCAATCGCGAGTTCCTGAAAGCGAAGTTCAAGGATTAACGCAACAGCAACAAACTGCTTCCAACGTCTGTTTTGGCCAACATATCGTAAAAAGTGTTCTACTTCCCTTTGAAATAAGGAACGCTTTTTAACCGATTCATAACGTTACGCCAAACAGTAAACTCTCGCGTTACAGTTATTTAACAATCGGTTTTCAATCTTTTTCGCTAAAAAGCCATCATACATTACGCAGGATATGAACGTAACAACACGTAAACAATGATTATTTTAAATATCAAAGGTTCCCATACACCGAAATAGAAAACTAAAAATCGTATGAAAACAATGAGAACAAAAACAATGATTCGAGGCAGCGTGATTTTGCTGCTGTTGGCACTATGGAGTACCCCTATCTTCTCACAGATCAAGTTCGGGGTGAAAACAGACGTCGGGTTGAACAATCCCACTTTCAGTACCGAGGCGCTGAAGGTGGAGAACATGACCTCCTATAGCATCGGGCCCTCGGTGGAAGCAATTTTACCTTTATCAGCAGTGAACGTTGGGCTAGAGCTCTCCCTGCTTTACAACGATAACCGCATGTCGGTAGCAAACCTCACCGGAAAGAACAACGGAGAAAAGATCGAGGTATCGAACCGCTACCTCAACCTGCCGGTAAACGTTAAGGCGAAACTGGGACTAGGCGGACTGCCGCTTAAACTGTACGGGGCGGCCGGTCCCTACATCGGCTACCTGATATCGGGAGACAAAGTTGACTTCCAAGGTATGAGCGATGATATAAAGGCGAAGTCTTTTCAGGCAGGAGCCAATATCGGTGGCGGGCTGGAGATCCTGGGCATGGTACAGGTAGGGGTGAACTACAGCGTAAAGCTCACCGACAATTATTCGGTGGATGAGCCCAATTGGCGGGATCCACTAAACGGCAAATCGGGTAGCTGGAGCATCACTGCCTCCCTCTATTTTTAATATTCATTGGCTGACCTGTACCTGATCCATGTTCGCTGATGTCATCTTGCCGCTTCCGCTGCCCGACCTGTTCACCTACTCCGTCCCAAAGGAGATGGAACAAACGATCGGGAGAGGGCATCGGGTAATCGTACCATTCGGTAGCAAGAAGCACTACACGGGCATCGTGATGAGGTTACATGACGAGCCACCCAAACATTTTGAGACAAAGGAGATTCACTCCTCCATCGATCCACACCCGGTGGTGGACGAACAGCAGATAAGACTGTGGGAGTGGATCTCCTTTTACTATTTGTCGCCGCTGGGAGACGTCTACAAAGCGGCCCTCCCCCCTCGCATGAAGCCGGAGGACCTGGAAAAAGGACTCAAGCCCCGCACGGAGACGTACATCCGAATCAATCCTAAAGTGAGCGAGGTCTCCAAGGAGGAGGTAACAGCCCGGATAGGTAGGGCCAAAAAGCAACTGGCGCTCTTCAAGGAGATTATGGGGTTCATAGAAAAACCTGGCGGAGCACCAACAGCTGAAGGTATCGAGGGGAGGATCCACTCCAATGAACCGGGGGGGGATAAAAAAAAGGGCGTGAAGGAGAAATCAGAAGGAGATGAAAAAACGGACGAACAGGAGAAATGGGAGGGGATTACCAAGAAACAGGTGATGGAGTTCGACAACTACTCGCCATCAGTACTAAACGGGCTGATAGCCAAAGAGATTATTGAGGTATACGAAGTCAAGGTCACAAGGAAGGAGAGAAGGTTGCCCACCCAAGAGCTCGTCCCGCTTAACGAGCCACAATCACGAGCGTTGGCAGCAATCAAAGAGTGCCTTAAAGAACAAGCGACATGCCTGCTGCTTGGGGTGGTTGGAAGTGGCAAAACAGAAGTCTTCATGCACCTCGCGAAAGAGTATCTAGTGAAAGGGAAACAGGTACTCTACCTGGTGCCGGAAATCGCGCTGACCACGCGGCTTACCAAGCGACTGCAAGCGGCCTTTGGCGACAAGATGGCACTCTATCACTCGGAGATGAGCGACCGGGAACGGGTGAAAGTATGGAGCAAGATGCGGTCTGACGAACCGTACAGGCTTATCTTAGGGGTACGCTCCTCCCTCTTCCTGCCATACAAGCAGCTCGGCCTAATCGTGGTGGACGAGGAGCATGAGGCGAGCTACAAGCAGCAAGACCCGTCCCCACGGTACCACACGCGCGACACGGCCATCATGCTGGCCCATATGGCCGGGGCTAAAACGTTATTGGGATCGGCCACGCCCTCCATGGAATCGTACTACAACGCTAAGAGAGGAAAGTACGGTTTGGTGGAGCTGAAAACGAGGTACAATCAACTGGTAATACCAGAGGTGCAGGTGGAAGATATCCGCAACCTGAGAAAACGGAAAAAGATGAAGTCGCTCTTGGCACCCTCGTTGATAGAGGCAATAACCGAGGCACTGGCGGACGGCGAACAGGCCATCCTGTTTCGTAATCGACGAGGGTTCGCCTCGTGGGTGGAGTGTCAAAACTGCGGGTGGATCTCTAAATGTACACGATGCGATGTGGCGCTAACCTACCACAAGCAAAGGAGCCGACTCGTTTGCCACTACTGCAACGAGTCATATCCCCTACCCCACGCCTGCCCCAAGTGCGATAACGAAGAGCTGAAACCGTTGGGCATCGGGACGGAACGTATCGAGGAGGAGGTGAAGCAGCTGTTTCCCGAGGCGACGGTGGCCCGAGTGGATGCAGACACCACTCGCGGAAAAGGGGAACTGGAACGGATGATGGATTGCTTCCGGCAAAACAAGATCCAAATAATGGTCGGTACGCGGATGCTCTCGAAAGAAATCGATTTCGAGAACGTGCGGGTCGTTGGAATCGTGGCGGCCGACTCGCTATTGAACCACCCCGACTTCCGTTCGCACGAACGGGGATTCCAACTCATGGTACAAACGGTGGGGCGAGCGGCGAGGAAGCACGGAAAAACCCGCGTGATCATTCAGAGCAACGACCCAGGACAGCCCATCTACCCCTTCATCCTCAAAGGGGACATCGAAGGGTTCTACCGCCTTCAATTCCACGAGCGAAAACAATTTAACTACCCGCCGTTTGGCCGCCTTACCCGGGTGATCTTCAAGCACAAAAACGAATCCATCGTCGAAACCGCAGCCAATTGGTTCGCTCAACGGGTAAGAGTACCACTTCACGAACGGGTGCTGGGTCCCAACACGCCCGTGGTAAACCGCGTACAGCAGTACCATATCCAGGAAGTACTGTTGAAACTGGAAAACGAGTTGCCCCTCCAACCGGTGCGGAACCTACTGAAGAAAACTGAAAGGGAGTTGCGGGCGGAACAACGATTCCGATACGTGACCCTTTACTACGATGTGGATCCCGTGTAACATAAACCAGAACATAACGGAAATCGGAACGAAAAATCAAAACACGATCGAGTAGGAGGAAAATAAAATAGGTTTTCCTCCTATTTTATTTTCCGACCTCTCACACCACCGTATGTACTTACGTGTACGGCGGTTACATTAGAGTGGATTACGAAACAACTGTTTGTAGCTGTCTGATAGACTGTAATAGCCTTGTTTAGCAAACCAAACGTTGTTCATTCCTATGTTCAGGGCGGGACTGTTAGACAGTCGCCACCATCCCTTGCCACTAAGGGCAGTACGCCAACTTAATGTTTCCTCAACTCCAAGTGAGGTGAGAAAACGAACGATACCGATTACTCGTTTACATTGCTTTAGACGGTAACATTTTAATCGGCGGCGAAGCCAACCGTCTAACTTTTCAAGTTTGCCTTTCATTGAAGCGTACTTGAAATATTGTAACCAACCTCTTAGCAACATTTCCAGTTCTCGCAAGATTTGCTCGAAACTTACCCCGCGATTACGTCGGGTAATGGATTTGAGCTTCATCTTTAATCGTTCCTCGCTTGACCTGCTTAGTCCTAACTTCCCTCCTCGTAAAAGGCTATGGCCTAAAAAGTTCACCTTGTAACTCGGCTTGATACCGCTCTTTTCTCGATTGACTTTCAGGAGCATTCTGTTTTCGATAAAACCTATTATGCTATCATATACTCGTTCGGCTGCCTTGCAGCTGCCCACGAATATCTGAACGTCATCGGCATAGCGTACGAAGTCCAAGTTCCGACGTGTCAGCTCTTGGTCTAACTCGTCCAAGACGATGTTAGACAACAATGGGCTTAAAGGACTGCCTTGCGGTGTGCCTTTAACACGCTGACTGCATAGCCCGTCCCGAAGTATACCGGTTTTCAGAATGCGACTGATCAAGGATAGCAAGCGCTTATCCCCTACCCGTGTACTCAGAAGCCAAAGCAAGCGTTGATGGTTGACCTCGTCGAAGAACTTGGCCAGGTCTATATCAACGACGGTACTTTTCCCCGATTTAACGATTTCGCACGCTCGACGCAGGGCATCGTGAGCACCTCGTCGTGGGCGGAAGCCGAAACTCGAAGGGGAAAACATCGGGTCGTAAATGGGTTGTAGGACTTGGTTTATCGCCTGTTGGACTACCCGGTCTTTGACCGTGGGAATGCCCAGCTGACGGAAACCGCCTTTCGGCTTGGGAATTTGAACGCCTTTAACCGGTTGGGGAACATACGTGCCGGACAATAAATCGTTTTGAAGTTCCTTGTAATGGTTGCTGAACCATGTGCCGAACTCTTCGACACTCTGCTTGTCCACACCGCTGCTCCCGCCGTTGCGGCGTACCTGTTGATAGGCTTCGTGCAAATTTGAATAGCCCGTCAAACGTTCCATCAAATCTCTCGTCTGATTACGTTCTTCTTCGCATATAGAAAGCCACACGGGGCTGACCTTCCCGTCACTTTCGTACCATACGGGCACGTCCGTGACGAAAAGGTTACCTTGAATACAACATTCTGCTCCTTTCTTTCGCTTCATCTGTGTATAAGGTTATTTTCTGCCCCTTGGCATTGGCTTTTACTATTCTAAAAAAAAACTCATCAGCTCTAATGTTTCTGCCCTTCGCTCCACTCTCGTTACAAGAGCTTCCTGGCTACTATGGCGTCTGCTGACTTCTGTATAACGGCTTTGCTACAACAGTTCGCTCGTCTTCGCCTCCACCTGTCTTATACAGACCTCCTACGGTAAACTCATACCTCTTTCACCGTGAGTGACACGATTTACTACCCTTGCTTTACGTCCAATTATCGGGCTTCGTGGTCCAATGCCCACTTACCCACAAGGTAAGCCTCGTATCGTGTTCCTGTCCGTTCATTCACGGCTTTGTCGCTGGCTTCCTTCAGATTTGCCCTCGCGGGCAACACCCTTGCCGTTGACTAACGTTTCCTATTGGCAGGCACGTTCGGGACTTGCACCCTATAGATGTATGGTATGCGTAGCGCACATCGAGTAGGAGGAAAATAAAATAGGTTTTCCTCCTATTTTATTTTCCGACCTCTCACACCACCGTATGTACTTACGTGTACGGCGGTTACATTAGAGTGGATTACGAAACAACTGTTTGTAGCTGTCTGATAGACTGTAATAGCCTTGTTTAGCAAACCAAACGTTGTTCATTCCTATGTTCAGGGCGGGACTGTTAGACAGTCGCCACCATCCCTTGCCACTAAGGGCAGTACGCCAACTTAATGTTTCCTCAACTCCAAGTGAGGTGAGGAAACGAACGATACCGATTACTCGTTTACATTGCTTTAGACGGTAACATTTTAATCGGCGGCGAAGCCAACCGTCTAACTTTTCAAGTTTGCCTTTCATTGAAGCGTACTTGAAATATTGTAACCAACCTCTTAGCAACATTTCCAGTTCTCGCAAGATTTGCTCGAAACTTACCCCGCGATTACGTCGGGTAATGGATTTGAGCTTCATCTTTAATCGTTCCTCGCTTGACCTGCTTAGTCCTAACTTCCCTCCTCGTAAAAGGCTATGGCCTAAAAAGTTCACCTTGTAACTCGGCTTGATACCGCTCTTTTCTCGATTGACTTTCAGGAGCATTCTGTTTTCGATAAAACCTATTATGCTATCATATACTCGTTCGGCTGCCTTGCAGCTGCCCACGAATATCTGAACGTCATCGGCATAGCGTACGAAGTCCAAGTTCCGACGTGTCAGCTCTTGGTCTAACTCGTCCAAGACGATGTTAGACAACAATGGGCTTAAAGGACTGCCTTGCGGTGTGCCTTTAACACGCTGACTGCATAGCCCGTCCCGAAGTATACCGGTTTTCAGAATGCGACTGATCAAGGATAG
This sequence comes from Fermentimonas sp., assembly GCA_050951125.1. Classification (GTDB taxonomy): domain Bacteria; phylum Bacteroidota; class Bacteroidia; order Bacteroidales; family Dysgonomonadaceae; genus Proteiniphilum. The sequence goes on along the minus strand of JBMNIR010000009.1, from coordinate 184,975 downwards.
CAAGCGCTTATCCCCTACCCGTGTACTCAGAAGCCAAAGCAAGCGTTGATGGTTGACCTCGTCGAAGAACTTGGCCAGGTCTATATCAACGACGGTACTTTTCCCCGATTTAACGATTTCGCACGCTCGACGCAGGGCATCGTGAGCACCTCGTCGTGGGCGGAAGCCGAAACTCGAAGGGGAAAACATCGGGTCGTAAATGGGTTGTAGGACTTGGTTTATCGCCTGTTGGACTACCCGGTCTTTGACCGTGGGAATGCCCAGCTGACGGAAACCGCCTTTCGGCTTGGGAATTTGAACGCCTTTAACCGGTTGGGGAACATACGTGCCGGACAATAAATCGTTTTGAAGTTCCTTGTAATGGTTGCTGAACCATGTGCCGAACTCTTCGACACTCTGCTTGTCCACACCGCTGCTCCCGCCGTTGCGGCGTACCTGTTGATAGGCTTCGTGCAAATTTGAATAGCCCGTCAAACGTTCCATCAAATCTCTCGTCTGATTACGTTCTTCTTCGCATATAGAAAGCCACACGGGGCTGACCTTCCCGTCACTTTCGTACCATACGGGTACGTCCGTGACGAAAAGGTTACCTTGAATACAACATTCTGCTCCTTTCTTTCGCTTCATCTGTGTATAAGGTTATTTTCTGCCCCTTGGCATTGGCTTTTACTATTCTAAAAAAAAACTCATCAGCTCTAATGTTTCTGCCCTTCGCTCCACTCTCGTTACAAGAGCTTCCTGGCTACTATGGCGTCTGCTGACTTCTGTATAACGGCTTTGCTACAACAGTTCGCTCGTCTTCGCCTCCACCTGTCTTATACAGACCTCCTACGGTAAACTCATACCTCTTTCACCGTGAGTGACACGATTTACTACCCTTGCTTTACGTCCAATTATCGGGCTTCGTGGTCCAATGCCCACTTACCCACAAGGTAAGCCTCGTATCGTGTTCCTGTCCGTTCATTCACGGCTTTGTCGCTGGCTTCCTTCAGATTTGCCCTCGCGGGCAACACCCTTGCCGTTGACTAACGTTTCCTATTGGCAGGCACGTTCGGGACTTGCACCCTATAGATGTATGGTATGCGTAGCGCACATAAAAAAAACCGGTATCTCTCTCGAAATACCGGTCTTAACCCAATTAGAAAATCACTCAAAGCGACTCTACTTCATCTCAATCTCTTCTTTCAGGTCGATCTCGTTTCCATCTTTATCATAGAACAGGTACTGCAGGAAACCCAGTTTCTGATCGGGAATTATTCGGATCCCCGCGTTGTACTTCTTCCTCCATTTGTACTTCAACGAAAACAGACCTTGCTGAACATACGACGCGACATACGGATGTATGTGCAGGCTAAATTTCTTCACTTTTAATTTCTTCACTAAATAACCAATCTTCCTTTCCAGCGTATCGGTGAAAAGGAGCGACGATTTTATCTTTCCCTTGCCAAAGCAAGTGGGGCATACTTCGCTTGTGGCAACTTCCATCTCGGGGCGCACACGCTGGCGCGTGATCTGCATTAACCCAAACTTACTTAACGGCAGGATATTATGCTTGGCGCGATCTTTCGACATCAGCTCTTGCATCGTAGAAAGGAGCTTGTTCCGGTGCTCCCCCTTGCTCATGTCAATGAAATCGATCACGATAATACCTCCCATATCCCTCAAACGCAACTGGCGCACGATCTCCTCGGCAGCCGAAACATTCACTTCAAAAGCGCTGTCCTCTTGATCCAGCTCCGATTTGTGGCGATTGCCACTGTTCACGTCTATCACGTGCAACGCCTCGGTATGCTCGATGATAAGGTAGGCGCCGTTCTTGAACGTTACCGTTTTCCCGAAGAGCGATTTCACCTGCTTTGTTACACCAAAGTTATCCAGGATGGGTAACGCGCCCTTGTATTGCTTCACAACGTTCTTCCGGTCAGGCGCGATAAGGCTGACGTACTCGGCGACCTGTCTCGCCACGTCCCGGTTATTAACGTGAATATGCTGAAAAGAGGGACTAAATATATCGCGTAAAAGGGCTACCGTTCGTCCCGTCTCCTCGAAGATGAGCGACGGGGCCTTCGCTTTCAGGATTTTCCCGATATTGTCTTCCCAGCGCTTAACAAGTACTTTTAACTCCGCATCAAGGTCGGCTACCCGTTTCCCTTGAGCGTTTGTCCGAATGATCACGCCGAAATTCTTGGGCTTGATGCTCTGAACCAACTTCCGTAAACGGGCACGCTCCTCGCGCGACCTAATCTTTTGCGATACCGACACTCGATTGATAAAGGGTATCAACACCATGAAACGTCCGGCGAAAGATATCTCGGCGGTCAGCCGAGGCCCTTTAGTCGATATGGGCTCCTTGGCAATCTGCACCAGCACTTCTTGCCCAACCTTTAAAATATCGGTGATGGTTCCCTCTTTATTGATATCGGATTGCAGCTTCATCTTCGGAAGCTGTGGAATTCTCTTTTTGTCTTCAACCTGTTTCTGAAACGCCTGAACAGAGTTGAAGGCAACCCCTAAATCCAAATAGTGAAGAAAAGCGTCCTTTTTATGCCCTACGTTCACGAATGCCGCATTTAGGGCGGGCATCAGTTTTTTCACCTTGCCCAGGTAGATGTTTCCAACCGTAAAAGATTCGTCTTGACTTTCCTGTTGCAGTTCTACCAGCTTGTTATCCTCGAGAACCGCGATCGTTATTTCTTTAGGTTGAACGTCTACAACAAGTTCGCTTGTCACAATAGCTTGTTTTTAAAATGATTAGATATTATCCTTAAAAAGAGATTCTGTCGTCACAACAGAAAGAAACGTTCTCGCTAGAACCGTTTCAAAATATACAAAGAACAAACTTAAATCCCGATCGGTTTTCCTTAAGTTTGTTCTTGTATTTATACTGTAAAAAATGCTACGGGCCTATTTCTTTTTCTTATGCCTATTTTTCCTAAGTCTTTTTTTACGCTTGTGAACAGCCATCTTATGCCGTTTTCTTTTCTTTCCGCTTGGCATTTTCGTTCTCTTTTTAGAAATTAAAAATCTGCCTCTTTCACCATGGCTACAAAGGATTTAGCCGGTTTGAAGGCGGGTATGTTGTGCTCGGGAATAATGATAGTGGTGTTCTTGGAAATGTTGCGTGCCGTCTTCTGGGCTCTCCTTTTAACGATGAAACTACCGAACCCCCTCAGGTAAACGTTTTCGTTGTTTGCCAATGAGTTTCTCACCACATCCATGAACGATTCCACCGTGGCCAACACGGAAGCCTTGTCCACTCCGGTATTTTTCGCAATCTCGTTTACAATGTCTGCTTTAGTCATTTTATTACTGTTTTAGTTATTAATAATACTGTAGAATACATTTAGTAAAATTTTGGAATGCAAATATATAGCTTTTTTTTCAACAGGTAAAATAAATAGGTGTATTTTTTCTTTTTTTGCATATTTCCGACTGTCAACCCTGCTATCACGCGGGGATAATGAAAGTGGTCGGTTATAATCAACGTTTTTTTCAGTACATTCGCGGAACCAAAAAAAACGAGCATGAGGCAACATCGCGTAAAACCAAGGCAAACTACACGGGACAAGGCAATGCGGGACCAAACAGCGCAGGATCAAGCAATGCGGCATCGAGTAACGCTACAGCTGTTGAGCTGGTATGATGAGAACAAACGCGATCTCCCATGGCGAGGGACGGACGACCCCTACCTGGTCTGGGTTTCCGAAATCATCCTGCAACAAACAAGGGTTGCGCAAGGGTGGGACTACTACGTGCGATTTACCCGCCGTTTCCCAAACGTGAAGTCGCTCGCGAACGCCGACGAGGTGGAGGTGCTAAGGTTATGGCAAGGGCTGGGTTACTACTCAAGGGCTCGTAACATGCATGCGGCAGCGAAGGATATCATGAGCCGCTTTAACGGTCAATTCCCGACCCGCTACCCCGATATCCTATCACTTAAAGGAATCGGCGAATACACCGCTGCTGCCATCTCGTCCATTGCCTTCAACGAACCTCACGCGGCAGTCGACGGGAACGTCTTGAGAGTCATCGCTCGGCTGTTTGAGTTGGAAGAGCCCGTTCAATCGACCAAGGGAAAGCGAATCATTAAGGAGCTGGCGAAAGAGCTGCTGCCGAAAAGGCGACCGGGTGCCTTCAATCAGGCCCTTATGGACTTGGGGGCCTTAATCTGTGTACCCCGGCAACCCAAGTGCGATGATTGCCCACTAGCAGACTCCTGCATGGCGCTAGCGGGCGGGCGAACTGATGAATTGCCAAGCAGTATGAAGAAAAAAAAGGCAAGAAGGCGCTATTTCACCTACCTCCATATCCGGCAAGAGGGGTACACCTATATCCAACGGCGAGCGGGCAACGATATATGGAGAAACCTCTACGAGTTTCCGCTTATAGAGACCAACGAGCCCATCGAGGTTGAAGAACTGCTACTGAGTAATGAATACAACCAACTCTTTGGCGAAGCCAATTCGCTCGCCATCGATGGTCCCTTCACCTATAAGCACCTGCTCTCACACCAACAGATTCACGCCAACTTCTACCGGGTAACGTTGGAAAAAGAGACTGTTCATATGCTCATGGATCAGTACGTACGAATTGCGGAAGAGGAGATGGAACGATACCCCATTTCAAGGCTGATGTATAAATATATTGAAACCAATAGCGATTAATAGTTGGAAATTGCAAAAAAATCATTATTTTTGCTTGGATTGACTATCCGCTTTACAAACCAATAAATTTTTTAATTATGTCAGTGAACAAAGTAATTTTAGTTGGAAACGTGGGGAGAGACCCGGAAATGAGGTATTTTGATAACGATGTGGCTAAGGCCAGCTTTTCACTGGCAACCAGTGAAAGGGGGTATACCACTTCCAGCGGGACACAGGTGCCGGAACGGACGGAATGGCACAATATTGTCTGCTGGAGAGGATTGGCACAAATAGCAGAAAGGTTCGTGAAAAAGGGAACGCTGCTCTACATCGAGGGGAAAATTCGTTCTCGCTCGTACGATGACCAGAACGGGATTAAACGGTACATTACTGAAATCGTCGCCGACAACTTGGAGCTGTTAGGCCGCCGGGTACAAGAGAGCGATATCGGAAGTTCAACCGCGACGGCAGATGCCGAGCCAAGTGAATCACTCGATAGCGTGGACGACGTAAGTTCAGAGGTGGATGATTTGCCGTTTTAAATAAAACATGCTATTTTTGCAGGGAGAATGTTTCCCTCCTTCGATTTGAGAATCAAGCGCTAAAACATTCTCCCTGTTTCACTTAATTATCACCCCTTGGACCCTGACCCTTTCCCGTTATCTCACCTTTTGCTACAGGCATTTACGCTCGTGGCAACCGACTATTTCCTTATAGCACTCCTGCTGCTCATCCTCGCGATAAACGCGATTATATCCGGATCGGAGATCGCCTTTTTCACCATTGAAAAGCGACCACCTGATGAGTCCCACCATGGAAACCAAGCGGTAAGGGATCGAGTGAATCGACTACTGGCCAAACCGGAAAAATTGCACGCATCCATCGGGATCGCACACGGCTTGTTCAACGTCATCCTTATCGTGCTGATTATCTACCTCCTGAACAGGTTTCCCTACTTCATGAGTAACCCCGCCGGAACCTGGCTCCTGAAGATCGGGATCGCGATAGGGATAATCCTCCTTTTCGTTGACATCCTCCCAAAGATGTACGCCTCGCACGCCCCCTACCGGTTCGCAACAAAACACTCTCGGTTTATCAGGATCATCCACAAGCTGATGAGCCCCCTCTCCTCCCTCCTAGTTCGAAGCTCCGCATCCATCACCCGGTCGACCCTCCAGCAGAGACATGACATATCGGTGGACAACCTCTCTAAGGCACTGGAAATCACCTCCAACGAGATAACCAGAGAGCAGGAGAAAGAGATGCTGGAGGGTATTATCCGTTTCAAAGACAAAACGGTGGACGACATCCTAGTGTCAAGGAGCGATATGGTGGTAATCGATGCACGTACCCCTTTTAACGTGGTGATCGACTTTATCGTGGACGCCGGCTATTCGCGTATCCCCATCTTCGAAGATACCCCCGATAACATCCAAGGGATTCTCTACGTGAAAGACCTGTTGCCTCACCTGGGGCAAGAACCCGAGTTCAACTGGCAATCTCTCATTCGGCCTGCCTACTTCGTGCCCGGTACAAAACGGATTGATGACCTGCTGGAGGAGTTCCGTGACAACAAGAACCACATGGCCATCGTGGTGGACGAGTACGGGGGTACCTCGGGACTGGTCACCATGGAGGATATCCTGGAAGAGATAGTGGGCGACATCAGCGACGAGTATGACGAGGAGCAACCGCTCTACACGATAGCGGCCGATGGCTCCTACCTGTTCGAAGGGAAGACACCACTGGAGGATTTCGTGAAAATCGCCGGCGTGGAGGAACGAGATTTCGAGGAGATGGCAGAGGAGGTGGACACGTTAGCTGGCCTTTTGCTGGAACTGAAGGGCGATTTCCCGAAACGAAAAGAGAGCTTTACCTACAAGAAATACACGTTTATAGCCGAGGAGATGAGCAAGAAACGGGTCGTGAAAGTGAGGTACATGGTCCCGAAACACCCTGCTAAAACCGATGCTGATTAGGCGAGAACATATCGATTCGGGCGGGCTGCTGGGTGTCTGGAAGATGGAAGAAACACGCGAGGAGCTGCTGAACTACTTCCCGGAACCACAGAGGGCGGAGGCCATCGACTACACCAAAAAGATCAAGTCCAGCCGACGTTCCATTGAGTGGCTCGCCACCCGGGCGATGCTGTTCGTCCTGCTGGATGACGATAAATCAATACAAAACTATCCGGACGGGCGCCCCTACCTGTCAGACCGCAGTCACCTTGTTAGCATAAGCCATACGAGGGATTATGCCGCGCTACTGCTACATAACTCCTTGCCGATAGGGATCGACATCGAGGAGCGATCGGAACGCATAAAAAAAATAGCGGCCAAATTCATCTCCGAGAAGGAGTACATTGACCCCACCAACAAGGTGTTACACCAACTCCTGCACTGGTCGGCCAAGGAGACTCTCTTCAAACGACTCAACCTGAGAGAGGTTGACTTTAAAGAGCACCTTTTTCTGCACCCGTTCACCCTACAGAACAAGGGAACCATCACCGCCACGGAAAGCAAAACTGGAGACGGTCGCCGCTTCAAGGTTTACTACGAGGTGCACGATGACTACGTGCTCACTTGGACTGTAGGTTCCGATGAAGTCACCGAGAGGTGAATGTGAAGCATCACCGAGTAAAAGACGGGTAATCTCGACAAACGAAAAAGGTGAATTATCACTAGATGGAAAATGTGAAAAATCTACAGACGGAAAAACAGAACACACCACGAAAATTCACCACCAAAAAAACGCCCCGGTCAACCGTGGCGTTTTTCAATTTCTTTCTTCCGGGTAAACAATGGATATTACACGTTCAGCGAAACCCGTTTAAACGAAACAACCGAAAGTTCTTTATCTTGCTCATTCAGGAACTCCTCGATGCTCTTCTTGGGCTCTTTCACGTACTCCTGCTGAAGCAGCGTGTATTCCTTGTAGAACTTCTGCAATGCACCCTCGGCGATCCGATCCAACAACTTCTCGGGTCGGCCGGCTTCACGTGCTTTCTCGCGAGCGATGTTCAACTCTTTCTCTTTCACGTCGGCCGGTATACCCTCGGGGGTCACCGCGATGGGGTTCATCGCCGCCACCTGCATGGCCACGTCCTTGGCCACCTGTTCGTCGGCCTCCTTATTGAAACCCACGATGGTAGCCAGCTTGTTACCCATGTGAACATAAGAGGTAACGAAAGGAGCGGTAATCTGCTCGTAGTAGCCCAACTCCATCTTCTCGCCCGTCGACGCCATCTTGTCGGTAATCAGTTCCGACACAGTGCCGCCAGGAAGTTCAATCGCCAGCAACTCCTCCCGTGTCGCGGGTTTATGCTCAACGGCCGCACTGAGAATCTGGCGCGTTAGCGCAATGTAATCCTCGTTCTTAGCCACGAAATCTGTTTCACACTGCAAAGCCACCACGGCGGCAAAACCGCCTTCGGCCTTCGCCAACACACATCCTTCCGATGCATCGCGATCCTCGCGCTTAGCAGCCACGGCCTGCCCTTTCTTGCGGATGATCTCCACCGCTTTATCGAAATCGCCGTTCGCCTCGGTCAGCGCGTTCTTACAATCCATCATCCCCGCACCCGTCATTTTACGTAGGTGCTGGATATCTGCTATTGTTACTGCCATACTATCTCTATTTTTTCCTTATGTTACTGTCTATTACTCGTCAACGTCCTCATCTTTCGTGAACTTGCTCACTACTGCCGCCTTCATGGCCTCGGAGTCTTCCTTCTTCACGCGCTCCTTACGGGCGGCCCTGGTCTTACGCTCACGACGTTGAGGCACTCCCTCCTCTTGCTGCTGTTCAGCTGCGGCGGCGTCTGCTCTCTCCACCTTGCGCTCTTCCAGCCCATCCTTGATGGCCTCAGTGATGTACTCCACGATTATCTCCACCGATTTCGCGGCGTCATCGTTAGCCGGGATCACAAAGTCGATGTTCAATGGGTCAGAGTTGGTATCCACGATCGCAAACACAGGAATCCCAAGACGCTCGGCCTCCCTAACGGCGATCTGCTCCTTCATCACGTCCACGATGAAAAGAGCCGCGGGCAGGCGGGTTAAGTCTTCAATAGAACCCAGCATCCTCTCCAGTTTGGCCCGTTGACGGGTCACCTGCAGTTTTTCGCGTTTCGACAGCGTGTCGAACGTACCGTCCTTCATCATCTTGTCGATGTTGCCCATCTTCTTCACCGCCTTGCGGATGGTGGGAAAGTTGGTCAGCATGCCACCGGGCCAGCGCTCTACCACGTAGGGCATATTCACGCTCTGCGCACACGCCTCCACCACGGGCTTCGCCTGCTTCTTGGTGGCTACGTAAAGGATTTTCTTCCCAGATTTAGCGATCTTCTTCAACGCTTCGGCTGCCTCTTCGGCCTTCGCGATCGTTTTGTGCAGATCGATGATATGAATCCCGTTCCGCTCCATGAAGATATAGGGCGCCATCGCGGGGTTCCACTTCCTTTTCAGGTGGCCGAAGTGTGCTCCGGCTTCTAAAAGTTGGTCAAATTCTAACTTTGCCATGTTTGTTTGATAAATTGTTCGTTTACATTCTTTTTCTAAACCGAATCGCAAGGTAGGCCGAGGCTTCAGCATCCTAGCGATTTAGATACTAAACGGGTGGCCGAATTCCACGGCCTTTTATGCGCACCGAACGCTCACAAGGTAAAAACCGGGCGAGTCCGGAGAATTAACGTTTCGAGAATTGGAATTTCTTCCTGGCTCCCGGTTGGCCGGGTTTCTTCCGCTCCACCACGCGGGGATCGCGGGTAATGAAACCTTCTGCCCTCAAAACAGGCTTATCGTCGGGGTTAATCTTGACTAAGGCGCGGGCAATGCCCAAGCGGGCTGCTTCTGCTTGCCCCTTGTAGCCACCCCCTTGCATGTTGATCCGAATATCGTACTTTTCCAACACCTCCAACTTGTTCAACGGCTGCTTGACGATGAACTGAAGGATGGACGACGGGAAGTAATGCTCCAACTCGCGCTTGTTGATCACGATCTTACCGGTTCCTTCGGTCACGAAAACACGGGCGATGGCCGCTTTGCGCCTTCCTATTGCGTTAACTGCTTCCATATTACATTAATGTGTTGATGTCTATTTTCTTGGGTTTCTGCGCCTGGTGCGGATGCGTATCACCCGCGTAGACGTACATGTTGTTCAGTATCGCGGCGCCCAGCCTGTTCTTAGGCAACATGCCCTTGACCACCTTCCGGAAAAGACGGTCTGGCCCCTTGGCCATCAAGTCGGCCGGTGTCGATGCTTTCTGCCCCCCCGTATAGCCCGAGTAGCGTAGGTAAATGCGGTCGGTCCACTTTTTCCCGGTCAACACCACCTTATCGGCGTTCACGATAATCACGTTGTCCCCGCAATCCACGTGAGGGGTAAAGCTCGGCTTGTACTTCCCTCTCAGCAACTTGGCTACCTTGGAACAGAGACGCCCCAACGGTTGCCCCGTGGCATCGATCTCAACCCACTCCTTCCTTGCCGTCTCTTTATTGACATAAAGGGTTTTATAACTCAACGTATCCATTCTAATTCTAACCTGTTTTTTAATAAGTTAATGATGCGAAGTTGATTTTCCTTGCTCCTTTTTTGTCTTGCTAAGGGACGAAATTGGCAAATAAAAAGCTTAGAATCAAACTCTTAAATGATAAAAAACTAATAATCGGACTGCAAAGTTACAATAATTCAGATTATTAACAAAGGATTTGCCGCGATTTTCTTTTCGGTCATTATTCCGTGAGTTCAGCGGATAGAGTATAGAAAGACGTAAAAACACAAAATGGTAAAGTTAAGTTGAGTGAAGTAAATTCAAATGGGAGGAATAGCCGGTTATTCCCTCAACAAAAGGGAAAATATATGTAACTTTGCTTCAAATTCCAGGAATAATTACATGCTTTTTGGGAAAGTATCAATAAACAGAGTATCATGAGTAAACTACTACGTCAATTTTTTTTTGTTTCTATTTTTATTTTGGCATCTGTTGTCTTGTACGGGCAAAACCTATCGGGTTTTCAGGTAGTAACGGAGAATGAAGGCAACTCGCTGATAACGAACAGGATAGACTTTAACGGGTTTACCAACTATTGGCACAACACCTACACCAACTGGTTCAGATACGGTAACCTGTTTAAGATAACCATGCCCGATGTAACATCAAATATTCTGCAAAGCAAAATTGATGTCGCGGATGATTTAGGTCTGCCGGGATTATTGATGCAGGAAGGTTTTATATCCAACCTTTTTACCAGCCAATATGAAATAATCAAGAGCCCAACAGCTGAAAAATTGGATGACGCGATAAAAAAAGGAGATGTGCTGGTTGTTACAAATCCTTTAACAGAGGTGGGAAACAACTTGGAAAAGAAGGTTACTCACTTGTTTGATTGGCTAGGGGATATAGGGAGCTACCAGTTCAAAGCGGTAGACCTGCAACCCATCAAAGCGTTTCTTTTGGTGAACAACACCAGGAAATTATTCGTTGTTTCGTCCCCCTCGCCTGAGCAAGCAAACAAGTTCCTGGAAATAGTTAAAAACACAAAGGAGGTAACAGGAAAATACCGGATGCATAAAGGATTGTTCGGTGTCTCTTCCCTGTTAAAGAGCGTGACGATTGAACCGGGGCATCCGTTAGAGTTAATGGGGATTGGAATGAACGAGGGTAACTCCTGGTTCATATTTGATGGATACATGGATTTTCTCGCTCAAGAAGAGATCGAAGGATGGGTGAAAGAGCTTGATTTGCCCATCGTGGCCGAAGTGGGTTACTCGCCTGTTTACGGGTGCGACGATTACGAAGATTTACAGATACAGGATATGCCGGGCCGCGAGGCTTGGATTGATTTTGCTAAGGAAAAGGGGGGATACGTGTTTCGACCAGTACACGATCCCGGTTCCGAGAACTATCCATATGACGGGGTAATCGTGCACCCGGGGAATAAAGAGCAAATCGATCATGAAGAGGTGCCCTTTATCAATAAAACGGGCTATCTAAGCGGTGGCCTCACATCATCCATGATCGTCTTTATCGATAAAGAGAAACCGCTCACGAGCGAGACGTTGTGGGAGGCCATTTTAACCCGGAAAGAGGTAGCGGTACTAAGTAACGCGCGGTTCATGGGACCCGAGAAGTACCGCCACGCGGTAGGGTTGCTTTACCTGGACAAGTGTTACCTTGAAGATTACTACGTTGACAAAGTGGACTTGAAAGCGGGGGTGGACAAGTATAATTTACTGGTAACGGTGAAAAACTACCACGCTTCACCCTTACAGGGTAAATTGGAGGTTATCACGTCGGCGGCGGTAGAGGTCACGGGCTTGCCCGGTACGATCACGTTGCAGGGTGGCGAACAGAAACAGTTCAAAATGACTTTGCAACCGGGTAAAGAAGCCATGGGAAGAAGTAACCCGGTTTCAGTGAACTTCCTATCGGGAGAAAAGAGAAAGAGAACGCTCACCATGCTCGATTTGCCGCCCGCTATCTCAATCCATCAATTGCTTTACTCGCACGCCCCGGAAGTGACCTACCCGGTCACCATCCACAACTATACCGGGACGAGCGACTTCCCCGTGGAAGTCTCGGTTTTCAAAAAAGGAAATCCTAAAAAAGCTGTCCACAGGCAAACGAAAACGTTTCACGCGGAAAAGGCCTCTTGGGAAGAGCAGGTATTCACATTAAAGGTGACCCCCGGGGAATACGTTGTTCGAACAAACGCCTTGGGCCTCACCGCCGAGACCCAGCTTGGTGTCGGCAAAGCGGAAGGCAAGCCACGCGTGTATGAAATAGACCTAGATGGGGATGGAATTAACGAGTATCGCATGGAGAATGATTCCGTGCAAATCACCCTGTTGGCAACGGGGGCCCGCGTGATCGAGTACATCGTTAAAAGCAAAAACGATAACGTGTTCTACAAAGGGTGGCCACAGAAGACGGCAGATCACAGGAGACCGTATCGCATGAGAGGCTATTACCCGTACGGGGGATTTGAGGATTTCCTGGGACAAGCAAGCATGGAAACACATCGTGTTTACGACGCGAAAATCACCAAATGGGAGGGGGATCACGTGCAGGTGGAGATGGAAGCGGATTATTACGGGAATACCATCAAGAAGATTTTCACGTTATACGGGAACACGCCACTGGTAGAGGTGCGGTTCGCGTTAGTATTCAAGGACAAAGATGCAAACGTCCTGGGACCTCAACCCATCCTAGAGCTAGGGGAAGTGCACGGGGAAGAGGACCTGTTCACGGTTTTAACGACAAAGGGGCTGAAGGAGTACCGGATGAGAACGGACGATTACTATGGACAGGCATTAGAAGTACAAGAAGGGTGGAACGCGGGACACGATACAAAAGAAAATATCTCATTTATTGGGGCTTTCCCGTGGAACAACCTATCTTCTTACATATGTGGATGAATCTCCCCCACAATAGAGATGCCCCGCATGCCTACGTTGAATTTCAACCGTGGACCCCCATCATACAGCAGAGCACGATGTATTTTTCTTACTACCTGTGGGCACAGGCTGGGGATTGGAAGGATAGCTTGGAAGCGTTAAGGAAAAGGAACCTCGTTACCGCCCGAAAGGAGAAATAAAACAATAAAATACAACCAGCGTATGAAACGAGCATGAAAACTGTTTTCACACAAGAACATGATTAAAGCGAGTTCCATACACCGAAGCAAAAAAAAATAAAAGAATCGTATGAAACCGACAGGTTCATTAAAATAGTTCCACACACCTATAAACATAAAAATAAAAATCAAATGAAAACCGTAATTAGACCCTTGCTGATTTTTTTACTTTTGAATGGCATCGTTTCATCGTGTAACGCGCAACAAAAAAGGGAGAAAATGTGTGAAGTGTATTCAGTCTCAATGAACAAGATTTGTAAAGAATGGGACGGACAGTGGCAGGGAATGACTGTCGCTTCAGATGGGAACTGTTATTTTGGTACCTCTACTCACTCTTCTGCCCATGGTGCCGGGTTTCACCGGTTCGACCCCGAAACGAAAGTTCATACCCTATTAGCGGAAGATATGACCGTGGTTCTTGGAGAAGCGGACACCCCCTCACAACAGGGAAAGATTCATAGCCCGATCGTTGAACACGATGGATGGCTCTATTTCACGACCCACCTCTCTAATTATTGGCCAAAAGGTATCGCGGACTACACGGGTGCGCATGCCGTGGGGTACGAGATGAAAACCGGGAAGTTCAAGGACTTCGGGATTATTCGCCCGAGGTATTCAACCTACTCCGCGATTAATATCGACCCGATTAGAAAGAAGTTGTATGTTTTCGTGGTACCCTTTTTGGATGAACTGGTAGAAGCCGATGGCAGCCATCTTTATAGCGTTGATATAGAGACGGGTGAAATGAGAGATCTGGGATTGGTAGCTGAAAAGCGTAGTGCGGCATCGAAAACCTTTTTCATTGATCACGAGGGCAACTGTTGGTTCACGTTATGGAAAAGAAATCAACACCTGGACGATAATAGCAACTCTGGCCCCTATCAACCTTTTTATGAAAATGATAACGGTAACTTGTATTGCTATCGCCCTTCCCTGGATAAGATCGAGGTCTACCATGATGTACTGCCCTACGGGGAGTTCATTGATGGAACGCCGGTTACCGAGGAATCCTACAGGAAGGAACGTGCTTGGACGTGGTCAGACGCGCTGCCGGGAAGCGGAAACAAAAAATGTCTGTTTACCATGGGAACCTGGGGCGGAGGTGACGAGAGGTTGTGGATTTTTGACCCATCGAAAAATATTGAATCCGGTGAAGCGTTTGAGCCGATAGCCTACATTGGATCTACCTTCTTGCACACGGCACTGGGGGGCGATAGGGTTTACTTTGTTCAATACGCGGACCTCTTGGACGAGCGAACGAAAGGCGCGGAATTTGAGCGGGAAAGAGATCCTGACATCGTTGGGTATGACGAAAGTCTCCATTTGAGAAGCGTTTCAATAACCGGCGGGCTCGACCAAAAAGTGGTGGATCATGGGAAAATCATTGATCATGAAGGGCGTGCATGTAGGTTCATCAACTCGTTGGCCGCGGATGATAAGGGCCGCGTTTTCATGAACGGAAGTTTTTACGTGCATTCACCTAAGGAGGCAACACTGCAAATTCTTTTTAAATCATACCCGGGAGAAGATATCTATAAACTCATGAAACGAGGGGAATTCTTTGCCGTTGCCGAACTCGATTAATATAAGAGCATATGGCAAAACCGATATTTGTAAGTTCAAGAAGAAAATGTGGACTGACCGTTTGTAAATTGAGGAAAATGGCGTATCTTTGCAACCGCAAATCAGGGCTCCGTAGCTTAACTGAATAGAGCATCTGACTACGGATCAGAAGGTTACAGGTTTGAATCCTGTCGGAGTCACGTTAATGTACTGCGCTCGCGAAATTCTTCCGTGGGCGTTTTTTTCTGCTCGAGAAAATTATCCCCTAGCGATTACGCCGTCAAAGCCTCACCCGCAACCCCGTAATCAAGCTTTTTACTCCTTGGCAATTGAAATCAAATCGTCTTCCAACGCCAACTCTCCGGCATCGACCAAGAAACGAACGACATCGATAATCTTCTCATCCTTTTTGTTTCCGGTTACTGTTTGTTTCTCGCCTCTCTCCAAACAGGCGATCAGCTCGTGTACACGCAAAGACCCCTTCTCGTGCAGTACCTCTTTCACGGCCTGCTTAATTTGCCCAAACTCGAAGTTCGAGAGCCCCGTTTCGTTTTTGGCGAGACAAACATCGCAACTCCCGCAATCGCTCGTACCCTCCTCGTCGAAATAGATCAGCAGCACACGAGAGCGGCAAACATCGCTCCGCTCCGCGTAATCAATCATCGCGTGGATACGCTTCTCGAACCGTTGCTTCCGCTCCTCGTACACGGCCCGGGGAATGGAGACGAACCGGGTATCCTCACGTGAAGTAGTAAAAACAATGTAGGGCGTTTTCTTTCGGGGGATGTAGCGTATGTACCGTGCCCGCGACAAGGAGATCAATATCTCGCACACCTCTTGCCGTTCTTTCCCTGCCCGGGATGCCAGCAGGGACTCGTCTATGTAAACGTCGTCCGTGAACAAGCCGGTGTAGGTCCGAAGGAGCACGTGCAGCAGCTCCTCCGTCTCGCTACTCAAGTGAAGGGAATAGAGCTCGTCCCGGTAAACCAGCATCCTCACGCGCGAGCGGGTGTCGATCTCCTCGGTGTACTCGATGTAGCCGGCCAGCTCCAATATATTGAGCGCGTGGTGCGTCTGCAGCATCGGCAGCCGGTAAGGCATGCAGAAATCGTAGAGGTTAAAATCGTACACGTCGTTATACCCGGACCCCACCGCCACCTGGTAGTAGTTGCCCAGCGCCTCGTACACCCGGATGATAAAGTCGCGCTTTGGGAAGGAGTCAGTGATGCGCTTCTTTAACTTGCCACTGTCCGCCTTGGCGTAGAGGAGGACGGCGTAAGAGCGTTCGCCATCCCTGCCTGCGCGGCCAGCCTCTTGAAAATACTCCTCCAGCGAATTGGGAAGATCAAGGTGGAGGACGACACGAACATCCGGTTTATCGATTCCCATCCCGAACGCGTTGGTCGCCACCATTACCCGTCGCTCGTTAAAGCGCCACGCGTTCTGCTTGAACACCTTCTCCTCCCTGGAGAGACCCGCGTGAAAGAAGTCGGCCGAGATACCCGCTTTGTTTAGCCCTCGGGCCACCTCCCTGGTCTCGCGGCGGCTGCGCACGTAAACGATGACCGAACCGGGAACCGACTGAAGGATATGGATCAGCTCGCCCATCTTGTTCTCCACCCTACGTACCACGTACGAGAGATTGTCACGGGCAAAGCTCATCCGAAACACATTTCGCTCCTTAAAGAGCAGCTTCTCCTGAATATCCTCCACCACGCCGGCCGTCGCGGTGGCCGTGAGGGCTAACAGCGGCACCCCCTCCAGCAGTTGACGGATCTCGGCGATCTTCAAGTAAGAGGGACGAAAATCGTATCCCCACTGCGAGATACAGTGCGACTCGTCTACCACCAGCAGGCAAACGTTCATCGCTTGAAGCTTGATACGGAATATATCAGAAGAGAGTCTCTCTGGAGAGACGTAGAGGAACTTGTAGTCGCCAAAGATGCAGTTCTCGAGTGTGGCCAAGATCTCGTCGCGTGACATCCCGGAATAGACGGCTGCCGCCTTGATACCCCGCTCCCGCAGGTTGTCCACCTGATCCTTCATCAGCGCGATCAGAGGGGTCACCACTAGACATATCCCTTCCATACCCATCACCGGTACCTGAAACGTGAGCGATTTCCCGCCGCCGGTAGGCATAAGCCCAAGGGTATCCCTCCCCTCCCATACCGACTGTATAATCTCCTCCTGCAAGGGCCGAAAAGAGTCGTAGCCCCAGTACTCTTGCAGTATCGTATGGAACAGTCCCGATGGCATAGGCGAGCGCTTATCAGGGCTATACGCGGATATCCTTTACCATCAACTGGGTGAATGCCCGGTTCCCGCGCGTATTTTGCTCGATCGAGTAACAGATATCCACGGGAAGCCCCTCTTTGAGACGGACAAAATGATCTTTCTGAGAAAAAGCGATACCTTGCACGGGGGTGGTCACGGTTCCGTCTAATAGCTCCAGCTTGATGTGCCGATTACCCCTCCCCACCAGCTTACTGCCGCCCGCGTCGTACACCCCACGGGTGAGAAAGACCGGGTTCTCGTTCTCCGGTCCGAACGGGCTAAAGAGCGAAAGCCCCTCCACCAGATCCTGAGTGATATCAGAAAAGGAAAGATGGGAGTCTACCGTGATTTGAGGCGACATCATGCGGCTCTCCACCTTGTCGAAGGAGAGGGAATTGAACCGCTTGCGGAACTCTTGCAGGTTCTCCTCCCGAAGGGTCAGCCCCGCGGCGTAAGTGTGGCCGCCGAAATTTTCCAGGATATCGCGACACGATTCGATAGCTTTGTATACGTCGAACCCGGGAACCGAACGGGCCGAACCGGAGATGAAGCCATTCGATTTCGTCAACACCACGGCGGGTCGGTAATACCTCTCCGTGAGCCTTGAGGCGACGATCCCCACGATACCCTTGTGCCATGTCTCGTTGTAAAGCACCACGCTCTTCTGGTTTTCGATGTCAAGATGGTTTTCAATGTACTCGATCGCCTCTTCGGTAATCTTCTTATCAAGTTCGCGGCGATCCTCGTTGTACTTGTCGATATTCTTACTCTTCTCGCGAGCCGAAGCCATGTCGTTGGCCAACATCAAATCCACCGCCTCCTTCCCGTTCATCATCCTACCCGAGGCGTTGATCCGGGGGCCTATCTTAAAGACGATGTCACTCACGGTAATCTTCTTCCGCTGAAGCCCGCAAATCTCGATAATCCCCCTCAACCCGAAGCTGGGGTTGGAGTTGAGCTGCTTCAAACCGTAATGAATCATCACCCGGTTCTCGCCCATAAGGGGAACGATGTCGGAAGCGATGCTAACCGCCACCAGGTCAAGTAGCGGCTCGATTTCGGAAAAGGGGAACCCGTTGCGCTCCGAGAATGCTTGCACCAGCTTGAAGCCGACACCACACCCCGACAGCTCATCGTACGGGTAGATCGAGTCCACACGCTTCGCGTCGACCACCGCCACCGCATCGGGCAGCTTGTCGTCGGGCATGTGGTGATCGCAAATAATAAAATCAATGCCTTTTTCTTTGGCGTAGGCCACCTTGCTCACGGCCTTGATGCCACAATCGAGAGAGATAATGAGCGTAACGCCCGTCTCCACGGCATAATCGATTCCTTGAAACGAAATGCCATACCCTTCATCGTACCGGTCTGGGATATAATAATCGATGTTGTTCGTTATCCTTCGAAAGAACTTGTAGACTAAAGCAACCGCGGTCGTGCCATCCACATCGTAATCTCCGTACACGAGTATTCGTTCCTTATTGCCAAGGGCTTTCTCGATTCGCCGAATCGCCTTGTCCATATCGGGTAAGAGGAAAGGGTCGTGCAGGTCTTCCAGGCTTGGGTATAGGAACTTCCTTGCCTCTTCTTCCGTCTCTATCCCTTTGTTCAAGAGCAGTTCAGCTAATACGGGATCTAAATTTAATTCTTTCGCTAATTCATCTTTTTTATCTTTTTGGTCGAGTGATAGGGTTGAATAATTCCATCTGTACGTCATTTATATCGTTTTTTTTCTTTCTCTCGAAGCTCCCGAAATTTACATCGGAAAGGGAAAATCCTTCGCCTGGAATGGGAAAGCCCTTGTCAGGGAAGTGGGAACAAAAAACCGTTGGGGGATGCGTGGCGCTCCACGCGACACCATACACCACTTCCAATTTGTAAAGATAATACTATTTTTTTGTTTTCAACCATTTATCGTGTAAATAGATTTTAAATTTGCATTTTTTCGGAAGTCGCGACAAACGCGTACCTTTGTCTATTCAATTATCAAGCTATGAACATAGCGACATTGGTTTCAGGAGGGGTCGACAGTTCCGTCGTTGTACATCAGCTCAAAGAGATGGGCCACGACCCGGTTATCTTTTACATACAGATCGGAATGGAAGATGAGGAGGGCTACATCGACTGCTCATCGGAAGAAGATATCGAGATGGTCTCATACATCGCCAAGAGATACGGGTGCCAATTCGAGGTGGTATCGCTGCACAAAGAATATTGGGATACGGTGGTGCGGTACACCATCGAATCGGTAAAACGGGGCTTGACTCCTAACCCCGATATGATGTGTAACAAGCTGATCAAGTTCGGGGTGTTCGAGGAGAGATGGGGCCACCAGTTCGACAAGATCGCTACCGGCCACTACGCCACCACCACCGAGCGGGACAGTCGCACGTGGCTCTCCACCGCGAAGGACAAGGTGAAGGACCAGACCTACTTCCTGGGACAGCTGAACCACGTGCAGGTCACCAAGCTGATGTTCCCCATCGGCCACCTCCTTAAATCGGAAGTGCGGGCTATCGCGACGCGAGAAAAGCTCCCCTCGGCACAACGAAAAGACAGCCAGGGCATCTGCTTCCTTGGGAAGGTGAACTACAACGACTTCATCGAACGGTACCTGGGGGAAAAAAGGGGTCTGATCGTGGAGTTGGAGACTGGCAACATCCTGGGAAAGCACCAAGGCTTCTGGTTTCACACCATCGGGCAACGGAAAGGGCTGGGCTTGGGCGGGGGACCCTGGTTCGTGATCAAGAAAGACGTGAACCGCAACATCGTGTACGTCTCCAAGGGGTACGACACAAAGCAGCAATACGGGGAAATGGTTGACTTTCAGGGCTTCCACTTCATCACGATGGATCCCTGGGGAGAGTTTGATGACGAGAAAGAGGTCGCCTTCAAGATCAGACACACCCCGGAGTTCACCAAAGGAAGGCTCTCCCGCGTGGGCGACCTCTACCGATTGCACTCCAGTGAGCCCCTACAGGGTATCGCGGCAGGTCAATTCGGGGTGGTGTACGATAGCGATGCTTGCTTATGTATCGGCAGTGGGGTAATTGTATGATATTAAAACATTTCGCGAATGAAACGGTTCTTGATCCGGATGTCACTTTCCGCCCTTTTCGGGCTCCTCTCCCTCTCCAACGGCTTCGCGCAGTTCGAGGGCACTTTCGGGGTTGGCGTGCAGGCCGGGTACGGTAGCAACATCAAGAGCGTGGGTGGGGGTATGCACCTGCACTACTACCACACCAACGAGCTGCGGTTCGCCCCCTCGTTCACCCGCTTTATCGAGCGGAAAGACACTGACATGTGGATGGTGGAGACCGATGCGCACTACATCCTACCGGTATCGGTCGCGCTATCGCTCTACCCGATCGCCGGCCTCAGTTACTCCCAATGGTCGTACAATGAAACGATGGTAGACCAAGAGCTCATACCCGCACGAAAGGAGAGACGGCTGGGGGCCAACCTCGGCTTAGGGTGGCAACACGATATAGCTTACCGGATACGAGCGAACTACGAGCTGAAATACCAGTTTATCCGCGACCACTCGCAACTGCTTTTCACGGCGGGATTCGGTTTTTGGTTCTAAATGTAGGAAGGCAACGTGTAACCCGGTGGAATATGAGATAGAGAAAGACGCATGAAAGATTTTATACAATACGAGATAAAGGGTGATAACACCGTCCTCGTGGGACTCGTTACGCCCGATCAGAGCGAGGAAACGGTGAAGGAATACCTTGACGAGCTGGCGTTCCTGGCCGAAACGGCCGGGTTAATCCCGTGCGAGCGGTTCGTCCAGCGGCTTGACACACCCAACACCGCCACGTTCGTGGGCAAAGGGAAGCTGGAGGAGATCGAGCAGCACGTGATGGACGAGGAGAACGAGGTGGGAGTGGTGATCTTCGATGACGAGCTATCGGCCCGCCAACTTCGCAACATCGAAAAGGAGCTTAAGGTGCGCATCATGGACCGGACGAGCCTAATCCTTGATATTTTCGCGATGCGGGCGAAAACTTCCCACGCGAAAGCGCAGGTTGAGCTGGCCCAATACCAATACCTGCTACCCAGGCTCACCCGTATGTGGACGCACCTCGAGAGGCAGCGGGGCGGCGGGGGTACCATCATGCGCGGTCCGGGCGAAACACAGCTGGAAACCGACCGCCGGCTAATCCTCGACAAAATAGCGCGACTCAAAAGAGAGCTGGAGAAGATCGATAAGCAGAAGAGCGTCCAGCGAAAGAACCGGGGAAAGCTTGTACGGGTAGCCCTGGTGGGCTATACCAACGTGGGGAAATCGACCCTGATGACGCTGCTCAGCAAGAGCGAGGTATTCGCGGAGGACAAGCTCTTCGCCACGCTCGACACCACCGTGAGGAAAATGACCATCGAGAACCTGCCGTTCCTGCTGACCGACACGGTGGGCTTTATCCGGAAGCTGCCAACCCACCTGGTGGAGTCGTTCAAGTCGACCCTCGACGAGGTACGAGAGGCCGATATCCTGCTTCACGTGGTGGA
This sequence comes from Fermentimonas sp., assembly GCA_050951125.1. Taxonomy (GTDB): domain Bacteria; phylum Bacteroidota; class Bacteroidia; order Bacteroidales; family Dysgonomonadaceae; genus Proteiniphilum. The sequence goes on along the minus strand of JBMNIR010000009.1, from coordinate 163,347 downwards.
CATCTCACACCCCGCGTTCGAAGAGCAGATCCAGGTGGTGGAAGAAACGCTCCACGAGATCGACGAGACAGAAAAGCCGACCATCCTCGTGTTCAACAAGATTGACGCCTTCACACACGTTGAAAAAGAGGAGGACGATCTCTCCCCGAAAAGGAGAGAGAACTACACCCTCGAAGAGCTCAAGCAGTCGTGGCCGGCCAAGATGAGGGAGGAGAGCGTCTTCATATCGGCCCTCGAAAGTGAGAATATCGATGCCCTAAAAAAAATGCTTTACGAAAAGGTAAAGGAGATTCATATCACCCGCTTCCCTTACAACGACTTCCTCTATCAAACATATGAAGAGGAATAGAAACCGCGAAGGTGCCCAACACCACGTTTATTTATCACGCCCCCATTTGCTATAAGGATGTACCGACAACATCGAATTGTAGTAACTGGGATCCCCCGTCACCTCGCGCCCCAGCCATTCGGGCCTGTCAAACTCAGCATCCTCGTTCGGCAGCTCTATTTCAGCGAGTACCAACCCTGCATTATCCCCGTAAAACTCGTCCACCTCAAAGATGAAACGGCCCCGTTCAATCTCGTAACGAGTTTTATCGATTACCCCCGGTTCACAAATCGCCAACAGCTCCTCCGCCTCAGCCACGGGAATCTCTTTCTCCCACTCGTAGCGGGTCGCCCCGCTCGCGCTTCCTATTCCCTTCACGGTGAGGAACCCTTTGTCGCCTCTCACCCGTACCCGAACGGTACGCTCCGGTACCGACGACAGGTAACCCTGCACGATACGCGTCTTCCGGGTCGCATCCTGCTTGAAAGCGTGGGAGTTGACCAAGAACTTCCTCTCGATCTCAAATGCCATAGCCCGTTAGTTTGCCAATGGTTTGTTAATCATTCCTATCACCCGCTTGATCGCTTGCAGGTAGTTGATGTTCTCAACCCCTTCGAGTCCTACTTCCCGGATGGTCTTGAGCACGTCCTGCACCTCGGTCGACTCGGAGTTGATGGTTTTCACCATGGCCCCGTTGATATATACCTCACCCGTTTCGCAGATGGTGTCATTGACCATGTAGCCGTACCGCACCTTTTCCACCACCACAGCCTGCAGGTCGGGATGCTCCTCCACCATCTCCAGGAACTCTTCCAAGGTATAACGCTCCTGGGGTAACTTGGGTAGGTTTCCTACCATGAAAGCGGGGAACACCTCTTCGCTGAGCATGCTGGCCGCCATGGGGAACTCGCCCTTCATCAGCGGGTTCCACTGTTCAAGGCCATCCACTGTCTGCACATACGTCTTGATATCTATTTTACCATCGCGTATCTTGATGTTGTTCACATTATTGGTCCGGCTCACGATGTAAATCTCGCTCCCGCGTCGCTCCCACATCGATTCCGGGACGGGGGCAGAGAGACGTGCCATCCTCTCTGCCGCGTCACGAAAGCAACACCCGAACGAACGATACTCGAACCTAGGCCTCGAAATTTTGCCGATCTCCATTTTCTCATTACCCATATCGACTGCTATTTTCAGGTTTCAATGGCACAGCGCCTCGTTTAGGGCGGTCACCGCCTCCTCGTACTGGTCCCGTTGGATAACGAACTGCATGTTCACCTGCATCAGGGACTGCGCGAAGCTCTCCACGTTAATACCCTTCTCGTACAGCGCCTTGGTAGCCCGATAAAGGAAACCGGGCATGGCAATGTTGCTCCCCATCGCGCAAACGAGGGCCATCGGCTTGGCGTTCACCTGGTAAAACACCCCTTTAAGCACGTCGATCAACGCCCAACTGTTCGGGTTATCCCACACCACCATGGTGATGGAGTTGGCATTGGTGGACTTCAAGATGTAGCTCACCCCATGCTTCACGAAGTAGTTCATGATGCGCCCGTCAAAACCCACTTCACCCACCATCATGGGGTCATGCACCTCAATAGCGATCACCTTGCGGGAACCGGAGACGATCTCCACCCTAGCCTCGGGTGAGATGTAATCGCGCGAGATGAGCGTGCCGGGGTGGTTAGGCTCGAAGGTGTTTTTAATGCGGATATTGATGCCGGCTAACTCCAGCGGCTTGGCCGCTTTGGGGTGAATCGCCTCCATGCCGATATCGGCCAGCTGGTCGGCGATGATGTAGTTGGTATGTCCCACGGGTATGCTGTTCTCCACCCCCACGATCTTGGGGTCGGCGCTCGAAAGGTGGTATTCCTTGTGGATGACCGCCTCGTCGGCCTTCACCTCCACCGCGATCTTGCTGAAGGTAACCTCGCTGTACCCCCTGTCGAACGCCCGCATGATCCCCTCCGTGCCTTTGGTGTAGCCGGTGGCCACGCAGAGTACCTTGCTGAAATCGATCCCGCTAAACTCTTTGTGAATCCGCTCGTCAATGGTAAGCGGTTCGTTGTCGTTGTAGCCGCAAAGGTCAATAAAGCGCGCACTGATACCGTTGTTATTGAGGATATTCACCGAATTCCAACCGGAATGGGCCTCGCCAATGGAGGCAAGTATTTCCCGGGCAGCCAGGTGAATGTCGGTGCTGTTGACATATCCCGAAGCCAGCACCTTGCCCAGGCTATACAACACCGTTTTAGACTGATCCACCCGGAAGCGGATGAAGTCGCGCGCCTCCTTCAGGTCCAAACCCCAATCGGCAAACCCGTCGTTGATCAACAGCAACCGCTGGCAGAACAGGTCTAACGCGCTGCTGTAATCTTCGCCGTTGAGGAACTTGTTGTAAATACCCGGCTCGCCGGTGGTCTTATGTTCCAGCAGCCAGTTAGTCACGTTGTTGTAAGCGGAAACCACGAAGATGCGGTTGTACAACTCGTCGCCCGAGCGGTTTCCTATGATGATATTCTGCAGCACATCCTGAAACTGCGACATCGAGGTGCCACCGATTTTCTCTACTGTCAGCATGGGGTAAGATATGATGTTAATATGCTAGATTTTTTGTTCGCAACTGCAAATGTAGGAATTTTTTGATTATGAACGCCGTCATCCCTTCAAGTTATTTCAACGTTAACCCGGGCACACATGCACGAACAAATTGAAAGATTGCAAAAAAGAGAAAAAAATTAACGCGGAAACTTATAAACAATATATTTATTGCTATCTTTGCAACAGCGGTAAATTTTACCGCTGTAAAATTTACGACTTATGAAGTTCTATAATCGCGCTACGGAAATTGCAGGATTGCAACAAATAAAAGAAATGGCATATAACGACCATTCCAGACTTACTGTAATAACGGGTCGTCGCCGAATAGGAAAAACATCGCTCATACTACATGCCCTTAAGAACGAATCAATAGTATATCTTTTTGTTGGCAGAAAAAATGAGGCTGATTTATGTGAAGGTTTCTGTGATGAGATTGAACGGAAATTATCTGTTTTCGTCCCAAAAATGAACTCATTTGTTGAAGTTTTCCGCTTTCTGTTAGAACAGGGGAAGAGACAAAAATTCACCTTAGTAATTGACGAATTCCAAGAATTCATCAACATCAATGGGTCGATATATAGTGACATTCAAAACTATTGGGATCAATATCGAACCGGGACAAATATTAATTTTATCGTTAGCGGGTCTATCTATTCATTAATGACTAAAATATTTCAAGACAAAAGAGAGCCATTATTTGGTCGTGCTGATGCTATGATGAAACTCACGCCTTTTACTACAACGGTACTAAAGGAGATTGCGCGCGATTATAAGCCCGGGTATACAAACGACGAACTTTTAGCCCTATACACCTACACGGGTGGTGTGCCAAAGTACGTTGAACTTTTAGTCGACAATGATGCCCTGACCATTCCTAACATGATAGAGTATATCTGTCGGGGTGATTCCCCGTTTATTGACGAAGGACGGAATCTTTTAATACAAGAGTTTGGCAAACAATACGGTAATTACTTTTCAATACTGGCTGCCATCTCTTCGGGAATGAACACGCAAGCTCAAATTGAAGCATTTATGGGCGAAAAAAGTATTGGCGGACAGTTGAGAAAACTGGAAGATGTATATGAAGTTATCAAAAAAACACGTCCTGTTTTTGCAAAAGAAGGCTCTCAAACGGTACGATATGAGGTATCAGATAATTTTTTAAGATTTTGGTTTAGATACATTGAGCGAAATAGGACACTTATCGAGTTGGGCAACTATAAAGGATTGGCTCAAATAATAAGTAACGATTACCCCACCTACTCCGGAAAGACATTGGAACTTTACTTTAAGCAAAAGCTCCAAGAGAGTTTTGAATATAGGGCAATTGGTTCATGGTGGGAATCTAAAGAACCTCATAACGAGATAGATATTGTCGCAATCAAATTGGATAATAAAAATGCCTTTATTGCCGAAGTTAAAAGACAAAAGAAAAACTTTAAGCCACAGGAATTGGAGTCAAAAATTAAAGTTTTAAAAACCAAAGTTCTAAACAAGTATTATATAGATTCGAAATGCCTGGATCTTAATGACATGTAGTTGGATTTGCCACCCTTCAAGTAATTTTCATGATATTTTTCAAAAAACAATATCGCCAATACAGAAAACCCAACCATTGGGGCAATCTCTTTAACACATGCAGGCCAATATATAACCTATCAATAGGTCAAAGCGAATTTCAGGCCGACGGCATCAGCAATCATTATAAATAACGAAATTATCAATTATCACTACTAACGGTACTGCCAGCAATCCTCACGGCATAATTCTTAAATGGGAAAACAGCAACACCTTTTGACCATATAAAGTCAAAGGGTATTTTATTAAATACTTTCAAGCAGTTTTTTCAAGGTTTTCCAAGCCTTTTCATTTTGATACTCCACTTCGGGCTTTAGGATACTATGGATGTCTGAAAGAAATTCCTCGTCTTGCATTTTTTCTTCCATGTTTGTCATAAACTGTTTTCGAGTTGGAGGCTTATCAACTGAAAACTCCATATATGCATTGTAGCATTCGATTAGTTTATCTATATCAACATTATAATTGGTTAATGCCCAATACAGGTCAAACAGATCTCGACCTTTACCGCGTTGATATAATGCCCTTAGCTTAGTGCCAAGCAATTCTTCTATCTCATAACTCGTTATAAAGCACTCTCCTGAAAACCATCCATTCGTTACTTGGTATGGGATTTCTTTTAGTCCCAACACATTAAAATGTTCCCGTGTATTTATTTCTATTTTCAACCGCATATTTGTAACAGAGATGTCTTCCGGTTCAAATCGATAAATAATAGTGTTATTATGGATATGTTGTTTTACGGTTCTTTTTGTTCCAAGAAATGATAATCGTTCACGAATTCTTTTAAGAATGGGGCTTATAGGTTCTGAAAATATTTGTACTATAATCAAGTCTTGCTCTACCTGCGCATCTATAGGCCAAGGAGCTACGGATTTCCATTCATCTATATATCGCTGAGGTATCATAAATCACTTTCTATTATCATGTTTTCAATTACCTTCCAACGGTTATGTGAAGTTCCTAGTTTTTCTTTTTTAGGTGAAAGCGGTATCGTTGAAAATTTTCTTTTATTCAGTACTTTCCATAAACTTTCAGCTAACTTTTCGTTTGTAACAACCTCTTCAAGAATAAATCCTAGCCGTTGTAGTGCTGCATTGCTTGTAAATTGACTTGCAATTTTTATCACATTGCTACTATTCATTTCCCCTGATAATTCATTTAAAATGGTTGCAATTCGATTTATTCCAAAAATATGGCTTTTCTCCAATAAATCCAATGCCGTTAGCTCAGGAATAGATACATTTACAAAACCCGCGTTTGTTTTCTTTTGAACAACACCTTCTATTGGCCACTCCTTTTTTGAATAAAAATTAATTTTTATTTTTTTATTATTTATGCTCCTTGGCGCCGGAGTTTTTGTTGTTATAGTAAATGCCATAGGCTGTTGATGTGCAGCACCAAACATTGCAGCAGCTGAAAAATGTGAAATGTAATAGAGCTTATTTAATGATTTCATTAAATCATCGATAAACATCGTTGATGGCAACATCCCCTGACTTGAGTATTCAGGCGGGATAATAACATAGAATCCTTGACGAATCTGCACTATTGCTTTTTTTAGCTTGAGACGATATAAGCCCTGCTTCAAAGCGCGATAAGATATATTAAACTCCTGTTGAAGCTCTACAAGGGTAAAAGAATATCGCCCTTGTGAACGGACATAGTCGATGTGCCTTTCAAGGTAGTTATAGGAGGGTTGTTCTAATTTTTCCATTTTGCTTGTATTTTCAAAAAGATACGGATTGTGTATCCTTTTGCAAATATAAACTATTCTGTTCGGAATAACAAACCTTACCCGATTTTATGCACTGGACTCTTTACTTTTTGCCTCTTTTGGTGTAGTTTGACACTTTTTCTGGCAAATTTGTAAGTATATTGGCGTGTATTAAAAAAATGTTTGCCTTTACCCGCTGAAAATTTATGCCCTGGATGTTGGAATGCTGAGGCAGTTGGCAAATTTGCCTAGCTCAGTTGTAATCGGCGATGATAATATTTGGTCAAATTTTGGCGGTGCTTTTGCCGAAAACTTTGTGTTACAACAATTACGTTCTCTGGGGTTTACCGAAACATACTATTGGGTAAACAACGCCAAAATCCCCAATCAACCAAAAGGCAAAAGTGAGCTTGATTTTATTATTTCAGACGGAAATACCATTTATCCAATTGAAGTGAAATCGGGAGAACAGGTAAAATCACAAAGTTTAAGGGTATTTCGTGAAAAATACAATCCTGAACTAAGCGTTCGTTTCTCTCTCAAAGATTTAGAGTATAACGAAGGACTTTTAAATATTCCTCTTTATTACTCATTTTTATTCAAAGAGCTGATAAAGCAAAAAGAAAAATTGCCGATCTCGGATTTTGCATTCAAGAATAAATAAAAACGCGAAACCCCTGAATTGCTTTTGCATACGATTTATATCCCGAAATGTTTTGTCGCATTAAAAAAAATTCTCTTGAGCGACACGGAGGCTAATCTCATAAGTCAGCGCTTTGACTTGACCGCCAACAGCAGCATAATCAGAGTTAACCTCGAAAACTTGCCGACAGATATTAATAAAGTAAAGAAAGTGATTTGGACGGTTGAGACCACAACGGGAGAAACACGATCGGCAATTCTCAATGTAAACGGAGTCAGCAAACCTCTATTCCCCGGACAGCCATTCTACATGAACGCGTACCTCGCTTTTGATCCTACCGTGATGAATATTGCCGCGGGTGGAAAGGTGAAAGTAACGGTGATTGGTAGTGATAGGTCAATCGAGTGGAGTAAAACTGTTGCAGCAGGTAAGAACTACGTAGCGGGAAGTCGCTACACCAGTACCGTAAGCGGTTGGGGGACTGCTCAGGCTGCATTCCGCTTTACAATTGATATAACTGACCCAACTCAGCCATACGAGATATCGCAGCATTCCGCTCCCTCCACCTGCCCTGCCAATCTGACGATTAACTGGGGAGATGGGGCCTCCCAAACCATCAATAAATACGCCTCGCTTCCGGACGTGGCCATCGCTTCGCATACTTACGCCGGCGCAGGCACTTATACCATCACCATTTACTCCGACCAGCCCGACCCCTCCAATGTCCAGATGCCGCAAATCACATTCCATGATTACGGCGGAGAGAAAAATCTGACGGCCATACTTGACCCCTTCCCCAATATGGGGGCGACGAGTTTCCAATCTTGTTTAAGCGGCTGCACCAAATTAACATCCATTCCGGAAGACCTTTTCAGGTACAACACGCAAGTAACGATTTTTACCTTCTGCTTCAGCGACTGCACCGGATTAACCACCCTTCCGGAGGGACTCTTCAGGTACAATTCAGAAGTAACACAATTCACCGCTAGTTTCATGGGATGTAACGGATTAACCACCATTCCTGAAGGATTGTTCAAGTACAATACGCAAGTAACAAGTTTTGATACCTGCTTCGGTGACTGCGTCGGATTAAGCTCCATTCCGGAAGACCTGTTCCTGTACAATACGCAAGCAACATATTTCGGCGAGTGCTTTTGTAGCTGCGAAAGCTTGACCTCCATTCCGGCAGGACTGTTCAGAAAGAATACGGAAGTAATCTATTTTGACGCTTGCTTCAATAGATGCCTAGTATTAACCTCCGTTCCGGCAGGTCTGTTTGACAACAATAAGAAAGTAGTTCATTTTAACGAATGTTTTATGTACTGCACCGAATTAACCTCCATTCCGGCAGATTTGTTCCGGTACAATACGCAAGCAACCAATTTCTATCACTGTTTTACGCGCACAAAATTAAGTTCCATCCCGGCAGACCTGTTCCGGTACAATACGCAGGCAACTTCTTTCAGCTACTGTTTCGACGAGTGCTCCGAATTACAATCCATTCCGGCCGGATTGTTCAGTTACAATCAAGCAGCGACAGATTTCGAGTTTTGCTTCAGCAGTTGCACCGGATTAACTTCCATTCCGGCGGGACTGTTTGACAACAATTTAAATGCAACAAATTTCCACGGATGCTTCAACAACTGCACCGGATTGACCGGAGTGACCGCTGTTCCTGTTAACCTGTTCAGATATAATGGCGAAGCAACAACTTTCAGCTACTGTTTCTACAACTGCACCGAATTGACCACTCTTCCGAACGACCTATTCCTTTATAATACGAAAGTAACGGATTTCAGCCACTGCTTCTCCGGCTGTACAAAATTGAAATTGAGAGCGGATATCTTTCCAAGTCCGGCACCTCTTTTCGGCAAACCTGACTTTTTTAATGATAGAGCAATGAATTTCACAGATTTTTGTAAAAATGTGGGTTCGCACCCTACAGCCATAGCCGGTACCGCCCCCAAGTTATGGAGCTTTAATTACGGCGCCGGAGTGACACCTACCGGTTGTTTCACAGGAGCCAATGTAACCAATGCCGGAGATATTCCCAACAATTGGAAATAGAATAATCAACAACCCGTTGAATCGAGTAGGAGGAAAATAAAATAGGTTTTCCTCCTATTTTATTTTCCGACCTCTCACACCACCGTATGTACTTACGTGTACGGCGGTTACATTAGAGTGGATTACGAAACAACTGTTTGTAGCTGTCTGATAGACTGTAATAGCCTTGTTTAGCAAACCAAACGTTGTTCATTCCTATGTTCAGGGCGGGACTGTTAGACAGTCGCCACCATCCCTTGCCACTAAGGGCAGTACGCCAACTTAATGTTTCCTCAACTCCAAGTGAGGTGAGGAAACGAACGATACCGATTACTCGTTTACATTGCTTTAGACGGTAACATTTTAATCGGCGGCGAAGCCAACCGTCTAACTTTTCAAGTTTGCCTTTCATTGAAGCGTACTTGAAATATTGTAACCAACCTCTTAGCAACATTTCCAGTTCTCGCAAGATTTGCTCGAAACTTACCCCGCGATTACGTCGGGTAATGGATTTGAGCTTCATCTTTAATCGTTCCTCGCTTGACCTGCTTAGTCCTAACTTCCCTCCTCGTAAAAGGCTATGGCCTAAAAAGTTCACCTTGTAACTCGGCTTGATACCGCTCTTTTCTCGATTGACTTTCAGGAGCATTCTGTTTTCGATAAAACCTATTATGCTATCATATACTCGTTCGGCTGCCTTGCAGCTGCCCACGAATATCTGAACGTCATCGGCATAGCGTACGAAGTCCAAGTTCCGACGTGTCAGCTCTTGGTCTAACTCGTCCAAGACGATGTTAGACAACAATGGGCTTAAAGGACTGCCTTGCGGTGTGCCTTTAACACGCTGACTGCATAGCCCGTCCCGAAGTATACCGGTTTTCAGAATGCGACTGATCAAGGATAGCAAGCGCTTATCCCCTACCCGTGTACTCAGAAGCCAAAGCAAGCGTTGATGGTTGACCTCGTCGAAGAACTTGGCCAGGTCTATATCAACGACGGTACTTTTCCCCGATTTAACGATTTCGCACGCTCGACGCAGGGCATCGTGAGCACCTCGTCGTGGGCGGAAGCCGAAACTCGAAGGGGAAAACATCGGGTCGTAAATGGGTTGTAGGACTTGGTTTATCGCCTGTTGGACTACCCGGTCTTTGACCGTGGGAATGCCCAGCTGACGGAAACCGCCTTTCGGCTTGGGAATTTGAACGCCTTTAACCGGTTGGGGAACATACGTGCCGGACAATAAATCGTTTTGAAGTTCCTTGTAATGGTTGCTGAACCATGTGCCGAACTCTTCGACACTCTGCTTGTCCACACCGCTGCTCCCGCCGTTGCGGCGTACCTGTTGATAGGCTTCGTGCAAATTTGAATAGCCCGTCAAACGTTCCATCAAATCTCTCGTCTGATTACGTTCTTCTTCGCATATAGAAAGCCACACGGGGCTGACCTTCCCGTCACTTTCGTACCATACGGGTACGTCCGTGACGAAAAGGTTACCTTGAATACAACATTCTGCTCCTTTCTTTCGCTTCATCTGTGTATAAGGTTATTTTCTGCCCCTTGGCATTGGCTTTTACTATTCTAAAAAAAAACTCATCAGCTCTAATGTTTCTGCCCTTCGCTCCACTCTCGTTACAAGAGCTTCCTGGCTACTATGGCGTCTGCTGACTTCTGTATAACGGCTTTGCTACAACAGTTCGCTCGTCTTCGCCTCCACCTGTCTTATACAGACCTCCTACGGTAAACTCATACCTCTTTCACCGTGAGTGACACGATTTACTACCCTTGCTTTACGTCCAATTATCGGGCTTCGTGGTCCAATGCCCACTTACCCACAAGGTAAGCCTCGTATCGTGTTCCTGTCCGTTCATTCACGGCTTTGTCGCTGGCTTCCTTCAGATTTGCCCTCGCGGGCAACACCCTTGCCGTTGACTAACGTTTCCTATTGGCAGGCACGTTCGGGACTTGCACCCTATAGATGTATGGTATGCGTAGCGCACAATCAAAAATCCACCTGAATCACAACACAGGTGGATTTTTTGATGGCTCTGAGCTACGGGTATGGAGTATTGAGCCAAGGCCCAAGGCTAATGGCCAACAGCAAGTACGCGTATTCCTTATTGACGAAAAATAGAATATTTTAGAGTTTTCGTCAATAATTTGCTCGAAACTTCTCAACTGTCATATCAAAAAACCCTCAACTGTCACATCAAAAAAGCCTCAAGTGTCACATCGAAGTCACCGAAATTCATACTTCCAACAGCCAATCTATTATGCTAATCTTTTGAATGCCTTCTATGTTGACATTGTCAAAATCGAGCGTTAAAAGATATTTGGGGTAATTATCGTTTATGTTTTTAAATACCGAAAGTTCTCGTTTACACGTTTTTTCATCATTAACACTGAAGGCAACCTGGTAATATTCTATTCTATTACCGGCACCCCGAAATGCTCGACCAGTGTACGATACACCTTGTAAATAGGCAACCCCATCACGTTAAAGTAAGAGCCTTCAACGCGCTCCACCGACGCGTACCCTATCCATTCTTGGATACCGTAAGCACCGGCTTTATCGATCGGGAGGTACTTTTCCACGTAATAGTCTATCTCCGCGTCGGTTAGTTTGCCGAATGTGACAAAAGTGGTATCGGAAAAGCTCACCTCTTTTTTTCGTGTCGCCATGCACACCCCGGTAATAACCCGGTGAGTTTTTCCCGAAAGCATGTGCAACATTCGCCCAGCTTCGGCTTTATTCGCGGGTTTCCCTAAAATAGTGTTATCCAGGAGCACCACGGTGTCGGCGGTAATGAGCAGTTCATTTTCTTTCAATTCAGACAGGTAAACCGATGCTTTCCTTCGCGCGATAAACTCGGCAATCTCCTCCTTCGGCATAGAGTCGGGATAAGACTCATCCACGTCCCGGAGCGTTTTTATGGTGTAATCGACATCAATTCCCGAAAGCAGCTCTTTTCGGCGAGGCGAATTGGAAGCGAGGATAATATGATAGTCGGTCAGTTTCATACGATTTTTTATCTTTATATTTCGGCGAAAGATACGGAAAAAAGGGCGTATTTTGTTAGATTTGCAACCAAACATGAAAAGTATGGAACTCGACATCTGTTTTTCTCCCGCGTTGTACCCTTTTTATCGAAAAGAGAACGACACGGTGATTGTCGTGGATGTTTTCCGAGCGTCAGCAACCCTATGCGCCATGTTGGCGAATGGAGCGTCGGCGGTTATCCCCGTCGCGGACATTGAAGAAGCCAAGCGATATAAATCGCGTGGATATTTGGTGGGTGCAGAGAGAAACGCCCGGCAATGCGATTTTGCCGATTTCGGTAATTCGCCTTACGATTACACGCGAGAAAAGGTGGCGGGTAAAGAGGTTGTGTTTACCACGACAAACGGCACCAGGGCTATCGATGCCGCGAAAAAAGCGAAGCACCTATTCGTGGGAACATTTTCAAACATCGAGGCTTTGGTGCAAAAAACTGTGGAGGTGGCCGAAAGGGTGGTTATTCTTTGCGCAGGGTGGAATAACAGGGCAAGCCTGGAAGACACCTTATTAGGAGGACGTTTTACTGAAAAACTTTTAGAAAAAACCACCGTTTCTCTCGAATCGGACGCGGTTAAAATAGCGTTGGAGCTATGGCAATCGGCGAAAGAAAATCCATTGGACTACTTGAAAAACAGCGAACATTACCACCGTTTAATCGCGAACGGGGTGGAAAGCGATGCCGAATATTGCTTGAAAGAAAATAGCGTCTCTGTTGTCCCCGTTTACGATAAAAGATCGAACAGGTTAAAAGTGTCGCGCTAAGCCGTTCATTACAATTAGACTATTTCCCGCTACGGCATATTCCAAGTAAACTCGTCCTATGCTCGTTTGGCTTATTCACTCCAATCAAAATCATCAACATCGAACGACCGCGTGAACTGTTCCAAATCGCGGCGCTCTTTCTTGGTGGGCCGACCCGTTCCCCGTTGCCGGTCAACAAAGCCGCTGATCTTGTTCAGCTCCAGTATCTCGTACTGCTCGGGGGGAGTTACATTTTCCATGAACTGTTGAACCAGCTTGGCCCCCATCCGCTTATCGGTTAAGGCCAGCACCTTGAACGAAAAGGTGATCGGTGCCTTGCGCACCTCGATCACATCGCCCACCCGCAGGTTTCGCGAAGGCTTCACGACCACCTGATCAATCATCACCCTCCCTTTCTTGCAGGCATCGGCGGCGATGGTACGCGTCTTAAAGATACGCACCGCCCACAACCATTTATCTACCCGTACCTCATCCATCTACTTGTCGTCGCATTGGTTCTTCAGGGGAGAAGAATCGTCCTCCTCCTTGGGTGACTCTTGATCTTTTCGATTGGCCCGCTTGTTGTATAGGTTCATCGTCTCATCGATGCCCGCGAGACAGAAGCTACGAATCATCTCCCCTGCAATGTCGATCCGCCCCGGGAGCGCGGCTTTCTCATCCTCTGTAAACTCGTCTAGCACGTAGTCCACCTGCGATCCCCTTGGGAAATCGCCCCCGATACCGAACCTCAGACGGGGGTAGTTCGTCCCAATCAGGTCCTGGATATGCTTTAGCCCGTTATGTCCGGCATCACTTCCTTTTGCCTTCATGCGCAGGGTCCCGAAGGGCAGCGCTAGGTCGTCAACCACCACTAGCAGGTTCCTGGTTTCAATCTTCTCTTTCTGCAACCAGTAACGGATGGCGTTACCACTTAGGTTCATAAAGGTAGAGGGCTTAAGCAGCACAAGCGACCGGTTCTTGAGGCGGGTGGTTGCCACGAAGCCGTACCTCCTATCCTCAAAAACAGCATTGGACGCCTTCGCGAAAGCGTCCAACACCATAAATCCGATATTGTGCCGGGTTTGGTCGTAATCGGGCCCGATATTCCCCAAACCCGCGATCAGGTATTTCATCCGTTATCTGCTTGCTATTCCTCCTCTTCTGTTCCTTCAGCTTTCGCAGCGGCACCACGAGCAGCACGCGTAAGTTGCACACGGCAAACCACCACGTTTTTAGCATCAAGTAACTCCAATCCCTCGAAGCTCAAATCACCGACTTGAATGGATTTACCCAGCTCTAGCTTGGTCACGTCAACCACCAGACTCTCGGGCAGGTCAACCGGCAATGCTTTCACCTTCAACTTCCGCTTATCGAGCGAAAGCCTACCACCCGATTTCACACCAGCAGCAAGGCCTTTCAGGTGAACCGGAACATCGATTACCGTTGGCTTATCAGCATGGACGTACAAAAAGTCGATATGCATCACGTCGTCCGTTACCGGGTGAAATTGGGCGTCCTTCATCATCGACATCACCTTCTTCTCCCCCAAATCAAGGTTTACCAGATAGACCTCGGGAGTATAGATCAAGTTACGCACGTCGCCCTGTTTGACCACGAAGTTCACGTTTTTTTCATCGCGGCCGCCATACACTACGCATGGCACAAGTCCCTCACGCCGGTAGGCCCGAGCCGCTTTCTTCCCGAAACCATCTCTGATCTCGCCCTTCAATTCAAATGTCTTCATCGTTGAAATTTGTTTGTGTTACTCAAAATAAAGTGATCTCTTTATTTCCCATCACACGGGAGCTCCTAAAAAAAAGCGGCGCAAAGTTAATGATTTTCTCGTTACCACGCAACCACATGACCCGGTTCTTTTGCACGGAATGGTTATTTTCCAAGTTTTTATAGGCAGAATACCGGAAAAATGAGTACTTTTGCAGTTCATTTAATATTTTGATGTTCGCCGACCACGGGAGTTCAAGCGAGATGAGCCTCGCTCACGTGGTGCAGTGTGAACGGTGTGCTAAGACGATGATAAATAGAAATTTAATTCGTATAAGGGTTGTCCAGATCATCTACTCGTGGTACCAAAACAGGAACAAGAACTTGCACGAAGCCGAAAAAGAACTGATGCTAGGACTAGAGAAGTCATACGATCTTTACTATTACATGCTACTCTTGATGGTAGAACTTACCCGAGTGTACGAGCTTCGGATAGAGGCGAAAAGAAATAAGTTCTTGCCGACGGAAGAGGATTTGAACCCAAACATGAACTTGGTGCAAAACAAGTTCATTCACCAACTGGAGGAAAACCGCCAGTTTAGAAAGCAGTTGAGCGAGCGCCCCATGTCATGGGAAGAGCATGAAACCTTTGTGAAAAATCTACTCGACAAGGTATTGGAGTCGGACACCTACCTAGAGTACGCCCAGATCGAGTCGCCCACCTACGATGAAGACAAGGAATTCTGGCGAAGAGTCTTTAAAAACTTCATCTACGTTAACGAAGAGCTAGACGACCTACTAGAGGACGAGTGTATCTACTGGAACGACGATGTGGAGATCGTCCAATCGTTCGTGCTGAAGAGCATCCGTCAGTTTTCGGAAGAGAACGCCACCGAGCAACCCCTCCTCCCCATGTTCCGGGACGATGAGGATAGACAGTACGCCTTGAAGTTGCTCCACGACACCATCCTCAACGAGAACAAGTACAGGGTTCTTATCGAAAAACACGCCGAGAAGTGGGATTTTGACCGCATTGCCTTCATGGATATGGTAATCATGCAGGTGGCCTTGTCGGAGATCTTCACCTTCGATTCAATCCCCACGAGTGTCTCGCTAAACGAGTACATCGAGATAGCCAAAGGATATAGTACCCCGAAGAGCGGTATCTTTATCAACGGGGTTCTTGACGCCATCGTACAGGAATCGAAAGGGGAAAACCAGATTTTAAAACATTGATAAACTATAAATATTATTAAGCATGGGTATTATATTAGAAGCAGCCACCGGCACCGGTGGAAGTGGCATGGGCGGTATGTTGTTCATGCTAATCGCGATTTTCGCCATCTTTTACTTCTTCATGATTCGGCCACAACAGAAAAAACAGAAAGAGTTGCAGAAAAGCCGCGAAGCTATGAAGAGTGGTGACAAAGTGGTCACTGCCGGGGGGATCCACGGGAGAATACGGGAGGTGGGAGACACCTGGTTCCTTATCGAAATATCCGATGGAGTGAAGATTAAAATAGAGAAATCCTCCGTTTACGCCTCCACGGCGGACGCTGCGACCAATTAACCCGTTCCACTCTCTCTCACGATGGATGCAAAAGCTACCTTCCGGAAATGGCAAGCCAAGTTAGAGACGTTTTTCTCCACCTTCCAGTGGAGAAACATGTTCCTCTTCCTCCTCCTTATGGTGTTGGCTTTCATTTTCTGGTTGATGCTTTTTTTCCAGAAAGAGAACGTGGAGGGCACCTACCGCGTCCCCTTGAAGTACACCAATGTACCCGAAGACGTGGTGTTCGACAATGAACTACCCGAACTCATCGAAGTAACCGTTGCCGATAAGGGTTCTGAAATCTTTAAGCTGGACGTTACCCGTCGGGACTCGTTAGAGATAGACGTGATCACGCTCACTGAGGGAGGCAGCACGGTATTACAGGGCGACCAGTACCGCCAACTAATCCTTTCGAGGCTCTCCCCTAGCAGTATTATCCGAGGCTACTACCCGATGAACATCTCATTGGCCACCTCCAAGCTGGAAAGCAAGCAGTTAACGGTGGTGTTCGACGGGGAGATCACCACCAATCGAGCCAACCTGGTAGCCGATAGCGCCATTTTCATACCGGAAACGGTAACGGCGTACGGCTCAAGGGAATCGCTCAACCAGTTGGAGAGTGCGGTGACCGAGTACACGCTCTTCAAGAACTTGAAGGCCACCTCGCAGCTCCCCATCCGGATCAACCCCGTGGAGGGGGTGAAATTTTCTCCCGATCAAGTAGAGGCCTTTATCCCCATCGAGGAGTACACAGAGCGGGTTTTCGAAGTACCTATCGTTGCCACGCACCTCCCGAAAAACATGGACGTGAAGTTCTTCCCGTCAAGGATCACCGTCACGTTCTCCGTCACGCTCGAAGAGTACAAGAAAATCGCCCCGGAAGACTTCGAAGTCACCCTCGACTACCGAAAGTTCCATGACAACGAGGATGGAAGGGTAGAAATTGCACTCACAAAAAGTCCGTCGACCGTCGTCAACCCGCGTCTCTCTCCCACGTCAGTGGAGTTCCTCTTCGAGAGCAAAACTCCTTGATTATCAAGATAGTCAGAAAACATGGCTTCGAAAACAGGGGAACGGGAACGTGATGGCAAGGCGTATCCTTCTGCAGGAAGAAATCGGGGTTTGTGAAATGATGAAAGTAGATAAAGGGTCAAACACGGTAAGAATAGGGGTCACCGGGGGCATGGGAAGCGGAAAATCGGTGGTTTGCGACCTGCTGCGTTTACACGGCATCCCCGTATTTGACGCTGACAAAGAGGCGAAGCAGCTCAACGACACCTCGGTCGAGGTGAGGGAGGCGCTAACCCGTCACTTCGGGGAAAGCCTCTACGAAGAAGGCAAACTCAACCGGCAGCGGTTCGCGGAACTTATTTTCAACGATAAGCAAAACCTCACGATAGCGAACGGCGTTATCCACCCTGAACTAGCTAAACGGTTTAACGACTGGTGCGCTACCCAAAGCCGTTTCACGCACGTGGCGATCGACGCTCCCGTACTGTTCGAGGCAGGCTTTGATGCGCAAGTGGACACCGTGGTTGTGGTCTACTCCCCAAAAGAGCTTCGGGTAAAGCGGGTGATGGAACGCGACCGGGTCGAACGGAAGGAAGTGGAAGCCCGAATGCGAAGCCAGCTTCCAGAGAAAGAGAAGCTAAAGCGGGCCGACCACGTGATTTGCAACGAAGGCTACCATTCACTCATCGTTCAAGTAGCCAACTTACTGACCGAGTTATCTTTTTTCTAGCCTATTTCATCCGGTCGAACCCTTCGCCGTATACCCCAACCACGTTGCTCTGCGATATAAACGCGTGTTTATCAATCTGCTTCACGAGGCGAAAGATGGAGGTCGACTCGCTTCGCTTTGCCAGAACCAGCAGCACCTTTTGAGGTTGTTGAGTATACCACCCCATCCCGTCGAGCACAGTGCACCCGCGATAAAGCTGCAAGTTAATCTGGGTGGCGATCTCCTCGTAGCGACTCGAGAAGATAAAGAACTGAACCGACTGCCGAATGCCGTTCAGCACCCAATCGACAGAGGTAGTCATCACCGCGATGATGATGATACCGAACAGGATGGTTTCCACGCTCTTGAACACGAAAAAGGAGGAGCCCACGATGATAAGGTCGACGAACAACATGGTGCGTCCCGGGGTGATATGACGGTACTTGTTAATCACCAACACGATGATGTCCGTACCCCCGCTACTCCCGTTCACCGACATAACGAACCCCACCCCGGCACCGGCCACGATGGAACCGATAAGCCCGGCTATCAACGGCTCGTCTGTCAGGATAACCGGTAACTGCAGCCATTCAAACAGGCCTATGAAAAGGGTCAATGCCCCAACGCCGACGATGGTTTTCACCAGGAACTCCGACCCCAGCAGCCGGAACGCCATCAGCAGCAACAGCCCGTTCATCACGAACACCATGATGGAAACCGGCAGCGAGAAAGCGTAGTTCAACAGCACGGCCAAGCCGGTAAGCCCGCCCATCACGAACTGGTGAGGCATGATGAACTGCGTCACCCCCAGGGCGTACATGAAGGTTCCCAGGAAAATGATCATGTAATCCTTCCAGTAGAACTTCTTCAAACTGAATTCAGGTAAATTCCCCATAGTTATCGTCCCTATTATATCACCACGTTCACAATTTTCTTCGGCACAACAATCACCTTTTTCACCGGCTTATCCCCTATCCATCGCTTCGAGTTTTCATGCTCCAGAACCGCCTTCTCGATATCCTCTACGGAAGCGTCAGCCGGGAATTCCAGTACAAACCTCGACTTGCCGTTGAACGAAATGGCGTAGGGGAACGCGTCTTCCTTCAAGTAGGCTTCGTTCCACGCCGGCCACCGGGCATCGCACACGGTGGTCCGGTTCCCCAGGGTGTACCACAGCTCCTCCGCGATATGGGGGGCGAAGGGCGCCAGGCAGATTACCAGCTCGCTCAAGATCGACCGTTTATGGCACTGCAACGTGCTCAACTCGTTCACGCAGATCATGAACGCCGATACCGACGTGTTGAACGAGAAGTGCTCAATATCGTACGACACCTTTTTGATTAGCTTGTGCACCGCTTTCAGCTCCCCCTTGGTCGGCTCGTCGTCAGACACGAGAAGCTCACCACCCTTGTAAAACAGGTTCCAGGTTTTCCTCAAGAAACGGTGTACACCATCAATCCCGTTGGTGTCCCACGGCTTGGACTGTTCAAGCGGCCCGAGGAACATCTCGTAGAGACGCAACGTGTCTGCCCCATACCTATCGATGATATCGTCGGGGTTGACCACGTTGAACATCGATTTTGACATCTTCTCGATGGCCCACCCGCAGATGTACTTGCCATTTTCCAGGATAAACTCGGCATCCTGATACTCGGGATTCCAGTCACGAAACGCCTCGATATCCAGCACGTCGTTATGTACGATATTCACATCCACGTGAATCGGCGTCACATCATACCCCTCTTTCAAGTTATACGAGACGAAACAGTTCGTACCCTGAACGCGGAAGACGAAGTTGCTCCTCCCCTGTATCATCCCTTGGTTCACCAACTTCTTGAACGGCTCCTCTTCGCACGAGACACCCAAATCATACAGGAACTTATTCCAAAAGCGGCTGTAGATTAAGTGGCCGGTCGCGTGTTCCGTCCCACCGACGTAGAGATCCACGTCACGCCAGTAATCGTTAGCCTCTTTTGATACGAGCGCCTCTTCGTTACGCGGATCCATGTACCTCAGGTAATAGGCCGATGAGCCGGCAAACCCCGGCATGGTATTTAGTTCCAGCGGATACCCATCCTTAGTCGTCCAATCCTTGGCACGCCCCAGCGGTGGGTCGCCGGTCTCGGTCGGCAAGTACTTGTCCACATCCGGTAACTCTAACGGCAATTCGCTTTCGGGCAGGGTGTAAGGCATCCCTTCCTTGTAATAAACGGGGAACGGTTCACCCCAGTAACGCTGCCTTGAGAAGATGGCATCGCGTAGGCGGTAGTTCACCTTCCGGTATCCCACCTCCCGTTTCTCCACCTCGTCGATTGCCGCGGGGATGGCCTGCTCCACCGTCAGCCCATCCAAAAAATGGGAGTTTACCATGATCCCCTCTTTCGCGTCGAAACTCTCCTCCGAGATGTCACACCCCTCGATTAACGGGATGATGGGTAAATCAAAATGCTTCGCGAAAGCGTAGTCGCGGCTGTCGTGTGCCGGTACCGCCATGATGGCACCGGTTCCGTATCCCGCCAAAACGTAATCCGACACCCATATCGGGAGGGGTTCCCCCGTGAAGGGGTGGGTGGCGTACGACCCGATGAAGACCCCGGATACCGACTTATCGGCCATCCTCTCCCGCTCCGTCTTCATCTTGCTCCGCTCGATATACTCCTGCACCACCTCCCTTTGCTCATCAGTCGTCAGCTGCTCCGCGAGCTCGCTCTCCGGAGCCAACACCATGAAAGTGACCCCGAAGATGGTGTCGGCACGGGTGGTGAAAATATCAAACTCGACCCCCTCAGACGTGGCGAAGTGCATAACCGCCCCTTCGCTCCGGCCAATCCAGTTGCGCTGCGTCTCTTTAAGGGAATCGCTCCAGTCGATCCCCTCTAGCCCATCAAGCAACCGCTGCGCGTAAGCCGATACCCGTAAACACCACTGCCGCATCCTCTTCTGCACCACCGGGTATCCTCCCCGTATAGAAAACCCCTCACTTACCTCGTCATTCGCGAGTACCGTCCCCAGCTCCGCGCACCAGTTCACCATGGTATCCCCCAGGTAGGCCAGGCGGTAGTTCATCAGTACCTCCTGCTTCTTCTTTTCGGACATCCGCTTCCACCCATCAGCGGTGAACTCCAGCGGTTCGCTACAGGCCGCGTCAAGTCCCTCCGTACCCCGTTGAGCAAAGGCCTCCTTCAGCTCCTCTATCGGCCGCGCCTTTCCCGACCGGTTGCAATAGTAGGATTGGAACATCCGAACGAACGCCCACTGCGTCCACTTGTAGTACTCGGGATCACATGTGCGAACCTCCCGGCTCCAGTCATACGAGAAACCCATCTTATCGAGCTGCTCCCGGTACCGCTGGATATTTTGCTCCGTGGTGATCGCCGGGTGTTGCCCGGTCTGGATCGCGTACTGCTCAGCCGGTAGTCCGTATGCATCGTACCCCATGGGGTGTAACACGTTGAACCCCTGTAGTCGCTTGTATCGTGCGTAGATGTCGGAAGCAATGTAGCCAAGGGGGTGCCCCACGTGTAGCCCCGCACCCGAGGGGTAGGGAAACATATCCAGAACGTAATACTTGTATTTCGATTTGTCTTCCGTCACTTTATACGTTTGGTGGTCTATCCAGTACTGTTGCCACCGCTTTTCTATCTCCTTGAAGTTATAATCCATCGCTTCCTTACTTTTTAAACGCTGTCAAAAAAACGCTACAAAGATAATGATTTTATTCGACGTATAGCTGCTCGATAACGTTCGCGTACCGCTCCAAAATCACCTTCCGCCGTAGCTTTAACGTATTGGTCAACTCGCCCTTCTCCATATTAAAGGGCTCTGGCAGAAGGGCAAACCGTTTGATCTTCTCGTAATTGGTGAAACTCGACTGCAGGAGCTCAATCCTCCCGAAGATAAAGTCATGCACAAGCCGATTCTCGACCAACTCTTCCATGCTGTTGAAATGAATGCCCTGCTCGCGGGCATACGCCTCCAGCATGGGAAAGTTGGGCACGATAAGCGCGCTCACGAACTTACGCTCATCGCCTATCACCGCTACCTGATCGATGTACCTGTCCTCTTGGAGGCGCATTTCGATAGCCTGGGGTGCGATATACTTCCCGTTAGATGTTTTGTACAGATCCTTGATTCGCTCGGTGAGCACGATCTCGTTTCGTGCCGTAAGGCGCCCCGCATCACCGGTCTTGAAAAAACCATCGTCGGTGAACGCCCCCTCGGTGGCCTCGGGCTTGTTGTAGTAGCCCATCATCACGGTTTCTCCCCGCACCATGATCTCGTTGTTCCCCCCGATCTTCACCTCCACCTCCGGCATCACCGTGCCCACGGTGCCAATGGTGAATCCAGGTTTGACGAAGCAGCTTACCGTGGCCGTCGTTTCAGTAAGCCCGTAACCGTAGATAATGGGGACGTCGATTGACTGCATGAACTCGTTGATGGTGTCTGATAGCGGTGCGCCTACTACCGGGAAAAAGTTGCCTCGCTCAATTCCCACCACCCGTTTCACCAGGTAAAAAAGGGTGTTCCGGTACAAAAGGAATTTCAACCGGTTACCCAAGGGGGCTCTTTTCCCCTGGTTCAGATAATCCAAGTTGTGGCGTCGCCCCGTCTTGACCGCATCATGAAACAACCACTTCAGCGGCCGCGATGCGCTCTCCATCGTCTCCTTCACGCCCTCGTACACCTTCTCCCAGAACCGAGGCACGTTGCTCATCACAGTAGGCCGCACCCGCTTAATGGTCTCCCTTATCTCCCTGGGATCCCTGTTCACGGCCACCAGCGCCCCCTTGTATAAGCAGTAGTAGGTCCATGCCTTCTCGAATATATGGGTTAGCGGAAGGAAACACATCGACACGTCCTTTTCAGAAAAAGTAGTCAATCGCACATCGTGAATCCTGAACGCCGCGATGAAGTTGGCATGCGTGAGCATCACCCCCTTGGGCTCCCCGGTTGTTCCCGAAGTGTAGATGATTGCCGACAAATCGTCCATTTTTAACTGTTTGAGTCGTGCACTCACCAGACCCAGCGACTCCGAGTTCTCCCCGGTAGCGATAAAGTCGTCGAAGTAGACGGAGGTGGTGTCGCCCGGTTGTAAGACCACCTGCCGGCTGAACACGATCAGCTTCTGCAACACCTCGCACTCTTGTTGCACCTTATAGGCGTTATTATACTGGAACTGCTCCCCCACGAAGAGCACTTTTATACCGGCATCGTTCACGATGTAACTCACCTGTTCCGGCGAGGCAGTGGCGTACATCGGCACCACCACCGCCCGGTTCGCAAACGCCGCGAAGTCGGTAATCAGGTACTTTTCCATGTTCTGGGAGTAGACGCCCACGTTATCTGCCGGCATCACCCCCATTTCGGCCAACGCCCGGGCCGCCTTCATGATCCGTTCGGAGAAGAGGGTCCACGCCATGGTTACCCACGTCCCTTGCACATCTTGATATTTCAGCGCCGTCCGACTCCCGTACTTCTTTGCCTGCTCGTGAATAAGTTGCCCCAAATGATAATATGCCATTGCTTCACGTTTTTGTCTCGCAAAATTACATCTATTTGTCGGCAATCGACCCACGTTTCCGTTTTTTTATCTTAACGTTCTAGCAACGGGGAAGTTAATTAACGAGACTTAACGAGATTTCCTGCTTCATTTCGAAAGCGAGCGATTATCTTTGTACCGTTATGAAAAAACGTGTTCACATAATCCTTATCCTGCTCACTGCCCTTTTACCCATCTCGGTAAAGGCTCAAGGTCATTATGCCTCGAATGTGAATCCGAGTAGCGGAGGCTCTTACTCCACGTTCCACCTTATGCCGAACGTCTCGGCTATTATTGCTGAAGACGGTGACACCATCGCCTGCATGTGGTTCACCGATTTCATCAAGTATTCCCCCCTTACATTTCGCAATGCCAAGGAAAGGGCAGCCTACACCAAGTTGGTTCGCGATGTCAAACGCACCCTGCCCTACGCGAAAGAGATCGCTCACATCATCACTGAAACGTACGAGTACATGGAGACCCTGCCGAATGAAAAGGCTCGGCAGAGGCACCTGAACAAAATGGAGAAATACCTCTTGGACGCTTACACACCAAAGATGAAGAAACTGACCCGCTCGCAAGGACAACTGCTGATCAAGCTGGTGGACCGCGAAACCAACTCCTCCTCCTACCACATCGTGGACGCCTTCATGGGAAGCCTTAAAGCATGGAGCTACAACCTGTTCGCCAACATCTTCGGGAATAGTCTCAAAGCAAGGTACAACCCGTACGGGGAAGACCGCCTTACCGAGCGGGTCTGCGTCCTCGTGGAACAGGGATCACTATAAGGACATGACGTAATTCGACCTGCTATAAAGTTGATTATCTTAATAAAAATAGATAAATTTGCAGCTGAATCTAACATGAGATAACGAAGACATAAACCTTTACGATGGGATGAACGAATCTATCCAAAACAACCACGAATGCTGGTTTAGGTTTATCATGCATGCTTACCGGGACAAAGTGATTCACTTCATCTCCCTCTACGTGCCCGATGCTAGGGATCGTGAAGAGCTAGCAACGGATGTTTTCGTAACGCTATGGAACAAAAGGAGGGAGAGGGAAAAAATCAAGAACATTGAAAACTACCTCTTTATCTTGGCGAAGAACGCCTCCCTGAATCACCTGAGAAAAATCAAGACCAAATACGCCGAGGCGGAAAGCGAAACCATGGATTGTTTTTACAACACGAAATTTAACCCGGAATCCATCTTCATCACACGTGAAACCGTCGCCATCTTGGATAATGCCATCAATCAACTACCCACTAAAACAAAAGCGGCCTTTCAACTGGTGCGCCTGAACAAGATGAAGTACAAAGACGCGGCGGAGATACTGGGCGTATCGGTTAAAACGATTGAGAAACAGGTGACCTCTGCCGTTGCCAAACTGAAAGAGATACTTCAAAATAATAAACATTAAAAAAAATCGTATGAAACCGACATGATTTAAAAAATCATTAAACATCCTTGGGAATGATTATTTTAATCATCAAAGGTTCCATACACCGTAATGTAAAAAATAAAATAATCGTATGAAACAAGCATGACAACTGTTTTCAAACAAGAAATGATTAAAAGCGAGTTCCATACACCAAACAATAAAATAAAAAGTCGTATAAAACATTTCAACCTGCTGTTTTTAGCGTTACTTTTCGCGGTAAGTGGTTGACACAAGCTCCCGAACCAATACAGAATCTGGAACCCCCGCGTGAAAAAGGACAAAGTAACGTACTACAGTTAGTCGTAGACCCTATCCCGACGGTTCGGGTAGGCTTTATCGCGCTGGGACCAGATGCCCATGATTCCCTCACGGAAACACAAATTGACTCGTTGATGACTCAATACGAGCACCCCTTCATAAAAGAGATTGGTGAATTCGCCAAAAAAGTGGGCGGTCACGGTGGTATGGACTTCATCATGGATTACCGGTTAATCTACTGCTTAAGGAACGGGTTGCCCCTTGATCAGGATGTTTATGACGCGGCAGAATGGTCTAGCCTTGTTGAGTTAAGCGAACAATCAGTATTGAACGGGGAAATACCCGTGAAAATCCCCGATTTCACCCGTGGTGACTGGGACAAGTTAAACGGATTAAAATTCGCACCTTGACCCCTAGACGGCCCAGTCCTCTTACTACCTAGAACATATTGGAATGGGGCGGTCCTGCAGATACTAGCTGGGCCGCCCTATCGTTCCAATAACTATTTTTAACGTTTCCCGATGGGGGAAATGGCAAGAAGTGGTGTCTTTACAATAAAATGATGTAATTTAGTTAATTTGATGAATGATCAATTATCACTTTTAGCGTCCAAGGTGTTGGCCAACGAGGCCAGCGAAGAGGAAAAATCCACTTTAAGGCAACTTTTGTCCGAAGGCGACAACGGGTTTATCTTCATGCAGCTCAAGGAGTATTGGAATTCCAGCGTTGAGGTTGCTTCCGATACCGGTAAAAAAGAGTTTGAATCGAGTGTTCAAGTGAAGTTGCAAGCGATCGAACGCGACCGATTTAAAAAACTGTTCTCCAGGGTCGCTTCGATCGCTGCCGTTTTCTTCGTTGCCGCCTGCACCTTCGCGTACCTTTTCTTTGCCCAGCCCGAGGGGCAACTGCTCACCTACTCGGCGCAATCCGTACCCACCGAGTACCGATTGCCCGATGGCTCCACGGTCACCCTCAACAAGAACTCCAACGTAACCTTCCCCGCCAAGTTTGGCAAAAAGGAGCGTCGCGTACGGTTAATCGGCGAGGGTTACTTCAGCGTGAGCCAAGATGCGGGCAAACCGTTTATCGTGGAAACGTCTGGCACCCAAACGGAGGTATTGGGCACGGTGTTCAACGTGAAAGCAGAAGAAGATCTGGTGATGACCACCCTATTGGAAGGAACCATCATGTTTCATACCAATCATTTCCAAGTGCTTATGAAACCCAATGAAACCATCGTTTACAATACTGTTTCCGGGGAATACGAAAGGGGTTACACCGATACCCAACTAAGCACGGCATGGGTTTCGGGCAGGTTCTACTATTATAACTTGGCGTTTTCCGACTTAACCGACAAGTTAGAGCAAATATACAAGTATTCAATTTACATGAAAAACAGCGTGGTGGCCTCGCGTGTTGTTTCGGCCAACTTCACCGTGGAGCAACCCATCGAAGAAGTGTTTGAAGCGCTGAAAAACGAGATGATGTTCAACTACCAAATCGACCACGAAACCAAGAAGATAGTGATTTATTGAGAGTAGCCATTTACCAAAGAAATTGATAAACATAACCGTAAAAGTTGCCTTAATATAACAATACACCGGAACAGATGATGACTGACGAACACAATGTAACGGTTACCTGAAGACAACGATTTACAAAAAACAGCGATTAACAAGATAAATGAATAGAAGAACCGTTTAAAATGAATATGCCTATGGAAAAGAAATAGAAGAAATGCGTAACATGAAAAAAGGACTCGCCTATTGGAAATGGAAGGGAGTCCCTTTTAACACCCTGTAATAAAGAGAATTACACCCCTTGGGGTACAAACCGTTATTACGTGGATAGAGGATAAAAAACTAAACCATCCCTTGCCGTAACAGTGCAAATGGGAATAGTCTATCTGCAAAGATAAAACAAAAATCAATAATATGAAACACAGTTATAGAAAAACAGTTTACAACAACGTGTGCCGTTTCACGGTATTCCTCTTGTTTGCCGTGTTGAGCGCGGGCACTTTTGCCGCTCAAGCATCAACCGAGGTTAGAAAAGACGTAACGGTACACAACGTAACCGTGCAACAACTGGTCGACAACCTCTCCAAACAGTTCGACTACTCTTTTTTCATCGTGGACGAAAACGTGGCCAAGACCGCGGTTTCCGTGAGCAAGAAGAACGCCACGATCAACGAGATCTTAAACGAGGCTTTCAAAAATAAAGATATCACCTACGCCATCCGGGGTAAGAGCGTCACTATCGCCTCAGGCGTGAAAACTGCCCTTGAACAAGCAAATCAAAAGCAGAAGATAACCGGTACGATAACCGATGAGAGCGGCGAAGTCATCATCGGCGCCAACGTGGTAGAGGTAGGCGTACCGACCAACGGAACGGTGAGCGACGTGAATGGTGAGTTCGAACTGAACATCACTCCCGGTGCTTCCATCGATGTCTCCTATATCGGCTACGTGCCACAACGGGTAACCACAGCCGGCAAGGCACGCCTCTTCGTCGTGTTGCAAGAAGATACCCGGGCGCTGGACGAGGTGGTGGTTATCGGCTACGGTACCGTGGCGAAAAGAGACCTGACCGGTGCGGTGTCCAGCGTGTCTCGGAGGCAATTCGAGAACCAACCGGTTAAACGTGTACAGGACATCTTGCAGGGAAGGACACCCGGAGTGGAGGTGACCAGCCTGAGCGGTATGCCTGGTGGCGGCGTTAAAGTAAGGATACGCGGTACCACCTCCATCAACAAAAGCAACAACCCGCTCTACATCGTGGACGGCGTTGAAGGGGGGAGTGTCAACCCGATGGATATCCAGTCCGTCGAAGTACTGAAAGACGCGTCATCCACCGCCATTTACGGCTCCCGCGGGGCTAACGGGGTGGTGCTGATTACCACGCGGAAAGGGGTTGCCGGCAAGAACCAGATCGTGTTTGACGCGCAAACCGGCGTGAGCAACTTCGCTAAAACGTACGACGTGATGGACGCCTACGAGTACGCGCAGGCACTGAACGACATCAGGGGCGCAGGCACCATCTCCGATGCCGATTTGCAGGCCTACAAGAATGGCACCAAGGGGGTTAACTATCCTGACCTCCTGTTCCGAACCGGTATCACGCAGGACTACAAACTCGGCCTCTCGGGGGGGAACGCAAAAGCTGCAGTACCTGGTATCGGGCCAGGTCCTTAACCAAGACGCCGTGACCATCACCACCAACCACAAAGAGTACAAACTGAGGAGCAACCTCGACGCGGAAGTCACCCAGTGGCTCGACTTCTCGCTCAAGCTTTCCGCAGGCAGAAGCCACTCCAAAAACGGGGGTATGGATATGAACGGTGCCCTGGCCTTCTCACCCACCATGGAGCTGAAAGACCCCGTTACCGGCATTTACAACCGCGACCCGTTCAATTGCGCCGATAAGAATAACCCCTACGGTGATAAGATGGTGAACTACGACGACAGCTACAGCAACAGCGCGCAAGCCAACGCGATCTTCCTGTTCAAAATCATCGACGGCCTCACCCTATCGGTACAAGGGGCATATAACATCTATAGCGGCAAAGGCTACGAGTTCAGCTCGAGGTTACGCACCGCGGGAGCGTACGACGATATGAGCAACTCCAGCAGCGAAAGTCATTCCTGGCAGAACATCAACAACTTGACCTACGCGAAAAAGTTCGGCGAACACTCCCTCACGGCCACGGCGGTATGGGAAATGAGCCAATACGAAAAAAGCTCCCTAAACGGGAACGGTAGCAAGTTAAGCAACGGCGATATCGTGGGTTACTGGAATATCAAGAACGCCGCGTCCCGGGATGCCAGTAACGGCTACGTGGGAAGTTCCATGGCATCAGGGTTAGGCCGCGTGATGTACAACTACGGCGGGCGCTACTTCGTGACCGGGGCCTTCAGGGCCGACGGCTCCTCCAAGTTCCAGGGCGACAACAAGTGGGGTTACTTCCCATCGGGTGCCATCGCTTGGGACCTTGCCCAAGAGGGTTTCATGGCAGACCAAGACCTTTTCCAACAGCTGAAGTTGCGCGCCAGTTACGGTGTAACCGGGAACCAGGGTATCGGGTCGTACGAAACCCTCGGGATGCTGCAAGAGACGGAGAAATACGGTTGGGGCACCCCCACCTTTTACACCGGTTACTGGTCCAACTCCTACAAATCATCACACTTGAGGTGGGAAAAGACGTACCAGGGCAACATCGGTTTAGACGTGAGCATGCTCGATAGCAAGCTGAACCTTACCGTGGAATACTTCAACAAGCAGTCGAAAGACCTGCTCTTCCAAACAACGCTCCCGGGGTACATGGGAGGGGGACCGGGCAACAAGACGCACGGCGGACAGGTCTGGGTGAACCAGGGGCAGATCGACAACCGCGGGGTGGAATTTGCCATTAACGCCTTCCCGCTTGACAACACATCGCCGGTGCAGTGGGAGACCTCGTTCAACGCCTCTTACGTGAAAAACGAGATCGTGGACATGGCCGGGGAAGAGGAAATTAGAACGGCCAACTACAAC
The DNA here is from genome assembly GCA_050951125.1 of Fermentimonas sp. Classification (GTDB taxonomy): domain Bacteria; phylum Bacteroidota; class Bacteroidia; order Bacteroidales; family Dysgonomonadaceae; genus Proteiniphilum. Next base: position 133,865 of record JBMNIR010000009.1, on the reverse strand, counting down.
TACCTGGGTGGAAACGCGCAAATCATGAAGCTGGGCTACCCCTTCGGCTCGTTCCACCTCTACCCCATGAAAGGGTTCGATAGCAACGGGGCCTACCTGTACGAGAATGCCGACGGCAGCCTGACTACCAGCCCAGCGGGCGATGGTCAGCGCATCATGGGGCAATGCTCGCCCGCTTGGACGTTCGGTTGGAACAACTCGGTGAGCTACAAGAACTGGACGCTGAACCTCTTCTTCAACGCCGCCACCGGTTTCCACCGCCTCAACACCATGCGTTTCATGCTCTCCTCTTCGTTTGGTCCTTACCGCTTCATCAGGCTGAATGAGGCTTACCAGAAGGGTTGGGATAAGGTGTCCGACAAATCGCAAGCGGAATACCCCAACTATAAAAACGGGGAGGTGAAGTTCATCTTTAATGGTGACAAGTGGCTGGAAAACGCCTCGTTCATCAAGCTAAGGAACATCAGCCTGTCGTACGACATACCGAAGGATTTGGTTAAGTTCGCGAACATCCAGCTCTCCGTGAGCGGGCAAAACGTGCTGACCCTTACCAAGTACACGGGAATGGACCCCGAGGTGTACAACGCGGACGAGGGCGTGGACTCGGGTGCGTACCCGCTGCCAAGGACATTCACGTTTGGCGCGAGATTCACGTTTTAAGGGATAGGATATTAAACACTAAAAAGAAAAATACAACATGAGAACAAAGTATACCATACTCTATTTTTTCGTAGCGATACTGACGTTGGGCGGGGCGCTCTCCTGTAGCGACTTCCTCACCGAGGATCCCAGGGGGCAGATGGCAACCGCCAACTTCTTCAAGAGTGAGAACGACCTGGACGCCGCGCTAACGGCCCTATACAGTTTGGTTACCTACCAAAACGACGCAAATAACGAGGTGGGAACCGAAGCGCAATGGGGCGACGACATCTCCACCCACCCGGCCAGTAACAAGGTCAACCTACGCGAGTACGACCAGTACAACGTTTCTGAGAATCAAGCATCTTGGATGCCCCGATTGTGGAAAGCCCGGTACCAGATTATCAAGGGCGCCAACTTCATCATCAACAACGCTCCAGATTGCGAGAACACCTCGAAAGCGAAGATCACGATGGCCCTTGCCAACGCCTATTACTGGCGGGCTTTCAACTACTTCTACCTGGTAACCACCTGGGGTGAAGTACCGCTCATCTTAAACGAAGAGATTACGCTGGACGTGCAGCTCTCCTCGGTAGAAGAGATCTACGAGCAGATCATTAGCGACCTGGAGAAGGCGGAAGAGGGATGCCCGGACAACTACACCACGGAACCCTACGCCAGGAACGGGATTAACATAGCGGTAAGCAAAGGCGCGGTGAAAGCTACCATGGCCTACGTCTACATGGCAATGGCGGGCTGGCCCATGAACAAAACGGAGTACTACAAGCAGGCAGCCGCCAAGGCCAAGGAGGTGATTGACGGCGTGAACAGTGGGAAGTACTACTACAGCCTACTGCCCGAGTACAGGCTGATTCACTCCCAGGAGTGGAACGACAAGAACCCGGAAACCTTGCTGGGAATCTACTACAATCGGATAACCAAAAAGACGCAATCCCCGGTATGCGACATCTTGGATGATATGGGAGGATGGAACGACACCAACGGGGAGATCAAGTTCTGGAAAGAGTTTCCCGAAGGACCACGTAAAGAGGCTACCTATTTCCCAAAGATATTTCTGAAAGCGGAGGTGAAGGCGGGTAATCCTATCCTACGCGACTGGTGGGAAAATCCCACCGGCGGACGACCGGTAGTAGCTCCCGTCTTTATGAAGACAGTGGAATCGAGCGACGAGAACAAGGAGTATGACTACACCAACCACGAGGAAAGTGTCCCCTCGAACGGAAACAAGCACCATCAAGTAATCCGCCTCGCCGAAGTGTACTGCTGGTACGCCGAAGCGGTGGGTCGCTCGGGTGAGGTCAACCAATTGGCGGTGGACGTGCTGAACAAGGTACGCAACCGGGCCGACGGCATAAATTCTAACATCTACTCGACGAGCATGTCGCCGGCAGAGCTGGCGGAAGCCGCCTGGAAGGAGCATGGCTGGGAGATCGCCGGTTACTACTGGTGCGGGTTCGCCACCCGGGCACGCGACATGTTCCGCATGTATCGGTATAAAGATCACTTCGAGTTCAGGGTACGGAACCCCGAGATCGAGGTGGCACCCGGTGTCTTCCGCAAGGAGGCAGTTCCCGTGACCGGCACGTGGAGCGACAAAAAGATGTACGCGCCGCGTCCTTACGTGGATAATATCACGTTGAATCCAAACCTAGCGAACAACTAGCCATATAACTCGGCAAATCATGCTGGGTAGGCGCATAAAGCGCCGTTGAAAATATCGTTCGGGGTTTCCTTTCATGAAAGTTCCCGAACGATATTTTTGTAAATTCGAACAACGTTAATATGAAACCGACATGAATAAAATGAGAAACTACTGCTTGAGGAATATTTTCATCCTCGCTATCGGCATTTTCTTTACCGTAGGATGTTATAACAAAGCCGATAAAAATCTCGAGAGAAACGAGACAAAAGGCTTTCTAAACTGGGATAACTTTAAAGGTCACGTGCAAAGTTTCAATGAGGCAGATCAAGAATTGTATATTCAATTTGTCCCAAACGACGAGGCGGAAGATTTTCTTGAAAAAAACATTCCCCGGTTCGAGTGCCCGGATAAAGAACTGGAAAAAACGTATTACTTTAGATGGTGGACTTATCGAAAACACCTGAGAAAAACCCCGGAAGGTTTCGTGATAACGGAATTTCTTCCGGACGTACCGTGGGCCGGGAAATACAATACCATCAATTGCCCCGCGGGACATCATTTTTACGAAGGACGATGGCTGTATAATCCCACTTACTTACAAGATTACGCGAGATTCTGGTTTAAAGGGGGTGGAAGCGCACGCTCGTATAGTTTTTGGGCTGCAAACTCGATTCTAGCTTTCGCTAGCGTGCATAACGACAAGCAATTAACAACCGAGCTACTTCCCTTGTTGATTGGCAATTACGAGTCATGGGAGAAAGAAAGGCTATGTCCAGACGGGTTATTTTGGCAAGTTGATGATAGAGACGGAATGGAAGTGTCCATAGGGGGCTCTGGGAAAAGGGTAACTATCAATTCATACATGATTGGCGAAGCAGAGGCTATCGCGAAAATCGCCATGATGGGAGGAGATCAACCCCTTTCCGACAAGTACACCGGCAAGATGGCGCGGCTGAAAAAGTTAATGCTATCAAAATTGTGGGATCCTGAAGATAATTTTTTCAAAACACTTCCATTAAATACGGAAGAATTGGAGAAATTGAATGATTCTCCTTCTTATACTCATAGTAGCACCTTCACGCGATACCCTAACGAAGACCCAAAACTTGTAGACGTCCGCGAACTCCATGGATATACCCCCTGGTATTTTAACATCCCGGAAGAACAACATTCCGTTGCATGGGAGTTCATGCTATCGTCGGAGGGATTTAAAGCACCTTTCGGGCCAACAACGGCCGAACAAAGCCACCCGGGTTTCAAAGTTGTTTACGAAGGGCACGCATGCCAGTGGAACGGGCCAAGTTGGCCGTTTGCAACGACTATGACCTTAAAGGCAATGGCAAATTTACTGCGGGCATATGATCAAACGGTTATTTCAAAAGAGAACTTCATGGAGCTGATTAATACTTACTCCCATAGTCATCGCCGAATAAATGAGCGTGGGGAAGAAGTCTGTTGGATTGATGAAAACCTGAATCCCTTTACCGGCGATTGGATCTCTCGAACGATGCTAAAAGCTCGAGGACATGAACCCGTGGAGCGAGGTAAAGATTATAACCATTCCGCTTTTTGCGATATCATTATTAGCGATTTGGTCGGTATCCAACCCTCCATGTCCGAATCCCTAACCATACATCCCCTTGTCCCTGAAAATCAATGGGATTGGTTTTGTTTAGACCGGGTAAAATATCACGATAAACTGGTCACCATCGTTTGGGATAAAGATGGAACGAAATACAAGAAGAAGAAAGGATTTTCCATCTACGTGGATGGCGAATTGAAGCACAACTCGAAAAATATTGAAAAGGTAATAATTTAAATATAATGACTGAGAATGAAGTCCTTATAAAGAGATAAAAGGCTCCATACACTTTAACACGAATATAAAATAATCGCGTGAAAATGAAAGATAAATTAAAAACATGGCTCGTTATTACATCAAGCATCTTGCTTATTGGATGTACAAGTAGAGATTCCGGAAATGAAGTCGCCTTGAAAAAAATAACACCGGTCGATTTTTCACGCGTGAAAATCAACGACAACTTCTGGTCGCCAAGGTTAAAGAACCACGTTCTACACACGCTTCCGGTATGTATCGACCAAATCGAGAAAAAAACCGGACGGATACAGAACTTTGAAAACGCGGCCAAGCGGTCAGGCGGTCATTTAGGCAAGCTTTACGACGATTCCGACGTGTACAAGGCGCTGGAGGGGATGGCATACAGCCTTATCAACAACCCTAACCCCGAGCTGGAAAAAAAAGCCGACGAGTGGATCAGCAAGTTCGCCGCCGCACAGGAGCCGGACGGGTATATCAACACGTTTTACACGCTAACCGGTTTGGATAAACGGTGGACAAACATGGACCACCACGAGATGTATTGCGCCGGACACATGATAGAGGCAGCCGTGGCCTATTACAAGTCGACCGGTAAACGGGAACTGATTAATGTCTCCACACGAATGGTCGATCACATGATGGAGCTGTTTGGACCCGGCAAACGCCACTGGGTCCCGGGACACGAGGAGATCGAGCTAGCCCTGGTGAAGCTGTACGAGGTTACGAACGAAGCAAAATACCTCGATTTCGCCTACTGGCTGCTCGAGGAACGAGGACACGGCCATGGCAACAAAGGAACGGAAGGCCCGTGGAACCCGGTGCAATACCAAGATGCAGCACCAGTGAGGGATTTAGAGGAGATAACCGGCCATGCCGTACGCGCCATGTACCTGTTCTGCGGGATGGCCGATGTGGCCGCCTTGAAAAACGACACCGCCTACATCGAGGCGCTGAACCGACTGTGGGACGACGTGGTGCTGACCAAGATGTACCTGACCGGGGGAATCGGGTCGTCGGGCCACAACGAGGGATTCACGGAACCTTACGACCTGCCCAACTACGAGGCCTATTGCGAGACCTGCGCCTCGGTGGGAATGATTTTCTGGAACGCGCGCATGCACCAGTTCACGGGCGATTCAAAATATGTCGACGTGCTGGAACGATCCCTGTACAACGGCGCGCTGGCAGGCGTGTCGTTGAAAGGTGACCGCTTCTTTTACGAGAACCCGCTGGCTTCACATGGTAACCATCACCGTGAGGAGTGGTACGGAACGGCTTGTTGCCCAAGCCAGATTTCCCGTCTCCTCCCCTCCATCGGGAACTACATTTACGGGACGTCGAAAGAAGCCGTCTGGGTCAACCTGTACATCGGGAACAAAGCCGAGGTGAACAACGGGAAAGGGACGATGACCCTGAACATGAAGACCAACTACCCGTGGGACGGCAACGTGACCCTTACCGTTGAATCGATTAATAAACCGGTACAAAAGGAATTCCGACTGAGAATTCCCGGGTGGTGCGAAAACCATGCGATCAGCGTGAACGGGAATACGGCAACCAATCCACGAATTGAAACGGGATACTTGGTCATCGACAGGAAGTGGGAACCGGGAGATGAGTTAACGCTTACCATGGATATGCCGGTGGAAATGGTACAAGCCGATTCACGTGTAAAAGAAAATATCGGGAAAAGGGCCATTCAGCGAGGACCACTGGTGTACTGCGCGGAAGAAACGGATAATCCCTCGTTCGACGAGTTAACACTTTCACCGCTTGCCCAATTCAAGGAGACCTTCAACCCCGCGCTCTTGAATGGTGTCACCGCCATCGACGCGATAATGGAAGACAACACCATTCGTTTTATCCCCTACTACGCGTGGGATAACCGGGAGGCGGGACAGATGAAGGTATGGATCAATTATAACGAGTAAAAAAACAATCACATGAGAAAGATAAAATTACTTTACCGTTTTTCTCAATGGAGACGGCTTATTGGTCTCGTTTTGTTGGTCTCGGGAAGCTTATCCCTCACGGGGTGCCATGGTGATTCGCCTTCCACATCTCTCGGGAACAGGTTTATCTACAACAACGACGGTACAGAAATTTTGTTTAACAACTGGTTGGGTAATCGATCATTAACGATTGAAGATATTCATTCATACGTGGATATCTTAGCGGATAACACGCAAGTTACCACTCTCATGATATGCTCCGGGAGTGATTTCGTGTATTACCGTTCAAAATATACCAGACCACTTGGGGATGATAAAGGGGGGGGGAATTGTCCTGTGAAGACAATGACCTGCATTTTGCCGACACATTGGCTAACTGCCCATTTAGTTATAACGATTTTTGGCGATTGCACCCGGAATATTGGTTGGGCGAGGAGTGCAAAGAGGGGTGGAATAAAGAAAATGCCCCTTTGATGACGCGATTGGTTGAACAGGTGCGGCAAAAAACGGACTCCCTCTCACAAGTGAGGGGCAAAAAAATATTGTTGGCCGTCCGGGTGCCGCTCACGGTTGAGAACGGTATATCATCATTGTACGGGGTCTCCCAGCACAGCCAGCTACCTTTGGCCGTATCGGCGTCGAGTTTTTCCCACGCGGATATGGTAGTAGGGGACGATTTTTCTGACGGCTATCCCGAGGAAGCATTTTTATTTGTAAAAACGGATAATATTGCTACCTTTAAAGCCGTGATGAATGATGTTGCACTCGAAAAAGTGGAAGACGATCAATACCTGACCGCTTACGACAGGTTTGAAGATGAAAACAACAAACAACAAGTTTACGCGTTTCGTATCCCTCCGGAAACAGTCTTAAAAGGAAATAATCAATTGAAATTCCTCTCGGAGTCGGGTATATTTATTGTTCTAAGAATAGAAATGGCTCTAAAATATGGAGATACCGATACGCACGGCTATTTTTAATGAAAAGAGAAATGAATGTTGGGGTAACCCTACTAAAGTATCCCGAACCTGCTCCCATGACACCGGCCATGAGCGAGTATTGGCAACCACAACCCAAAGTGGTAACACCGGGCAAACCGTGCGAGGAGGTCTCCACCGCCCCATCCGACGCGATCGTGCTGTTCGACGGGAAAGATCTCTCGCAATGGGAAAACTCCGAGGGTTCACCGGCAGGCTGGACGGTTCATGATGGCGTTTTCACGGTAAAAAGAGGCGCGGGAAGTATTTATAAGCAGACACCCCCATCATGTGCAAAACAACACGACGATTCTTGGAACGACGGAGTACATAGGCTTCCCCAGGGTGTTTGAACACGGTGCCGGTCCTATTGTACTGCAAGATCATGGAGATCCCATCAGTTTTCGGAACATCTGGATCAGGGAGTTGTAAAAAATAGACCAAAGACATGACGAAAATTTTTAGAAAAACATTCATCATCCTCTTTGCCCTCTTTTTGGGGGGTATACATGTTATCGCCGGACAGGAGAAACAACCGGAAATAGGTCTTCCCTATCCCGACTGGGAAGAGGGAGAGCTGGATATCCACCACATTTACACGGGGCGCGGCGAGGCTAATTTTTTCATCCTCCCGGATGGCACATCCATGTTGATCGACGCGGGAAACTATGATCGGCAAGATTATCTTTTAATGACGCCTGCCCTTCCTGACACGACCCGCCAGGCTGGAGAGTGGATCGCCCGTTACATTGAACGGGTGAACCCTCATAAGGATCACGTCAATTACTTTTTCCTTTCGCATTTTCATGACGACCATTTTGGCGAGGTAAGAAATACCATGCAAATGACGACAGGACGGGATCCTGACTACATCCTTTCCGGGATCAGCGAAGTAGCCGAGCAGATTCATTTCGACAAACTGGTTGACAGTAGCTACCCGCGCTACGATTTCCCCCGCGAAGATCCTAATGATAAGCATTTGAGAAATTACCGGAATTTCGTGGAATGGCAAACAAAATCGGGAGGGTTGAAAGCCGAACCGTTTAGCGTTGGATCTACCGATCAATTTGTCTTGCACCATGATGCTTCGAGCTACCCGGGATTTAAAGTTCGGAACTTGGTTTCAAATGGAGTCGTTTGGACCGGTAAGGGAATAGAAACAGATTCTCTGGTCTGTGACACGCGTAAGAACCGCCACCGCGATTTCAGTATCAACACCATGAGCTGCGGGATCCGAGTTTCATACGGGGCGTTCAACTACTTCACCGCGGGTGATTTAAGTGGAAGGGTCAGCGATGAGAAGGGAAACGTTTTCGACATAGAGGAAATGGTCGCCATGGTATGCGGGGAAGTCGATATTTGCAAGGTAAACCATCACGGTTTTCATGATGCTATGCCGGAAGGATTCGTGCGTAATATTCGTGCGGCACATTACATTTTCCCGGTGTGGGACTATCAACACGTTCAAGCATCGGTGATAGGACGTGTCACTTCTCTAAAACTGCATAACGGCAAACAGAGCAGGCTCTACTTCACCTATATCCCCACCTGTTTAAGGGAGAAGTGTCGTTCACGCGTATGGGGCAAACAGATTGCTGAAGAGAATGGCCACGTGATAGTGAAAGTGCTGCCGCAAGGAGATCGTTATAAGATTTACATTGTGTCGGCGGAAGATGAAAGCATGACGGTGAAAGCTGTTTACGGCCCGTTTTTTAGCAAGAAAAGAGAGGATAAACAACCGTAGCACGTGTGAAATTTCTCGAACATATTGACGAGAATGTTTTAAACCGAGATAAGCAGTAATCAAGAGATGAAGAGGAAGAAACATCAAGAGTCACGTCGCGATTTCATTAAAACTTCGGGATGGATCACGGCAACGGCGTTGGCAGCACCGCTCTCCTCTTTCGCCCAACCGGGACGCTCCCTTTTGGAGCGTGAAGAGAAAGAAAGCGCCGGGCATAGTTTGCAGACACCGGAGTGGATTACCCGTTACACGGAACTGAAAGTGCAAGTAACGGAAAAACGCGCACGGGCCGTGGGAATACCGGTTCAACCCATTCGAAAGAAGTTCGGGAAGGAAGCCTCCTCCTTTTCCATCGACCTGCGTGGTGTTGAAACGCTGTTCCTCTCGGCTGCCCGCGGCAACTAGGAGAGGCAGTGGGATTACGCCGTTTGGAGCAATGCTCGCCTGGTTACGCCCGGCGGCAAAAGCGTTTGGCTGGACGAGATCCCGTTTGAATATGAAAGAACAGGCCATGATAGCACTCCAAAAATGCGGGTAAATGACAAGGGAGAACCCATTCATATTGCCGGGAAGGTGTATGAGCACGGTATTTTCTGTTTTGCCAACTCGATAGTAGTGTACCCGGTAAACGGAAAATACGAGCGTTTTGAGGCGGAGATAGGCGTGGAGGACCTTTCTTCGAAAAGGGTGCCATTTTCTTCGGCGCTTCCAACATCGATGCATCCCTTATCGCCGAAGCGTTTCACCGCGAGTTTCCTGAACAGGCCGGCGCGCTGTATGCCGCTTCGATGACGATGTAACGTGGGAGTATGTTCATTGTAATTAGACTAAACAATTAAACATCTAAACGATTCAGAAAGATGAAAAAGAACTTGTACAACATCGGTATGCTGGCCATGTCGCTGGTAATAATGCTACTCGCTTCTTGCATGTCAGATAAAGACAAGGGCAACGAGTGGAAATTGGTTTGGGAAGAGAACTTCGATGGAAGCGAGATTGATACAACCGTCTGGTCGAAAATCCCGCGCGGAGGAAGCCAGTGGGATAAATATATGTGTTTTCATGACACCCTGTTTAGCGTTATGGATGGCAACCTGATTTTGCGGGGTATCATCAACACCATTCTCCCAAACGATACGGCACCTTACCTGACTGGAGGCGTATACTCCAAAGGGAAGAAAACCTTTGGCCTAGGGAAGTTAGAGATACGGGCTAAGCTGAATGGTGCACAGGGGGCATGGCCGGCGTTTTGGATGCTGACTGATGAGGCGCCTTATCCTCAAGGCGGAGAGATCGATATCATGGAGCACCTGAATTTTGATGATATCGCTTACCACACCGTTCATTCTCACTACACCATCAATTTAAAGGAAAAGAATCCCAACAAGGGAGGGCAGTCTCCCATCAACCTTGAGGAATACAACACCTATACCCTTGAAAGATATCAAGACAGCTTGGTGTTTTACGTGAACGACAATAGGTCCGAAAGATTCATGTATCCCCGGATCGAAACCGATAAGGAGGGACAATTCCCTTTTTCCGATCACGAGTTCTTTCTGTTACTGGATATGCAGCTCGGGGGTAGCTGGGTAGGGGCCGTCAACCCTGATGACCTGCCCGTGGATATGGCCATCGACTGGGTACGGTTTTACGAAAAACAGGAGTAGAAAGTTTAAATTTTGCCATTTTATGGCTATTTTTGCTCTTGCCGCAAAAATAAACGAATAACCCACTGAATAAAAACAACGGGACGACATTTTCATGGTGAGTGACGGCAACTTTAACAGTTCTGTCAATTAAACAAAAGTAACATGAAGAAAAATATTGGTAAGTTTGTCACCACGTTCATAATCTTAGGCACTATAATCACCAATGCTCTCGCTCAGAATAAACTAGGGAACAATGAGGTGATTAACATTAAAAACGAACGAGAATTTTTCTGGGACGAAACGATGATTGATGTTTCCAAAACAACTGCTAAGCCTAAAATCCACCAATTTGTAAGGCGAGAAAGTGTTATCACGCATGATGAACCATGGGAAGGTGATGGCTGCGATTACCATAATTTTATTTGCGACAATGGCTTGTATCGCATGTATTACCTCGGTTGGGCTATGATCAGTTCTGACGGTTCTCAGCATACTACATCCGGAATACGCGTATGTTATGCAGAAAGTAAAGACGGTATTAATTGGGTAAAACCCAAACTTGGACTTCGTGAGTTCAATGGTTCAAAAGAGAATAATATTATTCTTGATATAAATGATAATTCATTTGATAATTTCTTTGTATTCATTGATGAAAACCCAACGTGCCCACCTGCAGAAAAATACAAGGGAATAGCATCGGGTAAGGGTGGTCTTTGGTGTTTCGTCAGCCCTGATGGATTAAATTTCAAAAAAGGATGGCTCTTAACCAATAAAGGCCAATTCGATACATTGAACACGATACTCTGGGATGCAAGAAGAAAAAAATACATGGGTTTTATTAGAGGTTTCCATGACACGACGTTTGAAAACTCTCCATGGACAGGTACCAGAGATATACGTTACATGGAATCGAAAGATTTCCAGAATTGGAGCGACCCTAAACTTCTCGATTTCGGAGACGCTGACGATTACCCGTTATATACTAACTGTGTTTCCCAATACTACAGGGGTAAACATGTTTTTGTTGGATTCCCCACGAGGTATGTTGAACGTGAAGAATGGACAGATACATTTGATAAATTAACGGGTAGACAAAAGAGATTTGAACGGTACAAAATTTCTCCGCGTTACGGTTTGACAATAACAGATTGTGTATTCATGACCTCACGTGACGGGTATTCATGGAAACGATATGATGAGGCTATTTATCGTCCAGGGCCGGAAGAACCCAATAACTGGGTTTACGGAGATGGCTATCCTGCGGTCGGAATGATAGAAACGCCTGGTAATTACCCGGGTACGGATAATGAAATATCCATGTACATGTTTACAAATCACTGGATGGGAATACCGGCTGAATTATACCGTTATACCACGCGTGTAGATGGTTTTGTGTCGTATAACGCCACCTATAAACCTCAAATATTGAGAACTAAACCGTTTATTTTTGAAGGAGACCAGTTATTCATTAATTTTTCAACATCCGCGATTGGATATATGTACATAAAGATTAAAGGTGAAGATGGCAACGAAATAAACAGTTATGAATTGTTTGGTGATAAAATCGATAGACAGGTCGGATTTATAGACGGAACGCCAGCTCAGTTCAAAGGCAAACCGGTCGTTATGGAAATAAAGATGAGCGACGCGGATATATATTCGTTCATATTTAAATAAAAAAAAGGAAGATGAAACAAGTTGATCGCGTTTTCTTTATGATCATGGTGGCGCTGATAGTGATGCCATTCGGCCTTGCCGTACAGAACTACGACGAGAGCAGGGTGGGGAGCTACACGTTGCCACCGTTGCTCACCGGTAGCCAAGGTGGTAAAAATGCCACCGTGGAGGAGTGGGAACACTACATCCGTTTTACCGACAAGCTTTATGGCTGGTGCGATTAAAAAATAGTGTTCCATTTACCATTTGAACTTACACTATACGAATTATCAAAAAATAAAAATTACAATTATGTTGAACCGAAGAAATTTTTTAAAAAACTCTTTAGCAGCGGGCGCCGCTGCTTTTACCGGCGTAAAAGTTAACGCTGAAACGGATGCACGAAGCATGCAGACACCGCAACAGGCCACTTTTCACGTTCCCCCGAGAAGAGGAAAGTCGGTGATGGATTTGCGTTGCAAACCGCTACCCATCGTACGGATCGGTGTGGTAGGGCTGGGACGGGGACATGGCGCCGTCGCTTCATTCTCTCAAATAGAGGGGACCGAAGTGGTTGCCATCTGTGATCTGAATCAGGATAGAGTCGCTCGGAGCCAAGAGGCCCTCAAGAAACATGGCAGGAAGGAAGCGGTAGTCTATACCAAAGAGGAAGATTGGAAAAAGATGTGTGAACGCGATGACATCGATCTGATCTACAATGCGACGCCTTGGAATTTTCATGTTCCCATCGCACTCTACGCCATGGACCACGGTAAACATGTAGCCATTGAAGTACCGGCAGCACTCACGGTGGCCGACTGTTGGGCACTGGTGGACAAAGCGGAAGAAAAACAGTTGCACTGCATGATGCTCGAAAACTGCTGTTATGATTTCTTTGAGATGGCTACGCTCAATATGGCGCGACAGGGAGTTTTCGGCGAAATCATCCATGGTGAGGGAGCCTACATCCATGACCTCCGCGGAAGTAAATATAACGGGTATTACAAGCACTGGCGTTTGGAATATAGCAAATACCACACCGGGAATCCTTATCCTACCCACGGACTGGGACCGGTAGCTCAAATCATGGGAATTAACAGGGGCGACCGGATGCAACAACTCTCTTCGGTCTCCACCAACCAGTACGGGCTGAAACTGTGGGCGAAGAACAACCTGAAGGACGATGAACGGATTACCCAATCGGAACGCTACAAGTTAGGCGATATGAACACGACGATCATCCGTACCGAAATGGGGAAAAGCATCATGATACAGCACGACACCACCTCGCCGCGCCCTTATTCGCGTATTCACCTGATTCAAGGCACCGAAGGTATGGCCGTGAAGTACCCGGATGAAAAGATAGCCTTACAAATCGAAGGAAAGGGAGAATCTTTCCTCGACAAAGAGAAACAGGCTCAGATGATGAAACAGTACGAGCACCCCCTCAGCCGCTATATCGGCGAGAAGGCCCGCAAAGTGGGCGGTCACGGCGGAATGGACTTTATCATGATGTGGCGGTTGGCCTACTGTTTGCAGAAAGGCTATCCGTTAGATCAGTCGGTTTATGACGGTGCGGCATGGTCGTCGCTTGTGGAACTGACCGAATGGTCGGTACTCAACAACCAATCTGTTGCCATCCCCGATTTCACCCGCGGTGCATGGAGGGATTACAACCCCATTCCGGTAATTGATATGGAGAAGGTGTTGCACCTGTAACTTGAAAGTTTTTTTAGATTGTCTGCCGACTGTTCGCGGAAATAAAGGGATTTTCGAAGTAATCTTGAGAACTGTAGCGAAACGCAACAAGACAAATGTTATCAACGATGGTTCTCAAAGAGGAAGGTTGTGTCAAAATTTAGACACGGTCTTTTTCCCCTTTTGAACATTAGGGTATTTTTCATGACAAAAAATCATATGAAGATAAAACAGAATTTGTACAACATTGGTATGCTGGCCCTGTTGCTGGCAGCAATGTTGCTCGATTCTTGCACGTCAGATAAAGGCAAGGGCAACGAGATTGATACGACCATCTGGTCGAAAATCCCGCGAGCAGGAAGTAATTGGAGCAAATACATGTCTTTTCATGACACCCTGTTTCCCATTAAAGACGGGAACCTCATTCTACGCGGTATGCCCAATACTTTCTTGTCCAATGATACAGCACCTTTCCTCACGGGAGGTGTTTTCACCAAAGATAAAAAACATCTGGCTTGGGACGCTTAGAGATCTACGCCAAGTTGCACGGTCCACAAGGGGCATGGCCGGCACTCTGGATGTTGCCCGAGAATGCGCCATATCCCAACGGGGGAGAGATTGATATCATGGAATGGTATGACCATATCGACTTCGTATCCCAGTGTGTTCATTCCCATTACACGCTAAAACTGGGTATCAAAGAACCGGGGCAGGGTTCCTATACCGATATTGATTCTTCCAAATACAACCTTTACGCGGTAGAGTTACATAAAGATAGCCTGCTGTTTTTCGTTAATGACGCCCATACCCTCATCTATCCCCGGATTGAAACCGACAAAAAGGGACAATTCCCTTTTGATGAGAACAATTATTACTTGTTGATTGACATGCAGCACCACAACGAGTGGAAAGGAGCAACTCCGCCGAGTGAGTTGCCTTTTAAAATGGCTGTCGACTGGGTACGGTTTTACGAAAAACAGAAGTAGAAACTTTAAGAATCAAAAAGAAAAAATATGAAACAAATTGATCGCATTTCCTTTATGATTACGGTAGCACTTATAATGATGCCACTCAGTCTTGCCGCGCAAAACTACGACGAGAGCAAGGTGGGAAGCTACACGTTGCCGCCGTTGCTCACCAATAGCCAGGGCAACAAAATTGGCACCGTGGAGGAGTGGGAACAATGTAGGCGTCCCGAGATTGTGAAGCTTTTTGAGGACAACATCTATGGTCAGTTGCCCAATGATTACGACAGCATCAACTTCAGGACACTCTGGTCCGGGGTAAGCTTCGATAAAAAATCCCGTTTCAAAGATGTGGCCATTGACGTAAGTCGCAACAACCGGACATTGACCTTTCATGCTTTCCTAATCATGCCCAATATAACCGACAAGAAGTTCCCCGTTTTCCTGATGATCAATCACCGGAGGGGTCGATTTAACGTGATACTCCAAGAGGGGTATGGGAACGAGGATACGCTTTGGCCACTGGATGAAATCATAGATGCGGGGTATGCAATTGCCGGTTTTGACACGAAATCTGTTTCTCCCGATTCGCGACACTACTTTGCCGATGAAGTGATAAAACAGCTCTACCCGGAACAGTTAAACGTGCCGAACGGTATGCGCATGTTGGGGGCCTGGGGATGGGGGGCAAGCCGGGTGATTGATTACCTGGAGAGCGAACCGGATATAGACGCCGGCAAGGTGATGGTGATGGGGTTCTCTCGCAGCGGGAAAGCAGCTCTGTGGTGCGCTGCACAAGATGAACGGGTGGCAATCGCCTTCTCCAACGAGTCGGGACACGCGGGTGCGAAAATAAGCCGGCGCAATTTCGGCGAGATGGTGGAAAGCATCACCCGCGCCGCACCGCACTGGTTCGTGCCAAAATATAGAGAGTACGCGGATAACGAAGAGAAACTACCGGTTGACCAACATATGCTACTTGCACTCATCGCGCCTCGCGGTGTCTACGTGGGTAGCGCGGCAGAAGACCTGTGGGCTGACCCGAAAGGCCAATGGCTCGCGTTACATGAGGCACAGCCGGTTTTTCGTCTTTACGGTTTCAACTGTACCCTACCCCAAGATATGCCGGAAGTGGACAAACAGTTGATCTCGCTCCCACTTGGTTTTCATAATAGGGCGGGAGAACACGATTTCACCAGGGTCGATTGGGAGCACTACATCCGTTTTGCCGACAAGTTTTATGGCAAGGACGATTAAAAGCCTATTCGACAATATTTTTTATCGCGCCCCTTTATAGGGTATGATAAAAGGCAAGTATACGTTTAAAACATATAGTCATTAGTAAAATCCATCGTTTTTTTCAATTCCCCTGTTTATTTTGGGGTTCACCCTCTCCGTGCATGCCTTAGACATCCCAGGAGTGAAGGGCGATGGCAACATCGTCTACCTGCACAACCAGGGGACCATTGACGCACTATACCTGAACGGCATCTCCCTGCAAGGCTCCGAAGGGAAAACGGCGGAGCTACTGAAAAACGAAGGGAAGATAGGCGCCATCACCGAAACAACCATTCATAACCAAGGAGGAAAATAAATGATGAACAACAAAACGACATTTACTTACCGCGCCTTTTTACTGGGCGTGGCGGTGGCATTAACCCTATTGGTAGCCACCGGTCCCGTTGCGGCTCAGCCGCACGTGCTATTTGCCGACGGGAAAACCGACTATTCCATCTTCTTGTCTTCGGAGGCCTCCCAGTCGGAAGCGTGGGCAGCCAAGGAGCTGCAACATTGGCTAAAGGAAATTGGCGACGTGACGCTCGCCTTGAACTACTACCAACCCACCGAAACCTTACCGGAACAGGCTCTGCGCATTTACGTGGGGTTCTCTCCCGCCTTGCAATCCAAAATAGGCGAAGAGGAACCGAAGTGGAAAGATGAATCGTTCCGCTACTTCAATCGTGGACCGGAGATCTATATCTACGGAGGAAAGGAGCGAGGCACCATGTACGGGGTGTTTTCTTTTCTGGAAAACGAATTCGGCTGCCGGTGGTACGCTCCCGGCGCGGATTGCATTCCGACCCGTAGCGAGAGCCAATTCGAGACACTTGACCATCGTGAGGCGCCGGGGCTAAAGGTACGCAACGACTTTTTTCACACCGCCTTCAATCCCGTGTGGATGGCCAGGAACAAGCTCAACGGGACGATGGGATCGAACCCCGCAGATCAGCCGGGAGGGTTTGAAAGCTACTGGAGTGTGCACACGTTCTACAGGTTCATACCCCCCTCGGAGTTTTACGACAAGCACCCAGAGTACTTCAGCCTGATAGACGGAAAGCGTGTGGCCGACCCGGATAACCCCGACTGGGGCAAACGGGCTCAACTCTGCCTGAGTAACCCCAACGTCCTGAAACTCATGATACGCCGGGTGAAAGATTTTATCCGCGAGAACCCGGAACACGCGATCTACTCCGTTTCTCAAAATGATTGGAGGAACCCCTGCCAATGCGCGAAATGTCAAGCCCTGGTTAAAAAATACGGGGACAAAGAGTCGGGTATCCTTATCTGGTTCGTGAATCAAGTGGCAGAGGCGGTAGAGAAAGAGTTCCCCGATAAATATATCGGTACGCTGGCCTATCAATACACCCGTTCGGCTCCCGAGAACATCCAACCCCGTCACAACGTGGTAGTACGCCTGTGCCCCATTGAGGCATGTGTAGCCCACCCACTGGAAAGCTGCGAGAAGAACCAATCGTTCATGGACGACCTGCGCAATTGGTCCGCCATCTCTCCGCAGCTGTACATCTGGGACTACGTCGTGAACTTCCAGCGGTACATCATGCCCTACCCCAATTTTGCCGTGCTGCAACCCAACATAAAAACGTTCATCGACAACAAGGCGATAGGCATCATGGAGCAAGGTTCATACCAGGAGCGGGGAGCCGAGTTCCAAGAGTTGAAAGCCTACCTGATTGCCAAGCTGATGTGGGATCCTGACCTCGACGCCGATCGGATAATCGACGATTTCATGTTGGGCTATTACGGTCGGTCGGGACAATACATCCGCAACTACTTCGACCTCCTACAACAGAGCGTTACCCCGGAAACACACTTCGGGATTGGCCTGGATGCTTGGGATCCCCTGTTTACCGATGAACTGGTAGAGGAGTCAATACGACTTTTCGCAAAGGCCAAAAAAGTGGCGGACAACGAGAAGATACTGCGAAGGGTGAACCTGGCCGAACTACCCATACTCTACCTGAAATGCAAGCGCGAACCCGTGAAATCGAGGGAAGATGGCACGTTCCACCAATTCATCCGCACGCTGGAAAAAGAGGGGATCGAGCTGATCGCCGAGTATAGAGATAATTTAGAGAATTTCAAGAAACAGGTGCTTTCGGCAAAAGAGTAACCATATGAAACCGACATGCTTGAAATAATCATTAAACACCCTTGAGGAACTATTTCATATACCGAAACAAAAAAATAAAATAGCCGTATGAAACGAAGGAACTTCATCAAAACATCCGCTTGGGGGTTGGCGTCGGCCGCCACCCTCACCAACATCAACGACCTGAACGCCCGAACTTTAACCACTTTGCAACAGCTCACGGACGAGGGCGGGCCCGACATGTTGAAAGCCCTTGACCCCATCGTTCCCTTTTTATACTATCCAGAGAAAGAGGAGTTCATGCTGCAACAACTCATCGAGATAAAGGAGAAGTACGGGCCGCGTCGCTTTGTTTTTATCGGGCCCTACCCGAAAAGCGCGGAAGCGTATAAACTAACGGCTTACAGGGAGCTGGGTAAACAGATTAAACATGTGAAGGAGAAGCTGAAACCGCACGGCATCGATATTGGCTGGTGGGGGGTTGGCTTGAGGTACGGGAAGGAGCTTGGACAAGGTTTTCAACGGATCGTCAATATAGACGGCAACGTCACCCTACGGTCGTATTGCCCCTTGGATCAACGCTTTCAGCAATTCATGGCTGACAACATCCTTGAACTGATACGGGAAGCACATCCCTTCGTGGTGCAGTTCGACGATGACTACGAGTTAAGCTGGCAGCCGCCCGGGAACAACAATTTCGGCTGTTTTTGCCCGTTGCACCTGAAGATGTTCGGGGAACGGGTGGGACGCTACTATTCACGTGAAGAGCTGGTTGCTATTTTCAGTGAGGTGACACCCGAAAGCAAGCGCTTGCGCCGCGCCTGGGCGGAGATGAGTCGCGATTCCCTGACGCTGCTCGCGGCAGAGGTAAGGAAAGCGGTCGACCGGGTCGCACCCGAAACGCGTTTGTCGTTGTGCCAATCGGGGTGTTGCGATTTCGACGGCGACTTCACGGAATCGGTCACCAAGGCGTTCGCCGGGAACACGCGTCCCATGGTGCGGTTATACGGCACGGAGTACACCTCTTACCAGGACATGAGGATTCCCAATACCGTGTTTCACATGCTCTACAGCCGGCAACACCTCCCCGAAGAGTTCGAATGCTTCTACGAGGCCGACACGGCACCGCACATCCGTTTCTACATGTCGGCTACCAAGTTGAAGACGCTGGTATCAATCGCCTTGTCCTACGGGTTAGAAGACCTTCTGCTTTACGCGGCACAATACAATGACACACCGCTTGAAGAAAGGGGATACTTTGAGATGTACCGGAGTGAGGCCAAGCGACTTTCGGCTTTAAAAGAAGCTGTCGCCGGTTGCGATGTATCGGGATGCGAAATTATCCATAACCCCTTTTCCCATATCGCTGCACCCTACGGGGGTGAAGGCGGACACGGCATCCGTCGCAATGACTGGATCCACGTCCTCGGGCGGATGGGGATTCCCTACACCACGAAGGGCGGGAAAGTCAAGATGTTGTCTAACAACATCTCCGACAGCTTGACCGATGAAGAGATCAAGTCGCTGCTCAGCGGCAGCCTGGTTATCGACGGGCAAGCGGCCGAGACACTCTTCAATTCCGGGTGGGGGAAATGGTTGGGATTAACAAACGTCGAGAAACTGGACACCTCCACCGAAGTGGGGTTTGGTTCGGAGAGAACAGACAAGTACGTGCTAACTCCCTCCGACAACGTTCAATCCGTGCAAAATCTCTCCTCCCACTCGGTGCTCGACTGGGTAGGTGGGGACACCAGTCGTGACAACAAGCGGGATGTATCCAACCCCGATTTGGTGTTGTTTGAAAACGAGCTGGGCGGCCGGGTGGCCGTTTTCGCCCTCTCCCTGTCCAACAACAATTCGTCGCAGGTGTTCAACTACAAGATGAAGGAATGGCTCCGGCAGGTTGTCGAATGGGCGGGTAATGAATCGTTGCCTCTGTTCGTGAAGAATCAGCCCAACGCTTTCTGTATTTTCAACCGCGAACGGGCGGGGAAATATGGGATAGCCACCATTATTAGCATATGCTCCGACCTGTTTGACACGTTCGAGCTAGATGTGGCACCGGAATGGAGCAACGGCAAGGTTGAACGTTTGAATGAACAGGGGCAGTGGGTTCCGGCGGAGGTATCGAAAACCGATTCGGGATTCATCGTGAAAGAGCCGCTTGCCTACCTAACACCGCTGTTTTTGAAATTTTCCTCACTTTCTTAGATTGCACTTAATGGTATGAATATGGAAATGAGGGATTATTTAAAATGATTATCCGCAATTCATCCTAAAGGAGAATTGACAATAAAAAGTCATAAAAATGGCATCAAAATATTTGGATAATAAGCTAATATTCAATGTATTTATAACAAAATAGGCACTTATAAAACAAGAAAGGAACAATTGTGGACAATAAAATTAATTAATTATTTATCTTTGCTGAGTTGTTAATCATTGCATAAACCCATGAAAGGAAACGATATTTCAATTCTTTGGAGAAGTTTTCTTGCAGGTGATAAAGAAGCTTTTGCGTATTTTTACAATCTGCATGTAAATGCGCTTTATAGCTATGGAGTCAAGCTATGCACTGATGATGATATTGTGAAAGACGCCATTCAGGAGGTTTTTCTTGACCTTTTCATGAAGCGGAATAAAAACAAAAGCGAGCCGAAAAATCTTCGTTTTTATTTGATATTGGCCCTGAAACGTAATATCATCAAGAAACTGCAGCGTAACCGAAAACATATAAGCGTAGAAGAATACGAGCTGAATTTCGAGCCGGAATACAGTATTGAATCCATGATTATTCAAACAGAAAAAGAGCTGCAGTTGAACCGTCAGGTGAGTGAAATGCTAGAGCACCTTCCGCCCAGGCAAAAGGAGGTGCTGTATCTGCGCTATAATCTTTCCATGGAATACGAGGAAATTTCACAGTTGATGGAAATATCTGTTGAGTCGGCCCGAAAACAGGTATATCGGGCGCTGAAGGCAATTCGTGAAAAATACGGCAATCGGGGAATGGAACGCAAATAACACGGACAATCACAGGTTCCCCTTCATTAACCAATGAAAACAAGGTTTTCTTGTGTAATGATTTGGTTTTATACAAATTAAAGCCTCATTTGTTTTTTAACCTCAGTAACATACTTATAAACAAATAGACAAAGCCTTATAACCTTACTGAATTTGCTGTAATCATCATTTTGACGCCTGACTGTTGGCAAGCTCGGACCCCTTGGCGAAGGGGAAATGAAAGGAGGATTGGTAGTAGTATTCCTGTTTTGCAAGAAGAAATCTTTTCAAGTTATTGTATATCAATTGCATATTTATAAAATCAGGAACATATACAGATATTCATTAATAATTTTCACATTGAGCGGAATTCTTTTAAAATAAAGTTGAAAAACTGTCTATATTTCAAATACTGGATTCCTTTTAGTATAGTTATATAAAAAAATTCAATGAAAAATATCAGCAAATATCTTGAAGATCCGCAATTCATTCAATGGATATTCAGCCCCGAAGATGAGCTCAATGAATGGTGGGAAACATTTCAGACAAACAATCCTCTTGAAAAAGAAAATATTCTACTAGCATGCGGAATTCTCCATAAACTTCGCACAACCGACAAAGAACTTTCAGAGAATGAAAAAATAATTCTATTTGCTCAGATTCTGCATCAGATTGAAACACGGCAGGAAGCTAAAAATACACGGAGAGTTTTCACCAGCGTGATGAAATATGCAGCAGTTGCTATTCTCTTTTTTACAATTGGTGCACTGCTTTTTTATCAGAAAAATAATTTCAATCCCCAATTCTATACTCAGGAGATAACTGAGCCTGTCCATTCGGATGAAGCCAGACTTATACGCCCCAACGGTGAAAATATTTTACTCACTGGATCCAATTCCCGGATTGAGCATCGCCGGGATGGACAAGTGATTGTAAATAACAATGTTGTTGAATCTTCATTGCCACAAAAGACCGAAACTCCCGAGATGAACCAATTGGTTATCCCTTATGGAAAAACCTCTGAGGTTACTCTCCCCGATGGCACCCATGTATTTTTGAATGCCGGCAGCCGGTTAATCTATCCGGATTCCTTTTCCGATAAAAATCGCGAAGTATTTTTAACGGGAGAAGCTTTTTTTGATGTAAAACACAACGAAAAACAACCTTTTGTGGTGCAGACCACAGACATTCGTGTGCGGGTGCTGGGAACACAATTCAATGTTTCGGCATACCCTACCGACAATATTATTGAAACGGTCCTTACGCATGGAAAAATTAGCTTAGAACAAAACAATGCCGGTATTTTTTCTGAAACTACCGTATTAAGCCCCGGACAACTGGCAGCATTTAATAAAACAGAACACACTACCCACCTGAAGGAGGTGGATCACGAATATTATACCCTTTGGAAAGACGGGTTGCTCAAATTTGAAAGCACTGATTTGAGCCGTATTATAAAGAGATTAGAACGCTATTATAATATCCGTTTTAAATATAGCAACCCATCTCTGGGAGATGTGAAAATTTCTGGGAAGCTTGATCTGAGCGGAACTCGCGAATATGTACTTGGAAACCTGGCGGATGCCGCAACGGTTGAAATTTCAGAAATCGGGAAAGGGTATTATGAAATAAGGAATAAATAAAAACCGGCCTGCGCTGCAACGCAGTACCGGTTCATTTGTGTTAAATTATATTATTGTACAACTTAACAGCTCAAAGGTATGAAAAAAAATCGAGAGTGGTGCTTTCCTTATATGGAAAGTCGAAATTTTAGTTTAATCATTAAAAAGATAAAACTAACACTGATCTTTACCATGCTGGTTTCCCTCACTTTCGGGAATAGCTATTCCCAGACAAAAGTGACATTGCATTTTGAAAAGGCAACCATCCAGCAAGTTTTGGAAACACTTGAAGACCAAACTGGTCATGTATTTCTTTACAAAGACGAGATTTTTGATCCCGAAAAAAGGTATTCGGTTGATTTTGCCGAAGAACCTTTTGAAGAAGTGCTGAAATCAGTTTGTGCAACTGCCGGAGCGGACTATAAGCTAGGAAGCGACCGGCAAATTATTTTGACAAAGAAGGAAAAAGAGGCTGCCGTAACAAGAATTACACTACAACAACGTACAATCACCGGTGTGGTTACCGACCAACAGGGAATACCACTCCCTGGGGTTACTGTTGTGGTGAAAGGCACTACAATCGGTACCGTCACAAGTCTCGATGGAAATTTCACATTGATGATTCCACAGAATGCAGAAACCCTGCAGTTTTCATTTGTGGGGATGCGAAGCCAGGAGATACCTATTGAAGGCAGAGACACATTTACAGTAGTGATGGTGGAAGAAACAATAGAATTAGAAGAAGTTGTGGCCGTTGGCTATGGTACATTACGGAAAGACGAACTAACTAGCTCTGTTGCAAGTATTAAAAGTGATGATTTCACCAAAGGGGCAGTCACAGATGTTGCACAATTATTAACTGGTAAAATCGCAGGTTTAGGAATTATTAGACCTGATGCAAATCCTACAAGTTCGACCCAAATTTCGTTACGTGGCATAACTACATTAATGTCTGGGACACAACCTTTAATAATTATCGATGGAATTCCTGGGGATTTCAATCAAGTTGCTCCTGAAGATATTGAATCTATCGATATATTAAAAGATGGGTCTGCTGCTGCAATCTATGGAACCAGAGGGACTAATGGAGTCATCCTGATAACTACAAAGAAGGTTAGGACTGAATTAAAACCAACTATCGAGTATAACACTCATGTTTCAACTCAACAAATCACAAAAAAACTAGATATGATGAGTGCTAAAGATTATAGAGAGCTCGTGGTTCAAGGGAAGCCAGGTGCAATTGATGGTGGAGCAAATACTGATTGGGTTGATGAAATAACACGAACACCTATATCTCATGTTCATAATCTATCATTAAAAGGAGGAAGCAGAAATTCTAACTACCTTATAAACATTAATTTTAGAAAAAATCAAGGTATTATTAAAAAATCTGATAATATTATTTTTACACCTAGAATAGAAATTAATCATTATATGTTTGATGGAAAATTAAGGATAAATGCGAATCTTTTAGGAAGGGAGCAAAAATATTGGGGTGGATATGATGATATGGTATATCATTATGCGACTTTATATAATCCAACAGATCCAGTTATCGATGAAAGTGGTAATTGGTATGAAAATCCAGGACGAATAGTTTATAATAATCCTGTGGCAATGTTGGAGGAAACACTTTCAGAGACGGTTAATAACAATATTAAAACATTCGGTACAATATCCTATTCACCAATTGAAGGATTAGATTTTAGACTAATTACATCCCATGACGTTACCAATCAAACAAGTGGATTAGCTCATACTTTCAAGCATAGTTCAACTACTTTACAGGGGCGGGATGGCATTGCAAGAAGAGGCGCCCACAAGACGGTAACAGATTTATTAGAATTCACAATAAATCTCGCAAAATCATATGGTAAACACAATTACACTGCCCTAGCTGGTTATAGCTGGCAAGAAGGTAATTATGAATCTTTTTCAATGTCAAACGAGGAGTTCCCAACTGATAAATATTCATATCACAATATTGGAGTAGGACAAGCACTTGTTCAAGGCAGAGCTGGAATGGGGAGTTACAAATCTGAATCAAAACTAATGGGATATTTCCTAAGAATTAATTATAATTATGATAAGAGATATTTAATGATGATGAGTTTTCGACGTGAGGGTTCTTCAAAGTTTGGGAAAAACAATCGTTGGGGGAATTTCCCTGCTATCTCTTTGGGGTGGAATATTTTAAATGAATCATTTATTAAGAATGTTAAAAACATTAATGAATTAAGGCTAAGGGCTGGTTATGGAGTTACTGGTACTGAACCAAGTTCCCCATATTTATCACAAAGTAGATTAGCTTATGGAAATTCTTTTTATGTAGATGGAACTTGGGAACCAACTATTTATCCAACGACTAATCCTAACCCTCAATTGAGATGGGAACAAAAGTCTGAAACTAATATAGGCTTAGATTTTGCACTTTGGGATAATCGAGTTTCAGGTTCCTTTGATATATATAAACGTACCACGAAAGACTTAATATGGAATTATAATGTACCACGGCCTCCATATTTATATGGAAACATTACAGCAAATGCGGGATCAATTGAGAATAAAGGAATTGAAACAAGTTTAAGTTTTACACCTTTAAAAACAGAAAAAATCTCATGGACTTCCACAGTCAATTATTCTACAAATTCGAATAGAATGGTATCACTTTCAAGTGATAAATTCGCCGTACAGGCTGGATATTTTTATACTGGTTATATTGGAGAACCAATTCAAGTTGAAACACATAGAATTGACGAAGGCGGAAAAATCGGAAATATTTGGGCATTAAAAGTTATTGATATTGATGATAATGGAAGTTGGATTATTTTAGGAGAAGACAATAACCCTAAACCTATCGCAAATCAAACAGCATCGGACAAGAGAGTTGTCGGAAACGGGCTTCCCAAGCATTTTGCGAGTTGGAATAATACACTAAAATATCAAGATTTTGATATGGAGATAAATATGAGAGGTGCTTTTGGTTATCAAATCATTAACTATGCTCGGATTTGGTTAGAGGCACCAATTAATCTTGCAAGGGGTAATATTATGAAGTCAGCCTATCATAATGTTTTTAATAAAAGACCTTTGAATGACCAAGAGGATTTTTCTTATAATAGTTATTATGTTGAAAATGGTGATTATTGGAAAATTGATAATGTATCTCTAGGTTATAATTTTAAACTAACGGATTCATTTTTTGACAAAATCCGGATATATATATCCGGGTTAAATTTACTTACGATAACAAATTATAAGGGTATCGACCCTGAAGTTAATGTTATTGGTCTAGCACCTGGAGCAGACTCAAGATCGAGATATCCTTCATCACGAACTTTTACCCTAGGAGCAAGTATTTTATTTTAAACTTAACAATATTAAAAATGAAAAAAATTATTACTGTCTTTATTTTTATTGCTCTTTATTCATGTAATTTAGAAGAAAAGGTTTATTCTGAATTATTGGAAGAAACTTATGAATTTGGAGCAGATGAGATTTATGGGATCATCGGACCTTGTTATTCATCCCTGCGTGGTCTGTTTAGTAACGTAAATACTCGTTATTATATTACTCAAGAAATTACAACTGATGAATCTGTTAGACCGGCGAATGCCTCTGGTTGGGATAATGCAGGGATCTGGAGGGTATTACATCAGCACAATTGGACTACTGAACTATGGCAATTAAATGATTCTTGGGAATATCTATACATGGGGGCAATACATTCGACAAGAATAATTGAGCTATTACAACAAGAAGATAGGGTACCGATGCCTTCAGGTGTTAATAGAGAGAGTCTTATTGCTGAAATGAAAGTTGCAAGAGCATTTTACCATTGGCTGATATTAGATAATTTTGGTGATGCACCTATTGTTAAGACTATTTCCCAAACATTGCCGGATAACACTCCTAGGGAAAATATTTTTCAGTTTGTTATTGATGAAATAAATTCAGCTTTACCCTATTTAAGTGAAGAAAAGGGAGGAAAAATGTATGGTCGTTTTAATAAATGGGCAGCAAAATCATTATTAGCAAATATATATTTAAATGCTGAGGTTTACACGGGTCATGCTTATTGGGATACTGTTATTGACATTTGTAACGAAATAATAAATTCTAACTTATATGAATTAGATTCTGATTACCGTGATTTTTGGGCTACACATAATGAAGGCTCTTTAGAAAATATTTTCGTGGTGCCATTTCATGAAACTTTAGCTACAGGATTTCAAGCTCACAATATATCCCTCCATGCTTCGAATAGAGCAACTTATAATTTGATGAGTTCACCCTTCGGAGCTGGAGGATTTTGTGCAGTTCCTCAATTCATTGATACATATGACCCAGAAGATAAACGTTTAGGATATACTTGGATCATTGGCCCACAATATGCTTCCGATGGAGTCACACCTGTCTATTGTTCGTATGAAAAAGTAGGACAACCGTTAGTTTATACCAAAGAATTACCAGATGGTATATATCAAGGAGAAAATGAAGGGTACAGAGCTGGTAAATGGGAAGTAGCAAAGGGTGCACGAGGACAATTAAATAATGATTTTCCAGTATTCAGATATGCAGGTACATTAATGATGAAAGCTGAAGCTCTACTAAGGTCTGGGAAAAGTGACCAAGCTGCTGAAATAGTTACAATAGTTCGCCAACGAGCGTTTGATGACCCCAAAAAAGCTAAAGTGACTGGTAGTCAATTAGAGGAAGACTCTAGTTACGAATGGGGTTATGTTGAAAATTATGAAATAGTGGAGCCGGGTAATCAAGACCCTGTTCAATATGGCAGGTTTTATGATGAATTAGGTTGGGAGTTTGCTTTGGAAACAACTCGCAGAAGGGATATGATTAGATTTGGTACTTTCACGAAGAAAAGTTGGTTGTCACATAAACCTAACGGAGAGTATAGAACAATATTTCCAATAATTCAAAGAGCAATTGACGCTAATCCAAATTTAAAACAAAATCCAAATTATTAAAATACTTCTAGCGTCAACTTGATATTCACTTATTTACAAATATAACTAAAGCTTGTTGCGCTAAGAATCGAATATATATAATTAAAAAATATGAAAAGAAGAGTTTTTTTAAAAGAAGTTGGAATAGTTTCAACCTCGTTACTGGTCATTCCGCGTTTTACACTTTTTGAAAATGACGACAATTCTAACCAGATAAATAAATGGTTATCTATGATGAAAGATCCTGTTTATGATTTAATTGAAGGTGAACCAAATTTAGAGCAGATTTTGAAACTATTCCCACGTCCTCAAGGGATTCCTGCATTTGATCCACTAGAAATTCAAGAAAATGTGAGTAAAATAAAAACTGTCCCAGTAGTTGATACGGGTTATCCATATTTAGATTTATCGATTAAAGTAGGACTCGCTCATATAGATGCGACTTTTGAAGGTAAGCATCCAAAATATGGTGCATGGCCTGATGATATCCATTCTTATTATAAAATGATGCATGATGGATTTCCTCCAATTATCATCTCTGCTGTTGATGCACTTTCTAAATGGGGATTAAATGAAAGAGCGGTTGAACTGTTTCATTATTGGATTACTAACTTTATAAATGAAGGAGGATGGCCTCGAGAAGGAGCCAGAGATGGAACAATAAATTATTATGGTCCTTCAATTGCAGAATATGGTCAAATTTTACATACTGCAACTATTTTATATGAAAGAGCTGGAGAAAAGAATTGGTGGAACGACTGTTTTCATAAAATCAACTTACTTGCTGAATACCTTCTAAATCTTCATTCAGAAGCTTTAAAAAATGAAGATGGTCTTATTTCAGGGACACCTGAGGCAGATACAAGAGGAGATAAAGGAAAATATTTTCACAATAATGCTTGGGTAGTAAAGGGACTACATCAATGGGTCAAACTTTGTACAATTGCTAAAGTTACACCCTCAACTTCGCTAAATGATGTTGTAAAATCAGCAGATCGACTCAAGGAAGATACGCTGAAAGCAATAAATAAGAAATGGCCATCAGATAAAAACGCATGGTGGTTACCTGCGTTATCTGAAAGTAAGATTAATCCTAAAAACTTAACAGACATAAGAGAGGCTAGCTACACTAATTACCGCTATTGGCCAGAGTTATTATCAAGTGATATCTTACCTGATGAAATGGCGAACCGTGTGGTAAATGCAAGGCTAAATGGTGGTGGACAATTTTGTGGAATGACTCGTTTTAGAGATTGGCTAGACGATTGGCCTTTATATGACTATCTATATGCATTATGGAATTTAGGAAGAAAAAATGATTTTTTACTTTCATTATTTGGACATATAGCATACCACCAATGTGAAGGTCATATGACTGCATATGAGCAGTTTCGTTTCCCTGGTGACAGCCAAGGTAGTAGAAAAGCTGGTTATTGTTTGCCATCGCAACTAGTAGCTGCGAGGGCAGGTAGATTCATCAACAAACAATAAATTTCATTTACAGTATTTGATGGTATATTTATCATTAATTAGTGAACAATTAGAATATTTATTACACTACTGCATTAATGTCCACTAAAAGAACGCAATTGTTCTTTAAAATAGTTGGTATTTAATCTGTTACGCTGGACTTTCGAGTCAACGGATTTAAATTTACCTTTGCGGTCATAATCAGACCATTATGCATAAGGACAAATACGTTTTCGCTCAATTAGTCGAGTTTTTAGATAGAAATCACTTTAATTACATCGTTCGTAAGTACCAGAAATATAAATACATAAAGTCGTTCTCATGTTGGAATCAACTGCTTGTGATGATGTTCGGGCAACTCGCCAAAAGCGAGAGTTTACGCGATTGAATCGTTGTGCTTGAAGTTCACTTGAAGATATTGTATCATCTGGGCATGAGCAAATCCGTTACAAGAAGATCTGGACAAGGCAAACGAGCAAAGAAACTACAAGGTCTTCGAGGAATTTGCCTACCACCTTGTTACAGAAGCACGCTCCAAGTGCGCTGAAGCAATCTTCGGCTTCAAGGGTAATATTTACGCTTTTGACTCTACGACGATAGACCTTTGCCTTGAATTATTTCATTGGGCAAAGTTCCGAAGGCACAAGGGCGGCATCAAGCTCCATGTCTTGTATGATATTGAAGCACGGGGTCCCGCGTTCTTCCACGTGACACCGGCAGGCGTGAATGACGTGAAAGTCATGCCTGAAATCCCTTACGAAAAGGGTGCCGTCTACATCTTCGACCGAGGGTACAATGATTTCGGTAACCTCTACAAGATAGAATTGATCGAGGCAGCGTTTGTGATTCGTGCCAAGAAGAACTTGAAGTTCGAGCAAATCTCGTGGAAACGGAGACTTCCAAAGAATGTTCTATCCGACTCTACTATCGAGTTTACCGGGTATAAAAGTTCTAAAGAATACCCCGTTCCGCTTAGAAGAGTTGTCTTTTACGATGAAGAACAGGATCGGGAATTTGTTTTTCTAACAAATAACATCGAGTCACCTGCTCTTACCGTTGCTGAATTATATCGTAATCGTTGGCAGGTCGAATTGTTTTTCAAATGGCTGAAGCAGCACCTCAAGATAAAGAAATTCTGAGGTACTACGGAGAACGCCGTGAGAATACAAATTTATTGTGCCATAATAACTTACTGCTTGGCATCAATCGTGAAGCACGATATGAAACTGGAGCAGTCTGTTTACGAGATTCTTCAAATTACAGGCATCTCTCTAACTGATAAGACTCACTTGCGTGATCTCTTCGACAGATCAAATATCAATAATGTCAATGAACGATTCGGTTATAGTGAACCAAGTTTATTTAATTTTTAATCGCCCACTCTTTTATGGGCAGTAATGATCCGATTTACTAAGTTTTCCATGGTAGTATCCCAAAAGTGTGTAATGTCTATCCTCATTTATTTGTCACAAAATTATTCATTATTATTGACATCGCGAGAATGGCGGGCAGTGAGGCGAAGGCGTGGCCGAGGCGAAGCTGCCCGCTACTCTTCTTCCCAGTCAAACTTAACTTGCTCATGATCTAACTTGGGTAGTTTACGACTGTGAGCCTTGCGGTTTATGCTTACCCCTCCCAGCAACAACAACGTGTAGTAGGCCTCCTTGCTCACGCAATCCCTGCGTCGGGTGGGTATGAAACAGGCGTTGTAAACGGAAACTGAGAATACAGCATTTTCGGTAAACACGAGTGCAGCACTTTCGGTAACAATCGTGCAGCGTTTTCGGTAACAACGGTGCAGCACTTTCGGTAACAACGGTGCAGCAGTTGCAAAGATAGTTTTTCTTGTTTACATACCATCAACTTGTCCTTTAAAAATGGTTTTCCTGTTCTGCATCCTGTAGCTCTTGCCCGATAGTTGAATCAACTCGCACTTGTAGAGCAACCTGTCCAACAGGGCCGTCGCCAGGACCTCGTCGTCGAGCGACCGTGCCCATTGCGCGGGGGACTTGTTGGTGGTGATGATGAACGAGGTCGACTCGTAGACGCTGTTGACGAAGGCGAAGAGCAAGTTACCCTCCTCCCTGTTCACGGCGATGTTCATCAAGTCGTCTATCACGATCAGCTGCGCGGCGCGCAGGTTCTTGTATTCCCTCCCCGCGCTGGCCGCGATCTCCCTCAGCTTCAGGGTGGTCAGGATCTCGTCCATGCTCCTGAAGCAGGCCTTGTAGCCCTTGTCGATGGCGTCGGCGCAGAGCCCCGCCGCGATGAAGGTCTTGCCAACGCCGCAAGGGCCGGCCAGCATGAGGTTGTAGCACTCGTCAACCCACCGTAGCTCTCGCAACTGGTTGAGCTGGGTGGCGCTAAGCCCGCTTGACGCGGCGTGGTCGTAGGTGTCGAGGTCACGCGCCAGCGGCAGCCTGGCCAACTTGTAACGCGAGGCCCGTTGCCTCTCCTCGCGCCCCTTGACCTCGAGCTCTAGCGCCGCGAGCAGGAAGTCATCGTAACTGGGCGATTCCTTCCATGCCTTCACCAGCAGCTCATGCGCGTGCGCGTTCAACCCGGATAACCTGAGCCTCTTCGCGTGAGAGCGTATGGCGGTAAGCTTGTCCGTTGTCATGTCAGTTGCTTTTAAAGAGGTCCTGGTACACGTCTATCCTCGACTTCTCGGGCGCGATGTTCACCATGAGCCGCGCCCCGGGGGTGGGAAGGGGCGTGACCGGGATCCCCCGCTCGTCCTCCCGCGCGGGGGCGATGGTAGACAACACCGACTTGAAGTCGTTCGCGCTGAAGAGACCCCGGGAAACGCACAGCTCAAGGGCCTTGTCCGCGTCCCCCGGCTCGTGCCTCGACAGGCAGGTCAACATCGTGCCCAGCTGGTCCCTCATGTAGCGGGGGTACCGCTCCCTTAGCCCGGAGAGGAAAACCTCCGCCGCTCGCGTGTCGCTGAACTGCTCCGCGACCTGGCGACCCATCGCCTCGACCGTGGCGGACTTGTCTCGCCGGTGGTTCTTGTTGATGACCTTCTCGCCCCGCCCCGCCGGGATCAGGTGCTTGGTCAAGGGTTCACCGTCCATGGTCTTGACCACCAGCACGCCATCCCGCTCCTCCACCAGCACGCGGGTTTCCTCGCCCCGGTAGGTCCCCAGGGGCAGGGAGTAACTGTTCCCCCTGTAACGGATGCTGTTCGTCTTTAAAACCTTGTGCCCGGCACCCGTGGGCAGGGAGGTCACGGGGGTGAAAGGTTGGAGGTCGGCGACTTCCGAGCGCCACGCCTCGCGGGGTACCTTGCACGTGGTGTTGTGAACCATGGCGTTACCGGTCCTGTTCAGCCAACCAATCGCCTCCTCGTTCAGGTTCTCGATGGTGTTGTAAGGCCGGTTCAACAGGAAGTTTCGCTTGACGTACTTGATCAGGTTTTCAACCTTCCCCTTGCTCTGGGGATCGCCCGGGCGGCAGAAGACCGGCTTGAAGGGGCGGCTCTTCAGGTAACCGCCGAAGACGTCCGTGACGCGGTAATCGCCCAGGTTCTCGTCGCGGAGGAAAACGCTGTCCTGGTCGTAGATGATGAACCTGGGGATCCCGTGAAAGAAGCGGAAAGCGAGCTCGTGGGCGTGCACGGCGTCCTCGCTGCTGAAGGGTCTTTCCTGGAACCAAACGAACTTGTGCCTGCTGTGGCACAGCAACATCCCCATGAAGTGAACGCGCACGCGTGTGCCGTCGCCACGGCGCTGCTTGCTGGTGCCGAAGTCGACCTGCGCGTACTTGCCCGGTGGCGCCTCGGGAAGGCACGCGTACTGGCGCTCGTTGACGCTGACCTTTGGTAGGTCGTGTTCCTGGCGCAACTTCATGACGTAATTGTAGACGGTCTTGGAGGACACCTCGGGGAAGGAGGGGTAATGTTCCTTCAACCAGTCGTGCATCTGCGCCGCGGGCGTGTCCTGGAACTGGCCAAGGCGTTCAAGGATGAAGGGCTTGTAGGGATCAAGCAGGCAGCCGCGGTTGTTCAAGCCCTCGGAGTACTCTTGGAACTCGGCCGGGTCCATGTCCAGGTATTTCTTGACGGTTCTAAAGTTGATCCCCAGGTGCCCGGCTATCCAGCGAATGGATTTGCGCTCCTCGTGATGGAGCCGGTGAATTTTGTCGTACATGATCAAACGGTTTAGTGTTTTAAATTCCTTCTCTGTCATAACGCCATGAATTTTAAAGGGTGAGTTATGACGCGAAGGTCAAATTAATTCCTTGAAAAACGATGTACTGTTGTTACCGTTTTCGCTGCACTGTTGTTACCGTTTTTGCTGTACTGTTGTTACCGATTTCGCTGCACGGTGGTTTCCGATTTTGATGTATTTCTAATTTCTGGTTACAGGCGTCGATCATCACGATGAGATAATACGATTCCAAGGGGCGATTAAGCCACGAGCCAACCTCTTCCCTGGCCGTGTTGAACATGCGACTGAACTGGCTGCTGCTTGAATGGGAACCGTAAATCTTCCGCTCCGATTTCATCAAGTCTTCAAGGCTTGATGGTAGATTCCAATAGCAAGTGCGAATTTAGGGGAAAGAACTGTAAAATTCGCTTTTAGGTGTGGCGAAGTTCAATTTCTTTCTCGGTCTCGCATTTATCTTCACCTGGACTTGCTTGATGTATTCATCCGTGTATTCTTGCAAATCCGTTCCTTTCGGGATGTATTGCCTGATCAGCTTGTTGGTGTTTTAAACGTTCCCCTTCTCCAATGACGAGTAGGGATGCGTGAAGTAAACCCTGGTCTTGAGCCACCGGGCTATGTACTTGTGTTCCGAGAACTCTTTCCCTTTATTGGTCGTGATACTTTTAATGGTACCGATGAAGGGCGTCATCATGGCAACGACCGTTTTGGTCAGGCACTCCGCATCCTGCGCTTGCGCTCGTCATACAGCTTCTGGGCCAAGCCGTGATGATAATGGTACTTGCCCTTGTAGCGTTTCAACTTGCGGTAAACGGTGCTGTAATGCACGTTTATCGCGCTTGCGATCTCTTTTACCGACACCTTCTTTTCCAGTAACACCTGAATTGTGTGCCTTTGCTCCCGGGTTAATTGCTTGTACATAGCAATACATAGTTAATTAACCTCGGGGGAGACGGCGGTCTCCCCTTGCTATTTCGTATTGCTACCGGAATCTTTTCATGTCTCGTCGGGGCTTTCAGCCCCTTGCCGACGGCGCTCCCCGAGTGTTTTTCATGATCTTACCTTGACAGCTTCAAATCATTTGCACTTCTTAGTAGAACTCACGGATTTCAAAATCGTGTTTAATCCGTCTTCTTTTTGTAGAATATCTTCCAATATTTTTCTAACTTGCGCCTGTGTAAAGTGCATGATGATCTTTCATTTTTTGGTTTTCAGTTCAAAAATCAAAGATAGAAAAATGCGCTTTACATACTTTTTGGGACAGTATCAATAATAAAAAGTAAAACATAAAACGATACTACAATAATGAAACGATTAAACAACCTTCTTACCGGGGTTTTCCTGCTGTTGCTTACGGTGCTACCGTGTGGCTGCGGCAACCAAACCCAACAGGGTGACAACGACACCGCCACGGAAGGGCGGAATAGCCACCGTAACATGGAACGGGTAGCGGAGTTTCACGCGCCCGACTACTTCAACGAGCTTTACGACAACGCCGAAATGCGGTACGCCTTCAAGGGCAGCAACCAAGAAGAGTTCACCGCTTGGCAGGAGGAGTTCCGCCCCAAGCTGATGGAGAAACTGGGTGTTACCAAGATTGCCCGCCAGCTGGAGGGGTTCGTGCCGACAGCGAAGAAGCTCGACTCGGAGGAGCTGGGGTACGCCCGACGGGAGCGGTGGGTAATTTGGACGGAACCCAACGTGCCGCTCCCGTTTATCATCATGTTCCCGAAAGAGGAGCGAGAGCGCTATACCTTGGTAATATCTCCACATGGACACGATAAGAACACCGAGGCGTACGCGGGTATCTATCACTCGGCCGAAGAGGAGAAAGAGAACCTGGAGGAGGAGTACGACATCTCCGTGCAGGCCGTGAAACGGGGCTGTATCGCCATTGCGCCCACGACCCGGGGGTTCGGGAAGACGAGAACACCCAAGGATATCGAACGAGACATCACCTCCTCGTGCAGGACGCTGATGTTGCACGACCTGCTGGTGGGGCGAACCCCGATAGGCGACCGGGTATGGGACGTGATGAAGTTAATCGACTGGTCGCTGGAAAAGCTGCCCGTGGACCCGGAGAAGATCGTGGTGTACGGTAACTCGGGCGGCGGAACGGTCACCCTCTTCGCCGGGGCGTGCGACGAACGAATCACGGCCTCCATGCCATCGGCCTACTTCTGCACCTTCACCGGCAGCATTGGCTCTCTCAGCCATTGCGAGTGCAACTACATTCCTGGCATCTTGGAGTACGGCGAGATGGCCGATATCGCGGGGCTCACCGCGCCGCGGCTGTTTTGCGCTACCAACGGCCGGTACGACGCTATCTTCCCCGCGGAGGAGAGCGAGAAAGCGTTCGCCCACCTGCAGGAGATATACAAGGCGGCCGGTGCACCGGACAACTGCGAGTTATACTTCGGGGAAGGTGGACACCGGGTCTACCGGGACGGGGCGTATGATTTTTTAGAGAAACACCACTTCGTGGAAAAAGACAACAACAAATAACTTACCTCACAGAAAAATCAAAAAACACAACATGATGACAATAAGATTATTGACAATTTATCTGATCTCCTGCTTGCTGATACCCCTTTCGCTTGTAGGACAAACAGCTGTAGAATTAAATAATAATAGAGAATTATTCGTTGATGATTATTTCATTGACAAGCTATACGGGGTCGAAATGAAAATGCACGCTCCTGTTGATGAGGGAGCGGTTCTTTATTTCGACGAACCGTGGGAAGGTCCCTTCTGTGGCTATACGACAATAATTAAAGATAACGATGTTTACAGGCTGTATTACAGGGGTTTACCAGAGGCTGGGAAAGATGGAAGTGACAGCGAGGTTACTTGTTACGCCGAATCAAAAGATGGGATAGAATGGTATAAACCCAACTTGGGAATTCACACGATTCAAGGATCAAAAGATAATAACGTTATCCTGGCCAATGTTGCTCCTGTCACCCATAATTTCAGCCCGCTCCTTGATAAGAACCCCAACGTTACACCCGATCAAAAATATAAAGGCCTAGGGGGCAACGAAACGATTGGCGGTATATTGCCGTTCGTATCGGAAGATGGTATTCATTGGAGAAAATTACAAGATGAAGCCGTGTTTAAAAAAGGGGTTTTCGACTCTCAAAACGTGGCGTTTTGGTCCGAAAGTGAAAAGTGTTACGTGCTCTATTTTCGCATCTGGTCCGATGGTGGGTTTACTGAATACAAAGGATTTAGGTCTGTAGGACGCACCACGTCAGATGATTTCATCCACTGGTCAGAGCCGGAAGCGATGACATTCGGCGATTCACCCCTGGAGCACCTCTATACCCAACAAACGAGCCCGTACTTCAGGGCCCCGCATATCTACGTCGCGATTGGTGGTAGGTTTATGCCCAGACGCCAGGTTTTGACGGAAGAACAAGCAAAAGAACTTAACGTGAATCCCGGTTATTTCAAAGATTGCTCGGATGCCTTTTTCATGACCTCACGGGGAGGGAGCGTGTATGATCGTACTTTCATGGAAGCATTTATTCGCCCGGGAATCGGGTTGGATAATTGGGTCTCACGATCCAATTATCCCGCTTTGAACGTCGTGCAAACAAGTCCGACGGAGATGTCCGTGTACGTTAATCAAGATTACGCCCAATCCACGGCTCATTTGCACCGGTATTCTTTAAGGTTGGATGGGTTCACGTCATTGTCTGCCCCGTATAAAGGGGGGGAAGTCCTCAGCAAACCGTTCACTTTCTCGGGGAAGGAACTCGAGATAAATTACTCGACCTCCGCGGCCGGCGAACTGAAATTCGAAATTCAGGATGAGAACGGGAAACCCATCCCCGGTTACACGATGGACGATTCAGACACGATTATTGGCAATGAAATATCGAGAATCGTGACTTGGAAGGGAAACAAAAACGTGGAATCACTGGCCTCGAAAACGGTCCGTTTGAGGATCTTCATGAAAGATGCGGATTTGTATTCGCTGAAGTTTAATTAACTGTTTCCGATTGAACTTGTAAAGGTGACTCCCCTATGAAAACTATAAACAAAGAGAATGAATAAGAAACGTCTGTCCCGACTTTTCGGGGTGGGCTCAATAATAAAAAGATGAAAAAAGCACTGTTTTTATCCGTGATGATCGTGGTGACTTCTGTAGCCATTACACAAGAGGTATCCAAAATCGACCCTAACCATCTAAAAGAAGGAGGATACGGCTACCTGATCAATGAAGACCGGGATTGCTCCGTCTGGTGGACCGAAGGAGCTTACAAGGTAATGAGAGATGCTCCTGTACCGAAGAACAAAGAGGGTGAAATAAAAATATGGTCGGCAAAGAATGAATACGAGTCGTTTATTTTGGTGGTCAAACCGACAACCAGGCTGGAGAATTTTCGTATTACCATTCCTAACTTGGAAGACGGCGAGGGAAACACGATCGATAAAAGCAATATAACAGTTAGGAAAGTGGAATACGTGCAGGTAACAACCCCTACCGATTCGTACGGGCTCGCCGGGTGGTGGCCCGATCCGCTTCCCCTTTACGAACAACCCCAAACCATCTACCCGGCAGAGAATCAACCCTTCTGGATCACGGTCAAAGTGCCTTCGGATGCGCACGCGGGGGATTATTCCGGGAATATGCTGCTCAGCTCGGGGGATTGGAACCTCTCCGTACCCGTCCAACTCCACGTGTGGAACTTCACGTTACCCCAAACGCCATCCATGAGATCAGGCTTCGGTCTCTACTTCGGTACAGTCAAGGAGTACGACAACATTAAAACCCCCGAAGAAGAGAAGGCGGCATTCGACTACTACATGCAAGCGTTCCGGGATTACAAGATTTCACCCTATGACCCCTTTGAGCTCACTCCCATCAAAGAGGAGATTACCGGTGTCCCCTGGAATGGCGGTTACTTCGATGCCAAGATCAAGTTCGAGGGAGAATATTCCTACCGGATTGAAGACCGTTCGCCAACATCCAGCGCGGAAGGTTCGCACGTGGGGTTGATCCCGGTACGCGCCGGTGACACCTACAAACTCACCTGGGTCGCCCGGTCGCTTGAAGAGGAACAAGACTACCAGGTCTGCGTTGAAAGTTACAACGCGGAGAAAAAACTAATCGTGTACGGTAACCGTTCAGAGCGCTTCAAAGGGCAACAGGAGTGGGAACGCCAGGAACTGGAGCTCGGCCAGGTAGACAGCGAGACCAAATTCATAAAAATCAGGCTGTTCCCGGCATTTCGCTCACCCGCCGGCGAAAAGACCGGAACGGTCTGGTTCGACGACCTGCAACTTGTAAGTGCTCGTTCCGGGAAAAATGAGTGGCCCACCGGCAATTTCGAGATCAACCTGGACGATATTGACATCAAGATGGACTTTACCGACTTCAACGAGGCCGGGAAAAGGTACTTTGATGAGTTTGGCTTTACCGGCTACAACCTGAGATTGAAAGGGCTGGGTGGCGGAACATTCGTCAGCCGCCACGAAGGGGTGTTCGCCGGATTCAACCAGGGAACCGACGCCTACAACCGACTGATGAAACGCTACCTCGCGCAAATCCAGGACAACCTGGAGAAAAGCGGCTGGCTGGGAAAAGAGTACATCTACTGGTTCGATGAACCCAACTTGGTGGACTACCCCTTCGTCCGGGAAACAAACACGCTCATCAAGCGATACGCGCCGAAGCTAACGACCTTCCTTACAGAACATATAACCGGGCAGGATATGTCTGACGTGACCGATATCAGTTGCACGATATGGCACAAGCTGGACCACGAGAAGATTCAAAAAATGAACGAACATGGACAGGAGTACTGGTCTTATCTCTGCACCGGTCCCAAATCTCCCTGGATCACATTGTTTATCGACCACGATGCCGTCAACCTCCGCATGTGGCTTTGGGGATCCTATAAGCACAAGCTGAAAGGAATACTGGTTTGGACGGTCAACTACTGGAATTCCCACGCGGCCTCCCCGGTCGGCTACCTGCAGAACCCCTGGGAAAACCCGATGTCCTACCGGTCTGCCTATCAGGTACCGCTTGGTATTCAACACCATTGGGGTAACGGCGACGGGCGCTTTTTCTACCCGCTGAACAGGGACCCGAACAACGATACAAAGACCTACGTTGGTTATCCCGTGCCTTCGTTGCGTTTGGAACTGCTACGCGATGGGATCGAAGATTATGAATATTTCGTGATACTCGAACAACTGGTGAATAGCGGGAAAGGGATAAAAGGCAACCTGTTGAAAGAAGCAAAACAACTGCTCGATATCCCCAAGCATATATATACCGACGAACAGACCTATTCAAAAAATCCCAAGGGAATCATCGAGCACAGGAAAAAAATCGCGGAATCGATTTTGAGTTTGCAAGATGCTTTTTTTGAAAGATAACGGCTATTTTTGTACATATCGTGGTAATAACTATTCGTACATTCTATTTAATAAAATAAACCTTTGGATACGTGAGTCTTAAGGTGAAACAAACTCGTTGACAATAACCAACGCTTCATTTGACGATGCTGAAAATGTTGCCCTGATGTTTTGGGCGGAAAACGACAAAATTAAAATTTACGATAAAAGGTGCGGAGAAACTACTGCCTATGCCTACGAAACGTACGGGATTTATCGGAAATTTATTATTCCCCATATCGGGGCTTGACAAGCGCAACAAATCATAAACGAATAGCGAAAAAAAGCATTTGTGAAAACAATTATGAACAGAAGAGAGTTTATAGGTAAGGCGACAACAGACGTAGCGACGGCCATAACGGTTCCACGAATCATTTCTTGCAGCTGGAACAAAAAAGGTTCTCCTAACACCATTACAGTAATGCCATCAGTAAGAGCCTGGTACTTATATATTATGAATTAAACAATAAACAATTATGAGGAAAACAATTTTAATTTTACTTGCAGTTTGGGTTTCATGGTTTGCCTATGCGCAACAACGCCCCGAGCCACAACCCGCACCCGAGACGTCTGAAAAATTCAAGTTGGGCATGGCAGGCTATACTTTCGTGAATTTCGATATCGACAAAACGTTGGAAACAATGCAAAGGTGTGACGTGCACTACCTTTGTATCAAAGACTTTCACCTGCCACTGGATAGCAGCGACGAGCAAATCGCCGCGTTCAAGGAGAAACTGGCGAGCAAGGGTGTTACCGGTTACGCGGTGGGACCCATCTACATGAGATCGGAAGAAGAAGTGGACAGGGCGTTCGAGTACGCGCACCGCGTGGGCGTGAAGTTGATCGTGGGTGTCCCACAATACGAGCTGTTGCCGTACGTGGAACAAAAAGTGAAGGAGTACGACGTTAAATACGCCATCCACCTGCATGGCCCCGATATGCCGCTATTCCCGGACGCAGATGACGCGTGGGAAAACGTCAAAGAGTTAGACCCCCGTATCGGAATGTGCCTCGACATCGGCCACGACCGACGCAACGGGAAGGACCCGGTAGAAGATCTGAAAAAGTACCACGAACGGGTGTTCGACATCCATATTAAAGACGTTACCGGGGCATCCAAGCAAGGCTACTCGGTGGAGATAGGACGCGGCATCTTGGACTTCCCCGCGTTCGTGAAAATGCTGAGGGAGGTCGACTACGACGGGGTCTGCAGCTTGGAACACGAGCGGAACATGGACAACCCGTTCATGGGGATCGCCGAATCCATCGGCTATTTCCGCGGGGTAGTCGCGACCACGAGGGAATAATATAGGTCGACTACGGTTATCATCCGGCTAATGACAATCGTGACAAAACACGGGAACACCAGCATACACGAAAACTTGCGAATTAAAAAGTTACGCGCGATGGGAAAAACAAGAAAGCTTTGCCAATCAATCGCCCTATTAATTATCCTTCTTTGTACAACGCGGGGCAACGGGATCATGGCACAGAACTACGACGAGAGCAAGGCAGGGAGCTATACCTTGCCACCGCTACTTAAAGATAACGAAGGTAACAAGATATCCACAATCGCCCAATGGGAGCAGGTTCAACGTCCCAAGATCGTGAAGCTTTTCGAGGATAACGTGTACGGACAGGTTCCTGAAGATTTTGACGGCATCTGTTTCAAGAAGAGGCACGAGGATAAAGAGGCATTGGGGGGTAACGCCACGCTTAAAGAGGTGGACATCGAGGTGACCCGCAATGGGCAATCCATCACTATCCACGCGTTGCTCTTTATTCCTAACCAGGCAAAGAGACCGGTGCCGGCGTTCGTTGTAATCAACCACCGGGGCATAAAAACCATGGATGTGACCCGCGCCAACAAGGATGACTTCTGGCCGGCGGAAGAGGTAACGGAAGCGGGCTACGCCCTGGTCGGATTCGATGTGATTGATGTGGCGCCTGACGACAAGGAGGATTTCACGAAAGAGGTGCTGCAGAAGCTGTACCCGGAGCAGATGGAGATGCCCAACGGGATGCGGGCACTGGGTGCCTGGGGATGGGGTGCCTCACGGGTGCTCGATTACCTGGCGACCGACCCCGATATCGACGCCACGAGGGTAGCCGTGGTGGGACACTCGCGCGGGGGCAAGGCCGCCCTCTGGTGTGGCGCTAAGGATGAGCGGTTTGCCATAGCCATCTCCAACGAGTCGGGCAACTCGGGGGCCAAAATATCGAGGAGGAATTTTGGCGAGACGGTGAAATTCATTTCGGACGCCTGCCCGTATTGGTTCGTGCCTAAGTACAAGGAATATGCCGACAACGAGGATAAGCTCCCGGTCGACCAGCATATGTTGCTCGCTTTGATGGCACCAAGAGCGGTCTACGTGGCAAGTGCAGCCGAAGATGGATGGGCTGACCCCAAAGGACAGTACTTAGCCCTGTATGAAGCTCAACCGGTATTCCAACTGTACGGCTTCAAAACTGAGCTCTCGAAAGAGATGCCCCCGATTGATAAGCAGGTGGTTTCTATGCCATTGGGCTTCCACAATCGCGCCGGAAAGCACGATATGATACTGCAAGATTGGCAACAATTCATTCGCTTTGCCAACAGGTTTTGTTTCGATTAATCCATCTTAGGGGATGAACCAAAGAGAATCGATAAGCACGGCAGCAAAAATTCCATACACTGAAAAAAAGATAAAACAACCGTATGAAACATTCATGCAATTTACCGATCAAAGTAAACCCATTCGTTCGAACGATTAGGCGATTCACGGGTGTTTTCCTGAAAGGCTGCCTCGCGCTCATACTGTTCACCGTCTCGCTGACCGCCTTCCCCCAACAGAAGGCGACCATCAAGGAGGTGAAGAAGCAGATGAAAACCTACCCCTTCTTCGATCCCAACCCGATAGCCAACGCGGAGAGCAACCTGTACCCCTACTTCCGTTTCGACGGCTACTCCGCCAAAGGTGTGGACAAGGAGTGGACGATGGTCGAGATGGAGAACGACTACATCAAGGTCACGGTAGCTCCTGAAATCGGGGGCAAGGTGTGGGGCGCCGTGGAGAAGTCCACGGGGAACCCTTTCCTCTACTACAACCACGTGGTGAAATTCAGGGATATCGCCATGCGAGGCCCTTGGACCTCGGGCGGCATAGAGTTCAACTTCGGGCTAATAGGGCATATACCCACCACCGCCACCCCGGTAGATTACACCACGCGGGAGAACGAGGATGGCAGCGTAAGCTGCTTCGTGAGCGCGTTGGAGTTGATGACAGACACCCGCTGGATGGTGGAGATTAACCTGCCAAAAGACAGAGCCTACTTCACCACGCGAGTATCGTGGGAGAACAGCTCCGGGATGAGCCAACCGTTTTACAACTGGTCAAACGCGGCCTACCACGACGGGGATGACATGGAGATGATCTTCCCGGGGAGCGCCTATATAGGCCATGGGGGCGATGCTCACCCCTACCCGATCGATGAGGAGGGGCGAGACCTCTCGTGGTATCGCAACAACAATTTCGGTGACTCCAAATCGTACCACGTGCTGGGCGGGTATTCCGATTTTTACGGCACCTACCTGCACAAGAACGATTACGGGTCGGCTCACTACGTGCCGTACGAGGATAAACTGGGCAGGAAGATATTCATCTGGGGCTTATCCCAGTCGGGCATGATCTGGGAAGACCTGCTGACCGACAACGATGGGCAGTACGTGGAGTTTCAGTCGGGAAAGCTGTTCAACCAGCCCGGGAGCAGCAGCGCCAGAACCCCGTTCAAGCACCCGAGCTTCACGCCCTACGGCATGGAGAGCTGGAAAGAGTACTGGGCTCCCGTGAAAGGGACAGGGGGTATCACGCTGATGAACCCGCTGGGATCGCTCAACATCAGCGACTCGGGCGAGAAAACGGTCGTGGCCTTTTGCCCGTTGCAGCGGGTGGACGAGCCGCTAACCATCCGCGTGAACAACGAAACGGTTTACAGCACCACGCTGAAGTTAGACGTGCTGCAGACCTGGAAAGTGAAGCTGGAGTTACCCGGATTGCCTTCGGACGACTTGGTGGTGGAGATTGGCAACCAGAAACTGGTTTACGACGCCAAGGCGTACAACTACC
Organism: Fermentimonas sp.; assembly: GCA_050951125.1. Taxonomy (GTDB): domain Bacteria; phylum Bacteroidota; class Bacteroidia; order Bacteroidales; family Dysgonomonadaceae; genus Proteiniphilum. Next base: position 89,940 of record JBMNIR010000009.1, on the reverse strand, counting down.
AGGTTGAACGACCGCTCACCCTGCCTGCCGACTTCGATTGGAACGGCGCCTACGGCCTTTACGTGCAGGGAGAGCAGTGGTTGAATCAAAAACGATACGAGCAGGCGGAAGATTGCCTCTCGCGATCGCTCGAAAAAGAGCCGTGGCTGCTGCCGGCACTACAAAAAATGGGGTTACTATACTTACAGCGCGGTGACTACCAACGCTCCCTGGAGTACTGCAAAAAGGCGCTGCAACTGGACACCTACAACGGCGAATCGAACTACCTCTACGCGATGAACCAGTTGAAGCTGGGCCATCTCTTGGACGCCAAGGAGGGCTTTTCCCTCGCCTGCTACTCGACCGCGGAGAAGGGGGCGGCACTGATCGGGTTGGGGCAATGCTTCTTCCTGGAGGGGAACATGAAAAAAGCCGAGGAGTGCTGGCACGAAAGCTTGTGCTACAACAGCAAGCGGGTCTTCCCGAAAGAGTGGCTGGTCACCCTATACCGTGTTACCGGTCAAACCGGTAAAGCCGCCACGCTGGTTGAAGAACTGTTGCAAGAGTACCCGTTAAACCGCGCGGCCGCTTTCGAGAGATACCTGCTGACCGGGAAAGAGACAGATGCCTCCGCGTTTCGCGGCACGGTTACCAATGAGCTGCCGTTCGAGACCTACCTTGAGCTTTCGGAAAGATACGCTGAGCTGCAACTGCTTCAAGAGGCAGTACAGGTGCTGCTGCTCTCGCCGGAGCACCCCTTGGTAGATTACCACTTGGCTTACCTCTACCACGAGTTGAACGATGGGCAAGCATCGCACCTCCACCTGAACAGGGCGGAAAGCAGTTCCCCGTTCTTGGTTTTCCCACATCGCACTAGCGCGCTCACCTGCTTAGAGTGGGCAAACGGGGAGATGCCGTCGTGGAAAAACGACTATTACCGGGCGCTGCTCTACACCCGTTTCGGAAACAGGGAGAAGGCGTTGGAACTGCTAAACGGTTGCGACGAGGCCGACTTCGCCCCGCTTTTCGTGGTACGCGCAAGGATGAAGAGCGGCGAGGGGAGATTGCAAGACCTGCTCACGGCCGAACGGTTAGCTGCTGACGACTGGCGTATCGGCATGGAGTTGCTCTCTTTCTACCAGAATGCGAACAAACCCGAGGTGGCAGTAAAATATGCCGAAAAGCATTTTAACCGGGACAAGAGCAACCATAGGATCGGGCTACGATACGCTAAACTGCTGTCAACCTGCGGCGAGTACGATAAGAGCTTGTCGCTGCTGTCGAAGCTGACCGTCCTCCCGAGCGAAGGGGCCTCCGAGGGGAGGGTCGTCTATCGACAAGCACACCTGATGAAAAGTATTGACTGCCTGAAGAGAGGCCGGCATAAAACCGCGCTGAATCACCTGCAGCTGTCTATGCTGTGGCCGGAAAACCTGGGCGTCGGGAAACCTTACGAGGAGCTTATCGACCAACACTTCGAGAAGTACCTACAAGGGGTTATCCTACTGAAGATGAACAAGAAAGAGCAAGCGGCGACCTGTTTCGAGGAGGTAGCGTCGCGAACCGCGTTCGCACGAAACTCGAACCTACTGCTCAAAGCGCTGGCGCTTAAGAAAATAAGCAAAGTTGCAGAAGCCGACGAGGTGATAAGAACATGGGAGGAAAACGGCGAGAAGGGTTACGTGAAAGAGTGGTGTATAGGATTTTACAAAAACGGCGCCGAGTGGGCGAAAAATCAAACCTCTACCCGCGTCGCCTCGAACAACGAAGAGGCCAAACCGTGGGAGGTGGCCGCTCAACACGATGGGAACTTCGCTTTTATACTCGCCCTACTGGACTTTCTATAAGCCTAACAAGCTACCTAATTCAATTAACCATTTATTAGGGACATTTGTTTAATTCTAATTTTAAAGGAACTGACTCGTTTTGAGGCGGTTCCTTTTTCACATCACACGGCAGAGGCTGATTTTTCTTTGCCTGATCTTTCATTGAAGGGCGTCCGAATATAGTTGGCACGTGAGTTAACCAGGCAATACGTACCCCAAAAAGAATCTTGATAAATTTAACAAGCATGATGTTAGGTGGGTACAGCACGAGTTGAACAAGAGATCAAGAAGAAAATTGAATTTTAAAACGCCGAAAAAATATTTTTAGCATCATTTGCTAAACGTGTTATGTTTAATAATTGAATCTACGTTCTCACAGGATAGAATTTAAAAATGGAGAGAGTTTGAGAAAAAATAACTAATTTTGTCGAAATGATAGTTTAACAAGTGCATAATAATTTGCAATAGTTTTATTTAAAACTTTGAGATGTGAACCATAAAGTGAACATCATTGATATTGCCATGAAAGAGGAATTAATAAAAATTCCTTGTGACATGTTGATCCCATTTGACATATTCAAACCTTGTTATTCATGAATAATGTTAAATCAAAATTCGAACTTGTTAAGTCTCTAAAAAAAGGTGACATGGTCGCTTTTGATGCAATTTATAATCAATACTGCCATAAATTGTATCAGTTTGTATTTATGTTTTTAAAGCAGAAAGAGGATGCCGAGGAGATTGTGCAGGATGTTTTCATTAAGATTTGGGAATCGAGAGGTAAAATTGATATTTATGCTTCTTTTGAATCGTTCCTGTTTACCATAGCCTACAACGCTACCATGAGTTTGTTGCGCAAAAGAATGAGTGAAACTAAGTCGAGGGAGTACCTGAAATCATTGCAACAATTTAGTTCTGCTGAACAGGTAATAGATGAAATCCAATATAAAGAATTAAAGCATAAAGTCGAGTCTTTACTAAAACAGTTAACTCCTCGCCAGAAAGAAATTTACCGTTTAAGCAGAGAAGAAGGTTTGACACATACAGAAATTTCCCAAAAATTAAATATTTCTGAAAGTACAGTGAACAATCACCTGGTAAGAACTTTAAAGTTTTTGAAATCTCATCTCGCTAGCGATCTGATTACCAATATTTTATTCATCTGCTTATTCCTTTCTTAAAAAAAAAGCATTTTTACATAGTTATCATCTTACCTTGATGCGTAATACTAATAGATCTGAAAGGAAAGAGTTTTAATTTCATGGTTGTAGTTTATTTAGAGAGGGCTGTCTCAAAGACCTTCCCCTGTTTATGGGGGAGGTATTTAACTTGAAAAAGAGTATGAATAAAGAAATTCTTATAAAATATTTAAACAATAATTGTACTGACGAGGAATTTGAGGAACTTGCAGGTTGGTTGGAAAATGAGTCTGCAACAAACGTTGGAAAATACTGGAGCTACGATTACTGGAAAATTTTTGAAACTGATTTGAAAAAAAGAGATGAGAAAGAGTACAGTGCATTACTCGATAAAATCCACCATGAAATAAACCTTAAACATAGAAAGGATGCAGATGCCAGGGTGATTAATTTTAAAAAAATTGCAAAATGGTTAAGCCGGGCAGCAGCGATACTGTTCATCCCCTTGCTTGGTGTGGTATTTTATTTGTTATCGAACAATAGCCAGCAAATGAATGATTTCAGTGATTTGTCGTTTGCTGTTGACTCTCTTGAAATTATTGCTCCAATAGGTTCAAGAACGGTTGTGCAATTATCGGACGGGACTGAAGTAAATCTCAATTACGGTAGTAAAATTAAATACCCACGGAACTTCATTGGAGATACAAGGGAGATTACATTGTCAGGCGAAGCGTATTTCAATGTGGCCCATAACCCTGAGAAACCATTTATCGTGAAAACGGGGGAACTGAATGTGAAAGCCTTGGGTACGGAATTTAATGTAAATGCGTATCCCGAAGATGAAAATATTGCAACTACACTCGTGGAGGGGAAAGTAATCATTGAAAAGATATTGCCTGATAATAAAATCGGACGAATTGAAACAATGGTTCCGAACCAGCACCTAACGTATAATTTAAAAACCGGTAAAATTAGCTCAAATCAGGTAAATGTTGAAAATTACATTGCATGGAAAGAAGGAAAACTAGTATTCGATAACACTTCGATCTTGGACGTTACTGAAAAACTGGGCCGAATGTTTAATGTTGAATTTCATGTTGCTGACGACGTAAAGGATTTAACCTATACCGTAACGTTTGCCGATGATCCGCTGTTTCTAATTCTTGATTTAATGACTGAAACAACTCCAATCACATACAAGCGAATTCCTCGAAAAAAACTGGATAACGGTACTCTCTCAAAACAAGTAATTATAATTGAAAGACGATAATAAAATTTAAAGTTAATCATTAAAACAATTTGCCTATGATAAAAAATTATTAAAAAAGGGAAGTGCGCTAACACTTCCCTGTAGAGAGTTCAAAACAATCCCTGTGAAATGGACCGTACAGGGCAATTTCGAATCTAAACAATACAAAGATATGAAAAAAAATGAATCTATTTCCCGTGAATGGAAAATTCCTGGATTGCAAAAAGTATTTAGAATAATGAAACTTACTGTCTTACTGTTAATATTTTCTGTAATTAGCGTGTTCGCAAATAAAACGTATTCTCAAGCCCAAGTACTAACCCTTAACATGCAATACAGCACGGTAAAAGAAGTTCTTCGAAACATTGAGAAGCAAAGTGAGTTTGTCTTTATGTACAGCGAAAAGTTGATTGATGTGAACCGGAAAGTATCGGTGAACGTGAATAATAAGAAAATTAACGAAGTCCTCGATGAACTGTTTGCCGGAACCGATGTAAGTTATAAGGTAAAAGACCGCTTTGTTTTGCTTACAACACCTGAAATTACAGGCAGTGAATTAATGGTTCAGCAACAAAAATCAATATCCGGTAAAGTTACCGACTCTGGCGGACAGCCACTACCCGGTGTTACCGTAGTGATAAAAGGAACTACACAAGGAACGGCAACCAATACTGACGGGGACTATTCAATTGCTAACATTCCTGAAGATGGCATATTAGTGTTTTCGTTTGTTGGCATGCAGACGCAGGAGATTTCAGTCGGCAAAAAAACCAACCTTAATGTGATCATGATGGTAGACGCCATCAGTATTGGGGAGGTAGTCACGATCGGGTATGGTTCAGCCAGAAGGAAGGATTTGACCAGTTCCATTACCACGGTGACCGCCCAACAGTTTAACAAGGGAAACCACACGAATGTCATGCAATTGCTGCAGGGAAAAGTTCCGGGGCTGAATATTACCAAAGACGGGAATCCTACCGGGGTAACCTCTATCACGCTTCGCGGACCCTCCACCTTACGTTCCGGGGGCGCTCAGGAGCCATTGTTCGTGGTTGACGGAGTTCCCGGCGGAATAATCAGTTCCATCGACGATATCGTTTCGATAGATGTTTTACGGGATGCATCGGCTACAGCCATTTATGGTTCGCGGGCTGCCAACGGCGTAATTATTGTGACTACCAAAAGGGGTGAAGAAAACAGTTCAAAAATTTCATATAACTCCTATCTGGGTATTGAAACCATTTCAAACCGGATCGACATGCTGTCGGCGGGGGAATACCGCTCCTTCTTATCAAAGAGTGGACTAAGCCTGGATCCGATTGATGAGGACAATGCCAATACCGACTGGATGGATGAGATTACCCGTATCGGAATTTCTCATAACAATAATGTTTCCATTGGAGGAGGAACCAACAAGACTACCTATTTTTCCAGTATCACTTTAAAACGTGTCGATGGCATTATTCGGGAAACCGGGGTCAATACCCTTTCCGTATTAGCCAATGTTCAACAGAAAGCAATAAATGACCGTCTGAAACTGGGATTTACCGTCACCCATACTACTTCTAATTCAGATCTTTTACCGGCCTCCTACGATTCGGACAGTCCCTCACTGCTGTTGTCCAATATGATCAACTACCTTCCGACAGTCAATATTAAAAATGAGGATGGGAGCTATAGGCAGAATTTTCTTCATCCATTCGCCCATAATCCGGTAGCCCTGATAGAACAGAATAAAAACAGGTCGAAGAGTAAGAATTTTCTGGCTACAGCCAGTCTTCAGTTTAATATTCTGAAAGGACTGGATTATGAATTTAACGCATCATACCAAAGCGGGCAGAGTAACCACAACAGGTATTATGCAAAAAATTCATCTTTGGCTCAAGGATTTAATGGTCTCGCTATCCGTAACTCTTATGAAAACGATAAAAAGCTGATCGAGACGTTCGCTTCTTATAAAAAAACCGTAAAAGAACATGACTTTAACCTGCTGGTAGGGTATTCTTGGCAGGAAGAACATAATGGCGATGGCTTCCAGTCTTCCAATACCAATTACATTTCGGATGAAACCGGTTATAACAACCTGGGATTGGGTAGCGGTTTCCAGGGGATGGTACCCATGTACGGGTCAACGGCCATTACCACGTTACGGATGATTTCCGGGTATAGCCGTCTGAATTACGCTTACGCTGACCGGTACCTGTTACAGGCGACCATACGGCGTGACGGATCGTCAGCTTTCGGTGTAAATAACCGTTGGGGGACTTTCCCCTCTTTATCTTTGGGATGGAGAATGATTGAAGAACCATTTATGAATAACCAATCGTTGTTCAGCAACCTGAAGTTGCGTACCGGTTATGGTATAAGCGGAAATTCGCTGGGATTTGATCCGCTGATCAGCCTGCTGCGTTACGGGAAATCGGGAAAATCATTTTATGATGACAAGTATATTACCGGAATTGTACCCACCCAAAACGAAAATCCTGACTTAAAATGGGAACGCACCGACATGCTCAATCTCGGCCTTGACTTTTCAATTTGGAAAAACAGGTTAAGCGGTACATTGGAGTATTACATTAAAAACACTAAAGACCTGATCTGGACTTACCAAGTTTCAGCCACACAGTATTATGTCCCCTCCTTCATCACGAACGTTGGCAAAGTACAAAACAAAGGCTTTGAGATTACCTTGAATACAATACCGGTACAAACCGCCCAATTTACCTGGAACAGTACATTTACTTTCTCACATAATAAAAACAACGTGGAATCCCTTTCAAACGATAAGTTTAAGCTGGACTATATTTATATAGGCGCGGTGGGTGCTTTTGGACAATCGGGTATGAACAGCCAGATCATCCAAGAAGGGTATCCGATAGGGCAATTTTATTTATGGAAATGGGCCGGTTTGAATGAAAACGGAATATCACAGTTCTACACCAAAGCAGGTGAATTAACCATTAATCCATCGACCGATGACCGGTTCTACGAAGGAAATGCACAACCAATAGCCACAGGAGGATGGTTCAACACTTTTACATACAAAAATTTGAGCCTCGACTTTCTGATCAGGGGAGTTACCGGGAATAAAATCCTGAACGTAACCATGAGTAATCTGAATTATCTTTCGGAAGCTACCCACTACAACATGCCCAGGATGGTTCTGGATGAACCCATCACCGATAATCGGTCGCATTACACCTCATCACGGTATCTTGAAAAAGGAGATTATATCCGGTTGGATAATGTAACCTTAGCTTATACTTTTAAGCTAAAAACACCCTTGATCAAAAATTTGCGGATTTATTCAACGGTGAACAATGTCTTTATTATTACCGGGTATAAAGGACTTGATCCTGAAGTTTACATGGGAGGGATTACTCCCGGTATCGACTACAATTTGTATTATCCAAAAACCAGAACGTTCATGTTTGGACTAAACGTGGATTTTTAGTATTCTAAAAAGTTTAAAATTAAATCTTATGAAAAAGATCAAAAAAATAAAAAGCCTGGTTTATACGCTTGCTTTAACACTCGTATTTAACACCGGATGTACCGATTTGAATGTTTTAGTGGAATCCGAAATTACGCCTTCCAATTTCCCCAAAACGGATGAAGATTTCGTTGCGATTACCAGCGCTGTGTACAGTAGTCTGAGCGCAAGAGACAACAACGGTGAGGCATATTGGCTGACGTGTGAGTTGACCACTGACGCCATGATACTTACAGCCAACGGAGGCCGGTGGTATGATGCGGGCAGGTGGAAACAACTTTACACTCATACTTATGATAAAGATAATGCCGTAGTCGGAAAGGCATGGAGCTGGGGCTTTTCGGTGGTCAGCACGTGCAACCGAGTCCTCCGGCTATTGGAAAAAGCCCCCGAATCCACTGAAAAAAACAGCTCTTTTGCAGAAATCAGGACCGTGCGTGCCTATGCCCTGTGGGCCATGATGGATTTGTTTGGCGACATTCCTCTGGTGACCACTTTCGGAGAAACCGCCAATGGACGGACCTCCCGCGCTGAAGTTTTTAATTTTATTGAAAAAGAAGTGCAAGAAGCAATTCCTGACCTGAAAAGTGCAGTCAACCCAACCACTTATGGCCGCCCAACCAAATGGATGGCTTATGCTTTCCTTGCCAAACTGTATCTGAATGCACCGGTCTATACCGGAGAAAGCAAGAATAACGAGGTGGTTTCCATGTGTGACAAAGTCATAACCGAGGCCAATACAAACGGTTCCTTTGAGCTTTCTTCCGATTACCTGAAAATGTTCGATATCGACAACGGATCCCAGATCAAAGACTTTATTTTTGCCATACCGTATGACTGTAATAACATCAAGGGGCAATATTTTGCCCGCTGGTGGTTGCATCCGCTGCTGCGAAGCAAATTCAGCCTGCCGTTTAATCCCAGCGGAAGTGTCAGGACCATTCCTGAGTTTTATGCCAAGTTTAACGATCCGACCGATGTCAGGAACAAAGTGTGGCTGACGGGAAAACAGTACAATGCCGATGGTACTCCTATTTTAATTACTACGACCAATAAGGGCTATGATGCAAGGTATTCAGGACCCGATCCCAATGAAGTGATTACTGTTCAACTGGAATTTACGCCGACAATCGATTTCCGCGACCTTGAAAAGTTCGATACCGGGGATGATGTGGCCGGGAGACAGGTCGGATACCGGCTGAACAAATTCCTTCCGGATAAATTTTCGCTTACCCGCGACCAAAGCAACGATGTTCCCATTTTCAGGTATGCTGATGTCCTGCTGATGAAGGCGGAAGCCATTCTCAGGGGCGCTTCCCCCACCATGGGACACACCCCCTTGTCGTTGGTTAACCAGGTCAGGGCCAGGGCAAAGGCTACCGCTTTCACTTCCGTTACCTTAGAAAGCCTACTGGATGAAAGAGCCAGAGAATTCGTGGGAGAAAACTGGCGCAGGAACGACCTGATCCGGTTTGGTAAATTTGAATCGCCCTGGCCATTTAAGACAGACAGCGATCCGAACCACCGGATCTTACCGATACCCTCCAAGGAGTTAGCCCTGAATCCTTCTCTGGGACAAAACCCGGGATACAACTGATGATATTCAGATAAAATAAACCTGATCGGAAATGTTGCCAGTTCTTTTCCTGTGCCAAAGAATCCGGTCAGGTTTATTTTTTGTGTCAGAAGACAAGAAATTCCCGATAAAAATACAAATCATTAGATCACAATAAGAATATTTATAATTACACCTATTTTCATTATCTTAGAGACAAAAAACAAGTAAAGCAATGCAAGGTGAAAATATTAAAAACCCAATAAAATCGTCCAGAAGTCTTGCATCAAGCCAAAAACACATTTCTCACAACAGTTTAACAGCATTGAATTATACAAGAAGGAGGAAAAAGATTTTTTAAAATTAATCAAACATTTTTGTTATGAGATTTACATTGATCATTTTAATTATTTTTATTGGATGTATTTCTTGTTCTACAACAACTGAAACATTTTCAGGGGAATGGGAAGAAAAAGGATATAATGCAGAGACTGAAATCAAACATGGTGTACCTGTTTTTAAAAATGCCCTGATTGATTACAAAAGAAATGGTGAAACAATAATAACGGTCAGAGTTAGTGAACCGGTGATAGTAGATGTTGCAGAAAAACCTGAAAGATGGGGCTATTTTCAATTTCCCGGTATCTTTAGAAGTCTTGAAGGCTCGTTGGTTGCTACCTGGAGTATGGCATCTGATAATGTAACAAGCTATGGTAAAGGAAATTTGGGTGTGGCGATTTCTCACAACGAGGGTAAGACATGGAACTCAAATGTAGACAAAATGCCGGTTGGAGGTGGTGTTGAACTTCCAAATGGAGAAAGAATTAATATACATACCCCAAAGGCATTGAATGTTGGAGAACTACAATTACCGGATTCATTAGGTGAAATTAGAGAGAGTTATGGAAGAACTTTGGTCTATTATAGGTTGGATGATTTGCCCAAGGAATTGCAAGGGGTCTATATTAAGCGATTGGCAAAAGGAAATAAGTCATGGGAAATTGAACATGGAGTGCTAAACGATACAAAAGCTGTTCGCTACACGGATTCGGGCTTGTTCCCCGTTGTTTGGTGGGGGGATATGCAGGTTGCGCCAGACGGTTCTGTAATCGCGGGCATATATCCCTATTTTTATTTGGATGACAATAACAAAGTACCGCATTCGGGAATTGGTTTTTATCGGTCAACAGATGATGGTCATACTTGGAATGTCCAGGGTAGGATTCCGTATCAACCAGATCTTATGACAGATCCTAATGGTGATAGGCGCATAGGAGTTGGATACACAGAACCAGCTTCAATATTACTATCAAATGGAACCTATCTATGTGTAATGAGAACATCTGACGGATTAGGAGATAGCCCAATGTATTTGTCGTATTCTACGGATATGGGGTTGAATTGGACAAAGCCTACAACATTTACAAGATCGGGTGTTTTTCCGAAACTATTACAATTAGAAAATGGCATTATTGTTCTTGCATCCGGACGTCCAGGACTTCAGGTGCGTTTCGCCACGGACGGTAAAGGTAAAGTATGGACAGATCCTTTTGAAATGCTCCCTTTCGAGAATGTGGAAGGAGATGTATCTTGTGGTTATCCAGGAATTTTACCATTGGGACCGGATAGGTTTTTGTTGATTTATTCCGATTTTAAACATCAAATAGAAAACGGAGAATTAAGAAAAGCGATTAAGGTAAGAGAGATTCAGGTGAAATTAAAAAGGGGAATATAGTACATTCAGTTGGTGCATCTCAGGCTTCCAGTTGACATTGAACCGCTCCCGGAAGCAGAGGCCAGGAAAGAAGCGATCACTTATGAACGTACCAATGAGAGGAAAAAAACATCCTGGCAGGTACAGTAACCTGGAATCATTGCTGCCCCAAAACTTTGATCCCGACAAAACACAATAACTGCTTTTTGCAAAGAAACTGCCTGTTTACCTTTTTTCATAGACGTGGTTAGTGGGGAGGATACTAACAGCAGACTCTAATTATTATTAATAGTGAAATTCTTATGAAGAGACTAAAATTTTTACTGTTTATTTGTTATTCCTGTATATACATGGGATGTAGTGACAAATCAAATGAAGATTTAAAAGTCAATTGGGTTGATCCATTTATTGCAACCGAGGGTGATCATGGTCAACTTTATCCAGGAGCAACAACCCCTTTCGGGTTAGTTAAACTAAGTCCTGAAACCACGGGGAAGGGGCAATCCGGATATCAATACCAAGAAAAATATATATACGGGTTTTCCCATGTACGCACAGATGGTGCCGGGTGTCGTGGTGCTGGTGGAAACATACTTCTTCAACCCGGGATCGGTTTCTTTGTTCATGACAAAGATAAATACAAACAAGAATATATTAAGGATTCAGAAATCGCGGTACCTGGTTTTTATGGTGTAAAGTATCGATCCGGGATATATTCAGAATTAACGGTAACACCCAGGGTTGGTTTCCATAGATATACATTCCCAAATGCAGACAGTTGTTTTATTTTGCTTGACCTGTCCCATTCTCTTGGTGGAATGATCGATGCTGAATTAAACGTGGTGTCAAATGAAAAAATAACTGGCGTTATATCTTCTTATAATGTTTGTGGTAATGGTTCGAATTATATAGGTCGGAACCCCCATTATAAGTTATATTTTTCAATTATTTTTAATAAACCGTTTGAAAAATCAATCACATGGGATAGCGAAAGCTCAGACGAACAGGTTTTCTTTCGAAAAGGGAAAGATATTGGAGTTTGGCTGGATTTCAAAAATCTTAGCGGTAATGAGGTACAAGTCAAGGTAGGTGTATCGCCAGTTAGTATCAGTCAAGCGGAAAGGGAAATCAATACTGAATGTCCCGATTGGGATTTTGAAACCATAAAAAATGAGGCTAGTAAAAGCTGGGAAAATAAATTAAGGAAGATTGATATAAAAACTGATCGTGATGATCTTAAAAAATTATTTTATACTCTCTTGTATCGTAGTTACACTTCACCTTCTGTTGCCAATGCTTCCTCGGGAATGTATCGTCCTGCATTGAAAGAAGACACTTTGAAACAAACAATTGATCTTGGATCCAAATTCACCTATTATTGTGGTTGGGATATCTGGGGTAATTATCGTAATAAATTTGGATTAATCGCGATTACTGAACCAGAAGTAATGCGCAACGTGGCTATCTCAATTCTGGAATATTACCGCCATCGACCAAATATAGTTGGAACAGGTTATACTTTTTTTGCCGAGGGTTATTGGCCGGCACCTACTGTACGGCAAGAATTTGCAGGTATATACATACTCGAAGCCATTGAAAAAGGATTGCTAGAATTGACAAGTGACGATCTTAATATTGCTTTTGAAGGTTTAAAACAGGATTACGAAGAATATCCTGAACATACCACCGCTTTTTGCCTTGAAAAATCGCATCATGCCTGGATGGTGATGAGAATGGCACAAATTATTGGAAATCAAGAAGAAGTTGAAAAATACAAATATTTAGCATTAAATTACCAAAAACATTGGAATCCTAGGCAAAAAGACCATGAAGGAAAGGAAAGAGGATTTTTCACATTAAATGGACAAAATGTAGAGGACATACTTGCTTTGGATAAACATGCTTATGAAGGTAACTTGTGGCATTATCGCTGGAATATTCCTTTTGATGTTCAGGGATTAATAAATTTAAGAGGTAGTAAGGATTTACTAGTTGATGACTTAGAATATTTTTTCGAACAAAATTTGTTTATGATAACTAATCAGCCAGACATACAACTTCCTTATCTCTTTAATTTTTTGGGAAAGCCTTGGCTCACGCAAAAATGGGTAAGAAAATATACAACAAAAGAAGCTGTTCATCTCTTCCACAATCATGGTTTCTATGAGGAACCTGTTATTAGAAGGTCCTTTTTGCCACAACCCAAAGGGTTCCTTCCAACCATGGATGATGACATAGGACAAAATTCTTCATGGTTCGTACAAAGTGCGATTGGTTTGTTTCCAGCAATTCCTGGGGAACAGCTTTATTTTATTGGCTCTCCGATTTTTCCTGAAATTAATATTTCGTTGGAAAATGGAAATAATTTTGTGATAAAAGCGAATAATGTGTCCGAAGACAACTTCTATATTAAAAGTGCCATGTTAAACGGGAGCCCATTAAATAAGGCTTGGTTAAACCATTCTGATATAGTCAATGGTGGTATATTAGAATTTGAAATGGATTCGGTCCCGAATTATAATTGGGCCACAGGTGAAGTTCCTCATTCTTTAAGTGATCAAAGCTGAATTAAACGTTACCCCTTTAGATGCCTTTTATAGTAGCAAAGAAACAATTTGAAAAATAATACGCCAAAACGCCTGCCCCAACTTTTCGGAGTGGATTCATTAAATAAACTTTAATAATTAACGACATGAAAAAATACTTGAAACTGTGTTTATTGATCGGGATTCTCGTCACGTTTAGTCATTGCACTATAAGTGACAATAAGAACCAAACCCATGAAAATGGGAGGTGGGAAAAAATCAAAGATATTGTTGTTTACGAGGATGCACGTTATTATTCTTCATTTCCTTCCGTCGTGAAAAACGGCGAAAACGATTTCATCGTTGCCTTTCGCCGTGCCCCGGATCGAAGAATATTTGCCGAAAAAGGAAACAGGCACGTGGATCCTAACAGCTACCTGGTGATGGTGCGCTCAACCGATGGTGAAAACTGGACCGAAGAGCCTCAACTCATCTACGCGCACCCTTTTGGCGGATCGCAGGATCCCTGCTTGTTAAAGTTAAGTGACGGGACCCTGCTTTGCACCAGCTACACCTGGGCGTTTGTAAGGCCGGACGGGGTTGAAAACCTGAAACGCCCCGTCTCTGACATCGGGGGAGGGGTTATCTTCCTAGGGGGGTACCTGCTACGTTCAACCGATGGGGGGAAGACGTGGGGTGAGCCCATTTACCCGCCTCACGTTGACGGGGAAATTTACTTGAGCGCCTTGGGAGAGCCGCTCCCGGCGTACAATCGCGGCGCCTTGCGCGAGGGGAAAAACGGTCAAGTTTACTGGGTCGTCGCGGTGAGCGACTCTATACCGGTAAAGAAGACATCCAACCACCTGCTCGTGTCGGATGATAAAGGGTTTACCTGGAACTACTCGGGACTGGTTGCCACCGACGACAAGGCCTCCTTTAACGAAGCTTCTATTTACGAGACTCCAAAGGGAGACCTGGTGGCTTTTTTAAGAACGGCCAACATGGATGATCAAGCCTGTATAGCCCGATCCAAGGACGGGGGTAAAACGTTTAAATGGGAAAAAATGGGCTTTCAAGGTCATCCCCTGAACGCGCTCCGCCTCCCGGATGACAGGGTGTTGCTAACATACGGCTACCGTCACGTGCCGTACGGGATACGGGCTCGGGTACTGAACCCGGAATGTACCGACTTTGCAACCGCGCCGGAGATCATCTTACGGGAAGACGGGGGAAATACAGACATTGGCTACACCTGGCCCGTGCTGCTCGATGACAACAGGGTTCTGGTTGTTTATTACTTTAATAAAGAAAACGGGACTCGACATATCGCGGGGACTATCTTGGGAGTAAATTAACCCATCAAAGGTTCACTGAAGTTAGACTATTCCTCGCCATGGCCTTGTCCAAGCAAGCTTGTCCAATGCTCATTTGGCTTGACGGAATAGTTGCATACACCGAAATGTAAAAGATTAAAATAATCGTACAACAATAAAAAACTATGAAAGTCAGTAATCTTGTAACGTTGATAATCATTTCCCGGATTTTTATCTCGTGTACTGCTCAACATCCTGCTGATTATGTTGATCCATTCATATGTTCGTTAGGAGACCACGGGCAATGGACACCGGCTGCCTTGGCTCCATTCGGGATGATTGAACTAGGGCCGGACACCTACCCGGGTAGTCTCACTGCCAGTGGTGACTTTGCACATGGGGGGTATAACTTTTCGGATGACAGCCTTAGGGGATTTAGCCATTTTCACAAACCAAGTTCGGGGGGTACGAGTGTAGTTGATCGAGCCGGGGCACTGTCGGTATTCCCCTTCACGGGTTTACCCGGTAATGATTTTTATGCCAATCCCATAGCAGGTTTTAACAAGAGCACCGAAGTCGCGCAAGCCGGATACTACTCGGTGCTTTTATCAAAAGATAATATATTGACAGAACTTACCGCTACCCCTCAAGTGGGTATCCACAGGTACTCGTTCCCAAAAGGTGAATCAGCTAAAATCTTTCTTTATGAAGGAAACAGGCAGCGTTCAACTCATTTTTCCAGCAAGCTGGTTGACGAGTTAACCGTGGAAGGTGTACAGGCAAGGTGGGGTGGGATTTTCTTCGTGATGAAGGTTAACCACCCCGTGAAATCTACCAAGATATGGAATGGGGAAGCAGTTACGGAAGGCTCTGTCGTTGAGAAAGTCAAGGGCGGGGGCATGGTTCTTGATTTTGGTGATCTACAGGGTAAACCATTGGAAATAAGTATTGGCGTCTCTTTAACAAGTATAGAGGCTGCACGAAAGAACTTAAAAGCGCAGTGCCCCAAGCTTAATTTTTCATATTATCGGGAAAAAACCTTTAACGATTGGAACACCGTGTTAGGCCGAGTAAAGGTGGAAAGTGATAATGACGAATATAAAACCATCTTTTACACGGCTCTATTTCGAACGTGTCATCTGCCCGTTGTGATTTCAGATGTTGACGGCACCTACCCGGGACTCGATGGGCGAATACATGTCGCCGAGGGTTATCGTCATTTTGCTGATTACGCATTCTGGGACGACTTCAGAACGAAGTACCCGCTATACAGTCTCTACCTTCCCGGTATTTACAGGGAGATCGTCAGGTCACTTCAAGATGTTTATCAACAAGCCGACAACGCGTTGCCATTCCCTGACAGTGAACATAACGTTCACGGTCCGGGAAACGGGTTTGTATATCAGGGTGAAAATGGTTTCCAGGCGTACAGCACCTGTCGGCACGAGCATATGCTTATGACGGTAACCGACGCGTACTTCAAAGGAATCCCCGATATCGATATCGAAACGGTTTATCCCTATTTGAAAAGAGAAGCATTGTGGCAAATGCCCGAAAAATACGACACGATCGGGTATATCCCCGCCCGCCCCGATCGCTCGGGAGAGTACAGTTGGGATAATTGGTGCGTGGCACAAATCGCAAAGGATATCGGCGAAAACGAGGATCATGATTATTTTTTGAAGCGCTCGCGTTACTGGGAAAACTCATGGGACCCGGGGATTAAATATTTCCGCGCAAGGGCTGCCGATGGAAGCTGGCTCGATTTCCCGGATGATCCTAGTGAGAACAGGGAGAAGTATAACTACGAGGGAAGCAAGTGGCATTGGCGTTGGAACGTGAAGCATGACGTGGCTTCATTGATTGAAAAATTTGGCGGTAAAGATGAATTTGTAGAGCAATTGACCTGTTATTTCGATAATAACCTGCATTCGCAAGGTAATCAGCCCTCGTTGCACGTGCCTTTCCTTTTCAATCACGGTGGCGCGCCATGGCTAACCCAGAAATGGACGAGAAAAATTCTTACCGAACCGATTGTTCAGAAATACGGCACACATGGTTTTTTCCCGGAACCGATTTTTGATAGGGTTTACAAGGCATCTCCAGATGGTTACCTTAGGGAAATGGATTGCGATTACGGTTGTATGGCTGCATGGTATAACATGGCTGCCATGGGTCTGTATCAAGTCTGTCCCGGTAACCCGGTATATCAATTGACTTCCCCTATTTTTAAAAAAGTGGTCATACACCTTGATCAATCTATTTACCAGGGTAAAAAGTTTATCATCGAGGCTAACCATTTAAGCAATGACAATATCTACATACAGTCGGCCATGTTGAACGGGAAGCCATTAGATCAATCATGGCTCACGCACTCTGATATTGTAAAAGGCGGTAAATTAATCCTTGAGATGGGGCCTGAACCCAATAAAAAATGGGGTATATCCTCAGAAGTTGAATGATGGCAAGAATGAAAAAACATTTATTTTTATTCACCGTAGATTCGTGTATTAAATGCAACATCGTTTAACAAAGATGCGAAAACCATTCATTAAAAGTTACAACCCTAAAAGGAAGAAATCAAAGAGCGGAAATAGTTGATGCAGCTTGCCCAGTTCGCCAGAGTGAAAACTCTCCCGGTAACTTTCAAAAATAGCACATCCCTAAGTTCAACTTAGAAGTGCAACGCCCGGGTGTTTTGTTTTGGAATATTTGTAGTCAAAAACAATCATGAAAAACACCGCGGGGGTTTGCCAAACGGCCGGGGGCGCGAAGCCCCCGGAGAGTGTCAAGTAGCAACATGAAAAGAGTTAAAAAACGAAAAGGGAGACCGAAGTCTCCCCGAAATTAACTATCATGTTGCTTATGAAAAAAAATTACAAACAGTTAACTTCAGAACAAAGGTATGCTATTTTCTTGGGATTAGAAAACGAGTTGAGCCAAAGCGAGATCGCCAGGTCAATAGGGGTGAGCGCGTCCACGGTTTCCAGGGAGTTGAAGCGCAATCGAAACAAGCGGGGAGGCTACTCCTGGCGATTGGCTCAAGAGATGGCGGGTGAACGTAAAGAGCGTTTGCCGGGCAACAGGTCCACCCCGGGGTGGGTCAAGAGGAAAGCGATCAAGCTGCTCACAGGAAATCACTGGTCTCCCAAGCAGATCAGCGGCTGGCTTCTTAAACACAAGGGGATAGCCTTGTCTCACGAGACCATCTACAGGTGGATCAGGGAGGACAAGAAGGCCGGTGGGAACCTTTACACTTACTGCCGCCATCGCATGAAGCATCGTAAAAGACCCGTCGGGACGCCCACGAACATCCCCAACCGGACCAGCATAAGGGAAAGGCCCAATGAGGCAGACGGGAGCCGGTTCGGTGATTTCGAGATGGACACGATCGTGGGGAAGGGACAAAAGGAAGCCATGCTGACGATAACCGAGAGGAAAACCAACTTCTCGATGATCAGCAAGTTGCCCGAGGGCCGAAGCTCGAGGCACGTGGCCGAGAAGGTGGTGGCCATGCTGTTACCGTATAAAGACAAGCTGAAAACCATCACCACGGACAACGGGTCCGAGTTCGCCGCGCACGAGCTGATAACCGAGAAGTTAGGGGTGAAGGTCTACTTCACCGACCCGTACTCCGCGTGGCAAAAGGGGGCGATAGAGAACGCCAACAAGTTGATCCGCCAATTCATACCGAAAGGGGCTTCCTTCAAGGATTACTCGGATGAACAGGTCAAGCAAATACAGTACAAGTTAAACAACAGGCCGAGGGAAAAATTGAACTTTAGTACCCCGAAGGTTGAGTTTTACAAACAGTTTTTATAATATTGCACTTGCTACTTGACTCTACAATCCCGTAAAACAATCCCTCACATGGGTTGTAATTGAAAAAAAAATTATACTTTTGTCACATTCTTAGTGGTTGTTTATCCCTGTTTTGAGCGTTTAACTACAAATACGGGGTAATTACCCAAAGACACAAATAAAACTAACTATCTCGCAATGATTTAATTGGCTATATCTTGTTAATTTCTTAAAATCTCTAATTACACAAATTTATTATTATGCGTTTTACACGTTCGCAAATTACAGAAATCCTTAAAGATTACCTGAGGGAAAACGACGGCGTTAACGCTATCATCAAGCTTTTCTGTGAAGCCTTGATGAAAGCAGAACGCGAAGAATACAAGTCTACGAACCAAGCTTACAGCAACGGTTACCGTACCCGTAAGATTCTTGGTGATAAATGCATGATAGAGGTACAGGTACCCCGTACACGCGATGCGGGTTTTTACCCTATTATCCTAGACGCGTTCAAGGACAAAAAGAAGGCTCTTGAAATAGCTTGTTTGCTGTACAGATCCGGGATGAGTACCGAACAGGTAGGTGAGGTGTTTGGCGAGATATACGGTCATCACTACAGCAGCAGCCAGGTGAATCGCATGGTTCGCACGGCTCGCCAAGAGATCGCCAAATGGTTAGCTCGTCCGATAGAGAGCTATTACCCGGTTATCACGGTAGATGTCTGTACTCCCTCGCATCGTGGAGATAGCGTGAGCGATGAGGTTCACTATACCCTCTTGGGGATTCGTGCTAACAAGACAAGGGAGGTGTTATCCATCTACAGCTACCCCACCGAGGAGAGTGTGGTGTGGGAAGTTATATTCAGGGATTTAAAACAGAGAGGCCTTAGAGAAGCTGGCTTGGTCGTTTCAAATGGAATTAGCAACATTGGGGATGCCCTATGGAACTGTTTCCCCGAAGCCGACATTCAACTGTACGTCATCAACCTGGAACACAAAACGCAACCCTGCTGCGAGATAATTTAAATCGGGAACCACAAAACAACTTTCCGGAATATCTCATTTTTGTAAAAAGTGAAATATGGAAAATAGCAGTTCACCGAAATTTTCGGACGAAAGGTTGGCCCCGATGCACTCGGCAGAGCATATTCTAAACCAAACCATGGTGAGAATGTTTGGTTGTCCACGTTCAAAAAATACCCATGTAGAGCGAAAAAAGAGCAAGTGCGACTACCTGCTACAGGAAGCTCCCACCGCTGAACAGATCGCTGAAATAGAAGAACGTGTAAACCGGGTAATCGCTCAAAACCTACCAATCACGGTATCCTTTATGAGCAAAAAAGAGGCGAAGGGTAAAATAGATCTCTCAAAACTACCTCCCGATGTGACCGAACCTTTACGGGTTGTCAATATAGGTGACTACGATTCATGCGCCTGCGCGGGAACACATGTTCAACATAGCGGGGAAATAGGACGTTTTACCATTAGTAGCAGCAGTTACAGCCATGGCATTTGGAGGGTTAGATTTAAATTATCAACATAATAAAACAAAACAGATACATATGAAGATGAATGAATCGTTTAAAAGAATGAGTCTTGTTGCGCTGATGCTTTTGCTTTTGACCCTTACGGTACAATCGCAACCGCAACAGACGTGGATCAAGGTGCATGTGGCACCTGAAAATAGTGACTGGACATACTCTTGCGGGGAAAGGGTGAAGTTTAAAGTGTCCGTTACACAAAACAGTATCCCCTTAGAACAAGTTGCCATTAGTTACGAGATTGGACCCGAAAAGATGGTGGCAACCAAAAACGGGGAGCTGGTACTTAAAAACGGCACTGCTGTTATTGATGGAGGTTCTCTATCGGAACCGGGGTTCCTCAGGTGTACCGTAACAACTGAATACGAGGGTAAAAAGTACACGGGAATGGCTACCGCGGGCTTTGAACCCGAACAGATTAAACCAACCGCGGAGCTGCCGGAAGATTTTGTTTCTTTCTGGCAGGAAGCGAAAGCCGAGGCTGCTAAAATCCCTCTCGATGCAATAGTAAAGCTGTTACCCGATCGTTGTACCGAGAAGGCTGATGTTTACGAGGTCAATATTCAAAATTTCCGACCCGGGGCACGCCTCTTTGGGATTCTTTCTGTTCCTAAGGGAGAAGGTAAGTATCCTGCCCTTTTGCATGTTCCAGGTGCCGGTATTAGGCCCTACGGAGGCGATGTTTATCGAGCCGAGAGGGGTATAATCACGCTGCAAATAGGTATTCATGGCATACCTGTAACACTTGATCAGTCGGTATATACTGCACTTGGAAGTGGGGCGCTCTCCAATTACTCCCGTTTCAATTTGGACGATAAAGAAAACTACTATTACAAACGGGTATACCTGGGTTGCGTGCGTGCCATAGATTTTATATTTAGCCTTCCACAATTTGACGGTAGCAATATTGTCGTGAGTGGAGGGAGTCAGGGAGGAGCCTTGGCTATCGTAACGGCGGCACTCGACCATCGCGTTAAAGGACTGGTCTCCTTTTACCCCGCGCTAAGCGATATGGCCGGTTACCTACATAATCGTGCCGGTGGCTGGCCACATATGTTTTACAAGGCCGACCCGAACTGTCCGAAAATTAAGAGGCATGTTGAGACAACCAACTACTACGATGTGGTTAATTTCGCACGATTTATCAAGGTTCCCAGTTTCTACTCGTGGGGGTATAACGACCTGACCTGTCCCCCCACTTCGCTCTACTCGGTTTACAACGTAATTACGGCCCCCAAGGAACTGTCGCTCTTCCAGGAAACCGGACACTGGACGTACCCCGAACAGTGGAATCAAGCTTACGAGTTCTTATACCAGCTTTTAGAAAATTAATCGCGATGGTTCTCGCGTAGCTTTTTCGCCCAAGTTTTATCGAATTAGATAAATTCGTAATACCCGTCTACGGCTATTGATCTTGCCCGAACGGACTCTCCAATACAAATATAATTCGTACCTTCGCGCAGTTTTTGTATTAGGTTTATGAAACCGACATGATTAAAACAGTCATTAGAAACCCTTGGGAATGATTATTTTAATCATCAAAGGTTCATTAAATTAGACTATTCCTCGCCATGGCCTTGTCCAAGTGAACTTGTCCAATGCTCATTTGGCTTAACGGAATAGTTCCATACACTAATATAGAAACGAAATAAGCGTATGAAAATAAAATTATCTCAAGAGTTTCAACCGCAACTCCTTAAATCCCTGAGAACGTACAACAAAGAGAAGTTCATGGCCGACCTAATGGCCGGGCTCATTGTTGGTATCGTGGCGTTGCCACTAGCGATCGCCTTTGGGATTGCTTCGGGTGTTACCCCGGAAAAGGGGATCTATACTGCCATCATTGCCGGATTTATCATCTCCTTCCTGGGCGGGAGCACAGTGCAGATCGGTGGGCCTACCGGCGCATTTATCGTGATCGTCTACGGCATCGTGGAGCAGTATGGCGTGCAGGGACTGGCCATCGCCACGGTTCTGGCCGGCATGATGCTCCTGCTGATGGGCTTCATGAAGCTGGGCACGATCATCAAGTTCATCCCTTACCCCATCGTGGTTGGCTTCACGAGCGGTATCGCATTGACCATCTTCTCTACGCAAATAAAAGATTTCTTCGGTCTCACCACCCCGCCACTCCCCTCGGGTTTCATTGAGAAATGGGGGGTCTACTTTGAACACTTCACCACCATCAACTGGTGGGCGGCGCTGGTCGCCGTGCTAAGCGTGGCTATCATCGTGCTCACGCCAAAACTCTCCCGAAAGATACCCGGTTCGCTCGTCGCCCTGGTCGTAATGACTGTCGTGGGCTACCTGCTCAAGGAATACGCCGGCATCACGGGTATTGAAACCATTGGCAATCGATTTACCATCAACAGCGAACTACCCGAAATAGAGCAGATACCCATCAGCCTGGCGAGCATCCGCATCCTCTTCCCCGCGGCTTTTACCATCGCCATGCTGGGCGCTATCGAGTCGCTCCTATCGGCCACGGTAGCCGATGGGGTCACCGGCAAGAGGCACAACTCCAACATGGAGTTGGTGGCACAAGGAGTGGCCAATATCGTGACCCCCTTTTTCGGGGGGATACCAGCCACGGGGGCGATAGCGCGCACCATGACCAATATCAACAACGGGGGTAGGACCCCGGTAGCGGGCATCGTCCATGCGCTGGTACTCCTGCTGGTCGTCCTTTTCCTGGGCGACCTCACACGGCACATCCCCATGGCCTGCCTGGCCGGTGTGCTGGTGGTAGTAGCCTACAACATGAGCGAGTGGCGAATATTTGTCTCTCTCGTGAAACAGTCCAAGTCCACCCGCACCGTACTGCTGACGACCTTCTTCCTCACCGTGATCTTCGACCTCACCATCGCGATCGGGGTGGGTCTGTTGCTCGCCGTCTTCTCCTTCCTCAAGCGAATGAATGAGGCCACGCAGGTCTCCCGCACCACGGGCAGCATCAACATGAGCAGAGAGATGGAGTCAACCTCGGGTGAATTTAAGGAGGAAATCCTGCATCTGCCCAACGGGGTAGAAGTGTATGAGATCGAGGGTCCCTTCTTCTTCGGGGTGGCCAATAAGTTCGACGAGGTGATGCGCGATATCCACGGGAAATCGCATATACGCATTATCCGGATGCGCAAGGTACCATTCATCGACTCGACGGGCTTGAATAACCTTGAAACGCTCTGCCGAAACTCGATAAAAGAGAAGAAGCAGGTGATCCTATCAGGGGTGAACAGCGACGTGCGAGAGAAGGTGGAACAGTCGGCCATCCCCGGTATCATCGGACAGGAAAATATTTGCGACAACATCCACCTGGCAGTGGAGCGGGCAGTGCAGATCGACAACGAGTTAAAAGAAAAACGGCAGGAACATGCCTAACCCACCCCATTTACCCGGCGACCGTCTAACCACCGACTGGCTTCCCACCACCCTAAAGGAGGTAAAACGGCGGGGATGGGACTACATTGACGTGATCCTCTTCTCGGGGGACGCGTACGTGGATCACCCTTCATTCGGCACGGCAGTGATCGGTCGGCTCCTCGAAAGCGAGGGGCTGCGCGTGGCTATCGTACCCCAACCCAACTGGAGAGACGACCTGCGGGACTTCAAGAAGCTGGGTACGCCCCGCCTCTTCTTCGCTGTGACCGCCGGCGTGATGGACTCGATGATCAACCGCTATACCGCCAACAAGCGGCTCCGCTCCAACGACGCGTATACCCCCGACGGTCGGGCCGATATGCGGCCCGACCGGGCAGCCACCGTCTACTCCCGCATATTGAAAGAACTTTACCCGGACACGCCCCTCCTCCTGGGTGGAGTGGAGGCCTCGCTACGGCGGGTGACCCACTACGACTACTGGGACGACGCACTGCACCCCACCATCCTGGCGGATACGGGAGCCGACCTGCTCATCTACGGGATGGGGGAACTCCCACTGAAGCAGGTGGTACGGGAACTGCGCGAAGGCAAGCGCTTCCAGGAGATGGTAAACATACCGCAAACCGCATTCCTCCGTCCTACCCACGATATCCCCGAAAACCGGTTCGGCGAAGAGGTCACCCTCTTCTCGCACGAGGAGTGCCTGGCCGATAAGCGAAAGCAGGCCGCCAACTTCCGGGTGGTGGAAGAGCAATCCAACCGGCTCAAGGCGGCCCGAATCCTGCAAGGCGTGGGCCGCGAAACCGCCGTGATCAACCCCCCTTACCCCCCCATGACGGAAGAGGAGATGGACGCCTCGTTTGACCTCCCCTACACGCGGCTACCTCACCCCAAGTACAAAGGAAAACAGATTCCCGCCTACGAGGCGGTTAAGTTCTCGGTAACCCTACACCGCGGGTGTTTCGGGGGGTGCGCTTTTTGCACCATCTCCGCGCATCAGGGCAAGTTTATCGCTTCCCGCTCCAAGCGATCGATCCTGCAAGAGGTGAAGAAGATCACCCAAATGGCCGACTTCAAAGGGTACATCAGCGACCTGGGTGGACCATCGGCCAACATGTACCGCATGCGAGGCAAGAACCTTTCGGTTTGCGAGACATGCAAAAAACCCTCCTGCATCTTCCCCACGGTATGCCCCAACCTGAACAACGACCCTTCCGACCTGCTGGATATCTACCGAGAAGTAGACGCGCTACCGGGGGTGAAGAAGTCGTTTATCGGGAGCGGCGTACGTTACGATATGCTGCTACACGAGAGCGATGACAAGAAGACCAACAACGCTAACCAAGAGTATACCCGCGAGCTAATTACGAACCACGTTTCGGGAAGGCTCAAGGTGGCCCCGGAACACACCTCTCACAAGGTCCTAACGATCATGCGAAAACCCTCCTTTGACCGCTTCCTGCAGTTCAACGCGATCTTCAACTACCTTGATAAACAACAGCGCCTAAACCAACAGCTCATCCCATACTTTATCTCATCGCACCCGGGTTGTACCGACGAGGATATGGCCGAGCTGGCCGCCGAAACCAAGAAGCTGAACTTTAAACTGGAACAGGTGCAAGACTTCACCCCCTCGCCTATGACGCTAGCCACCGAGATCTACTATACCGGGTACCACCCCTACACCATGGAACCTATCTTCACCGCGAAAACAAGAGAAGAGAAAAACGGGCAACGTGAATTCTTTTTTTGGTATGACCCCAAGCGACGACAACAGTTTATAAAGCGGTTGAAGCGAATGAAGAGACCCGATTTAATAAAAAAACTGTACAGTTAACCTGTTGACCCTTATATTCTAACTCAACTGTCGCATCATAGACATTCTTGTTTTCAAGTTCGACTAACGAAAGTTTAGTTAATCTTTTGCCGAATAAAGGAAGAAAAACCGCACATCATCGTTAAACCTTGTTAAACTTCGCTTTTTCTTCCATTTCAATGCAACGTTTTTGCGATTACTGCATCTAACATGTAGTGAAAGGCTAAACTTTCGCGTGTTGTTTTATCAACAGCCCGCACGTTTCAGTTACCAACCAGGTAGTGAAAGGTTAAACCTGCACGTGTTGTCTCATTTCGATCTTGCTTTAAAGCTTGAAAAAGCAAAGAAACTGGCGGGGTACGAAAGTTGAAAGTTGAGTGAAAAAAAAGAAAACGGCAATGAAGAAAATCAACTGGGTATTCGGTTCGTTTTTAATGGGATTCCTGCTTATCTCGCTCGCTTGCGATGATAAGTCCCGCTCGCTCGGGAGCTTCGGTATTGATATCGCCACGGTCATCTCCGAAGGCGACAACGATTACTCGCTGCTCCTTGACAACGGGGATCGCCTGTGGCCAGCAGCCACTGCGATACGGTATACCCCCTTGCACGGTCAACGGGTCTTTTTGAATTACACGATCCTATCGGAGGAAATGGGAGGATACGACCACTACGTGCGGGTGAACGATATGTGGAACATCCTCACGAAAAAGGCTATTGAGCTAACCGCCCAAAACAAAGATAGCATAGGGAACGATCCGGTGAAAGCCAACGCGATGTGGGTGGGAGGCGATTACCTGAACGTATCGTTCATGTTTAACTACGGGGGAATGCAACCCCACGCTATTAACTTGGTAAAAAAACAGCTGGAAAGTAGGAGCAACCCGGGAGTAATTGACCTGGAGTTCAGACACAACGCGTATGGCAGCTTATCGTCAAAGCTGTACGAGGGGTTCGTTTGTTTCGATTTGAAACCGATGCGGGCAGAAAAAACAGACTCTGTAAAGCTTTCCATCAAGGTGAAAGAGTGGACAGGAGACAAAATATACGACGTGGTATACAGGTACAACCAGCCGGTGAGAACAACCCGCGCTGAAATGCCAATACCTGTTATCTCGTCAAACCAATACTATTGAGAAAAGTAAAAACCACAACCGGATTTAGTTCTATTTCTTATATGACTTTTTGATTTTCCAAAAGCCGGACGGTCTCTGTGAAGAGCCCGTCCGGTTACTTTTTGGGAAAGTACCAATCCGTGCCACCAACTCGCGATATATTAACCCGGCTACAAAGAACCGTAACACCCCTGGAAACAGCCTTGTGTTTACGGAAACATGTTGCAAAACATATCAATTAATTTTTTTCGCTGACCGTGGAACCTTACCTTCGTGGGATGAGGGGATGGAACAGTACGCCACGAACTATATTACTACATCACTACATCATACAAAAAACGATAACAGCATGAAGAAGTATCCTAAAATTGGGATTCGCCCCGTTATTGACGGGCGACAGGGAGGTATTAGAGAAAGCCTTGAAGAAAAAACTATGGCACTGGCGAAAGCGGTAGCCGAATTAATATGTACCAATCTGAAGAATGGCGACGGGTCGCCCGTGGAGTGCGTGATAGCCGACGGCACGATTGGCCGCGTGGGCGAAAGCGCCGCCTGCGCGGAGAAGTTCGAACAAGCGGGAGTCGGTTCCACCATCACCGTCACCTCCTGCTGGTGTTACGGCACTGAAACCATGGACATGAACCCCCACTACCCGAAGGTGGTATGGGGCTTTAACGGGACGGAACGACCGGGAGCCGTCTACCTGGCGGCCGTGTTGGCCGCCCATGCTCAGAAAGGGTTACCCGCCTTCGGTATCTACGGGCGTGAAGTACAGGACCTGGACGATAACAGCATTCCGGGAGAGGTGGCGGAAAAGCTACTCCGCTTCGCACGTGCAGCGCAAGCCGTTGCCACCATGCGCGGGAAATCATACCTCTCCATCGGCAGCGTATCGATGGGGATCGCGGGCTCCATGGTCAACCCCGACCTTTTCCAGGAGTACTTCGGCATGAGGACCGAGTCGGTCGACTCTACCGAGATACTGCGAAGGATTAACGAAGGCATTTACGACCAAGAGGAATTCGCAAAGGCGATGGCGTGGACGGAGAAATACTGCAAACCGAACGAGGGGACGGACTTCAACTCGGAAAAGAAGGCTAAATCGCGTGAGGCGATGGATGCCGATTGGGAGTTCGTGGTGAAGATGACCCTCATCATCCGGGACCTGATGACGGGCAACAAAAAACTCAAAGAGATGGGCTTCAAAGAAGAAGCTATCGGCCATAACGCGATCGCCGCCGGCTTCCAAGGGCAAAGGCAGTGGACCGACTTCCTGCCAAACGGTGACTTCTCGGAAGCGATCCTCAACAGCTCATTCGACTGGAACGGGGTACGCGAAGCATTCACGGTCGCAACCGAAAACGATGCTCTGAACGGGGTCGCGATGCTGTTCGGCCACCTGCTAACCAATACCGCTCAAATATTCTCCGACGTTCGTACCTACTGGAGCCCCGAGTCGGTCAAGCGGGTCACCGGTAAAGAACTCACCGGCAGGGCGGCCAACGGCATCATCCACCTGATCAACTCCGGCTCGACTACCTTAGATGGGACCGGGAAGCAGCGCCGGGAAGGAAAGCCGATAATGAAACCGTTCTGGGATATAACGGAAGAGGAGGTGAAGGCGTGCTTGGCTGCCACCACCTGGTTCCCGGCCAACCGTGACTACTTCAGAGGGGGCGGCTACTCCTCCAACTTTTTAACGGACGGCGGTATGCCCGTGACAATGAGCCGGCTGAACTTGGTGAAGGGACTGGGGCCAGTGTTGCAGATCGCCGAAGGGTGGACCGTGGATATCGACCCCAATATTCACAAGGTGCTTCACGAGCGGACCGATAAGACCTGGCCCACTACCTGGTTCGCACCCCGGTTGAACGATACGCCACCCTTCAAAGATGTCTACTCGGTGATGAACGAGTGGGGAGCCAATCACGGGGCCATCAGCTACGGGCATATCGGAGCGGACCTGATCACACTCGCCTCGATGCTCCGCATCCCGGTATGCATGCACAACGTTGAGGGAGAACCCTTCCGCCCGAAAGCATGGGGCTCCTTCGGCATGGACAAGGAGGGAGCCGACTTCCGGGCTTGCCAAAACTTCGGGCCCATCTACAAGTAATTGAAACCACGCGGCGGCGGGATGGCTGTCAACGCCATCCCGCCACTTGGTTAATTCCAATACAGATGAATAAAACGAAACTTCCGTTACTGAAACATAACGGCATTAATTACCTGTTGCCGTTTATCATTATTACCGCCTGTTTCTCCTTATGGGGCTTTGCAAACGATATTACCAACCCCATGGTGAAGGCATTTTCGAAGATCTTCCGGATGAGCGTTACGCAAGGTGCGCTGGTGCAATTGGCCTTTTATGGGGGCTACTTCGCCATGGCGTTCCCCGCCGCGATCTTCATCAAGAAATTCTCCTACAAATCGGGTGTCCTGCTGGGGCTGGCACTCTACGCGACGGGGGCGTTCCTCTTTTTCCCGGCGAAGATGACGGGCAACTACTACCCGTTTTTGGTAGCCTATTTTATCCTCACGTGTGGTCTCTCGTTCCTCGAAACCAGCGCCAATCCCTATATATTGACCATGGGACCCGAGGAAAACGCGACGCGAAGGCTCAATTTCGCCCAAGCGTTCAACCCCATCGGCTCGCTGCTGGGTATGTTCGTCGCCATGAACTTCATCCAGGCCCGCCTAAACCCAATGAGTACCGCAGAACGGTCTTTGCTCTCCGATTCGGAATTCGAGGCGATGAAACAGTCCGATCTGTCGATCCTCATCTCGCCTTACCTGGCCATAGGCCTCGTTGTGTTGATGATGTTCCTGATCATCCTGATCGCGAAGATGCCGAAGCACGGGGATAAGGATAAAACGTTGCATTTCTGGGCCACGATAAAGCGCATCTTCTCCACCCCCAATTACCGTCAGGGGGTGATCGCGCAATTCTTCTACGTGGGTGCGCAGATCATGTGCTGGACCTTTATCATACAGTACGGAACCCGTGTTTTCATGGCCGGCGGAATGGAGGAACAGGCCGCGGAGGTGCTCTCCCAACGATACAATATCCTAGCCATGATACTGTTCTGCGCTAGTCGCTTTATCGCGACCTACCTGATGAAGTTCTTTAACCCCGGGAAAATGTTGCGCACGTTCGCCATCGGCGCGGGCCTTTTCACGGTGGGCGTGATTCTCTTCCAAAACGTGTGGGGTGTCTATTGCCTAGTTGCGGTTTCGGCCTGCATGTCGCTCATGTTCCCCACCATCTACGGCATAGCCCTGAAAGGGATGGGCGATGATGCCAAGTTCGGTGCAGCGGGACTGATCATGGCCATTCTGGGGGGATCGGTACTACCCCCGGTGCAAGCTTCTATTATCGACCTTGGGACCATCGGAAGCCACTTCCCGGCAGTGAACGCCTCGTTTGCCCTACCACTCGTATGCTTTATCGTGGTAGGATGGTACGGGACGCGTACGTATAAACGAAATGCAATAAAAGAGATGCGGTAAAAGGGGCTCGAATCACAAGCGGTCGTACGGCAATTTTGACAACCCGTCTGACAGTTTTTCCACCACCTCCCGCAAGGGTTTATCTACCATTCCCTTGGTCAAGGGATTTACATCGGCCCGCACCGTCACCCTGAGCCGGGTATCGGTTTCGCTTTTACCTACCAACTGTATCCATAGGAAAACGGGAAGGGGCAACCGCTCCGCTTGAAACTTAAGCAGCTTGTTCGGTTGCCGTTCCACCAGGCGGAAGGTCACCTCTCCCACCGGATTCAACCGGAATGAAACGGCGTCGCCATCGAACGTGAAGTCGCCGATTCCATCCATGGGAAGCCACTCCTTCACCCGCTCCAGGTTTTGGAGGTTTGAGAGCACCCCGAAAACAGTTGCGTTACCGTGGGGTATACGTTTCACTTCACTTACGTATTCGGTCATTTCCGGCTCT
This sequence comes from Fermentimonas sp., assembly GCA_050951125.1. Classification (GTDB taxonomy): domain Bacteria; phylum Bacteroidota; class Bacteroidia; order Bacteroidales; family Dysgonomonadaceae; genus Proteiniphilum. The sequence goes on along the minus strand of JBMNIR010000009.1, from coordinate 59,548 downwards.
TTTTCGCGTGTTTTCCTCCCTGTCGTCCCCAGTTTTCTGGGTCGTCCCGCCACTCTTGCAGCGCATGTAAATCCGATTCGTCAATGTAATCGATCGCAATCGCCTCGTCTAATATGGCGTCATAATCGCAAAGCGTGGTCAACTCCACCCGTGCGTTGCGCATGCTGTTAAGCGAACGCGGAAAACCATAGGTGAAGACAGCTATCACACCCAACACCTCGGCCCCGTTTCGCCGAACTGCCTCCACCGCCTTCAGGCTGCTACCACCAGTGGAGACGAGATCCTCGATCACCACCACCTTCTGTTTCGGTTTCAGGTCACCCTCTATAAGGTTTTCTAACCCATGGTCTTTCGGGGTGGAACGAACGTAAACAAAAGGAAGCCCAAGCAGGTCGGCCACCAACGCCCCGGGGGCGATCGCACCGGTCGCCACCCCGGCTATTGCCTCAGCACGGGGGTACTTTTCCATGATGAGTCGGGCAAACTCCACCTTCACGAAATTCCGTACGGGAGGGTACGACATGATCTTGCGGTTATCACAATAGATGGGAGACTTCCACCCGGACGCCCAGGTGAACGGGTTGGAGGGTTGTAGTTTAATGGCTTTGATCCCCAGAAGTTTTTCAGCCGTCAGTTTTTTTAATGGTTGCATTTCGTTCAATTTTTAACACGATCGCGTGGATTACACGTAACACGCACCACGTAAGACTCATTACACGAAAACTCGTTCAGTTTTAACGTGACCGTGCAATGTCCAGTACAAAAATACCTTTTTTACTGATTCCACCGAAGGGTATCACGAAAAAAGAGCGTTTTAAAGCACCTGCCCCAACGTGACGACGCTCATTTTCACCCCTTTGCACTCTTGTAGGGTCAAGCCGCACGCCTCTATAGTCGACCCGGTCGTGATCACGTCATCCACTAATAGGAGATGTTTCCCCTCGAACAGCGAACTATCTACCACCTCAAAGATACCCTTCACGTTCTCCCAACGCTGTGTTTTAGTTCTTTTCGTCTGGGTCGGGTTGAAGATAACCCGTACCAGGTTGCCGGTAGAGACCGGTAGGGAGGTAGCCTCGGATAACCCCCGTGCAATCATCTCCGCCTGGTTGTAGCCCCGCTCCTTCTCCCTCTTGGGATGCAGCGGCACGGGAACGATCCAGTCGATGGAGCTCAGGAAATCACTCCCCAGCAAATCCCTGCCAAACAGCCTTCCCAGCAACAGCCCGATCTCCCTTTTCCCATAGTACTTGAGGTGGTGAATCAAGGGCTCCAGCATCCCCCCTTTTGAATAAACGCAGTAGGTAGCAATCCGTTCAAACGGGATCCGAGCGGCCATAAGTTGTTCAGCGGTGTTCTCCCTCACCAAAAAATTTTTGGTCCTCGGTAGCTGGTAAAGACACTTCAAGCAGACCCCGACCTCATTTTTCAATAGCTCGCAACCGCAAACCACGCACACATGGGGGTAGAAGAGGGCGGTCAACTCGTTCACCAATGTCCTACTCATCGCCCCACACCTTCATTTTTCACCGCTTGTCCTCTTTCCATATCCTCCCTTTTTTCCTGCTCCTATTCTTCCCTCTCCATTTTCAGCTGTGCCAAGCACCGCCTGATCTCATCCATACCAAATCCCCTTCCCAAGGCAAAGCGTATCAGTTTTCCCTCTTTCTCATACATGGAAGCGCCGGTCACAGTGGCCCACTTTTTCTCCAATAAACTAGGTAGCGAAGCCGATAACTCTTCCTCTGAGAACTCCGTGAACGCTTGCTCGATAATCTCCCAAGGCAGCTGCTTCTGTTGCAACACGAGCTTGATCTTCTTCCTGCCCCAACGGTTAAAACGCAACTTGTCGCTGATAAAGCTGCGTGCGTATCGCACCTCGTCAATGAAACGTGCCTCTACAAGTTTTTGAATAACCGCCTCCTCCCCCTCCTCCGGAAGTTCCATCCCCCGAAGTTTTTGACGAATATCGTACACGCAATACTCGCCGCGTGAACAGAGGCGGGTCATCCGCTTATAGGCCTGTTCGACCATCGTTTCCATCTCCCGTTGTTCCATTGTTATCCATTGTTATCCATTGTTCGTTCATCACACGTCAACATGGCTTTCCAGCTATTCCCATGGCTTACCCGTCTGAAACGACGGGGCGTGATTAAATACTTCTACCTATTTTCCACCTATTCCTATGGCTTTATCGCCCGAACCATCCGCGGGTTGGCAGCCATATCGCTCCGCAGTTTCACGTTGCGATACCCCTTCTCAAAGAGCATGGTCCGCACCTCATCCCCTTTGCTCTGGTTAACTTCAAAAAAGAGATACCCTCCTTCGCCGAGTAAACTCAATGAAAGGTCGGCTATCCGCTCGTAGAACAGCAGCGAGGAGCGATCGGGTACGAACAATGCTTCGGGCGGCTCGAAATCCAACACGTTCGCCTCCATCACTGCCCGTTCCGACTCAAGCACGTAAGGGGGGTTGCTGACGACCGCGTGAAACGAACCATTGTCAAGGAAGGATACGGACAAGGGAACCAAGATGTCCCACACGAAAAAATTCACGTCCACCTCGTTTTCACGGGCATTGCGTTGGGCCACCGCGATCGCCTTCCCCGAAGAATCGCAGGCATACACCTCAATGTCCGGACGCCTCTTTCCCAGGGCGACCGCAATGCAGCCGCTCCCGGTTCCCACGTCGAGCAGCTTAAGTTTTCCGGAAGGAAGTTCATCCAGCACCCACTCCACCAACTCTTCCGTTTCCGGCCGTGGGATTAGCACGTCAGGGGTCACGTGCAACATCAGCCCATGAAATTCGGTTCGCCCTACAATGTACTGCACCGGTTCCCCAGTTTTCAATCGCCGAATCACCTCCACTACTGCGGTCACCTTGGCGGTGTCCCAAAACGAAACCTCATCTTCCTCCTTCATTAAAAACGAGGCCGCCCGGCTGTAAGTGGTGGATAAATGATTGCATTTGCCCGTGACAACCATAGCGGGCAGCCCCTCGCGCAACTCATGGAACAGCAGGCGAGAAAGCGCAACGATCTCTCCCGACGAGTAGATATCGCCCAGCTCACGTTGGAGATAGCGAGCAAGTTGTTTCAAGGGGACCAACGCCATAAGTTGCTATTTAGACCATTTTCTTGCACAAAGATACACAAAATGATGCCACATACGGAATTAATGCGCCGCTGCTTTCAACTGGGTCGCAAGGACGAAGGATTCACCTATCCTAACCGGATAGTGCCACCCAGCATCGATGGGCACATGGTAAGCAACGAACGCTTCATACACGTCACACGGCTCCATTTAAAGAATCAAATAACTCGAAATTTTCTTTAAATATTCATTTTAATATGGTTATGGAGAAAAATCTTTCTACTTTTGTACAATGTAATACGGGATACACTATTGTTTGAAACAGATGAGATTTACATATTTCCTGTGGCTGCTCGTGGCTACCTTGAATTTGCTGTTGTGGACCTCATGCCTTGGTTCTTCCAACGATAGGGTAATTGACTATTCGCCCAACGCGCAAATTTACGCTTTCTCGTTGACTTCCAGGGCAGATACAGCCAACCTGCTGAATGCGACCTCGTTCTCGATTGATCAAGTGAACGGGAAAATATTCAACAAAGAACCGTTGCCCTACCTCTTTCACGTGGACAGTGCGATATTGAGCGTCAGCAGCTCCAGCACGTACGCCTCTTTCCAACAGATAACCATCACATTAACCGGTGCGCATGGGGATAGCACCTACCTCTGGAACAGGACCGACTCGGTGGCCATCAACCGATTAAAAATGATCACGACCATCGCCCAAGATGGCGTTCACACGAAGTCATACACGTTTCAACTCAACATATACCAGCAAGACCCTTACATCCTCTCGTGGGAAAGAAAAGCGGACTATCTCCCATCGTGTCCCATAGAACAAAAGAGCATCGCGTTCAACGGTCGTTTCATCACCTATTACAAAACGGGAAGTGCCGTAGGGGCAACTACCACGGTAGACGGTTCGGCATGGAGCAACCTGGACGAGTTACAGGGGCTCCCCACTTCGGTTCGACTGAGCACGTTGATCGCCGTGAAAGGCACGATATACATCCTTGATGAAGAGGGGCGTGTACATGCATCGACCGACGGCATCTCGTGGAACAAGATTAACACGGGCTACACGGTGAAAAATCCATACGGGATCCTTCCCGGTGTCACGGTGGGACGTATCCTGATAGCCGTGAAAGATGACAACATGCTCCGTTTCGCGGTGACCGATGATTTCTCTGAAATAGAGCTTTTAAACCAAGTACCCGATAAGATGCCATGGTCGAAATTCACCTCCACGAGCATCGAGAGCGATCGCTCCTACGCCACAAAGTATATTGTACTGACCGACGGAATCAGGCAAGACGGTTCATGGAACGATGAGGTGTGGATCGTGCAAAAGAAAGACGATGAGATCACCTACATTTCCAAGAAACCTTCGTTCCCCGTGAAAGGGAGTAACTTGTTTTACTACGACGACCGTCTCTACCTGATGACCTTATCAGACGGGAAGAACATTTTCCTGTTCTCGGGCAACTATGGATTGGATTGGGAGGCGGCTGCTAAGAACCAAGCGTTTCCAGCTGAATTGGAATTCACCCCACGGACCAACGCTTCGGTGACGATTGATGATTCAAACAACATATGGATATTCGGCGGAATATCCGCACACTCGCCTCACCCCACGCTCGTTGACGTGTGGAGGGGCAAGCTGAATAAATTTTCGATGGAGTAAACATTCTCCGTTGATGCATACTTTATGAATCGGTTTCACGTTATGGTAATGATGAAACGCGAGATTCATATCCTAGTCGTCGTGCTGGGCATCTTGATATGCCCTACTCAAGGGAAGCTCTACTCACGGGAACGCTTCCCGAAAAAGCACAAGTACGAAATAGGTACTGCGTTGGGGGCCTCCACCTATATAGGCGATGCCAACCCGAAGAACCCCTTCCTCTACCCGGGAGTGGCCGGAGGCCTCCTTTTTCGTTTCAACCCCAGCATGCAATGGGCACTGAAGGCGAATATCTTGGGAGGGGCAATATCGGGTGACACGAACCGTTCCGGTAACCGCTTTCCGGGGAATCAGCACGACAGCTTTAAACGAATCGTCTTGGATGTCGGTGCGCAGGTGGAATTCCATTTTTTCCGGTTCGGCACCGAGCAGAGGTACCTTGGAACCAGGCCTTATACCCCCTACCTGTTTACCGGCATGGGGGTGACGATGGCAACGGGAAAGAAGCCGATATATGGAATACATGTACCCCTTGGTTTCGGGTTTAAGTATACATGTAACAATAGGGTGAACATCGGCATGGAAGCATCGATGCGAAGACTATTCAGGGATGACTTAGACGCTACGAAAGCTCAACCCGGATGGAGTCTTGACGCGCCTTTCGGGGTTAAAAACAGCCCCCTGAAAAACCAGGATTGGTATGCGTTCGCATTGATTTACATGACTTGGGATTTCAGGTTGCACGATGATCCTTGCCACTGATTTTAACATGTAGCCAATAGATATGTCGTTGATAGACCGTATTGACCCCAAACGCCTTCCCGCCCATGTAGCGATTATCATGGACGGCAACGGGCGCTGGGCGAAAAGCAGAGGCCTAGAAAGAAGGGAAGGGCATAAAGAGGGTGTCGCTTCTGTACGAATGGTGGTAGAAGCGGCCAGGAAGCTGGCCATCCCCTACCTCACGCTGTATGCTTTCTCCACGGAGAACTGGGATCGGCCGGCCGAAGAGGTCAGCGGCTTGATGGACCTGATGGTGCACGCCATCGCCAAAGAGACCGAGGAGCTGAAGAAGAACGACGTGAAGGTTCACTGCATTGGCGATGTAAAACGGCTACCGAACTATGCCCGTACCGCGTTGGCCGAATGTATCCGTGAAACGGAGGGCGGCACCGCGTTGAACGTGGTCTTCGCACTAAGTTACTCATCGAAATGGGAGCTCACCCAGGCCACCCGACAAATCGTCAAGGAGGTGATGAGCGGGAAGCTTCGGGAAAGCGATATTAACGAGGAGACCCTCGCCAATCGGCTAACCACCAGTGACATGCCTAACCCCGACCTACTAATCCGGACCGGGGGAGAGTTGCGTATCAGCAACTTCCTGCTATGGCAGTGCGCCTACTCGGAGTTCTACTTCACCGACACCTATTGGCCCGATTTTAGGGAAGAGGACTTTTACAAGGCCATCCTAGAGTTCCAGGGACGCGAGAGGAGGTATGGCAAGACGAGCGAGCAGCTAGTATTCGTCACCCCCCTCAAGTAACACGGTAACAGACAACAATTAATCAACCACGCTGAATTAAAAAAACAGTTAGGGAAAAGAAACAAATCACAATGTTGAAGAGGATATTTCATTTGCTTCTACCATTACTCGCCATGTTATCCGGTACAATGTCCCTGGCGCAAAATAACGACACTATCCCCTCCTCCATCCCGGAGGAGTTGATCGTGAACTACACGGCTCCCCCAAAACGATATTACATTGCCGACATAGATGTAACGGGGGTAGAAGGGACCATGTACGAGGACCAAAAGTTCGTCCTCGTCGGTTTTTCCGGGCTATCCAAGGGCGAGGAGATACAGGTACCGGGGGATGATATCTCGAACGCCATTAAACGATTCTGGCGCCAAGGCCTCTTTTCTGACGTGAAGATACTGCAAACCAACATCGAAGGGGACAGCGTTTGGTTGGAGATACGGTTGACTGATCGGCCACGAGTGAGCGACATCCGCTACACGGGCATGAAAAAGGGGGAGCAGGACGATATCGAGGAGCGGATCGGTTTCGTGAAAGGGAACCAAATCACCCCACCTCAAATAGATCGAGCCGAGACCTACATCAAGAGTTACTTCGACGAGAAGGGATTTGGCGAAGCGGAGGTGAGGGTATTACAGCATCCCGATACCACTGGCTCAAATCAAGTTATCCTAGAGATCGCGGTGGACAAGAAAGAGAAGCTGAAGGTCAACAACATCAAGCTATCGGGAAATGAAGCGCTCTCGGACTTCAAGGTGAAGTGGGCGATGAAGAAAACCAACGAGAAGAACCGACTGGTCAACCTTTTCCGGGCCAAGAAATTTGTTGAGGACCTTTACACCGAAGACAAAAGAAACATCATCACCAAGTACCACGAAGAGGGATACCGTGATGCGGAAATCGTACGAGACACGGTTTACAAGCACGATGAGAAGACAGTCAACATCGAAATCGACATCGAAGAGGGACCGCTCTACCACATCCGTTCCATCAACTGGGTGGGCAATACCCAATATCCCTCATCCCAGCTCTCCCAGTTGCTCAACATGGAAGCAGGTGACGTCTATAACCAGAAGAAACTACAAGAGAGGCTGGCGGATGACGAGGATGCGGCCGTCAACCTGTACCAGAACAACGGGTACCTCTTCTCGCGCATCGACCCGATAGAGATCAACATTGAAAACGATTCCGTGGACCTGGAACTTCGCGTGGTAGAGGGACCCAAGGCAACCATCAAGCGAGTTATCATCCAAGGGAACGATCGACTCTACGAGGACATCATCCGCCGGGAGATACGAACGAAGCCGGGGGCGGTCTTTAGCAAGGACGACCTCCTTCGTTCCGTGCGTGAGATTGCACAAACAGGTCACTTCGACCCCGAGGCGCTCTTCGCGGATATCGGGTCTGGCATCAATCCCAACCAAGAAGATGGAACGGTAAACATCACCTATCCCCTCACCTCGAAAGGGAACGACCAAATCGAGTTTTCGGCTGGATGGGGGGTCACCGGGTTGGTAGGGAAACTTAGCCTCAAGCTGAACAACTTCTCGCTCAAGAACCTGTTCAACCCATCGATGCACCGGGGCATCATCCCACAAGGCGACGGACAGACCCTGGTAGTGAGCGCACAAACCAACGGGCAATACTACCAATCTTACCAGTTCCAATTCGTGGAGCCCTGGTTTGGAGGCAAGCGGCCTAACCACTTCTCGGTAAGCGCTTACTACTCACGTTACACGGGGCTCAACACCAAGTACTACTCGCGACACAGCTATTACGATCCCTACATGTATGGATACGGGTATGGTTATCCCGGCTATGGATACGGATACCCCGGCTACGGGTATGGCTATCCCGGGTACGGGTACGGTGGTTACGGTTACGGATATGGCGGTTACGGATATGGCGGTTACGGATATCAGGATATGGCCGAGTACGCGTATGACCCAAACCAGGTGTTCAATATCTTTGGGCTGTCACTAGGGTACGGGAAACGGCTCGAATGGCCAGACGACTATTTTCAAATTATGGCGACGATCGGATACCAACGCTACGGGCTAAAAAACTGGACTTACAACCAGTTCCCTTTTAGCACGGGAACGAGCAACAGCATCACGCTGGGTCTTATCCTATCGCGAGTGTCCACGGACAACCCCATCTACACGAGGACGGGATCGGAGTTCACTCTGAGCGTCGATGCAACGCCCCCCTTCTCACTCTGGGACGGGAGGAACTACAAGACCATGCTGGACGTCGACCCGGCTAAATACAGATGGAACGAATACCATAAGTGGAAATTCAAGGCGCGTACCTACACCCCGCTCGTGCCGCTCACGGTGACTCGTACCCCCGTAATGGCCACCAGGGTTGAATTCGGGATACTGGGACATTACAACAAGCACAAGCTCACCCCGTTTGAAACATTTGACGTGGGGGGCGACGGGATGACCGGTTACACCAGCTCCTTCGCAACAGAAAACGTTGCGCTACGAGGGTACGAAAACAACGGGATCGCAACCCAAGCCCGTGCCTATACCAGGCTGGGCTTAGAGGTGAGGTACCCCTTGATCCTCGAACCCAACTCCACCATTTACGCGGTCGCATTCTTAGAGGCGGGTAACGCGTGGTGGAACACCAAGGACATCAACCCGTTCGACTTGAAACGGTCGGCTGGCGTGGGCGCACGTATTTTCCTACCGATGATTGGCCTTATGGGAATCGACTGGGCGTACGGGTTCGACACGGTCTACGGCAGGGGAAACAGGGAGCGCGGCGGTAGCCAGTTCCACTTTATCATCGGACAAGAGTTCTAACGCCCCTGTAACACGACCCCGACGGGTAGAATGTTATCCGACACGGGGAATACGAGAGCCCTAGCGTTCATTTAACATAATTTACCTTTTAAGGCGTAAACGAAACCGGTCAGTCGTTGTCTGTACTTAGGAAACCACAGGAGTGTGAGAGACCCCAAGAAGGGAACCCAAGAGAAGACACAAAAAAGTTAGGAAACGTAAGAGACAAAGGGAGAGCATAAACGGAAAAACAGGATTAACACGGAACTGCAGGATGAATCGAATCAGAGGTTCCATATAGTGAAACATAATAAAAAACAGTCATATGAAAAAAACAATAGGTTTAATAGGCTTGTTCATAACGTTCGCCTTAGCCGGTGTTAACGCCCAACAGTATGCCCTGATCGATATGGAGTACATCCTTAATCGCATCCCCACTTTTGAGAACGCGAACAAACAGCTCGAATCGCTATCCAAAAAATGGCAAGACGAAATCGACATGCAGGTGAGCGCGGTAGATGCGATGTACAAAAAATATCAGGCCGATCTCTCTTTCTTGGCCGGTGAGGAGAAAACGAAACGCGAAAATGAAATCGTGGCCATGGAAAATGCGATCCAAGAGTTACGCAACCACTACTTCGGTACGCAAGGCGAGCTCTTCAAGCAACAAGAGAAACTGATCAAGCCCATTCAGGACGCTATTTACGAGGCGGTAAAAGAGATCGCTGCCACTTCAGGTTACTCGGTCGTGGTAGATCGAGCCTCCGCCACGTCCATCATCTTCGCCTCTCCTTCCATTGATATCAGCGATCAAGTACTCACTAGGTTAGGCTATTAAAAATAAATCGCGTATCTTTGTACGCCTTTTTTAGTAACGTCTAATTTAAACTAAAAAAATAGAAACCGTAATCATGTTAAAGAAATTACTCATCGCGTGCATTGCGCTGGCACCCTTAGCTGTCGTGGCACAAAATTTGAAAATTGGGTACATCAACCCGCAGGAGGTCTTCGCCGCCATGCCCGAGTTGTCGGACATTGAAACGAAACTCAGCAACAAACAGGAAGAGATCAATAAAAACGGGCAAGCGCTGATTGACGAGTACAATAAGAAGCTAGAGGAGTTTGAGAGCAACCCGGCCACCTCTGAAGCGGTACAACAGGATCAGGTAAAACAACTGACGCAACTTCAAGAGCGGCTCCAAGTGTATCAACAAAACAGCCAACAGGAGTTTAGCAAGCTGCAACAGGAATTGCTTGAGCCGGTGAACAAAAAGATTCACGATGCCATCCAAGCGGTCGGCGCCGAACACAACTTCACCTACATTTTCGACGTGACGGCCATCGTTTACGTGAGTCCTACCGCCGAAAACATCACCCAGTTGGTAAAAACGAAATTAGGAATCTAAGTCATCCCCTTAATGACCAACAGCAGTGTATCTGAATGGAACAGCATGCACTGTGCGATACCCGGGGGTGAATATCCTTGCGAAAATATTCTGCCGCGAGCTCGAAAAGGAGATCATATCGACCGCATTCTCCAGAACGAAATTCTCCAACGTCTCTCTCAAGCTCACACTAGAATCGGTGAGCCGGTACTCGATCTGTAACCATGGGTACCATTCGACAAGGAACATCTGGATGCCTGATAACTTCCAAGAGAAATAAAAAACCCAATAGTACGCGTTACGCAGTAGGCTATTGGGTTTTGGTTTTGCCGTTACACCTCCTCTTCTCCCTCTATTGGAATCGGCTCCGGGTAATCGGTTAATCCGAGAATTTTCAAGGCCTTATCAAAAATAGTGGTATCGTCCAAAACAACAATACCACCATTAGGCCCCGGTTCCATATGTATGCCAACACTCTCCCCCTTTTTGTAGTTGTATCCACCAAAATAGTTCCTAACGGTCTCGGGCTTCATACCCAACTCCTTGGCTATTTGATGGATACTACCATCAGGGAGTTTATCTTTCAGCGCTCTTAAGTCATTAAACGTAATCGTTCTTGCCATGGCTTTCTATTTTTTACATTGATAATACATTGGATAGTTCAATTCTGCTATAAACATATCATAAAAAAATGGTGAAACCAAATTATTCGTTCAAATTCTTCTCGAAACGATAACAGCCGGGGGGGCCACTTTCACACTGAAGTTAGGACGCCGTGTTAGTGAGGTAATGCGGCGAGCAAAGGGCTAAAAACGATGACGATGGTCAAGTACGTAACAATGAAAAAGGCCAACAGCCTGCCTTGATTCCAGCTGTAAGCGTGCACCATACCAGAGGGTGCAGGAGTTGCCACGCTGACAGTCGTTGAAGCCCTATCGTCAACCACCTCGCCGCCAGGTTCTCGGTCAGTTCGCACGGCTGCCGTCGCACAGGTCCTCAATCGCCTTCTCGTGAAAGTGTAGAGGCCGTAAAACAGTAGCGCGATCAGCGTCCCCACGATCATTCCCGCGACGATATCCGAAATGAAATGCACACCCAGGTAGATTCGGGTATAGCTGTTCAAAGTAGCCCAAAAGAGCGAGGCCAAGGTGAGTACACGTTGCTTAAAGAGAAGCAGGACAAAGACCGCAAGTCCAAAGCTATTGGTTGCGTGTCCAGATATAAAGCCATACCGACCACCCCGGTAATCGTTCACGGTATCTACAAGATTCTTGAAGTCGGGATGGTGCGTGGGACGAAACCGCTCGAACAGCGGCTTGAAAAGCGAAGAGGAGACCTGGTCGCACGCCACGAACACCAGGATGAGGAAGAGCGCGGCCAAAAACCCCTCTCTCTTTGGCATACGGTAGAAGAGAAGGAACAGGATAAAAAGGTAGAGCGGTACCCAGATGAGCCGTCCACTAATGGTCCACATCACGTTATCCAAGAAGAGCGATTCGCTCCCATTCAACGCGAAAAAGAGGTCTCGCTCCAGGGGGAGCAACCCTTCCACCCACTCTTTCATACGATTATTTTATTCTTTTACATTTCGGTGTATGGAACCTTTAATGATTAAAATAATCATTTTCAAGGATGTTCATACGATTATTTGATTTTTGATTTAGCCGTTAACATGATGCGGGCTGCTCAAATAACTTCGACGTTTTGCTTGAGCGTCCATCCCACGCTGCCGTTGGCGATCTCGATCTCGTACCAGTTGCCGTCGCTGCTCCTGATCTTCACCTTCGTCCCCTCGTGCAGCTCGAACAGAAGGTTGCTGTTTTCGTCGGGTGAAGCGTTGGCACGGGCGGCACCTACCATCACGATGGCGGAGTTGCGCCGCACCCTTTCCCGTTTTTGACTGAAAGCAAACGCGTTGGCAACCCCCACGAAAAGCAACAACACCAGCCCGATATAGAAAGCGGCTTTTCGTACAGCTATCACCCGAACGAACAAGAAGAGGGCGACGCAAGCGATAAAGAGCACGAAGAAGATTACCGCGAGCCTCGCCCACGTGTTAGAACTATAGAGGTCGCGTACCCCGTTGAACCAGTTCGTGAGGAACAGGTTGCTCGCGGGAGTAATCCGGTCTTCCGTGTAGTTGTTCGCGTAGCGCAGGTTATGGCGAATATCGCTATCGCCGGGGGAGAGCAGGTGCGCCCTCTCGTAGTTCAGGATAGCCTTGCCCAGCTGATGGTCACGGAAGTAAGCATTTCCCAGGTTGAAATAGAGTTGAGCTGATTCGCGATTCTCCTCCAGCTCGGAGGCCACCAACGTTTCGTACAGCTCGATACTCCGCTTGTAATCCTGGTTTCGATACGCCTCGATGGCCGCCTCGGGGGTTATGGCCAAGGTATCAGGGCTCGCCACACCCGTTTCCGGGGTCGTGAAAGCCTCCACGTAACCGGTCACCATTACCGCCAAGAGAACGAGAACAGTTATTCTTGCCTTCATAAATCGCTTCATTTTTTCTTTAACCTGTTTTCCATTTCACCGATTGCTTCCAAGGTATTGTGATAGACCCAGTCCATCTCCGCGTGGCTCTCACCGGGGGCGTAGCGTGCAAACTCGCAGGTATCGAGTATCCGCATAAACGTACCCACCAGCTCGTCTTCCACCCCATGCTCCGATAGTTCGGCCTCGATGTTGTTCTTGCTCAAGCGGGCTACCGGTATCGACAGCTTATCGCTAAAGTAACCCCACACGGCACGAAGCACCTCCTCGTAGAACCGCTCCTTATCCTCCTCCTTCAGGTACTTCTCGGCCACCTTCAATCGTCGGATGGCCACCTTGTTGGCTTTCTTGGTACGTACCAGCGCCACGTTCGCGTTCTCGATGGTCTGCTTCCGGTTAATAAGGTAAGCGACCAGCAGCAGCAACAGGGGGATCAAGTACCATAGCCAGTAACCAAGTGAACCCGCGAAAAAGTTGGTGCTTGAGGTATAGGAGGGTTCCCCCGTTTTCAAGAACCGGATATCCTGTTCCACCTTCACATCCTGCCGGCTCACGAACGCACCCGCGGGTGCAACCGACGTATCACCTTTCTCGATCTCCAACCGGTATTCCGGGGAGGTAAGCGTCTTGTAGGAGCGACTGTTCAAGTCGAAGTAGGTTAACTCGATGGGCGGAATGGTGTACTGACCCTCGTACCGGGGGATGGCCATGTACTCGATGGTTCGTATCCCGTTGAGCCCGTTGGTCGTCACATTGAACGAGTTGTCGACGGTCGGGTCGTACGTCTCGAAATTATCCGGGAAGCGAACCTCCGGGTCTCGAATCAGCTTCAGGTTGCCCGTTCCAGACAGCTCCAACCGGAGCGTGATCGCCTCGTTCGCCCGAACACGCGTGCCGCTTATGGAGGGCTTCATCGTGAAGGTTCCCACCGCGTTAGCGTAGCTCGCCGGCCGGTTGGCGGGTAAGGCTTTCACGTTGATCGCCACCGGGTTGGTAACCATATTCTTCTTCACGTCGACCATCACCTCCTGCGACCCGAAGAAGGTGGATATCCTTCGCCCCGATGGAACGGAAAAAACCATCTCGATGGAGCCGCTCGGGATGCTGATTTGTCCCGCTCGTTGGGGGAAGAGCAGTGTCTTCCGCAGGTCGGCAGTATAATAATTCCTCCCTTCGTAGCGCTCCATCTGCAGTTGCTGGTTCATGGGCAGCTCGATCTCCTCTACCATGAATCCCTCGAACTCGGGAAAACGTATTTTCCCGAAGTTGACAATGTTTAAGGTAGTGTAGAGGCGGAAGGTAACGGTAAATCCCTCCTGTTCGTAAGGGCTACCCTTCGATACGATGGCCCTAATGAATGCGTCCTTAGCAGATACCGTGGGCGAACCCGCGGAGGGGCGCTCTTCTCCCCGTCGCCCTTCAGCCGCTCCCGGCGAGGAGTCCCTTGCAGAAGCCTCATCGGGAGGAAGGACCTCCACCGTGAGCGAGTTGGACTTGTACTCGCTACCCCCCACCTGTATCGTTGCGGGTTGTATAGTGAACGTGCCGGGATTGTTGGCCATGAGGATATAGGTGTAGCTGACCGACCGTTCGGAGGTAGTCTTCCCGTTCACGGTACGCTGGCTAAAGCTGGTGGAAGTACTGGGGCCAAACAACACCTCGAAATCGGGCATATCGGGCAGCCGTAGGTCCTTCCCCTCTTCGTTCAGCACGAAACTTAACCTGAACTGCTCACCCTGCACTACCGTGGCGGGGGCAGTCGCCTTAAAGGTGACCTGCGCCGTTGCGGCCGTGAAGCCGCTCACGAGCCCGGCAAACAGCCATAAAAGAGACATCCCTATGTTCCGTCTATTTCTCATTATATCGATCACGCTTACCAGTTTTTATTCCGTCTTCTGTTCTCTTGCGCCCGCTCTTCCCGCTCTTGCGCTTTCATCCGCTGCACCTTCTCTTGCGTATCCCGCTCGTCCTGCTCGATGGCTTGCAACAGCTGACGGGCGTTATCTCGCGACATCTGCTCGGGCCCCTCTTGCTGTTCGGGGCGCTTCTCCTGATCTTGGGGATTCTGCGGCGAATCGCCCTGCGGATCTTGTTGTTGCTCCTGCTCTTGGTCCTCCTGCTGTTCTTGATCCTGCTCTTCCTGCTCCTGATCTTGCAGCATCTTCTGCACCACCGCCAGGTTATACCTCGCTTCGTCGTCCTCCGGGTTCAGCCGGAGCGCCATCTTGTAGGCCTCCATCGATTTCTGCAAATCCTTCTGCTGCAACATCGTGTTCCCCACGTTATGCCACGCCTCGGAGGCAACTGCCGGGTTCTTCTGCTCCAGGGTTACGAAATGCTGGTACTGCTCCACTGAAGCGGCCCAATCCTTTTGCCGGTACAGCGTGTTCCCCAGGTTAAAGATGGCCTCTTTGGACGCGGGATTCTCCTCCAGCGCCTTCCCGTACAGCTCCGACGCGTCGGCGTACTTCTGTTGCTGATACTCCTTGTTACCCTTGCGCACGTTCTTGCGCACCTCCTTTTGGGCGGAGAGCGTCATCGGCAGCATCATCCCCAAAAGCAGTGGTAATATATAATGTATCTTCACGAATCGTTGCATTTTATCTTCCTACTTTATCTCTTTTCTCTTCTTGTCCTCTCGACCCTCTTTTGCTTCTCTCTCCTCGCCACCGTTACTCCTCCCTTTCAAATAGCCGAACATTACGGAACAGCGGGTTCTTCATATCGTAAATCAGCACCTCCACGATTAGCAGTACGAGCAGGATCCAGGCCAGTATGGGAAACTTCTCATCGTATTCCGAGTAGGATAGGCTGGTGGTCTTACCCGTCTCCAGCTCATCGAGCCGGGCCTCCAGCGCACGTACCGCGTTGTTGGAGTTATCGGCACGCACGTAGACCCCTTCACCGCTCTGCGCGATCTCCATCCCCATCTGCTCGTTCAGTCGGGACACTACCACGTTCCCCTCGTTATCGGCCATGAAGTTGCTCCCACGCTCTCGCGAGGGAATGGGTGAACCATCCGGTGAGCCGATGCCCACCACGTTGATCGTTATTTCCACTTTCGCCGCTTCAGCTGCCATGGCCGCGGCGTTCCCCTCATGGTCTTCACCGTCGGTGATGATGATCATCGACTTGCTGATATCTTGGTCGCTGGAAAAGGAGCTCATGCCCAGACCGATAGCCTGACCAATGGCCGTCCCTTGAATCGGCACGAGGCTGGGGTCGATGCTGTTCAGAAAAATCTTAGCCGACTGCGTATCGGAGGTCAGCGGCATCTGGACGTAAGCCTCACCGGCGAACACGATTAGCGCCACCTTATCGTTTTTCCGCACGTCGATCAACCGGGTAAGTATCTGTTTGGCGCGTGCCAGGCGGCTGGGCGAGACGTCCTCCGCCATCATCGAGTTAGAGACGTCTATCGCGATGGCCAGCTCGATCCCCTCTTTTTCCACCAGCTCCACCTTCGTCCCAAATTGCGGCCGGGCCACCATAAAGATACCCACGCAAAGGGCGATGAAGATAAGCCAAAACTTCAAGTAGGAGCGCTTGAGCGACAGGCCGGGCATCATCTTCTTAAGCGTGGGGCGGACACCCATCTTCTCCACATCCTTCCGTTTCCGGATATTCAGGAAGATGTAAAGCGCCAGCAGCAGCGGCATCAGCAAGAAGAGCCATAAGAACTCCGGGTTTCCGAATCTAAACATATCTTTCCTTTTCTACGGTATCGTCCTGAGCCAGGTCCTCCGCAACAGCAATTCCAGCAGGATCAACCCCAAGGCGGCCAACGCAAAAGGCAAAAACAGCTCCTGCCGCCTCGTCACGTTCTGCACGCTAATCAGATACCTCTCCATCTCGTCGATCTCAGCGTACACCTGCCGGAGCCCTTCAGTATCCTGCGCCCTGAAGTATTGCCCGCCGGTCATCGCCGCGATCTCGGTAAGTGTCTTCTCATCGATATCGACCGGCATGTTCTGCATCCGTACCCCGTAAGGTGTCTGCACGGGCGTTGGTGCCATCCCCTTGGTCCCTACTCCCACCGTGTATACCCGGATACCATACGACCGCGCCAGGTCGGCCGCGGTGAGCGGTGCTATCTGCCCGCTGTTGTTGGTCCCGTCGGTCAGCAGGATCACCACCCGGGAGTTCGACTCGCTATCTTTCAGCCGGTTCACCGAGTTGGCCAGTCCAAGCCCGATGGCCGTTCCATCTTCGATCACCCCGAACTCGATCTCGTTCAACAGGTTCAGTAACACCTTATGATCGGTAGTCAGTGGGCACTGCGTGAAGCTCTCGCCCGCGAAGATCACCAGTCCTATGTTGTCGTTCTTCCTATCGGTCACGAACTCCGCCGCCACCTTCTTGGCTGCCTGCAACCGGTCGGGTTGCAAGTCTTGCGAGAGCATCGAGCCCGACACGTCGAGCGCCAACACGATATCAATCCCCTTGGTTTCCGTCTCCTCCCAGCTGTCCACCGCCTGGGGCCGCACGATCACCACGATGATTAGCGCGATGGCGACCGTCCGCAACAGGAACGGCAGGTGCCGCGCGTAGACCCGCGCACCCGGCTTCACCCCCTTGAACGCCCCCGTAGAGGCCAGCTTGAACGAGGCTTGCGCTTTCGACAAACGAATCACGTACCACGCGATCAACGGGATCAGTAGCAGCAGCAAGTAGAGGTATTCGGGGTGTAAAAATTCCATATTCAATCAGTATCGCTATTGGCCATCCTGTTCCGATGCCGCCTCCTCTTCCATTTTCTCCAGCTCCTCTTTTGTCGGCAGCGGGTCCGGCTCCCGGGTCTGGTTCACGTAGAAGAAGCTGTTCATTAAGCTCAAGTCGTTTTCGTCGGGGTAAGGTTGGAACTTCGCGAACTTTACCAGGTCGGCCGTCGACAGTACCTGCTTCAAATTATTGTAGGCCGATTCGACCTCCACCACCTTACGCACCTCGTTCAGTATCTCGCCCGAAGTCATCTCCAGCGCGTTGATCCCCTCCCGCTCGTAAATGTAAAACCGCAATATATAGGTCAGCCGGGTGTAAAACTCCTTCACCCTTCCCTGCTGCCAAATCTTCTCCGCCTTCAGCTTTTCCAACTCGGCCAACGCCCGGGTGTGAGGCGGTAACACCACGGGGGGCGTAAAGATATATCCCTTTTTCTTCTTCTTGAGGATCATGTAGATGACCAACCCTATGAGCGCAAGCAGCAGGGCAATGCCCAGCACCACCCATAATATCCAGAGGTAGTCGGTCCAAACGAACGGGGGCTGCTTGATCCCCTTGATATCGTACAGCTGCAACTGTTGGAAGTCGATCGAATCGGTCTCCCCCCGGTGTATCTTCTCCAGGTAGGCCAGCGTGGAGTCCGACAGCTCAGGCGAAGTCACCTTCAGGCCAAACGAGTTGGAGAAGATGGTGTCGGTGCCATCGTAAATAGGGATGTAAGGAATATGGTAGAGCGTGGAGTCGAACGACGTGATCACGTACTTGAACTCCAGTGTCATCACGTTATTCTCGATGGTGGTATCGGGCGGCAGCATGGTGATCACCTCGATACCCGGGACGATCTCGTGCTCGTACACCGGGAAGTGAATCAACTTATCCTTGGGAGTTATCACCTTGAGGTTGATCAGCGCATGCTCCCCAATCTCGATCTCAGTTGGGATAACCGTAACATGTGCCGAAGCACGCTGCGCCCACGAATACGAAGGCCACAGCAACGCGAGGGCGATCCAAAGCATCGCCCGTCGCATCACGGCGCTATCGTTCGTTCTCTTACTCACGGTCACCTTCGTTGTTGAAAAAGTTGCAGCAGTGACTTCACGTAATCACCCTCGGTGGATATCGACACGCTATCCACGCCACCCTGGCGACAGGCAACGTCCATCTTCTCGCTCAACCCGTTCCACCACATGCGATACGCTTGTCTAGCCTTTTTGGAGGAGGTGTTGATCCAGCGATCCTCTCCCACCTCGGGGTCCCTCACCTTCATCAAGCCCACCGGTTGCAACTCGGTGCTTAGCTTGTCGTACACCCTGATCGCCACCACGTCATGCTTGCGGTTAGCGATCTGCAGCGCTTTACTGTAGTCGCCCGGATCGATAAAGTCGGAAATCAGGAAAGCGGTGCAGCGCTTCTTAAGCGCGTTGGTCATATACCGCGCCGCCAGACTCAGATCTGTTCTCGTGCCCTCCGGCTTAAAGCCAAGAATCTCGCGGATAATAAAGAGGATATGCTTTCTCCCCTTCTTCGGGGGGATAAACTTCTCCACCCGATCGGTAAAGAAGAGCACTCCGATCTTATCGTTATTATGAATGGCCGAAAAGGCCAAGGTGCCCGCGATCTCGGCCACCATATCCCGTTTCAAGATAGATTGCGAACCGAAGCCCAAGCTCTCCGATACATCGATCATCAACATCACGGTGAGCTCGCGCTCCTCCTCGAATATCTTCACGTAGGGGCGGCTGTAACGGGCCGTAACGTTCCAGTCGATATCGCGCATATCGTCGCCGTACTGGTACTCCCGCACCTCGGAAAAGGCCATACCGCGACCTTTGAACGCGGAGTGGTACTCGCCCGCGAAAATATTGCGGGAGAGTCCTCGCGTCTTGATCTCGATGTAGCGTACCTTCTTAAGTAACTCTGTCGTATCCATCTACAAAAAATCAAGGCACTTCAACCTTGTTTAGAATCTCGCTCACGATCTCATCGGAAGTGAGGTTGTTCGCTTCCGCCTCGTAGGTAAGTCCCACGCGATGTCGCAAGACGTCGTGGCATACGGCGCGGATATCCTCCGGGATCACGTAGCCCCTCCGGTTGATGAACGCGTAGGTTCGGGAGGCGAGTGCCAGGTTAATCGAGGCGCGCGGCGAAGCCCCCACCCCGATCATCTCCTTCAGGTTCGGCAACCCGTACTGATCAGGGAAGCGGGTAGCGAACACGATGTCCACGATGTAGCGCCCGATCTTCTCATCGATATAAACCTCTTGCACCACCTTGCGCGCATCAATGACCTCCCGCGTGGAGATCACCGGCTTGTCAATCGTGATGGGTTCGAAAATATTCTGGTAAACAATCCGCTTCTCTTCCTCTTTAGACGGGTAAGTGATTACCACCTTCAGCATGAAACGATCCACCTGTGCCTCGGGGAGCGGGTAGGTACCCTCCTGCTCGATAGGGTTTTGCGTGGCCATCACCAGGAAGGGACTGGGCAGCTTGTAGGTGTGATCGCCTATGGTCACGTTCCGCTCCTGCATCGCCTCCAGCAGTGCGCTCTGTACTTTGGCGGGTGCCCGGTTGATCTCGTCCGCCAGCACGAAGTTGGCGAAGATGGGGCCGTGCTTCACCTGGAATTCCTCACTGCGCTGGCTGTAGATCATGGTCCCGATCACATCGGCCGGCAGCAGGTCGGGGGTAAACTGGATGCGGCTGTAATCGGCATCGATGAGCTGGGCCAGCGTTTTGATCGCCAAGGTTTTTGCCAGACCCGGTACCCCCTCCAGCAGGATATGCCCATCGGATAGCAGGCCGATGAGCAGCGATTCGATCAGGTGTTTCTGGCCAACGATTACCCGATTCATTCCCGTGACCAGCGTTTGCACGAACGCACTCTTTTGCTCGATACGTTCGTTGAGTTCTTTAATGTCGACGACTTGGCTCATATTCTCTACTAGTTTTTAAATATTCTTATTATAAACCACTGCAGGGGCAGGCAAACACGATGTTCGCTCATCCCTTTTCCATAAAAAAGCAGGTCTTATCACACGGTTTACAAAATTAGAAATGTTAAAGCGGTTTCGTAAAGAATCGGGGTTAAAAATATTTAAGCCATCTCACACCCCAAACTCCTAACTATTTTTAAACGCTTCCTGTCGATTTGTTGGGTCAAAAACTTTATCTTTGCCCTTTAAATGCCACGTGAACGAAACGAATTGACATTCCAACTCCTACATACCGACTCCAAAACGAATGCCCGAGCGGGTATCTTCACCACCGACCACGGCCCGGTGGAGACGCCCGTCTTTATGCCGGTTGGTACCGTGGGGAGCGTGAAAGCGGTTCACCCCACGGAGTTAGTAGAAGACATCCAAGCCCAGATCATCCTGGGCAACACCTACCATCTCTACCTTAGGCCCGGTTTGGAGATACTGAGGGAGGCAGGCGGTCTTCACCGGTTCATGAGTTGGGAGCGTCCCATACTGACCGATAGCGGGGGATTTCAAGTGTTCTCGCTAACCGAGAACCGAAAGCTTACCGAGGAGGGGGCACTCTTTCAGTCGCATATCGACGGGTCGCCACACCTATTCACACCCGAGAAGGTGGTGGATATTCAGCGGGTGATCGGTGGCGACATCGTCATGGCGTTTGACGAGTGTACGCCGGGCGATGCCGATTACGCCTACGCGAAACGTTCGCTCGACCTCACGGAGCGGTGGCTCGACCGCTGCATCACCCGTTTCGAGGAGACCGAGTGTCCCCACGGGTATAGCCAGGCGCTGTTCCCCATCGTGCAGGGGTGTGTCTACCCTGACCTGCGGCGGCGTGCCGCCGAGCAGGTTGCCTCCAAAGAGGCACCCGGCAACGCCATCGGCGGGCTGGCCGTGGGTGAACCCACCGAGACGATGTACGAGATGTTGGAACTGGTGAACGACATCCTGCCGAAAGATAAACCCCGCTACCTGATGGGGGTGGGTAAGCCGGAGAACCTGCTAGAGGCAATCGAACGGGGAGTGGACATGTTTGACTGCGTTCTGCCCACCCGCAACGGGCGCAACGGCCAGCTCTTCACCAAACAGGGGGTAATGAACATGCGCAACGAACAGTGGAAAAACGACTTCTCCCCGCTGGAGGAGGATGGTGCCTCGTTCGTTGATAGGCTATACAGCAAGGCCTACCTGCGGCACCTGATCACCACGAACGAGATCCTGGGATTGCAGATCGCTTCCATTCACAACCTGGCGTTCTACATCTGGTTGGTGAAAGAGGCCAGGCGGCATATCATCGCCGGCGACTTCCCAGAGTGGAAAGCCGGCATGTTGGAAAACGTTACACGGAGGTTATGAAGATAAACAACGATTCCCTGAAGTTAAAGCGGCTCGATTGGTACGTCATAAAGAAATTCTTGGGTACCTACCTGTTCATGATTGCACTGATCATCTCCATCGCGGTGGTGTTCGACATCAACGAGAAGATCGATAAGTTCATGACCCACAACGCCACGCTACATGGTATCATCTTCGATTACTACCTCAACTTTATCCCGTACTACACCAACCTTTTCAGCCCCCTGTTCGTTTTCCTGGCCGTCATCTTCTTCACCTCCAAGATGGCCGGCAACTCGGAGATCATCGCCATCCTCTCCAACGGGATCAGCTTCAAGCGGCTGATGAAACCCTACATGGTATCGGCCTTGGTGATAGCCATCTTCGCCTTCGTCTTCGGGAGCTACCTGATCCCCCCCGCCAACGCTACACGGATCAAGTTCGAGCAGAACTACATAGACCCAAGGAAAAAGAAAACGGGCGACCGGGATATCCAGTTCAAGGTGGGGCCAGGCACCATCGTCTACTTTGGCAACTTCGACCTGCTGAACAACACGGGATATCACTTCTCGATGGATCACTTTGACGGCCACCAACTGATCTCGCGGCTCACGGCCCAATCCATCCGGTACGACTCTGCATACCAGTGGACCATCCAAGAGTACCAGATACGCAATTTCGATGGCTTGGAAGAGACCATCACGCACGGCACCTCTATCGACACGACGTTGCAGATCGTGCCGAACGACTTTATCATCGCGGCTACCGACCAGCAGATGATGACCTCACCCCAACTGCGTCACTACGTGAAGAGCCAAAAAGAGCGGGGACTAGGCAATATCCAAGCCTTCCAGATCGAGTATCACAGCCGGATCGCCTCGGTCTTCTCGGCCTTTATCCTCACGCTTATCGGTGCCTCCCTCTCAGCCCGAAAGGTGAAAGGGGGGATGGGGCTGAACATCGGGATCGGCCTGGTATTGAGCATGGGCTACATCCTCTTCCTCACCGTGAGCTCCACCTTCGCGATCAAAGGGAGTATGAGTCCCTTCGTGGCTGCCTGGATCCCAAACATCGTCTTCGCTGCCATCGCTGCCTTCCTCTACCGGAGGGCTCCCAATTAGGGAGGGTAGCCGTGGCAAGTCGCAGTATGCGTTTTCGCGCAACTGACACGTTTAGTATAAACGTGATATATAGTGTAAATGAAGGTTACATCCTGTGAATGTAACGGTTTTGTTCAACGTTTTCAACGATTCTAAAACAACAACGTTATGATAAAAAAAGAGAGAGTTACTCGACCTGTTACCCTTTTCGTTTTCATGCTCTTGGCATCCGTTTACATCGTGCCCGCGCTCCGCGCGCAGACCAAGTACCCCACCATCGTGATCGAGACCAACCACGGCACGATGAAGGCAGTGTTGTACGACGACACCCCCGTGCATAGCGATCACTACCTGAAACTCATCAAGCAGGGCTACTTTAACGAGACGCTCTTCCACCGGGTGGTAAAGGATTTCGTGATTCAAGGCGGTGCTCAGGACTCCCGTGGTGCCCGTCCCGGCCAACGGATTGGCAGCGGCCGAAAGGATATGGAGCTGATGCCCGAGTTCCGGGAGCAGCGCTACCATAAGAAAGGGGCATTGGCCGCACCAAGGAAGGGCGATCAGGAGAACCCCAAAAAGAAGTCCGATGCATCTCAGTTCTACATCGTGCAAGGGAAGAAGTACACGGACAAGCAGCTCGACTCCATTGATATAACCGATAACGCACCGGTTAGAAATAAACTTCTCAACACCCACTATATTCCTCGGGAGAAGGAACTGGAGGGCCTCAAGGCGAACAACCCGAAGCGGTACGAAATAGTACGCGACTCCCTTCTGGCGGTAGTGGACTCCCTATTCATGCGATCCCCCAACCGGACGATTATCCCCGAGGGGTCGAGGGAGGTGTACAAAAAATCGGGCGGCGTGATCCACCTGAACGGTGGCTACACCGTGTTCGGAGAGGTTGTCGAGGGATTGGAAGTAATTGATAAGATCGCCGCCCTGACCGTGGATGCCCGCGGTCGCCCCGTTAGCGACGTGAAAATGATCCGCGTGTACATTGAATAACCCGGGCTACTCGACATTTTTCAGCACTTGGTTGAGGAGATCCTTCATCCGTTTGGACTCCTTCGTTTCGGTTTTGCCTCTTCCATAACCACCATCTGTTGTCGGATTGATTCGGAGTGGATTGCCTCCAGCATGCGCTTGATGAAATCGCCCGACATATCCAGGCGCTCTCCATGACTTGACCGATCGGTGAGTATATGGTCGTACCGTTGCGTCTGCAGGATAGGCATACCATGATCCAGCTTGTAATGGCCTATCTCCCGTGAAACGCGCATCCGCTTGGAGAGCAGCCGCAACAACTCGTTATCCAGATCATCTATCTGGTCGCGGAGGACTGCAAGGTCCTCCGTGGTCTGCACCGTATCTCGTATTACAAGGCCATTGAGCACCTCCCTTAACGCATCTGGAGTAATCTGCTGCTCCTTATCGCTCCATGCCTCATCGGGACAACAATGCGTCTCAATCATCAGGCCGGAATAGTTAAGGTCCATTGCCTGCTGGCTCAGCTTCAAGATCATATCGCGTTGTCCCCCCATGTGGCTCGGATCACACAGCATGGGGAGGGAAGGGAAGCGGCGTTTCATCTCTATAGAAATATGCCATTGCGGTAGGTTGCGGTACACCGCCATGTCACTCGAACTAAACCCCCTGTGGATCAACCCAATCCGCTTAACACCCGCGTTGTAAAACCGCTCTATGCCACCTATCCATAGCTCAATATCGGGATTCACCGGATTTTTAATGAAAACGGGGATGTCCACCCCTTTCAGGGCATCCGCGATCTCCTGCACCGCGAAAGGATTCGCTGTCGTTCGGGCACCTACCCACAACAGGTCCACCCCATACTTCAGGACCTCGTCCACGTGCTTCTCCGTGGCCACCTCGGTAGTCACATACATGCCGGTCTCCTGCTTAACCCGTTTCAGCCATTCGAGCGCGGGACTGCCTACCCCCTCGAAGCCACCTGGCTTGGTGCGGGGTTTCCATACCCCCGCCCTGAATATCTTCACGCCAGCTGCCGCCAACTGTCTAGCGGTAGTCAGCACCTGCTCCTCTGTTTCGGCACTGCATGGGCCGGCAATTACCAGCGGCCGTTTCGCGTCTACACCCGGTAAAAAGATCGATTCAAATTCCATAGCTATACTGTTACCAGTTTCAGCGAAAAATAATGTTCCGAAATCGATTGGATATGTTCTACCGATTCAATCTTCATTGTATTGTATCGTATCCTCTTTTTCAACTTTCGCATTGATATTTGTTGTTTGCCTTCAATTTCGTTTCGCTATACTTTAAAAACATTTCACCGTTCAACTTTTTGCCGTTTAACTTTTAACTGTTCTGGGGTCTTCGTCTTGAGGGCAAACAAGAATAACGCGATACGTGATAAGTTAAATCGAGTAGGAGGAAAATAAAATAGGTTTTCCTCCTATTTTATTTTCCGACCTCTCACACCACCGTATGTACTTACGTGTACGGCGGTTACATTAGAGTGGATTACGAAACAACTGTTTGTAGCTGTCTGATAGACTGTAATAGCCTTGTTTAGCAAACCAAACGTTGTTCATTCCTATGTTCAGGGCGGGACTGTTAGACAGTCGCCACCATCCCTTGCCACTAAGGGCAGTACGCCAACTTAATGTTTCCTCAACTCCAAGTGAGGTGAGAAAACGAACGATACCGATTACTCGTTTACATTGCTTTAGACGGTAACATTTTAATCGGCGGCGAAGCCAACCGTCTAACTTTTCAAGTTTGCCTTTCATTGAAGCGTACTTGAAATATTGTAACCAACCTCTTAGCAACATTTCCAGTTCTCGCAAGATTTGCTCGAAACTTACCCCGCGATTACGTCGGGTAATGGATTTGAGCTTCATCTTTAATCGTTCCTCGCTTGACCTGCTTAGTCCTAACTTCCCTCCTCGTAAAAGGCTATGGCCTAAAAAGTTCACCTTGTAACTCGGCTTGATACCGCTCTTTTCTCGATTGACTTTCAGGAGCATTCTGTTTTCGATAAAACCTATTATGCTATCATATACTCGTTCGGCTGCCTTGCAGCTGCCCACGAATATCTGAACGTCATCGGCATAGCGTACGAAGTCCAAGTTCCGACGTGTCAGCTCTTGGTCTAACTCGTCCAAGACGATGTTAGACAACAATGGGCTTAAAGGACTGCCTTGCGGTGTGCCTTTAACACGCTGACTGCATAGCCCGTCCCGAAGTATACCGGTTTTCAGAATGCGACTGATCAAGGATAGCAAGCGCTTATCCCCTACCCGTGTACTCAGAAGCCAAAGCAAGCGTTGATGGTTGACCTCGTCGAAGAACTTGGCCAGGTCTATATCAACGACGGTACTTTTCCCCGATTTAACGATTTCGCACGCTCGACGCAGGGCATCGTGAGCACCTCGTCGTGGGCGGAAGCCGAAACTCGAAGGGGAAAACATCGGGTCGTAAATGGGTTGTAGGACTTGGTTTATCGCCTGTTGGACTACCCGGTCTTTGACCGTGGGAATGCCCAGCTGACGGAAACCGCCTTTCGGCTTGGGAATTTGAACGCCTTTAACCGGTTGGGGAACATACGTGCCGGACAATAAATCGTTTTGAAGTTCCTTGTAATGGTTGCTGAACCATGTGCCGAACTCTTCGACACTCTGCTTGTCCACACCGCTGCTCCCGCCGTTGCGGCGTACCTGTTGATAGGCTTCGTGCAAATTTGAATAGCCCGTCAAGCGTTCCATCAAATCTCTCGTCTGATTACGTTCTTCTTCGCATATAGAAAGCCACACGGGGCTGACCTTCCCGTCACTTTCGTACCATACGGGTACGTCCGTGACGAAAAGGTTACCTTGAATACAACATTCTGCTCCTTTCTTTCGCTTCATCTGTGTATAAGGTTATTTTCTGCCCCTTGGCATTGGCTTTTACTATTCTAAAAAAAAACTCATCAGCTCTAATGTTTCTGCCCTTCGCTCCACTCTCGTTACAAGAGCTTCCTGGCTACTATGGCGTCTGCTGACTTCTGTATAACGGCTTTGCTACAACAGTTCGCTCGTCTTCGCCTCCACCTGTCTTATACAGACCTCCTACGGTAAACTCATACCTCTTTCACCGTGAGTGACACGATTTACTACCCTTGCTTTACGTCCAATTATCGGGCTTCGTGGTCCAATGCCCACTTACCCACAAGGTAAGCCTCGTATCGTGTTCCTGTCCGTTCATTCACGGCTTTGTCGCTGGCTTCCTTCAGATTTGCCCTCGCGGGCAACACCCTTGCCGTTGACTAACGTTTCCTATTGGCAGGCACGTTCGGGACTTGCACCCTATAGATGTATGGTATGCGTAGCGCACATATTAAAAAATCCCGCCGATTCATCGACAGGATTCTATTTATTCCAATATGATTTTAGATCGTTTCTCTTCTATATATAAAACCCTGTTTTTGACGTTTTCTATCGCCCCCCTTTCACGATGATCGGGGGGCGTAAAAAAGCGACTAACGATTTGTTTGGCACACTACGTTAGCTTTTTCTCCATGGGTTGAATGGTGCTCAAGTCCCCGATCATCACTGGTTGTCCCGAGGCAATGCTCTTCCTGGCGGCGATACCCACTAGGCAGGCAAGCGCCCCGTCCCTTACCCCTGCCGTTTGCCTGAGCGGGTCGGGGGTGTTGGGGATGAATATCTGGTCCTTCAGGAGCTTATCGCCGCCGCCGTGGCCCCCGCCCTGCGGGATCTGTATGTACTGCCTCCTCCCGAAGTTCTTGAACACGACAATCTCGTCGTAGTTCGCATCGGAGGTGGGTTTAGACTCTTGTATCCAGGCATCCATGCGCCCCTTGGTCCCGTTGAACGCTATCCGGTACCCCTCGTAGGGGGAGTAGGCTGTGAGCGAGTAGGAGACCTGCACGCCATTCTTGTACTTGATGGTAGCAGCCATCTTGTCGAAGATGTTCACGTCTTCCCGGAACACGCAGCCGTCTCGGTGGTAACCGTCGTACTTCTCGTTGTCCACGTACAGGCGGGTGAGGTATTCGCTAGCGGTGATGTCGAAGTAGAAGTTACACTTCTTGGCATGGGGGCAACTTCGGCAGTTCACGGCCCTGAACGGCCCATTCTTCCCGTAAAAATTCAGGTCACCCAGCGCGTAGACCGATTCGGGGTCGCTATCGATCCACCAGTTGAGCAGGTCGAAGTGGTGGCTCGCCTTGTGCACCCACAACGATCCCCCCTTCTCCACAAGCCGGTGCCACCTGCGGAAGTAGTCCGCCCCGTGCGAGGTGTCGAGGTACCAGTGGAAATCTACAGAGGTAATCTCGCCAATCTCGCCCGACCGGATGATCTCCCACATCTTGGCCCGGTGGGGTGAATAGCGGTAGTTGAAGGTGACGCGGCACTTTTTACCGGTCCTTTTCTCGGCATCTATGATGCGCTGGATCTTCTTCTCGTCGATAGCCATCGGCTTCTCGCAGATGATATCCGCCCCCATCTCCATCCCCTTCACGACGAAAAGGTCGTGCGTGTCGTCATCGCTGGTCACGATAAGGACCCCCGGTTTCGTCTCGCGCATCATCTCCTCGAAATCGGTGAAGGTGGGGCAGTCGGCACCGATCATCTCCTTACCCACGACCAACCGGCCGGGATTGTGATCGCACAGGCCCACGAACTCCACGTGTTCGGGGTACTCCCTGAGCACACTGCCTCCCCACATCCCGATGCCCCTGACGCCCGTGCCAACCATGGCTATCCTCGTTTTCCCACCGTTCACGCGTACGCCGGTAGCACTGTTCGCGAGGATCTTCGAGCCCGGATCCAGAACGGTTGTCCCCGCGATCGCTCCCGAGACCGCTAAGAACGTTCTTCTTGACATACTGTTTTCTCTGTTGTTCATTTTACTATTTCTTTTAATGATAAGTGTTTGTTACAAAAATAACGATAAAAGTAGAAATAGCAACGCTTTATCACTTAAATATATTGCAGGTATCACCAAAAATAATTTCTAGGTTAACGCCTTTGCCCTCCTTTTCGGGAAACCGTTTCGAACACGAAATTCGTTTTTCGTCCCCCTTCCCTCGAATTGTTGTACTCGGGCCAGCCACCCACATCCCCCTAGCTGTCGATCGTGAGGGAGATGACAAATAAGCATCAGGTTCGCATCATGGTTGATAGCAATAAAGAAGGGGGCATTCGGTGGAACCGACTTCCGAACCTGTATCAACGAGATGACGCGCAAAATTAAATCATATGGTTGCGGTTCAAGTAAACTAAAATGAGTACCTTTGGCAACACACCTTTTTTTAGATTACCATTTGTATTATCAACTTTAATTATCAACAATATGAGGAGTTTTATACACGACGATTTTTTGCTACAGACGGATGCCGCGAAGCAACTCTACCATGAGCATGCGGCGAAACAGCCCATTATCGATTACCATTGCCACCTGAACCCCGAGTACATCGCACGAGATCACTCGTTCGATAACCTGGGACAAATATGGTTAGAGGGTGACCATTACAAATGGCGTGCGATGCGAACTAACGGGATCGCGGAGAAGTATTGTACTGGCAAGGAGACCACTGACTGGGAGAAATTCGAGAAGTGGGCGGCGACGGTGCCGTACACCATGCGGAACCCGTTGTACCACTGGACGCACCTGGAGCTAAAAAGCGCATTCGGAGTGGATAAGCTGCTGAACCCGACCACTGCGAAGGAGATTTACGACGAATGCACCACGAAGCTCCGTACACCTGAATACTCCGCCCGCGGGTTAATGAAAAAGTTCCGGGTGGAGGTGGTCTGCACGACCGATGACCCGATTGATAGCCTAGAGCATCACCTCGCGCTCAAGGAGGAGGGATTCGAGATAAAGGTGCTGCCCACCTGGCGGCCCGATAAGGCGATGGCGGTGGAGGATCCTGTTACGTACCGCGCCTACGTGGAGAAACTGTCAGCGGCCTCCAGGGTGACCATCAGCCGGTTCAACGACCTGATCGAGGCGTTGCGCGTGCGGCACGACTTTTTCGCGAGCGTGGGGTGCAAGTTGTCCGACCACGGTATCGAAGAGTTTTACGCCGAACCATACAGCCAAGCCGAAATCGATCGGATTTTTGATAAGGTGTATGGCGGGAACGAACTCTCGAAAGAGGAGGTCCTGAAATTCAAATCGGCCATGCTGCACGAAGGTGCCGTGATGGATTGGGAGAAAGGGTGGACGCAACAGTTCCACTACGGTGCCATCCGGAACAACAATACCCGCCTGTTTAACCTGTTGGGACCCGATACGGGGTTCGATTCGATCGGCGATTTCAACGTGGCGAAAGCAATGAGTCGCTTCTTCGATCAACTTGACAAGGAGAACAAGCTGGCGAAGACCATTATCTACAACTTGAACCCCAAGGATAACGATATGGTAGCCACCATGATCGGCAACTTCCAGGACGGTTCCATCGCCGGAAAGATGCAGTTCGGTTCGGGGTGGTGGTTCCTCGACCAGAAGACCGGGATGGAGGCACAGATGAACTCCCTCTCCAACTTGGGGCTACTGAGCCGTTTCGTGGGTATGCTTACCGACTCGCGTAGTTTCCTCTCTTACCCCCGCCACGAGTATTTCCGCAGGATATTGTGTAACCTCGTGGGGAATGATGTAGAGCATGGGTTACTTCCCGCCTCGGAGATGACTTTCCTGGGTGAGATGATCGAGAATATATCGTACAAGAACGCGAAACAATACTTTGATTTTTAACTATTTGAACGCGAAAATTGAATAAATTAATCAATAGAAACAATGAAATTAGGAAAGTACAGTATCGGGGTAGGTGACCGCTTCACCTACCAGGGAGAAGCCCAGTTGAGGGCCATCATGAAAGCGAATGAAAAGGGCGTGAACATCGTCCCCGTTTGGAACAAATCGAACCGCGAACATATCTACGTCGGCACCAAGCCCATGGATACGCGGGTGGAGGCAGACAACGCAGTGAAAGCGTTGAACTACCAGGGAACCTACTTCGTAGACGCCGACCATATCAATCTGAACACGGTGAGCAGCTACGTGGAAGCGTCCGATTTTTTCACGCTCGACGTGGCCTCCTTCATCGGTAAGGAGAGCAGTCCGGAAAAGGTGGAGGCATTCATCGCCTCTTGCCAGAAGTACACCGGCTACCTACAGATTCCGGGAATCCTTGAACCACTGCGGATATCGAACCAGTTGCTGAGACGCGTGGCAGACAAGTTTTTGGCGGCCATCGACCACGCCGCGGAGATCTACGCCTACCTAAAGAATGAGAAGGGCGAAGGGAACTTCATCACGGAAGTATCGATGGACGAGGTAGAATCTCCCCAAACTCCTGTGGAACTGCTCTTTATCTTGAAGATGCTGGCTGATAGGAAAGTGCCTGCCCAGACCATCGCACCCAAGTTCACCGGTCGGTTCAACAAGGGAGTTGATTACGTGGGCGACCTCGACCAGTTTGCCAGGGAGTTCGAGGAGGACCTGTTGGTAATCGATTTCGCGGTAAAAGAGTTCGGGCTTCCCAAGGAGCTAAAGCTCAGCGTCCATTCCGGAAGCGATAAGTTCTCCATCTACCCGATTATCGCGCAGGCCATCGCGAAGCACGGCAAGGGAATTCACCTCAAGACGGCCGGCACGACGTGGCTGGAAGAGGTTATCGGCCTAGCTATGGCTGGTGATGAAGGACTCGTACTGGCAAAGAAAATCTACAAAAACTCCTTCACACGACGGGAAGCATTGTGTGCTCCCTACGCCGACGTGATTGATATTAATGAATCAAAGCTACCCTCGGTAGCAGAAGTCGATGGATGGAGCGGTGAAAAGTTTGCCAACACGCTCCGGCATATCCCGGGGCATTCCGACTACAACCCCAACTTCCGGCAGTTGATTCACGTGGCTTACGCCGTGGCGGCCGAGATGGGAAGTGAATATACCGACCTTTTGTTGAAGTACGCCGACATAGTGGGCTCTTGCGTGGAGGAGAATATCTACGACAGGCACCTGAAACGGCTATTTAACCTATAAACAGCGTTGTCTTAACCTGCCGTACGCCAAACGAAACGTACGGCGGGTTCATTGTTATCGATGTTATCGATCAGTTGATGATCGAATTGCCCGAACCGAATCGCATGCTACGCGGCGTGCAGCGGGTTCGTGTTAAAAGATGATGTTGTTGAACCGCTTGTAGAACCGGATGTTCTCTTGCGTGAGGATATCAAGCTGGACGTAATTCTCCCGCTTGACCGTCTTCTTGAATATAAGGTATTCCAGCATGGTTTTCATCGCACAAAACCCCTGGTGTTCAGGTTCTTGCCCGATAAGGTAATCAATTCGCCCCTGCTTCAGGGCCTCCACGTTGGGGACAGTTAGGTCTAAGCAGACCATTTTAACATCCTCTATATGGTTGTTGTATAGATAATTGGCCACATGATTGCCCCTTGAGTTCATTACTACGACACCGGGGATGTCGTGGTGGTCGGTGAAAAATCGGGAAAGATAGGCTTCGTTGTTCTCCGGCTCATCTACCAAGAAGGGGATTTGCAATACCTGGTACGCGGACTCCTGCCTGGACAGATAATCCATGAAGCCTCTTTTGCGCTGGATGGTGGAGTTAGCACTCCGATTACCCACCCGAACGGCTTGCAGGATGCCTATTTTGGAGTCAACCGGGATAAGTGAGGTTATCAGCTTGGCCAGCAGGGTTCCGCACACGTAGTGATTCGACGAGAAAAAGGCGAGTGGCCGCGTACCCTCGTTGTTCGAATCCACAAAGATGTAGGGAATGCTCCTTTTATCCATTTTCTCGCACAACGCGTTGGTCTCGTCGTGAAAGGTGGGACCTATAATCAGGGCATCCATCTCCATCTCCGCTATTCGCTGGAATACCTCCCTGCAGGAGAAAACATCATACTGGTTGTAAGTGAGCACCTCAGTCGTCAACTTAAGGTTCGCGTATGCCTCTTTCGCGTGACGAATACCATGGTGAATGCTCTCCCAGTACTCACCAGGTGAGATAACGGGCGTAGTGATCACGATCTTATACGTTCGCTTCAGCGAGAGCGCCGAAACGTGAATATTTGGCTTGTAATCGACCTTTTCAAGCACCGCCTCCACCGCTTTACGCGCTTTAAGCGAAACGTTACCGCGATTATGTAGAACACGGTCAACCGTACCGGCAGAAACGCCGGCCAGTCGTGCGATATCTTTGATACGGATTTTTTTTCGCATAACTCGCTAATGAAAAATAATCGCCATTTCTTGTACGCGATACATTATTTTTGTATTTTTGTGTACGTACACAAAAATAGGACTATTTTTTAATAAATAAAAACAATACGCGTGATTTACCGCTGTATCCCGCTAAAAATTTTCAGCGTAAACGGTGCCTAAATGACGCTTCTTGAGTAATGTAAATACAACGACCTAAAACTATAACGACTTAATATAAAAAGAGTATGTATACACTATTTGACATCCATGACAAGGTGATTGTCATTACCGGTGGAACCGGGGTATTGGGCACGTCGATGGTAGAATACCTGGCGGCCCACGGCGCGAAAATGGCAGTGCTTGCCAGGAACATCGAGAAAGGGAACCGGCTAATCGATAAGGTAAAGGCCAACGGTGGGGATGCCATCTTCCTGCAGACCGACGTGACCAACGAGGAAGTGTTGAAGCAGAATGCCGATGCGATCGCGAACCGGTACGGGCGTATCGACGTGTTGATCAATGGCGCGGGCGGGAATATGCCGGGAGCCACCATCGGCCCGAACAACACCATCTTCGACCTGAAGTCGGACGATTTCCGGAAGGTGGTAGACCTTAACCTGATGGGCACGGTGCTGCCCACCCTGGCGTTCGCCAAGCAGATGATGGAAAAGAAGGAGGGCAGCATCGTGAATATCTCGTCGGCATCGGCGCTTAGACCGCTGACCCGCGTGGCCGGTTACGGTGCGGCGAAAGCGGCGGTGACCAACTTCACCAAGTACATGGCTGGCGAAATGGCCATCAAGTTCGGCGAAGGGTTCCGCGTGAACGCGCTCTGCCCCGGTTTCTTTATCACCGAGCAGAACCGGACTTTGCTGACCAACCCCGACGGCTCCTACTCCGATCGCGGGAAGAGCATCATCGCGCACACCCCTTTCCGCCGTTTCGGGGTACCCGAAGACCTGTTGGGAACGCTGCACTACCTGGTGAGCGACGCATCCAAGTTCGTAACGGGAACGGTGGCCATCGTGGATGGAGGGTTTGACGCTTTTAGTATTTAATCCAGAGTAAATTAGAACAGTACTATGTCATTAACGTTAAGAAAAGAGTTCAAATATGCCTTGGTGGTACCCACCAGCATGGGGGTACGCATAACCCCTTTCGATGGGTTGCCGGCTTACAGCACCGATCTGTTCAAAATGCACGCAACCAGTGCGGAGACCAACGTGGCCAGCATCTCCTCTTACCTGGGCCTCCCGGTGAAAGCGCTGACCACCTTCGTGAAAGGGAGTCCCGTTGCCGACTTCATCAAGTCCGACTTAAGGGCGCGGAACATCGAGTACGAGGGGCCGGAAATCCCGCAAGGAGGTCCCTGGGGGTACCGCCACCAGTTCAATATCGCTGATAGCGGCTTTGGTTTGCGGGGGCCCCGGGTACAAAACGACCGGGCGGGCGAAGTGGGGCGCACGTTGAACGTGAAGGACTTTGACCTTGATAGAATCTTCGGGAAGGAAGGGGTACAGATCGTGCACCTCTCCGGGCTGATTGCTGCCCTGTCGCCCGAGACGAGCCAATTTTGCCTGGAGGTGGCCCGCTTCGCAAAGCGGCACGGCACCCTCATCTCGTTCGACCTGAACCATAGGGCCACCTTCTGGAAAGGACGCGAGGAGGAGTTACATGCCGCCTTTACCGAAATCGCATCGCTATCGGATATCCTGATAGGCAACGAGGAAGATTATCAACTCTGTCTTGGGGTTAAAGGACCGAAAGCCGGTGGGGAGAACATCGAGGAGACCATCAATGCCTTCAAGGGGATGATCATAAACGCGAGTAAGGCTTTTCCCAACGTCACGGTTTTCGCCAACACGCTACGGGAGGTAATTAGCGCGAATGAACACCTGTGGGGCGCCATCGTCTATGAGAATGGGAACTGGCATGAAGCACCGCTACGAACGATCAACGTGATGGACCGGATTGGTGGTGGCGATGGATTCGTCGGGGGGTTGCTGTACAGCATCCTAACCGATATGGAACCTGAAAAGTGGGTGCAGTTCGCGTGGGCGAGTGGTGCGTTGGCAACCACCTTCCTGACCGATTACGCCCAACCGGCCGACGAGGCGATGATCTGGAGCATTTGGGAAGGGAACGCCCGGGTTAAGAGGTAAATTATAATATAAATTAACTTTCGCATGTAACTACTTTATTGCTTTCAGGCTTGACTGGCGTAAATTTCGTGACCCATCTACTGCTTGATCGCTAAAAGAAAAGAATTCAGCTACGCTGCACTTTTGCTCGCAACGGCACAATACAAACAAGTTTGTTTTCTGCTCGCATTGCTTAACGCAAAAGTTGTCTACGCTTCAAACAGCTTTTCTTTCTTAACGCCATCTTCGCAGGATGTGTCCCCACGAAATTTACGAGGTCTTCGCTCTGAAAGCTTCAATTTTCATAGGAGCGAGAGCTGAGCTGAGCTTGCTCAAGCTTTGCCGAGAGACGACAGAAAAGGCAATGTAGTTGAACAGTTAATAATATGCGAAAATTCAACAATATAAAAGATAGTAGCATGAAGCAAAAAGCAGATATTGGATTGATCGGGTTGGCCGTGATGGGTGAGAACCTGGTACTCAACATGGAGAGCAAAGGGTATACCGTGGCCGTTTATAACCGCACCGTCTCAAAGGTACACGACTTTATAGGGGGAAGGGGCAAGGGGAAGAACTTCATCGGTGCCGACTCGCTGGAGGAGCTGGTGAGCGCCATCAAACGACCCCGCAAGGTGATGATGCTGGTGAAAGCGGGACAGCCCGTGGATGACTTTATCGAGCGGCTCATTCCCCTGCTGGAGCCGGGCGACATCATTATAGACGGTGGCAATAGCCACTTCCCGGATACCGTCAGGAGGACAGCGTACGTGGAGAGCAAAGGATTGCTCTACGTGGGTACGGGCGTTTCCGGCGGTGAGGAGGGAGCCCTCCTGGGACCCTCCATGATGCCGGGTGGTTCCCCCGAGGCATGGCCTCACGTGAAAGAGATATTCCAGGCCGTGTCGGCCAAGGTGGATGACGGTACCCCCTGCTGCGACTGGGTAGGTGAAAACGGGGCCGGTCACTTTGTGAAGATGGTGCATAACGGCATCGAGTATGGCGATATGCAGATCATCAACGAGGCGTACCACCTGATGAAGGAGCTGCTGGGGATGGATGCATTCGAGCAGCACGAGGTGTTCAAGCGGTGGAACAAGGGGATGTTGGACTCCTACCTGATCGAGATCACGGCCGACATCCTGGCCTACAAGGACGAGGATGGAAGCCCGCTCGTGGAGAAAATCCTGGATACGGCAGGACAGAAGGGAACCGGGAAATGGACGGCCGTCACGGCGCTCGACCTGGGCATACCGCTCACGCTGATCGGTGAGTCGGTCTTCTCGCGCTGTCTCTCGGCACAGAAAGAATTACGGGTTAAAGCCTCGAAAGCGATCAAGGTGGCGAAGAAACCCTTCGAAGGAGATAAGCGGCAGTTTATCGATGACCTGGAGAAGGCGTTATACGCGGCTAAGATCATCTCCTACGCGCAAGGGTACGACCTGATGATGGAGGCGGCCAAAGAGTACAACTGGAACCTCAACTACGGGGGAATCGCGCTGATGTGGCGAGGCGGTTGCATTATCCGCTCTCGCTTCCTGGGCGATATCAAGAACGCGTTCGATAAGAACCCATCGCTGGAGAACCTGTTGCTCGACCCCTTCTTCAAGGAGGCGGTACTGTCGGCTCAAGAGAGCTGGCGCAGGGTATGTGCCATCGCGTTGATGCACGGTGTACCGGTTCCGTCCCTCACCGCGGCTTTGACCTACTTTGATGGATTCCGCAACGAACGATTACCAGCCAACCTGCTGCAGGCACAAAGAGACTACTTCGGCGCACATATGTACGAGCGGGTAGACGCGCCCCGAGGGGAGTATTTCCATACCGATTGGACGGGACGCGGTGGCAGTACGGCATCGACCATGTACGACGTTTAAGGCATGATCTATTACGAGAAAGGCTCACCTGATACGAACCTGTCGCACGCGGATCTGCAGCAAGGACTACAGGAAGCGTTGGACAAGCTGGGGGAAAGGCGTAAGGTACTTGCCATACCACCCGATTACACCCGCCTGCCCAGCCGGGCGGGAGAACTTACCGAGATGGCATGGAAGTACTTTGGCGATCGTCTCACCGACGTGCTGCCGGCATTGGGCACGCATACCCCCATGACCGATGAGCAGATCAGCCATATGTTCGGCCAACTGCCCGCCTCGCTCATACGGGAACATGACTGGAGGAACGATGTGCTTACGCTGGGGGAGGTGCCGGCGAGTTACGTGAGGGAGGTAACCGATGGTGATGTCGACTTCCCCTGGCCGGCACAGGTAAACAGGTTACTGGTGGAGGGGAACTTCGACCTGATCCTTTCGATCGGGCAAGTGGTACCTCACGAGGTGGTGGGGATGGCCAACTACAACAAGAACATCCTCGTGGGAACCGGCGGTAGCGAGGGTATCAACAAGAGCCACTACATTGGCGCCGTTTACGGCATGGAGCGGATGATGGGTCGTTCCGATACGCCCGTCCGCCGTGTCTTTAACTACGCCACCGAGAAGTTCCTGCACGAGCTGCCCATCCTCTATATCCTCACCGTGGTGGGTGTAAATGAGGAGGGTGCACAACAGACCTACGGACTGTTCGTGGGTGATAACCTTGAAGTTTTTGAACGGGCATCCCGGCTCTCGTTGGAGGTGAACTTCGTGATGGTGGAGCGGCCGCTGAAAAAGACGCTGGTTTGGCTCGACCCCACGGAGTTCAAAAGCACCTGGCTGGGTAATAAGTCGATCTACCGCACCCGGATGGCGATCGCCGACGGTGGCGAGCTGATCGTGCTGGCGCCCGCGCTAAAAGAGTTCGGTGAGGATAAAGCAATCGACCAGCTTATCCGCAAGTATGGCTACTACGGTACACCGGCTACACTGAAGGCTGTCGCGGAAAACCAGGATCTCCGGGATAACCTTAGCGCGGCTGCTCACCTGATTCATGGCTCGTCGGAGGGTCGATTCACCGTGACCTACTGCCCGGGGAAGGGGAGCGAGAACCTCACCCGGGAGGAGATCGAGAGCGTAGGGTTCCAATGGGGCGACTACGACGAGGCAATGAAGAAATACGACCTATCGAAGCTGAAAGAAGGGTTCAACCAGCTCCCCGATGGGGAAGAGATCTACTACATATCGAGCCCTGCTCTCGGGCTATGGGCGCACAGGGATCGGTTCGAGTAGCCGCCGCGGAGAAGCGGACCCCACGGGAAACGGCTTTCACGAAGGGGCATCATCCCAAAAAAGCACCTCCAAGGAGCGGTTTTCACGAAGGGTGAAGGGGAATGTTAAATAGTGAACATAAATCAAAACAACATGACAACGAGAAGAGATTTCATTAAAACCGCGGCCCTGGCTTCAGCCGGGCTCGCGATGGGCGGTATCACCACCCGGGCTAACGCCGCGAGCTATAGCCGTATCGTGGGTGCCAACCAGAAGGTGAACCTGGCAGTCATCGGGATCGGCAACCGGGGATGGGATATCATAAACGACTTTTACAATACAGGGTTGGCCAACGTGGTGGCGCTATGTGACGTGGACCTGGGTGCCGAGCACACCACGAACGCGCTTAACAAGTTCCCGAACGCCAAGCGTTTCAAGGATTTCCGGGAGATGTTCGACAAGATTGGCAACGAGTTCGAGGCAGTAGCGATCGCGACGCCTGACTTCGCCCACTTCCCGGCTACCATGATGTCAATCGTCGAAGGGAAGCATGTCTTCGTAGAAAAGCCTCTGACGCGAACGTTCCACGAGTCGGAACTCCTGCTCAAAGCCGTCGCCAAGTACCCTAACGTGGTGACCCAGATGGGTAACCAAGGTCACTCTGATGCCAACTACTTCCAATTTAAAGCCTGGAAGGAGGCGGGGATCATCAAAGATGTAACGGCCGTGACCGCGCATATGAACAACTCGCGTCGCTGGCACGGCTGGGACCCCTCCATCACTCGTTTCCCGGCTGCCGAACCGATTCCCGAGACGCTGGACTGGGACGTCTGGCTGATGGCTCAACGCCACCACGATTACAACAAGGACTTTCATAACGGTCAATGGCGTTGCTGGTATG
Source organism: Fermentimonas sp. (assembly GCA_050951125.1). Lineage (GTDB taxonomy): Bacteria > Bacteroidota > Bacteroidia > Bacteroidales > Dysgonomonadaceae > Proteiniphilum. Next base: position 20,024 of record JBMNIR010000009.1, on the reverse strand, counting down.
ACTTCGGGATGGGTGCACTCGGCGACTGGGGGGCACATATCATCGATACGGTGCACGAATTCCTAGACTTAGGGCTGCCGGAAGAGGTTACCCCCCTGCGCCTAAAAGATCATAACGACTTTTTCTTCCCCATGTCGAGCACGATTGAATTCAAGTTCCCCGCTCGGGGCGATATGCCCCCGTTGACGATCACCTGGTACGACGGGCTGGATAACATACCCGCTGTCCCGGAAGGGTACGGCGTATCGGAACTTGATCCCAACATCCCACTGGTGGCCGGCGGGAAGATCCAACCGGCAAAGTTGAACCCCGGGAAAGAGATTTACAGCAAGGAGCTTACATTCAAAGGGGGATCGCATGGCAGCACGCTTAGCATCATCCCCGACGAGAAAGCGAAAGAGATGGAGAAGCAGTTGCCGGAAGTACCCCCAAGTCCCTCCAACCATTACGCCAACTTCCTGTTGGCCTGCCTGGGTAAGGAGAAGACCCGCTCACCGTTCGAGGTGTCTGCCCCGCTAAGCCAGGTGTTCTGCCTCGGTGTGGCTGCCCAGCGACTCAACCGCAAGATCGTGTTCGATCGTGAAACGAAGCGGGTGACGAACGATGCATTTGCAGACGCGTACCTGGTCGGGGAACCACCTAGGAAAGGGTGGGAGGACTTTTACGTGATTTGATTACTTTCGCCTCAGAAGCGAGTACAAAGGAATAGGTAAAAAACATATAATGAACAACTAAAAAAAAATCGTATGAAACCGACATGATTAAAATAATCATTAAACACACTTGAAAATGATTATTTTAAACATCAAAGGTTCCATACACCGAAACAAAAAAATCAAATAATCGTATGAAAAAAATCGTTTTATTAACAAGTACACTTATGTTCGTATTGGCCTCCTGTTCACAGGGACCCAAGTGGCAGGAGCTGTTCAACGGGAAAGACCTGCAGGGATGGGAAAAGCTGAACGGAACAGCCGAGTACATCGTAGAAGACAACACCATCATCGGTATCTCCGCGATGAACACACCCAACACCTTCCTGGCTACCACGGAAGAGTACGGTGATTTTATCCTGGAGTTCGACTTTAAAGTAGACGATGGCTTGAACTCAGGGGTTCAATTTAGGAGCTTGAGCCTGGACGAGTATCGGAACGGTCGCGTGCATGGATACCAATTCGAAATTGACCCGTCTGATCGTGCCTGGACAGGCGGTATCTATGACGAGGCGCGCCGGGGCTGGTTATATCCCTTAACCTACAATCCAGAGGGGCAAACTGCCTTTAAGAACGGCGAGTGGAACAGCGCCCGCATTGAAGCGATCGGCAACTCCATCCGCACGTGGGTAAACGGGATACCTTGCGTTGATTTACTGGACGACGTTACTCCTTCCGGTTTTATCGCTCTACAGGTACACTCGATCGGGCGCGAGGAGTTGGCCGGCAAGACGGTCTCCTGGCGCAATATACGGATCCTTACCGAGGATCTTGACACCTACCGTACCCCGGATAACCCCGAGGTAGAGCAGGTGAACGCGATCGCGAACACCATCTCCGAGCGCGAAGCCGCGGAGGGGTGGGAGCTGCTTTGGGACGGTGAGACCACGGAAGGGTGGCGAGGTGCCCGGCTCGATGGTTTTCCCGAGATTGGCTGGTCCATCGAAAACGGCATCCTCAAGGTACACAAGAGCGATGGTGGGGAATCTACCAATGGCGGCGATATCGTTACCACGAAGCCCTACAAGAACTTCATGCTGAAAGTGGATTTCCAGATAACCGAAGGTGCCAACAGCGGCATCAAGTACTTCGTGGATACCGACCTGAACAAAGACGGCAAGGGTTCAGCCATTGGCTGCGAGTTCCAAATACTGGACGACCAGAAACACCCCGACGCCAATATGGGTAAAGATGGAAACCGAACGTTAGGGTCTCTCTACGACCTGATACCGGCGCCAAAAGACAAGCCTTTCCGTCGAGGGTTCTTTAACACGGCGCAGGTCGTGGTGCAAGGGAACCACGTGGAACACTGGTTAAACGGGGTTAAGATCGTGGAGTACGAACGTAACACCGACGACTGGAACAAGCTAGTGCAGACCAGCAAGTACAAAAACTGGCCCAACTTCGGAAACGCTGAAGAGGGGTTGATCTTGCTGCAAGACCACGGCGATGAGGTGTGGTTCCAGAACATCAAGATCAAAGTGCTGGAGTAACCCGTCGTTGAGTTAAACAGGCAATCGAGTAGGAGGAAAATAAAATAGGTTTTCCTCCTATTTTATTTTCCGACCTCTCACACCACCGTATGTACTTACGTGTACGGCGGTTACATTAGAGTGGATTACGAAACAACTGTTTGTAGCTGTCTGATAGACTGTAATAGCCTTGTTTAGCAAACCAAACGTTGTTCATTCCTATGTTCAGGGCGGGACTGTTAGACAGTCGCCACCATCCCTTGCCACTAAGGGCAGTACGCCAACTTAATGTTTCCTCAACTCCAAGTGAGGTGAGAAAACGAACGATACCGATTACTCGTTTACATTGCTTTAGACGGTAACATTTTAATCGGCGGCGAAGCCAACCGTCTAACTTTTCAAGTTTGCCTTTCATTGAAGCGTACTTGAAATATTGTAACCAACCTCTTAGCAACATTTCCAGTTCTCGCAAGATTTGCTCGAAACTTACCCCGCGATTACGTCGGGTAATGGATTTGAGCTTCATCTTTAATCGTTCCTCGCTTGACCTGCTTAGTCCTAACTTCCCTCCTCGTAAAAGGCTATGGCCTAAAAAGTTCACCTTGTAACTCGGCTTGATACCGCTCTTTTCTCGATTGACTTTCAGGAGCATTCTGTTTTCGATAAAACCTATTATGCTATCATATACTCGTTCGGCTGCCTTGCAGCTGCCCACGAATATCTGAACGTCATCGGCATAGCGTACGAAGTCCAAGTTCCGACGTGTCAGCTCTTGGTCTAACTCGTCCAAGACGATGTTAGACAACAATGGGCTTAAAGGACTGCCTTGCGGTGTGCCTTTAACACGCTGACTGCATAGCCCGTCCCGAAGTATACCGGTTTTCAGAATGCGACTGATCAAGGATAGCAAGCGCTTATCCCCTACCCGTGTACTCAGAAGCCAAAGCAAGCGTTGATGGTTGACCTCGTCGAAGAACTTGGCCAGGTCTATATCAACGACGGTACTTTTCCCCGATTTAACGATTTCGCACGCTCGACGCAGGGCATCGTGAGCACCTCGTCGTGGGCGGAAGCCGAAACTCGAAGGGGAAAACATCGGGTCGTAAATGGGTTGTAGGACTTGGTTTATCGCCTGTTGGACTACCCGGTCTTTGACCGTGGGAATGCCCAGCTGACGGAAACCGCCTTTCGGCTTGGGAATTTGAACGCCTTTAACCGGTTGGGGAACATACGTGCCGGACAATAAATCGTTTTGAAGTTCCTTGTAATGGTTGCTGAACCATGTGCCGAACTCTTCGACACTCTGCTTGTCCACACCGCTGCTCCCGCCGTTGCGGCGTACCTGTTGATAGGCTTCGTGCAAATTTGAATAGCCCGTCAAACGTTCCATCAAATCTCTCGTCTGATTACGTTCTTCTTCGCATATAGAAAGCCACACGGGGCTGACCTTCCCGTCACTTTCGTACCATACGGGTACGTCCGTGACGAAAAGGTTACCTTGAATACAACATTCTGCTCCTTTCTTTCGCTTCATCTGTGTATAAGGTTATTTTCTGCCCCTTGGCATTGGCTTTTACTATTCTAAAAAAAAACTCATCAGCTCTAATGTTTCTGCCCTTCGCTCCACTCTCGTTACAAGAGCTTCCTGGCTACTATGGCGTCTGCTGACTTCTGTATAACGGCTTTGCTACAACAGTTCGCTCGTCTTCGCCTCCACCTGTCTTATACAGACCTCCTACGGTAAACTCATACCTCTTTCACCGTGAGTGACACGATTTACTACCCTTGCTTTACGTCCAATTATCGGGCTTCGTGGTCCAATGCCCACTTACCCACAAGGTAAGCCTCGTATCGTGTTCCTGTCCGTTCATTCACGGCTTTGTCGCTGGCTTCCTTCAGATTTGCCCTCGCGGGCAACACCCTTGCCGTTGACTAACGTTTCCTATTGGCAGGCACGTTCGGGACTTGCACCCTATAGATGTATGGTATGCGTAGCGCACATAAAAAAAGTCTTACGAAATTACTCGCAAGACTTTGATTATCATCATGTGGTCCCAACTGGGCTTGAACCAGTGACCCCCCTGATTATGAGTCAGGTGCTCTAACCAACTGAGCTATGGGACCGTCTCGGTAAAACAGGGGTGCAATATTACTACTTTTTTTGTAAATTTCCAAGCGAAACAGGTGATTAATCGGTTTTTCGCGGTTGAAACCGTTGATTAACCAATATTGTATTTATTTGTCAAGAGTAGAGCCCCATTTTTTGTAGCTTTGCCCGAATAATTCACAGCATAGAGTAAGGTAGTTAAGCATGAAGTTCACAAGCAACCCCACCGAACTGGGTCAGGAGAAAGTAGGTAAATTACTGCACAGGTACGCCCTCCCGTCAATTATCGCCATGACGGCCTCCTCCATTTACCATATCACCGATAGCATCTTTATCGGCCATGGGGTAGGTGCCTTGGCTTTATCGGGATTAGCCATCACCTTTCCACTGATGAACTTGGCCGCGGCATTCGGTTCGCTGGTCGGTGCCGGCGCAGCCACGCTGCTATCGATACGGTTGGGACAAAAAGACTACGATAGCGCGAATACCATCTTGGGAAACGCGCTCACCTTGAACATGCTCATTGGTGTAAGCTTTTCGATTCTGTCGTTCATCTTCCTCGATCCCATCCTTTACTTTTTCGGCGCAAGCGAGGTGACACTCCCCTACGCACGTGACTTCATGGAGGTGATTCTATTGGGAAATGTGATCACTCACCTCTACTTTGGGTTAAACGCGATGCTTCGTTCGTCGGGCAAGCCCGAGAAATCGATGTTCGCAACCGTGGCAACCGTGGTGATTAACCTGATCTTGAACCCGCTGTTCATTTTCGGGTTTCAGTGGGGTATCAAGGGGAGCGCTTGGGCTACCGTCATCTCGCAAACAGTCATGCTCATATGGCAGCTGAAATTCTTCAGCAACAAGAGCGGCTTTATCCACTTGCAGAAAAGGACGTTCAAGTTACAGAAACAGATCGTGACCGATGCTCTCTCCATCGGTATGTCGCCCTTTCTGATGAACGCCGTGTCGTGCCTTATCGTTATCGTTATCAACCAAGCCCTGTTGCACACAGGGGGCGACCTGGCAGTAGGTGCTTACGGCATCGTAAACCGGATAGCCTACCTGTTCATCATGGTAGTGGTGGGACTAAACCAGGGCATGCAGCCGATAGCCGGTTACAACTTCGGGGCGAGGCTCTACAAACGGGTCAACGAGGTGCTGAAGATAACGACTATCCTGGCGACCGGGGTCACCACCTTCGGCTTCCTGTTCGCGAACCTTTTCCCGGAAGCTTTCACCTCCATGTTCACGAACGACAAGGAGTTGATAGACCTCTCGGTGAACGGGCTTCGGATCGTCTTCCTCTCTTACCCGATCATCGGGTTCCAGATGGTTACCACCAATTTCTTCCAGAGTATCGGGATGGTGGGCAAAGCCATATTCATGTCGCTCAGCCGTCAGTTGCTGTTCCTCCTGCCCTGCTTACTTATCTTTCCCCGCCTTTGGGGAATCAATGGGGTCTGGTTCAGCATGCCCGCGGCTGACTTAATATCGAGTATCGTGGCTGCTGTCCTGCTGACTCAACACTTCCGTCAGTTTAAGCAAAAGGAATTGGAGGAAGAAAATGTACGGCAAGAGGTACGGTAATTCTCGAATAAATTCCTTACCTTTAGAGGGCAAGAGCAAAGTAAGGTGCAAAAAAACAGATAAAAAAAGGGGAAAGTATGGGAACCAACTTCGTAGTCAATATCGGACGGCAACAGGGCAGCGGTGGCCGGAAAATAGGGCAGCTCTTAGCAGATCGACTAGCCATTCCATTCTACGACAAAGAGTTGATCACGCTCGCGGCGAAACAGAGCGGGTTGCAGGAAGAGGTGTTCGAGCGGGCCGACGAGAAGAGCCGATACACGTTAACGGGTGGTCTGCTGGGACTTAAGGGACCCGCCCTCGACATGGGGTTCTCGAGAAACTACCTGTGGAACGAGCTCCTGTTCAAAATTCAAAGCGACGTGATACGCGAACTGGGCTATGAAGAGTCCTGCATCTTCGTGGGGCGTTGTGCCGACTACATCTTACGCGACCATCCCCGCGCGTTGAACCTGTTCATCAGCGCCGAGCTTGATGACCGGGTAGAACACGTGATGGATAACTACAAGCTAACATCCAAAGAGAAGGCTACTGACCTCATCGAGCGAATGGACAAGAGACGAGCCGGATATTACAACTACTACACGAACAAGAAATGGGGTGCAGCCGAATCGTACCACCTATGCATCAATTCATCGGTACTGGGTATCGAGGGTACAGCCAACTTTATCGAGGGTTTCGTGAAACAGAAATTCCAGTAACAATATCCTACCCTGGCTTTATCCAATCGCCATGCTCCTTTATTAGCCGAATCAGCTCCTCTACCGCCTCCTCTTGTGGTATGTTCTTCTTCACCAGCTCTTTTTTCCGATAGAGCGATATTTTTCCGCGCTCCGCTCCCACGTACCCGTAATCGGCATCGGCCATCTCGCCGGGACCATTCACGATACAACCCATCACCCCAATCTTAAGGTGCGTAAGGTGAGAGAGATGTTGCTTTACCTGCGCCAAGGTTGCCTGCAGATCAAAGAGCGTCCTTCCACAGCCGGGGCAGGATATAAACTCCGTCCGACTCATCCGCACCCGGGAAGCTTGCAATATACCAAAAGCGTAAGAATCTAGGTCAGTAATACCCACCTTTCCCTGGTTGCTCATCATGATGCCATTCCCAAAACCATCCAACAACAGGGTGCCGAAATCAACGCCTCCCTTGATCTGAATATCCTCCGCCACCTCCTCCGCGTAAGTCCGGTGCAATATAACGGGAACGGGGCAATCGGCGTTCATCAACGCGTGAAAGAAGGCCCGCTGCTCCCCCACCCCGTTCAGGTGGTCGGTAGCGAGGATTATCACTAACCCGGGAGTCGTTTTCAAGAAGGTGAGCAGCTTATCCGACAGCTCAGGATAAGTCACGCGAAGAAACTTCACCGGCGCCTTGCAGTTACCCACCTCCTTAAGCGATTCCACCGTGAAGAGGGGGTAGCAAGCGAGAGGTTCCTCCTTTCTAACATATTCTATCCAGCCCGGGTAATCGACGATCAAATCCACCCCTTTCGGGAAGTTACTCGGCACGCGACGGCCTACGTAAATGTAGTCGGGTATAAAGCGAGGATAAAGCGACAAATCGGCTACCTGGCTTCGGTCGGAGATAACCACGGGCAATTGCCCGCCCCCGATATTCGAAACTGCCACCGTCTCCCGTCGATCGATCGAGTAGGGTGAAAAACGAGGATAAGCCCTTCCCTTGATGGGCGCATGCCCAGCGCGGCTCGATACGTAGTCAATCAGTTTTCTGGCCACGGGTAATTCCGCTTCCGGATCCTCGCTCAACGAAACCCGAATGGTATCGCCCAGCCCATCACTCAACAGGGCACCGATACCCACGGCCGACTTCATCCGCCCCCCTTCGCCGTCACCCGCTTCGGTTACGCCCAAGTGCAGGGGAAAACACATCCCCTCTCTGTCCATCTCCCTCACCAGCAGCCGTACTGCCTTAGTCATCAATAGCGTGTTGGAAGCCTTCATCGAGATGACGATATCGGTGAAGCCAACCTCAACGGCCACCCGTAAATACTCCATACACGATTCCACCATCCCCTCCGGCGTATCGCCGTAGCGGGCCATGATTCGACCCGAGAGCGAACCGTGGTTCACCCCAATACGAACAGCAGTTCCATGCTCCTTACAAATCTGATAAAAGGGAATAGCCTTGGCACGCACCCTTTCCACTCCCCGCGCATACTCCTCGTCGCTATACTCTTCCGGTGCGGAGATCCGCTGCCTGTCGGCGAAGTTACCGGGGTTTATTCGTACCTTTTCGACAATCGTGGCGGCAAACTCAGCCGCTCGCGGGTTGAAATGAATATCCGCCGAAAGTGGAACCGAGTATCCTTTGTCCCGCAATCGGCGATGAATTTCTCGCAAGCTTTCCACCTCACGCGTACCTTGGGTCGTCAGCCGAATCAGGTGAGCCCCCGCGGCGATGAGCCGCTCGCATTGCGCCACGCTCCCCTCGACGTCCAGCGTGTTGGTGTTCGTCATCGTCTGTACCACCACCGGTTGTTTCCCGCCCATAAAAAGGCTTCCCACCCGTACCTCCACGGTGGGGCGGCGTGTATAGTTGAAATAATCCATCTTCATTCAAGCGTGAACGATTGACCCGCGTGAGAAAGCGGTAGGAAAACGGCTCCATGCTTGGCCGCGATACCCTCGAATAGGTTCGCTTTCCCATACTCCTCACCGAAATGCATGGGCAAGAAGTAATCGGTCTTGATACGTGTTACGAACTGCTTGGCGCCTTTCATGTACTCACTCCCCAAGCGAGGATCTACCGGGAACATCGTCACATTAAGCTGATCGGTCGTTTCAGACAACAGCTCCAGCTCGCAAAGGTAAAAATTTTCAAACGCTAACGCCTCCTCTTTGCTCACCTCTTCGTTCCAATGCCAATTATTGAGATCGCCGGAGTGAAAGATCAACTTGTCACCATGCCGTACCAAAAACGACCCTCCCACATCAGTCGACCCGAAAGCCTTCACGCTAAGGCGATTGTCTCTAAACAACCCTCCCTTTTTCAGGAAAAGTGCATCATCCTCCTTCACGATTCCGTTTTGCAGCAGCTCCTCGGAAAAGATATAGCGAATATTCTCCTTCGTCTTCTTCCAAGTTAACACGAGCGGGTTGAAATGATCGGCATGCGAATGGGTACAGAAAACGTACAAATCCTGCTCTTTAGTAAGCAGGTAGTCCGCGATCCAAGCCGATCCATCGTCTCTTGGGACATCCTTGTAAAAATCGAATAGGAGGGAGCAGTCGCCTAACTCGATCAGAAAACAGCTATGATATATGTAGGTAACCGTCATGATGTAAAAGCTTACCATTTAAACAACCGAGTAGTGAAAAGTTCAACCGGTTTCACATAAAAATTGATAAAAGGGGGCAGTACTTTGAAGATATATTGAAAAAATGGGGAGTAATTCCTCAATTATACCCCTAACATACCAAGCCTTGAGAGAAATTTGTTTCCTTCACGATACGATGTATGTTTCACGTAAATTTCAAGAATCATGAAGAAATATGTAGCAGAACTAATCGGCACCATGGTACTGGTGCTAATGGGTTGCGGCGCGGCCGTATTTGCCGGAGCAGGACAACCATTCGACCCGATTGGCACGTTGGGCGTTGCCTTCGCGTTCGGGCTTTCCGTTGTAGCCATGGCGTATGCCATCGGTTCTATTTCGGGATGTCATATTAACCCCGCCATCACGTTGGGGGTTTTCCTATCGGGCAGAATAAGCGGAAAAGACGCCGGCATGTACATCTTGTTTCAGGTGATCGGTGCCATTTTAGGTTCCTCCATTTTATGGTTCCTCGCGAAAGATTCTGGTTCAACAACCACGCTTACCGGTGCCAACTCCTTCGCGGAAGGGCAGATGGGGGTTGCCTTCGTAGCCGAAACGGTATTCACCTTTATTTTCGTGCTGGTCGTATTGGGAGTAACCGCCAAAAACGGGCTGAACAAGTTCGCCGGCCTAGCCATTGGCCTGGCCTTAGTGCTGGTTCACATCGTCTGCATCCCGATTACCGGAACATCGGTCAACCCTGCCCGCAGCATAGGACCGGCTCTTTTTGAGGGAGTGGAGGCACTTAGCCAACTTTGGCTGTTTATCGTGGCGCCGTTACTGGGTGCTGCCATTGCTGCTTTCATCTGGAAAGGAATCACGGTAGAGAACGAAAAAGTAGAAGTCACTTAACGATGATGTGATCTTTTTCAAATGGATTCTTTTAAGGGGGTGGAGCGAACGTGTTCCTCCCCCTTCCTATCTAATCGAACGAAATGTATCACCAACCCGATACCTCATGGTTTTTATGACTTGTAGATCCTTCCTACCTAATTAAACATGAGTTACCCCGTAAATTTTAGGGCGTTTTAAAACATATTCACGATTGGAGTGTTTATCTATTGTACATTTTCACCCGTTCTCGCAAAACAGTCTCGCTTATGATCATAAAGTTATACGACGAAAATCCGAACCCACGTGAAATAAACCAGGTAGTATCCGTCCTCCGTGACGGGGGTATCGTAATTTACCCGACCGACACCCTCTACGGTATGGGATGCAACGCGTTGAACGTACGGGCAGTAGAGCGAATCTGCGGATTAAAAGGCATCAACCCTCAAAAGAGCAACCTCTCCATTATTTGCAACGACATGAGCGCGATCAGCGAGTACGCGAAGGTCAACACCCCCACATTCAAGCTTATGAAGCGAAATCTGCCCGGTCCCTTTACCTTTATACTGCCCACCACCTCGTCACTTCCCAAGATTTACAAGAACAAGAAGACGGTGGGCATCCGCGTCCCCGATAACAACATCATCCGTGAGATCGTGACACAGCTCGGCAACCCGGTGCTAAACACTTCCGTCAAAATCGGTGACGATGAAATCGAATACAGCACCGATCCCGAGCTGATTCATGAGAAGTGGGGAGAGATAGCCACTGTCGTGATCGATGGCGGTATAGGCGATACAGAACCCTCCACCGTGGTCGATTGCACCTCCGACGAACCGATTATAATCCGTCAAGGGAAGGGAGTGTTAAATTTATGAAATAGACCCTGTCTCATTGAAATCTTTCCTACCTTCACGGGGTAATTCATGGAATGGGTCCGTTTTCACTAAACCGAGACGACTCACCGTGAAAAAGGGTACATGACATTTAAAACAGCCACAAGATGAAAAAGCTATACCTGCTCCTCTTGCTTATCGTTGCCACAGTGGTAACGATAACCTCCTGTGAGCCAAATAATAATGGCTCAGACGAGCAACTGGGAGAGGTTGTTTCGGCTACCTACGACCCCGTGAGCAAGTCGTTTATCGTGAAGTTTAGTAGCGGGGCAGAGAAAACGTTCCTCGCTACTATCGACGATACGGTTACCCCCTCTACGGCAGGGTACGCTTTCGATAAAAAAACCTATCTTTACGCACCCGATGCGACCGTGGCAAGTGATGCGACCATCTGCAAGAAGGTGAACCGCGTGTCACAGTTCGTATACGACGGGATGTCGACCTACTACTACTGGGCAGACAATATGCTCAACAGGAAGCCCAAGCTCACCGATGCCAACCCCGCGAATTACTTCTACCGACTGTTGCACTCCACCGACACCAAAAACGGGTGGTCGTGGATTACCGATGATATCCAAGCCCTTTTGGCTGGATTTTCAGGTGAATCCCTATCATTTGGTTATGACCTAGGGTTCATCATTTTGAACAATAAGGTCTACGCGTACATTAAGTACGTCTACGCCGATAGCCCGGCGGCCAATGCCGGGTTGGAACGACTCGATTTGATCGGGAAGCTCAACGGCAACCACATCACCACCGAAGAGCGCAACGGGAACACCTACGTGAACAGCGAAGACGTGAACCTGCTTTACGGGAACGATGCGGTTACATTCACGACTTACCGGTTTTCGGAAGATCAACTCGTGCAAGATAAAGAGGTGACCATCACCCCCAACAACAGCAGCAAGGACCCGGTTCTTCTCGATACCCTGTACACGATCGGGGATAAAACAGTTGGTTACCTTTTTTACACCAATTTCTACAGCAACTTCAACCACCATCTCTACGAAGCGTTTAGCCGCTTCAAGCAGGAGGGGGTCACCGATCTGGTGCTGGACCTTCGCTACAACACGGGCGGATCCGTTTCATCGGCCGTCTACCTGGCTTCCCTTATCGCCCCGAGGAGTGTCGTGGAGAATAAGTCGCCCTTTATTGTGATGGACTACAACGACTATCTGAACCGGGCGTTCGACAAGTGGTACGAAGAGGCCAGTGCCAGTGATAAGGAAAAGTGGGATCGAAAATATTACCTGGGTACGTACAACTCCGAAAATAATGAAAATCCCTTGGGGGCAAACCTCAACTTAAACAAGGTGTACATTATAGCAACGGGCAACTCCTATTCGGCTTCCGAGCTTATCCTCTTCTGCCTGAGGCCCTACATGGAGGCGGTACATATAGGCAGCAACACCGGGGGCAAATACACGGCATCGTGGACGATTCACGCTTACGACAATCAAAATGGCCAGGCCATCAACCTATACGATGTGAAGGAGTTGTCTCTGACCGAAAAAAACACGTTGAAAAATTGGGGCATGCAACCTATCGTGGCTATGTTCGCGGATAAGGACAGTAAGAACTTCAGCAACACGGGACACTTGGTTCCCAACCACGCGTTGAAAGAGGGATTCGGTTACATCGATTACTGGACACCCCTGGGCGATACCAGAGACGTGCTGCTGGGCCAAGCCCTCTACCTAATAACGGGAGATGAAAACTATAAACCGGTCCCTCCATCCACTCTTAGCACGCGAAGCTCCCGACTTGCGAAAGACGTCCTTACCCCACGGGAGGTGGCACGACCGGTGATTATCGATAACGTCAAACTTACGCCCGACGACTTCCAGAAACTCCGGGAACTATTGGATTGATAGCATCCACCGCTCGTATACTTGGCAATTAATCAAGTCGATGCGTAAACCGATACGGGATGGTTCGCGGGGTAAACTCCTGAAGCCGACCGTTTACTTGGCCCATAACGGGCTCTTCTGCACGAGGTCGTCCTCAATCACCCTGTATTTAATATACTGATCACGATCGAGAATAATTTGCAGGTTTTTATCGCGGTTCTCCTGCAGCCTTTCAATGCGCTTCTTCTTGTTGCAAAACATGCAGCCCTCTACCTTCCGCACCTCGAACAGGTAAGCACACTCCACCTTGAATAGCTGTTCGGCTTTCATATCGTCAAACTGAACCAGTTCCTGCATCGAGGCGACCTTTTGCTCCACACTTTTACGCAGCACGTCGGCAATAATTCCCGTGGTTTGCGTAGAAGAGGTAGTGACGCTCGCCGCTAAAAGAATAAGGGAAAAGATTATTTTTTTCATACGATTAAAATTATAACGGGTATTTCTCCAGAATCGGGTCCTCGTACAAGATTTGCAACCGCTTTAGTTCGGCCTTCAACTCCTTTACAAGGGTTTCGTTGCCCGGCTCTCCATACAGGTTATGCATCTCCAGCGGGTCGCTCTCCAGATCGAACAACTCCCACTCATCGATATCCTCCCCGTAGAAACGGATGAGCTTGTACCGCTCCGTTTTCACCCCGTAATGACGACGCACCGCATGTTCCCCGGGGAACTCGTGATAGTGGTAGTAGAGCGATTTCCGCCAGTCGCACGGAGCTCGATCTCTCTTCAGCAACGGGAGGAGCGAAACCCCTTGCATATCTGACGGGATTTCAACACCGGCTATATCCAGCATGGTGGGGGCGAAATCGATGTTCTGCACCAGCTGGTCAATCTCACCCCGCTTTTTAAAACGTTCCGGGAGGTGCATCACGAGGGGCGTGCTGAACGACTCCTCGTACATGAACCGCTTATCGAACCATCCATGCTCGCCCATGTAGAATCCCTGGTCAGAGGTGTAGAAAATAACGGTGTTCTCCAGCAACCCGCTCTCTTCCAGGTAATCCAGCAAGCGCCCCACGTTCTCATCAAGCGACTGAACGGTCTTGGCGTAATCCCTCATGTAACGTTGGTACTTCCACTCGGCCAATTCCTTCCCCTGAAAGTCAGCCTCGACAAACTGATCGATAATGGGCTGATAGTGGGCATCCCATGCGGCTTTTTGCGCTGAATCCAACCGCGCGTACTCCCCATGCTCGTAGGCTTTTCCGAGCCGTGTCTCAAGCGTGGGATGCAACATCTTGAGGTCATAGGTCAAATCCATATCCTTATAAATACCCATCTCATGCTTGGAAGCTGCAACGCGACCCGCGTAGTCGTCATAGAAGTTTTCAGGAAGCTCAAACTCCTTGTTCTCGAAAAGCGCCAAATGGGTAGTGTCTGACATCCATATCCGGTGTGCTACCTTGTGGTGTAGGAATAGCACGAACGGCTTCTCTCTGTCTCGCTGCTTGTCGAGCCACTCCAGCCCCATATCAGTAATGATATTGGTGACGTACCCGTTGTAGCGCGTCCGTCCTTGGGATGTGATAAACTCGGGGTTGTAGTAGTACCCCTGTCCCGGGAGTATCTCCCAATGGTCGAAGTGGGTCGGCTCGCTATCCAGGTGCCACTTGCCGATCATGGCCGTCTGGTACCCGTTCTCCTTGAGCAGCTGCTGCACCGTTTGCTGGCTTCCGTCGAACACGGTATGGTTATCCAGCTTCCCGTTCGCGTGGCTGTGCTTTCCTGTTAGTAAGGCAGGCACGGCTGGGCCCGGAGATGGAGTTCGCCACGTACGCGTTGCGAAAGAGCACCCCATCGGCCGCTATCCGGTCCAGGTTCGGCGTCTCCACGTGACGGTTATCGTAACAGCTCATCATTTGCCGCGTATGATCGTCGGTCATGATATAGACGATGTTCAACGGGCTGTTTTGTCCCGCTTTTTTCTCGCCCCCACACGAGGCTAGGGCAGCAACACCTGCCAGCGGATAAAAAAAGGTCGTTCGTCTCAGGTTGAGCATATGGTTGTAATTTGAAAAAGTTCGTTACAATTTAAATATCCTGGTGGGAGAAGCCAACTCCGCTACTCCAATTGAAACCTCTCGGGGATATCATCCAGGATGGTGAACAGCTCGTCGAGCGTCTCCGCGCGGAGCATCGCGATGCGTGTAGCCCGGAAATCGGGTATTCCTTTGAGCAACGGCGTGGCGGCCAAGTGGCGGCGACTGTGCAATATACCCCGGTACTCGCCCAGTCGGTCCACGCTCCCCATCACCTGCTCCTTGAGTATATCCAGGTACCACTGAAATGGCTCCTTGGGTAGCTGTTCTCCCGTCCGCAGATAATGCTTTAACTCCCGGAAGAACCAGGGTCTCCCTATACTGCCCCGTCCGATCATCACCGCATCGACACCCGTCTCATCAAACCGCTGCTTGCACAGCTCTACGCTATTGACATCTCCATTTCCAATGATCGGGATAAAGATACGGGGGTTATTCTTCACCTCACGAATCAAGCTCCAATCAGCCTCCCCCTTGTACATCTGCGAGCGGGTACGGCCATGGATGGTCAACGCGGCAATACCACGATCCTGCAGCTGCTCCGCCAGCGGTACAATGATTTTTGAATCATCGTCCCACCCAAGCCTGGTCTTTACCGTTACCGGTGTCTTTACCGCGCTCACTACCTTCTCGGTAATCTCGAGCATTCTCTCCGGGGTACGCATCATACCCGATCCGGCACCCTTGCCGGCAATTTTACGCACCGAGCAGCCGAAATTGATATCGATCAGGTCGGGATTCACCTCTTCGCACATCTTCGCCGACTCAACCATGGCACCCGGGTCGCTCCCGTAAATCTGTATGCCGATGGGCCGCTCCTCTTCGCTAAAGGTAATCTTCTCTTTCGTTCGCTTGACGTCTCGGATAAGCGCATCACTTGATACGAACTCGGTATAGACCACGTCGGCACCAAACCTCTTGCAGAGCAGCCGAAACCCTATATCGGTCACATCCTCCATAGGAGCGAGAAAGACCGGGTAATCTGAAAACTCGATGTTGCCTATCTTCATACCTGCTTCGCCCACTTCATCATCTCTTTGAAGGTGGGTTTTTTCCCGTACATCAAGATGCCCACCCGATAGATCTTAGCCGCGAGAATAGCGGTGAAGATGAACGTGCCGTACAACAACACGATCGACAACAATTTCTCCCACCAGGGAATACCAAACGGTATGCGCACCATCATCACGATGGGGGCGGTAAACGGGAAGAGAGAGCCCCAGAACGCCAACGGTCCGTCAGGGTTACTCACGCTGTAAAAGCCGGCAAAGAAGGCGAACATGATGATAAGCGTTACCGGCATCATGAACTGCGTGGTATCCTCCTCGCTATCTACTGCCGAGGCGAACATCGCGAAAATAGCCGCGTACAGCACGTAACCACCGATAAAGAAGATGAGGAAATAGACGCCGATCTCCAACCAGTTAACCCCCATCACCGCGCTCATAACCTCCTCCGTATAGGAGCTACCGACATCGGCCGATAGGGCGGTAACCTGTTCGGGAGAGGCGAGGAACAGCGACACCCCGCTAAACAACAATCCGCCCAGTATAGCCCAGACGACCAGCTGGGTAACACCTACCAGTCCGATACCCACGATCTTACCGATCAACAAGTTCACCGGCTTCACGGAGGAGACCATCACCTCCACCACGCGGCTCTTTTTCTCCTCCAGCACCGCCTGCATGACCATGTTGCCATACAACAGTATAAACATGTAGATAAGGATGGTAAACACCATCCCGACGATGGTCGCCATCTCGGTAGACGATTCCGATACACTGCCATCACCCCCCATCCGCAACGTGCGAAGGGATACCGGACCTTTCTCCTCCACGATGGTACGCACCTGCGCGATGGTTTCTCCATCCACGTTGCTGGACGAGGAGAGCTCGTCCAATCGCTGGCTGGTTACCTTCTCGTTCAAGGTACGGGTTATCAGCGACTGCAAATCTTGCGGAGCCTGCTTCTCGGAGGTTAGCGAGGCCGACCGGGGCTCCTTATTTAGATCGCCCGTGATCTGCAGGATCGCGAACAGCTCCCCGCCGAGCCGCTGCTCTGCCTCCTGCTCCTCCTGTTCTCCCACCACCTCAAAGGTGTATTGATCAGTCGACTCCAGCAGCGGGGCGTAAATACCGGTATGGTCGATGACCGCCACCCGCTTCACGCTACCTTCGTTCAACGTGGAGAGCCAAAAGGGGACAAACGCCAACGCCACCATTAAGAGGGGCATCAACAGGGTGAGGATAATAAACGATTTCTTTCGTACCCTCGTGATATATTCTCTCTGGACAACTAACCCTAATACGCTCATATTTAGCTTAATTTGTTACGGTTTGAATAAAGACGTCGTTCATGGTGGGCAACTCCTCCTCGTAACTTACCACCTCGAAGTGATCAAAAATCAACTTGGCCAGTTCGGCGTTACTCGTCTCTTCCATCTTCCGGATGCGGACATCCAGAAACTCGTGGTAAGGCTCCATCGAAATCACTTGAAACGTGGGGTGTACCAGATCGAACCGATGCCCAAACAACCGGAACCGGAAGGTATGAGAGCGATGCTCCTTCCGTATATCGAACACGCTCCCTTGCAGCACCACCTGTGATTTATGGATCAACGCGATATTGTCGCACAGCTCTTCCACCGATTCCATATCGTGGGTGGAGAGGATAATGGTTTTCCCCTCCTCCTTGAGACGCAGCATTTCATTTTTCACGATGGCAGCATTCACGGGGTCAAAGCCGCTGAACGGCTCGTCGAATATCAGCAGATCGGGATCGTGAATCACCGTGGAGATAAACTGCACTTTCTGCTGCATCCCCTTCGACAGCTCTTCCACCTTCCGTTCGTACCAATCCATGATATCGAACCGTTTAAACCAAATCATTAACGCACGGTGGGCCTCCTTTTTTGTGAGCCCCCTGAGTTGCGCGAGGTACATCGCCTGCTCCCCCACCTTCATCTTCCTGTAGAGCCCACGTTCCTCCGGGAGGTAACCGATACGGTAAACATCCTCTGCCTTGGAAGGTAGGCCATTGATGTACACTTCGCCACTATCGGGCGCCGTGATGCGGGTGATGATGCGGATCAGGGTGGTCTTGCCCGCTCCGTTAGGACCCAGTAGCCCGTAGATGGAGCCTTTGGGCACCCGGATACTCACCTTATCGAGCGCCAGGTGGTTAGCGTACTGTTTTACCACCTCGTTGGTTTCTAAATACATCTTCTATTCTATTTATGTTATTGGGCTTTCGCATGTAACTGTTTTTTTTCAAAACCGCAGTACGATCCGTTCCCCCAACTCTTTAGCTAGGACCTTCCTCACCTCTTGAAGCTGTTTCAGTTGTCCCATCAACTCAAGGTGACGCTCCGGGTTACCCCGCTTCATCTCCTCTCGCACCCCCTTGATCTTCTGAAGGATGTATGCATTTTTTAGCTCGGTAGTAGCCCTTGGCACGAGATAACTCAGCTGGTTCTCCTCAAGGAGTCTCGAATCTTTATCGCCCTCCTCTTCACCCAATATTTTCGCGTGAATTTTGCTCAGTTCATAGCGATCGCTCATCAGCTCAGAAGCCAGTTTACTAACCTCGGGATCGGGGTGGTAAAGGAAATAGTGTCCCGCGTTGAAGGCCGCGTCATTCATATGGTCGCACGCCTCCTCGAACATTTGGCGATACAGGGGACTAGTGAACCCTATCCGGTCCCTTTCCAGGTCGAACAACACGAACTCGGTCACACCCGGTCCCACCTCTACCAGCACGTTCTCGTGGAATACCTTATTCCCCTCCCCCCACTTTCGCTCCTCGAACTTGCGGTAGATCGGAACATTCCCGTAACGCACCACGTAGCGCAAGATGGCCCGTTCAAATCGGTCGTAAGGGCTTTTTGAAGAGGCCACCATCCGCCATGACGTGGCGACAGTTCCAACGGGGTCTACCCCCGTCCTGCCACGCACCTCGTCTTGGCTCCCCGGAGCCGATTCCGCTCGTTCTGTCTCTTGCCTTCGCCGTGCTGCGTCCTGCTCTTTTCGTGCCTCCTCCCTACTCCTCTCTTCACGTTTCCGCTCGTAATTCCTTTTGCGGACACGGTTAACCTCAGCTATCAACACCCGCTCATCCATGTTCAACAATAGACCGCTCTCCTGAATATAAACAGACCGCTTTATCCGATTGGGTATTAAGGCAATGCTCTCCACCACGTTCGAGATTAACCCCGCCCGCTTAATCGGGTCGTCACCCACCTGCTCGAGCAGCAGTTCGGTTTTAAACCGTATAAAGTCCGATTCATTCTCCCCGATATACCGGTGAAAACTCTCCGCATTTTGCTTCTTAGCAAAAGAGTCGGGGTCTTCTCCTTCGGGCAACAGTACAACCTTCACATTCATCCCATCTTCCAGTAGCAGGTCAACCCCCCTGAGCGCGGCGTTAATACCGGCCGCGTCACCATCATACAAAACGGTGATGTTCTCCGAGAAGCGGTGAATCATCCGAATTTGTCCCCGTGTGAGCGCGGTGCCTGACGAGGCCACCACGTTCTCTATCCCTACCTGGTGCATCGAGAGGACATCGGTGTACCCCTCCACCAGGAAGCATTTGTCCTGTTTCACGATCGCACTCTTGGCAAAGTAAATACCATAAAGCTCGCTGCTCTTAGAATAGATATCGCTTTCAGGTGAGTTGACGTACTTACCCGTGTTCTCCACCTTTTTGAGGATTCGTCCCCCAAATGCCACTACCTTCCCCGATAGGGTATGCACAGGGAAGAGCACCCGTCCACGGAAACGGTCGATAAGCGGGCGACCCTCTTCACCGCCGGTAGAGAGTCCCGTCTTTAACAAGTAGTCACGCCGGTACCCCGCTTTCTGGGCCTCTACCGAAAAGGCGTCGCGTTGCTCCAGGCTATAGCCCAGCTGAAACTTCTTGATGATATCGTCTCGCAAACCTCTTTCCCGGAAGTAGGAGAGGCCTACCGCTCTTCCCTCGGGATGCTCGTGAAGCGTTTTCACGAAGTAGTCGCGTGCGTACTCATTCAGAATAAACATGCTCTCGCGGTCGCTCTGAGCCTGCCTCTCCTCGTCGGTAAACTCTTTTTCAACGACCTCGATGTTATATTTCTTCGCCAAGTATTTCA